>CAVTGM010000018.1:0-61983 GCA_963734285.1 uncultured Actinomycetes bacterium | reverse complement strand
CGAGGCGATCGCCTCGGGCACGTCGTCGTAGACGAAGTCGCGGATCGCAGGCATACGAACGAGGAACGCTGTGCTCGCGACGAGCCACGCCGCGCCGAACAGGAGATAGCCCTTCATGCCGACGACCGTCGCGATCGGGCCGGCGAGCGCGTAGCCCGCGGGGAGAAACACCATCGCCGACATCCAGCCGTACGCGCCGACACGCGCGAGCAAGTCCGGCGGAATCGTCCGCTGCATCGCCGTGTCCCAGACGACGGAGCCGCACGCGAAGCCGAAGCCGGCGCACGCCGCCGCGGGCACGAGCGCGACGACCGGCGCGTGGAACGCGAGCAGCACGCTCTGGATGGCGGTCGGCAGGAAGATCGTGCTGACGACGACGAGCGGACGGTTGACGCGCAGCTTGAGCCCGACGACGCTGCCGAGCAGTGCGCCGACTCCCTCGCCGGTGACGACAGCGCCCCACGTGCTCGCGCCGCCCATCGAGTGCTTGGCGATGTACGGCCCGAGCACGAAGAACGGGGCGTACGTGAACACGAAGTAGAGCGAGATCCACAGGCACGTCGCCCAGACCCACTGTCGCTCGGTGAACGCGCTCCAGCCGTCGCGCAGCTCGCGCAGGAAGCTCGAAGTCGCGCGCGCGACCGAGTCCACGCGCACGAGCGAGAGCAGCAACGCGCTGGCCGCGTACGTCCCGGCATCGACGAGGAGTGCCGTGCCGGAGCCGATGATCGCGACGATCGTGCCGCCCGCCGCCGCTCCGAGCGGGAACGCGGCGTAGCGCGCGATCGCGAGGTAGCCGTTCGCGCGCTGGAGCGAGTCCGTGGGGACGATCTCGCGCACGAGCCCGTAGAACGCGGGGTTGTAGAACGCGACCGAGGCGCCGCCGGCTCCCTGGAGCGCGATCAGCTCCCACACCTGCGCGTGCCCGGTGACGAGCAGCACGCCCATGACCGTGCGGACGGTCGTGCTGGAGACGTCGGACGCGATCATCACCGTGCGGCGCGGGAAGCGGTCGCCGAGCACGCCGCCGATGGAGAGCATCGAGACCTGCGCGAGCGTCCACGCGGCGAACGAGAGGCCGACCGCGGTCGCGCTGCCGTGCAGGTCGAGGATCGCGAACGCCACCGCGATCGGCGCGAGGTACGTGCCGACGTACGAGATCGCGCGGCTTGCGAACAGCAACTTGAAGTTCCTGTTCACGCCTGTTTCTCCGCCCAGCGGACGAGGCCGCGGTACGACTGCCACAACGGCATCGCGATGTCGTACGCGGCGTCCTCGCCGGCGTTCGCGAGCTCGGCGCGGCAGTACTCGATGAACTCCTCCTCCGACGCGCCGCCGCGGACGAACTCCGCCCAGTCGTACAGCTCGAGGCGCAGGTCGGCGAGATGGCGCTGCGGATCGTCCGCGACGCCGAAGTGGATGAGCGCAAGTCGTTCCGGGTCGCGGCTCTCCATCTCGTCGATCGTGCGCTGCCAGAGCTCGAGGTCGAACTCGGGCGGCGGCGTCGGCGGGATCACGTACCGGCCCGGCTGGATGCGCACGCCGGCGGCATCGCCCGCGTAGAGCGTTCCGTCCACGTCGAGGTACGAGACGTGATGCGACGCGTGGCCCGGCGTGGGGAAGCACGCGAGCCCGACGACGGTGTCGCCCACGACGTGCACGTTCCCCTCGGGGACGGGAGCGAGCTCGCCCCACAGCGTGTCGAACGACTCCCCGTAGAGACGGCGCGCGCTGCGCTCGAGCCTGGACGGGTCGACCAGGTGCGGCGCCCCGATCCTCGAGACGTGCACCTGCAGCGCAGGGTGCTCGCGCACGAGGGTTCCCGCGGCGCCCGCGTGGTCGAGATGGATGTGGCTGAGCAGCAGATGCCGCACGTCCAGGAGCTGGAGCCCGTTCGCGGCCAGCCCGGCCTTCAGCGCGGCGATGGTCGTGCTCGGCCCGCAGTCGAAGAGCGCGGGGCCGTCCTCGGTCTCGATCAGGTAGCAGCCGATCGAGCGGGGGCAGCCGAAGTGGAGGAGGTCGATCGGCTCGGTCACAGGACTAGTTTCTCCGACGGGGGCTATGGTCCGCCCATGACGTTGCGTGGCGGCCTCGACCTCGGCGGGACGAAGATCGAGGCGATCGTCGTGGACGACGCGCACGAGATCAAGGGCCAGGCGCGGCGGTTGACACCGACGGCCGGCGGACCGGCCGCGGTCGTGTCGGAGCTCGCCGCGGCGATGCGCGAGGCCGCGTCGGCCGCAGGCATCGAGCTGTCCGCGCTCGCAGGCGCAGGCGTCGGCGCGCCCGGCGAGGTCGACACCGCCGCGGGGACGCTCGCGCGCGCGGGCAACCTCCCGAGCTGGGAGGGCGTGTATCCGCTCGCCGCCGAGCTGACGAAGGACATCGGCATTCCCGTTCGCATCGGCAACGACGTGCGCGTCGCGGTCGAGGCGGAGCGCGTCCTCGGCGCCGGCCGCACGTACCGCTCGTTTCTCGGCGTGTGGTGGGGGACGGGCATCGGCGGCGCGCTCGTGCTCGACGGAAAGCTCTGGCTCGGCCGCGGGTCGGCCGGCGAGCTCGGCCACATCGTGGTCAAGCTCGGTGGTCGCCGCTGTCCGTGCGGCCGGCGCGGATGTCTCGAGGCGTACGCGGGGCGCGCGGCGATGGAGCGCACAGCGCGCAAGGCCGAGGAGGCCGGAACGAAGACGAAGCTCTTCTCGATCATGAAGAAGCGCGGTCGCAACCGGCTCACGAGCGGCGTGTGGGAGGCGGCGCTCGCGGAGGACGACAAGCTCGCCCGCCAGTTGATCGACGAGGCGGTGGATGCGCTCGGCGCCGGCGTCGGATCCGTCGAGAACCTCGTCGACCTCGACGCGATGGTCATCGGCGGCGGTCTCGGCACGCGCCTCGGTCAGCCGTTCGTGGAACGGATCGCCGCCGCGGCTCAACCGCACCTCTTCGTCGACGATCGTCCGCCGGCGTTCGTGCTGACCGAGCTCGGGGACAACGGCGGCGCGCTCGGCGCCGCACTCCTCGTCTCCTAGCTCGCGGCGCGCTCGCGCGCCTGCGCGAGGATGGTCTCCGCTTCGGAGCGGTTGCCCCAGCCGCGCGTCTCCGTCTTCTTCGACGGCTCGAGGTCCTTGTACCGCTGGAAGAAGTGCTCGATCTCGTCGCGCATCGCGATGTCGACGTCGTGCACGTCGCTGACGCGCTCGAACGACGGATCGCCGAGCGGAACGCACAGGAGCTTCTCGTCCGGTCCCTTCTCGTCGCTCATGTGGAAGACGCCGATCGCGCGCACGCGGATGCGGCAGCCGGGGAACGTCGGCTCGGCGACGAGCACGAGCGCGTCCAGCGGGTCGCCGTCCTCGGCGAGCGTCCCCTCGACGTAGCCGTAGTCGGCCGGGTACGTCATCGACGTGAACAGGCGGCGGTCGAGCACGATGCCGCCGAGCTCGTCGTCCCACTCGTACTTGTTGCGCGAGCCGGACGGAATCTCGACGAAGACGACGCTCACGCGCGAACGGCCGCGACCGTCAGTGCGTGCTCGAGGTCGGAGATCAGATCTTCGGTCGACTCGATCCCGACGGAGAGGCGGATGAGGTTCGGCGGCGCTGCGAACGGCGCGGTCGCTGTCGCGGCGTGCGTCATGCGCGCGGGCACTTCGATGAGGCTCTCGACGCCGCCGAGCGACTCGGCGAGCTGGAAGAGCTTCGTGCTCTTCGCGATCTCGGCCGCCTCCTCGGGTGTCTCGGCGAGGAAGGAGACCATCCCGCCGTAGTCGCGCATCTGGTGCGACGCGATCGTGTGCCCCGGATGCGTCGGGAGCCCGGGGTAGTACACGTGCTCGACGCTGCGCGCGAGCCAGAGCGCGATCGCGGTCGCGTTCTGCGCAGTGCTTCTGCATGCGCAACGCGAGCGTCTTGATCCCGCGCAGGACGAGCCAGCAGTCGAACGGGCCGGGAACGGCGCCGAGCGACTTCTGCAGGAAGTACAGGCGCTCGGCGATCGTCGGGTCGTTCGTCGCGGCGAACCCGCCGATGACGTCGGAGTGGCCGCCGAGATACTTCGTCGTCGAGTGCACGACGACGTCCGCGCCGAGCTCGAGCGGGCGCTGCAGGTACGGCGTCGCGAAGGTGTTGTCGACGACGAGCAGCGCGCCGACCTTGTGAGCGGCGTCGGCGGCGGCGCGGATGTCGACGATGTTCAGCAGCGGGTTCGACGGCGTCTCGATCCACACGATGCGCGTGTTGTCGTCGAGGTGGTCGCCGAGGTTCGCGAACTCGTCGGCGGGGATGTAGTCGAAGATGTAGCCCTTCGGCTCGTACACCTGCGACGTCATCCGGTACACGCCGCCGTACACGTCGGCGATGAGCACGACGCGCTGCCCGGGATCGACGAGGTGCATGAGCGTCGTCACCGCGCCGAGGCCGGACGAGAACGCGATCCCGTGCTCGGCCGACTCGAGCGATGCGAGGCATTGCTGCAGCGCCGTCCGCGTCGGGTTGTTGACGCGCGAGTAGTCGAAGCCCTTGTGCTCGCCGACCGCGTCCTGGACGTACGTCGAGGTCTGGTAGATCGGCGTGATGATCGCGCCGGTGGCCGGATCCGGCTCCTGCCCCTCGTGGATGGCGCGCGTCTCGAAGTCCATCAGGACGATGCTAACCAGCGGCCGAGGTCCCGTAGCGGCTTGGCCACGGAAACCGGCTTTCCCTCCCACCAGACGCCGTTCACCGTCAGTTCGCGGGTCTTGCGGTCGTACACCGGCTCGATCCGGCCGACGATGCGGTCGCCGCGCAGGATGGGGAGGACGTAGTACCCGTACTCGCGCTTCGCCTTCGGGACGTACATCTCGAGCCGGTAGTAGAAGTCCCAGACCGCCTCCGTCCGCGCGCGGTCGTGGATCAGCCGGTCGAAGGGCGACAGGAACGTGATGCGGTTCGGGACGGGACCGTCCACTGCGTCGGGATGCGCGAGCAGGCGGCCGCGTTCGAGCTTGACCCCGAGCGCGCGGAACCGCTTCTCGTCGAAGTGCGCTTCGGCCTCGCGCAGGGTGACCCGCTCGGTCTTCGGATACCAACGCTCGGCGATGTCCCAGACACGCTGCCCGCCACGTCGCCCGACGATCGCGACCTCGCCGCGCGCGCCGAGGACCTCGAGCATCAACCCCATCTGGCGCGAGCCCCACCAGTCGTGGCGGTCAGCGCCCTTCCTGCTCGTGTGTGTCTCGATGTCGCGCGAGAGCAGTGGGCCGCGACGCTCGAGCTCGCGCAGCACGTAGCGCCGGAACGCGGCGTTCTGCTTGATGAAGTCGGTGCGCGGCCGGCTCACCGACAAGCGCATGCGCGCCAGCAGGAACGGGAGATCCTCGACGGGCCAGATGAACGCGCGCCATTCGACGAGCTTGCGCTCCTCCCACAGCAGCCGGTCGAGCTCCGCGCGGTCGTAGTGCCCGAGGCGGCTCCAGAGGACGAGGTACTGCGGCGGCGCAACGCTCGAGATCGGATCGATCTGGAGGAAGCCGAGTCGGCGCACGGTCTCGAGGACGCTCTCGGCGGAGCCGTCCAGGAGCTGTGAGCGGATCGCGATGCGGCGCGCTTCTGCAACGCTGACTTCGATGGGCTTCACGGCGTTCGTTCTACATCACCTGCCGCAGGCTCCGGCGCGCGTCGCTCGAAGTCGGGTGCGGCGACCGCGGCGGCGTCGTCCCCGCGCTCCTCGACGCGGGCTACGACGCGATCGGCGTCGACCCGCGAGCGCCCGACGGGCCGCACTTCCGGCAGACGGACTTCCGCGAGGTGGACGGGGAGTTCGACGCGGTCGTCGCCGGCCGTGTCATCCACCATCTCGTGCCGCTCCCCGAGGCGGTCGACCATCTGGCTGCGCTCGCGCCGCTGCTCGTCGTGAACGAGTTCGCGTGGGATCTGATCGATCCCGAGCTGCAGGCGTGGTACGACGCCGAGCGTGCCCTGCGCCCGGACTCGAACGGGCCGCCGTCGGTCGAGCAGTGGCGATGGCGGCATCCCGGCCTCCATCCGCACGACGTCCTGCTCGGCGCGCTGCGCGCGCGGTACGACGAGGTCGTGCTCGAGTGGGTGCCGTACTTCCACCACTGGCTCGGCGACGTCGAGTCGCCGGACCGGATCGGGTATCGCTGGGTCGGGGCGAGAACGTCGACGACGCGCTCGGCTGCGTCGTCGCGGTAGGCCGCGCCGAGCTTCGCCTCGAGGATCCCCGTCAGCTCGCCGGACTCGGCCAGCTCCTGGACGATGTCCGCGCCGCCGACGAGCTCGCCGCCGACGAACACCTGCGGAATCGTCGGCCAGCCGGACAGCGACGAGAGCTCCTGCCGGATGGCGGCGTCGGGGAGGACGTCGACGGCGGTGACGGGTGCGCCTGCGTCGCGCAGCGCACGCAGTGCGCGATCGGAGTTGCCGCACATCGACGAACTGCGGCGTCCCCTTCATGAAGAGCGCGACCGGCTCCTTCTCGATCACGTCCTTGATCCGATCCGACAGCTCGCTCATGCTGCAGCCTCCCTCGTCTTGATCCGAAGCTCATGGATGGTGCCGTCGCGCAGCGGCTCCGCGAGCGCCTCGTTCACGAGGCGGTGCTGCTCGAGGAGCGACAGGCCGGCGAAGCGCGGCGTCGCGACGGTCACCTGGAAATGGTCGCCGCCGCCGGTGCGGTCCTCGACGTGAAGCTCGCCCGCCTCGGGGAAGGCGGTCGCGGAGCAGGGTCTCGAGACGATCGGCAGCCACCGAGCCATGGTACGCGTCGGTCCGTACCCTGTGGCGGCATGGAGCTCGGCCTCTTCCCGCTCGGCATCGTCCTCCTGCCGACGGAGCGCGTGCCGCTGCACATCTTCGAGCCGCGCTACCGCGAGCTGATCGGCGAGTGCATCGAGCTCGATTCGGAGTTCGGGCTCGTGTTCGCGGACGAGGACGGCGTGCGCGAGCTCGGGACGCGGGCGCGCGTGGACGAGGTGCTCGAGCAATTCGACGACGGCCGCATGAACATCGTCGTCGAGGGCGGCGAGCGTTTCCGCGTGGAGAAGCTGACGCGCGGCCGCTCGTTCATGACCGCCGAGGTCGGCCCGGTGGAGGACGACTGGGAGGAGCCCGGCGCGGAGGCCGTAGAGCGTGCCGTCGTCGTCGTTTCGCGCGCTCGCGGTGGCCGCCGAAGCGGAGGCGCGGCGACCTCGACGAGGAGGAGGCGCAGCTTTCGTTCCGGCTCGCGGCTCAGGTCGAGCTCGCGCCGGAGTCGAAGCAGGAGCTGCTGGAGCTCGCGGTCGGAGCAGCAGCGGCTCGAGCTCGTCGCGGAGCTGCTGGACGGCGTCCGGCAGGTGCTGATCGCGACGAGGGAGCTCGGCGAGCGCGCGAAGAAGAACGGGAGTCGGCCGAGCTAGCGGCGGTGCGCGAGGAACTCGAGCAAGTCGCTTCGAGTCAGCACGCCAACCGGCTTTCCGTCGCGGGCGACGACGACGGCATTCGTTCCACCCTGGAGCGTCCCGAAGATCTCCTCCATCGTCGCCGACGCGTCGATGGCGGCGAGCGGCGGCTGCATCGCAGTCGCGACGTCCTCGTGCAGGACGTCCGGGTTGACGAACACGCGCTCGAGCAGCGCGCGATCCTGCAGCGAGCCGATCACGTCCGTGAGCGACTCGCACTCGCCGTCGCGTACCACCGGTAGCTGCGAGATGCTGTAGCGCTGCATCGTGTCGATTCCCTCGCCGACCTTCTGGTGTGCGGAGATCGTGACGAGCGCGGGGATCTCGCCGCCGTGCTTCGAGCGCAGCACCTCTTCGACCGTCGGCAGCGGCGCCTGTCGCTCGAGGAATCCGTGCTCGAGCATCCAGTTGTCGTCGTAGAACTTCGACAGGTAGTTGCGCCCCGAGTCGGGGACGAGCATGAGCACGCGCTTGCCCGGCCCGAGCCGCCGCGCGACCGCGTCCGCCGCGACCAGCGTCGTCCCGGCCGAGCCGCCGGCGAGGATGCCCTCCTCGCGCGCGAGCCGTCGCGCCCACAGGAACGAGTCGCGGTCGCCGACGCGGATCCACTCGTCGACGACGTCCGGATCCATCGTCTCCGGCCACGTGTCCTTGCCGATGCCCTCGACGAGGTACGGATGGACGCCGTGCTCGTCCGTCGCCGTGTACACGGACCCTTCCGGGTCGGCGCCGACGATGAGCACCTCCGGCTTGTGCTCCTTGAAGTAGCGGCCGACGCCGCTGATCGTGCCGCCGGTGCCGACGGAGATGACGAGCGCGTCGATCTCGCCGCCGCCCGTCTGCTCCCAGATCTCCGGACCGGTGAGGCGATAGTGCGCCTCCGGGTTGTTCATGTTCGAGTACTGGTCGGGCTTGTAGCCGCCGGGGATCTCCTCCGCGAGCCGGTCGGAGACCGAGTAGTAGCTCTCCGGCGAATCGTGGTCGACCGCAGTCGGCGTGATCACGACCTCGGCGCCGTAGGCGCGCAAGAGGGCGATCTTCTCCTGGCTCATCTTGTCGGGCATGACGAAGATGCAGCGGTAGCCCTTGATCGCGGCGCCGATGGCGAGGCCGACGCCGGTGTTGCCGGAGGTCGGCTCGACGATCGTCCCGCCGGGCCGCAGCTTCCCCTCGCGCTCGGCCGCCTCGATCATCGGCAGGCCGATGCGGTCCTTCACAGAGCCGCCCGGGTTCAGGTACTCGAGCTTCGCGAGGATCTGCGCGCCGCCGGGCGGGACTGAGCTTGTCGAGCCGTACGATCGGCGTTGCGCCGACCAGTTCGAGGATCGTTGGGAAGTCCACGTGCGAAAGGGTATTCGATGAAGATCACCGTCATTGGCAGGGGCAACGTCGGGGGCGGCCTGGCCGAGCGCTGGCGGAAAGCGGGACACGACGTGCAGGAGTTGGGACGCGACGGCGGCGACGGGTCGAGCGCGGACGCGATCCTCGTTGCGGTTCCCTCGGGGCAGATCGCCGATGCACTCGCGAAGGTGACCGGCATCGAGGGGAAGGTCACGATCGATGCGACGAACGCGTTCGGGGGGCGCAACGACGAGTACGAGTCGCTCGCGCACGAGGTGAAGTCGATCGTCGGCGGCCCGACGGCGAAGTCGTTCAACTGCAATTTCGCCTCGGTCTACGACGAGATCGACGCGCAGCGTGTGCGCCCGAGCAATCTCTATGCCGCGGAGGACGACGCGCGGGAGGTGACGGAGCTGCTCATCCGCGACGCCGGATACGACCCGGTTTCCGTCGGCGGCCTCGACAAGGCGCGGATGCTCGAGGACACACTCGGCCTGATCTTCGCCGTCAACCAGGCGGGCCTGGGTCCGTACTTCTACCGCTTCGCGAAGCCGGGCGAGCTCTAGCCGAACGCCTGCACGGGCTCTTCTTCGACGACGACTTCCTCGTCGCGGACGAGCCCGAGTGCCGCGACGATGCCGGCGGCCGAGATACCCGCGATGACCCAGAACGCGAGCGCGTAGCCGCTCGTCAGCGCGGCCGCCTGCGAGTGACCGGACTTGAGCAGGTGCGTCGCGCGCGAGACGGCGACGCTCGATGCGATGGCGACCCCGATCGCTCCGCCGACCTGCTGCGACGTGTTCAGGAGACCCGACGCGAGGCCGGCGTCGCGCGGGCCGACTCCCGCGAGCGCGGCGATCGAGACGGGAATGAACGCGAGCGCGAGCCCGAAGCCGAACATGATGTACCCGCCGAGCAGGTCGTGCGCATACGTGCCGTGCACGGGGATCTGCGCGTACCAGATGAGGCCGCCCGTGTTGAGCGCGAGCCCGGCGGCCATCACCGGTCGCGGCCCGAACTGCGTCGTCAGCCATTGCGAGAGCGCGGCGACCACAACGGTCGTCCCCGCGGTGGCGAGGAACGTGACCCCGGTCTTGAGCGCCGAGAAGTGCAGGACGTTCTGCACGTACAGCGTCAGCAGGAAGAAGTCGGCGAAGATCGACGCGCCTAGGAGCAGTCCGACGATGTTCGCGCCGGCGAGCGTTCGGATGCGGAAGATCGAGAGCGGCATGATCGGCGACGGCACGCGCGTCTCCCAGACGAGGAAGAACGCGAGCACGACGGCGGCTGCAACGAGGAGCAAGACGGTCTTCGTCGATCCCCAGCCGTCGACGGGCGCCTTCGAGATCGCGTAGACGAGCAGCGCGATGCCGCCCGTCACGGTGCTCGCGCCGACGACGTCGAAGCCCTGCCGCTCGCCGGGGGCTTTGCTCTCGCGCACGATTCCCGGCGCGAACGCGAGCACGAGCGCACCGACCGGGACGTTGACGAAGAAGATCCACTCCCAACCGAGGTACTTCGTGAGGATGCCGCCGAAGAGGACGCCGGCTGCTGCGCCGCTGCCGCCCATCGCGCCCCAGATGCCGAGCGCCTTGTTCCGCTCCGCACCTTCCTCGAACGTCGTCGTGATGATCGAGAGCGTTGCCGGCGAGACGACAGCGGCCCCGAGCCCTTGCACGGCGCGCGCCGCGACGAGGACGCCTGCAGACGTGGACAGTCCGCACACGAGCGACGCGGTGGAGAAGAGAACGACGCCGATGAGGAACATCCGCTTGCGTCCGAGGATGTCGCCGGCGCGGCCACCGAGCAGGAGGAATCCGCCGAACGTGATCGCGTACGCGGTGATCACCCACTGCAGGCCCGTCTGCGAGAAGTGCAGGTGCCGCTGGATCGACGGCAACGCGACGTTCACGATCGAGACGTCGAGCACCGTCATGAAGAACGCGACGCAGACGAGGGCGAGTGCCTGCCAGCGGCGAGGATCCGGCTCCACGGTTCGCTTATATCAAGGGGAGCTTCTCGTCGGGCGCCTTGCGCAGCACCTGGTCGACGTACGACTTCGTCGCCTTCTGCAGCCCGACGTCCTTGCCCGCGCGCTCCGACAGGAACCAGCGGTGCTCGAGGATCTCGTGGAAGATCTCCGCCGCCGCGCGCTTGCCGAGCAGCTCCGGCGGGATGGACGCGATCGTCGGCTCGAAGACCTCGCTCAGCCAACGTCCGGCTGCCGCGGTGTCCGACACCGGTGCGTCGCCGGTGCGCTCGAGATACGCCTTGTAGCGCGTCAGGTCGTTGAGGAGGCGTCGCGCCTGGTTCTCCTGCGCGTCGAGCCCCGTGAGTCGGAGCAGGCGACGCCGGTGGTGGCCGGGCTCGACGACCTTCGAGTGCAGGCGCAGGCGGACCTCGCCGCCGTCGCTGACGAGCTCGACCTCCTCGACGTCGAACCCGAGCTCGTTCAGGCGGCGCAGTCGTTCCTCGAGCTTCTGCCCCTGGCCGACGGCGAACACCTGGTCCTCGGTCAGCTCCGCCCAGAGCTTTTCGTAGCGCTCGCGCACGTCTTCGGCGAATGCACACGGGTCGTCGACGACGTCGCGCTCGAGCTCCGCGCTCAGGTCGTACAGCTCGCCCGTCAGGTTCTCCTCGGCGATCGCGAGGTCGTGCCCCCGCTGACCGTCGGAGAGCTTCTCGTGCAGCTCGCCCGTCTCCGCGTCGACGAGGTACGCGGACAGCGCGCCCGCGTCGCGGCGGAAGAGCGCGTTCGAGAGCGAGCAGTCGCCCCAGAAGAAGCCGGCGAGGTGCAGGCGCACGAGCAGCTCCGCGAGCGCACCGCGGATCGTCGCCTCGGGCGCGGGCAGCATGCGGCGGCCGAGGATGAGGCGGTACGGCAGCGCGAACTCGAGCACGCGCGTGATGAGGACGGAGTCGAGCTCGCCTCGCTCGGCGACGATCCCGATCGCGTCGACCGCGGGGACGCCGCGATCGGCGAGCTCGATGAGGTTCCGGTACTCGCGCTCGGCGACGCGCTGCGGCAGCTCCTTCAGCGCGTAGTACGTCCCGTTCAGGTTGACGAAGCGCACGACGTGGCGGCCGATGCCGCGCGCGACCTCGACGACGAGATCGTCCGGCCATTCCTCGAGCGGCAGGCTCCACGGGAGGCCGAGGAATGCGCGCTGGTCCGCGCGCGCGACCAGCCGAAAGTGATCAGTGGCGGAAATGGCGGCGACCTGTGAAGACCATTGTCGCGCCTGCGTCGGCGACTGCGGCAATCACGAGGTCGTCCCGCTTGGAGCCGCCCGGCTGCACGATCGCGCGGACGCCGCGTTCCAGGGCGCTCGCGGGGCCGTCGGGGAACGGGAAGAACGCATCCGATGCGAGGACGCTGCCGCGTGTGTCGTGGCCGAACTCCGCCGCCTTGTCCAGCGCGATGCGCACCGCGTCGACGCGGCTCATCTGTCCGGCACCGATGCCGATCGTGGCGAGGTCGCTCGCGATCACGATCGCGTTCGAGAGGACGTGCTTGCACACGCGCCACGCGAAGACGAGGTCGCCCCACTGCGCCTCGTCCGGTGTCCCGGCGACGACCTGCCAGCCGTCGCGATCCTCGATCTCCGAGTCGGCGTCCTGCACGAGGACGCCGCCGAGGACGCGCTTCAGTCCGCGCTGCTGCGCGGCGGGCCGCCGCCGCTCCTGGTCGACGAGCACGCGCGTCCCCTGCTTGCGCCGGAGTGCCTCGAGCGCGCCCTCGTCGTAGCCGGGGGCGAACAGCACTTCGACGAACTGCTCCGCGAGCTTCGCGCCGAGCGCAGCGTCGACGTCGCGGTTGAGCACGACGATGCCGCCGTACGCCGACACCGGGTCGGACGCGAGCGCCTTGTCGTACGCCTCCTCGATCGTCGCGCCGAGCGCGACGCCGCACGGGTTCGCGTGCTTGACGATGACGCAGGCCGGGAGCGCGAACTCGCGGCAGATGAGGCGCGCGGCCGAGAGGTCGTTGAGGTTGTTGAACGAGAGAGCCTTGCCGTTCAGCTGCTCGACGCGCGACAGCAGATGCGCGCGTGCGCCGCGATCCGCGTAGTACGCGGCGCGCTGGTGCGGGTTCTCGCCGTACGAGAGGTCGAGCACCTTGTCGAACGGCAGCACGAGCGTCTCGGGGAACGTCTCGCGCTCCGCGAACCACGTCGCGATCGCCGACTCGTAGACCGCCGTCGTCGCGAACGCCTCGGCCGCGAGCTCCCTCCTCGTCTCGAGCGAGATCTCGCCGTGCTCGCGGAGCTCGTCGAGGACGAAGCCGTAGCGCTCCGGACGGCAGACTGCCGTGACGTGGGCGAAGTTCTTCGCCGCGCCCCGCAGCATCGACGGGCCGCCGACGTCGATCATCTCCACCGCTTCCGCCTCGGTGACGCCCTGCTTCGCCGCCACCTCCTCGAACGGGTAGAGGTTGATGCAGACGATGTCGAACGGCTCGATCTCGTGCTCCGCGAGCGTTGCGACGTCCTCGGCGTTGTCGCGGCGCGCGAGGATGCCGGCGTGGATGCGCGGATGCAGGGTCTTCACCCGGCCGCCGAGCATCTGCGGCACGTCGATCACGGTCGGCTCGAGCCCGAGCTCGCGCAGGAAGGCGTCGGTACTGCCGCCGGTGGTCACGAGCTCGACGCCGAGCTCGGCGAGCCCGCGCGCGAACACGTCGAGCCCCGTCGTGTCGTACGTCGAGATCAGCGCGCGCACAGCTCTCCCACCACCTTCGGAAGCAGCTCGTGCTCGACCGCCTTGATGCGCTCGTGCAACGTCTCGGCGGTGTCGCCGTCGAGGACGGGAACGCGCTCCTGCGCGAGGATCGGCCCGCTGTCGATGCCGGCGTCGACGAGGTGCACCGTCGCGCCGGACTCGCGCACGCCGGCGGCGAGCTGCTCCTCGACCGCGTGCGCTCCGGGGAAGCTCGGGAGCAGCGAGGGATGGACGTTCACGACCGCGTCTTCGAAGCGGTCCAGGAACGCGGCCGTGAGGATGTGCATGTAGCCGGCGAGCACGACGAGTTGCACGCCGTGCGATCAGGAGCCATTCGGCCATCGCGGCGTCGCGCGTCTCGCGGCTGTCGTAGTCGGAGAGCTCGAAGGACGCGACCGGAACGTTCACGCGCGTGAGTGCGCGCGCGTCGCGCCTGTTCGAGGCGACGGCGGCGATCGGCAACCCTGCGTCGACGAGCGCCTGCAGATTCGTTCCCTCGCCGGAGACGAGAACGCCGATCACTCGAGCGCTCCGATGACGAGCGCGCCCTCGGGCGCTTCCGGCACGACCGCGCACATGCCGATGCCGAGGTTGAAGACGCGGCGCGCCTCGTCCTCGGCGACGCCGCGCTCGGCGATCCACGCGAACACGGGCGGCCGCTCCCACGCGTCCCAGTCGATGCGTGCGTGCACGCCGTCGGGAAGCACGCGCGACAGGTTGCCGAGGATGCCGCCGCCGGTCACGTGCGCGAGCGCCTTCACGTCCGCGTGCGCACGGAGTGCGCGGACGTCGTCGAGATAGAGGCGATGCGGCGCGAGGTACTCGGGATCGAGGTCCCCGAGCGTGCGCACGAGCGAGAACCCGTTCGTGTGCAGGCCGCTCGACGGGAAGCCGACGACCACGTCACCGGGCGCGCAGCGCGAGCCGTCGATCAGCCGGTCGCGGTCGACGATGCCGACGCACGTGCCGGCGAAGTCCAGCTCCTCGTCGCGGTAGACGCCGGGCAGCTCTGCCGTCTCGCCGCCGATGAGCGCGCAGCCGGCGGCGCGGCAGACCTCGGCGGCGCCTTCGACGAGGTCGGCCACCTGCTCGAGCTCGAGGTGCGCCGCGGCGACGTAGTCGAGGAAGAAGAGCGGGTCGGCGCCGCTGCAGAGCACGTCGTTGATGCAGTGCGCGGCGAGATCCATCCCGCCCCAGCGCAGCGTGCCCGCCTGCCGGTGGAGCATGAGCTTCGAGCCGACGCTGTCGGTTGAGGCGGCGAGGAACCGCTGCTCGTCCAGTGGGTAGAGGCCGGCGAAGGAGCCGAAGCCGGTCGCCCCGGTCGACTCGACGGCTGCGCGCAGCCGGTCGACGACCGCGTTCGCGGTGGCGAGCGAGACGCCGGCGGCCTCGTACGTGTGTGCGTCCTCGTTCAAGAAGTCGAGTCTAGGTGGCGGCCTAGACGAACATCTCCGCTTCCAGCTCCGGCCGCCCCTGCGGGCCGTCCGGGGTGAAGCGGACGAGCGTCTCGCCGACCTCGACCTCGGTGCCGATCCGATCGCAGTCGAGGAGCTGGGCGAGCGTCTGTGCCTTGCCCTCCGGGTCGTCCGACTTGAGGTGGAGCTCGGACAGGCTGAGACGGTCGGACTGGGCGATGAGCTCGTCGATCCAGTCGCGCGGCGGATGGAGCTCGAGCCGGTAGCCCGCGTTCGTCGACACGAACGTCCGCCGGCCGCCGTGCTCCTGCACGCGTAGCGACGCCAGCTCCGCGCGAGAGAGCGTGCTGTCGAACTCGTCCTCGTCGAGCGCGAGGCCGAGATGGTCGACGCGCGGAAGCGGCCATTGCCCCGGTTGCACGACGACGTTCACCGCGCCGAGCTCGAGCTCGGAGAGGCGAAGCTTGAAGCCGAGCTCGTCCAGCTCGGCCCACGAGACTCCGGGCTCGTACGACTGCAGGTCCTCGTCGATGCGCCCGTGGCGCGCGACGAGGTCGAAGCCGAGCTTGCCGATGTAGCGCGCCTCGACCTCGCGGACGCGGCTCGTGACGAGGTGGTAGTGGAACAGGTGCACCGGCCGGGATGGTACGAGGACTCGCCTGCGGCGACGCAGCAGGCCTGGCCGCGTCGAAGTCGTGACACTCTCAGGCGGGTACTAAGTACCGGCCTTTCGGTGTGCGGCACCTGAACGGCCGGTACTAGGTACGCGTACGGCCGTGTGACGACTTCTACGCGCGGGTGGTGGCCTCGAACCGGAGCTTTGCGTACTCGGCCGGCACTTCGGTCGGGTACTGGCGTGTCAGACACGCGCTGCAGAGCTCCGACGCGGGCCGGCTCGTCGACTCGACGAGCGCCTCGTGCGACAGGTACGCGAGCGAGGTCGCGCCGATGTACTCGCGCACTTCGTCGACGGTCTTGCCGGCGGCGACCATCTCCTCCGGGTCGGCGAGATCGATGCCGTAGAAGCATTGCCCGATCACCGGCGGAGAGGAGATGCGCACGTGGACCTCTGCCGCGCCCGCGTCGAAGAGCATGCGCACGATCGCGCGCGTCGTGTTGCCGCGCACGATCGAGTCGTCGACGACGACGACGCGCTTGCCCGCCACCTCGGCGAGCGGGTTGAACTTCAGGCGCACGCCGAGACGCCGCAGCTCCTGGTCGGGCTGGATGAACGTCCGCCCGATGTAGCGGTTCTTGATCAGGCCCTCGCTGAACGGGATCCCGGTCGCGCGCGAGAAGCCGATCGCGGCCGGCGTGCCCGAGTCCGGAATGGGGAGGACGAGATCCGCGTCTGCCGGCGCTTCCTGCGCGAGCCGCTCGCCCATGCGCACGCGCGCGCCGTGCACTTCGATGCCGGCGAGCTGCGTGTCGGGCCGCGCGAGGTAGAAGAACTCGAAGATGCACAGCGCGCCTGCCTCGGGCACCTCGACCGCCTGCACCGAGCGCATCCCGTCTCCGTCGACGAGCACGACCTCGCCGCGCTCGACCTCGCGCACGAGATCGGCGCCGACGAGGTCGAACGAGCACGTCTCCGAGGCGACGACCCAGTCGTCGTTCACGCGACCGAGCACGAGCGGGCGGAAACCATGTGGGTCGCGGAACGCGATCAGCGTCCCCTCGGAGAGCGCGACGACCGAGTACGCGCCCTTCAGCCGCCGCATCGCACCGGCGACGGCCTCGTCGAGCGGCGCGTCGGCGTTCGCGATCAGTGCAGCGATCACCTCGCTGTCGGAGGTGCCGCGCAGCGTCGCGCCTTCTGCGCGCAGCTCGTCGCGCAACTCGTCGGCGTTGACGAGGTTCCCGTTGTGACCGAGCGCGACGGTGCGGTTGCGCCCGTGCTGCACGAGCGGCTGCGCGTTGTCCCACTGCGACGACCCCGTCGTCGAATAGCGCGTGTGGCCGATCGCGATCTGGCCGTGCAGGCCGTGCAGCTTCTGCTCGTCGAACACCTGCGTGACGAGACCGAGGTCGCGCAGTGCCGTCAGCCGTCCGTCGTCCGAGACGGCGATGCCGGCCGACTCCTGCCCGCGGTGCTGGAGCGAGAAGAGCCCGAAGTACGTGAGCCGCGCGACGTCGCGCTCGGGTGCGTACACACCGAAGACGCCGCACATCAGCGAACGCTCCCGATCTGGGTGAAGCCGCGCGTGCCGAGCCGATGCAACGTCCTCGGGCGCGCACGCGAGGATCGCCGCGCCTGCGGCCGGCTGCTCCGGTAGGTCGACGTCGGCGTCGCGGCCGCTCCACTGCGAGGCCTCGGCGATCGCAGCGGCGAGCCCGCCACTCCCGACGTCGTGGCAGAGCGTCAGCAGCGGCGCCGCCTTCCACAGGAAGCGGATGAGCGACACCTCGGCCGCGAGGCTCTCTTCCGGCGCGGTCGCGAGCAGCACGGCGTCGCCCTTCTGCCAGCCGGTGGGGACGAGACGCACGTCGGCGACGATCCCGACGCAACCGACGACGGGCGTGGGCGGGATCGACCTGCCGTCGGTGTCGTTGTACAGCGAGACGTTGCCCGAGACGACGGGCACGCCGAGCGCGTCCGCCGCCTGTGCGATCGCTTCGATCGCCTGCGCGAGCTCGTAGCCGATCTCCGGCTTCTCGGGATTGCCGAAGTTGAGGCAGTCGGTGAGGCCGATCGGCTCGCCGCCGGCGCACGCGACGTTGCGCGCGGCGCCGAGCACGGCCTGCACGCCCGCGCGGAACGGATCGGTCTCTCCGGGCCGCGGGCCCTGGAGCGAGACGGCGATGCCGCGCATCGAGGGACGCAGCCGCAGCACGGCGGCGTCGAGCCCGGGACGGCGCACGGTGCGCGAGCCGACGAGCTGGTCGTACTGCTCGATCACCTCGGCGAACGGCGCACTCGAGCCGTGCGTTTTCGGCATCACCCACGAGTCGGCCTTGCGCTGCTCCACCTCGTACCGCGGGCACTCGTCGGTGAGGAGACGCGCCGGGATCTCGCCGACGACGGCGCCGTCGTGGAACGCGCGCAGCAACCCGGTGTCCGACACCTCGCCGATGACCGCGCTCTCCAGCTCCCACTTCGCGCACAACGCGTGCACGGCGTCGAGCATCTGCGGCCGCACGATCGCGACCATGCGCTCCTGCGACTCCGAAATCATGATCTCCCACGGCTCCATGCCCTGTTCGCGCAGCGGCACACGGTCGAGCTGGACGTCGATGCCGGCGCCCTCGCTCGCCATCTCGCTCAACGCGGACGCGAGCCCGGCGGCGCCGCAGTCCTGCAGCGACTCGACGAGCCCCGACTCGACGAGCTCGACGGACACCTCGATCAGCTTCTTCCCCGTGAACGGGTCGCCGACCTGGACGGAGGGCCGCTTGTCGGCGATCGTCCTCGCCGAGCTCCTGGCTCGCGAGGACCGACGCGCCGCCGATGCCGTCGCGACCCGTGGTCGCGCCGAAGAGGACGACCGCGTTGCCGGGGCCCTGCGCCTTCGCCGTCTGCAGGCGGTGCGAGTCGAGCAGGCCGACGCACATCGCGTTGACGAGGCAGTTGCCGCGGTACGCCTCGTGCCAGACGGTCTGCCCGCCGACGTTCGGGACGCCGACGCAGTTGCCGTAGTGGCCGATGCCGGCGACGGCCCGGTCGAAGTCGTGGTCGCCGGCGCCGAACCAGAGCCCGTCGAGGAGCGCGATCGGGCGCGCGCCCATCGCGATGATGTCGCGGAGGATCCCGCCGATCCCGGTCGCCGCTCCCTGGAACGGCTCGACGGCCGAGGGATGGTTGTGCGACTCCACCTTGAACGCGACCGCAAGGCCGTCGCCGAGGTCGAGGACGCCCGCGTTCTCGCCCGGCCCCTGCAGGACGCGGTCGCTCGACGACGGCAGCCGGCGCAGCAGCGGCGCCGAGTGCTTGTAGCCGCAGTGCTCGGACCAGAGGAGCGAAAAGACCGCGAGCTCGAAGTGGTTCGGATCGCGGCCGAGAAGCTCCCGGATTCGATCCGCCTCCCAGTCGGTGAGACCGAGGGCCCTGTGCAGCGGCTGATCCACGACCGGCGTCAGGTGATTCAGTCTAGCCCTTGATACAGATGGGCTCGTGAGACGTCGGAACCTCGCGATGCTCGTCGCGCTCGCGCTCATCTGGGGCGCGTCCTTCATGTTCATCAAGGTCGCGGACCGGCAGTTCTCGCCGGCGACGCTGATCCTGGGGCGGCTGGGCCTCGCCGCAGTGACGCTCGCGGCCATCGTCCCCTTTGCGACCGGCACGCGCGTGGCCATGGCCGCCCTGAGAGGGAACGCCAAATGGCTCGTGATCGTCGCGCTCGTCAACACGGCGGTGCCGTTCTGGCTCCTGTCCTGGGGCGAGACGCGGATCGACTCCGGGCTCGCCTCGATCTTCCAGGCGGCCGTCCCGATCTTCATCGCGGTCATCTCGTTCGGCTTCTTCCGCGAGGTCCGGGTGACCGGGACGCGGCTCGTCGGGCGTCGCATCGGCTTCGTCGGCGTCGCGCTCCTCGTCGGCGCGCAGCCGTCGGGGAAGGTGCTCGGCGCGCTCGCCGTCGTCGGGATGGCGTTCTGCTACGCGATCGGCGGGCTCCTCACCGGCCGTCACCTCTCGGCCGTGCCGCCGGTCGTCATCGGGCTCGCGTCGACGTCCGTCGCCGCCGTCGTCGCGCTTCCCGCCGGGATCGTCCAGGCGCCGCACTCGACGCCGGGCTGGAAGGAGATCGGGTCGGTCGTCGCGCTCGGCATTCCCGGCACGGCCTTCGCGTACCTCCTGTTCTTCGCATTGATCACGCGCGCGGGTGCTGCGTACGCGTCGCTCGTCACGTACCTCATCCCGCCGATCGCGCTTGCGTACGGCGGCGATCTTCCTCGGCGAGCGCTTCGGTGCGACTGCGTTCGGCGGCCTGGCGCTCGTGCTCGCCGGCGTCGCGCTCGGCACCGGCGCGATTCGGGTAGCGTCGAGCCGTGTCCGTCGAGCTCCGGCGCGCGAACCGCTCTGACGCGGACTTCCTCCTCGAGCTGGTCACGGCCGACGACACGCGCGAGTTCCTCGGGCGCCCGCCGGAGTCGCTCGAGGAGGTGCTCGCCGACATCGAGCGGTCGGAGCGCGAGCCCGAGTCGTTCGGGTGGCTCGTCGCCGAGGCGGACGGCGAGCGCGTCGGCAGCGCGTCGTACCGCGTCGTGAACGAGCGGAACCGCATCGTCGAGGGCGGAAGGCTCGCCGTCCACCCGCGACTTCCGCGGCCGCAAGCTCGGCGACGACATCGCGCGTGCGTTCCAGCGGCTCGTCCTCGGCGAGCTCGGCTTCCACCGGCTGGAGATCCAGATCTACGGCTTCAACGAGCGCGCGATCGCGCACGCCGAGCGGGTCGGCTACGTGCGCGAGGGCGTCAGGCGCCAGGCGTACCAGAAGCATGGGGAGTGGCAGGACGCCGTGCTCTTCGCGATGCTTCAGGAAGAGCTGCCTGGTTGATCACGTGCGCGGGCACGAACGTCTCCAGGTGCTCCGCACCAGCGGACGCGGCAGATCGCGTTCTCCCCGAGAACGGCCACGATCGTCCCGCGCTCTGCCGATCGGCCGAATGGCCGCTCCTGGTCAGGCTGTACTGCGTCTCCGACGTGCGGCATCGGAACCTCCCTCGGCGCAAGAGGTATTGCACACCGATCGCCCCCGCGCATCCGTAGGATCTCCGGACTGTGACGCAATTCCTGCACACGATGGTCCGGATCACCGACCCGGACGAGGAGTCGCGCGTTCTACGAGGCGCTCGATTTCACGTTCGAGCGCGACATGGACATCGTCCGAAACGGCGAGCTCGAGGCGACGAACTACTTCTTCTCGGTCGGCGACCAGAAGTCGGTCCTCGAGCTGACGTACAACCACGACGGGCGCACCTACGAGCTCGGGACGGGCTACGGCCACATCGCCGTCGGGCGTGGACGACCTCGGCGCGGCGCTCGCCCGGCTGAAGGAGCAGGGCATCGAGCCGGAGCGCGAGCCGTACCGGGTGCGCGAGGGGGGATCGCTCCTCTGCTTCGTCCGCGACCCGGACGGCTACCGGATCGAGCTGATCGACCGAAGCGGCACGTAGCCGGCACACCGTCGTGACATGGCGCCGCCTACGGTGCGGTCATGACGACGAAAACGGCAACACCGTGGGGCGCGGCGGAGCTCGTGGAGCTCGTGACCGTGAAGCAGGCGGCGGCGGACCGCAAGTTCGCGTCCGTCGTGGAGCTGCTCGAGACGCGGAACGGCGAGCGGCTCGTCCGGTTCGCGTACACGACCGACGGCCAGGCGCGCCGCGGGCCGGTCACGTTCCGCGCGCGCGACCTCGAGCGGCTGCACGCGCAGCTCGCGTAGCACCCGGCTCTGGCGGAGGCGCTAGGCCTCTAGGACGGCGAGGAGCGCGTCGACGACGCGCGCATCGAACTGCGAGCCCGCGCAGCTCGCGCAGCTCGGCCGCCGCCTCGTCGTCCGAGAGGCGCGCGCGATACGGGCGGTCGGTCGTCATCGCGCTCCACGCGTCGCACGCGGAGACGATGCGGGCGGCGATCGGGAATGCTCTCGCCGGCGAGGCCGTCCGGATAGCCGCCGCCGTCCCAGCGCTCGTGCGACGAGCGGACGATGTGGCCGATCTCGCCGAGCAGACCGCCGACCTGGCCGAGCATCCCCTCGCCGAGGATCGTGTGCGTGCGCATCAGCGCCCACTCGTCGTCGTCGAGCGGCGCCGGCCTTGTTGATGATCTCCGACGGGATCTTCACCTTGCCGACGTCGTGCAGAAGCGCGGCGAACTCCGCGTGACGGCGCGTGCGCTGCATCGAGACCGAGCTTGTCGGACACGGCGAGGACGAGGTCGACCACGTCGCGGCTGTGGCTGCCCGTGTACGCGTCGTCCGCCTCGATCATCTCGCCGAGCAGCATCGCCGTCCCGCGATACGCGCTCGAGAGCTCGACGCGCGTGGTCGAGGCGGCGCTGGCGTTCCTGCGCGAAGACGTGCAGGAGCCAGACGAGCGGGAGGACGGCGAGTGACCCCCCAGATCTGCCACGCGATGCGATCGCGACGGCGAGTCCGACCGGGCGCGAGCGCGCCGTCGACGAGCACCGACATCGCGCATCGCGCGCGCCTGATCTCGACGGGCGATGCCCCAGCGAGATGCCGCGACCAGATCGCGTTCGGGACGAAGTCGACGAAGAACTGCGCCGCGAAGGCTGCCGACGTAGATCGGCGCGTCGCTCCAGCTCGGATGCGCGCGCACCGCCGAGCGACAAGACGAGCGCCGGCCCGAGCGAGATACGAGGCGTTGAAGACGAAGATCGGCCACTGGCTCGAGCGGACGCGTCCCGCGCGCGAACTCCGGCAGCCTGCCCGACGACGATAGCCGGCTGCGACGAGGAGCGGAACGTCGCGCGGCGGCAGCGCGAAGCAGCATCGGCACGAGCACGAGCTGCATCGGCGACGACGAAGCCGTTTCCGCACCTCGAACGTGACGCGCGAGACGACGGCGTAGGCGAGCACGGCGACGACGGCAGCCGACGGGCGAGAACGCCGCGAAGCGGCAGGAGCGAAGACGGCGTGCGAGATGGCCGCGGCGAGGAACGCCGCTCGCGAGCAGGTACGCAGCGACGCGATTCCTCGAGGCGCCAAGCGCCGCTTCGACGCGCTCGCGCGCGTGCTCGACCAGCTCGGTCGCGAGCAGGTCGATGCGAGATATCGCCGGCCGCAACGGCATCCACGCGGAAATTGTCCATCTGCAAGAACCTCGTACGTGTACCTCGGTCGAGGGAATCGAAGTCAAGATCCCCACGAAGGGGGATCGCACCCGATCCGGGGGACGAAACAATGGTGCGACGACTTCCTGTCCTGCGGCGAATCTGGGGGTGGTCGGGGTGGCGACCAAGCTCAAGTGGCTGACGGTCGTTCTGGTGGCGGCGGCCTCTGCGGCGTTTGTGCGCGGCACCGTCGGCAGCGGGTCCGCGCTCACGCTGCACCGGCGGCCTGCAGCCGTTCGCGCAGTTCGGCGACTCCAACGACTACTTCGGATTCGCGAACAACGGTTTCGAGAACGGCTGCGACCGGCTGGAGCCTCTTCGGTGCGTCCATCGGCTCGCGGCAACGAGCCGTGGAACGTCAACGGCGGCGGCAGCTCGTCGCTGTCGATCGGTCCGGGCGGCACGGCCTCGAGCCCGCGCGTCTGCGCGGCGCTGCTCGCGCCGGCACTGGCGGATGTTCGCGCACGCGAACGGCGCCAACGGCTCGCTGAAGGCCCAGATCGTCTTCTACGGGCTGCTCGGCAACGTCACGGGCATCCTCAACTTGACGAGCTTCGGCCCCTCCGGCTACGGCAGTTGGGAGCCGAGCTCGGACGTCCCGTCGGCCTCGCGCTCCCGCTCTCGCGACCGTCTCCGCGCAGCTCCGGCTGACGAACACGGGATCGAGCGGCACCTGGCAGGTCGACGACGTGTTCGTCGATCCCTGGCGAGCCGAAACGCCGGCTAGATCGCACGGCGAGCGCGCGGTCGCGCGCGGCCTCGACGAGCGACGCCAGGATCAACGCACCGTCCGCCGACCCCAGCAAGGGGTCGACGGCGTGCTCGGGGTGCGGCATGAGGCCGAGGACGTTCCCCGCCTCGTTGCACACGCCGGCGATGTCGTCGACCGAGCCGTTCGGGTTGTCGCGGTAGCGGAACACGACCTGCGCGGGGTCGAGGTCGGGCGGCGGCACGTAGCGGCCGTCGCCGTGCTTCACCGGGATGACGATCGTCCGGCCGGCCTCGCAGCGCGTCGTGAACGGCAGGTCGGCGCGCTCGACGCGCAGGGAGACGTCGCGGCACACGAAGCGCAGCGACTCGTTCTGCAGCAGCGAGCCCGGAAGCAACCCGGCCTCGCACAGGATCTGGAACCCGTTGCAGATGCCGAGCACGAGCCCGCCGCGCTCGGCGAACTCGCACACCGCGGACGTTGCGGGCGAGAAACGAGCGATCGCGCCGCAGCGCAGGTAGTCGCCGTACGAGAAGCCGCCGGGAAGCACGACCGCGTCGAGCGACGGCAGCTCGCGCTCCTCGTGCCACACCGGCACGGCGTCGGCGTCGAGTGCGCCGAGCGCCCAGAGCGCATCGCGGTCGTCCTGCGAGCCGGGATAGGTGACGACGCCGATGCGCGGCTGCGGGCTAGCCATGCACTTCGATCTCGTACGACTCGATCAGCGGGTTCGCGAGCAACTGCTCGCACATGCGCTCCACCTGCTCGCGCGCCGCAGCCTCGTTCTTCGCGTCGACCTCGAGATCGACGACCTTGCCGACGCGCGCGTCCGAGACGGCGAAGCCGAGGTGGCCGAGCGCGCGCTCGACCGCCTCGCCCTGTGCGTCGAGGATGCCCGACTTCGGGCGGACGAGGACGGTCGCCTTCATCCGAGCACGACCGACGGGTTGTCGATGTACGCCTGGAAGGGGATGGTCGTGAGCCGCTCGAACGCCTCGACGTACTTCGCGCGTGTGTCCTGCACGACCTCGGCGGGGAGCTCCGGCCCCGGATACGTCTTGTCCCATCCCGTCGTCTCGCAGTAGTCGCGGACGAACTGCTTGTCGAAGCTGTCCTGCGCGCGGCCGGGCTCGTACGTGTCGCCGGGCCAGAAACGGGACGAGTCGGGCGTCAGCGCCTCGTCGCCGAGCACGAGATGGCCGTGCTGATCGAGCCCGAACTCGAACTTCGTGTCGGCGATGATGATCCCCGCGTCGAGCGCGTGCTCGGCCGCGAAGCGGTACAGCTCGATCGCGATCTCCTCGACGTCGCGCAAGCGGCCGGCGCCGACGAGCTCCGCCGCCTGGTCGCGCGTGATGTTCTCGTCGTGGCCGCTCGTCGCCTTCGTCGCCGGCGTGAAGATCGGCTGCGGCAGCTTGTCCGACTCGCGCAGCCCCTCGGGCAGCGCGTGCCCGCTCGTCGTGCCCGTCGCCTTGTAGTCCTTCCACCCGGAGCCGGCGAGGTAGCCGCGGACGACGACCTCGATCGGCAGCATCTCGAGCTTGCGGCACTCCATCGAGCGCCCGTCCTCGCGGATCGCGAGCATGTGGTTCGGGACGATCCCGTGCAGAAGCGTGAACCAGAAGCCGGAAAGCCCGGTGAGCACGCGTCCCTTGTCGGGAATCTCGGTCGGAAGGACGACGTCGAAGGTCGAGATGCGGTCGCTCGCGACGAGCAGCAGGCGCTCGTCGTCGAGGGCGTAGAGCTCGCGGACCTTCCCGGATCCGACGTGCACGGCGTCAGGCATGGACGGGCTCCTCCTTGAGGCGGTTGAACACGGTGTCGACGTGCTTCGTGTACGCGTCGAGGTCGAACACTGCTTCGAGATCGACGCGGGTCGCGATCTCGTCGTCGGCGCGCACGAGCTCGCGGAAGTCGAGCTCGTCGTCCCAGGCGCGCATCGCGCTGCGCTGCACGAGCCGGTAGGCGTCGTCGCGGCTGAGGCCCGACTCGACGAGCGCGAGCAGGACGCGCTGGCTGAAGAAGAGGTAGTGGCTCGCCTCGAGGTTGCGCCTCATTCGTTCCGTCCTCACGACGAGCCCGTCGACGAGCCACGTGAAGCGGTCGAGCATGTAGTCGAGCGCGAGGAAGGCGTCGGGAACGACGACGCGCTCGGCCGACGAGTGGGAGATGTCGCGCTCGTGCCACAGCGCGACGTTCTCGAGGCCGACGAGCGCGGCGCCGCGGACGACGCGTGCCAGGCCGCAGATGCGCTCGGCGACGACCGGGTTGCGCTTGTGCGGCATCGCCGAAGAGCCCTTCTGTCCGCGGCCGAACGGCTCCTGCACCTCGGCCACCTCGGTGCGGGCGAGATGGCGGATCTCGAGCGCGAACGTGTCGAGCGAGGAAGCGACGACCGCGAGCGCGCAGAGCAGCTCCGCGTGCCGGTCGCGCTGGATGATCTGCGTCGAGGTCGGCGCCGGCTCGAGGCCGAGCCGCTCGCACGCGATGCGCTCGAGCTCCGGGTCGGTGGCCGCGTAGGTGCCGACGGCGCCGCTGAGCTTGCCCACGCGCATGCCCTCGAGCGCACGGCTGATGCGCACGCGCCCGCGGTCGAGCTCGAACGCCCAGCCGACGAGCTTCAGGCCGAACGTCGTCGGCTCGGCGTGGACGCCGTGCGTCCGGCCCATCTGGAGCGTGAGCTTGTGCTCCTCGGCGCGGGCGACGACCGCGGCGTAGGCGCGGTCGAGCCCCTCGAGGAGGAGCTGCCCCGCGGCACGGATCTGGAGCGCGAGCGCCGTGTCGACGACGTCGGAGGAGGTGAGCCCGTAGTGGAACCAGCGGCCCTCGGGGCCGAGCTGCTCCGAGACGGCATCGACGAAGGCGGCGATGTCGTGGTGGAGGACGGCTTCGAGCTCCGCCACGCGCTCAGCAGCGGGTACCTGGGCGCGAGAGATCACCTCAGCCGCCTCTGGCGGCACCACTCCCAAGCTCGGCCCACGCGAGCGTCGCGGCCTTCTCAACCTCGAGGAGTGTCGCGAACTTCCCCTCGTCCGACCAGATAGCGGCCATGGGCGGGCGGGAGTAGCGGGCGATCACTGGCCTCAGTCTAGAGGGCCGGTCCGATCTCCCTCCGTCGGGGGAGCGGCGGCCATCCGAAGGTCTCGGTAGGTTGGCCGGGCTATCTCGATTGAAAAGTGTAAAAACCTGCTTTACAAGCACGGCCCGATGGCCATCGCCTTCGCCATCGGGGCGGTCGTCGCGACCACCGCGACGATCCTCGTCGTCGATCCGGTCGAAGCCGCGCCCCGCGGCGCTGCCGGCCGTCCGCCCGACGCGCGTTCCTCCGGGAGCTCAGCTGCGGTCCGGTCCGTGGTGAAGCACGTCCAGTGCAGTCGCGCGTCCGGCGGAAGCACGACCCGAAGCCGACGCGCCGTTCGCGCGCGACCATCTCGCTGTACGAGCGAACGACCGCGCCGCACGTCTTCCGGGTGCAGGGTTGCAGCGCGGCGAAGCGCGGCGCGACCGGCGTCATCATTCTCGACTTCGGCAAGCCGGCGTACAACGGCCACACGTACGGGACGATCCTCTTCTCGGGCGCATTCGCGGGGAACAAGGAGATCACGCATCGCGATGGGCGCCTACGCAACCGGGTACGTGCGCTGCCTCCCGCGGGGCTCGGTCGACCACATCCATCTCGCGCGCGGCACGAGCAACTACCACCCGAGCGTGCCGAACGTCTACAAGGCCGGCCGCAAGTGGGCGCGCGAGACGATGGCGCTCCAGCGCGCGCTGCGTTCCGCGCACTTCGACGCGCACGTGACCGCAGCAGCCGCCGACGACGTCGAGCCGGCGTGGGATCCCTCGTTCCGGCGGACGCGCGACTTCTACCGCGGCTACGCGGACAGCCGCGTCGGCCACGCGCTCTACAACTACGGCTCGCTCGACGGCGGCATCGTCAGCGGCGTCTGGAATGCGCACCAGGCCTTCTACGTCACGGGTGGCATGCGCTACGCGCGCCCGATCCCGGAGATCTACAACCGGGCGATGGCGCGCGAGTGGGCTGCGCTCGCCCAGGTGGCGAGGCATCGTTATCACCGCCCGCTGAAGTTCGCCGGCGTCATGACCGAGCGCACGCCGTCGAACCACGGCGTCAAGCCGCGCGACGCGCATCGCATGCTCATGCGCGAGCTCGCCGCTCAGGGGCGCGGCACCGCGCCCGCGCGCGTGCCGGCCGCGTACACGAACATCCGCTAGCGGTTGAGGATGCGCACGCGCGAGCGCTGCGGCGTTCCGCGCGTTGTCCACGCCGACTGTCGCAACGGGTACGCCCGGGGGCATCTGCGCGATCGCGAGCAGCGCGTCGAGCCCGTCGAGCACGCTGAGGCTCGAGCGGAACGGCACGCCGATGACCGGCAGATCGGTCTGCGACGCCACGACGCCGGGGAGCGCGGCGGACAGGCCGGCGCCGCAGATGAGGACCTTCAGGCCGCGTTCGCGCGCGCTGCGCGCGTACTCGGCGACGGCGTCCGGCGTGCGATGCGCCGAGCGCACCTCGAACTCGTAGACCACGCCGGCTTCGTCGAGAACGTCGAGCGCGGGCTGCATGCGCTCGCGGTCCGATTCCGACCCGACGAGGATCCCGACCTCAGCCACCGATGTCCTTTCGGAATTGCATGCCGGCGAAATCTATGTGCGCGACGCCCGCATATGCGGCAGCACGCGCATCCGCGACCGAGGTGCCGGTGCCGACGACGTTGAGGACGCGGCCGCCGTTCGTGACGACACGGCCATCCTGCAGCGCCGTTCCGGCGTGGAAGACGAGCGCGCCCGTCGCCTCGGCCTCCTCGATCCCGTGGATCGGCGTGCCCGACTCGCCGCGCTCGGGATAGTCGCGCGAGGCGATGACGACGTTCACCGCGGCGATGTCGGTCACTTCGAGCTCGCCGCTCGCACCAAGGAGCGCATCGAGCAGCCCGCTCTCGATGCGGGCGAGGATCGCCTGCGTCTCGGGATCGCCGAAGCGGCAGTTGAACTCGATCACGTGCGGCCCGCGCTCGGTGAGCATGAGCCCGGCGTAGAGGCAGCCGGTGAACGGCGTTCCGCGGCGCGCGAGCTCGCGCAGGACGGGGCGGTGGATCGTCTCGAGGATCTCGTCGACAGCCGGGGCGTCGGCGACCGGCGTGAACGATCCCATGCCGCCGGTGTTCGGGCCGGTGTTCCCGTCGCCGATCGGCTTGTAGTCGCGCGCTGCAGGCAGCGCGATCGCGTGCTCGCCCGTGACGATCGCGAACACCGACAGCTCCGGCCCCTCGAGCAGCTCCTCGACATGGAACGGCTGGCCGAGCGCCTGCGCGGCGCGCAATGCCGCGTCGAGCTGCGCCTGGTCGCGGCAGACCCAGACGCCCTTGCCGGCGGCGAGCCCGTCGGCCTTCACGACGCACGGCGGACGCGCGACGGAGAGCATCCGCGCAGACGGAACGCCGGCGGCCTCCATCACGTCCTTCGCGAACGTCTTCGACCCTTCGATCCGCGCCGCCGCTGCGCTCGGGCCGAAGACGGCGATGCCGCGGCGGCGCAGCCCGTCGGCGAGGCCGATGACGAGCGGCGCTTCCGGGCCGACGACGACGAGGTCGACGTCGAGCTCGGCGGCGAGCGGGATGATCGCGGCCGGATCCTCCGCGCGCGCCGGATGGCACTGCGCGAGCGCCGCGATCCCCGGGTTCCCCGGCGCGGCATGCAACTCGACGTCGTCGGACCGTGCGAGCGCCCACGCGAGAGCATGCTCGCGACCGCCCGACCCGACGACGAGCACCTTCACGGCGGCGATCGTATCCTGGGTCGATGGACGCTCCTCCGTACTCGGCGGCCGAGGTCGACGTCATCCGGCTGCCCGACGGCGTGAGCGAACGCGACCGCGTCGCCGTGGAGGAGCCGCTCGAGCTTCGCATCGGCGGCGAGCCGGTCGCCGTCACCATGCGCACGCCGGGGCACGACGAGGAGCTCGCGCTCGGCTTCTGCCTGTCCGAGGGGCTCAGCCCCGAGAGCGCGCGCATCCCGGACGACCTCGCCGCCAACACGATCGACGTCGTGGCAAGCGGCTTCGACGCGGAACGATTGCGGCGCAGCTTCTACACGTCGTCGTCGTGCGGGGTGTGCGGCAAGGGCGCGCTCGAGGCGGTCGCGGTCGAGGCGCCGCGCGTCGAGTCGCAGCTGCGCGTGCCGCTCTCGGTCGTCACCGAGCTGCCCGACCGGCTGCGCGCGGAGCAGGCCGCGTTCGCCGTGACGGGAGGGCTGCACGCGACCGGCCTCTTCGACGCCGACGGCACGGTCGTCTGCGTGCGCGAGGACGTCGGCCGCCACAACGCCTTCGACAAGGTCGTCGGCCGCGCGTTCCTCGACGGGCTTCTGCCGCTCGCGGCAGCGCGTCGTGTGCGTCAGCGGGCGGCTGTCCTTCGAGCTCGTGCAGAAGGCGGCGGTGGCCGGCTGCCCGGTGCTCGTCGCCGTCGGCGCGCCGTCGAGCCTCGCCGTCGAGCTCGCCGCCGACCGCGGCGTCACGCTCTGCGGCTTCGTCCGCGGCGGAACGGCCAACGTCTACACCGAGACGTGGCGGATCGTCTGACCGGCGTGTTGCTCGTCGGCGGGGCGAGCACGCGCTTCGGCTCGCCGAAGGCGCTCGCGCGTCGTCGGCGGCGAGACGCTCGCCGAGCGTGCGTGGCGCACTGCTCGGCGAGGCGTGCGACGAGCGCATCGCGGTCGGCAAGGGCGACGAGGAGCTGCCGTTCCCGGTGCTCGGCGACGGTGTCGACGAGTGCGCGTCGATCCACGGGCTCGTCGCCGGGCTGCGCGCCGTCGACCACCGACGTCTGCGTCGTGCTCCCGGTCGACTGCCGACACATGACGCGCGGACGCGCTGCGCGCGCTCGCGGACGCCTGCCGTCGACGCAGCCGTGCCGCAGACCGGCCCGCTGCCGGGCGCGTACCGCAAGTCGGCGCTCGCCTGCGCTACGAGCGGCGAGCTCTCGATCCGCCGCGCGATCGCAGATCTCGACGTCGCCGTCGTCGAGCTGGACGCAGTCGCTCCTCGCGAACGTGAATACTCCGGCCGATGTGGACGTCTGACGCCGCCTACGACAAGTTCATGGGCCGCTTCTCGACGCGGCTCGCTCCGGTCTTCGCCGACTTCGCCGGCGTCGAGCCCGGGCATGCGCGTGCTCGATGTCGGTGCCGGCACCGGTGCGCTGACGGCGGAGCTCGTGCGCCGCGGCGCGGATGCCGCGCCGCGGTCGAGCCGTCGCCCGCCTTCGTCGCCGCGCTGCGCGACCGCTTCCCCGGTGTCGACGTACGCGCAGGCCGGCGCGGAGGAGCTGCCGTGGCCGGACGACTCGTTCGACGTCGCGCTCGCGCAGCTCGTCGTCGCCTTCATGAGCGATGCGCCGGCGGGCGTTCGCGAGATGCGCGCGTCGCAGCACACGGTCGCGGTCTGCATGTGGGACCGCGAGGGCATGGAGATGCTCGACGCGATCAACCGGACGCGCGACGCCCTCGGCGTAGCATCGCGAGGACTCGCGGTACCGGTCGCGCGACGAGATCGAGCAGCTGCTCGGAGACGGGGCGGAGCCGGAGCTGCTCGAGGTCGACGGCGACGTACGCCGACTTCGACGACTTCTGGGACGCGCTCACCGGCGGCGTCGGCCCGGCCGGCGTCTGGGCCGCGTCGCTCGACGACGAACAGCGCGCCGTCGCGCGCACGGAGCTCTTCCGCCAGCTCGGCGAGCCCGACGGGCCGTTCACGCTGACGGGCCGCGCCTGGGCCGCGCGCGTTACGCGCGCGTGAGGACGCTCTCGCGCTCGGCGCCGGTGCCGACGAGCACGACGGCGACGTCGAGCTCGCGCTCGACGAAGTCGACGTAGGCGCGGGCCGCCTCGGGCAGTTCGTCGACCGACGAGCAACCCTCGAGGTCGTCCTCCCAGCCGGCGAGCGTCTCGTACACGGGCTGCGCGGCGTGGAAGTCGCTCTGGTGCGCCGGGAAGTGCTGCGTCTCGGTCCCGTCCGGCAACCGGTAGCGAACGCACACGGGGATCTCGGCGAAGTTCGAGAGCACGTCGAGCTTCGTCAGCGCGAGCTGGTCGAGGCCGTTGACGCGCACGGCGTACCGCAGCGCAACGAGGTCGAGCCAGCCGCAGCGGCGGTGGCGGCCGGTGACCGTGCCGAACTCGCCGCCGAGCTCGCGGATGCGCGACTGCTCCGGCTCGTCGATCTCCGACGGGAACGGTCCTTCGCCGACGCGCGTGACGTATGCCTTGGCGACGCCGATGACGCTGTCGATGCGCGTCGGGCCGATGCCCGTGCCGATCGCGGCGCCTGCGGCCGTCGGGTTCGACGACGTGACGAACGGATACGTGCCGTGGTCGAGGTCGAGCAGCGTCGCCTGCGCGCCTTCGAAGAGCACGTCCTTGCCGGCGCGCAGCGCCTCGTCGACGATGAGCGACGTGTCGGTGATGTACGGCCGCAGCTTCTGCGCGTACACCTCGTAGCGGCTCGCGACCTCTTCCAGGTCGAACGGCTCGACCTCGTAGATGCGCTCGAGCCACAGGTTCTTCTCGGCGAGCGCGACCTCGATCTTCTGCCGGAGGATCTTCGGGTCGAGCACGTCCTGCACGCGGATGCCGATGCGCGAGGCCTTGTCGGCGTACGCCGGCCCGACGCCGCGCTTCGTCGTCCCGATGTGCAGCTTGCCGAGCCGGCGCTCGCTCGCCTGGTCGATCGCCACGTGCCACGGCATGATCAGGTGCGCGTTGCCCGACAGGTACACCTCGGTCGTCGGGTACCCGAGCGCGTCGAAGCGTTCGAGCTCCTCGATCAGCACCTCGGGGTCGATGACGCAGCCGTTGCCGATCACGCACGGCTTGCGATTGATGATCCCCGTCGGGATCTGGCGGATCTTGAACGTGTCGTCGCCGACGACGATCGTGTGGCCCGTGTTCGGGCCGCCCTGGTAGCGGCAGACGAGATCCGACTGCTGAGCGAGCAGGTCGACGATCTTGCCCTTGCCTTCGTCACCCCACTGCGCTCCGACGACAACGGTCGCGGGCACGAGCGAAGTGTGCCCTACGTGGAGGCCGACCCCCAGATCAACGTGTACAACCCCCAGCCGGCGAGGCCTGAGGCGACCGCGGCGGCGGCGAGCGCCGGCAGGCTCCGGCGGAAGCGCGGGAAGACGAGGAAGACGACGAGCTGGGAGACGAAGAGGGCGCCGAGCGACGGCTTCAGCAGGTCGTCGTAGAAGCGGTTCGGAGAGGCGAGCGAGAGCGCGTCGAGTGCGAGGAACGGGACGGCGATCCACGCGTACGACGTCCTCAGCGGGATGTCGTGCAGCCACCGCAGCAGCCGCGCGAGCGCGAGGTACTCGGCCACGACGAGCGCGAGCGTCCCCGCGGCGGTGAGGATGCCGACGACGATCGCGAGGCTCCGCCCGGAGTACGCCTGGGCGATCGCGGCGCCGGGCACGGACGTGTTCCGCAGCGATTCGGGACCGCGCCGAGCGGGATCGCGGAGAGGAGGAACGCGGCGCCGACGAGGGCGACCGCGGCGACGAGGACGCGGCGCATGGTGCGGCCTCCTCCGGCGATCTCTCCGCCGAAGTAGAGCGGGAGGCTCGCGCACACGAAGAGGAGTGCTGCGCCTCCGGTCGCGCGGCCCGTCGTGTCGACGCTCGGATGGGACGCGATGTGCGCGCCGACATGCGAGAGCTCGAAGCCGGCGACGACGAGGAGCACGACGACCTGCGCGACGCCGAGGACGCCGAGCGCGGCGAGCACGGTCCGGATGGGAAGGAAGACGAACGCGACGATCGCGACGGGGATGAGGAGCTCGAGCGCCGCGCGATACGCGTGCACGCCGGGGAACACCGGCGGGAGCAGGTCGTACACGACGAAGGTGATCGTGTACGGGAGATAGAGGAAGTACGCGAAGGCCCAGATCCACGCGTGCACGACCGCTGCCGGACGGCCCGCTGCTGCCTCGACGAACGCGCTCAGCCCGCCGGGGGAGACGACCTTGCGTGAGAAGACGACCCAGATCCCGAGCGGCGCGGCGAAGACGACGAGCGCGAGGGCGACGACGAGGCCGGCGGAACGTGCTCCGTCACCGGCGACGCCGGGCAGGAACGTGAGGAGCGCGAGCGGCCCGCCGATCGACGCGATCGCAAAGCCGAGCAGGTAGTGAGCCGGGAGGCCCGTCGCCTCCCGGCTCCTTGGGGCGCGCCCCCGCGATGGGTCAGCCCCAGCTGCTTCCGGCGCGTGCGCCGGAAACATCGAAGCTCTCGCGCATGCCTCCATACGCGCGCCTCTCGCGGATCGGATTCTACGCCGCTGCGGTCTCTGCTGCGGTCGCCGGTTCGGCCCGGACGATGGTCACCTGGTGGCCGCGGCGGCAGAGGAAGACGGCTTCGTCGAGGTCGGGATCGAGCCGTCCCGCGAAGGTCGAGGCGGAGAGGCCGACGGCGGTGTCGATCCCGAGGCAGATCTCGCAGACGGCGGTGAAGGCGGTCGCGGAGCGAGAGATGGTCAGCACCTGGACCGGTGCGTCGCTCATGCAGCAGCGAGATCGGAGAACTTCGCGTACCGCTTGAGGAACGAGAGCTTGATCGCGTCGGTTGGACCGTTGCGGTGCTTGGCGAGGATCACCTCGGCCAGGCCCTGCTGATCGGAGTCCTCGTTGTAGTACTCGTCGCGGTAGACGAAGGCCACGAGATCGGCGTCCTGCTCGATCGATCCGCTCTCGCGAAGGTCGGAGAGGATCGGACGCTTGTCCGTCCGCTGCTCGACCGCGCGGGAGAGCTGGGACAGAGCGAGGATCGGAACGTCGAGATCGCGCGCCAAGATCTTCAAGCTTCGCGACATCTCGGAGACCTCCTGCACGCGGCCGTCGCTCTCGCGCCGATGCGACGGCGTGAGCAGCTGGAGGTAGTCGACGATGATCAGCCCGAGGTTCGGGTGGCGCGCCTTCAGGCGGCGCGCCTTCGAGCGCACTTCCATCATGTTCAGGAGGCCGGTGTCGTCGACGTAGATCGGCGCCTTCGCGAGCTTGTCGCACGCTGCCGTGAGCCGCGGCCAGTCGTCCTGCTGCGAGCTTGCCGTTGCGCAGGCGCTGCGACTCGACCTTCGCCTCGCTGCACATGAGCCGCTGCGTCACTTCCGACTTCGACATCTCGAGCGTGAAGAGGCCGACGGGGACGTTGTGCCGCACGCCCATGTTGGCGGCGATGCAGAGCGCGAGCGCCGACTTCCCCATCGACGGGCGCGCCGCGACGATGATGAGGTTGCCGGGCTGGAAGCCGGAGGTCAGCCGGTCGAGGTCGCGGAATCCCGACGGCGTGCCGGTGAGGTCGACGCCCGACTCGTACAGCGCGGTGATGCGCTCGAAGCTCTCCTTCAGCAGCGACTCGATCTCGGACCATTCGCCGGTGACGCGCTGCTGCGAGAGCTCGAAGAGACCTGCTCGGCCTGGTCGACGAGATCGGCGGTCTCGCCCGGGCGCTCCCAGCCGAGGCGCGCGATCGCGCCGGCCGGTCGCGGATCAGCCCGCGCAGCGTCGCCGTCTCGTGAACGATCCGCGCGTAGTGGCGGAGTTCGCGGTCGCGGGGACGAGCGCGGACGAGCTCGTACAGGCGCACGCGAGCCGCCGACGGCGTCGAGCTCGCCGGCCTTTCGAGCTGGTCGGTGAGCGTGATCGCGTCGACCGGGTCGCCCTTCGCGTAGAGCCCGAGCGCCGCGCGGAGATCTTCGCGTGCGACTCGCGGTAGAAGTCGTCGGCGTCGACGATCTCGAGACCGGCCGTCGATCGCGCCAGGTGAAATCAGCATCGAGCCGAGGACCGACTCCTCCGCCTCGTTGTTCTGCGGGGGAACGGGAGAGCCGTCGGGTCAGCGACTTGGGTCGGCTGGGCGGCCATCACGCCCTGATTCCAGACGGTCAGCGCGCCTCTAGCACCTGTTGAACAACCTCTGGTCGTTGACCTGTCGGGATGCGAGCCGATTTGCAGGTGGAATAGAACACATGTTCGCGATGATATCCACAACGTCGGACGCAGGGCGGCCTGTTTACGTGGCTCAGGAGACATGTCTCCACAGGCGTTGTCCAAAGCAAAGCCGCTACGTGCGGCCTGCCGGACACGTTGTCCACACAAACGTGCGACATCCACAGCCTGTGCGAAAGGCCGTGGAGAAGCGAACTACAGGTTGTGGATCGCGTCCTCGACGTTGCTGATGCGCGCTCGAGCGCCTCGAGCCCGAGGAGGAGCAACCGGATGTCCGCGTCGAGAAGGACGCCCTCGCGGAGCATCTCGCTGAAGAGCCCGCGATATCCCGGGTCGTCGTAGATGCGGCCAGAGCCCCTGCATTCTCTGCATGGCTCAACCGCCGGCCGCTCTCGAATGTGAGCAGGCCCTTCCCATCGCAGAGCGGACAGGCGCTCAGCCGTCCCATGCGCGCAGACGGCTAGAGCTCGTCGTTCTCTGCTGCAGCTTCGACATCGGTGTCGAAGTCGTCCGATTCGGACTCGGCCGCGAGGTCTTCGGGGGCGGGAGAGATCTCCTCGACCTCGACCTCGTACTCCTCGGCGGGGCCCGACTCGGGCGGTGCGGCTGCCTGCTGCGCCGCGAGATCCGCTGCGGCCATCGCCTCGAGCTCCTCGTCGGACGGCAGCTCGCCGCCCTCGGGAACGACGAGGGTCTTGACCTCGACGCGCACGTCCTGGAAGACGTCGATCGGCACCTCGTAGCGGCCGATGCGCTTGATGTTCTCCAGGTCGATCTTGCGGCGGTCGACGCGAACCTTGCGCGTGCGCCAGATCTCGTCCGCGATGTTCGTCGGCGTGACCGAGCCGAAGAGCGCGCCCGTCGGGCCCGCCTTCACCTCGAAGCGCAGCACCGTCTCGCGCAGCGTCTTCGCGATCGCCTCGGCCTGCTCGGCGTTCGACGCCTCGTGCCGCGCGCGCTGGGCCTCGCGCTTGTTCAGCTCGGCGACGCGGGCCGCGCTCGCCTCCTGTGCGAGCCGGCGCGGGAGCAGGAAGTTGCGCGCGTAGCCGCGCGTGACCGCGACGACCTCCCCGCGCAGGCCGAGCTTGTCGACGTCCTCGAGCAGGATGACGTCCATCAGCGGTCCCTATCCCTGTCGCCGCGATCGCGACGGCCCCCGCCGCGCTCGCGGTCGTCCTGACCCTCGGCGACGTACGGCAGCAGCGCCATCTCGCGCGCCCGCTTCACCGCTTGTGCGACCTGCACCTGATGCCGGCGGCACGCGCCCGTGATGCGGCGGCTGCGGATCTTGCCCTTCTCGGAGATGTACCGGCGGAGCTGGTTGACGTTCTTGTAGTCGATCTCCGCGACCTTGTCCTTGCAGAAGTAACAGTTCCGGCGCTTGATCGCGGTCGCCGGACCACCCGGCCGCTTGCGGTTCTGCTGTTGCTGGGGTTTTTCTCTTGCCACGTCTGCTCCTAGAAGGGGATGTCGTCGTCGGCGGTCTGCGGGAAGTCGGCCGACTCGGCCGCCGCGCCGGCAGGCACGAACTGGTTGCCGCCCCCGCCGCCCTCGGGCGCGTCGCCGCGGCTACCGAGGAACTGGACGCTCTCGGCGATGATCTGCACCGCCTGGCGCTTCGATCCGTCCTGCGCGTCCCACTCGCGCCAGTCGAGGCGCCCGTCGATGCCGACCGGACGGCCCTTGCTCAGGTACTGCGCGCTCGACTCGGCCTGGTTGCCGAAGATCGACACGTCGAAGTAGTTGGGCTTGTCCACCCACTGGCCCGCCTCGTCGCGCCGCCGGCTGTTGACGGCGATGCGCAGCTGGCAGACGGCGGTGCCGCTCGGGGTGTGCCGCAGCTCAGGGTCCTTCGTCAGGTTGCCCACGAGAACGACGCGATTGATGTTGGCCGCCATGGTCCTAGACCTCCTCGTCCGAACGTGTGTTCGTCTCAGCGTACTCGGCGCTCGGGACGTCAGCGACCGCGACGGCGGCGACCGGGACGGCAGGCGCTGGTGCCGCCGCCGGTGCTCCGACCGTCTCCTCGCGCGGTGCGCGCGTGCTCGAGCCCTCGATGTGGCGGGTCGCCATGTGGCGAAGCACCGCGTCGTCGATCTTCAGCACGCGGACGATCTCGTCGAGCGTCTCGGCGCTGCTCTCGAAGACGACGAGGTGGTACACGCCCTCGGCCTTCTTGCCGATCTCGTACGTGAGCCGGCGCCGGCCCCACGCGTCGTGGCTGCGCCACGTGCCGCCGCCGCTCTCGACGAGCGCGCGCACGCGCGCGACGAGCTCCTCCTGATGGGCCTCGGCCTGCTCGGGGTCGAGCAGCAGCAAAATCTCATATGTCGTCACGGGTCCCGATCACTCCTTCCCACGGTCTTAGTCGGCCCCGACTGCCGGTACCGCTCGGGACTGAACGGCACGCTGACGGGGCAGGAAGCGGGGCCAACTGTAGCATCGCCCTGTGCGACGGCTGTTCACGTGGGTGGCGGGCGCAGCGGGAGGGCTCGCCGCATACAAGGCGGCGACGCGGCGGACGGTCGAGCCCGAGCCGGCCGTCGTGGACGTCGATCCGGCGATCGAGTTGCGCGTGAAGCTCGCAGCGGCGCGCGCGGTCGAGCCGGAGCCGGAGCCTGAGGTCGCCGAGCCGGAGCCCGAGCTTCAAGACACGGATGCACGCCGCCGTTCGGTGCACGAGCAGGCCCGCTCGGCGCTCGACGAGATGCGCGGCGACGGAACGTAAAGGCCGGTAGTCTCGTGCGCGGGGTCGGGGATGTGGCAGGGGAGCCGCAGCCTTTGCCTGCCTCGGCCCCGACTCTCCCTACTGCGGCGGACCGCTCGCGAGCGTGATCGTCGAGGTGTGGTTCCCGCTCGACGGGTCGCTCCACACGAGCTTGACCTTGTCGCCGGGGTGGTGCACGAGCAGCGCGGACACGAGCTTCGCCGCGGATACGACCTGACGCCCGCCGACGGCGGTGATCAGGTCGCCGGCGACGAGGCCGGCCTTCGCAACAGGGCCGCTCGAGACGACGCCGCCGACGAGCACGCCGCTGGTGAGGCGCCCGGCCGGCTGCACCTGCACGCCGAGGAACGCCGTGTCGCCGACGTGCACCCGCGCGGAGCCGTGCCGCGCGACGATCTGCTTCGCGATCGCAAAGGCGCGGTTGATCGGGATCGCGTACGCGTCGCTTCGTCCCGTCGAAGGTGAAGGTCGCCGACGCGGCGCTGTCCATCCCGATGACGCGGTGCGCGCTGTCGAGCAGCGGGCCGCCCGAGTCGCCCGGCTTGAGCGACGCGTCAGTCTCGACGAGATCCGCGAGTTGCACGCTGCCGCCCTGGTCGTCGCTCACGGTGATCGTGCGTCCGAGGCCGGTGATGGTTCCCGTCGTCACGGCGAGCGAGCCGATGCCGCCCGCGTTGCCGACGGCGGTGACCGTCTGGCCGCGCGCGAGCTTCGAGGAGTCGCCGATCGTGACGGTCGCGAGCCCGGACGCGTGCTGGAGCTGCAAGACCGCGACGTCCGCGGTCACGTCGTAGCCGAGCACACGCGCCGAATACGTCGTGTGCGTCCCCGGGAGGACGACATGGATGGTCGACGCGCCCCGGATGACGTGGTTGTTCGTCAGCACCTCGCCGGAGGAGGTGAGCACGATGCCGGTGCCGGCCGCGGCGCCGTGCTGGTACGCGAGGTTCGTGTTCACGATCACGACGCCGGTCTGGACGGCTGCGCGCGAGGTGCGCGCGAGCGCCGCATGCGCACCGACGGCGAGTGCGGCGGCGGCGAAGAGGAGGACAAGGGCGCGTCTCATCTCCCACCGTTGTACCCGCGACTGCTGAGAGCGCGCTAAGAGCTGCACGGAGCGGCGTGGGAGTCGAACCCACCTACCGCCGGGTTACGACGGCGTACCGGTTTTGAAGACCGGCTGGGCCACCAGGCCCTGCCGCTCCGCCGCGAAACGTAGTGGACGACTAGCTCTCGAGGTACCCGGCGTCCCAGCCGACTTCATATGCGGCACCGGGTTTGTTGCCGATCGAGAGCACGACCGTATCCGGTTCCTGCGCCACCGCGATGCGCTCGGCGCTCGGATCGGTGATGCAGACGCACATGCCCGCCGGCGCGTCGATCTCCTCGCCGTCGACCGTGAAGACGGCGCGGCCGCTGAGCACGAGATAGAGCTCTTCGTGCCCGTGCTCGCTCTCGTTGTGGCGCTTGATGACCTCGTCGCCGGGAGCGCCGCGCCACGCGTTGACCCCGAAGGCGCTGATGCCGAAGTGATGCCGGATCGGAGCCCAGTAGGGCCACTGCTCCGCAGCGATGTCGTCGAGATTGGTCGCCTGCCAGCCCGGCACGGTCGGGATCCTCTCACGCCTCGAAGCGCGCGAGCAACTCCGCCGGCGGCAGATCGGCGAGCGAGTCGAGCACGAGGTCGGCCTCCTCGAAGCCGAAGTCGCGCGTCACGTCGTTCGGGATGGCGACGCAGAAGATGCCGGCCGCTCGCGCGGCGCGGACGCCGTTCGGCGAGTCCTCGAAGGCGACGGCCTCCTCCGGCCGAACGCCGATGATCTCGCACGCCTCGAGATAGAGATCCGGCCGCGGCTTCGCGCGCGCGACGTCGTGGTTCGCCGCGACGATCGCGTCCCATCCCACCTCGTGCTCGAGCCGCGAGAGGTGCATGTCGATCCAGCGATTGGACGAGCTCGAGACGATCGCGCGCTTCAGCCCGCGGCGCTCCGCCTCCCGCACGTACTCGAGGATCCCGGGCCGCAGCTCCTCCGTCTCGAGCAGCGACAGCTCGTGTGCGCGGCGGCGCTCGTTCAACCCGTCGGCGTCGAGCGGCGAGCCGACGAGCTCCTCGAGATGGCGCATCGGGTCGAACGGCGCCCCGATCGTCCCGACGAGCGTCGCCCACTGCTCCGGCGGGAGCTCGAAGCCGTGCTCGGTGTACAGCCACTGCCCAGCCGGCGCGCGACGCGGTCTCCGTGTCGAGGATGAGACCGTCGAAGTCGAAGAGGAAAGCGCGGATGGGCACGGCGATGCAGAGTACGCACGTGGCCGTCCTGGGCGTCGACGTCGGTGGCACGTTCACGGATGCGGTGCTCCTCGACGGCGGGCACGGTGCGCACGGCGAAGGTTCCGACCGCTGCGCGCCAGGAGGAGTCGGTCGTCGCGGCCGCACGCGCAGTCGGCGCGCACGACGTCGAGCGCTTCGCGCACGGGACGACGACCGCGACGAACGCGCTGCTCGAGCGGCGCGGTGGCCGCACCGCGTACGTCGGGAACGCGGGCTTCGAGCACCTGCTGCACCTGCGCCGGCAGACGCGTGCGCATCTGTATCGCCTGTGCGCGCAGCATCCGGAGCCACTCGTCCCGCTCGAGCGCTGCCACGGCGTGCGCGGGCGGATCGGGCCGGACGGCGAGCTCGAGCCGCTCGGAGACATCCCGGACGTCGGCGACGTCGATGCGATCGCGATCTGCCTGCTGTTCGCGTTCCGCGACGCGTCGCACGAGCGCGCGGTCGCGGAGGAGTTGCGCCGCCGCCATCCCGGCGTGCACGTCGTCGCCTCGCACGAGATCGCGCCCGAGTTCCGCGAGTACGAGCGGGCGTCGACGACCGCGGCCGACGCGTATCTCGCGCCGGTCGCGGCGCGCTACCTCGGCGCGCTCGCGGAGGCGACGCGTGCCGCGGGTCTGCCGGCGCCGCTCGTGATGCTCTCCTCCGGCGGCGTCGCGACGCTCGAGGACGCCGCGGCGCATCCCGCGACGATCCTCGTCTCCGGCCCGGCGGCGGGCGTCGTCGGCGCAGGGCTCGTCGCGCGCCGCGCCGGCTTCCCCGACGCGATCGCGTTCGACATGGGCGGGACGTCGACCGACGTCTGCCTGCTCCCCGGCGGCGCGCGCCGTGCGGGTTGCCGAGCGCGACGTCGGCGGGCTTCCGATTCGGCTGCCTACGGTCGACCTGCACACGGTCGGAGCAGGCGGCGGGTCGCTCGTTCGCGTCGACGCCGGCGGCGCGATCCGTGTCGGGCCCGAGAGCGCGGGCGCGCATCCGGGGCCTGCCTGTTACGGCGCCGGCGGCGGTGCGACGGTCACCGACGCGAACCTCCTGCTCGGCCGGCTGCCGGACGAGCTTCCCGGCGGGCTCGTGCTCGACCGCGACGCCGCGGCCGCTGCGCTCGCGGGCGTCGATCCCGCCGCGGTGATCGAGATCGTCAACGCGGAGATGCTGCGCGCGCTGCGCGTCGTCTCGGTCGAGCGCGGCCACGACCCGCGCGAGTTCGCGCTCGTTGCGTTCGGCGGCGCGGGGCCACTGCATGCGTGCGCGCTCGCGGAGGAGCTCGGCATCGAGCACGTGCTCGTTCCCGAGGCGGCCGGCGTGTTGTCCGCGCTCGGCCTCGTCGCGAGCGACGAGCGCCGCGACCGCGTCGTCTCGCACGTGCGGCCGCTCGACGAGGTCGCAGATCTGCCCGCGGACGGCGAGGTCGACCTGCGCTACCGCGGCCAGTCCTTCGAGCTGACCGTTCCTCTGCAACGCGATCTCGCCGGCGCGTTCCACCGCGCGCACGCGGAGCGATATGGAAACGCGGACGAGACACGCGCGATCGAGCTCGTCGCCGTGCGCACCGCCGAGGTCGTGCCAGGCCCCGAGCTCCAGCTGCAGGCAACGCGCCGGTACACGGTCGCGGGCCCCGACGTCGTCGAGCTGCCCGGCGCGACCTGTTGGGTGCCGGACGGCTGGAGCGGCGAGACGAACGACGACGGAACGCTGGTGCTGTCGCGATGAGGGCATTCAGCGTGCACGGAATCGAGCTTCAGCTCGGGCTCTCGGACGTTCCCGGTGACCTTGCGGCCGCCGTCGACGAGCTCGGCTTCGAGCGCATGGGCGCTTCATCGGTCCGGCGCTTCCCGGCCGGCGCGCCGTACGCGTCGCAGGCGGCCGACGCGCTTCGAGGAGTACGCGGAGAAGATGGTCTACCAGGCTGCACGCGTCGACAAGACGCCGTGGCGCACCGCGCTCGAAGAGGTGCTCGCGAGCCTGCCTGCGGACGGGTGGTTCCTTGCCGGTAGCACGGCGCTCGCCGTTCGCGGCGTCGCGATCGAGCCGCGCGACGTCGACCTCGTTGCCTTCGACGCCGAGTCGTGCGCGCGACTCGCCGAATCGATACAGGACCTGCTCGTCGAGCCGCTCGTCGACGGCGGCTTCCTCGGTGAGCGTTGGTTCCGCGCGTTTTCGCACGCGCGCATCGAGTGTGTCGGTGGGCCGCACGCGTCGCACGACACGCCGCACTTGTCCGACTTCGGGCCGTTTGCGATGGCGCGGCTGACGACTGTGCAATGGCGCGGCTGGAACATCCGCGTGCCCCCGCTCGAGCTCCAGCTCGCCTCGCGCCAGCGGCGGGGGCTGATGTGAACGTCGAGCTGCAGGTGATCGGAAGCTCGCTGCGCGCGATCGCGGAAGAGATGGGCGCCGTCCTCATCCGCTCGGCGTTCTCCGCGAACATCAAGGAGCGGCGCGATTGCTCGACGGCGCTCTTCGACGAGCGCGGCCGCATGGTCGTGCAGGCGGAGCACATCCCCGTGCACCTGGGCGCGATGCCGGACGCCGTCGCCGCGGTCATGTCGCTGCCCGGCGAGTTCTGGATCCTCAACGACCCGTACACGGGCGGGACGCATCTCCCGGACATCACGCTCGTGTCGCGCACGGCGCTCGGATACGCGGTCTCGCGCGCGCATCACGCGGACGTCGGCGGGATGGAGCCCGCGAGCCTGCCCGCGTTCTCGCGCGAGCTGTACCAGGAGGGATTGATCATCCCGCCGACCCCGCTCACGGACGAGGTGATCGACCTCTTCGTCGCGAACGCGCGCAACCCGGACGAGCGACGCGGTGACCTGCGCGCGCAGATCGCCGCGCACCGTCTCGCAGCGTCGCGCATCGACGAGCTGTGCGCGCGCCGTGGACGCGAGCGTGTCGAGGCTGCGATGGACGAGCTGTACGCGTACTCGGAGCGGATGGTGCGCGCCGCGATCGCCCGTCTCCCCGACGGGACGCACACGGCGGAAGACGTCGTCGAGGCCGTCGGCGGCGAGTTGACGATTCGCGCGACCGTCCAGGTGGACGGCGAGGAGATCCGCATCGACTTCGCCGGTACGAGCGAGCAGGACGCGTACAACCTCAACTGTCCGCTCGCGGTGACGAAGTCGGCGTGCTACTTCGTCGTGCGCTGTCTCACGGAGCCCGACCTGCCGGCGTCAGGCGGTGCGTTCGCGCCGGTGACCGTGACCGCGCCGGAGGGATGTCTCGTCAATGCGCGCCGGCCGGCGGCGGTCGTCGCGGGGAACACGGAGACGTCGTCGCGCATCGTCGACGTCGTCTTCGCCGCCTTCGGTGCGTACGCGCAGGGGCAGGGGACGATGAACAACGTCGCGCTCGGCAACGACCGCTTCACGTACTACGAGACGATCGGCGGCGGCCAGGGCGCGTGCGCCGACGCGGACGGGCCGAGCGCGGTGCACGTGGCGATGTCGAACACGCTCATCACGCCGGTCGAGGCGCTCGAGCTGTCGTATCCGCTGCGCGTCGAGCGCTGGTCGTTGCGCGAAGGCTCCGGCGGCGCGGGCGCGCATCGCGGCGGCGACGGCGTCGTCCGCGAGTTGCGCGTGCTCGAGGACTGCCGCCTGTCGGTGCTCGCCGAGCGGCGCGCGCACGGCCCGCGCGGCGCGGCGGGAGGCGAGGACGGCGCGCCCGGCCGGACGCTCGTCAACGGGGAGGAGCAGCCGGCGAAGGTGACGACGGCGCTGCAGGCGGGAGACGTCGTTCGGATCGAGACGCCGGGGGGCGGCGGCTTCGGCGCATAGGCTGTGCGCATGGATCGCGCCGTCACGGTCGCCTGCGTGCAGGCGGAGCCCGTCATCCTCGACCTCGAGCGCACGCTCGACAAGCTCGAAGATCTCGCCGCCGAGGCGGCGGGGAAAGGCGCCGAGCTCGTCGTCTTTCCGGAGACGTTCGTGCCCGTCTATCCGTCCTCGCGTTGGGCGAAGGCCTTCGCGGGCTGGCAGAACGAGGGCGCGAAGGAGACGTTCGCGCGCCTGGCGCAGAACTCGGTCGCCGTCGGCGGCCCCTCCGAACAGCGGCTCGCCGCGTGCGCGCGCGAGCTCGGCATCTGGCTCGTCACCGGCGTCAACGAGGTCGAGCCGGAGCGGCCGGGAACGATCTACAACGCGCTGCTCTATCACGCGCCCGACGGAACGCTTGCGCTCCACCATCGCAAGCTCGTGCCGACGAATCACGAGCGTCTCATCTGGGGCCAGGGCGACGGCCGCGGGCTGACCGCGGTCGAGACCGGCTTCGGCCGCGTCGGCGGGCTCGTCTGCTGGGAGAACTACATGCCGCTCGCGCGCTTCGCGCTGTACGAGGCGGGCGTCGAGATCTACATCGCGTCCACCGCCGACGACGGCGACGCGTGGCAGTCGACCCTCGTGCACATCGCGCGGGAGAGTCGCGCGTACGTCGTCTCGCCGTCCGCGTTCCAGCGCGCGTCGTCGTATCCCGACGACTTCGGGCTCGCCTCGGAGATCGAAGGCGCCGGCGTCCTCGGGCGCGGCGGCAGCGCGATCCTCGCGCCCGACGGCTCGTATCTCGCCGGCCCGCTGTACGACGAGGAAGGGATCCTGTACGCGGAGCTCGATCCGGTGCGCCTACTCGCGGAGCGGCAGCGCTTCGACCCGGTCGGCCACTATCACCGGCCCGACGTGCTGCGGCTCGGCGTCAGCCCTTCGGCTCGCGCGGGCGATGCGACGCCGAGTACACGTCCTTCCGCCTGATCAACCCGTTCTCGATCGGGAACACGTCCACGCCGTCCCACTCGACGCCGCGCGCGCTCGCCGTCCACTCGCAGACGGCGAAGTCGTCGCCGGCGCGAAGGCTGACCGTCGAGAACCGGAGGTCCGGGTTGTTGCGGAAGATCGCCGCGATGTGCTCGCGCACCGCGTCCGCACCTTCGGCGCGCTCGTCCGCCGTGTGGTTGTGGAACACGACGTCGGGATGGTGCATCGAGTGGATCGCGTCGACGTCCTGCGCGTTCCACGCGCCGTTGTAGCGCTCGATCAGGTCGCGGACGTCCATCGAGGGATAAGTGTCCCACCAAGGCACGACCGGTGCCAGGCACCGGTAACAGCGGCCAGTTACGGAATCCCGGCTGTTTCGTTCGTCTTTCGGGAGGTCTCGCCGACGCTCGCGCGGCCGCCTGAGCCAAGTCGAGCCGTGACGAACTCGTCGAACTCGTCGCCGGCACTTCGTGACGGTGCCTGGCACCGGCCGTGCCTTCAGCGGGTACGGCGGCGGAGGACACGGGTGTCGCCGACACGCCGTGTCACGCCGTCGGCGTCGAAGCGCTCCAGCAGCATCTGCGCGGTCTTGCGTCCGACGCCGAGCGCGTCGCGGAACTGCGCGAGCGTGATCCCGTCCACGAGGACGGCGCGAGCCTGCTCGTACGCCTGCGGCGAGATCGCGTAGCCGTCGCCGACGCGCACGAGGCGGCCCTCGTTCTCGAGGAAGCGCGCCAGGGCCGCGTCCTCGACCTTGACCGGCTCGAGCCCGAGTTGCGCCTCGAGCGCGGCGGCCGCATCCGCGCGCGCGCCGAGCTCCGCGGCGGCGCCGGGGCGATAGAGCTTCGCGCCGCGCAACTCGAGGCCGAGGTGCGGGACGACCGCCTTCGCCCACTCCGCAGCGGGAACGGGAACGCCGGGATCGAGCGGATCGGCGGCGTCGATCGCGCGATCGAGGTCTGCACGGAGCTCGTCCAGCCATTCCTGCGACCAGACCCAGTTTCCGCCGGCGAGCTCGGGTGCGTGCACGAACGTCTCGCCGCGCTCCACCGCCTCCATCCGCTCGAGGCTCGCGTGCCGCGGCGGATGCGCGTCGAGCACCGTCCCGCCGCCGACGGTCGTTCCCGCGCGGAGGACGACGCGGTCGCCGCGCGCGGCGACGACGGGAGCCGCGAGCCGCAGCTGCGCGAAGCGGTCGCCGACGCGAGCGACGCGCGCGAGCACGTCCGCCGTTCCGTGATGCACGTGGACCCTGGCGGGAATCTCCGCGAGCGGCTCGAGGACGACGTCGAGGCGGTAGCTCGGCTGGTACGCGCCGGGGGCGACGAGTGCATCGCCGCGCCGGACTTCGCTGCGCTCCACTCCCGGAAGCGCGAGCGCGACCCGCTGGCCCGCCTCGGCGCGCTCGACCGGCCGGTCGTGCACCTGCACGCTGCGCACGCGGACGTTCCGGCCGCTCGGCTCGACGCGCAGCTCGTCGCCCTCGCCGATCGATCCCGACCACAGCGTTCCCGTCACGACCGTCCCGATGCCGCGCAACGTGAACGAGCGGTCGACGTACAGCCGCGTCGGCGCATCCTCGCGGCTGCGTTCGGTCGCGACCGCAGAGAGCGCGGCGCGCAGCTCGTCGAGCCCCTCGCCGGTCCGTCCGCTGACGGCGACGACCGCGGCGCCGGGGACGAGCTCCTCCGCCTCCGCGCGCGCGAGCTCGAGTGTCTCCTCGTCCGCAAGGTCGGACTTCGTCAGCGCGACGACGCCGCGGTCGACGCCGAGCAGCCGCAGCACGGCGAGATGCTCGTGCGTCTGCGGCCGCGCGCCTTCGTTCGCGTCGACGACGAGGAGGAACATGTCGACGCCGGTCGCGCCCGCGACCATCGTGCGCACGAAGCGCTCGTGGCCGGGAACGTCGACGACGGAGAGCTGCGTCCCGTCCGGCAGCTGGAGCGGCGCGTAGCCGAGGTCGATCGAGATCCCGCGCGCCTGCTCCTCGGGAAGGCGGTCGGTGTTCTTGCCGGTGAGTGCCTCGACGAGCGTCGTCTTGCCGTGGTCGATGTGACCCGCGGTGGCCACGGTCAAAGGCATGACGCGAGCCATGCCTCGGCCTCGGCGACCGTCTCGACGACGACGCTGTTCTCGGCGAGCTCGTCGGTGGTCAGCGATTGCCACATCCGGCCGAGGCCGAACGCCACCGAGGTCGGCGCGACGATGGCGATCCGCCCCGGCCCGGAGGTTGCGTACCGCCGAGCCGCGCTCGAGGCGGCCTCGCGGACGTCGTCGACGCTCGCGCTCGACAGGTCGAGCTGCGAGTGGTCGACGAGCACGTTCATTCCCGAGCGGAAACGCGGATCGTTGAGGACGCGCTCGCGTCCTTCCAGGAACTCCTTCAGGTCGAAGACACCCGACGCCTCGGACGACCAGATCGAATCCACCCGTGTCGTCGAAATCGATGTCGTACGTCATCGCGCTGCGGAGACTGCGGCCGCGACCTCGTCCAGCTCGTCGTCGGCGAGCGTGCGGCAGTCGAGCAGGAGCTTGCCGTCGCGGACGATGCCGACGACCGGCGGCTCGCCCGTACGCAGCGGCGCCGCGAGCGACTCGTCGAGCGCGCACGCGAAGCTCGGGAGCTCGGCGAGCGGGAGCGCGCCGCCGCCGACGCGCGCGACCGTCTCCTCCACCGATCCGCCCGTCAACTCGGCGAGACGCTCCGCCCGCGCGCGGACGACGCTCACGTCCTCGCCGAGCATGCGCAGCACCGGGACCCGCATGGGCGACTCGAGATGGAGCTGCAGCGTGCCCTCGAGCGCGGCGAGCGTCAGCTTGTCGACGCGCAGCGCGCGCTGCAGCGGATGACGGCGAAGCCGTTCGACGAGGTCGGCGCGCCCCGCGACGATGCCGGCCTGCGGGCCGCCGAGGAGCTTGTCGCCGGAGAAGCAGACGAGGTCGGCGCCGGCCGCGAGCGACTCGCGCGCGGACGGCTCTCCCGGCACGTCGCCGAGTGCGCCCGAGCCGAGATCGTCGACGAGCGGCAGGCCATGCGCGCGGGCGATGGCGGCGAGCTCCTCGACGCGCGGGAGCTCGGTGAAGCCGACGACGCGGAAGTTGGACTGGTGCACGCGCAGGACGAGCGCCGTCTCCGGTCCGATCGCGCGCTCGTAGTCGGCGGCGCGCGTGCGGTTCGTCGTCCCGACCTCGACGAGCCGCGCGCCCGAGCGCACGAGCACGTCGGGGATGCGGAACCCGTCGCCGATCTCGAGCAGCTCCCCGCGGGAGACGACGACCTCGCGTCCCTCCGCGAGCGCGGCGAGCGCGAGCAGCACGGCCGCCGCGTTGTTGTTCACGACGAGCGACGCCTCTGCGCCCGTCAGCCGGCGCAGCAGCTCGGCGAGATGGTCCTGCCGCGACCCGCGCTCGCCGTCCTCGAGGTCGAGCTCGAGATTCGAGTAGCCGCGCGCGGCGTCGTACACGCGGGCGAGCGCCTCGGGCGCGAGTGGCGCGCGGCCGAGATTCGTATGGACGATCACGCCCGTCGCGTTGATCACGCGGCGGAGATTCGGCGCGCGGGTCGCGTCGAGCTCGGCGCGTAGTCGCGCCGGGAGGTCGCCCGGATCGGCGCCCGCCCGTATCTCTTCACGCGCGCGCGCGAGAACCGTGCGGGCGGCGTCGACCGCGAGCGGGTCTCCGATCTCCCGCGCGAGCTCGTCCACCGAGGGCAGGTCGCGCAACTCCATGGTTGGAACGTTACTGCGCCTCGAAACGGTCGACGACCATCCTGACCGTCGTTCCCGGGTCGTCGGTCACCGTCAGCAGCTCGAGATCCGCGGGCGAGACCGTTCCCGCCGGCAGCGCGCGGTCGCGCATCCAGTCGAGCAGGGGCGACCAGTACTCGGAGCCGAAGAGGACGACGGGGAAGTGCTCCACTTTGCCGGTCTGGATGAGCGTCAGCGACTCGAAGAGCTCGTCGGCGGTGCCGAAGCCGCCGGGGAAGACGACGAATCCCTCCGCTGCCTTCACGAACATCGTCTTGCGCGCGTAGAAATGGTGGAAGGTCAGGCCGATGTCGACGTACCGGTTCAGCCCCTGTTCGTGCGGCAGCTCGATGTTGAAGCCGACCGAGAGGCCGCCGCCTTCGCGGCAGCCGCGATTCGCCGCCTCCATCACACCGGGGCCGCCGCCGGTGACGACCGCCCAGCCTGCCTGCGCGAAGAGCTTCGCAGTCGCACGCGCCTCGTCGTAAGCGGGCGAACCTTCGTGCACGCGCGCCGAGCCGAAGATCGAGACCGCCGGCCGGTCGATCTTGTCGACGGTCTCGAAGCCCGTGAGGAACTCCGCGCCGATGCGCTGCGAGTGCTCGAGCTCTTCTTCGGTCGACCAGTGCGTCTGCAGCATGCGGCGGTCGTCGGTGCTCACAGAGCGCCGTTCGGCCGGGTGGCAAGGAGGCACAGGACGACCGCGGCCGTGAGCCCGGTGTAGAGCGCAAAGAGCTGCAGCGCGCGCGCGCGGTCGGGCGCGAACGCCTGCATCGGCACGCCACCCTCGAAGCGGATGACCGGCATGCGCCACGCCTCGCGGATCGAGCCGGCGACATGGCCGCCGTCGAGGAATCCGATTGGAACGAGGTTGAAGGCGTTCAGCAGGAAACCGATGTTCGCGAGCACCACGAGCTGGTGCGAGTTCTGCGATCGAGCCGGCAGCCCAGCACGCCGCCGCGCCGATCGACCCGACGAACGGCCCCGCGAGGGAGATGAGCCCGCTGCGCAGCGGTGTCAGGCCCGCGCGCTGGATGGTCACGTACGCGCCGATGAACGGGATGAACATCGGCCACGACACCTGCAGCCCTTGTCGTCTCGCCTCGAGCACGTGACCGATCTCGTGCACGAGGATGAGCACCGCGAGCCCGACGCCGAACGTCCAGCTGTGGAACCAGAACGAGTACGCCGCGGCCGAGATGAAGAAGCCGAAGAACTTCGCGAAGATGAAGCCCCACTTGAGCGCGGTGCCGGCGATGACGGCCGCGCCTCCGAGCAGCCGTTCGATGCTCTTCCTCACGATCCCCTCCCGATCCATTCCTCGCCGTCGGCGTAGATCTCCTTCTTCCAGAGCGGGATCGTCTCCTTCAACGTGTCGATCGCATCGCGGCACGCATCGAGCGCGGCCGCGCGGTGCGGAGCGGACACGGCGATGACGACGCTCGCCTCGCCGATGTCGACCGGTCCGACGCGGTGGTGGATCGCCACCTCGCACAGCCCGTGCTTCGCCGTCAGCTCGTCGGCGAGCCGGCGCAGCATCGGCTCCGCCATCTCCTCGAACGCCTCGTACTCGAGCCGCACGACCTCGCGCCCGCGCGACTGCCGTCGCACGGTGCCGATGAAGGTTGCGACCGCGCCGGCATCGTCGCTCGCGGCCTCGGCGACGACGCGCTCGACGTCGAGCGGCTCCGCGGAGAGGACGAACGCGCCGCCGGACACCGGCGGGATGAGCGCCACCTCGTCGCCGTCCGCGAGCGCAGCGTCCCGGCCGACGTACTCGCGGTTGACCGCGTAGAGCAGCCCGCCGGGCTCGTCGCCGAGGCCGAGCTTCCCCCACACGTCGGAGACCCGCTCGACGTCGTCGACCTCGAGGCGTCCCTTTCCTGCGCGCTCGCGCAGGCCTGCGAAGAGTCTGACGGTCACGCGCACGTCCTCGATCATGCATGACGACGTACCCTGAGTCTCGATGGGGATGTTCTTTCACTCGTCCGAGGCACCGCCGGAGCGGCCCGCGGACCCGGCCGTCCGCCGCGCGAACCTGCGCCGCATCGGGCCGCTCTTCAAGCCGTACCGGCGCCGCCTGTCCGGGCTGCTCGGGCTGATCGTCGTCACCGCCGCGCTCGGCGTCGTCCCCGCGTTCCTCCTGCGCCGCGTGCTGAACGCGATCGAGCATCACGACAAGGCTGCGATCTCGTGGAACGCCGGCGGGATGATCGCGATCGCGATCGTCACGGGCGCGCTCGGCGTCGTCCAGACGCTGCTCTCGAACCAGGTCGGCCAGCGCGTCATGCACGACCTGCGTGCGTCGGTCTTCCGCCACCTGCAGCGGCTGTCGCTCGCGTTCTTCACGCGGACGAGAACCGGCGAGGTTCAGTCGCGCATCAACAACGACATCGGCGGCGTCCAGAACGTCGTCACGAACACGGCGACGAGCATCACGCAGAGCGTGACGACGGTGATCGCGACGATGGTCGGCATGCTGCTGCTCAGCTGGCAGCTCTCGCTCTTCGCATTCGCGCTCATCCCGCTCTTCGCCATCCTCACGCGGCGCGTCGGCAACGAGCGCCGGAAGATCGCGAAGTCGACGCAGGAGTCGCTCGCCGACATCTCGAGCCTCGTGCAGGAGTCGCTCTCGGTGAGCGGGATCATGCTCGGCAAGACGATGGGCCGCTCGCGCGAGCTCGCCGACCGCTTCGAGTCGGAGTCGCTGAACCTCGCCGACCTCGAAGTGCGTCAGCGCATGGCGGGACGCTGGGTGATGGCGTCGATCCAGACGAGCTTCTCGATCATGCCGGCCGCGGTCTACTGGCTCGGCGGACTGACGAGCGTCGTCTCCATCGCGACGATCATCGCGTTCACGACGCTTGCAGACGCAGGCTCTTCTTCCCGGTCGGGTCGCTCCTCGGCGTCAGTCTCGACGTGCAGACGTCGCTCGCGCTCTTCGACCGCATCTTCGAGTACCTCGACCAGCCGGTCGACATCGACGAGAAGCCCGACGCGCTCGCGGTCGCCCAGGCCGGCGACGTCGCGTACGACGACGTGTCCTTCAGCTACGGCGGCTCAGCGTTGGCGCTCGAGCACGTGTCGTTCGTCGTGCCCGCCGGGACGACGACGGCGATCGTCGGCGAGACCGGCTCCGGCAAGACGACGCTCGGCTATCTCGCCGCGCGGTTGTACGACGTCACCTCGGGGCGCGTGACGATCGGCGGCGTCGACATTCGCGACCTGAGCTTCCAGGCGCTCTCCGATCTCGTCGGCGTCGTCTCGCAGGAGACGTACCTCTTCCACGCGAGCGTGCGCGAGAACCTCCGCTTCGCGAAGCCGGACGCGACCGACGAGGAAGTCGAGGCCGCTGCGGAGGCGGCGCGCATCCACCACGTGATCGCGGCGCTCCCCGAGGGCTACGACACGATGGTCGGCGAGCGCGGATACCGCTTCTCCGGCGGCGAGAAGCAGCGCATCGCGATCGCGCGCACGGTGCTGCGCAATCCGCCGATCCTCGTCCTCGACGAGGCGACGAGCTCGCTCGACACCGAGACGGAGCGGCTCGTGCAGGAGGCGCTCGACCGGCTGTCGGCGGGGCGGACGACGATCGCGATCGCGCACCGCCTCTCCACGATCCGCGACGCAGACCAGATCGTCGTGCTCGACCACGGCCGCGTCGTCGAGATCGGCCGGCACGACGAGCTCGTGCACGCGGGCGGCCGCTACGCGTCGCTTGTGAATCGCGACGCGGAGCTCGAGCTCAGCGCGTGACGCTGTACGGCCACGCCGTGTGGCCGAAGTACCCGTCCTCGTGGCCGAGCGTCAGCAGTGGGCCGACGACCCGGCCGCGGCGGAGCGCGTACAGCTTCCCGTCGCCCCGGCGCGCGCGGACGAAGTAGAGCGCGCTCTGGTCGGGCGAGAAGTGCGGCGACTCGTCGGCGTACCCGCGCGGCGGTGACGTCAGCCTGGTGCTCGAGCCGTCGAGCCCGACGCGCCACAACGACCACGGTGCGTCGAGAAAGCTTCCGTCCGTGCTCTGCGGCGCTTCTTGAACGACGACCGAGTTGCCGTCCGGCGCGCACTCGACCGAGCCGAACGCGCGGCGGTAGTCCTGCGGGCGCAGATTGCGCCCTCGCCATGAGGGGAGGTGGATGAGGATCGGCCGTTTGTTGTCGACCGCCATGCGACTGCCGCCGGCAATGACGACGAGCGTGCGGAAGTCGCACCAGCTGCGGTAATCGGGGTAGAGGAGGCCGCCGACGACCGCGCGCGAACGGCCGCCCGCTGCGGGGATCGCCTTCAAGCAGGAGGCCGTCAGCTGCGATCGAGGCGGATCCCTGCGGGTCGATCGCGTACAGGATCCACTTCCCATCCGGCGAGACGCCCTCGAGCTCGATCGGCCCGGGCGAGCCGGCCGGGAAGCCCTTGTGGTTCTCGTGGATCGTGAGCACGACCTTGCCCTTGAACACGATCGACTGGCTGTCCTTCGTGACGCGCACGGTCGCCCCGCTCGACGGCGCGGCCGGCGCCTTCGACGTTCGGCAGGTCGCGAGGTCGACCTGCACGTGCCGGACGACGACGCTCCCAAGGCCCGGATGCGGTGTGCAGTCGAACAACTCGTACGATTCTGCCGATGGCGGCGACCGACGATCGTAAAACCGAATCCGGCATTCCGGTGAAGCCGGTGTACTCGGCCGCCGACGCGCCGGCCGAGCTCGAGCCGCCGGGTGCGTATCCGTTCACGCGTGGGCCGTACCCCGACATGTACCGCGGCCGTCCGTGGACGATGCGGCAGTACGCGGGCTTCGCGTCGGCGGAGGAGTCGAACGCGCGCTACCGCTATCTGCTCGAGCGCGGGCAGACGGGCCTGTCGATCGCGTTCGACCTGCCGACGCAGCTCGGCTACGACTCGGACGACCCGCGCGCGCTCGGCGAGGTCGGCCGCACCGGCGTCGCGATCGACTCGATCGCCGACATGGAGATCCTGCTCGCGGGCATCCCGCTCGCCGAGGCGTCGACGTCGATGACGATCAACGCGCCTGCGTCGCTGCTCCTGCTCCTGTACGAGCTCGTCGCCGAGGAGCAGGGCGTCGCGTCCGCCGCGCTGCGCGGGACGGTGCAGAACGACATCCTCAAGGAGTACGTCGCGCGCGGGAACTACATCTTCCCGCCGAAGCCGTCCATGCGGCTGACGACCGATCTGTTCGCGTACTGCGCGGAACGGATCCCGCGCTGGAACACGATCTCGATCTCCGGGTACCACATCCGCGAGGCGGGCGCGACGGCGGTGCAGGAGCTCGCGTTCACGCTCGCGAACGGGATCGCGTACGGCCGCGCCGCGGTCGACGCCGGCCTCTCGCCCGACGACTTCGGCGAGCGGCTCTCGTTCTTCTTCAACGCGCACAACGACTTCTTCCAGGAGGTGGCGAAGTTCCGCGCCGCGCGCCGTCTGTGGGCGCGGATCATGAAGGAGCGCTTCGGCGCGACGAATCCGAAGGCGCAGGCGCTGCGCTTCCACGCGCAGACGGGCGGCTCGACGCTGACCGCGCAGCAGCCGGAGAACAACATCGTCCGCGTCGCCATCCAGGCGCTGTCGGCGATCGCCGGCGGTGCGCAGTCGCTGCACACGAACGCGTTCGACGAGGCGCTCGCGCTCCCCACCGAGCACTCGGCGCGCATCGCGCTGCGCACGCAGCAGGTCCTCGCCTCCGAGGCGGGGACGATCGACACGGCCGACCCGCTCGGTGGCTCGTACTACATCGAGGCGCTCACCTCCGAGCTCGAGGCGCGCGCGTGGGAGCTGATCGAGCGCGTGGACGAGCTCGGCGGCGCCGTCGAGGCGATCGAGCAGGGCTTCGTCCAGGCGGAGATCGAGCAGTCCGCCTTCGACTGGCAGCAGCAGGTCGAGCGCGGCGAGCGCGTGATCGTCGGCGTCAACCGCTACGTGGAGGACGAGCCGGAGCGAGTCGAGCTGCAGCGCATCGACCCCGAGGCCGAACGGCGCCAGCTCGAGCGCACCGCGCGCGTACGAGCGGAACGGAACGCGGACGATGCCGCGCGCACGCTCGACGCGCGTGCGCGAGGCCGCACGCGGCGACGCGAACCTGCTCCCGGTCATGCGCGAGGCGCTGCGCGCACGCTGCACCGTCGGCGAGATCTGCGAGACCCTGCGCGCCGAGTGGGGGATGTACGACTCGCTACGCGCTCGCGCCTGAGTACCGCCGCAACCCGAAGCGCCAGAACCAGCGCGTGAAGGCCGTGAGCGCAAGCGCGAAGCCGAGCGCGATCCCGACCGTCCCTAGGTGCAGGCGGTTCGTGAGCGCCTGCGCCGGCACGGTGACGGCGAAGCCGACCGGCACGAGATACGTCATCGAGTAGCGCAGCCACCCCGGGTAGACGCCGATCGGCCAGCGGCCCGTCTGGTACACGCCCTCGAACAGCTCGGCGAGGTAGCCGAGGTTGATCACCCAGAACGAGCCGGTCGCGAGGATCAGCCAGAAGCAGTAGAGGAGCAGCGCCCCGAGCGCCGAGCAGGCCGAGGAACGCGAACACGTGCCCGACGCCGATGCCGTGTGAGATCCGCAGCGCTCCGACGACGACGATCACCGATCCCGACACGACGTCGACCGCCTCCCAGATCTCCACCCGGCGCAGCGACACGAGCGTCTGCGCGTCCTCCGGCTTCGTCAGCAGGAAGTCGAGCTTGCCGTCGCGCACCTCGTCGACGAGCTGCTGCATGTTCGGCTGGATGGTCGAGCGGATGACGCCGCCGAGGAGGATCTGCACGCCGACGATCACGAGCAGCTCCGACTCCGTCCACCCGTTCAGCGTCGACGTGTGCGAATAGACGAGCGAAAGGACGATGAGGCCGACCGCGACCGCGAGCAGCGACTGGAAGACCGCGATGAAGAAGTTCGCCCGGTACTGCATCTCGTTCATCACGCCGAGCCGCAGGTAGAGAAACGCGAGCCTGACCGTGCGCATCAGTTCCCCACCGCGGTGTAGTGCTTCAGCGACAGCCGCCACGCGCCTTGCATCGCGACCGTGCCGATCGCGATCCAGACGACCTGCAGGCCGAGCCCGCGCAGCAGCGCGCCGTTCGACATGTGCCCGACGAGCACCTCGATCGGGAAGTAGAACGTCCACTTGAACGGAAGCCAGGCGGCGAGGGTCTGCGACCACTGCGGCATCAGCGTCAGCGGGACGAGACGCCCGGAGAGGAGCAGCTCGGCGAGGACGTACGTCTCGAAGACCGCGGCGGCGCGCGTCGTCCAGATGCTGACCATGCCGAGGATCCACATGTTCATCGAGCGGATGAGATACGCGCCCCAGATGGCGAAGAAGAAGACGACGATCTGCACCGCGCCGGGATGGAGCGCGGGGTGGAAGACGAGCGAGAGCCCGATCGCGATCGGCAGGTACATGAGCACCCACACGAGCTTCTGTCCCGCGAACATCGCGAGGTCGGAGTGGATCGGATGCAGCGGGCGGAGGAGGTCGCTCGAGAAGTGACCCTCGCGGATCCGCTCCTCCCACCCGTACGGCGTGAAGACGATGTTCATCGTCCGCACGAGCGTCCACACGATGTAGTACGCGGCGAACGCATGTGGCGTCAGACCGTCGACCGTGCCGCCGTGCGAGCGCGCGATCGTCGACCAGACGACGAGATAGATGGTCGGCTCCGCGACCATCCCGAGCGTGTACATGTACGTCGACGCCCGGTACTGGAACTGCATCATGAGCTGCGTCCGCATCATCGTCGCGTAGTAGCTCGCGAGCGAACCGGAGCGCAGATGCCTGGTTCATGACGCGAAGACCTGCTCGATCACGTCCTCGATCGGCGGGTCCTCGACGGTGAGGTCGTGCACCTCGTGCTCGGCGAGGAGCGCCGCCGTCTCGCGCGAGACGTCCTCCCGCGGAACCTGCCGCGTGATCCGCTCCCCGTCCGCGAGCACGGCGCCGATCGTCTTGATCCCGCCGAAGCGCTGCGTCAGCTCGGCCAGCTGCCCGTCGAACAGGATCTTCCCGTGGTGGATGACGATGACGCGCTTGCACAGCGCCTCGACGTCGGCCATGTAGTGGCTCGTGAGGAGGACGGTCGCGCCGTAGCGCGCGTTGTACTCGGCGATGAACGAGCGGATCCGCTTCTGCATCGTCACGTCGAGGCCGATCGTCGGCTCGTCGAGGAAGAGCACCTGCGGCAGGTGGAGGAGCGAGCCGACCACCTCGACCTTCATGCGCTCGCCGAGCGAGAGCTGCCGGACGGGCTTGCGCACGAGGTCGGCGACGTCGAGCAGCTCGATGAGCTCGTCCCGCGTGCGCAGGAAGTCTGCGCGGGGCAGCCGGTAGACGGCACGGTTGAGCTCGAACGAGTCGAGCGCGGGCAAGTCCCACTGCAGCTGGTTGCGATTCCCCATGACGAGGGTCATGCGCCGCAGGTAGTCGCGCTCCCGCCGGGACGGGACGTGCCCGAGCACGCGCGCCTCGCCGCCGCTCGGATAGAGAAGGCCGGAGAGCATCTTCAGCGTCGTCGTCTTGCCGGCGCCGTTCGGGCCGAGGAAGCCGACGATCTCGCCGGCGTCGATCTCGAACGAGACGCCGTCGACCGCGCGCACTTCGCGCCACTTCCGCGCGACGAGGCTGCGCAGGGACGCGCGGAGGCCGGCCTTCGCGCTCGGCCACGCGAAAGACCTTCGTGAGCCCATCCACCTGCACGACCCCTGCCACGGCGCCCCAGCATACGCTGGCGCCGTGCGGATCCTGCTCGTCTCGCAGATGTATCCCGGCCCGGACGCTCCCGACCTCGGCCCGTTCGTCGCGCAGCTCGAGCGCGAGCTGCTCGCGCGCGGGAACGATGTCGACCGCGCAGTGCTCGACACGCGCGCGGGCGGCAAGCTGCGGTACCTGACACTCGCGCAGCGGACGCTGCGCGCGGCACGCCCCGACGTCGTGTACGCGCACTTCCTCGTCCCGAGCGGGCTCATCGCGGCGCTCGCCGGACGCGCGCCGCTCGTCGTCACTGCGCACGGGCGCGACGTCCGTAACGTCGGCGCCATCCCCGGCATCGCCGCTGCGACGCGCCTCGTCGTCCGGCGCGCGTCGACGGTCGTCTGCGTCTCGCGAGTACCTACGGCGCGAGCTCGAGGCGAAGGTGCCCGAGGCGCGCGGCAAGACCGAGGTCGTGTCGAGCGGCGTCGACCTCGAGGCGTTCGCGATCAGCCCGCCGCCGGACGGGCCGCCGCGCTTCCTCTGCGTCGGCGCGCTCGAGGAGCGCAAGAACGTCGTTCGTCTCGCGGACGCGTTCGCGACGCTGGACGAGGGCACGCTGACGTTCGCCGGCGACGGGTCGCTCCGTCCGCAGCTCGAGGGCAGGGAGCGCGTGCGGCTCCTCGGCCGCGTGCCGCACGCGCGAGGTTCCGCGTCTCATCGCAGACAGTCACGTGGTGTGCCAGCCGAGCCTGATCGAGCCGCTCGGCCAGGCGCTGCTCGAGGCGATGGCGTGCGGTCGCTCGGTCGTCGCCACGCGCATCGGCGGCCCGCCCGAGTTCGTCCCGCCCGAGGCCGGGCGTGCTCGTCGACCCGCTCGACGTGGACGCGCTCGCCGCGGCCATGCGGCGCGCGGCGGCGTTCCCGCGGCCGAACGAGGCAGCGCGTGCCGCTGCAGCGGAGCACGATGTCCGCCGTCAGGCGGAGCGCGTCGAGGAGATCCTCAGCCGGGCGGCTGCTGCAGGTCGGCGAGCCTGACCTCGACGAGCGGACGGATCTTGTCCTCGAGACCGGCCTCGCGCGCGAGCGCGAGCGCCTGCTCCCAGCTCTCCCGCGCCTTCTCCGGGTCGACGCCCTGTTTCAGCCGGTTGTCTCCGGTGACGAGCAGCTTCTGGATCCGCTCGTGCGCGTCGTCGCTCTTCACAAAGAGACCGTAACAACGCAGAGTGTGTGGCCCATGGCAGTCCGGGTTCTCATCGCCGACGACCATCGTCTCTTCGCCGAGGCGCTCGAGGCGATCCTCGCGGCCGACGACCGCATCGAGCTCGTCGGGCTCGCGGGTGACGGCGAGGAGGCCGTGCGCCTGGCCGGCGAGCAGCGCCCGGACGTCATCCTCATGGACATCTCCATGCCGCTGATGGACGGGATCGAGGCGGCGAAGGCGATCAAGGCCGACGACGGCGACGTGAGCATCCTCATGCTGACCGGCTCGAACGACCGGACCGACGTCGACCGGGCGCGGCAGGCCGGCGCGGCCGGCTACGTGACGAAGGATCGCGATCGCGGCCGAGCTGGTGGAAGCGATCCTCGCAGGTCTCGGCTCCTAGCTACCCTTTCGGCGTGATCAGCTTCCTCGCCGTCGTCCAGGTCCTCCTCGTCTTCGCGCTCATCTCGCTCGTGCTCATGCACAGCGGCCGCGACGCGGGGATGGGCGGCATGGGCTTCACGCCCGCCTCGCAGGGCGGCACCCACATCGTCGAGCGCAACCTCACGCGCCTGACCGGGGTGGTCGCGGTGCTGTTCTTCGCGAACAGCGTCGCGCTGTTCCACTACCTCAAGTAAGCGCGCGGCTACACTAGCGGCGCCCTTGCGCTGGTGGCGGAATTGGTAGACGCGCTAGGTTGAGGGCCTAGTGGCCGTATAGGCCGTGGAGGTTCAAGTCCTCTCCAGCGCATGTGTTTCGGGCCGTCCTTCGGGGCGGCCCTTTCGGTTGCGGGAATTCCCTCATGTGCGGGCGCCGGGCGACCCCTACGCTCGATCTCATGGCGTACGCGATCGTCGGACAGCCCTCGGAGGCGCGCTCCGCGCCTTCGTCGCCGAGCTCGGCGCGGCGCTCGAGCAGCGCGGCTTTCCGCGCACCGACGACGCCGGGGACGCGCAGCTCGTCCTCAACGTCGTCGACCGCGCACGTCCGCGCCCGTTCCGCCGCCGCTCGCGCGGCACGTTCGTCGCCGCGCTGCACCTTCTCGACGCGTCGCCGCCCGACCCGCTGAGGGAGGGCTACCCGGTGCTCGTGCGTGCGCTCGCGAACCTGTCGCTCGCATACGTGCCGGGCGAAGGCGTGTGGTTCACGACGCTCGAGCGCGGCAGCTATCTCGTGCGCTCCGTCGACGAGGTCGCCGCACGGCTCGAGCCGCTCGCGCGCTCGCGCCTCGTCATCGACAACGAGTTCCTCCCCGACCTCGAGCCCGAGCTGTGGGGCGGCGACGAGATCACCGAGTCGATCGCCGAGGCCGGCCGACGTCTCGACACGCTCGGGCTCCTGCCGGCGCCGTTCCCGGTGGAGGACCTCGTCGACGAGAACGACCTGCGCCACATCAAGCGCCTGTACGGCATCGGCGGCCTCTCGTACGGGAACCTCTCCGCGCGCAAGGACGAGACGCGCTTCTGGATGAGCGCGAGCGGGGTGGACAAGGCGAAGCTCGAGATCCCGGGCCGCGACATCCTCCTCGTCTCCGGCTACGACGCCGATGCGGCGCGGATCGTGCTGAGCGTGCCGCCGGGGATCGAGCCGCGGCGCGTTTCCGTCGACGCGATCGAGCACTGGCGCATCTACCAGGAGCATCCCGACGTGGACGCGATCCTCCACGTGCACGCGTGGATCGAGGGCATCCCGGCCACCGAGGTGAACTACCCGTGCGGGACGGAGGAGCTGGCCGCCAACGTCGCCGAGCTCCTGGCGGCGGAGCCGGATCCGGCCCACGCCGTCATCGGCCTGCGCAACCACGGCATCACCGCCACCGGCGCGAGCCTCGAGGAGATCCTCGACCGCGTGGCCCCGCGCCTTCTGGCGCAAGTTCCGATGTCTTGACGCCGTCCGGAGGAGTCCCTACCCTTCTGTCGAACACACGTTCGACCCAATCCCTCGCCAGGAGGCCATGAAGTGGAGCTCACCGGACGTCAGCAGGAGATCTGGACCTTTCTCGTCGGTTACGCCGACCGGCACGGCTACCCGCCGACCGTGCGCGAGATCGGCGAGGCCGTCGGGCTCGCCTCGCCGTCGACCGTGCACGCCCACCTCGCCAACCTCGAGCGGGCCGGCCTGCTGCGCCGCGACCCGACGAAGCCGCGCGCCCTCGAGATCATGGGCCGCGAGGTGGAGCCGGCGGCCACGCTGCCGAAGCTCCCGCTCCTCGGCCAGATCGCGGCCGGCTCGCCGCTCCTCGCAGAAGAGAACGTCGAGGACGCGATCGCCGTCCCCGAGACGTTGCGCGGCGACTTCCTCCTCCGCGTGAAGGGCGACTCGATGATCGAGGCCGGCATCCTCGACGGCGACATCGTCGTCGTGCAGCGCGCGCAGGACGCGCGCAACGGCGAGATCGTCGTCGCGCTCGCCGGTGACGACGAGTCGGCGGACGAGGCGACCGTGAAGACGTTCTTCCGCGAGCGCGGACGCATCCGCCTGCAGCCGGAGAACAGCACGCTCGAGCCGATCTACGCCGACTACGTGCAGGTGCTCGGCAAGGTCGTCGGGGTGTTCCGCGAGCTATGACCGTCGCCCCGCTGCATCGGACGCTCGAGCAGGAGCTCTTCGCGCTGCTGCGCGGCGCCTCGCTCGAGTGCCCGGTGTGCGGGGAGTTCGTCCTGCACGAAGGGGCGAGGATCCGCTGTCCCGAGTGCGAGACGGTTGTGCACGGACGTCTCGATTCGGCGGTTGTGCAGGTAGAATTCGGGTCGCAGGCCGGGTGACCGCGGGCCCTTCGGGGCTCGAGGAAAGTCCGGACACCGCAGGGCAGGACGCTCCCGTGAGGGAGGCGGCGAAAGCCGACGGAAAGTGGCACAGAAAACAGACCGCCGGCAGCGATTCTCCGGAGACGCTGTCGGTAAGGGTGAAACGGTGGGGTAAGAGCCCACCAGCGGCGGTGGCGACATCGCCGGCTCGCCAAACCCCGTCCGGTGCAAGGCGAACAGGTTCCGTTGACGCAGCCCGCCGAGGAACCGGGTAGCCGCATAGATGGATGGTCACCCTCGACAGAATCCGGCTTACAGGCCTGCTACCGAGAAGCCCCCGCAAGGGGGCTTCTTC
>CAVTGM010000017.1:0-142740 GCA_963734285.1 uncultured Actinomycetes bacterium | reverse complement strand
TGCGTCGCATCGCCGTCGGAGCGTCGACGCGGGACGCGATCGCGCCGTGGACGCAGCAGGTCGTCGAGCTCGGGACGCAGCTCGTCGGCGCGCGCCGCGAGGTGCTCGCGCTGCTCGCACCCGCATTTGCGGAGCATGCGGCCGCGTTCGGTCTCGACGACGCCGAGCTGCGCTACGACGGAGAGCCGCCGACGGTCGCAGCAGCTCGAGCAGCGCCTCGACCGAGACGTGGAGCGCGGCATCACCGGTGTCGGGCCCACCTCTGGACGACGTGCTCGTGACGGCCGCAGGCCGTGACCTGCGCAGCTTCGGGTCGCAGGGCGAGCAGCGGCTCGCCGTCCTCTCGCTCCTGCTGGCGGAGGCCGATCTCGTGGCCGAGCGGCGCGGGGCTCCACCGCTGCTCCTGCTCGACGACGTCCTCTCCGAGCTCGATCCCGGCCGCCGGCGCACGCTCGCCGAGCGGGTGGCCGGCCGCGGCCAGACGCTGATCACGGCCACCGATCCGGCGATGCTTCCCGCCGACCCCGACCAGCTGGTGGAGGTGCGCGCTGGAACCGCTCGGTGACGAGGTCAAGCGCGAGCTCGGCCGCTTCGGGCCGCAGGGCGCGATCGGCGACGTCGTGGCGGCGTGGCCGGACGCGGTCGGCGTGGAGATCGCGCGCAGCGCATGGCCGGCGCGCTTCCAGCGCGACGGAACGCTGATCGTCCACACGCGCGACGCGATCTGGGCCTTCGAATTGACCCAACGTGCAGGGGAAATTCAAGCAGCCGCCTCGAGGGCGTGGATGCGATCTAAGTTCGTTCCGGGGCCGCTGCCGGAAGCCGGCGGTCGAGGAAGTCACCCCACCGGCGACCGCCCCAGCGGTCGCCTCCCCGGAACAGCATCGAGCAGCAGAAGAGATTGCTTCCGAGATAGCCGACGAAGACCTCCGCAAAATCGTCACAAAAGCCATCGAAAGTGCCCTCGTAAACGCCCCGGAAGACCCCCCGTTCTGATACACTTCCAGGACGCCCGCAAATGTGGGATTTGCAGGGCTTTTTTCATGGCTGAAGACGTCTATACCGCAAAGGACATCACCGTGCTCGAAGGTCTCGAGCCGGTCCGGCTTCGGCCGGGCATGTACATCGGCTCGACGGGCCAGCGCGGGCTCCACCATCTCGTCTACGAGGTGGTCGACAACTCGGTCGACGAGGCCCTCGCCGGACGCAACGACCGCATCGAGGTCACGCTCCATCCCGACCACTCGGTGACCGTCCGCGACTGGGGCCACGGCATCCCCGTGGACTTCATGGCCGACCAGAACCTGCCGGCGCTGACGGTCGTCCTGACGAAGCTCCACGCGGGCGGCAAGTTCGGCGGCGACGGCTACAAGGTCTCGGGCGGCCTGCACGGCGTCGGCCTCTCCGTCGTGAACGCGCTGTCCGAGTGGCTCATCGCCGAGGTTCGCCGCGACGGCAAGACGTATCGCCAGGAATTCGCGCGCGGCGAACCGCAGGGCGACATGGAGATCGTCGGCGACGCGGCGCCGGAGGACACCGGCACGACCATCTCGTTCATGCCCGACACGGAGATCTTCGAGCAGATCGACGTCGACGCGGCCACCGTCACGCAGCGGCTGCGCGAGACCGCGTTCCTCACGAAGGCGCTGCGCATCAAGCTCACCGACGAGCGCGCCGACGGCAAGACGGTCGAGTTCCACTACGAGGGCGGCATCCGGGACTTCGTCGCGTACATCAACGAGCAGAAGGACGCGATCCACAAGCACATCGTCTACTTCGAGGGCGAGACCGATCAGGGCTCGGTCGAGGTCGCGATGCAGTGGAACAACTCGTACCAGGAGTCGGTCTTCACGTTCGCCAACAACATCAACACGGTCGAGGGCGGCTCGCATCTCTCCGGCTTCCGCAGCGCGCTCACGCGAACGCTCAACGCGAAGGCGCAGGAGCTCAAGCTGCTGAAGAAGGACGAGTCGCTCGAGGGCGAGGACGTGCGCGAAGGTCTCGCAGCCGTCGTCTCCGTGAAGCTGCGCAACCCGCAGTTCGAAGGGCAGACGAAGACGAAGCTCGGCAACCCCGGCGTCGAAGGTCTCGTGCAGACCACGGTGAACGCGCAGCTTTCGCAGTTCCTCGAGGAGAACCCGCAGGACGCGCGCGCGATCATCAACAAGACGATCGCCGCGATGCGCGCACGCATGGCGGCGCGCAAGGCGCGCGAGCTGACGCGGCGCAAGTCCGCGCTCGACAGCTCGTCGCTGCCGGGCAAGCTCGCCGACTGCTCCATCCGCGATCCCGAAGCGGCCGAGCTCTACATCGTCGAGGGCGACTCCGCAGGCGGCAGCGCGAAGATGGGTCGCGACCGCACGTACCAGGCGATCCTGCCGCTGCGCGGGAAGATCATCAACAGCGAGAAGAACCGCATCAACAAGGTTCTCTCCAACAACGAGATCCAGGCGATGATCACCGCGATCGGCACCGGGATCGGCGACGAGTTCAACATCGAGGGACTGCGCTACCACCGCATCGTCCTCATGACGGACGCCGACGTCGACGGCTCGCACATCCGCACGCTCGTGCTCACGTTCCTGTACCGGCACATGAAGGAGCTGTTCGAGCGCGGCCACATCTACATCGCCGTGCCGCCGCTGTACAAGGTCAAGCTCGGCAACCAGGAGTACTACTTCGAGAAGGACTCGCAGCTCGAGGACCTGCTCGTGCGCGAGCGCTTCGGCGAGCTCGAGGTGAGCGATCGCGACGGCAACGAGGTCAAGCTGACCGAGGCGCGCTGGAAGCGCTTCACGTCCGCGCTCGCCGAGTTCGAGGGTTGGTCTGCGCGCCTGCGCGCCGACTTCGGCCATCACGCCGCCGACCTCGTCATCTCGCACCGGCTCGTCGAGCTCGAGGCGCTGACGCCGGCCGAGGTCGAGAAGGCGATCGCGACGCTGCCGGCGAACGGCTTCACGCTGTCGGTGCTCGAGCGCGACGACGACGGACTGCGCGTGAAGGTGGTGGAGGAGTCGACGTCGTCGGCGGAGCTCGTGCGGCTGTCGGCGGAGCTCCTGTCCTCGCCGATCTACACGAACCTGCGCAAGGCGCATGCGCGTCTCGCCGATGTCGCCGGCTCGCCGCCCTTCAAGCTTCAGCTCGGCAAGAAGACCGGCGTCGCGCAGACGTTCTCCGAGCTGCGCACGGTCGCGCTCGACCTCGCGAAGGAGGTCGGCATCCAGCTCTCCCGCTTCAAGGGCCTCGGCGAGATGAACGAGTCGCAGCTCTGGGAGACGACGATGGACCCGGCGCGTCGCCTGATGATCCGCGTCGACGTCGAGGATGCGCACGCCGCCGACCAGCTCTTCTCGATGCTCATGGGAGATCAGGTGGAGCCCCGTCGCGTCTTCATCGAGGAGAACGCGAAGGACGTGAAGTTCCTCGATGTCTGAGCTCGATACCGGCGCGATCGACCGCGGCCGCGTCGAGCCGCGCGAGCTCGAGCAGGAGATGCGGTCGAGCTTCCTCGACTACGCGATGTCGGTCATCGTCTCGCGTGCCCTCCCGGACGTGCGCGACGGCCTGAAGCCCGTGCACCGGCGCGTGCTGTACGGCATGCACGAGGCGGGCCTCCAGCCGAACCGGCCGTACAAGAAGTCCGCCGCCACCGTCGGCGACGTGATGGGCAAGTACCACCCGCACGGCGACCAGGCGATCTACGACACGCTCGTGCGCATGGCGCAGCCGTTCTCGCTGCGCTATCCGCTCGTGGACGGGCAGGGCAACTTCGGCTCGATCGACGACGACCCACCAGCGGCCATGAGATACACGGAAGCGCGCCTCTCCCGCATGGCGACGGAGATGCTGCGCGACATCGACGCGAACACCGTCGACTTCGAGCCGAACTACGACGAGTCGCGCCGGCAGCCGACGGTTCTTCCGTCGCGCTTCCCGAACCTGCTCGTCAACGGCTCGACCGGCATCGCCGTCGGGATGGCGACGAACATGCCGCCGCACAAGCTCGGCGAGATCGTCGACGCGGTGGTCGCGATGATCGACAACGCCGACATCGACGTCGAAGGCCTGATGAAGCACGTCACCGGGCCCGACTTCCCGACCGGCGCGTACATCGTCGGCCGCAGCGGCATCCGCGACGCGTACCGCACCGGCCGCGGCCGCATCGTCATGCGCGCCCGCGCACACATCGAGGAGCTGCGCGGCGGCAAGTCGGCGATCGTCATCAGCGAGCTTCCGTACGGCGTCAAGAAGGGCGGCGACACCGGCGTCATCCGCAAGATCGCCGACCTCGTGCAGGAGAAGGTGCTCACCGAGATCTCGGATCTCGCCGACCACTCCGATCGCACCGGCATGCGCATCCAGGTCGAGCTCAAGCGCGACGCGATCCCGCAGGTCGCGCTCAACAAGCTGTTCAAGCACACGCCGCTGCAGTCGACGTTCGGCTACAACGCCGTCGCGCTCGTCGACGGCGTGCCGAAGACGCTGTCGCTGCTCGAGCTCGTCCGCCACTACCTCGATTTCCAGCGCGAGATCGTCATCCGCCGCTCGAAGGACGAGCTGCGGAAGAACGAGGAGCGCGCACATGTTCTCGAGGGCTATCTCATCGCGCTCGACAACATCGACGCCGTCGTCGCGCTCATCCGCGCCGCGGCCGACACCGACGAGGCGCGCACGCAGCTGCAGGAGCGCTTCACGCTCAGCGAGATCCAGGCGCAGGCGATCCTCGACATGCGGCTCGCGCGGCTCACGGGGCTCGCGCGCACCGAGGTGGAAGAGGAGTACCGCGACAAGAAGGAGCGCATCGCGGAGCTGCGCGAGCTGCTCGGAGACCCGGCGAAGATCGACGCGCTCATCAAGACCGAGCTGCTCGAGATCAAGCAGATCTACGGCACCCGCAACGACGACCGCCGCACGGAGATCGTGCACGCAGAGGAAGAGCTCGAGCTCGAGGACATGATCGCGGAAGAGGACATGGTGATCGCGATCACCCAGTCCGGCTACATCAAGCGGCTACCGGTGACCGCGTATCGCGAGCAGAAGCGCGGCGGCATCGGCGTCATGGGCATGGAGCTCAAGGACGAGGACTACATCGAGCACCTGTTCGTCGCCTCGACGCACGACTACATCCTCTTCTTCACGAACGTCGGCAAGGTCTACCGGCTGAAGGTGCACGAGCTCCCGCTCGGCTCGCGCCAGTCGAAGGGCCGCGCGATCATCAACCTCCTGCCGTTCCGTCAGGACGAGACCGTCCGCGCCGTCGTGCAGACGCGCGACTTCGGCGAAGCGAAGTACCTCGTCTTCGGAACGAAGAACGGCGTCGTCAAGAAGACCGAGCTCGCGTCGTACAACACGCCGCTGAAGGCGGACGGGATCATCGCGATCAAGATGCGCGACGGCGACGAGCTCGTCGGCGTACGCCACTCCTCCGGCGACGACGACATCCTCATGATCTCGAAGCTCGGACAGGCGATTCGCTTCCACGAGACGGAAGTGCGCGCGATGGGCCGCGACACCTCAGGCGTCGCCGGCATGCGGATGCGCGGAGACGACGAGGTCATCTCGGTGAACATCGCCCAGGACGACTCCGACCTGCTCGTCGTCACCGAGAACGGCTACGGCAAGCGCACGCGCGTCGGCGACTATCCGATCAAGGGCCGCGGCGGCATGGGCGTGAAGACGATCCAGCTGACCGAGACGAAGGGCACGCTCGCCGGCGCCCGCGTCGTCCGGGACGGCTACCAGGTGATGCTCATCTCGACGGGCGGCACGGTCATCCGCATGCCGGTCGAGGACGTCAAGCGGCTCGGCCGCGCCACGCAGGGCGTCATCGTCATGCGCCTCCGCGGCGACGAGCGGGTCTCGTCTCTCGCGCCCGTCGTCGAGTCCGACGAGGGCGACGCTGCCGAGGCCCCCGAGCCTGCTGCAGAGCCCGCCGCGGACGAGTAGGCCCCCGAAGGGGGACGTTTCGGAAGCCTCCCCTTCCAAAACGCAACAATCCCTTCTATAACTCTCAAACGCGGGTTCGGACCACGGCGAGGGCGGATTTCTTCATGGCGATGAGGCAGGTCGACTTTCTCGAACCGATCAACCTGGCCGAGCATCTCGGCAAGGTCGAGCTCTACCTCGGGCAGGTCTGCCAGATCGCCGGCATCTCGAAGATGCAGCTCGACTACTGGACGAACAAGGCGCAGATCCCCACGAAGGGGAAGAAGCAGCGCATCTACGACATCGACGCGCTCGAGACGGTCATGCTCATCAAGCAGGCGAAGGACAAGGGCCTGAACCTCGGCGCGGCCATCGACGCCGCCCGCCGGTTCCGCGAGCAGGGCAGCGTCGGCTAGTCGCCGGAGCGCTTCTCGAGGAACGGCTTGATCAGGTCGATCGGCGCCGGGAAGATGATCGTCGAGGAGTTCGTGCCGCCGATCTCGAGCAGCGTCTGCAGGTAGCGCAGCTGCAGCGCGATCGGGTGCTCCTCGATCACGATCGCGGCGTCCTTCAGCCGCTCGGCTGCCTGGAACTCGCCCTCGGCGTTGATGATCTTCGCGCGCCGCTCGCGCTCGGCCTCGGCCTGACGCGCCATCGCGCGCTGCATGCCGCTCGGGATCTCGACGTCCTTCACCTCGACCGCGGAGACCTTGATGCCCCACGGGCCGGTCGCCTCGTCGATGATCTCCTGCAGGATCGCGTTGATCTTCTCGCGCTCCGACAGCAGCTCGTCGAGCACGTGCTGGCCGAGCACCGACCGCAACGTCGTCTGCGCCTTCTGCGACGTCGCGACCATGAAGTTCTCGACCTGCACGATCGCGTCCTTCGGGTCGACGATGCGGAAGTACGCGACCGCGTTCACGCGCACCGGCACGTTGTCCTTCGTGATCACTTCCTGCGGCGGGATGTTCAGCGTGATCGTGCGCAGGTCGACCTTCACGATCTGGTCGACGACCGGGATCTTCCAGACGATGCCGGGCCCGCGTGTAGCGATCAGCCGGCCGAAGCGGAACATGACGCCCCGCTCGTACTCCCGCATGATCCGGACGAAGCCGAGCATTACGGCAACCCTATCTCTTAACCGTCAGCTCGAGGCCTTCGACGGCCTCGACCTCGACTTCCTCGCCCGGGACGAGGTCGGAGTCGTCCTCGGCGTGCGCCTTCCACAACTCGCCGTTGACGAACACGAGCCCCGGCGCGCGCACCTCTCCTCGCTCTCCGACGATCGTCTGCGGGCCGACGGTCACCGGCAGCCGGCGTGCGGCGAAGCCCTTGCCCAGGGCAAAGCTCCAGAAGAGGGCGATGGCGCTGCGCGATGCCGACGATGAGCCAGGTGTTGACGCGATACGGCGCAGGCTCGTTCTGGAAGAGCAATGCCATGCCGAAGCCGAGCGCGATCACGCCGGCGATCGTCAGCGCTCCGTGCGTCAGCGCGTGCAGGTCGATGACGAGCAACGAGACGCCGAGCAGGATGAGCGCCACACCTCCCCAGCTCGGGTTCAGCACGGAGAACCCGTAGAGCGCGAGGACGAGCGACACGGCGCCGAGCGCTCCGGGAAGAACGATTCCGGGATGCAGCACTTCGAAGATGAGCCCGACGATCCCGGCGAGGAACAGGATCGAGATGAGGTTCGGGTCGATGATCGTGTTGAGGAAGCGCGTCACGAATCCCGGCTTCACCGTGTCGATGTGCGCGCCGGCGAGGTGGAGCGTGTACGGACGCTGCGCGTCCTTCGTGTGGTAGCCGTCCAGCCGCGTCAGCAGGGCCGGAAGCGTCGGCGCGATCAGGTCGATGACGTTCATCCGCAGCGCCTGGTCGGCGGTGAGGTTCGACGCGACGCGCACGGCTTTCTCCGGCCACTGCGTGTTGCGGTGGTGCGCCGCAGCGAGCGCCGTCAGCGACGCGACCGCGTCGTTGATCACCTTGCGCCGCAGGTCCGAGCCGAGGTTCCCGCCGCTCGAGTCGATCGGCGTCGACGAGCCGATGTTCGTCGTCGGCGCCATCGCGAGGACGTCTGCCGCCTCCGACACCCACACGCCGGCGGATGCTGCGCGCGATCCGTTCGGCGACACGTACACGATCACCGGCAGCTTCGCGTTCAGCTCGGCGTTGTAGATCGTCTTCATCGACGTCGAGAGGCCGCCCGGCGTGTCGAGGAGGATGACCGCCGCGTCGTAGTGGTCGGACGCGGCGCGCGAGAGCTCGTGTGTGAGGTAGCCCTGCGTCACCGGGTTGATCTCGAGATCGGGCCCGAACTGGATCGCGAGGACTCTCGGTTGCGTGGCGGCGCCCGCCGTGCCGGCAAGGATCAGAGCGGCGAGCGCGACGAGCACTGCGCGCATGGGGATCAGGATACGCCCGACCAGGCGTCGTACCGGCGTTCGAGCTCCGCGAGGATCGCGGCGAGGAGCGGCGCGCGCTCCAGCTCGCGGCCGAGCTCGACGCGGAGCGACGTCGGCGGCTTGACCGCGTCGCGCGGAAGCTCGTCCTCGGGCTGGTTCACGTTCACGCCGATGCCGAGGACGACGCGGCCGGCGGTCGCCTCGGGCAGCACGCCCGCCACCTTCCGGCCGCCGATCATGACGTCGTTCGGGTGCGAGACCTCCGCACCGGCGCCGAGCGCCTCGGCCACCGCCGCGCCGGCGACGAGCGACAGCTCGGGCCAGCGGGCCATCTCCACGGGCGGCCGCAGCATCACCGAGAAGAGGAGCGCGCGGCCGGGCGTGTCCTGCCACACGCGCCCCAGCCGGCCTCGCCCTTCGGTCTGATGGTCGGTGGCGACCGTTGTCCCCTCCGCGTCGTCGTCGCCGATCTCGCGCTGCGTCGACGGGCACTCGGGCAGGAAGCGGTAGGGCCGGCCGAGGCGTCCGCGTACCAATGGGACGACGAGCTCGGGCATCAGGTCCGACACGCCCATCTAGACTAACCAGGCCGTGAAAGCCATCAGGCAGCCGCTGCGCGCGCAAGCGGCCCCGGTCTACGAGAAGCTCAGCGACCCGATCCTCGTCCAGCGGGCGAAGGACGGGGACCGCGCAGCGCTCGAGGTTCTGTGCGCGCGGCACGCCCCGCGGGTCGAGCGGCTTGCGCGCCATCTGCTCCGCGATCCCGAGGACGCGCGCGACGCCGCGCAGGAAGCACTCGCGAAGGTCTGCGTCCGGCTCCCGCAGTTCCGCGGCGACGCGCAGTTCTCGACCTGGGTGCACCGGCTCGTCGTGAACACGTGCCGCGACGCGGCGGAGCGGAGAAAGACGCGCCTGACCGAGCCGCTCATCGACGACATCGACGCCGGCGCAACCGGGGATCCGGTCCGCGAGGCGGGAATGTCCGAGCTTCGCCGCGAGTTGTGCGACTCGCTCGCAGGTATCTCGGCGCGCGAAGCGCAGGTGATCGTGCTCAAGGACGCGATGGGCTACTCGTTCGAGGAGATCGCCGAAGCGGCCGGAATGCCCGTCGGCACCGCGAAGTGCCATGCGCACCGCGGCCGCGCGCGTCTGCGTGAGAAGCTGGAAGACGTCGCGTGACGGTCGTCGCAGCGCCGTTCGGCCGCGACGTGATCATGGAGTTGATCCCGCACCGGCCGCCGTTCCTGCTCGTCGACGAGATCATCGAGCTCGAGCCGGGCAAGCGCGTCGTCGGCCGCCGCGAGATCCGTGCCGACGACTGGTGGTTCGCCGGCCACTTCCCCGGACGGCCGGTGATGCCGGGCGTGCTCACCATCGAAGCGATCGCGCAGGCCGGCGCCGTCGCCGTCCTCGCCCACGAGGACAACCGCGGCAAGATCCCGTTCTTTGCAGGCATCGACGATTGCCGCTTCAAGCGCATCGTCGAGCCCGGCGACATCCTTACGCTCGAATGCGAGTTCGTCCGCGTGCGCGGACCCATCGCGAAGGGCGAGGGGCGCGCGAGCGTCAACGGTGAAGTCGCCGCCGAGGCGCTTTTGACAGTCTTCGTCGGCGAATGATCGGAAGCGTCCAAGCAGGGCTCGCCGTGTCCATCACCGGGCTCGGGTGCAAGGTGCCCGACCGCGTGGTGACGAACGACGATCTGTCGCAGTACGTCGACACGTCCGACGAATGGATCCGCGAGCGGACGGGAATCCGCGAGCGCCGCATCGCAGCGCAGGACGAGGCGCTCTCCGACCTGGCGCTGCCCGCTGCGCGTGCGGCGCTCGAGCAAGCAGGATCTGTCCGGCAAGGACATCGATCTGATCATCGTGGCGACGGTCACTCCCGATATGGCCTTTCCGTCGACGGCTGCGATCGTCGCCGACGCGCTAGGCGCGACCGACGCGGCCGCCTACGACCTGGCTGCCGGCTGCACCGGCTTCATGTACGCGCTCGCCCAGGCGTACGGGATGCTCGCCGGCGGGCTCGCGCAGCGCGCGCTCGTCATCGGCGGCGACGTCCTCTCGAAGATCCTCGACTGGAGCGACCGCTCTACCCTCGTCCTCTTCGGGGACGGGGCGGGCGCCGTCGTCCTGGAAGCGGTGCCCAAGCAGGGCTTTCTCGGTTTCGAGCTCGGGGCCGACGGCGAGGGCGGAAAGAGCCTCTGGCTGCCGGGTAGCGGCTCCCGCCACTTCGATGAACCGGACAAGTACGTGAAGATGAACGGCCCGGAAGTGTTCAAATTCGCCACGAGGATCCTCGTCTCGTCGGCCGAGGAGATCATGGCCAAGTGCAACGTCACCATCGACGACGTTGATCTCTACATCCCCCACCAGGCGAACGTCCGGATCATCGACCACGCAACCCGGAAGCTCGGAGTCCCGTCTGACCGGGTTGTGATCAATGTGGACAGGTATGGCAACACGTCGTCGGGCTCCATCCCGCTGGCCATGGCCGAGGCGCTCGGGGACGGCCGCCTCCAGCCCGGGATGCTCGTGCTCATGACCGGTATGGGCGCCGGGCTCACCTGGGGCAGTGCTTTGATGCGCTGGACGATGGAGGCCGCCGCATGAAGGTTGCGTTCTGCTTCCCCGGCCAGGGCTCGGTCGAGCCCGGCATGGGCCGCGACATCGCGGAAGCCGTTGCCGAGGCACGCGCGGTGTACGCGCGCGCGAGCGGCGCGGCGAACATGGATCTCGAGCGTCTGTGCTTCCACGGTGACGCATCGGAGCTGCTCGACACCGCCGTGCAGCAGCCGGCGCTCGTCGCGACGTCGCTCGCGATGCTCGCCGCCATTCGCGCACGCGGCATCGAGCCGGACTTCGTCGTCGGTCACTCCGTCGGCGAGTTCGCCGCTATCGCCGCCGCCGGTGCGATGACGGACGAGGAGGCGATCGCGCTCGTGCGCGAGCGCGGCATCGCGATGGCCGAGGCTGCAGCGCGCCATCCCGGATCGATGGCCGCGATCCTCGGGCTCGAGGACGAAGTGGTCGAGACGCTGTGCCGGAAGATCCTCGGCGTGTGGCCTGCGAACTACAACTGCCCCGGCCAGATCGTCGTGTCCGGTGAGAACGACGCGGTCGACGAGTGTTGCGAGCTCGCGCAAGAGGCGGGTGCGCGCCGCGCAGTGAAGCTCAAGGTGTCGGGCGCGTTCCACTCGCCTCTTGTGGCGCGCGCGGCGGACCGCCTTAGACCCGCGATCGACAAGGTGAAGTTCCAGGAGCCCGTTGCGCCGTTCATGTCGACCGTCACCGCGCGGATCGAGTCGGCGCAGCGCATGGGCCCGCTGCTCGTCGACCAGCTCACCGCGCCCGTTCGCTTCACGCAGGCGGCGAGCGAGCTCATGCGCGAAGGCGTCCGCACGTTCGTCGAGGTTGGTCCGGGGAACGTGCTCTCGGGCCTCGTCAAGCGCATCGACCGCAGCGTGAAGGCCGTCTCGGTGAACAGCCTCGCCGCGCTCGACGAGCTGCACGACGTGCTCGCAGCCGAATCGTGACGCTTCGCTTCACTCGAAGGGAAGAACGCCCTCGTCACGGGCGCGTCACGCGGCATCGGTCGCGCGATCGCCGTCGAGCTCGCGAGCGCGGGCGCATCCGTCGTCATCGGGTATCGCTCCGGCAAGGACGAAGCGGAAGCGCTCGCCGCCGAGATCGGCGGCCGAGCGGTGCAGGCCGACGTCTCCGATCCCGTCGAGGCTGCGCGTCTCGTCGAGGAGGCGGGTGACGTCGACGTGCTCGTCAACAACGCAGGCCTCACGCGTGACGGTTTGCTCGCGCGCATGTCCGACGACGACTGGCGAACAGTGATCGAGACGAACCTCTCGTCCGTCTTCTACACGTGCCGCGCGGTGACGCGCCCGATGATGAAGAAGCGCGCGGGGTCGATCGTCAACGTCTCCTCGATCGTCGGCGTTCACGGCAACTGGGGCCAGACGAACTATGCGGCCTCCAAGGCGGGAATCATCGGCTTCACGAAGTCGCTCGCGCGCGAGCTCGGCAGCCGCAACGTCCGCGCCAATGTCGTCGCACCGGGCTATGTCACGACGCAGCTCACCGACGTTCTGCCCGAGGAAGTGATGGCCGCGATGATCCAGAACACCCCCCTCGGCCGCGCTGGAAAGCCGGACGACGTGGCGGGGGCGGTACGCTTCCTCTGCTCCGACGAGGCCTCGTTCATCACGGGCGAAGTGCTCCTCGTCGACGGCGGAATGGGAATGTGAGCAGTTACAACGGGTCACTCAACGGGCGCAGGCGCGTCGTCATCACCGGTCTCGGTGCGCTGACGCCACTCGGAAACGACGTTCGCTCGAGCTGGGAGTCGCTGGTGCGCGGCGAGTCCGGCGCGGGGCCGATCACCCACTTCGACGCTTCCGACTACGTGGTGAAGTTCGCGTGCGAGGTGAAGGACTTCAACCCGTCCGAGTGGATCGACCACAAGCAGGCGCGGCGTATGGACCGGTTCGCGCAGCTCATCGTCGCGGCTGCGCGCCAGGCGGAGCAGGACTCCGGGCTCGACATCGCCGCAGACGCCGACCGGATCGGCGCCGCGATCGCGACGGGGATCGGCGGCCTGACGTCGTTCCAGGACTGCTACGACACGCTGCGCGACCGCGGTCCCGACCGCGTGAACCCGTTCGCGATCCCGTCGATCATCCCGAACATGGGCGCCGGTTGGGTGTCGATGGAGCTCGGGACGAAGGGCCCGCTCGCGTCGCAGTGCACGGCGTGCGCAGCGTCGAACATGGCCATCGGCGACGGCACGGACGCGATCCGGCTCGGTCGCGCGGACGTGATGTTCTGCGGCGGCACCGAGGCGGCGGTCAACAAGGTCGGCATCGCCGGCTTCGGCGCGATGCGCGCACTCTCGCGCCGCAACGACGATCCCACACACGCGTCGCGACCGTTCGACGCGAAGCGCGACGGGTTCGTCATGGGCGAGGCGGCCGCCGTGCTCGTTCTCGAGGAGCTCGAGCACGCGCTCGCGCGCGGCGCGAAGATCTACGGCGAGATCGCCGGCTACGGCGTGTCCGCCGACGCGAGCCACATCACCGAGCCGGATCCGACCGGAGTCAATCCCGCCCGCGCGCTGAAGATGGCGATGGCCGACGCCGGCATCACGCCGGAGCAGGTCGACTACGTCAACGCGCACGCGACGTCGACGCCGATCGGCGACTCGAGCGAGACGCGCGTGATCAAGCTTGCGATGGGCGAAGAGCAGGCGCACCGCATCGCCATCTCCGGCACGAAGGGCGCGACCGGCCACTGTCTCGGCGGCGCGGGAGCGGTCGAGGCGCTGTTCACGACGCTCGCCGTGCACGAGGGCATGCTGCCGCCGACGATCAACTACGAGTACCCCGATCCCGAGTGCGATCTCGACTACGTGCCGAACGTGGCGCGCAAGGCCGAGGTGAACGTCGCGATCAACAACTCGTTCGGTTTCGGCGGTCACAACGCTTGCGTCGTCATCCGCAAGCACCACGTAGCGTGCTTCGGTTCGACACCGACGGTGTCTGACACCATTCCTAGGCTTTCCGCACTGTGCAACATGAGCTCGTCGTCGTGCGCCGCTCGCGGCGCGCAAAGCGCTGGAGCATCGAGCTGCCGTGGGGAGAGCCCCCGCGGCTGACCGTTCCCGGTGTGGATGCCGGACAGCGAGATCGATCGCGTGCTGCACGCCCACCGCGACTGGATCGCGAACGAGCGCGCGCGACAGAGACCGCGGCTCCATCTCGATCCGAACAGCGTGTCCGAGCTCGAGGGACGCCGCGCCGCGCGTGAGCTCGTGCACATGGTCGTCGAGGACGAGGCGGCCGAGCTCGGCGTCGAGGTCAACCGCATCCAGATCCGCGACCAGCGCACGCGCTGGGGCTCGTGCTCGCCGGCCGGGAACCTCTCGTTCAACTGGCGTCTCGTTCTCGCGCCGTTCGAGGTGCTCGACTACGTCGTCGTGCACGAGGTGTGCCATCTACGCGAGGCGAACCACTCGCGCCGGTTCTGGCGGCTCGTCGAGACCCGTCGCCCCGAGTGGCGCGAGCAGAAGGCCTGGCTCAACGAGCACGGGCCCGAGCTGCTCGCCTTTAGACCGGCCGCCTGAGATACGCGTCCGACCCGTCGAGCCAGTCCGCACGCGGCGGATGGAAGACGTCGACGTCGAGCGTGTCCTCCAGCGCCTCCGCCTGGTGCGGGAGGTTGCGCGGGATCGTGAGCACCTCGCCGGCGCGGACGTCCACGGTCTCCTGCTCGCCGCCTTCGCCGAGCGTGAAGCGGAGCCAGCCCTCGAGGATGTACGTCAGTTGCTCGTTCTCGTGCGCATGCATCGGAACGATGCAGCCCTTCTTCAGAAAGACCTGCGCGATCATCAGGTCGCCCCCGGTGACGAGCCGGCGGCCCAGCAGCGGGTTGACCTCTTCGCGGGGGATGTCGTCCCAGCGGTAATGGGTCGCTCGATCAGCCATGATGCGCGGAGTATGGACCGTTGGGCGACATTCGACTGCTACGGCACGCTCATCGACTGGAACGGCGGCGTCGGGCGCGAGCTCGAGCGGCTGTTCGGGCCCGATCGCGCCTCGGCGTTGCTGCATCGCTACCACGAGGTCGAGCCGCAGGTGCAGCGCGAGGAGCCGACGCGGAGCTACCGCGACGTGCTCGCGATCACGCTCTCCCGGCTCGGCGACGTGCCCGCCGGCGAGGAGGACGCGCTCGGCCGCTCGCTGCCCTCGTGGGAGTCGTTCCCCGAGGTGCGCGCCTCGCTCGAGGAAGCGCGTGCGCGCGGCTGGAAGCTCGCGATCCTCTCGAACACCGACCGCGAGTTCATCGACGCGTCGATGGAGACCATCGGCGTCCCCTTCGAGCTCGCGATCGTCGCGTCCGAGATCGGCTCGTACAAGCCCGGCCACAAGCACTGGGAGGAGTTCTACGCGCGCACGGGGGCCGCTCCGGCCGGGCACGTGCACGTGGGCGCCAGTCTCTTCCACGACGTCGCGCCGGCGCGCGAGCTCGGCCTGCGCACGATCTGGATCAACCGGCTCGGCGAAGAGGCGAGGCCGCGGCCGGACGTCGAGCTGCGCTCGCTGTCGGGCCTCGCCGACGCTCTCGATTCGCTCGTGGCATGAACGTCCGTCCGGTCGTTCCCGGGGACGCGGAAGCGATCGCCGCAGTGGTTCGCGCCGACGAGGAGGCGCTGCGCGGACGGCCGTCGCACATCGAGGCATCCGAGGTGGAGAGCTGGTGGATACGCGCCGACCTGGCGCGCGACTCGTGGCTCTACGAAGAGGAGGGACACGTCGCTGCGGCCGGCTGGATCCAGGTCTGGGGCGGCATCGGCCATCACGTCGGCGTCGTCGCCCAGGGCTCGAAGGGTCGCGGGCTCGGGTCGAGCCTCGTCGAGCACGGCGAAGCCGCGGCCGCCCGGCTCGGCGTTCCGAGGATTCACGCGTTTGCGGTGGCCGACGATGGTGCGGCCGCCGACCTCTTCCGTGCTCGGGGCTATCGCGACGTGCGCCGCTTCTGGGAGATGGCGATCGATCTCGAGGCGGAGCCGATCGTTCCCGAGCTTCCGGCGCCGCTCGTGCTCGACGAGTTCCGCGAGGGCGACGAGCGCGCGTTCCATCATGCGACCAACGAGTCGTTCGAGGATCACTGGGAGTGGAGCGGCCTCCCGTTCGACGAGTGGTGGAAGATGCGGCGCGATGACGACCACAGCCTGTGGTTCGTCGTCCGCGACGGTGAACGAGATTGCGGCCGTCGCGCGGAACGAGGCTCGTACGGCGTCCGGCTACGTCGGCCTGCTGGGCGTACGGCGGCCGTGGCGTGGCCGTGGTCTCGCCAAGGCGCTGCTCTACCGCACGTTCGCCGAGTTCTGGCGTCGTGGATCTGACGCGCGTGACGCTCGGCGTCGACGCGGAGAGCCCGACCGGAGCGACGAAGCTGTATGAACGCGTCGGCATGCGTGTCGAGAGCGAGACCGTCGTCTTCGAGAAGGCCGTCGCGTGAGCATCCTGCGCGCGAAGTGTCCGACGTGTCGCGCGAACACCGCTGTCGCGATCGGCATGGGCTACGAGTGCCATTCGTGCGGACGGACGTTCGCCGCCGGCCTCGTGCGCGTCCCGCGCGCGTGGGGCGACGGCGGCGAGGAGATGGTGGAGGCGGCAGGGCTCCAGCTCGACTATCCCGAGGCATCCGTCGTCGAGGAGGACTCGCTCGTCGCGCAGACGCTCGCGGTCGCGTCCGACCTTCCCGACCGGCCGCTCGTCCTCGGCGGCTGCTGCTGCTCGCACATCGGCGCAGTCGAGGGTCTCGCAGCGCGCCACGAGCGGCTCGGCATCGTCTGGCTCGACGCGCACGGTGACCTGAACACCGTGCAGAGCTCTCCGTCGGGGAACCAGTGGGGGATGCCGCTCCGCATGCTGCTCGACGGCGGCGCCATCGAGGCGCACGACGTCGCTCTCGTCGGGACACGGAATCTCGACCCGCCCGAGGTCGAGTTCATCGCCGCCGCCGGCATCGACGACGACGTCGACCGGGTGCTCTCCCAGGTGTCGGCCGTGTACGTCGCGCTCGACTGCGACGTCCTCGACCCGGACGAGATGACCGTCTGGATGCCGGAGCCCGCCGGGCCGACGGTGGCCGACGTGGAGAAGATCTTCGTCGGAATCCGCGAAAGCGGCGTCCGCCTCGCCGGGGTCGGCCTCACGGGCCTCGCGCCCGATCCGGCCAACGTGGAGCCGCTGGAGCGGCTCTGCGCCGCATTGGGCCTCTAGGCGCAACCCTCCGGAGGGAAGGCCGGTCTAAGCTAGCGACCGTGGCCAAGATCGACGTCTCGATCGAGACCGAGGACAAGCCGGCTCCACCGCCCAAGCACCCGAACACCTGCCCGAGCTGCCACTCCCACTACCGGGACGACGAGCTGGAGCGGGCCCAGTGGGTGTGTGCGCAGTGCGGCCACCACTTCCCCATGCGCGCGCGCGCCCGGATCGCGTCGCTCCTGGACGAAGGGACGTTCTACGAAGAGGCGGCGGACCTGCACTCGGAGGACCCGCTCAACTTCTTCGATCTTCGCCCGTACACGGAGCGGCTCGCCGAGGCGGAGATGTCCACCGGCCTCGCCGACGCGATCGTGATCGGTCAGGGCTCGATCGAGGGCCGCGGCTGCGAGCTCGCCGTCATGGACTTCGCGTTCATGGGCGGCTCGATGGGAAGCGTCGTCGGCGAGAAGTTCTCGCGCGCGTGCGACTCCGCCGCCGAGCGCGGCGTGCCGCTCGTCTCCGTCACGAGCTCGGGCGGCGCGCGCATGCAGGAGGGGATCCTCGCGCTCATGCAGCTGCCGAAGACCGTGTGCGCCGTCGAGGACCTGCACGACGCAGGCCAGCCGATGCTCAGCGTCATGGCGCATCCGACCACCGGCGGCGTGCTCGCGAGCTTCGCGACGCTCGGGGACATCCTGCTCGCCGAGCCGGGCGCGCTCATGTCGTTCGCCGGCCCGCGCGTCGTCCAGGAGTTGACGCGGGAGAAGCTGCCCGACGACTTCGGCCGCGCGGAACAGAACCTGCGCTTCGGCCAGATCGACGCCATCGTCCCGCGGCCCGAGCTCCGCTCGACGCTCGGCCGCCTGCTGAGGATCTTCAATGCCCCCGTCTGAGCACGAGCTGCGTCTCCGTGACCGGCTGAGCCGGCTGCGGAACATGCCGCTCCTCGGCGGGGCGAAGCTGTCCGGCGAGCTGCAGCGGCTCCAGCGCCAGCTCGAGCGCATCGGCGAGGAGCCGACGGGCGACGACATCTGGCGCTCCGTCGAGCTGGCGCGCCATCCCGATCGTCCGTACACGCTCGACTACGTGGAGGCGCTGCTCGACGACTGGTTCGAGCTGCACGGCGACCGCCGGCGCGACGACGACGCGGCGATGATCGCCGGCCTCGGCAAGCTCGACGGGCGCACCGTCGTCCTCGTCGGCCAGCAGAAGGGCCGCGACATCCATCAGCGGACCGAGCGGCGCTTCGGGATGTCGAACCCTGAGGGCTACGCGAAGGCGATGCGCGCGATGGAGCTCGCCGAGACGCACGGCTTCCCGGTCATCTCGCTCGTCGACACGCCGGGCGCGTATCCCGGTGTCGACGCCGAGCAGCACGGCCAGGGCGGCGCGATCGCGGAGTCGCAGTCGGTCATGGCCCGCCTCACCGTCCCCACCGTCGCCTGCGTCATCGGCGAGGGCGGCTCCGGCGGTGCGATCGCGATCGCGCTCGCGGATCGCGTCCTCATGCAGGAGCACGCCATCTACTCGGTCATCTCGCCCGGAGGGCTGCGCGATGATCCTCTGGCGGGACGCCTCTCAGGCGAAGAAGGCCGCCGCGGCCTTCAAGCCCGACGCCATGCACTGCCTCGAGCTGGGCGTGATCGACGCCATCGTGCCCGAGCCGAAGGGCGGGGCCCACGCCGATCCGGCGGAGGCGGCCCGGCTCCTGGGCGAGGCCCTGCGCGAGACGATCGACGATCTGGCGATATTCCGGGCGACGAGCTCCGCCGACGGCGTAGAGCCAAGTTTCGGTCGCTTGGCGTCTTTGCGTAGTAGGTTTCGGCAGGTTTCGCGGAAGCCTATCCACAGCGTCCACAGGCTTATCCCCGTCGGTGATCACCGCTGAAAGTGCCCCCAATACGACTCGAGGCCGGTAAAGACCGGCCTCGAGCCTTGTGTACCCCCCGCTGGGTGGAGAAGCGCAGGGAGTTCTCTTACCGGCTCCCGCGAGGCGAAACCTCCGGGTAGAAAACGGGCGTGAGCCTCGACGAATACCGCCGGAAGCGCGACCCAGCGAAGACCACTGAGCCCTTCTCCAGTCGGCAGGCGCGCAAGCGTCTGCCGACGTTCGTCGTGCAGCGCCACGACGCGCGCCGGCTCCACTACGACTTCCGCCTCGAGCGCGACGGCGTCCTCGCGTCGTGGGCCGTGCCGAAGGGCGTCCCGCTCGAGCCCGGCGTGCGCGCCCTGGCGGTGCACGTCGAGGACCACCCGCTCGACTACGGCGGGTTCGAGGGTGAGATCCCGAAGGGCCAGTACGGCGCGGGCACGGTCGAGATCTGGGACTCCGGAACGTACGAGCTCGTCGAGGAGAAGCCCGACGGCGGGCTCACCGTCCGTCTTCACGGCAAGCGCCTGGACGGGACGTGGACGCTCATCCCGGCGCATCTCGACGGCAAGGAGCAGAACTGGCTGCTCGTGCGCAAGCGCGACGAGTCATTTCGCGTTGCGAAATGACTATCGGCCGATGCTGGCGACGCTGGCCGACAAGCTCCCGACGCGGAGACGACTGGTTGTTCGAGGTCAAGTGGGACGGCTACCGCGCGCTCGGCTACGTCCGCGAACGGCGAAGCGAAGCTCGTCAGCCGCAACGGCAACGACCTGACCGCGCGGTTTCCCGACATTGCGAAGGCGCTTGGTCAGGCGATGAAGTCGCCCGACGTGCGTCGTCGACGGTGAGGTGTGCGCGCTCGACGAGCAGGGCCGCCCGAGCTTCTCGGCGATGCAGCAGGGCAAGCCGGGCACGCCGCTCGTGTACGCGGTGTTCGACGTGCTCGAGATCGACGGCAAGCCCGTGCTCGACCGTCCGCTGACGGAACGGCGCGAGCTGCTCGACGGGCTTCTCGACGTGCGCGACAAGACCATCCAGATCTCCGGTGCGTTCGACGACGGCGAAGCACTCTTCACCGCCGCGCAGGAGCAGCACCTCGAGGGCGTGATGGCGAAGAAGCGGTTGTCGCGCTACGCGGAGGGACGACGCACGCGCGACTGGCTGAAGATCAAGACGCACGGCGAGCAGGAGTTCGTGATCGTCGGCTACACGAAGGGCGAGGGCCGCCGTGCGCGCAGCTTCGGCTCGCTCGTCCTCGCCGTCAACGAGGGCGGCACGCTGCGATGGGTCGGCAACGCCGGCACCGGCTTCACCGAGAAGACGATCGCGGAGCTGCTCGACGCGCTCGAACCGCTGCGCGTGGACGAGTCGCCGCTCGCCGTCGTGCCGAAGATGGCGAAGGTCCGCAAGTCCGACGTCATGTGGGTGCGGCCGTCGCTCGTCGCCGAGGTGAAGTTCGCCGAGTGGACCCACGACGGCCACCTGAGAGCTCCCGTGTACCTCGGGCTGCGCGACGACAAGACTGCGCCCGAAGTGCATGCGGAGACGCCGTCCCGCGTGAAGCTCTCCAACCTCGACAAGATCTTCTTCCCGGACGAGGGGATCACGAAGGGCGACCTGATCGACTACTACCGCACGGTCGCGCCCGTCCTCCTGCCGCACCTGCGCGACCGGCCGTTCACGATGCGCCGCTATCCCGACGGCGCGTTCGGCAAGGCGTTCTTCCAGAAGGACGCGCCGTCGCACATGCCCGAGTGGATCCCGCGCTTCGAGGTCGAAGTGTCGACGCGCGAGACGCCGCGTAAGCGGAAGACGATCTCGGCGCCGATCCTGAACGACGAGGACGCGCTCATCTGGGCCGTGAACATGGGCTGCATCGACATGAACACGTGGTACTCGCGCGTGGACAAGCCCGACCGTCCCGACTTCGTCCTCTTCGACCTCGACCCGTCGGCCGACGTCGGCTTCAAGGAGACCGTGCAGGTCGCGCTGCTCGTGAAGCAGGCGCTCGACGCGCTCGGTCTCGTCTCGTTCCCGAAGACGTCGAGCGCCGACGGGATGCACGTCCTCGTCCCGGTCGAGCGTCGCTACACGTACGACGACACGCGCGAGTTCTCCGAGATCGTCGCCGGCGCGATCGCGCGCACGCATCGCGGCCTCGCGACGACGGAGTGGTCGAAGGCGAAGCGGCGCGGCGTCCTCATCGACTCGAACCAGAACGGCGAAGGCAAGACCATCGCGTCGGCCTACTCGGTGCGCCCGCGTGCGGGAGCCCCGGTGTCGACGCCGCTGCGCTGGGACGAGGTGGACGAGCGGCTCGATCCGGCGTCGTTCACGATGGACGTCGTGCTCGAGCGCGTGCGTGAGATGGGAGACCTCTTCGAGGGCGTGCTGACGACGAAGCAGCGGCTGAAGCGGCCGTGAGCGTCCAGATCTCGGTCATCGGGAGCGGCGTCGGAGCACGAAGAGCGCGCCGCAGAGGTCGGTCGTCTCCTGGCGGAGCGCGGCGCCACGGTCGTCACCGGTGGGACTGGGCGAGGTGATGGCCGCCGCCTCGCGCGGAGCGAAGTCGGCGGGCGGGACGACGATCGGGATCCTTCCCGACGAGACGCGGGATCGCGCGAACGAGTGGGTCGACCACGTCGTCGTCACCGGCATCGGCCACGCGCGCAACCTCGCCGTCGTCGCATCCGGCGACGCGGTCATCGCGGTCGGAGGCAAGTACGGCACGCTCGCCGAGATCGGCTTCGCGCTGACGCTCGGTCGCCCGGTGGTCGTGCTCGAGCCGGGCCTGGACGCGGACGGTGCGCATCGCGCCGCCACGCCGGCCGACGGCCGTCGACCTAGCGCTGCAGCTCGCTCAGGCGACCGCGTAGGAAGTCGCGCTCGACGTCGCTCGGCGCGAGCTCGATCGCGCGGGCGTATGCGTCCTCCGCGGGAAGGCCGAGACGCCGGAGCAGGTCGGCGCGCGCGGAGTGGAAGAGGTAGTAGCCGTCGAGCCCCTCGATGCGCTCGAGCACGTCGAGCCCGGCCTCCGGCCCCTCGGCCTGCGCGACCGCGACCGCGCGGTTCAGCTCGACGACGGGGGACGGCTCCAGCTCTGCGAGCCGCTCGTACAACCCGGCGATGCGCGGCCAGTCGGAGACGTCGTCGCTGTGCGCGGCCGCGATCCCCGCCTGGAGCAGGTACTGGCCGCGCGACGGCAGCGCGAGCGCGCGCTCGAGCGCGCGATGCCCGGCGGCGATCTCGACGTCGTCCCACAGCGAGCGGTCCTGCTCGTCGAGCAGGACGAGCGATCCGTCGCGCACGCGCGCGTCGCGTCGCGCATCCTGGAAGAGCAGGAGCGCGTGGAGGCCGTGCGCCTCCGACTCGTCGGGCATGAGCAGCACGAGCATGGCGGCGAGGCGAATCGCCTCGTTGCACAGCTCGCGTCGCACCGGCGGCCCGTAGCCGGCGTTGAAGATGAGGTAGACGACGCGGAGCACCGCGACCAGCCGGTCGGGAAGCACGTCGTCGCGCGGCACGCGGAACGGGATGCCGGCGTCGCGGATCTTGCGCTTCGCGCGCACGAGCCGCTGCGCCATCGTCGCTTCGGGCACGAGGAACGCGCGCGCGATCTCGTCCGTCTCGAGGCCGCCGAGCGACCGCAGCGTGAGCGCGATCTGCGCCTCGATCCCGAGCGCCGGGTGGCAGCACGCGAACACGAGGCTCAGGCGCTCGTCGGGGATGGCGGTGTCGTCCATCGGCTCGGTGTCGATCGGGACGAGCAGCTCGGTCTTGCGCGAGAGCGTCCGGTCGCGCCGGATCCGGTCGACGGCGCGGTTCTTCGCCACCGTCACGAGCCAGCCCGCCGGGTTGGCGGGCATACCGTCGCGCGGCCAGCGCTCGACCGCGGCCGCGACCGCGTCCTGGAGAGCGTCCTCGGCGAGGTCGAAGTCGCCGAGGACGCCGATCAGGGTTGCGAGGACGCGTCCGTGCTCCTCGCGGAAGAGCTGCTCGAGCGTCGTTATGCGCTCACCTCTGCCGGGCGCATCACGACCGGCCGCACCTCGATGTGACCGAACTGCGCGGACGGGATCTTCGCCGCCCACTCGATCGCCTCGTCGAGCGTCTCGGCCTCGACGAGGTAGTAGCCGCCGAGCGCCTCCTTGGTCTCGATGAACGGGCCGTCGGTGCAGAGCGTCTCAGCCGTCGCGGACGCGCACCGTCGTCGCCGTGTCGGCCGGCTGGAGCTGGTTCGCGCCGACGAGCGCGCCCGAGGCGGCGAGCGCCTGCGTGAACGCCCCGTACTCCTCGATCAGGCCCTCGTGGTAGTCGCTCGGATCGTCGTGGATGAGCAGCAGGTACTGCATGGCGTGTCCTCCTTGGAAAATGGTTTACGAGGTACGACGAACGGGACGAGCCGAAATCGACATCCTCCTGAGGAGCGTCAGGGCGCCCTGCTTGTCCAGGTACTCGTTCAGATTGCCGCACTTCGGGCTCTGCACGCAGGACGGGCACCCGTGGGCGCAGGGGCAGCCCTCGAGAAGGTGCACCGTGTCGCCCACCCAGCCTTCGAACTGGTCGAAGCCGCGTTCCGTGAGGCCGACGCCGCCCGGGTGCCCGTCGTAGACGAAGACGGTCGGCGCGCCCGTGTCCTCGTGGTAGTTCGTCGAGAGCCCGCCGATGTCCCAGCGGTCGCACATCGCCCACAGCGGGAGGATGGCGATCATCGCGTGCTCGGCGGCGTGGAGCGTGGAGAGCAGCGTCGGCATCTGCTCGAGACCCTCGAGCTGCGACTCCGTCGGCACGTACCAGATCGCCTCGGTCTCGAACGTCGTCGCCGGCAGGTCGAGCTGCACCGTTGCGATCGTCGCCTGGTCGCGGATCCCCTTGCGCTGATACGCGACGACACGCTCGGTGACGGAGACGCGGCCGAAGCTCAGTTCGAGCCCGAGGCGGCGCTCCGCGCGGAGCGGCTCCTCGACGACCGTGTCCGTCTCCTTCTTCACCTGCGTGTACCAGTCGCCGGCGAACGGCTCGACGAGCGCCCGGCGTCCCGCGATGTCGAGCTCGTGCACGAGCCATTGCTCGCCGAGATGGAGGTACACCGCTCCCTCGTGGACGGTCGAGTACGCGCGCTCGTGCTCGACGACTCCGAGCATCGTGCCGGTGCTCGCGTCCACGACCGAGAAGGCGTCCGCGCTCGCCGAGCGCAGCGGGACGTGGCCTGCGGGGTAGTCCTTGCCGGCGTACACCCAGCCGCGCGGCGTCTTGCGCAGGTCGGGGACGAACGGCGCGCGCTCGAGCGCGACGTCGCCGAGTGTGCCGCGGTCGTCGTCGTCGATCGGTCCTTCGAACGCCGCGGCGGCGAGATGTCCGTCGAGCACGCGCGGATTCGCGTGATCGAGGATGGCGGCCTCGACGCGGCGGCCGAGCAGCGTCTCCGGCTCCCGCATGAAGTACTGGTCGAGCGCGTCCTCCGAGGCGACGAGGACCGCGAGCCCGTGGCCGCGCCGGCCGGCGCGGCCCCACTGTTGCCGCAGGCTCGCGATCGTTCCGGGGAAACCGACGCAGATCGCGCAGTCGAGCAGTCCGATGTCGATGCCGAGCTCGAGCGCGTCCGTTGCCGAGACGCCGAGCAGCTCGCCTTCGACAAGTCGTCGTTCGATCTCGCGCCGCTGCTGTGGTGTGTAGCCGGCGCGGTACGGCGCGAGTCGCGCCGCCGTCTCGGCGTCGACGCGGTCGACGGTCATGCGATGGACGAGCTCCGCCGCCTTGCGGCTCTTGGCGAAGCAGATCGTCCGGAGCCCGCGCTGCACGAGCTCCGCTGCGAGGCGTGACGCCTCGCCGAGCGGCGACGCGCGCAGGCCGAGCTCGACGTCGATCAACTCCGGATTCCAGAGCGCAATGGTGCGCTCCGCGCGCGGCGCGGTGTCGTCCGCGATCACGGTCACGTCGAGGCCGAGCAGGCGCTGAGCGAGCTCGCCGGGATTCGCGATCGTCGCCGATGCGAGCACGAACTGCGGCTCGGCGCCGTACACGCGGGCGAGCCGGCGCAACCGCCGGAGCACGTTGCCGACGTGCGACCCGAACACGCCGCGGTACACGTGCGCCTCGTCGACGACGACGTAGCGCAGGTTGTGCAGCACATCGGCCCACAGATCGTGGCGCGGCAGGATCCCGACGTGCAGCATGTCCGGGTTCGTCAGCACGAGATTCGAGCGCATGCGCACGTGGCGGCGCTGCTCCTGCGGCGTGTCGCCGTCGTAGATCGCCGTGTGCACGCCGGGAACCGCGAGCGTCGTCAGCGTGCGCGCCTGGTCCTGCGCGAGCGCCTTCGTCGGATAGAGGTACAGCGCCCGGTCCTTCGGCGCGCGCGCGAGCGCGTCGAGGACGGGGAGGTTGAACGCGAGCGTCTTGCCCGACGCGGTCCCCGTCGTGACGATCGCGTGCTCTCCGCGGGCTGCCGCCTCCCACGCTTCGGCCTGGTGGTGGTAGAGGTCGGTGATGCCGCGCCGCTCGAGCGCTGCTCGTACGGCCGCGTGCAGCTCCTTCGGGAGCGGCGTCGTTCGCGCGGCGCGCGCCGGCTCGGTCACGACGTGGGCGAGCTCGTCCCCCCGGAGCAGGTCATCCCACAACGGAGCCGTCCCGCTGGACGAGGAGCACGCGCTTCGCATCGACGCCCGTCAGGTCGGCGCCGGTCGGAGCGACGACCGCGTCGAAGGGAGTCGGCGGCGGCTCCGCAAGAACGTCGCCGGCGCGCTCCTTTGCTGCTGCGCTCTGGTCGACCACGACCACGTCGAAGCCGACGAGCCTGAGCGGCTCGGCGTGGATCCCGCCGAAGCCGAGCTCCAGCACGCGGCCGGGCGGCGGGCCGAGCAGCTCGATGATGCGCGGCGTGGCCGAGGCGGCGAGCGCAGGCGGTAGTCGATGCACCCTGAGACGCTAACGTTCGCGCACCGGGGTGCCGCGAAGCGGCTGAGATCACACCCGTAGAACCTGATCCGGGTCATGCCGGCGAAGGGAGCGCATGGTTTCTCGAGCACTGACGATCGCGACGTCCGACTCCGGCGGCGGCGCCGGCATCCAGGCCGACCTGAAGGCGTTCGCCGCCGCGGGTGTCCACGGCTCGTCGGTGCTCGTCGCGCTGACGGCGCAGAACACGCGCGCGGTCACGGCCATCCACGAGCTCCCGCCGGAGTTCGTCGTCGCGCAGCTGGACGCAGTCTTCGACGACATCGGTGTCGATGCGGCGAAGACCGGGATGCTCTTCTCGCGCGTGATCATCGAGACGGTCGCTGCCTATCTCGCGCGACGCCCCGTCCCGCTCGTCGTCGATCCGGTCATGGTCGCGAGCTCGGGCGCGAGGCTGCTCGAGGAGGACGCGGTCGAAGCGCTCGTCGGGCAACTCTTTCCACTTGCGACCGTGGTCACGCCAAATCTGATGGAGGCGCGCGCGCTCGCCGGCACGGACGGCTCGCAGGCGGAGCTCGCGGAACGACTGCATGCGCTCGGCGCGCCGGCGGTGATCGTCACCGGGGGTCACGGAGACACCGCGGTCGACCACCTGTACGACGGGCGCGAGCACGTCGACATTCCGGTCGCGCGTCACGCGGTTGCCGCGACGCACGGCGCGGGCTGCACGCATTCCGCAACGCTCGCCGCGTTGCTCGCGCGTGGCGAGAGCCTCGCCGACGCGGCCCGTGGCGCGGCCGAGGCGGCCTCGCGCGCCGTCGCGCAAGGACTCGTGGAAGTCGGTTCAGGCGAAGGTCCCGTCGACGTCTTGGGGGTGCGTAGATGATTTCTGCCGGCACGACATTGCGGACGCTCCGCGAGCGCAAGCCGCTCGTCCACCAGATCACGAACTATGTCGTCATGAACGAGACGGCGAACGCGACGCTCGCGCTGGGCGCGCTGCCCGTCATGGCGCACGCGATCGAGGAGGTCGAGGAGATGGCGGGCATCGCTTCGGCGCTCGTCATCAACATCGGCACGCTCTCGCCGCACTGGGTCGAGGCGATGGAGCTCGCCGGACGCACCGCGAGTGCCCGCGGCATCCCGATCGTGCTCGATCCGGTGGGGGCCGGCGCCACGACGTACCGCACGGAGACCGCGCGGCGTCTCCTCGATGCCGTCGACGTCACCGTGCTGCGCGGCAACGCGGGCGAGGTCGCGACGCTCGTGGGCGCGGCCGCGGAGGTGCGCGGCGTCGAGTCGATGAGCACCGGGATGGAGCCCGCCGACCTTGCGCGCGAGGCGGCACGTCAGCTCGGCGTGATCGCATCCGTGACAGGCCCCGTCGACCACGTCTCCGACGGCGAGCGCGTGCTTGCGGTCGCGAACGGGGACGCGCTGCTCGCGACCGTGACAGGGACCGGGTGCATGTCGTCGGCCATGACGGGCTGCTTCCTCGCCGGCAAGGCGGAGGAGCCGTTCGAGGCCGCGGCGGAAGCGCTGGCCGCGTTCGGCGTGGCAGCGGAGGCCGCGGCAGCGGGCGCGGAAGGGCCGGGAACGTTCCACGCGCGCCTGTACGACGCGCTGTACGCGCTCGACCCGGGGACGCTCGACACGCGGACGCGTATCGAGGAGCTGTGAAGGAGTTCGAGCTCCTCGCCGAGCTCGAGCGGCTCGGGCTGATCGTCGGCGTCGAGCACGACGCGGCGGAGATCGACGGGCTCGTCGTGACGCAGGACACGCTCGTCGAAGGCGTCCACTTCCGCTTCGACCTCGTCGATTGGCACGAGCTCGGTTTTCGCGCGGCCGCCGTCAACCTCAGCGACCTCGCCGCATCCGGCGCAGAGCCGATCGCCCTGATCGTGAGCCTCGCCGCACCGAGTCTCGACGGCGCGATCGCTCTGTACGAGGGCATTGCCGAGGCCGGCGTCCCTGTACGCGGTGGCGACACGACGCGCGCGGACATGGTCGTCGTGAGCGTGACCGCGCTCGGGCGCGCCGAGCGTGTCCCCGGCCGGGCGGGTGCGATGCCCGGCGACCTTCTCGTCGTGACCGGGCCGCTCGGCGCGGCAGGCGCTGCGTTCCGCGCCGGCCGTCTTGCGCGTCCGCCGCTTCGTCTCGCGGAAGGGCGCCGCCTTGCGCGCGTCGCGCACGCGATGCTCGATCTCTCCGACGGCCTCGGCCCTGACGCGCGTCACATCGCAGAGCGCTCGGGCTGCCGTCTCGAGATCGACGTCGATGCCGTCCCGCTTGCCCCCGGCGCGACGCTCGAGGATCTGGAGTTCGGCGAGGACTACGAGCTCTTGGCCGCCACGCCCGACCCGCTCGACTTCACCGTCGTCGGGCGGTGCGTGGAAGGCTCAGGCGTCAGCGTCGACCTGAGCGGCTGGGAGCACTTCAGCTAGCCACTGCTCGAAGTGCGCCTTCGGGCGAATGCCGACGAGCGACGACAGGCGCTCACCGCCGGCGAAGAGGATGACCGTCGGGATGGAGAGCACGTCGAAGCGCGCGCCGATGGACGGATGGTCGTCGACGTTGAGCTTCGCCACCGGAACCGTGGCGTCGAGCTCGGCGAGGATCGGCTCGAGCGCCTTGCACGGGCGGCACCACGGCGCCCAGAAGTCGACGAGCAGCGGCTCGCCTGCGATCGCCGCATCGAACCCGGCTGCGTCGAGCTCACGCATCAGAACTCACCTCTCAACGCTGCAAACCGTAGCGCCGGCACCTGCGTCACCGCCTCGAGGACGATCGCGCGGCTCATCTTGGAGTGGCCGGCCGTCCGGTCTGCAAAGACGATCGGAACTTCGACCACCTCGAACCCGGCGCGAATCGTTCGGTACGTCGTCTCGATCTGGAACGCGTACCCGCGTGCGCGGATCGCATCGAGATCGATGCGCTCGAGCACGCGCCGCCGGTAGCACTTGAACCCGCCGGTCAGGTCGCGGACGCCGACGCCGAGCAGCTTGCGCGCGTACCACGACCCTCCCGTCGAGACGAGCCGCCTAATGCGGCCCCAGTTCTCCGTGCCGCCGCCAGGCACGTAGCGCGAGCCGAGCGCGAGGTCCGCGCCGGCCTCGCACGCCGCGATCAGCCGCGGCACATCGGCGGGGTCGTGCGAGAAGTCGCAGTCCATCTCGAGGATGAGCTCCGCGCCGGACTCGAGCGCCCGCCGGAACCCGGCGATGTACGCAGGCCCGAGACCCTCCTTGCGCTCGCGATGGAGGACCGAGACGTAGCCGAGCTCGGAGGCGAGGCGCTCGGCCGTCTGACCGGTCCCATCGGGCGAATTGTCGTCGACCACGAGCACGTGCACGCCGAGCGGACCAAGCGCCCGCAGCATCGGCTCGATGTTCGCCGCCTCGTCGTACGTGGGCAGGCAAATCGTTGCTTTCGGCACCCCGCTGGAGGCTACATATGATCGATTTCCAATGGCCGCACTACCGGGAAATTCCGAGGTCGCCGACCATTTCGACCTCCTCGCCGACCTGCTGGAGCTCGAGGGCGCTGAGTCGTTCCGGGTGATCGCCTACCGCCGCGCGGCGACGCGCATGCGGGAGACGTCGGCCTCCGTCGCGCAGCTCGCGCTGGACGGGCGCGCGAAGGAGCTGCAGGGCATCGGCAAGACGATCGAGGAGAAGATCGTGCAGATCGTCGAGACCGGCGACATCGAGGCGCTCGCGAAGCGGCGCAAGCTCGTTCCGCCCGACGTCGTCGCGTTCATGCGGCTGCCGGGCCTCGGCCCGAAGACGGCGGCGCGCATCTGGCGGGAGCTCGGTGTGTCGACGCTCGCCGGCCTGAAGGAGGCGGCGGAGTCCGAGCAGCTGCGGACGCTCACGGGGCTCGGGCCGAAGAGCGAGGAGAAGATCCTGAAGGCGCTCGCGTTCCAGGCCGAGAACCCCGACGAAGGACGCAAGCTGCTCGGCGACGGACTGCCGGCGGTGCTCGCCGCAGTCGCCGAGCTGCGCGAGCATCCGGCTGCGGTCGCCGTCTCCGAGGCGGGCTCCGTGCGCCGTCGCAAGGAGACGTTCCGCGACCTCGACATCATCGCGACCGCGACCGAGCCCGCCGAGCTGACGGCGTACTTCACGCAGCTGCCGTGGGTCATCGAGGTGGTCGCGCACGGCGACACGAAGGCGACGGTCATCTCGCGGGAAGGCCTGCGCTTCGACCTGCGTGTCGTCCCACCCGAGTCGTTCGGGAACCTCTTGCAGCACTTCACCGGGTCGAAGGACCACAACGTCGCGATGCGCGAGGCCGCTGTGAAGCGCGGGCTCTCCATCTCCGAGTACGGCGTCACGAACGTCGAGACCGGCGACGTCTTCTCGACCGAGGACGAGGACGCGCTGTACGAGTTCCTCGGCTACCAGCCGATCCCGCCGGAGTTGCGCGAGAACCACGGCGAGCTCGACGCCGCGCGGCGCGGCGAGCTTCCTGTGCTCGTTCAGCTCTCCGACCTGCGCGGCGACCTGCACACGCACACGACCTGGTCCGCGGACGGCAAGAACACCCTCGAGGAGATGGTCGCTGCCGCCGCCGCACGCGGATACGAGTACTACGCGGTCACCGACCACTCGCACTACCTGCGCGAGGGACGGCTCGCCGCGCAGCTCGAGGAGATCGAGCGCGTACGCAAGCAGTTCCCGAAGCTGCGCATCCTGGCCGGCGTCGAGGCGAACATCCGCTCGAGCGGAGAGGTGGACGTGGCGGAGGAAGATCTCGCTGCGCTCGACTGGGTGGTCGCGTCGGTGCATCAGGCGCCGCACACGAATCCCACCGAGCGCGTGCTCGAGGCGATGGACAACCCGTACGTCGACTGCATCGGGCATCTCACCGGGCGCCGCATCGGCAAGCGAGGCCCGCGCGACGTCGACGTCGAGCGGGTGATCGCGAAGGCGCTCGAGACCGGCGTCGTGCTGGAGATGAACGGCCAGCCGGACCGGCTCGACCTGAGCGACGTGCACGCGCGCGCGGCGAAGGAGGCGGGGCTGAAGCTCGTCGTCAACTCCGACGCGCACCGGATCAGTGCGCAGAACTACGTCGAGCTCGGGATCGGGCAGGCGCGCCGCGGCTGGCTGACGAAGGACGACGTGCTCAACACGCGGACGTGGGCGCAGTTCCAGAAGTTGCGGCGCAAGCGATGACGTTCCGCGAGGACGGGCACGCCGCCGTCGACTGGGCTGCGGACTATCTCGAGCGCGTCGGCGACCTTCCCGTCCTCGCGCAGGTCGAGCCGGGCGAGCTGTCCGCGAAGCTGCCGGCGTCGGCTCCCGAGGAAGGCGAGCCGTTCGCCAACGTCCTGCGCGACCTGGACGACCTGATCGTCCCCGCGCTGACGAACTGGCAGCACCCGCGCTTCTTCGCGTACTTCGCCGTCACGGCGTCCGAGCCGGGGATCCTCGCGGAGATGCTTGCGGCCGCGATGCAGCAGGTTGCGCTCAACTGGCGCTCGTCGCCGGCGTCGACCGAGCTCGAGCTGCGCACCGTCGACTGGGTCCGCCAGCTGCTCGGCCTGCCGGACGGCTGGCACGGCCACATCGAGGACACGGCGTCGACAGGGACACTCGCGGCGCTCATCGCTGCGCGGCACGTCACCGGGCGCAACGTCGTCGTCTGCTCCGAGCATGCGCACTCGTCCGTCGAGAAGGCGGCGCGGATGCTCGGGATGGAGCTGCGCAAGATGCCGACCGACGACGAGCTGCGGATGCGCGTGCCCGACGACCTCGACGACGTGGCCGTCGTCGTCGCGACGGTCGGCACGACGTCCTTCGCGTCCGTCGATCCCGTCCGCGCGATCGCCGAGCGCGCGCACGCGGCCGGCGCATGGGTGCACGTGGACGCCGCGTACGCGGGCTCGTCGTGGATCCTCGAGGAGGAGCGGTGGTCGCAGGACGGCGTCGAGCTCGCCGACTCGCTCGTCGTCAACCCGCACAAGTGGCTGCTCGTCCCCGTCGACTGCTCGCTCATCTGGACGTCGCGGCCGGACGAGTTCCGCGAGGCGTTCTCGCTCGTCCCCGAGTATCTGCGCACGCCGGAGGATGCGTACGCGCTGTCCGAGTACGGGCCCGCGCTCGGACGCCGCTTCCGGTCGCTGAAGCTCTGGGCCGTGCTCCGCTGCTACGGAGCGGAGGGGCTGCGGGCGATGCACCGCGAGCACATCCGGCTCGCGCGCCTGTTCGCGGACTGGGTCGAGGCAGACCCGGAGTGGGAGCTGGTGGCTCCGCTGCGCTTCTCGCTCGTCGCCTTCCGCCGCAACGGGAGCGACGAGGAGAACGAGGCGATCCTCGAGCGCGCGAATCGCAGCGGTGAGATCTTCCTTTCACACACGCGGCTGGACGGCCGCTACGTGCTCAGGCTCGCAATCGGCAACGCGCGCACGACCGAGGAGGACGTGCGCCACGCATGGGAGGTACTGAACCGATGATCGTCACGACGATGAACGACATTCCCGGCTACACGGTCGACGAGGTGTACGGCGAGGTGATGGGGCTGACGGTCCGTTCGCGCAACGTCGGGTCGCAGATCGGCGCGCAGCTGAAGTCGATCCTCGGCGGCGAGCTGAAGGGCATGACGAAGGCGCTCGTCGACAGCCGGCACGAGGTGATGGAGCGGATGTCGCAGGAGGCAGAGGCGAAGGGCGCGAACGCGATCATCGCCATGCGCTTCGACACGTCCGAGATGGGCCCGAACTGGACCGAGATCTGCGCCTACGGCACGGCGGTGCGCGTGCACAAGGCTTAGGTAGTCCGGTACCAGGTACCGGTCTTTCATGCTTTGCTCGCAATTGACGAACGACTGGTACCTGGTACCGGCGAACATTTAGCTCTCTGCGCGCAGCGCAGCGAGCGCAGCGTCGTGCAGCGCGACGCGGTAGCGCCAGAAGGCGACGCCGCTCGCAAGTAGGCGTTCACGGATCGGCCCGGCGAGCTCGTCGAGCGTTCCCCAGCGGGCCTCGGCGATCTCGACCGGGTCGCCCGTCGCGATCTCCTCGTCCTCCGTCTCGGCGAGGAAGACGTGTGTGCGCCAGTGCAGCTCGCGTCCCGCGTTCGTGAAGAGCGCGTGCGCGTCGACGAGGTAGCGGCGTAGCTCGACGTGCAGTCCGGTCTCTTCGAGCGCCTCGCGCACGGCGCCGGAGGCGAAGTCCTCGCCCGGGTGGATGCCGCCGCCCGGCGTGCGCCACACGTCCTCGGCGAACTGCGGCTTGCGGATGAGCGCGAGCCGCCGCGCCGGATCGAGGATGAAGAGCGTGACGTCGTGCGTGCGGACGGGATTGTGCGTCGCGATCGTCCACTCGGCGTCGCTGATCGCTCCCTTCCAGTCGAGTCGAGCCGGCGTGCCGAAACGAGCGCGCACCGGCGCGAGAACGGTCTCGTCTACATGCATCGCAGCAGCTCGAGCAGCTCGCCTGTGGACGAGACGACGACATCGGCCGCCTCGCGTAGCGCGTCGGGCGACTCGTCGGAGACGACCGCGACGCGCACGGCGAGCTCCAGCCCGTCGACGGCGTGGAAGGCGTCGAGGTCGGTCGTGTCGTCGCCCGCCACGAGCGCCCGGTGCAAGTCCGCGTCGTCGAGCAGCCGGCGCACCGCTGTGCCCTTGTTCGCGTCGAGCGGCGGGAGCACCTCGAGCACCTTGCGGCCAAAAGACGCGCGGAGCCCTGCGTCCCGCGCGCGTCGAGCGATGTCTTCGAGCGCCGTCCTCGCCACGCCTTCGTCGGGTGCGGTGCGGTAGTGGAACACGACCGTCAGCGTCTTGCGTTCGACGTCGGGCCAGTCCACGGTCTCGGCGAAGGCGTCGATGCGCTCGCGCCAGGTTTCAGCCGCGGGGTCGAGCTCGAGGCCGTGCGACCCGACGACGACGACCCCGTCCACGCCGAGGCGGCGCCGAACGTCGTCGCCCGATCGTCCGGAGACGACCGCGACGAGCGCGTACTTCGAGACGAGCCGCGCGAGCTCGAGTCGAGTCTCCTCGGGCGCTTGCGCGTCGTCCGGCCGGTCGACGATCGGTGCGAGCACGCCGTCGAAGTCGAGGAAGAGGCCGGCCAGCTGCGGCTCGGCCGCGAGCTGCTTCAGCGCCTCAGCCACCGCTCTAGCATAGGTGCGTGCGCCTGATCCTGATCGGCCTCGCGGCCGGGTTCTTCAGCGCGCTCTTCGGCGTCGGCGGGGGCATCATCATCGTTCCGCTCCTGCTCCTCGTCGCGCGCATGGAGCTGCGCTCGGCCACCGCGACGTCGCTCGCCGCCATCGGGATCACCGCCACGGCCGGCGTCGTGATCTACGTGATCCACGGCGACGTGCAGGCCGACTACGCAGCGCTCCTCGGCGTCCCCGCTGCGGTCGGCGCCATGGGGGGCGCGACCCTCCAGCAGCGCGTCAACACCCGCACGTTGTCGTTCGCTTTCGCGCTCCTGCTCGTCGGCATCGCCATCCGGATGCTTCTGCAATGACGTACGTGCTCGCCGTCATCCTGGGCCTTTCCGCGGGCGTCCTCTCCGGGCTCTTCGGAGTGGGTGGCGGCATCCTCTTCGTGCCGACGCTCACGTGGCTCGGCCTGACGCAGCTGCACGCGGAGGCGACCTCGCTGCTCGCCATCATCCCGACCGTCCTCGTCGGCGTCTGGCGCCAGGAGCGGTACGGCAACGTCCGCCGGCGCGCCGCCGCCGTGATCGGCGTTGCGTCCATCGGCGCGGCGGTCGGCGGGGCCCGCGTCGCCGAGAGCGTCCCGGAAGCGACGCTCCGCAAGCTGTTCGCCTGCGTCCTCATCCTCACGGCAGCCCAGATCGCGTGGCGTGCGAGGAAGAAACGGCCATAATCCGGCCATGACGGATCTCGACGACCTCTGGATCCCCCTCGTCGACGAGCCGATCGGCGGGATCGTCGAGCGGATCGAGCGCGAGAACGAGGACATTGCGAGGCTCGTCGAGTCGCCGCACCGCCTGCTTGCCTTCCGCACGTTCGCGTACATCCGCTGCGGCCTCGTCCTCGGCCAGCTCCTCTTCGACAACGACGTCCCGGCCTACGACGGCTCGGACAGCTGGGTGGACGCGCTCCTGCAGGACCCGCAGCACCGCGCGACGCTCACCGCGGAGATCCGCACCGTCGCCGAGGAGATCGCCGCCGACCCGAAGTACGACGACGAGGGCCCGCTCGGGCCCGACGAGGAGACGCGGGCGCGTTTCCGCGCCTTCGCGCGCGAGCATCTCGGCTCGTAGTGCTTCGCCTCCTCGCGCTCGTTCCGCTCGCGCTCGTGCTCGCCGTCGGCGCATCCGCCGCGCGGAAGCCGCTCTCGCCCATCCCGACGATCGTCGTCGCGCCGGTCGGCGTCGTGCCGAGCCTGCCGCCGAGGATGACGCCGAGCCTCGGCGAGAGCGGATACGTGTTTCCGGTGTACGGCCTCTCCGGGTTCGGCGACACGTTCGGCGCGTCGCGGCCGGACGTCGCCAGCGGATGGCATCACGGCGACGACATCTTCGCGCCGCTCGGAGCACCCATCCTCGCCGTTGCGCACGGCGTCGTCTTCTCCGTCGGCTGGGAGCACGCGGGCGGCCGCAGGCTGTGGCTGCGCGACGACCGCGGCAACGAGTTCTATTACGCGCACCTGTCCGCATACTCGCCGCTCGCGGTGAACGGCGCGATCGTCAAGGCGGGCGACGTCCTCGGCTTCGTCGGCGACACAGGCGACGCGGAGGGGACGCCGTTCCACCTGCACTTCGAGATCCATCCCGTCGGCCTGCTCGATCGGGGCTACGACGGCGCGGTCGACCCGACGTCGTATCTCCGCTCGTGGCGGCGTGTGAAGTACCTACGTTTCGACGCCGGCGCGGACTGGGTGCCTGCCGTCGTCGGGTCGAACGCGCCCAAGCCGGGCGCGGTGCTGCTGCAGGTCGTGCTCGATCCCGCGCTGCGCTAAGAGGACGAGCCGTTGCCGCCCTGGTACGTGAAGCCGTCGGTCTCGCCGAACACGCGCTCCGAGATCCACTTGCGGATCTGCGGGCCGGTGAACGGGTTGAAGACGACCGCCAGCGCGACGCCGAGGAGCACGAGACCGGAGTGGCCCTTGCGCTCCTGCTTTCCGCGCACGCGGTCCGCCGCCGAGCGAAGGTCGGCGATCGCCGAGCGCAGCTCGTCCTGCAAGTCCTTGTCGGTCGCGACGCGCTTTGCGACGCCGGTGACCCCGCGGTTGCCGATCAGCTCGTCGTAGAGCCCGCGCGCAGACTCGTAGGCATTGCGCACGTTGTCGCGCAGCTCCGGATCCTGCAGCGCGCGGTCGAAGTACGGCTTGAACGTGGAAGCCGCTTCCGAGACCTTGTCCGTCGTCTTGGGCATCGTCTGCCGTTCCTTTCGTCTGTGGGCACGGAATTCTACTCCGCGGTCAGTTCCATCCCGCGGTACTCGATCTTGCCGCCGAACTCGACCGTCGCCATCTCACGGTCGAGGATGAGGGATACCTCGCGCAGTCGGTCGCCGACGTCGACGAGCTCGAGCAGGCTCTGCCGCGCATCCGTCGTCAGCCGGATGGTCGACGCGACGAGGCTGCACAGCGCGCTCGGGTCGTCGACGTCCGTTACCGCACGTCGCAACTCCTCCGGGAGATTCGGGACGAGCTCGAGGACTCGCTCGAAGAGCGTCTTGACGTTTCGCGCCAACGCATCGAGGTCGTCGGATTTCTCGACGCGGTCGGGCAGCTCCGTCAGCTCGGCGACGAGGTAGGGGTCGTCCGACGTCGGGTGCACGACCGCGACGCGCTTCAGTCCCTCCACGAGCACGCGCCGCGTGCCGTCGGGGACGGGGATCATCTTGTGCACGATCGCAGCCGTTCCCACGCGATAGAGGTCGTCCCACCCGGGCTCGACCGCGTCCCTGTTCTTCACGGTGACGAGCGCGAGTTGACGGTCGCCGGCCACGGCGTCGTCGATCAGCTCGATCGAGCGCTTCTGCCCGATCGCGAGCGGCGTCAGTGACGACGGGAAGACGACTGTCTCGATGAGCGGCAGGACAGGGGAGGTCACTCCCCGCCGGATACCCGTTCACCCGCGCGCGCAAGCACGGCAGCCGCCATCCGCTTGGTTGCGACGTCCACCATCTCGCCGTCGACGAGGCTCGCTCCGTCCTCGGCGGCGAGGATTCGGCGTGCCCGCTCGACCTCGCCCGGCTGCGGGGAGAAGGCGTCGTTGACCGGCTCGATCTGGTTCGGGTGGACGACCCACTTCCCGTCGTAGCCGAGCGCGAGCGCGATCCGGGCGGAGCGCTCGAGGCCGTCGAGATCGCGCAGGTCGGCATACGGGCCGTCGACCGCCTGGAGCCCGTTCGCGCGCGCGGCGACGGCGATCCGCGCCATGGCGTAGTCGAACGCGCCGGCGCCGATCGTGAGCACGGGCACGCCCATCGAGGCGGCGAAGTCGCCCGGCCCGAACACGAGTGCCTCCAGCGGGCCGCCGACGGCGGCGATCCGCTCCACCTCGACGAGGCCGCGCGCCGACTCGATCTGCACCTCGAGGCCGACTCCGTCCGGGAGCAGCTCGGCGACGGCGCGGACGTGGTCGGCGGACTCGGCCTTCGGCAGAACGACGACGTCCGGCCTGCGGCCGGCGACCGCCTCCAGGTCGTCCTGCCACCACGGCGTCCCGACGGCGTTGATCCGCACGGCCAGCGTCCCGCGCGCGACCGCGTCGCCGAGGCGGCCCCGCGCCGCCTCCTTGTCGGCGGGCGCGACGCCGTCCTCGAGGTCGACCACGACCTCGTCCGCGGGCAGCCCGGCGGCCTTGGCGAGCATCCTCGGGCTGGAGGCCGGCACCGTCAGGCAGGAGCGCCTGGGCCTTGTTGCCATCGCCGCAAACCTAACCGTTTCCTTGCACACCCGAAACGGACCCTTGACGGCACGTCTCTATCGTCGAATCCATGGAAACGAGGTCCCGGACATGCGCCTGATCGTCACCCTGACGGCGGCACTGACCGTGCTCTTCCTCGTGCTTCCGGTCCACCCGTAATTCCGTTCGCTGCACGCCGCCGAGGGGACCCTCCCTTCCTCCCGTACCTCTCGGCGGCGGCGAACGGTGGACCGAATACCATCGCCGGAGCATGAAGGGCGTCATCCTCGCCGGCGGCACGGGCACGCGGCTTCATCCGCTGACGCGGATCACGAACAAGCACCTTCTGCCGCTGTACGACCGCCCGATGGTCACGTACGCGGTCGAGGCGCTCGTGGGCGCAGGCATCGACGAGGTCATGCTCGTCACCGGCGGCACGCATGCGGGCGAGTTCTTCCGGCTGCTCGGCAACGGCCACGAGTGGGGCGTCGACCGGCTCTTCTACGCGTACCAGGAGCAGGCGGGCGGCATCGCCGAGGCGTTCGGTCTCGCCGAGCGCTTCGTCGGCCGCGACAAGGTGTGCGTGCTCCTGGCGGACAACGTCTTCGAGCACTCGCTCGGCCCGATCGTCGAGAACTTCTCGCGCCAGGGCGCGGGCGCGCGCATCGTCCTCTCGCACGTCGAGGAGGACGAGCACCTGCAGCATCTCGGCGTCGCGCGCATGAACGGCGATCGCGTCGTCGAGATCGTCGAGAAGCCCGACGCGCCTCCGAGTCGCTACGCCGTCACCGGCATCTACTTCTACGACGCACAGGTGTGGGACGTCCTGCCGACGCTGAAGCCGTCGGGCCGCGGCGAGCTCGAGATCACCGACGTGAACAACTGGTACGTCTCGCGCGGGATGATGGAGGCGGACGTCGTGGACGGGTTCTGGGGCGACGCCGGCGAGTCCATCGACGCGTACTACGAGGTCAACGACTTCGTGCGCGCGACCGGCGTGAACCGATGATCGACGGCCTGCGCCGCATCGAGCTCGTTCGTCACGCGGACGAGCGCGGCTGGTTCACCGAGATCGCGCGCGCGAGTGCGCTGCCGAAGCCGTTCAAGCAGGCGAACCTCTCGTTCTCGCGCAAGGGCGTCGTTCGCGGCCTGCACTTCCACGAGCGCGGACAGGACGACGTGTTCGTCTGCCTCTCAGGGATGGTGCGCGTCGTCGTCCTCGACCGCACGTCCGGCGAGACGTTCACCGAGGACATCGGCGACGACAACCCGGTCGCGATCTACGTGCCGGGCATCCACGCGCACGGCTACGAGGCGCTCTCGGACTGCCTGTTCACGTATCTCGTCACCGAGGAGTACGACCGCGACCATCCGGACGAGAACGGCATCCCGTGGGACGACGAGCGCGTCCGCCATCTCTGGAGCACGTCATCGCCGATCCTCTCGGCACGCGACGCGTCCTCGTAACAGGGGCGGGCGGGCAGCTCGGGACGGCGCTGCTCGAGGCGTTCCCCGGCGCAACCGGGCTCACGCACGCGCAGTGGGACGTCGCGTTCCCGCCTCCGCCGCTCGGTGAGGTCGATCTCGTTCTGCACGCCGCCGCGTGGACGGACGTGGACGGCGCCGAGGACGATCCGCAGCACGCGGCCGCGGTCAACGTCGGCGGGACGCAGCACGCGGCCGAGCTCGGCGCGCCGCTCGTCTACTACTCCACCGACTACGTCTTCGACGGGAGCAAGCGCGAGCCGTACACGGAATCGGATGCGCCGGCCCCGCAGTCGGCATACGGCCGCACGAAGCTGCACGGCGAAGCGGCCGCCGGCGAGAACGCGTGGATCGTCCGCAGCTCGTGGCTCTTCGGCTGGACGGGCCACAACTTCGTCCGCACGATGCTGCGGCTCGGAGCGGAACGCGACGAGGTCGCCGTCGTCGACGACCAGCGCGGCTGTCCGACGTACGTCGGCCACCTCGCCGCCGCGACGCGCGAGCTCGTCGAGCTGCCGCGCGGTCTCTGGCACGTCGCGGCCGACGGCGAGTGCACGTGGGCCGAGTTCGCGGAGGCGATCTTCGAGGACGCTGGGCTCGACTGCCGCGTCCGCCGCATCACGACGGCCGAGCTGGGGCGCCCGGCTCCGCGGCCCGCGTACTCGGTGCTGCGGAGCGAGCGGCCGGACGCGCCGCGGCTGCCGCACTGGCGCGAGGGTCTCCGCGAATGCTTAGGCCGGCTTCTCCCAGACTGAGACGTGTGACCTGCTCTCGGCCGTAAACGGCCGCTTGTCCCAGTCGGCCCACCGCTCACGGAGCCGCATGCCGGCCATCCGCGCCATGAGGTCGAGCTCGGCGGGCGATACGGCGCGAAACGGAACCGAGAGGCGCGTCCACGTGCCGTCGCGAAGCCGGAAATGGTGCGAGACAAGGCGCTGCGTGTCGGCGTCGTACTCGTCTACGCCCACATGCGAATCGCTCAGGTGGAAAACCTCGAGCGGTTGGCCGTTCGGCACGACGGTCTCGACGACGAAGCAGCCTCCGAGCTCGAGATGCGCCGCCGCGTTCGCGAAGCATGCGGCTTGAGCGTCCTGCGTCGTCAGGTTCAGGATCGTGTTCCGAATGAGGTAGACGAGCGAGAACGAGCCGTCGACGCGCGTCGTCGTCATGTCTCCCAGGGCAACAGGGATCCCGTCGCCGGACGGCTTCTTCCGAAGCTGCGCGACCATGTCCGCAGAGAACTCGATGCCCGAAACGGGAAGACCGCGCTGAGCGAGTGGCAGCGCGATCCTCCCCGTTCCGACGGCGAATTCGAGAGCGGGACCTCCATGTGCGAGCTCGACGAGGACATCGACGACGGGTGCGACCGGAAGGCTCGTCGTGTCCTCGTCGTAGTGCTCGGCGACGGCGCCTGCGAACCAGTCCGTCATCCCGACCTCTTCAGCTTCCCGTGCTTCTTCGCGTGCACCTCGCCGCGGTGGAAGATCGCGAGCCCGATCGGCGTCGCCGCGACCGCGATGATCAGCAGCGGCCACACGTCCGCCCACACGAGCCCGGTGCCGCTGACGATCGACGCGCGGTCGCCGCGGATCGCGTACGTCGCCGGCGAGATCTTCGCGATCAGCTGCATCCAGTGCGGCATCACCGACACGGGGTAGTAGACGCCCGAGACGACGAGCATCAGTCCCTGCGCGACGAAGCCGAGCTGCGCGCCCTTCTCCGGCGAGACGAGCGGCAGCACCGACGTCATCATCCCGATGCCGATGAACGAGAGCGACGCGATCGCGAGCAGTGCGAAGGCGGCGCCGTAGTTCGCGTGCGGCAGGTGGATGCCGAGGAAGAGCGCGACGGCGAAGAAGAGGATCGTCGCGCGGATCAATCCGTACAGCACCGCGTACGCTCCCTGGCCGCCCAGGTGCATGACGCGCGAGATCGGCGCCATGAACGTGTACTCGATCGTCCCTTCCCACCGCTCCCACGCGACCGTCTCCGTCATGAACTCGAAGATGATCCCGAGGAACGCCCAGATCACGGCGCCGACGAGGAGCCGTGCGGCGAGCGTGTTCTCGGCGGCACGGGTCAGGTGCACGGACCGCGCGATGAACACGATCGTGAGCGTGTTCGCGATCGTCCAGAACATGAAGGCGACGTCCCACAGGAAGTAGCGCTTCGTCAGATAGACGTTGCGTTCGACGATGCCGCCGAGCCCGATCAGCTCGCTGCGCATCGTGGCTCCGATGGCACTCATCCGAACACCTCCCTGTACTCGTCGTCCTCGTCGTGCTCTTCCTCGAACGCCCGGCCCGTTGCGGCGAAGAACGCCTCTTCGAGCGTCTCGACGCCGTAGCGCCGCTTCACGTCCGCGACGGGCTCCAGGAACAGGAGCTCACCGCGGTCGAGCAGGCCGACGCGGTCGGCGAGCGCCTCCGCCTCCGCCATGTCGTGCGTGCAGAGGAGGATGGTCGCGTCGTGCGTCTGCCGGACCTCGCGGACGAAGTCCTGCACCTCGAGCTTCGACCGTGGATCGAGACCCGTCGTCGGCTCGTCGAGCAGCAGCAGGACCGGCGACGTCAGCAGAGCCCGCGCGAGCGCGACCTTCTGCTGCATCCCGCGGGACAGGTTCTGCATCGACTCGCCGCGCCGGTCCGGCGGGAATCCGACCTTCGCGAGGATCTCGGGGACAGCGGTGCGCGTCACCGACGGCGGCATGCCGTAGAAGCGCGCCGCGTACGAGAGATTCTCGTCCGCGGACATCTTCTTGAAGAAGCTCGCCTCGACGGAGACGCGGTTGACGAGCCGCCGGATCGTGCGGGCGTCGCGAACGACGTCGTTCCCGAACACGCGGGCGGAGCCGCCGTCGTCGATCAGCAGCGTCGACAGCAGACGGACCAGCGTCGACTTGCCCGATCCGTTCTGACCGAGGATCGCCACACACTCGCCGCGCGCGATCGTGAAGGTGACGTCGTTCAACGCGGGCATGCGGCGCTTGCGACGCGAGAACGCGCCGGCGTCCTTGGCCCGTCGCCGGAAGACCTTCGTCAGGTGCTCGACCTCGACGGCAGGGACGTCCCGGCGGACGGATGTGCTCAATGACTTCGGTGCTGCGAGGGCAGACATGTTGCTCCTTTGTGAAACGAAAAGGGAACGGAGAACGGGAGACCGCCGGGACGGCGGTGCGCGGACCTAGCGGCCGCGCGAGACCGCCGGGCTGCCGAGGCAACCCGCCGGGACCGTGTTCATCACGTTCAGGAACAACATCGCGTCCGAACGATAGAGACTTAACCGCACAACGTCAAATTCACGCCGCGTGCGGCGGATCTTCGTCGTCGTGCGTCTCCTCCGGTTCGGGGCGATAGTCGTCGAGCCACGCGACGATCTCCGGCTCGCGCAGCAGGAGCTCGATGACGTTCGACTCGCGCTCGTCGCTCATGCTTCCTCCTCGACGTCGTGGATGAAGAAGATCCCGTGCCGCGACTGGCCGGTGACCTGCTTCAGATCCGGGTACTCGGCGATCTCCGGCGACACGCGGATCCCGGCGACGACGTACCGCACAGGCTCGTCCGTGTCGTTGCGGATCTCGTGTGCGCCGGCAGGCCCGGTGGGGAAGTGGACGACCTCGCCCTCGTCGAGCTGTCGCTCGCCCTCGAGCGTGCGCAGCGTCGGCCGGCCGCGCAGCACGAAGAGCAGCTCCTCCGACCCGTGGTGGAAGTGGAAGATCACGAAGTTGCCGCGCTCGAGCTCGTACAGCGACGCGCCGAGCATCGGCCCACCGCCCGGGACGAGGCGCTTCGCCAGGCCGCCGCCGCCCGACCAGTCCTCGCCCTGCTCTCCCCACGCGTCGTCCCAGATGTTCATGCCGAGAGCCTGTCAGACAAAGAGGACATCTTCTGTCATGTTTATGACCTACGGTCCCGATCGGATGCGCGCCACTCGCCTCGTCTCCCTCCTCCTCCTGCTCCAGACCCGGGGGCAGCTCACGGCCGCCGACATCGCCGAGCGGCTCGAGGTGTCCGTGCGCACCGTCCACCGCGACGTCGAGTCGCTCGCGGCCGCAGGCGTCCCCGTCGAGGCCCTGCGTGGCCCTGCCGGCGGCTACCGGCTCGCCGGCGGGTACCGCACGCGCCTGACCGGGCTGACCGGGGACGAGGCCGAGGCGCTCTTCGCCGCCGAGATGTCCGGCCCGGTGGCAGAGCTCGGTCTCGGCGGGGAGCTCGCAGCCGCGCGGCTCAAGCTGCTGGCGGCGCTTCCGTCCGAGCTGCAGGAGCGGGCGACGCGCGCGCAGCGGATGTTCCACCTGGACGCGCGCGGGTGGTTCCGCGCCGAGGACAGCGTCCCGCATCTGCCCGAGCTCGCCGCCGCCGTGTGGCGCGGCTGTCGCGTGCGTATCCGCTACCGCGAGGGCAACCGCGTCGTGCAGCGGACGATCGACCCGCTCGGGCTCGTGCTGAAGGCAGGCGCGTGGTACCTCGTCGCGCACCGCGTCGCCGGCATGCGTGTCTACCGCGTCTCGCGCGTCGCGTCGGTGCGCGCGCTCGAGGACCGGTGCGAGCGCCCCGACGGGTTCGAGCTGTCCGAGTACTGGAACGAGTGGTCACGCGCGTTCGAGGACAGCCGCCCGCGCGTCGAGGTGACCGCACGCGGGCCGAAGGGCGAGCGGACGCTCGTGTTCGAGAGCCTCGCCGAGGCGCAGCGCGAGATGCTCCGGTTCGGCGCGGACCTCGAGGTGGTCGCGCCGGAGGAGCTGCGCGCACGCATCGCCGCGACCGCCCGCGATGTCGCGGCGCTGTACGTTCCCTGAGTGCCGTCGCTCTCCACGTACGCCCTCTTCCTCGCCACCGCGATGGCGCTCCTCGTCATTCCCGGGCCCGCCGTGCTGTACGTCGTCACGCGCAGCATCGAGATGGGCCGCGCCGGCGGGGTCGCATCCGTCGCGGGGATCACGACCGGGACGATCGTCCATGTCGTGCTCGCGACGGCGGGCCTGTCGTCGCTCATCCTCGCCTCGCGAACGGCGTTCGACGCGGTCAAGTACGTCGGCGCCGCGTACCTCATCGTCCTCGGCGTGCGTCGCCTGCTCACGCGGAACGGCGACCGAGTCGAAGAGGAGGCGGCGCCGCGGACGCGCATGCGCGCCTACACGCAGGGCGTCGTCGTCAACCTGACGAACCCGAAGACGATCGTCTTCATCTTCGCGTTCATCCCGCAGTTCGTCGATCCGAACGCGCGGCACGTCTGGCTGCAGGTGCTCGTCTTCGGCCTCAGCTTCGCGCTGCTCGGCTTCCTCAGCGACAACGCGTACGCGCTCGCGGCCGGAGCCGTCGCCGACAAGCTGCGCGGCTCGCGCAAGATCGCGCGCTTCGAGCGGTGGTTCGGCGGCTCGATCCTGATCGGCCTCGGGATCGCCGCGGCCGCCTGGACGCCCAGCCGCTCGCGCTAGAGCCGGTACCGGATGTGCGTGGCGCGCGGCGCTGCGATCACGCGCTCGACCTCGAGACGCGCCGGGTCGAGGCCCTCGAGCAGGCGGCGGCCCTCGCCGAGGAAGATCGGCACGACGTGGAGGTCGAGCACGTCGACGAGCCCGGCGCGGATGCATTGCTGGATGACGTCGGCGCCGCCGGAGACGTGCACGCCCTTGTCGCCGCCCGCCTCTTTCGCCCGCTCGACCGCTGCCTCGACGCCCTCGGTCACGAACGTGAAGGTCGTCTCGCCGAGCACGAGCTGCTCGCGTGCGTGATGGGTCACGACGAAGACGGGCTTGTGGAACGGTGGCTCGTCGCCCCACCAGCCGTTGGCGTTCGGGTCGCTCTCCCACGGCCCCTCGCCGCCGCTGAACATCTTCCGGCCCATGACGACGGCGCCCGCGGCCTGCGACTCCTCGACGAGCGCCGAGTCGACGTCCACCTCGCCGCCCTCGAGCCCGTGCGGCTCGCGCCAGGCGGCCAGGCGGAACACCCACTCGTGCAGGTCCATCCCGCCCTTGCCGAGCGGATCCTCGAGCGAAGCGCGCCGGGCCGGCCCCGAAGCCGTCGAGTGAAACGGACATCTCGGCCACGACCACCGCGTGACCCTAGCCGCCGGGTCCGCTAGGGTCACCGTGGGTGCCCGCCGAGGAAGGCGGACGCCGAGGCAATGGAGCCTCACGACTCTCGGAGTCGTGGGGCTTTTTTCATGGTCCGAGAGGAGGAGCGACGATGACCAAGTTCAAGCTCGAGTACATCTGGCTCGACGGATACGAGCCGACGCCCAACCTGCGCAGCAAGACGAAGATCGTCGCGTTCGCACAGACGCCGACGCTCGACGAGCTGCCGCTCTGGAACTTCGACGGAAGCTCGACGCGGCAGGCGGAGGGCTCGAGCTCGGACTGCTTCCTGCAGCCGGTCGCCGTCTTCCCCGACCCGGCTCGTGAGAACGCGCTCCTCGTCATGTGCGAGGTGCTGCTGCCGGACGGGACACTGCACCCGTCGAACGCCCGGGGCACGATCCCGGACGATCCCGGCGCGTGGTTCGGCTTCGAGCAGGAGTACTTCCTCTACCGCGACGGCGCCCCGCTCGGGTTCCCGAAAGAGGGCTTCCCCGCACCGCAGGGTGAGTACTACACCGGCGTTGGCTACAAGAACGTCGGCGACATCGCGCGCCGGATCGTCGAGGAGCACATCGACCTCTGCCTCGAGGCGGGCATCAACCTCGAGGGGATCAACGCCGAAGTCGCGAAGGGGCAGTGGGAGTTCCAGATCTTCGGCAAGGGCTCGAAGCGGGCCGCCGACGAGCTCTGGATCGCGCGCTACCTGCTCATGCGGCTCTGCGAGCAGTACGGCGTGGACGTCAACTGGCACTGCAAGCCGCTCGGCGCCGAGCTCGACTGGAACGGCTCCGGGCTGCACACGAACTTCTCGACGACGTACATGCGCGAGACCGGCGGCGAGGAGTACTTCGCAGAACTGATGTCGGCCTTCGACGCCTACAAGCACGACCACATCGCCGTCTACGGCCCGGACAACCATCTACGCCTCACCGGGCTGCACGAGACGCAGTCGATCGACAAGTTCAACCACGGGGTGGCTGACCGCGGCGCGTCGGTTCGCGTCCCGCACAGCTTCGTGCAGGACGGTTACCGCGGCTACCTCGAGGATCGGCGCCCGAACTCGCTCGGCGATCCGTACCGCATCGCGGGCCGGATCCTGCAGACGATCGAGACGGTGCCGACGTTCGCCGAGGAGGTCGTGGCGGCGTAGTCGCGATGGAGATCCGACCACTCGACGAGTCGGATTGGCCGGCGGTGTCCGCCATCTACGCGGAGGGCATCGCCGGCGGCAACGCGACGTTCGAGGTCGACGTGCCGTCGTGGGAGCGATGGGACGAAGCGCATCCCGCGCTTCGGCTCGTCGCCGAGAGCGGTGGCGAAGTCGTCGGCTGGGCCGCGCTCTCGCCGTACTCGGACCGGCGCTGCTACCGCGGCGTCGCCGAAGAGAGCGTCTACGTGGCCGCGTCGGCGCGGGGACGCGGTGTCGGCCGTGCGCTGCTCGACGAGCTGATCGAGCAGGCCGAGGCGTCGGGCTACTGGACGCTGCTCGCCGGCGTGTTCCCGGAGAACGAGGCGAGCATCGCGCTGCACGAGTCCGTCGGCTTTCGCGTCCTCGGCGTGCACGAGCGACTCGGCGAGCGCGACGGCGTCTGGCGCGACGTCGTCCTGCTCGAGCGCCGTTCTACCACCAGTCGTTGACCATCTCGGCGTCGTTCTTCTCGCCGATCGGCCCGCCGACGGCGATGAACTCGACGCCGTCCGGCCCGGCCTCGATCGCGCGCATCGTCTCCGGGTCGACGCGCAACGCGTCCCACTGCTGCAGGTCGATCGTCGTCGTCGTCGAGCTTCGCGTGCGCGCTCCCGGCGAGCACGACGTAGATCTCCTCCTGATGCGCGTGCGTTGTGACCGAACGGGATGCGCACGTTCGGCAGCAGACGCTGGTAGCTGACCGCGACCTGCTTCGACTCGAGCGGCTTGCGCGCGAAGCGCGCCTCGAGGTCGGGCGAGAGCCCGAACGCCGGCGCGGCGTCCTCGACTTCTTTCAGGTTGCGCACGGTGTAGCCCATCAGTCGACGTATATCGGAGTTCCGAGCGGTACGAGCGGGTACAGCTGCTCAACGTCCGAGATCGTGCATACGGATGCATCCGTGCGACGCGGCGTGGCCGATCGACCACGTCTCCTCGGTTCCATGGATGCCGGCGCCGTTCCAGAATCCCATCCACCGCGCCTTGATCGGATCTGCCGGCCCGGGCGGGATGATGCGGCCGGCGAGCGAGCCGGCCCACGCGCTGTTGGGAACGTGCCAGGCCGGGTTCACCTGCTTGTCGTTGATGCGATACAGGCCGGCCGGCGTCTCGAGCCCTGCCTGCCCGACGGCGATCGAATACTTCTTCGCGAGCTTCAGCCCGCGGTACAGGCGAAGCGTGAACGTCTCGCGGTCGACGACGATGAACGCCGGATAGCGCCGCGCGAGCGTGGCCGTCGTCCAGCGCGGCTCGACGGTGTGGACAGGCACGGCGATCGTTCTCCCGGCCGGCTCGAGCAGCGCGGACGCGAGCTCGCGCCGCAGCGCGTTCTGGTCGACGGCGACGCCGGTCCGCTCGGGAACGATGTGCAGCGCGGTGGCGGACGCGACGACGTGCGCGGCGCGCGCGGGCTCGTCGACGACGCTCGCGACGTTCGCGGCCGTGCGCGCGAGGACGTCGGACGACAGTGTTGCCGCGAGCGGGATGGAGGCGTGCACTCGCCGGCCGTCGAGGTCGCGGAGGAAGCGCTGGGCGAGCCCTCCGCTTTGACTGACGGCGACAGCGCGGCGAGACCATGCCGTCCACGTCGACGTGCAGCCCCGCACGGCGCGGGTCGACGACGAACGAGTGGCCGCCGGTGGTCAGTCGCAGCGGCGTCCGCAGTCGCGCGACGACTCTGCTGTTCGAGCAGGGCGCGCGCATCGTTCGCGTGCAGGCCGCCGACGTCGATGCCCGCGACCGTGATGCCGGCCGCAAGCACGTCGCTCCGGCCATTCTCCCGGAAGTACGCGTACGCACCGCCCGCCGTGAGCGCTACCGCTGCGACGGCGAGGAGGACTCCCGACCCGACGAGAAGCCGCCTGCGCATGCACTGCGCGTTGTACCCCGTGCGGCGAACAGAAACAATCCGGCGATGCGCTACCAGTTCGTCGACTGCCGCTGGGACCTGAGCGATCCGTGCCGCGGCCTCGAGCTCTACCGCGCCGGACACATCCCGGGCGCATCGTTCCTCGACGTCGAGACCGACCTTTCGGACACGTCCGTCGGGGGCCAGGGGAGGCATCCGCTGCCGTCGGCCGAGCGCTTCGCAGCCTCCGTCTCGCGTGCGGGCATCGGGCCGGGCGTGCGCGTCGTCGCGTACGGGACGCTGGGCGGAGCCGAGCGGCTGTGGTGGCTGCTGCGCCACTTCGGCCACGACGACTGCGCCGTGCTCCTCGGCGGGATCGACGCCTGGGGCGGTGCCCTCGCGCAAGGCGACGAGGAGGTCGAGCCCGCGATGTTCGTCCCGCGCGAGCGCGACGACGACACGATCGACGCCGCCGGGATCGCACGCCGGCTCGCCGATCCGGGCACCGTGCTCGTCGACGCGCGCATCCCGTCGCGCTGGCGGGGCGAGGCGAACCCGATCGACGATCCGGCCGGCCGCATCCCCGGGGCGATCAACGCGCCGTGGAACGAGCCGCAGCCCGAGTTGCCGGCGGGCGAGCTCGTCGCCTACTGCGGCTCCGGGGTCACCGCCACCGTCGTTCTCCATCGCGCCTGGCTGCACGGACGCGATGGCGTCCTCTACCCCGGCTCGTGGAGCGACTGGTCGACGCGCTCGCTCCCGATCGAGCGCGACTAGTTCAACGCGTAGGTGACCGAGACGGTCGCCTGGATCTGCTGCGTGCCGGCTTCGATCGGCGTCGAGTCCTTCGCCGCCGCGCCGACGGCGAACGGTAGTGGCGACGAGCCGCCGCCTTCGACGATCGTCGTCACGCCGCCGAGGTTCCGCCCGGCCGCGTCGGCGAGCGCCTGCGCCTTCGTCTTCGCCTGCGCGACGGCCGCCTTCAGCGCCTGCGCGTAGAGGTTGTCCTGCGACGACACCGTGAGCGACGGGCCTGACACCCCGTTCGCGCCGGCGCCGACTGCCGCGTCGACGATCGCCCCGGCTTTCGCGATCGCGAGCTTCGTCACCGAGATCGAGTCCGCGGCGGTGTAGCCGACGATCGACATGCCGTCGCTCGACGTCACCGGATCGAGCGACACCTGCGTCGTCTGGATGTTCGCGTTTGGAACGCCCGCGCCGAGGACCGCGGCGATGACCGCCTTCGTGTCGGTCGCGTTGCGGCCGAGGGCCGCGGCTGCGGTGGCGCCCTTCGTCTGCACGGTGAAGTCGAACTCGGCCTGATCGGGGACGGCGGTGATGCTGCCGGTGCCGCTGACGGTGACGCTGTCGGTCGTGGTGCCGGCGGTGGTCGCCGCGTCGGCGCCGCCGGCAAGCAGTGCGACCCCGATTGCGAGGAGAACGAGAAGTCTCATGCTCGGCATACGGTGCCGGGCACCTCGGATGTCACATCAGGCGGTCGAGGTGCCGAGCTCGCCGAGGTACTGCGTCCACCCGTGTGGGATGCGCTGCGCGGCGAGTCGGATGAAGAGAACGGGCTGCGGCGGCCGCGGCGGCGTGTGCAGCTCCATCCCGGCCTGCTCCAGCGTTCGGTCGCCCTTGCGCAGGTTGCAGGGCGCGCAGGCGGTGACGACATTCTCCCAGACCGACTCGCCCCCCTTCGACCGTGGGACGACGTGGTCGAGGGTGAGCCGGCCGCCCGATGTGCCGCAGTACACGCAGCGCCACCCGTCGCGGGCGAAGAGCGCCCGTCGTGAGATCTTCCGTTGGATTGCGCGGGGAACCCGCACGTAGGTGACGAGCCGAATGACGTGCGGGCGGATGAAACTGCCCGTCGCCGAGCGGAGCGGCTGGTCGAGATGCTCGATCACCTCGGCCTTCCCCTTGAACACGAGCACATGCGCCCGCCTCACCGTGCACACGTTCAGCGGCTCGTAGCTGGCGTTCAGAACGAGGACTTGCCCCATTTAGTCCGCAAAAAGGTACCAGCGAGGCACGACTGCTACGAGGCCATTGCCCTTTCGACGGCTTCCAGCTCCTCCGGGGAGAGGGCGACGGCCGCCCGCCCGTGCTCGACCTCCTTCACGTAGATCCGCGCGTAATCCCGACCCTGGATCGCGCTCACGACGATTCCGCTCCGCGCGGAGTCGAGGAGCGCGAACGAGGAGGACTGGTGGCCGCCGCTCCCCTCGTACGCGTCGTAGCGCACGATTGCAGTCCGCGAGACGCTGTCGTCCACCCGCCGGTCGACGCGCGCGAGGCCGGCCGCGATCTCGTCCACCGCCCGGTGGAGGTCGTCGATTCTGCTCTGGAGCGAGACGGCGAAGTCGACGAGATCGGATTTGTTCCCGCCGAGGAGCACGAGCTGCGCCTTCCGCACGCGTCGAAGCGACACGACGTACGCGATGCCGAGCAGCACCGCGAACGCGGCAGCCGCGGCGGCGCCGACGGCGATCCACGCTGCGACGGAGACGCTGACGTGCATCAGCCGAGCGTGAAGAACACCGTGTACGTCGCGGTGTTGTTCGACGTGTTCGTCTCACCCGGTACGGGTGCGACGTCGACCTTCACGGTCGCGCGGTTCCCGAATGCGGCGGTGGGGAGGTTGAAGTTCCCGAACGAGACGCTCTGCTGTGTCTTCGACGCGATCGTCTGGATGGTCTGTGTCCGCTTGATCGTCGTCGAGCCCGCGGTGATCGTCAGGTGCACGACGACACCGTTCTCCTGGAAGTTGCCGGAGTCCTCCACCGTCGCTACAAACGCGAGGTCGGCCGACACCTTCACCGTCGTCGCAGTCGCCGTCGTGAGCGCCGTTGCGCCTGGGTTGGCGACGACGGAGACGAGCTGCGAGCCGTGCAGGCCGGACGGCGTTCCGCCCGTGGACGCGCCCTTCATGTTGTTCAGCAGCACGCCGAACGAGCGCGCACTGATGAGCTCCGTGTTCGGGACGAATGACGAGCCCGGGATGACGACCCCCGTTATGCCCACCGTCTTCAGCTGCTGCGTTGCGGGCTGCCGGTAGAGCTGCTCCCACACGACGTCGCTCGCGGTCAGCAACTCCGCCTGCGCAGCGAGCGCGTCGATCGTCGTCGACGTGTTCTTCGACGTCCACTGCCCGAGGACGTCGCCGAGCGCGGCGAGTCCCTTTGCGCGCAGCTCGATTGCATCGACGAGCTGTTGGTGGATCTGGCGCAGCGGGCCGGGCGGATGGATCTGCTGCGCCTGGTCGTACTCCTGCTGCTCCTGCTGCGCGTACTGCTGCAGGCTCTGCTCGAGGTCGGACTGCTTGAGCCCGCCGGACACGAGCTTCGCCGCGAACTCGCGGCCGAGCGCGTTCGAGCTCGCCGCGACCGTGTGCACCTTCGTCGCGTACGACGCGTACTGGTCGTGCGTGCTCTTCCCCTGGCACGCGCCCACCCAGAAGACGAACGCGACGACGAGGGCGATCGCGATGGCGATCAGGCCGATGAGGCGCAGAAGCGGGACGACTCCGGTGGGCGCCGAAGGCGTGCGCGGCGGCCCGGACCGCTCCCGGCGAGGGCGGCGGCGGGCGCGCGGCGCCTCCTCCGTCTCCGGCTCGTCGAAGAAGTCGAACTCGATGTTGTCGTCGTCGTAGTTGCTCATACCGTCATCCGGTCGGGCCAGACTGTAACGCGGCCCTCTGTTGGAGAGGAAATTCGCCGGTAGCCGCCAACCTGTCGAGACCGATGTCTTCCGCGCTCGCCCTCCAGCAAAGCGAGCCCATCCTCGGTCGCTACCGGCCCCTCAGACCGCTCGGGAGCGGCGGGTCGGGATCCGTCTGGCTGGCCCGCGACGAGCGGACGGGCCTGGACGTCGCCCTCAAGATCGTCGCGCGCGAGGGCAAGGCCGCTGCCCGCGCCGAGCGGGAGGCATCGGCCGCAGCGAAGCTGCGCCACCCCAGCTGCCTGCGCGCGTATGCCTTTGCGCGGGACAGCCGCCACGTCTACATCGCGTACGAGTTCATTCCTGGACGAACGTTCCGCGAGACGCTGCGCGCGGGCGACCTCGACGATGCCGGCGCTGTCGAGGCGTGCGCCCAGGTCGCGGAGGGGCTCGCTCACGCCCATCGCGCGGGCATCCTCCATCGCGACGTCAAGCCGTCGAACGTCCTCCTCGCCGAGGGCGACCGCGTGTCGGCGAAGCTCCTCGACTTCGGCCTCGCGCGCATGGCCGAGGCGGAGACGCTGACCGCGCAGGGCGACGTTCCCGGCACGCTCGCGTACATCTCGCCCGAGCGGCTTGCCGGCGATCCCGCCACCGGCGCGGCGGATGTGTGGTCGGTCGGCGTGATGCTGTGGGAGTCGCTCTCGGGCCGCCATCCCTTCTGGCACACCTCGATGCTCGAGACCGCCCGCGCGATCGAGGCCGGCGCGCCCTCGCTCGGGACGATGCGTCCGGACCTGCCGAAGCAGTTGATCCAGCTCGTCGATCGCGCGCTCTCGCCGAGTCCGACGCGGCGCCCGTCCGCTGCGGAGCTCGCAGCGGCCCTGCGCGGCGCGGCGATGCGCCGCCGGCGCAAGCGGGCGCGCGGTCTCGGCCTATCCGTTCCCGTCGAGGCCGGCGGTGTCGCCGCGGCCGGGCTCGCAGCGGCGTTCTCCGCGTGGACCGCGGCCTCGCTCCCGTTCTTCCCGCACATGTGGGCTCTCGGCCTGGCCGTCGCTGCTGCTGGGCTCACCCTCGTGCGCCCGCGCGTCGGCCTCGCGTTCGCACTCGCCGTTCCGGTGCTGCCGCTCGGGAACGTCTCCTCCGGCCTCGCCGTCCTGTACGGAGCGCTTGCGGTCGCCTGGCTCGTCCTCTTCTGGCGTGAGCCGCGCGGCGGTCTCCTGTTCGTGCTCGGCCCACTGCTCGCCCCCGCGTCAGGCGCTCGCGCTCGTCCCGCTCGCCGCCGCGACGTTGCGCGCGGCGCCGCGACGCGCTGCGCAGGCGGGTGTTGCCGTCCTCGTCGCCGCCATCGTCGCGGGCGTGCGGCACGTGGCGCTGCCCATCGTCGGCACTGCGCCGCCGCTCGGTCTCGGCATCGCCGGTGCCCGCGATCCACTCGACGTCGCCGGGTCGCTCGCCCGGGCCGCCGGCGCGCACCCGGCCCTGCTCCTCGAGGCCGCCGTCTTCGCCGCCATCGCGGTCGCGCTCCCCTATGCACACGCGCGCGGCCGGTGGGGCGCGGCGATCCTCGGCGGGGCGATGCTCGTCGGGACCGTCGCGGCCGTGCCGTCCGCGCCTGCGGTCTCGCTCGCGTTTGCCGCCTGGCTGACGGCCGGCGCCGTCGCGCTTCGGGCCAGGCGGGCGTAATCGAGGGGTCGTAGGGGTACCCTCAGCCGCGCATGGTGCTGCGGTCGATCGAGCAGAAGATCGAGGCCCTCTTCGAGGGTGTCTTCGGCCGCGCCTTCCGGACGAACGTCCAGCCGGTCGAGCTCGCGCGCAAGCTCGCAAAGGAGATGGACGAGCATCGCGTCGTCTCCGTCTCGCGCGTGTACGTCCCGAACGAGTACACGGTCTACCTGTCGAAGGGCGACCGCGAGCAGTTCGAGGGCTACGAGAACTCGCTCATGTCCGAGCTCGAGGAGTACATCGGCGAGCACGCGCGGCGCGAGGGCTACGCACTCCTGACGCCGCCGCGCGTCGCACTCGAGACGGACGAGGATCTCGCACTGGGCGAGTTCGGCATCGCGACGCGCATGGTGCAGCCGCGGCACGGGCACCGCGCCGACGAGCCCGAGGAGCAGGTCGAGTCGGGCGCCACGATGATCTACAAGCATCCCGTCGTCGCAGAAGCGACCGCGGCGGAGTCCCCGGAAGATCCCGGCCTCGAGCGCGAGGTCGCAGTGCTCTCGTGGAACGGTCAGCGCCTGCGCGTCGACAAGCGCCGCGTCGTGCTCGGCCGCTCGCGCGAGTGCGACATCCAGATCGAGGACGCGAACATCTCCCGCCGTCACGCGGAGCTGCGCCAGGAGGGGACCGCGTTCTGGATCGTCGACCTCGACTCGACGAACGGGCTCGAGGTGAACGGCAAGCGCGTGAAGCGCGCGAAGCTCGAGCCCGGCGACAGCTTCACGGTGGGCTCGACCGAGGTGACGTTCTCCACGGAGCGCGAATGATCCTGGCGAGCACGCGCCTCGAGGAGGTCCTCCTCGCGCTGAAGATCGCGTTCCTCGTCCTGCTCTATCTGATGATCTGGCGGATCATCCGCACCGTCTCGCGCGACATGCGCGTGCAGCCGGCGCAGGAGAGCTTCATCATGGCGCCGGTCGCCGGCGGCGTACCCTGTCGCCGCGTCTCGCTGGCGGACGGCTCGTCGTGCTGGAGAGCCCGGTGCTCGACGAGGGCGACGAGTACTCCGTCGACTCGGCGCCGCTCACCGTCGGCCGCGGCGGGCAGAACGACGTCGCCATCGACGGGGACGAGTTCGCGTCCGCACGGCACGTGCGCTTCGAGCCGCGCCGCGACGGCGTCTGGGTGCAGGATCTCGGCTCGACGAACGGCACGCTCGTGAACGGTGTGCGCATCGACGGCGCGCGCCGGCTCGAGCCCGGCGACGTCGTCCGCGTGGGCGAGACCGACCTGAGGTTCGAGCGTGAGCCGCGTCGGCGCCTACGCGGCGAAGACCGACACCGGTCGCAAGCGCCGGCGCAACGAGGACGCGTTCGTCCTCGCGCCGCCGCTCTTCGCCGTCGCCGACGGCATGGGCGGCGCGCAGGCCGGCGAGATCGCCTCGAAGCTCGCCGCCGCCGCGCTCGAGGACACTGACGCCGGCCGCCTCACCGGCCCGGCGAAGGTCGCATCGCTCATCCAGGAGGCGAACCGGCGCGTGCACGAGCGGTCGAGCAGCGATCCCACGACCTCCGGCATGGGGACGACGATGACCGTCGCTCTCGTCGAGGACGGCGGCGTCGTGATCGGTCACGTCGGAGACTCACGCGCGTACCTCGTGCGCGGTGGACAGATCGAGCAGATCACCGAGGACCACTCGCTCGTCAACGAGCTTCTCAAGAGCGGCAAGCTCTCGTCGGCGGAGGCGGATACGCATCCGCAGCGTTCCGTGATCACGCGCGCGGTTGGGACCGACCCCGACGTCGACGTCGACTCGTTCATCGTCGAGCCGCAGGACGGCGACGTGTTCCTCATCTGCTCCGACGGCTTGACCGACATGGTCACCGACGACGCGATCCTCGAGACGGTGGAGCGATACCGCGGCAACCTCGACCGAACGACGAAGCAGCTCGTCGCCGCGGCCAACAAGGGTGGAGGCGAGGACAACATCACCGTCGTCGCGTTCTCCATCGGCGACCGGGACGGCGCCGCCGAGCTCGGCGACACCGCGACGATGGAGGCTGTCTCGTATCCGCCCGACGACAAGACGACGGAGAACGTCACGGTGCGCGCAACGCCGGCGCCGGGCCGTCGGTCGCGCGCGTGCGGGTCGTGTTCGCGTCGCTCGTCGTGCTCGCGCTCCTCGTCGCGCTCCTCCTCTGGGGGTTGCTCCGCTGACCTTGAGCCCTCGGAATCGCGAGCTGGCCTACCTCGTCGTCGTCGGCCTGATCACCGCCGTCGGGTTCGCGAGCGTCTACATCGCGCGCAAGGCCGAGGTCTCCGCCGCGTCGCTCACGTACGCGGTCTTCTTCTTCGCGCTGTACCTCGCCGCGCACTTCGTCGCCCGCTTCACTGTTCCGAACGCGGACCCGTACCTGCTTCCGGTGGCCGGCCTGCTCACCGCGATCGGCCTGACGGAGATCTACCGTCTCGGGCCGTCGAACGCGTTCAAGCAGGGGCTCTGGGTCGTCATCGGCGTGGCCGTGTTCGCCGCCGCCTTGCTGTTCCTCCGGCACGACTACCGGGTGCTCGAGAACTACAAGTACCTCTTCGGCCTCGCTGCGATCGGATTGCTGTTCATGCCGCTCCTGCCCGGGATCGGCCAGACCGTGAACGGCGCGCGCCTGTGGATCCACTTCGGCGGCTTGCAGTTCCAGCCCGGCGAGCTCGGGAAGGTCGCGCTCATCGTCTTCCTCGCCGCGTACCTGCGCGAGAAGCGCGAGGTGCTCGCCCAGGGCCGCGTGAAGGACTGGGGGCCGCTGCTCGTCATCTGGGGCGGCGCGATGCTCGTCCTGTTCGCCACCGCCGACCTCGGCAGCGCGCTCCTCTACTACGGGATCTTCCTCGCGATCCTGTACGCGGCGACCGCGCGCGCTGAAGTTCGTCGCGGCGTTCATCGGGCTCTTTCTCATCGGCTCGGCTGCCGTCTACAAGGGCACGCCGCACGTGCGCGAGCGCGTCGTCAACTGGCTCCATCCGTGGACGACGCAGAAGGTCCCCTGCGCGCTGACCGGGCACCTGGCGCTGCGGCAGGAGTGCGGGAGCTACCAGGAGGTGCAGTCCCTCTACTCGATCGGGCACGGCGGCTACGGCGGGACGGGCCTCGGCTCGGGGACGTTCACGACCGCGCAGGGCCACCCGCTCATCCCGGATCTCAGCACCGACTTCATCTACTCGGCGCTCGCGCAGGAGCTCGGCCTCATCGGGGTGTCCGCGCTTCTCCTCGTCTACATGGTCTTCGTCCTGCGCGGCTTCCGCGTCTCGCTCGCCGCGGGTGACGGCTTCTCGAAGCTCCTCGCCGCGGGTCTCACATTCGGGTTCGCACTGCAGACGTTCGTCATCGTCGGCGGCATCCTGCGCGTCATCCCGCTGACCGGCATCACGCTGCCGTTCGTCTCGTACGGAGGGTCGAGCATCATCTCGAACTTCCTCGTCGTCGCCGGGTTGATGCTCGTCTCGAACAAGGCGAACTCGTCGTGAACGGACAGATCAACCGTCTCGCTCTCGTCGCCGTGCTGATGCTCGCCGCGCTCGTCGTCGCGACGACGTATTGGCAATCGTGGGAGGCCGGCTCGCTCGCGGCCCGGCAGGACAACGCCGTCGAGCTCGTCTCGCAGTTCCAGGTGTCGCGCGGGTCTGATCCTCGCCGCGAACGGCAAGAAGGTGCTCGCCGCGAACAGGAAGATCAAGCGCAACGGGCAGAGCTTCTTCTTCCGCCGCTACCCGTCGCACGGCTTTGCCGCGCAGACGATCGGGTACTCGACGTCGGCGCTGTCGCAGACCGGACTCGAGCTCTCGCTCAACGACTATCTCACCGGCTCGACGACGAATCTCAGCAACGCCATCCAGCGGACGCTCGACCGGCTCGGCGGCGGCACCGTGTACGGCGACAACGTCGTCCTCACGATCAACGCCGGTGCGCAGGCGCTCGCGCAGCAGCTGCTCGGCGACCGTTGCGGCGCGGTCGTGGCGATGAACCCGCGCACGGGCGCGATCTACGTGATGGCGTCGTCGCCGACGTACGACCCGAACCTCATCGACAAGCCTGGCGGCTACGCGAAGGTGCTGAAGACGAAGGGGCAGTGCGGCGACTCGTCCGCGCTCCTCAACCGCGCGACCGACGGCCTCTTCACGCCGGGATCGACGTTCAAGATGGTCACCGCCGCCGCGGCGCTCGACAGCGGCGCGTTCACGCCGACCTCCGGCTTCAACGACCCCGGCTACTGCGTCGAGTACGGCAAGCACGTGTCGAACGCGGGGAACCCGGACCAGAGAGGGGTTGAGGCGTACGGGCATGTGACGCTCGCGCAGGGCTTCGAGCACTCGATCAACTCGGTGTTCTGCAACGTCGGCATGAAGATCGGTGGCGAGACGATCTTGAAGTACGCGAGGAAGTTCGGCTTCTACTCGACGCCGCCGCTCGAGACGCCGGCGAATCAGCGGCTCCCGTCCGGGCTGTACAAGAACAACAAGCTCTGGTCGCCGAAGAGCGAGTCGGACATCGACTCCGGCCGGCTCGCGTTCGGCCAGTTCAACATGATTGCGACTCCGCTGCAGATGGCGATGGTCGGCGCCACGATCGCGAACGGCGGCGTGGTGCCCCGCCCGTACATCGTCGACCGCGTCCTCGGGCATGACGGCTCGACCGTCAGCCGCACGCGCGCCTCGACCCTCGGCCGCGCGATCAAGCCGGAGACGGCCGCGGAGCTGAACCAGATGATGGTCTCGGTCGTCCAGGGCGGGACGGGCACGGCCGCACAGATCCCGGGCATCCAGGTCGCCGGGAAGACGGGCACCGCCGAGACCGGCGTGAACAATGTCTACACCGCGTGGTTCGTCTCCTTCGCCCCGGCGGACAACCCGAGCGTGGCGGTCGCGGTCGTGCTCGAGAAGCAGCTGAACGGGTTCGGCGGCGCGGTCTCTGCCCCGATCGCAAAGGCGATCATCCAAAAACTCCTGCACCGCTGAAGTGGCATCTACCCTGTAAATCCCCGTGGCCGTCTCCGACTCGCTCATCGGCACGCTCTTCGACGGGCGCTACCAGATCCTCCGCAAGCTCGGCGCGGGCGGAATGGCGAACGTCTATCTCGCCGAGGACCAGGAGCTGGGCCGGCGCGTGGCGATCAAGATCCTCAACGACCGGCACGCGAACGACGAGCAGTTCGTCGAGCGCTTCCGTCGTGAGGCGAAGAACGCCGCTGCGCTCTCGCACCCGAACATCGTCTCGATCTACGACCGCGGCGAGGCCGAGGGGACGTACTACATCGCGATGGAGTACCTCGACGGGCGGTCGCTCAAGGAGCTGATCCTCTCGCGCGGCGACGCGCCGATCGCGGTCGTCGTCGAGTACGCGCGGCAGATCCTCTCCGCGCTGAAGTTCGCGCACAGGCACGGCATCGTCCATCGCGACATCAAGCCGCACAACGTGCTCGTCGACGGCGAGGGGCGCGTCAAGGTGACGGACTTCGGCATCGCGCGTGCAGGAGCGAGCCAGATGACGGAGGCGGGCTCGATCGTCGGCACTGCGCAGTACCTCTCGCCGGAGCAGGCGCGCGGCGCCGACGTCGACCAGCGCTCGGATCTGTATTCGCTCGGCGTGCTCATGTACGAGATGCTCACCGGCGAGGTTCCCTTCTCGGGCGACACGCCGGTCGAGATCGCGATGAAGCACCTCTCGCAGACGCCGGCGCCGCCGTCGACGATTCGGCACGACGTACCGCGCGATCTCGACATGGTGGTCATGCGCACGCTCGCGAAGTCTCCCGACGACCGCTACCAGAGCGCCGACGAGATGGAGGCAGACCTCGACCGCGTGGCGCGCGGTGTCGGTGTTGCGCCGGAGACGCACGAGACGGCGACGCAGATCATGCGCGCGCCGGTGACGGGGCCGCTCTCGCCGACGGCCGCGACGATGATCACGCCGCCGCGGCGCGCGGGTGGCGGCGCACCGTTGCCGCCGTCGGTCTACTACGACCTCGACGAGCCGATCCACCGCCGCCCCGTGTGGCCGTGGATCGCCGCGCTGCTGTTCGTCGTCGGCGCCGCGGTCGGTGGCTGGTTCCTCTACCACCAGATCTCGAACAAGATCAACTCGTCCGACGCCGGTCGCGGTCAGCAACTACGTCAACGAGACGCAGCAGCTGGCGATCGCAGAACATCCAGGCGGACGGGTTCCACGCGGTGGTGAAGACGCACTCGAGCGCGACCGTCGCGAACGGATTCGTCTTCAAGCAGGAGCCGCTTCCGGGCCAGCATCAGCCGAAGGGCGACAACGTCACGATCTACGTCTCGACGGGCAAGCCGAAGGTGGCGGTGCCGTCGCTCAAGGGCCTGAAGTCGGCGGACGCGATCGCGAAGCTGAAAGCGGTGCATCTCGTGCCCGACCTGCACGAGATCCCGTCGGCGGTGACGGCCGACACGGTCACCGCCTCCGATCCGAAGGAAGGGACGCAGGTCGTCACCGGCACGAAGGTCCGGATCAACGTGTCGAAGGGCCCGACGCCGGTCACCGTGCCGGGCGTCGTCGGCGAGACGATCGGGCAGGCGACGGGCGCGCTCAACCAGGCCGGATTCAAGGTCAACCCGACGTACGTCGACTCGGATCAGCCGCAGAACACCGTCATCAACCAGTCGCCGGCGCAGAACCAGACGGCGGCGAAGGGCTCCACCGTCTCGCTCACCGTCTCGAACGGGCCGAAGACGGTCGCGGTGCCGGACGTCCGGACGCTCGACGCCGGCTCGGCCGCGTCGACGCTCCAGAACCAGGGCTTCCGGGTGAAGTTCACGTACACGCCGGTCACCGACCCGAACCAGGATCAGATCGTGCTCGACCAGAGCCCCGAAGGCGGCCAGCAGGCGAAGCCGGGGTCGGTGGTGACGCTCGACGTCGGGCGCTGTCCGTCGGGCGGCTGTAGCGCGACGACGACGACGCCGACGACGACCGCCACGCCGTGAGCTCCAGGCGGCTGCGCGTCGCGCTGCTCGCCGGCGGCCGGTCGAGCGAGCACGACATCTCGCTCGCGAGCGCGCGCTCGGTGCTCGAGGCGCTCGATCCGGCGCGGTACGAGGTCGATCGAGATCGCGATCGGACGCGACGGCCGCTGGGCACTGACCGGTGGCAGACACCGTTCCGGTGTCTGACACCAACTCACCGGCGGAGACGCTCCCTGTTCCGGCCGACGCGGGCACGCTCGCTGCGGTCGGAAACGTCGACGTCGTCTTCCCCATCCTGCACGGGCCGTTCGGCGAGGACGGGACGGTGCAGGGCCTGCTCGAGCTCGCGAACGTCCCGTACGTCGGCGCAGGCGTGGCCGCGTCCGCGCTCGCGATGGACAAGGATCTGTTCAAGAAGGTCATGCGGGACAGCGGCATCCCCGTCGCGCGCCACCACACGATTCGCCTCGGCGACCCCGTCGACAACCCGATCGGCTATCCCGCGTTCGTGAAGCCGGCGCGACTCGGCTCCTCGGTGGGGATCTCGAAGGTGCACGACGACCCCGAGCTCGAGGCAGCGGTCGCGCTCGCGCGCCGCCACGACGAGAAGGTGCTCGTCGAGGAGGCGGTCATCGGGGATGGAGGTCGAGTGCGGCGTGCTCGGCAACCGCATCCCTCCGCCGATTGCGTCGCTCCCCGGCCGCATCGACACGCTCGAGCACGAGTGGTACGACTACGCGTCCAAGTACGACGAGGGCGGCATGGAGCTCGTCATCCCGCCGGAGCTCCCGCAGCAGACGATCGAGCTCGTCCAGCAGCGCGCGGTCGACGCCTTCGTCGCGAGCGAGTGCGAGGGGATGGCGCGGGTCGACTTCTTCGTCCGCGACGACGGCGAGGTCGTCGTCAACGAGCTGAACACGATTCCCGGCTTCACCGCGACGAGCGTGTACGCGAAGCTCTTCCAGGCGTCGGGGATCGAGTACGCGGACCTGCTCGACCGGCTCGTCGCGCTCGCGCTCGAGCGGCACGAGCGCCGCTCGCACCTCGAGTTCTAGCGGGACGTCACTTCGCTGATCTCGGCCTTGCCGCCGCCCGGCAGGCGCGTGATCCAGATGACGTAGTAGCGCGCGGTTGCGCCCGTCAGGTGGAACGTCGTCGTCGCGCCCACCGTCTGCGGCGACGAGTCGTCGGTGAACGGCCCCTGCGGAGACGACCCGGCCTTGACCTGCGCCGTGAATCCCGGCGTCGGCGTGTTCACCGTCAGCGTTCCGAGCTTCACCGCCCGTCCCGCGTCGACGACGAGGCCGAGGCCGCTCTTCAGCCCTCCGAACTCCGGCGAGAAGTACGTCTGCGTGTACCAGTCGGTGGCCGGGTTCCCGTCCGTCGCCGCGGACGCAGTGTCTGCGTGGCTGTCCGGTGACCCGCTGGGGTCGTAGTTGCCCACGCCGGCGAGCGACGACGTCACCGCCGGCGCTCCGCCGTGGTGTCGCCGTCCCGATGGAGTTTCCGTCGAAGACGAGGGTCGCGACGACGACGGCCAGAAGCGCGAGGCCGGCGAGCCCGAGCAGGAGCGGCACGCGGCCGATCCGAGGACGACGCCTGCGCTGCACCGCCCGCGGCGCGGCGACCGCCGGCATCCCTCTGATCATCGTGCGGTCGGCGTCGAAGCCACCGAGCTCGTCGCGGCAGCGGCGCAGCTCGTTCGCGAACGCGTCCATCGAGGCGAAGCGCCGGTCGGGCTCCTTCTCGAGCGCATGCTCGATGGCGCGCGCGAGCCGCGGCGGGACGTCCGGCCGCTGGTCGAGCAGGTTGGGCGGATGCTCGGTGACGTGCTTCATCGCGACGACGACGAGGTTGTCGCCGCGGAACGGCACCTCACCGGCGAGCAGCTCGTACAGAACGACGCCGAGCGAGTAGATGTCGCTCGCAGGCGTCACCGGTGCGCCTGCAGCCTGCTCGGGAGACAAGTAGTTGCTCGTCCCGAGCACCGTTCCCGTTTGCGTCACGCCGCGGTCGACGTCGAGCGAGCGCGCGATGCCGAAGTCGGTCACCTTCGCGCCGCCGCTCGTGTCGATGAGGACGTTCTGCGGCTTCACGTCACGGTGCACGAGATCGTGCGCATGCGCGAACGCGAGTGCGTCCGCGATCTCGATGCCGAGCTCGATCGCGCGCTCGACCGGCAACGGCCCGGTCCGCTCGATCAGCTGCTTCAGGTTCTCCCCGTCGACGTACTCGAAGACGATGAACTGGTGTCCGTCGGCTCGACCCGCGGTCGATGACGGTGACGATGTTCGGATGCGAGAGCTGCGCCACCGCGCGCGCCTCGCGCCGAAACCGCTCGACGTACTCGGGGTCGTCGAGGAAGTGCGCGTGGAGGACCTTCAGCGCGACCTTCCGCTCGAGCATCCGGTCGTGCCCGCGGTAGACGCTCGACATGCCCCCGTGGTCGACGAGCTCTTCCAGCTCGTAGCGGCCGGCGATCACCTCACCGACCATCGGGCCTTCTCGGCTGCTTGCGGGCATGGGAAGACGGTGAGCGCGGCGGCACGACGGTAGAACGCGCGAGGGCCCGTCGCGGCTACGCGAGAACTGCGTCGAGCGCCTCGCCCCAGGCGTCGAGCGCCTCGTCGAGCTCGGAATCGCTGATCACGAGCGGGGTGAGGACGCGGATGCAGTTCGAATGGGTTCCCGCCTTCAGAAGGAGCAGACCGCGCTCCGCCGCCGCCGCCGTCACCGCCGAGGCGAGCTCGGGTGCGGGGCGCTTCGACTCCGGATCCTCGACCAGCTCGATCGCGAGCATCGCGCCGAGGCCACGGACGTCGCCGATCTGGGGATGGCGGCGCTGCCACTCCTGCATCCTGCCGCGGATGACCTCGCCGATGCGCGCGGCTCGGTCGACGAGGCCCTCATCCTCGATCACGTCGAGCACGGCCGCAGCCGCGGCCAGCGCGACCGGGTTGCCGATGTACGTTCCGCCGACGCCGCCCTCGCCGGGCGCGTCCATGATCTCCGCCTTGCCGAGCACGCCCGAGAGCGGGAGACCCGCTGCGATCGACTTCGCCAGGACGAGCAGGTCCGGCTCGACGCCGGAATGCTCGATGGCGAACATCCGCCCGGTCCGCGCGAAGCCGGTCTGCACCTCGTCGACGACGAGGACGATGCCGTTCTCGTCGCAGATCGTGCGCACGCCCTGCAGAAACTCCGGCGGAGCGACGACGAAGCCGCCCTCGCCGAGCACGGGCTCGATGACGATCGCCGCGACGTTCTCGGCGGCGACCTGCGTGACGAGCGCACCCCGCAGCGCGGCCAGCGCTGCGTCGGTGTCGACGCCGCGGTACTCGTACGGGAAGGGAACGCGGTAGACCTCGGGCGCGAACGGCCCAAGCCCCGCCTTGTACGGATGCGTCTTCGAGGTGAGCGTGAGCGCGAGCAGCGTGCGTCCGTGGAACGCGCCCTCGAAGCCGATGACCGCCGGGCGGCCGGTGTACGCGCGCGCGAACTTGACCGCGTTCTCGACCGCCTCCGTGCCTGCGTTGAAGAACGCCGCCTTCGCGGGGCCGGTGAACGGCGCGACGGCGAGGAGCCGCTCCGCGACGTCGACGTACAGCTCGTACGGGACGATCGTGAAGTCCGTGTGGAGGAAGCGCGCCGCCTGCTCCTGCACCGCCTCGGTCACGTGGGGATGTGCGTGCCCGACGTTGAGGCAGCCGACGCCGCCGGTGAAGTCGATGAAGGTGTTGCCGTCCACGTCGGTGAGCGTGGCGCCGTGGGTCTCGGCGGCGAAGACGGGGAGATACACCGACAGAGCCGAGGAGACGACGGCCTCCAGGCGCGCCAGGATCTCCCGCGAGCGGGGCCCCGGAATCTCCGTCTTCAGGTCGATTGCGCGGATCGCGGCCATGTCCTCACGATAACCCCGTTACGATCGGCTCCGTGGTCCTCTCCGACGCCACGATCGCCCGGGCCCTGTCGGAGGGCCGGATCGAGATCGATCCATACGACGAGTCGCTCCTGCAGCCGTCGAGCGTCGATGTTCGCGTCGACCGGCTGTTCCGCGTCTTCCACAACAACCGGTACCCGTACATCGACGTGAAGCAGGCGCAGGAGGAGCTGACCGAGCTCGTCCGCGTCGAGGACGACCACCCGTTCATCCTCCATCCCGGCGAGTTCGTCCTCGGCTCGACGCTCGAGCGCATACGCCTGCCGGACGATCTCGTGGCGAGGCTCGAAGGCAAGAGCTCGCTCGGCCGCCTCGGGTTGCTCATCCATTCGACCGCCGGCTTCATCGATCCCGGCTGGGACGGGCACGTCACCCTCGAGCTGTCGAACGTCGCGACGCTCCCCATCACGATCTACCCCGGCATGAAGATCGGGCAGATCTCCTTCATGCAGATGACCGAGCCTGCGGCAACGCCGTACGGTTCGTCTTCGATCGGCTCGAAATACAAGGGGCAGGAGGGGCCCACGCCGAGCCGATACTTCAAGAACTTCGAGTGACGGTCCTCGTCACAGGGGGAACAGGCTTCATCGGCGAGCACGTCGTGCATGCGCTGCGCGCGCGGGACGTGCGGTGCGCGCGCTCGTGCGCGACCCCAAGCGCGCCCATCGGCTCTCGGCGTGGGGCGCCGAGCTCGTCGTCGGCGACCTCACGGACACGACGGTCGTGCGCGCCGCGTGCGTCGGCGTCACGGCGGTCATCCATCTCGTCTCGGTCATCAAGGGATCGAACGCCGACTTCGAGCGCGTGATGGAGCACGGCACGCGCAACCTCGTCGCCGCCGCCGAGGGCGCGGGTGTCGGGCGCTTCGTCCTTGCGAGCGCACTCGGCCTCGACGAGCGGACGAAGGATGCGACGCCGTACTTCACCGCCAAGTGGGAGATGGAGCGCGCCGTTCGCTCGTCGAGCCTGGGGTACGTCGTCTTCCGCCCGAGCTTCGTCTTCGGAAAGGACGGCGGCGTGCTGCCGACGTTCGTGCGCCTCGCGCGCTTCGCGCCGCTGACGCCGATCGTCGGCGACGGTCGCACGCGGCTCCAGCCGATCTGGGTCGAGGACGTGGCCGCGTACTTCGCCGCGGCTGTCGATCATCCGTCTGCCGCCGGGCGCACGTTCGAGATCGGCGGTCCCGAGGCGCCGACGTGGAACGAGTTCTGGGACCGGTTGAAGCGCGTCGCCGGCGTGCGGCGCCCATCCGTTCACGTTCCCATCGGCTTGCTGCGCGCGCAGGCGGCGCTCACCGAGCGGCTTCCGGGCGCGCCGGTCACGCGCGACCAGTTGACGATGCTCGAGCTCGGCGACAACGTCGTCACCGACCACGAGCGCGGTCGAGACATTCCAGCTGCCGCTCGTCTCGCTCGACGAGCAGCTGCGCCGGGCGGTCACGTGACGCGCGGCCTCGTCTACGCGGAGGCCGGCTCGGCGCCGCGCGTCGAGGAGATCGCGCTCGACCCGCCGGGCGAGCACGAGGTGCAGGTGCGCGTCCAGGCCTGCGGCCTCTGTCACACCGACGTGCACGTCATCGAGACCGGCGGGTGGGGGATGGACTTCCCGATCCTGCTCGGGCACGAGGGTGCAGGCGTCGTCGAGGAAGTCGGCCCCGGCGTGACGACGGTCGCGCCGGGCGACCGCGTCGTCGTCGCGTGGCGCGCGCCGTGCGGGACGTGCCGCGCCTGCAAGCGCGGGGATCCGCGGCGCTGCTCGTCAGCGTTGCGCGCCAAGCCGCGCGCGCACCGTGCCGACGGGCAACTCCTCTCCGCAGTGCTCCGCTGCGGAACGCTCGCCGACCGGGCGATCGTGCACGAGGCATGCGCCGTGAAGGTCCCCGAGGAGCTGCCGGTCGAACAGGCCGCGCTGCTCGGGTGCGGGTTCTCGACCGGCGCGGGCGCGGCGCTGTGGGCGACGCCCGTTCACGAAGGCGCATCGGTCGCGGTCATCGGCTGCGGCGGCGTCGGCCTCGCCGTCGTCCAGGGAGCGAAGCTCGCCGGCGCCGAGCGGATCGTCGCCGTCGACGTCGCCGCCGAGAAGCTCGATCTGGCGCGCGCGCTCGGCGCGACCGACGTCGTCGACGCATCCGCCGGCGATCCGATCGCGCAGGTGAAGGAGCTGACGAAGGGCGTCGACTACGCGTTCTCGGCCATCGGCGCGTCGGCGGGCCTCGATCAGGCGGTGCGCATGTGCGCGTACGGCGGCGTCGCAACGCTCGTCGGCATCCCGTCCACGGGCGCGACGCTCGGTGTCGACCTGTACCGCAACGTCTTCGGCCCGAAGGTCTCGATCGCGGTCACGCACGGCGGCGACACGATCCCGCAGCAGGACTTCCCGTTCCTCGCGCAGGCCGCGCTCGACGGGCGCCTCGATCTCGCGCGCTTCGTGTCGCGCACGCTCCCGCTCGAGGACGTCCCCGACGCGCTCGAGCACCTCGGGCACGGCGGCGACATCCGCGCCGTCGCGCTTATGTATTCACGCCGGTGCAGACACGAGTGCTTGCCGAAGGCGGCGCGCCGCTCGACGTCGGCGGGATCGACCATGTGGCCGTCGCGCTCGACGTAGCCGCCGCAGCCTCCGACGATGAAGAGCACCGCTTCCTCGTCGAACGGGTTCGACACCTTGCGCGGCGTCGTCGACGTCGCGTGGAAGAGCCCGCCCTCGCCGAGCTCGCGCGTCTCGCCCTCGACCTCGACCCGCACGCGGCCGCGGTGGACGAAGTACAGCTCGTCCTGCGTGTCGTGGTAGTGATGGAAGCCCTCGAACTGCGGCGGATAGACGACCGCGTTCACGCCGAAGGCCGTGACGCCGAGCGCCGAGCGAACCTTCCGGAAGCCGGCGCCGTCACCGAGCTCGTCGAGGGAGGAGAACGCGTGGCTCATGCGTTGCACGAGCCGGCGTCGGCCATCGGCAGGCGGCCCAGGAGCTCCGCGAGCTGGTCGTGCTCGTCCGCGGTGAAGCGGGAGGAGAACAGCTCCTCGATGTCCGTGCTGTGGCTCGCGCGCGCAGCCTCGAACTTGGCCGCCCCCGCGTCCGTGAGGACGGCGTAGGTGACCCGGGCGTCCGTCTCGCAGTAGTGCTTCGCCACCAGGCCGGCCCGCTCGAGGCCCTCGAGCAGGCGGGTGACGCCCGACGGGCTGAGGATGACCGTCCGGGCGAGGTCGATCCGCCGCAGGCGCCGGTCGGGCGCCTCGTACAGCTGGACGAGGACGTCGAAGTCGCGCAGGGACAGGCCGTGGGCGGCTTCCAGGCGGGTCGAGAGCTCCCGCGTGAGGGCGGCATGCGCCCGCAGGAGCCGGAGCCAGCCCTTGTATTCCTGCGGCGGTATCTACTTGCGTACTCAATACTTGACTTGTCATGCTTCTCCCGCTACTATTGCTTGCGTAGTCAACTATACCAAGGAGCGAAGCACATGTCCACCATCACATCGCAGCGTGTCCCGACCGGAACCTGGAGCGTCGACCCGGTGCACTCGAACGTCGCGTTCGAGCTTTCGTACGCCGGCACGAACACGTTCCGCGGCAGCTTCAAGGACTTCACCGCCACGCTGGCCGACGGCCGGCTCGAGGGCTCGGCGCAGGTCGCCAGCATCGACGTGAAGGACGAGCAGCTGAACGGCCACCTCCAGACGCCGGACTTCTTCGACGCGGCGCAGTTCCCGGAGATCACCTTCCGGACGGTCGACCTCGCCAACGGCGAGCTGACCATCAAGGGCGTCACGAAGCCGGTCGAGCTCACCGCCACGGTCTCCGAGCCGAACGTCGACCCCTTCGGGCGCGAGCGCGTCGGGATCAAGCTCGAGACCTCGATCGACCGCAATGCGTTCGGCGTCAGCTGGAACGCTCCCAACCAGGGCGGCGGCAACTACCTCGGCGACGACGTGAAGCTCACCGCAGAGCTCGCGCTCGTCAAGCAGGAGGCCTGACGATGAAGATCCTGGGCGTTTCCGGCAGCCCGCGCGGGGAGTCGCTGAACACCGCGCTCCTCCGCGAGGCGGCGAAGCTCGTCCCGTCGGGCGTCGAGCTCGAGCTGTGGGACGGCCTGGCCGACCTGCCGATCTACGACCAGGATCTCGAAGGCGACGTACCCGAAAGCGTCCGCCGGCTCCGGGAGGACTGGGGCTCGGCGGACGCGATCCTCTTCGCGACGCCCGAGTACAACGGCTCCGTCCCCGGCGGCCTGAAGAACGCCGTCGACTGGGCGTCGCGTCCGAAGGGCGAGGCTGCCCTCCTGAACAAGACGGTCGCCGTCGTCGGCGCGAGCCAGGGGCAGTTCGGCGCGCTCTGGGCGCAGCAGGACCTGCGCCGCATCCTCGGGATTGCGGGCGCGCGCGTCGTCGGCGAGCCCGTTCCGGTCTCGCGCGCCCACGAGGGCTTCGACCAGGGCGCGATCGACGGCGTCCGCGACGTCCTCGAGGCGCTCGTCCAGGCCGCCGAGCCGGCCGAAGCAGCCGCTTGAACAAAACGAGGGCCGCCTTTCGGGCGGCCCTCGTCGGTAACCAACGCTGGATTCGGCAGAGTCGCTTCGGCCCCTACGCTGGCTAGGCGATTCCCGGTGGTCCCGGGGACTGCGCCTCTACCCGCTGGTACCTCCACTGGCCGAAATACTTGATGTCAACTCCGGACCACCTCCTTTCCGTGGTGATCACACGATATCAACGGAGGATGACGCTGAGCTCCAGACCCCGGTCGAGCGGGACGGTGAGGCTCGAAAGCGTCGCGTCCGCCTGGCGCGCGGCCGCGTACTGCGCGAGCGGATCCGGGTGTGAGAGGACGTTGTCGGCGACGACGAGGCCGCCGGGCTCGAGCGTCGCCGCGCGAGCGCGAACAGCCGCTCGTAGTCGTCCTTCTCCGCGTCGAGGAAGACGACGTCGAACACGTCCTCCAGCCGTTCGAGCGTCTCGAACGCGTCACCCTCGACGAGCTCCGCCGATTCGTCGAGGCCGGCATCGGCGACGTTCCTTCGCCACGCCTCGGCTTTCGCGGGGTCGCTCTCGAGCGAGAGGACGCGGCCGCCCAGGTGCCTGACGCCGGCGGCGAGCCAGATGGACGAGTAGCCGCGCGAGCCGCCGATCTCGAGCACGTCGCAGGCGGTCTGCGGCGCGACGAGTGCGAACAGGAACTGGCCCGTTGTGCGTGCAACCTGGCGCGAGCGCTCGGCGGCGGGAAGGCCGCGCTCGCGTTCGTCCGCGTCCTCGCGTTCGAGCCGCTCGAGGACAGCGCGTACCCGGTCGTCAAGCATTGCGCTCACGTTCTACCGCGTCTCGCACCCAGCACTCCGGGATGTGGTCGTTCACGATCCCGCACGCTTGCATCGCCGCGTACGCCGTGGTCGGGCCGACGAAGCGGAAGCCGGCGGCCTTCAGTCGCTTCGACAGCTCCTTCGCACCGGACTCGTCCCGGTCGCGGTACTCCCACATGAGCTCGACGAGCGGGGTCTCGGTGTCGCGCAGCGCGAGCACACCGTGCGCGTTCGCGATCGCCGCTTCGATCTTGCCGCGGTGGCGGACGATGCCCGCATCGCCGAGCAAGCGCTCGACGTCGCGCTCATCGAACCGCGCGACCTTCTCGGGATCGAAGTTGGCGAACGCGGCGCGGAAGGCCTCGCGTTTGCGCAGGATCGTGATCCATGAGAGCCCCGACTGGAATCCCTCGAGGCAGAGGCGCTCGTACAGGCCGCGCTCGTCCCGCACCGGCCGTCCCCACTCTTCGTCGTGATACGCGATGTACAGCGGGTCGTTCGTCGGCCAGCAGCGAACCGGCTCAGCCAACGACGACCCTGACCATGCCGTCGACGACGTGCACGGGATACGTCGCGACAGGCTCGTAGGCCGGGAGCGACATCGGCCGGCCGGTCGCGAGGTCGAACGCCGAGCCGTGCCGCGGGCAGATCACACGGCAGACGTCCTCGTCCCAGTCGCCCTCGCACAGCGGCCCGTCGTCGTGCGAGCAGCGGTCCTCGATCGCGTACAGCGTGCCGCCGCAGTTGTAGACGCCGATCGTCAGCGTCGGCCCTGCGTAGATGAGCTTCGTGGCGCCGGACGGGAACTCGTCCGCGGGCGCGACGTCGACCTCCGGCACTAGGTCAGTTCCAGCTCGTCGAAGCCGGCGAGCCCGTCGGGCAGCGGCGTTCCCTTCGCCTTGTGCAGCGCGACCTTCAGCGTCGTCAGCCCGAGCATCGCGCACTTCAGGCGTACCGGCGTGAGCGGGATGCCGATCTCCTCGAGCAGCTCGTCCTTGTCGAGGACGGCGACCTCGCTCGCCTTCCGGCCTTGCACCATCTCGGTGAGCATCGACGTCGCCGCTTGCGAGATCGCGCAGCCGCGACCGGAGAACTTCACCTCGTCGATCGTCTCGCCGTCCTCGCCGAAGGCGACATAGATCGAGACCTCGTCGCCGCACAGCGGGTTCTGTCCCTCCGCCTCGGCGTCCGCGTGCTCGAGCGTGCCGTGGCCGCGCGGATTCTTGTAGTGGTCGAGGATGACCTCGCGATACATCTGCTCGAACTCGTTCACGCAAATACCTTACGCACGGTGTACAGGCCGTCGACGAGCTGGTCGATCTCCTCCGGCACGGTGTACAGGTAGAAGCTCGCGCGGTTCGTCGCCGCGACGCCGAGCTTGTGCATCAGCGGCTGGCAGCAGTGATGCCCGGCGCGGATGGCGACGCCTTGCCGGTCGAGGATCTGCGCGACGTCGTGCGGGTGGATGTCGTCGAGGTTGAAGGAGACGACGCCGGCGCGCCGGTCCGCAGGCGGCCCGTACAGCGTGATACCGGGCACGTCGGCGAGCCGTTCGAGCGCGTACGCGGCGAGCGCGTGCTCGTGCTCGAGGATCGCGTCGAGCCCCGCGGCCTCGAGGTAGTCGACCGCGGCGCCGAGCCCGAACGCTTCCGCGATCGGCGACGTCCCCGCCTCGAACTTGTGCGGCAGGTCGCCCCACGTCGTCTTCTCGTACCGGACGGAATTGATCATGTGGCCGCCGAGCATGAACGGCTCCATCGACTGCAGCAGCGCGCCGCGCCCCCAAAGGGCGCCGATGCCGCTCGGGCCGCACATCTTGTGACCGGAGATCGCGAGGAAGTCGCAGTCGAGTGCCTGCACGTCGACGCGCATATGCGGCGCTGCCTGCGCGGCGTCGCAGACGAAGATCGCGCCCTGCGCGCGCGCCCACCGCGTGAGCGGGCCGAGGTCGGCGATCGTCCCGAGCGAGTTCGAGACGAGGTTCGTCGCGACCACCTTGACGTTGTGATTGCGCGCGATCTCGTCGAGCCCCGAAAGATCGACCTCGTAGTTGTCGTCGAGCGGCAGCATGATGAACTCGGCCCCTTGACGGCGGGCGATGTATTGCCAGGGAACGAAGTTCGAGTGATGCTCGAGCTCGGTGACGACGACGGCATCGCCGGGGCCGAGGTTGTTGCCGCCCCACGAGTACGCGACGAGATTGAGCGCCTCGGTCGCGTTGCGGACGAAGATGATCTCGCGCACGTCGGGTGCGTTCACGAACGCGCGCACCTTCTCGCGCGCGCCCTCGAGGCCTGCGGTCGCCCGCTCGCCGAGGACGTGAACCGCGCGATGGACGTTCGCGTACGACGTCTCATAGAACGTCGTCATCGCATCGAGCACCTGCCGGGGCTTCTGGGAGCTGTTCGCCGAGTCGAGGTAGGCGAGGGGCTTCCCATGAATGAGCTGCTCGAAAATGGGGAAATCGGCGCGCAGAGCATGCGCGTCGAGCTTCTTCCGCCCCGTGGTCACCGCCATGGGTTCATGGTAACCACCCACAGGTGTTTCTCAGGTTGGCGGGAAAAACTGTGCCCGTGACGGGAAGCCGTATCGAGGCCGCGAGAGCGCGAGCCCGCGGCGCGAAGCTCGCGCTCGGAGCCGCTGCCACCCTCGTCCTCGGCGTCGCCTTCGTCGGCGCGAAGTCCCACGCGGCAGGGCATACGAAGCACCGCGCCCGTCCGCTGGCTGCGCCGAGCTCGTTCGAGCGCGCCGTCCGTCGCAGCGCTCTCGCGGGCGGCCAGATCGCTCCACCCGTCCAGCCGCCGACCGTCGTGACGAGCACGTCGTGAACGTTCACCGTTTCCGCGCCATGGGCTGTGACGTCGTGCTTGCGGGAGGAGATCCGGCGCCGGCGGCTGCGCTCTTCGAGCGGTGGGAAGCGGCGTTCAGCCTGTTCCGGCCGGAGTCCGAGATCTCACGCGTGAACACGTCGTCGGCGGGCGTCGTCGTCGTCTCGCCGCTCTTCGCCACGACGCTCGGCATCGCGCTCGACGTCGCCTCCGACACGGACGGGCTCGTTCATCCTGCGCTCGGCGCCGACGTGCGGCTCTCCGGCACGCTCGTCGGACGCACGCCGGGCGTACGGCTCGACCTGAACGGCGTCGTCAAGGCGCTCGCGGTCGACGAGGCGGTGACGATGCTCGACGGCCCGGGTTTCGTCTCGTGCGGCGGCGATCTCGCCGTGCGCGGCCCGGTCGACGTCGGCCTCCCCGGCGGCGACGCCGTGCGCGTCGTCGAGGGCGGGCTCGCGACGAGCGGGACGATGACGCGCGGCAGTCACATCCTCGACCCGGCCACGGGTGCGCCCGCGGCGTCGCCCTGGACCGCGGTGACCGTTTCCGGCGCGAGCTGCCTCGCAGCCGACGCTGCTGCGAAGGCCGCCTATCTCCTCGGCGACGACGGACCGGACTGGCTCGACGCGCGCGGCATGGCCGGGCGCTTCCTCGACGCAGAGGGGCACGTGACGTGCAACGCAGCATGGGCCGGGAGCCTCGTATGCACCTGACCTCGAGTCCTGCCATCTGGTACGCGGCACGCGCGTCGGGCGTTGCGGCCTACGTCGTCCTCAGCATGGTCGTCGCCATCGGCATCACGCTCGGCGGCAAGGCGCAGAGCCGCCGCTGGCCGCGCTTCGCCGTCGAGGACATCCATCGCTTCGGCGGCCTGCTCGTCGGATCGCTCATCGTCGTGCACGTCGGCGCCATCGCGCTCGACTCGTTCCTGCCGTTCTCGATCGTGAACCTCGTCGTTCCGTTCACCGCGCGCTACCGCCCGCTGTGGACCGGGCTCGGGATCTTCGCCGCGGAGCTGCTACTCGCGCTCGCGGTCACGAACCACTACCGCAAACGGATGCCGCACCGGCTGTGGCGGCTCGCGCACTACGCGAACTTCGCCGTGTGGTCGCTCGCGTCGGTGCACGGCATCTTCGCCGGAACCGACAGAAGCGCCACGTGGCTCGCGATTCTGTACGGCGCGTCGATTGCGATCGTGCTCGCACTCATCGCGTGGCGCGTCACCGGCGGCTCGATGCATCCCGCGCGCATCGCGGCGGCCGGCGCGGTCGGCGTCGTCGTGTTGCCGATCCTGCTGCTCGGGCCGCTGCAGAAGAACCCCATCCAGTGGAACGCGGCACATGTGTCCGAACGATTGACAGGCTCCGTTATTCGCAACGGCACCGACCTGAAGCAGATCATCTCGTTCGTGGGGAGTGCCAAGGCTCCGCAGAAGCTCCTCGTGCGCGCGGACCTGCTCGTCTCCCCGCGCAGCCTCGACGCCACCTCGTTCCAGCTCGAGTACCTCCCGAGCGGAGACGTCTGCCGCGGTCGGGTCACGAAGGTCGGACTGACGAGCTTCCAGGGGACGTGCACGATGCCCAACGGGCAGCGCCGAGTGGTCGATGCCGGTTGGGTCCCCGCCCAGTCGGGCGTAGACGGCACGATCTCTCTGCATGCTTAAGGCGCTCCTCCTCGCGCTCGTCGCCGCGACCGCTCCGACGCCGGCGCAGAAGCTCGGCCTGCCGCCGGTGAAGGCGGGGCCGGTTCCCGGCTACATGATGATCGCCGACCGGAACAACAACCGGATCATCCTCGTCTCGCCCGCGAAGAAGATCGTGTGGTCGATCAACGGGCTCCACGATCCCGACGACGCGTTCTTCGGGCCGGGGTACAAGTCGATCTCGACGAACGAGGAGTACAACCAGACGATGGCGCTCATCGGCGTCCGCTCGCACCAGATCGAGTGGTCATACGGCCACGCGGACGTGCGCGGCTCGTCGCCCGGCTATCTCTCGAATCCCGACGACGCGTATCTGCTGCCGAACGGGCTCATTCAGGTCGCCGACATCCAGAACTGCCGCGTGCTGTGGGTCAACCGCGCGAAGCGGATCGTGCGCAGCATCGGGCACGCGCGAGCAGACTGCACACACGATCCGCCGCGCTCGCTCAGCTCGCCGAACGGCGACGACGCCGCTGCCCGACGGCGGCGTGCTCGTCACCGAGATCGGCGGATGGGTCGACCGGCTCGACGAGAGCGGCAAGCTCCTCTACACCGTGCGCACGCCGACGACGTATCCGTCCGACGCGCAGCTGCTTCCGGACGGCGAACTCCTCGTCGCGGGCTTCAACACGCCGGGCCGCGTCGACGAGATCACGCCGCAGGGGAAGATCGTCGTGGACGTAGCAGCCGACGGGCGAAGTGGTCGCTCGATCGTCCCTCGCTCGCCGTGCGCTGGCCGAACGGGATGATCGCGATCACCGACGACTGGCACCACCGCGTCGCTCGTCGTCAACCCGCGCACGAAGAAGGTCGTGTGGTCGTACGGTCACCTGAACAGTCCCGGCATCGCGCCGGGCTACCTGAACAAGCCGGACGGCCTCGATCTCCTGCCGGGCGTGCCGGGCGGAACGAAGGCTGCGCGAAAGACGATCTCGACGGTGGCGCGCATCGGCTCTCTCCCTCAGGCGTTGTCGAAGGCGTCGGCGGTCGCGCTTCCCGGCGGCCGGCTGATGGTGCTCGGTGGTGAGACAGGTGGCGCGTCCACCGACTCGGTCCTCCTCGGCACGCCGCAGCGTCTTCGGAACGTCGGCCGTCTGCCTGCGCCGACGCACGACGCGGCCGCAGCGTTGCTCGACGGCAGCGTTCTCCTCTTCGGCGGCGGGCAGTCCGTGTCCGTGGACACGATCGACCGCGTGAGCCTCGCGGGCGTGGCGCGCAGTGCGGGGACGCTCGACGAGCCGCTCTCCGATCTCGGCGCGGCGGTGGTCGGCGGGAAGGTCTACCTCGTCGGCGGCTACACCGGGTCGAAGTTCGCGAGCGCGATCCTCCGCTACGGCGGCGCCGGTCACACGTCGACCGTTGCGCGGCTCCCGGCCGGCACGCGCTACGCCGGCGTCGCGACGCTGAACGGCAGCATCGTCGTCGCGGGCGGGATCACGCCCGCGGGGACGTCGTCGGCCGTCTACTCCGTCGACCCGGCCTCCGGCTCGGTCAAGCGCATCGCGACGCTTCCCGCGCCGGAGGCGCACGCGGGCATGGCCGCACTCGGGAACGCGCTCTACCTCGTCGGCGGACGCGACGTGCTGCGCATCGCCGGGCGCTCGGTGACCGTCGCCGCGCGGCTCCCCGTCGCCCTCACCGACCCCGCCGTCGTCGCGCGTCGGCGGCCGCATCGTCATCGTCGGCGGCGGCACATCCGGCGTCTACGCGTACACGCCCCGCTAACCTGGCCGGATGCGGAGGCTCATCCCACTCCTCGCAGCGCTCGCCCTGCTCGCGGCCGGGTGCGGCAGCGGCGGCGGCTCGAGCGCCACGAAGGGGCAGTCGCACTCCGTGCTCGAGGTCTCGAAGGCGTTCTACGACGCGGGGATCCCGTTCACGAGCCTCGTCACGGGCAATCAGTACGTCACGGGCCAGGTGCCGTTCCTTCCGTTCGAGCTGAACGGCGGAGACCTGCGCTTCGACGTGGCGGCGGAGCTGAACGGGTCGAACACGACCGACCACACCGGCGAGGTCGTCTGGGTCTTCGACACGGACGCCCACGCGCAACAGGCGCTGAAGAAGGTCCCGCTCGCACGCTGGGGCCAGGGACCGGCGCACATCACGCGCGAGCAGTTCGGCAACGTCATCGTCGTCGCCTCCGGGTTCGTGGGCGCGTCGAAGGCGAAGCTCGACAAGGCTCTCAGCGCGCTGAAGTAAACGCCGCGCTCTCCCAGACGAATCCGCTGCGTCGCTTCTCGACGAGCTGCATGCCGACCGCGGCTGACGCGATTCGTTCGAACGGGTGGACGTACACCTGGAACGTCGATCCGCCGAGGCGCATCGCGGCGTTTACGACCGAAAGGGCCGCGCGGATGACGGCGCGCTCCTGCGGATACGTGAGCACCAGGCGGCGGTTCGCGTGCTCGGCCGCGGCTCCCACGAGCGCGTCGACGTCGGGATAACAGCAGACGACGCGGTGCATGACGACGACGTCGTGGGCCGGGATCGCATCTTCCTCCGTGACGAAGTCCCCAACACGGCGATCGACGCGGTCGCTCAGCCCGCGTTCCGCGAGCAGCTCGCCGGCGGCGTCTTCGTATGTCGCAGCCAGCTCGACGTTCGTCGCACGCGTTGCTCCCGCCTCGAGCAGCTCGATCTCGATCGCGCCCACGCCTCCGCCGACCTCGAGAACGCTCTCGCCGCGGACGTCGCCGGCGAGCTCGGCCAGTGCCTTTGCCGAGCCGCGCAGCCCGTGCTCGCGGAACCGGCGCGCTTCGCGCTCGGCCGGTCTTGCGGCCGAAGATCTTCTCGTAGTCGCGCGCGCAACAGTTCGTCACGAACGACGAACGATCTCACATCCGTGCAGCACGTCCCCGCGGTCGGCGATGACCGTGTCGCGCCCGGGCCCGCAGAAGATCGTGTCGCGGTGCCCGTTGCGCGCGTGGACGACGTCGTTTCCGGCGCCGGCGAGGATGACGTCCCCGCCGGCGCCGGTGCCCTCGATCACGTCGTTGCCGGGCGTGCCGTCGATCCCGCACGTTCCCGCGAGCGAAGAGGTGCTGCCGCTCGCGTCGAGCAGGATCGCCGTGTGGCCGGGACAGCCTGGATGCGCGCCGGCGAATGCGATGGCGCCGTTCACGGACGAGACCGACGCGCCTGCGTCTGCGGCAGCGTGCAGCCGCGACGCATGCCCGTCGAGCGTCTTCAACCAGAGGCCGCCGCCGTCCGTGTACACGATCGCAGTCCCGTCCGGCGACCACGACGGGTCGCTCGCGATCGTGCCCACCGAGGCGAAGGTACGGGGCGCAGACGAACCGTCCGCAGGGACGAGCCAGATCCTCTTTGCGGCGACGTAGGTGAGGGAGTGCCCGTCCGGGGACCACAGCGGCCGGCGCGGATTCGCAATCGATGCGACGCGGTGCTCGGCGCCCGGCCCGGTTGTCACGTAGATGCCGTTGTCGCGCTGGAAGGCGAGCTGCGAGCCGTCCGGCGACCACGCGGGGTTGCCGATGACGTCGCGCGCCCAGAGCGCGCCGCGCACCCATAGGTCCGTGTTCTGCGCGCCCACCGTCGTCAGGTAGGCGAGCGATGTGGTGGAGCCCGGCTGCCAGGCGGGCGCGAAGTACCGCCCTCCTGCGGATGTGATCCGCGCTCGGGCGGTCCCGTTCGGATTCTCGATGTAGATGCCGCCGCCGAGCGAGTACGCGAGGACACCGTCGGACGACCAGCTCGGCGAGAGCTGGTACTGGTTCGCCGCGATCCGGTACACACGGTGCGTGCGCACGTCGGCGACCTCGAGCGTCATCGTCCGCCCTGCGACCTCCGTGAATGCGACATATCGCCCGTTCGGTGAGAAGACGGGCCACCAGGCCTGCGGCGCGAGGATCGGCAGCCGAGCGGCGGAGGCCGCAGGAACGGCGAGCGCGAGGAAGAGCGAAAGAGCGACGAGACGCTTCACGCGGCCAGCGTAGAAGCCATCCGTTAGCGGTTCGTCAGCGCACTGTTACCTTTGGCTGCGTGAGCGACTACATCTTCACGATGTACCGGGCCGACAAGTTCTACGGCCCAGACCGTCAGGTGCTGGCGAACATCTCGCTGTCGTTCCTGCCGGGCGCGAAGATCGGCGTGCTCGGCCCGAACGGCGCCGGCAAGTCGACGCTGCTCCGGATCATGGCGTTGAAGGAGGAGCCGTCGTCCGGTGTCGCAGAGCTCGCGCCGAACGCCACCGTCGGTTTCCTCGAGCAGGAGCCCGACCTCGATCCGGCCAAGACGGTGCGCGAGAACGTCGAGGACGGCGTACGCGCCCTGCGCGACCTGATGGACCGCTTCAACGAGATCTCGGCCAAGTTCGCCGAGCCCGACGCGGACTTCGACACGCTGCTCGCCGAGCAGGCGACGGTGCAGGACGCGATCGACCGCGCCGACGCGTGGCAGCTCGAGCAGCATCTCGACCACGCGATGGACGCGCTGCGCCTGCCGGACGGCGACCGTGACGTGACCACGCTCTCGGGCGGCGAGCGCCGCCGCGTCGCGCTGTGCCGGCTGCTCCTCTCGGCGCCCGATCTGTTGCTGCTCGACGAGCCGACGAACCATCTCGACGCGGAATCCGTCGCCTGGCTCGAGCGCTTCCTCGCCGACTACAAGGGCACCGTCGTCGCGGTCACGCACGATCGCTACTTCCTCGACAACGTCGCGGGCTGGATCCTCGAGCTCGATCGCGGCCGCGGCATCCCCTTCCAGGGGAACTACTCGTCGTGGCTCGAGCAGAAACAGGAGCGGCTCGCCGTCGAGGAGAAGACCGAGTCCGCCCGGCGGCGCACGCTCGCGCGCGAGCTGGAGTGGGTGCGGATGGCGCCGAAGGCGCGGCACGACAAGTCGAAGGCGCGCCTCGCCGCGTACGAGCGCATGTACTCGGAGGAGCAGAACTTCAAGCTCGACAAGGTCGAGATCCACATCCCGCCGGGCCCGCGGCTCGGCGACATCGTCATCGAGGCCGAAGGCGTGCAGAAGGGCTACGACGACAGGCTGCTCGTCGAGGACCTCACGTTCTCGCTCCCGCCGGCGGGCATCGTCGGCGTCATCGGCCCGAACGGCGCCGGCAAGACGACGCTCTTCCGGATGATCGCCGGCCAGGAGTCGGCCGACGCCGGTGTGCTGCGTGTCGGCGAAACGGTGCAGCTCGCGTACGTCGACCAGGCGCGTGCCGATCTCGATCCGGCGAGCAACGTCTGGAAGGAGATCTCCGGCGGTCTCGACACGATCGAGCTGGGCAAGCGCGAGGTCAACTCGCGGCAGTACGTGTCGTGGTTCAACTTCCGGGGCGGCGACCAGCAGAAGCGTGTCGGCGACCTCTCCGGCGGAGAGCGCAACCGCGTGCATCTCGCGAAGCTGCTGCGCAGCGGCGGCAACGTGCTCCTCCTCGACGAACCGACGAACGATCTCGACGTCGACACGCTGCGCGCGCTCGAAGAGGCGCTGCTCGATTTCGCCGGCTGTGCCGTCGTGATCACCCACGATCGCTGGTTCCTCGACCGCGTGGCGACGCACATCCTCGCCTTCGAAGGCGACAGTCAGACGACGTGGTTCGAAGGCACGTGGGGCGAGTACGCGGAGTGGGTCAAGGAGACGCGCGGCGCCGAAGCGCTCGAACCGCATCGCATCAAGTACAAGCCGCTCGTCCGGTCGTGAACCACATCGCAGCGTTCGTCGGGATCTCGGCGGTCGTCATCTGCACGCCGGGGCCCGACACGGCGCTCATCGTGCGCAACACGCATCTTCGGCGGTCGGCGCAACGGCGTTCGCACGGCCGCCGGCATCGTCTGCGGCATCGCGCTGTGGACGCTCGCCGCGAGTGCGGGCATCGCGGCGCTCGTGGCCGCGTCGCACCCGCTGTTCACCGCGCTCCGCGTCGCCGGCGCCGCGTACCTCGTCTGGCTCGGGATCGAGACGCTGCGCGGCCACCGCAGCGCGACGCTCGCGCCGAAGCCGGGAAACGGTTACCGGCAGGGCCTCCTCAGCAACCTGGGCAACCCGAAGATCGCCGTCTTCTTCACGAGCTTGCTGCCGCAGTTCGGCAGCGGCTTCCTGCAGCTCGCCGCGCTCGGGCTCCTGTTCTGCGCGATGGGCGCGGTGTGGCTGACCGGCTACGCACTCGTCGTCGCACGTGCGCGCGGCCTCATCGTGCGGCGTCGCGTCCGTCGTGCGATCGACACGGTCGCCGGCGTCGCGCTCGTCGGATTCGGCCTTCGCCTTGCCGCCGAGCGCGGCGCCTGACGGACGAACTACACGAGAGTCTTGAAGAACACGTCGACCTTCTCGATCGGGAAGGTCTCCGTCTTGATCACCTCGAGCCTGCCGATCTTCGCGAGCGCGCGGAACGCGGCCGCGTTGTCGGGGTACTTCACGAGCGCGAGGAAGTCCCACGGCCCCATGATGGCGAACGTGTCCTCGAGGATCCCGCCTTCCTCCTCGACGATGCGGCGGAACTTCTCGAGGTACTCCGGCGCCTTCTCCAGGACCTCCCGCCCCTCAGAGGTGAGCTCGATGAGCCCGACGTACGTGAACATGTCACCTCCCTTCGGTTCGCCGGGCTACATAGGCGCGCGGCGACGCGAAGAACATCCGGGGATCTGCGGACGTCCTAGACGCGGGCGAGCGGCGCGGTGACAGGTGTCCGCGGCAGCGTCACGGTGAAGGTCGAGCCCGCCCCGCGGCGTGACCTGACCGAGAGCAGGCCGCCCATCTGCTCGACGATCTCGCGCGAGATGTACAGCCCCAGGCCGGACCCGCCGACGCCGCGCGTCATCTCCGCGTCGAGGCGGTAGAACTTCTCGAAGATCCGGCTCTGCTCGGACGGTGGGATGCCGAGCCCCTCGTCGTTCACGTCGATGCGCAGCCGGTCGGGCGTGTCCGCGATGCGGACCTCGATGCGGCCGCCGTCGGGCGAGTACTTGATCGCGTTCTCGACGAGGTTCACGAGCACTTGCTTCAGACGCGGCGGGTCGCAGCGCAGAGGCTGTGTCGACGGCGGAGCGACGAGCTCGAGGCGGATCGAGTCCGGCTTGCGCGCATCGGCGGCCTCGACCACCGACGCGCAGATCGCGGCGACGTCGCACTCGCGCTCCTCGAAGCGCAGCCGGCCGCGGTCGATCTGCGCCGTGACGAGGAGCTGGTCGACGATCTGCGTCAGGTGCTCGGACTCCTGCTCGATCATGAGGAGCAGCCGGTGGCGGATCTTCTCGTCCAGCTCGTCCCAGCGGTCGAGGAGCGTGCGGACGCTGCCGTACACGGCGGTCAGCGGCGTGCGTAGCTCGTGCGACGCGGTCGTGACGAAGTCGGCGCGCGCGCGCTCGAGCACGTGCTCGGCCGTCGCGTCCCGGAGCGTGACGACGCGGCCGCCCTCGAAGTGGCTGAGGGAGATGGCAAGCCACCGTTCCTCGCCGCCGATGCGCACCGGCGTGAGCTCGCCGCCCGAGCGCTCGATGAGCACGCCGAACTCGGGGAAGACGCTTCCGGCCGGCCGGCCCGAGCGCTCCTTCGGCGGACATACCGAAGAGCTCCTCGGCGGCCGTGTTCCACGAGAGGATGCGCGAGCCGTCGTCGAGCATGACGACGGCGTCGGAGACGTGAGCGAGCGCGCGCGCTGCGTTGGCGCCCTGCTCCGCACGCATGCGGGCCTGCTCCTCGTCTGCGTACAGGCGGCGCAGCCGCTCCGGCACGCGGCGCACGAGGAACACGGCGATGGCGAGCGCGAACAGCCCGCTCGCGGCCAGGAGCCCGATCGCGCGCGTGAACGTGATCCGTTCCTGGCTGCGCGTCTGGTCGGCGAAGGCGTTGATGCCGGACTCCAGCGCGGCGGCGTCGACGCGGAACCGGTTGAAGAGCTTCTGCCCGCCGAGCACGTCCTGGCGTGCCCGCGCCTTGCCGAGCTGCCCGTCGGCGACGAACGTGATCTGTCGGTCGAAGTAGCCGTCGAGCGCGCGGATCTCCGTGCGGATCGGGCCGAGCAGCGAGTGGAGCTCCGGGCGCGTGGCTGTGAGCCGCTCGATCTGCGCGAGATCGGTCACGACTCTGTCGCGTCCGTTGAAGTACGGCTGGAGCGTCCGCCGCTGCGACGTGATCATGTAAGCCGCGCACTCCGGTCTCCTCGTCGACCATCTGCAGCGTCAGGTCCTGCGCGTGCGTGCGCAGCGGGAAGAGCAGGTGGATGTAGCGGTCCTCGGCCGACCGGTACAGCGCGTAGGTGCTGTACGCGCCGGTGGCGAGCAGCGCGCCGAGCAGGAGGATGAGCACGATCAGGGCGATCTGCACGCGGCGCTTCGCGGCGACTGCCCCCTCGAGCTCGCGTCCTATCCGCCAGCGCGCATGTCAGCCCGTCCCGATGCCGCAGCCGGCGACGATGGAGAGGTTCGTGACCGGGCGCAGCTCGGCGCCGTTCGGGAGCGCGCCGCGCGTCGTGTGCGCCGGGTTCCAGAAGCCGACGCCGGAGATGTCGACGCTCGCGCCGAGGAGCTGCCACTGCGCGGTCGGCCGCGGGCAGTGATCGGTGAGCTGCGTCCGCGCGGCGATCATTCCCGTGCGGTCGCGCGCACGCGGTCCGAGGCAGTGCGGGTTCGGGAGGTACGCGTCCATGTACTTGCCGCTCGGGATGTCGAAGAGGACGAGGACGATCTCGCCGTTCGAGGCGATGCGGTAGCGGTCGATGACGGCCTGCATCCGCCAGGACACGAGCTGGAAGCCGGTGGTGCGCTGCACGCCGATCGTGCGCGGCGGCTTGAGCGCGTCGAGGTTCGCGATCGAGGTGGGGATGCGGTCGAGGTGGACGCGTGCGCGGTCGGCGTCGCTCAGCGTCATCAGACGCCATTGCGTACCGCCGCACCAGACGCCGGGTGACCGGCCTCCGGAGGCGAGCGCGGCGCTACCGGCCGCGAGAGCAGCCAGACACAGCACCAATATGAGTCGTGCTGGGCGTCGCACGATGCGTCGGTGACGCTATCACCGGCTCTGTACGAGGGCTGTAATGCGGCGGGCTAGCCCTGGGGGATGCGGGCCTCGAGCGCGGCCGTGACGGCCTCGCGCACGGGCTCCAGCTCGATCCGGTCGAGCACGTCCTGGAAGAAGCCGCGGACGATGAGCCGCTCGGCCTCGGCGCGCGGCAGGCCGCGGGTCATCAGGTAGAAGAGCTGCTCGCGGTCGACCCGCCCCACGGTGGCCCCGTGGGTGCAGCGCACGTCGTTCGCGAGGATCTCGAGCCCGGGGATCGGCACGGCGTGCGTCGTCGGGCTGAGCATGAGGTTGCGGCACTCCTGGTACGCGTTCGTCTTCTGCGCGTCCTTCTCGACGCGGATCATCCCGCGCCACACCGCGGTCGCGTGATCGTGCAGAGCGCCCTTGAAGGCGAAGTCGGACGTGCAGTCGGGCGCGATGTGCTCCTGGAACGTGTCGTAGTCGAGGTGCTGATGGCCGTCGGCGAAGTACGCACCCGTCACGCGCGACGTCGCGCCGCGGCCGTTGAGGTCGTTCTGGATGCGCGTCTTGCCCTTCTTCGAGCCGAACCCGCCGGCGACCCAGTCGAGCTCCGCGTCGCGCTCGACGCGCGCGTGGTGCGAGGCGAAGTGCCACGTCTCGGTGGAGAGATTCTGCAGTGAGACGTACTCGAGCTTCGCGTTCGCCTCGACGAATAGCTCGGTGACCGCGTTCGAGTAGGCCGCCGTGTCGGCGGCCGGCGACGCGTACTCCTCGATGAGCGACGCGCGCGCGCCCTCCTCGGCGACGACGACGAGGCGCCAGAACGTCTGGCCGGTGACCGCGATGCGAACGTACAGCGGCTTCTCGAGCACGACGCCCTTGGGGACGACGACGAGCAGGCCGTGCTTCCACATGGCGGCGTTGTGTGCCGCGAACTTCTCGTCCCAGCCGACGAGCGAATACAGGCGCTCGTAGTCCTCGGGGAGCGGCGCGAACGTGACGCCGTCCGGCGCCTTCGCGATCTCGATGCCGTCGGCGGTCACCGTCGCGTATCCGGCGACGTCGAGGTCGAGCAGCGTCTCGATCTCCGCCGACGCAGCGCCCGCGAACGAGTCCGGGTCGAAATCGGCGAGGTCGGTGAAGCGCCAGTGCTCCTCGTTCGTGTCCGGGATCGGCAGCCGCTCGTAGGCGGCGAGCGCGTCGTTACGACTCATGGGGCGCGTACCTCCGGTGCAACATGAACTGGTTGCCGTCGGGATCCTTGAAGAACGCCATGTGGCACACGCTCGTGTCGAGGATGTCGCCCTCGAACTCGACGCCCTTCGCCTCGAGCTCCTTGCGCGTCTCGGCGACGTCCGGCACGCGCAGCGCGACGTGCGCGCTGTGCGGAGCGGTCCACGCGCCTCCGACGTCCTCCATGCGGATGAGGTAGACGCTGACGTTCTCGCCCAGCTGGTACTCCGGGAAGCCGCGTTCGGAGATCCGGGGCAGGCCGAGCGTGTCCTCGTAGAACCGCTTCGCCCGCTCCATGTCCGTCACCGGCACCGAGATGAAGTCGGTGCGTTCGACGATCAACCGACCGAGCCCTCCATCTGGAGCTGGATGAGCCGGTTCATCTCGACCGCGTACTCGAGCGGGAGCTCCTTCGTGATCGGCTCGACGAAGCCGCTGACGATCATCGCCGACGCCTCCGCCTCGGAGAGGCCGCGCGACATGAGGTAGAAGAGCTGCTCGTCGCCGATCTTCGACACCGTCGCCTCGTGGCCGATGTCGACCTCGTTCTCCTCGATCTTGATGTACGGGTACGTGTCGGAGCGCGACTCCTCGTCGAGGATGAGCGCGTCGCAGACGACCTTCGACTTCGAGCCCGTCGCGCCCTTCGCCACCTCGAGCAGGCCGCGGTAGCCGGCGCGCCCGCCGTTCTTCGAGATCGACTTGGACGTGATCACCGACGTCGTGTTCGGCGCGACGTGAACGGCCTTGCCGCCCGCGTCCTGGTGCTGGCCCTTGCCGGCGAACGCGATCGACAGCACCTCGCCGTGCGCGCGCTCGCCCATGAGCCAGATGGCCGGGTACTTCATCGTCAGCTTCGAGCCGAGGTTCCCGTCGACCCACTCCATGGTCGCGTCCTTGTATGCGACCGCGCGCTTCGTGACGAGGTTGTAGACGTTGTTCGACCAGTTCTGGATCGTCGTGTAGCGGCAGCGCCCGCCGTCCTTGACGATGATCTCGACGACCGCGCTGTGCAGCGAGTCGGTCGAGTAGATCGGCGCGGTGCAGCCTTCGACGTAGTGCACGTACGCGCCTTCGTCGACGATGATCATCGTCCGCTCGAACTGGCCCATGTTCTCCGCGTTGATGCGGAAGTACGCCTGCAGCGGCATCTCGATCTGCACGCCCGGCGGCACGTAGATGAAGGAGCCGCCCGACCACACGGCCGAGTTGAGCGCCGCGAACTTGTTGTCGTTCTGCGGGATGATCGTCCCGAAGTACTGCTTGACGATGTCTTCGTGCTCGCGCAGCCCCGAGTCCATGTCGAGGAAGAGGACGCCCTGCTTCTCCAGGCTCTCCTGGAGCTTGTGGTAGACGACCTCGGACTCGTACTGCGCGCCGACGCCGGCGAGGTACTTCTTCTCCGCCTCGGGGATGCCGAGCTTGTCCCACGTGTCCTTGATGTCGGCCGGCAGGTCCTCCCAGGAGTTCGCCTGCTTCTCGGTCGGCTTGATGTAGTAGAAGATGTTCTCGAAGTCGATGTCGTTCAGGTTGCCGCCCCACTGCGGGATCGGGCGCGCATAGAAGTAGTCGAGGCTGCGGTGCCTGAACTTGCGCATCCAGTCCGGCTCGTTCTTGTGCGACGAGATCGCGTCGACGAGCTCGTGCGAGAGGCCGCGCCCCGACTTGTAGAAGTAGTCCTCGGTGACGGAGAAGCCGTACTTGATCGCGTAGTCGGAGCCGATCCCCTGGACGATCTCGGTCTCGGTCTGTGCCATCAGACGGCCACTCCTTCGTAGGCTGCATACCCTTCCGCCTCGAGCTTCTTCGCGAGCTCGGGGCCGCCGGACTCGACGATCTTTCCGCCGACGAACACGTGCACCTTGTCCGGGGTGATGTAGTCGAGGATGCGCTGGTAGTGCGTGATGACGAGTGCGCCCATCTCCGGGCCGACGAGCTCCTTCACGCCGCCGGCGACGACGCGCAGCGCGTCGATGTCGAGGCCCGAGTCGGTCTCGTCGAGCACCGCGATGCGCGGCTTCAGCATCGCCATCTGCAGGATCTCGACGCGCTTCTTCTCGCCGCCCGAGAACCCGTCGTTGATGTAGCGCGACGCGAGCTCGCGGCTCACCTTCAGTCGGTCCATCTGCGCGAGGAGCTCCTTGCGGAACTCGGGGATCGGCATGGGGTTGCTCTCGCCGCCGGCGCGCGCCTTGCGGACCGCGTTGATCGCCGTGCGAAGGAAGTTGGTGACGGTGACGCCGGGGATGGCGTGCGGGTACTGGAACGCGAGGAAGAGGCCGCGCTGCGCGCGCTCGTCTGCCCCGAGCTCACTGATGTCCTCGCCGTCGAAGAGGATCCGGCCCTCGGTGATCTCGTAGGCCGGGTGGCCCATGATCGCGTAGGAGAGCGTCGACTTCCCCGACCCGTTCGGGCCCATGATCGCGTGCACCTCGTTCAGGTCGACCTCGAGGTCGACGCCCTTGACGATCTCGGTGCCGTCCTCCAACGAGACGTGCAGGTTTTCCAGCTTCAGCAATGCCACGAAGTGAGTCCTCTTTTCCAGGAAAAGCGGGGCTTCTGCCCAGCACAAACCACCGCTCCCAGTCTAGCGGAGCGCTGTGGTGCAACGGCCGTGCCCCAGGGCGTCGGAAACGCGCTAACCTGCGTGCGATGACCGGCCTCACGCAACCGTGGCACATCGTCCTGATCCTCCTCATCGCGCTGCTGCTCTTCGGCGGCAAGCGGCTGCCGGAGATTGGGCGCTCGCTCGGCTCGGGCATGCGGGAGTTCAAGGACTCGATCACGGGCAACACGCCCCCGGATCCGCCGCAGCAGCTCACTCCTCCCGCCGAGACTGCCGCACCCGCTCCGCAGCCGACCGAGCACGAGACCGTCTAGCCACCGTATGAGCCGCTTGCCGCGTCGCCTTGGGCACGGCGAGGAGGCGACGCTCGTCGAGCATCTCGACGAGCTGCGCGGCCGGCTCTTCATCGTCCTCGGGGCGCTCGCGGATCGGGACGATCGTCGCGTTCGCGTTCCACTCGCGCGTTCTCGACTGGTCTGAACCGACCGCTGCCGCGCGGGCCACCGGCATCTCCTCGCGATCGGCGTCGCGGAGCCGTTCACCGTGACGATCACGGTCAGCCTGTACGCGGGATTCCTGCTCGCGCTGCCCGTGTTCCTCTGGCAGGTGTGGTCGTTCTTCGCGCCGGCGTTCGACCCGAGCGTCGAGCGGAAGATGCTCGGGCTCGTCGCATTCGCCGTCGTGCATGGGAGCGGCCGGACTCGCGTTCGGCTACTGGGTGCTTGCTCCCGCGCGCGATCCACTGGCTGACGAACTACGACAGCAAGCACTTCGCACATCTGATCCAGGCGAAGTCGTACTACTCGTTCGTCGCGACGATGCTGCTCGGCATCGTCATCGTCTTTCAGCTTCCGCTCGTCATCCTCGGCCTCGTCGGGCTCGGCGTGCTCAGCTCGCGAACGCTGCGGAAGAACCGGCGCATCGGCTACTTCATCGTGGCTGTCATCGCGCTCGCCCTTCCAGGCCCCGATCCGGTGACGACGTTCCTCGAGCTCCTGCCGATGTGGGCGCTGTTCGAAGGCTCGATCTGGCTCGCGGTGCTCTTCGAGCGGAGGCAGCCCGCGGCCTCCGAGGCGGTACTCTGAGGCCGATGGCGCGCGCGGCGGTCAAGGCGAAGCAGGCGGCACACCCGAAGCCGAAGCCCCACGGCCGGCGTAAGCACGCTTCCGGCGGCAATCCGAATCAGCAGCTGTTCTTCGTGCGCATGCGCCGCAGGGCGAAGCCTGCGTACTTCATCCTCGCGTTCCTCTTTGCCGCGACGTTCGCGTTCCTCGGCGTCGGCTCCGGCTCGGGCGGTCTCTCGCAGCTGTTCGACAACCTGAACGTCTTCCACTCGAGCGGCACGTCGATCTCGGCGGCGCAGAAGGAAGTGCAGAAGCACCCGAAGGATCCGAAGGGCTACCGCGACCTCGCCACCGCATACGAGGCGAAGGGCGATACGAACCTCGCGATCGTCGCCTTGCAGTCGTACACCGACATCCGCAAGAAGGACGCGAAGGCGTTCGCGGAGCTCGGCGGCCTGCAGCTGACGAACGCGCAGAGCCTGCTGACCGAGTACGAGAACGCCCGCGCGAACGAAGCAGCTCGCCGCCCCGTCGCTCGCGGTCTTCCCGAGCTCGACGAGCCCCGTCGGGAAGGCGCTCGGCACGAACCCGGTCGAGCAGGCGGCGTCGACACAGGTGAACACCGTCGTCACCGACCTCGCGCAGCGGACGCAGCTCGCCTACACGGACGCCGTGGCCTCGTACCAGCGGATGGCCGACCTCCAGCCGGAGAACGCGAACTCCCAGTTCCAGCTGGCCCAGGCCGCTCAGACGGCGGGCGACACGACCATCGCCATCGCCGCCTACAAGCGGTATCTGAAGCTGATCCCGAACGGCTCGACGGCCGCCCAGGTCCGCGCGCTCATCAAGCAGCTGACCGGTAAGTAGCGCTCTCCCGGGCCTCGTGCATCCCGTAGACTCGCCGCGACAAGCGAGCCCTGGGGGGAGTCCCGCGTGAACTTCGACATCAAGACCGAACAGCTGAGCGACGAGACCTACGTCATTTCGCTTGCGGGCGAGGTCGATCTCTACACCGCGCCCGAGTTCAAGCAGCAGCTCCTGGAAGTGATCGGGCAGGGAGGCAAGGAGGTCATCGTCGACTTCAGCGGCACGACCTTCATCGACTCGACGACGCTCGGCGTCCTCGTCGGCGGCGTGAAGCGCCTCCGGTCGAACGACGGCCAGCTCTCGCTCGTGTGCAGCGACCGCAACATCACGAAGATCTTCGAGATCACCGGCCTCGACCGCGTGTTCACGATCTATCCGACCCGGGACGAGGCCGTCGCGCAGGTGGGGGCGGCCGGCGGGGTGCCACCCGCATAGTGCGGCGCTGGGCTCTGGGAGTCGCGGCCGGGCTCGGCGCTGCGTTGCTGGCGGCGGGCTGCGGCACGGGCGGTCCCGCCAAGGGGAGCCCGGACGTCGCGAACGGCCAGAAGCTCTTCACGGGCTCGGGCACGTGCTCGGCGTGCCACACGCTCGCGGCGGCCGGCTCGAGCGGGACGATCGGCCCCAACCTCGACGACGCGTTCCGCGCCGACCGGCAGCAGGGCTTCGACCAGGGCAACATCGAGAACGTCATCCTCGACCAGATCCGCCTCGGCTCGGGAGCGGTGACCGGCGGCTCTCCGATGCCGGCGAACCTCGTCAAGGGTCAGGACGCCGTCGACGTCGCCGCCTACGTCGCCTCCGTCGCCGGTACAGGCGCGGCCACCTCGGCGGCTCCCGTCGGGAACGACGGCAAGGCGATCTTCAAGGCGGACTGCTCGAGCTGCCACACGCTCAGCGCGGCCGGGGCGACCGGGACGGTCGGCCCGAACCTCGACCAGCTCAAGCCGAAGCAGGCGACGGTCGTCCACCAGGTGACGAACGGCGGCGCGGTCATGCCCGCGTTCAAGGGGAAGCTGACGCCGGCGCAGATCCAGGCAGTCGCGACGTTCGTCGCGTCCAGCGCCGGGAAGTAGTTGGAGGTCAGGCGCGCGTCGGTCGCCGACGCCGCGGACATCGCGGCCGTCCACGTACGCACGTGGCAGGCGGCGTACGAGCACGTGTTCGGCGAGGAGCGGCTCGCACAGCTCGACGTCTCGCGGCGCGTCACGGGCTGGACGCGAGTCCTGGCCGACGGCGAGAGCGTGTTCGTCGCCGACGACGGCGACCGCGTGGTCGGCTTCGTCTCCGTCGGCGAGTGCGAGCTCTACGCCATCTACACGCTGCCCGAGGCGTGGGGGAGCGGCGCAGGCCCGGCGCTCATGCGCGCGGCGGTCGAGCAGCTCCGTGCCGACGGCTGCGCGGAGCCCGTCCTCTGGGTGCTCGAGGACAACCCGCGCGCGCGGCGGTTCTACGAGCGCGAGGGCTGGGTGCTCGACGGCGAGCGGAAGGAGGACGACTTCCTCGGCGTCCGCGTCGCCGAGGTGCGGTACAGCATCAGGCTCGACTGACGGGGATCGTCACGCGGCTGCGAACGCGGGCGACGAGCTCGTCGTCACCGACGACGAGGATCTCGTCCGCGCCGAAGAGCCGCAGCGCGTCGTCGACGGCCAGCGCCGGGTCGTCAGCGCCGACCTCGCCGCGCGCGTTCGGGAGGCGGGCGGCGAGTGCTGCCGCGGTGTGCTCGGCCTCCGCGCGCGCGTCGTCGACGGCGCCCGTGAGCGCCTCGACACGCGACGCGAGCGCGGGCACGACGACGACCACTTCCGTCGCGCCGTCGCGGACGGTGACGTGCTCCGTGCCGGGAGGCGCGACGACGAGGACCCGGTGCGTACCCGGCGGAGTCTCCGCCGCGAGCCGCGGCTGAGGGTCGCCCGCGCCGGGGACGGGCTCGTCCTTCAGCCACCACGCGATGCCGAGCACGGCGACGACGGCGGCCGCGACGCCGAGCCACGTGTTCACCGCGGCTGCGCCGACGATGACGAGCGCGCCGACGATGACGGCGATCAGGAATCGGAAGGCCTCGGCCTCGCTGCGGAGCGGATTCCTCATCGCTCCCTCCTACCCGGAATCAGAGGATGTAGACCGTCAGGTACACGACGATCCACATCACGTCGACGAAGTGCCAGTAGATCCCGCCGATCTCGACGCCGTCGTGGTGCTCGGCGGAGAAGTGGCCGCGGAAGGCGCGGATCGTCATGAAGGCCAGGATCGTGAGGCCGACGAAGACGTGCGCGCCGTGCAGGCCGGTGAGGCAGAAGAAGATCGTCGCGAACGCGCCGTTCGACGTGTTGAACCCGATGCGCGAGTACTCGACCGCCTGGGTGATGAGGAAGCTCAGGCCCATCAGGAACGTCAGCGAGCAGCCCGGCGCGCAGGCCCCAGACGTTGCCGCGCTTGATCGACTGCAGCGCCCAGTGCACCGTGAAGCTCGACGTGACGAGGATGCACGTGTTGATGAAGGCGACGTAGACCGGGAGGTGGTACGGAGGCGTCGGCCACGGCACCCCATTGACCACGCGGACGAAGAAGTACGCGGTGAAGAACGAGCCGAACAGCATGATCTCCGACCCGATGAAGAGGAACATCCCGAGCACGCCGGGCGTGATGCGCGAGCTGTAGTGCGGCGCCGGCGGGCCGTGGTGCTCGAGATGCTCTGCGTGCGCGGCCACTACGCGGTCACCGGAGCCTCGGCGTTCGCCTCGACGTGGTCGACGGGAACCTTCGCGTCCGAGCGGAGGCGCTCGACGAGATCGCGCCGCAGCCAGCCGGATCGGGCGCGAGGCAGCGTCGAGACGATCACTTCGTCGACGCGCTCGTCCTCCATCGCCTGGATGACCGCGGTGTACGGGTCGGGATGCGAGATCTGGCCGTGCACGTCGAGGCCTTGCGCGCGCAGGCGCGTGACGGCGCGCAGCAGGCGCTTCTCCGCGTCCTCGTACGAGCCGCCGCCCTCGCCCTGCGGCGAGACGATGAGAAAGCTCGCCGGGCTCGACTGGGCGCGCGCCCGGATCCGCTCCAGCAGCTCGTCCCCGAGCACTGTCTGGTTCGCGACGACGAGGACGTTGGACGGCCCGTGCTCGTCGGTCAGGTCGACGACGAGGTGCTCGAACGGGATCGAGCCGGCGACCTTGCGCATCTGCTCGACCGCGTTGCGACGCAGCCAGCCGGACTTCTGCTGCGGGTGCGTGGACACGATGATCTCGTCGGGCTCGAGCTGGTGGATCGCGTCGCGGAGCGCAGAAACCGGATCCGTCTCGACGACGACGCCTGTGGCGGGAACGCCGTGCCGGCGCAGCAGGTCGAGCGTCTTGTCCAGCCGCCGCCGCGCCGATGCCTTGCGCGTGTCGTAGTAGACGACGTATCCCTGACGCGGCTGGTTCACGGGTGCGACGACGGTGACCTGCACGGCGCCTCCGCCGGCGCGCGCCTCGATCAGCTCGACGAGTCGCGCCGAGGCGGCGGTCTCGTTCGCGACGACGACGATGCTCCTGGACTCGCTCACGGTGTCGCGACCTCCTCCACCTCGTGCGCGGGCGACGGCGTGAGCACCGCGTGCTGCGCGCCCGGAACGCCGTACTCGTACGGGGAGCCGACGACCTGTGGGATCTCGTCGAAGTTGAAGATCGGCGGCGGCGACGACACCTGCCACTCGAGCGTGAGGGCGCGCCACGGATTCGACGGCGCGATCGGGCCGTTCTTCCAGCTCGTGATCGCGTTGTAGAGGAACACCAGCACGGATGCGCCGAGACCGAACGACGCGAGCGAGATGAACATGTTCATGTTCGCGAACTTCGGCGCGTAGTCGGCGACGCGGCGCGGCATCCCTTGCGTCCCGATGATGTGCATCGGGAAGAACGTCAGGTTGAAGCCGATGAAGGTCAGCCAGAAGTGCAGCTTGCCGAGGCGCTCGTCGTACATCCGGCCGGTCATCTTTGGATACCAGTAGTAGATGCCGGCGAAGATCGTGAACACCGACCCGCCGAAGAGGACGTAGTGCAGGTGCGCGACGATGAAGTACGTGTCGGTGACGTGGATGTCGATCGGGACGGCGCCGAGCATGACGCCGGATAGGCCGCCGATCACGAACATGGTGAGGAAGCCGAGCGCGAACAGCATCGGCGTGTTGAAGTGCAGCTTCCCCTCCCACATGGTCGCGATCCAGCTGAAGATCTTGATCCCGGTGGGCACCGCGATCAGCAGCGTCGTCACCATCATCGGGACGCGGAGCCACGACGACATGCCGCTCGTGAACATGTGGTGCGCCCAGACGGAGAACCCGAGGACGACGATCGCCATCAGCGACATCGCCATCAGCCGGTAGCCGAAGATCGGCTTCCGGCTGAACACGGATATGACCTCGCTCATGATCCCGAAGCCAGGCAACATCATGATGTACACCGCCGGGTGTGAGTAGAACCAGAAGATGTGCTGGTACCCGAGTGGGTAGCCGCCGTTGTTCGGGTCGAAGAACGCGGTGTGCATCACGTGGTCGAACATCGAGAAGAACTGCGAGCCGGCGATGAACGGCGTCGCGACGACGACGAGCAGTGACGTCGTGAAGTTCGCCCACACGAGCAGCGGCATGCGCCAGAACGTCAGGCCCGGCGCGCGCATGGTGATGATCGTGACCAGGAAGTTGAGCGCGGTCATGATCGACGACGCTCCCGCCCACTGGACGCCCTGGTTGAAGAAGATCGCGCCGAGCGGCTGGTGCGACGAGCACAGCGGCGCGTAGCCCGTCCATCCGCACGCGAAGGCGCCGCCCGGGACGATGAACGAGGCGAGCATCATGATCCCGGCGATCGGCAGCAGCCAGAACGACAGCGCGTTCAGCCGCGGGAACGCCATGTCGGGCGCGCCGAGCATGAGCGGAACGACGAAGTTCGCGAGCCCCGCGAAGGCCGGGATGACGAACAGGAAGATCATCAGCGACGCGTGGACCGAGAAGAGGCCGTTGTACGTCTGCGGGTCGAAGAAGTGATTCCCAGGCCGGGCGAGCTGGACGCGCACGAGCATCGCGAGGAAGCCGCCGGCGAGGAAGAAGAAGATCGTCGTCACGAGGTACTGGACGCCGATCACCTTGTGGTCGGTGTTGACCTTGAAGTAGTCCCGCCACGTGCGCGCGCCGTGACTCGCGTGGTCGTCGGGCCGCGTCGGCGAGCCGATCGCGTAGCGCGTCCAGTAGTCGAACACGCCGATGCCGGCGAGGAAGCCGACCGGCCCCGCGACGAGCAGCGACACGAGCGTGATGACCTGCATGTCGAAGAGCGGCTGCCATCCGCCCCACCAGCGGAAGACGACGACGAGGCCGAAGCCGATCGCGCCGAAGAGGCAGAACATCCACGCCGCGCGGATGAAGCCGGCGTGGAGGAGGAGGCGCCGCCACAGCGGGGCTCCGCCGCCGGTGTGCGCGCTCATGTCGTGCGGGTCGAGAGTCGCTGCGGTCATTTGCCCTTGCCAGATAGCTGACGAGGGAGTCGAGCTGCTGCTTCGAGAGCGCCTTGCCGAACGTCGCCGGCATGACGTTCTTCGGGTAGCCCGGCTGGATGTACGCGTTCGGGTCGGTGATCGACGTGCGGATGAAGGAGTCGAGCGGCTGCTTCGCCTGCTGCGCCTCAGCCGTGAGCTTGTCGAGATCGGGGCCGACCTTTCCGCTCGCGCCGGCCGCCGTGAGCGTGTGGCAGGCGCCGCAGCCGTTGTTCTTGAAGATCGCCGCTCCGGCGGTCCCCGGGTTCGGCGACGTCTCCGCCTTCGACTGGCTCGTCACCCATTTGTTGAACGCTGCAGGCTCCATCACCACCGCCGTCGAGCGCATCGTCGCATGGCCGAGGCCGCACAGCTCGTTGCAGATCACGGGATACGTCCCGTCCCGCGTCGGCGTGACGTTGATCGTCGTCGTCAGTCCGGGAACGATGTCCATGTTCTCGCGGAACTCCGGGACGAAGAAGGCGTGGATGACGTCCTTCGACTGGAAGCGGAGCTGCACCTCACGGCCTTTCGGCAGCATGAGCGTCGCGCTCGTCAGGCCCTTCGCCTCCGGGTAGCGGAACGTCCAGGTGAACTGCTGCGCGACGACGTCGATGCGCATCGTGTTCTTCGCGAGGGCGTCGTCGCGGGAGAGGACGATCGCGCTCGTGATCCCGATCGCGGTCACGAGCACCGTCGGGATGAGCGTCCAGGTGATCTCGAGCCCCGTGTGCCCGTGGATGGGCGGCCCGTCCGAGTCGTCGTCGGGCGCGACCCTGAAGCGGACGACCGAGTACAGGATCGCCGCCGAGACGACCGCGAAGATGACGATGCAGATCGTGATGACGAACCAGAACTCGAAGTCGATCCGCCCGGCCTCCTTGGAGGCCGAAACCGGTAGCCACGGGATGGCGAGCGCCACCGCGGCGGCGACTCCGCCCGCGACGATCCCGATCCCGATGAGCGAAGCGATCGAGCCCCTGCGCATCCGGTTCGGAGCCTAGACGAAAGCTCGCCGAGAAACCGCCCGAACCCTGCGGGGCCGCTTCTCCGTTCTCTGCTTGCCCCCAGTGGGCTGACGCTCGAAAGGAGGACGTATGGGTCTCGGAGTTGGAATTGTGCTTGCGGCCGTCGGCGCGGTGCTCGCGTTCGCGGTCAGCGCGACGGTCTCCGGCGTGAACATCCACGCGGTCGGTTGGATCCTGCTGATCGTCGGGATCGTGGGGATCCTGCTGTCGATGATCTTCTGGTCGTCGTGGGCAGGCCCCGGCTACTTCACCGGCTCGCGCCGGCGGACGACTACGTCGACGAGGGGCCTCCGGCTCCGCCGTACTAGAGGTCACGGCTGCGGTGTCCGCGTTGAGCGGGCGCCCGCCCTCCCTGAGGGCCGGCCCCGCGGTCCAAAAGTACGTACGCCTGGTAGCCTTTTCGGACTGCGCTGCAGCGAGCGGCGCCGTGAACCACCGCGCGAGGCGCAAGACGAGCGGCTCGCACACTGTCCGCCCTCAGCAGAGCGGGTTGGAGCTAGGACCTGGCCGGCCTCATACGCCTCGGTCGGCGACGGCGCTTCAACTCGGGAGGACTCGTGGTGGAGATTCGTGTCGCGGTTGACGACGCCGCGACCGTGCACGGACTCGTTCGGCGGCTGGCCGGGCTCTTCGACGGGCCTGCCGTCTCCTTCGATCCGGCGCGTAGTGAAGTTCGCGTTCGCTCGGAGTGGGAGTCGCGCTCGGTTGCGCACGTCATCCAACTCGTCCAAGCATGGCTTGCAGCGAGCGGAGTCGAGTCGACGACGCTGTGGATCGGTGACCGCTCGTACACGATGCGCGGCGCCACGTCGCCGGCAACGCCTGACGGGCCGGTCGCGGCGTAACTAGAGGATCGCGATCTCTCCGACGCCGGCTGGTTGCGCAGGAGCCCGCGGCAGGAGAAGCAGATGACTCTCGACGACGGCGGCTGCGACGTCGCTGAGCTTGCGGCCGTTGTGCTGTGAGTGGTCGCGCAGCATCTCGAAGGCGCGGTCGGCGCTCGTCGAGTGGCGGGCCATGAGAATCCCCTTGGCCTGCTCGATGAGCGCGCGGCGCCCGAATGCTCCCTGGAGGCTCTGGTACTCGGCGAAGCGCTGCAGCGTGATGTCGATCGCGCTCTGCAACTCATCCGGGCTGCCGTCGATGATGTACGCGAAGACGCCGCGCTTCGCAGCCTCGTGAATGTACGCAGGGTCGTCCGCGTGGAGAATTGCGATCACCGGGCATGAGGCCTCGCGCACGATCTCGGAGATGAGCTCGAGCGCGTGGTCGGAGCTCGACCCGAGTCCGACGAGCGCGACGTCCGGGCGCTCCCTGGCGGTCGCGCTTCCGACTTCCTTGACGTAGATCTCGCGTGCGATCACGTCATGGCCGAGGCCGATCACGACGCTCGCGAGCAAGTCCAGGCGGTCGCGTCGCTCGTTCGCGATCAGGACCCGAAGATGCTGAAGCTCGGAATCCGGCATGTAAAGAAAATGGTAGCCTCTCGTCGATGGCGCCGTAATAGTCGGCGCCGTGGACTCCTCGCCGGGCCTCAAGCTGTGTGGCCCGGTGAATTCGACCCTCCCATAGGCGAACGCGGGCGGTGGACGACCACTCCGTCGACCCTGGGAGGGGACATGGCCACAGCACGTGCACCCCAGCGTCTCCAGCTGCGCGACCGTGTCCGTCTTCCGCGCGTCGCGCTCCTGACCGAGCTCCAGCTGCGAATGCGGTCGCCCGGATTGCCGGGCCACGATCCCGGCTGGAGCCGGCGTGTATCGCCGGCGTCCCGAGCAGTTCATCGTCGTGCCCGCCCACCTCGCCGGAGAGACCGTCGTCGCCGCTGCGGACCGGTTCTTCGTCGTCGAGGGGCGAGTGCGGCCCGGTTTGTGACAATCGTGACGGGCTGCGTCGGCGCGCCGTTTGCGCTCGCCCTGAGCGCGCGTTCGAACGTGCTGCAGGAATTCGACGGCGGCCCGGGCCAGATCGCACTGCACGGGCTCGGGAACGTGGGCGGTGTGCCCGGCACGGCCGTCTCGCACGGCTGCGTGCGTCTCGACGACCTGGCCATTCGGTGGCTCGTCGCCCGCGTCGGGCCGGGAGTGCCCGTCACGATCACACGCTGAAGCGACGATGGGCCGTGCAGGGATCGAACCTGCGACCTTGGGATTAAGAGTCCCCTGCTCTACCAGCTGAGCTAACGGCCCGAAGCGGCGGCCATTGTAGCCTCGTGGCAGTGAAGGTTCTCTCGGTCGTCGGCAACCGCCCGCAGTTCATCAAGTCGGGCCCGGTGTCCGTCGCGCTGCGCGCGGCGGGGATCGACGAGGTCGTGCTCCACACCGGGCAGCACTACGACAGAGAGCTCTCCGACGTCTTCTTCGAGGAGCTCGGGCTCTCGGAGCCTGCGTACCGGCTCGACCTGCACAGCGCCGATCCCGACGCGATGCGGCCGGGTATCGCCGCCGCGGTCGAGCGTGAGCTGCCCGACTGGGTGCTCGTGTACGGCGACACGAACTCGACGCTCGCGGGCGCCGAGGCAGCGGGCGCCGTTCCCGTCGCTCACGTCGAAGCTGGCCTGCGCAGCGGCGACCTGTCGATGCCCGAGGAGCGGAACCGGATCGCCGTCGACCGCATGGCTGCGCTTCTCCTCTGCCCGGACGAGCGCTCGCGCGCGACACTCGTACAGGAGGGCGTACCGGGGCGAATCGAGGTGGTGGGCGACGTGATGGCCGACGCGTCCTTCCGCCTCGCGCCGGTCGCACGCGAGCGGTCGACGATCCTCGACCGGCTCGGGCTCGATCCCGGCGGCTACCTCGTCGCGACCATCCACCGCGAGGCGAACGTCCAGGCGCAGCGGCTCGCGCGCATCCTCGACGGACTCGCCGACGGGCGAACCTGTCATCTTCCCCGCGCATCCGCGAACGCGCGCTGCGCTACGGACGTGCTCCCGCCGAGAACGTCCGCGTCGTCGAGCCGCTCGGCTATCTCGACATGGCGGCGCTCTGTTCGCAGGCGCGCGTCATCGTCACCGACTCGGGCGGCCTCCAGAAGGAGGCGTACTGGTACGGCGTCCCGTGTGTGACGACGAGGCCGTCGACCGAATGGGTCGACACGGTCGAGGCCGGTGCGAACGTCCTCGTGGACGACGACCCGGCTCGGCTCGCCGCAGCAGTTGCAGCAGCCCGCATGCCCGACGATCGCCCGCAGCTCTACGGTGACGGGACGGCCGCCGAGCGGGTCGCAGCTAGCCTTGCCGCGGCGTGAATCCCGACATCGCCATCATCGGAGCCGGCTACGTCGGCATGCCGCACGCACAGACGTTCGCCGAGGCAGGCAAGCACGTCGTCCTCGTCGACATTCAACAATCCGTCGTCGACGGCATCAACCGCGGCGAGAGCCACATCGAGGACGTCCCCTCGGAGGATCTGAAGCGGCTCGTCGACGCCGGGCTGATCATGGCGACGACCGACTTCGGCATCGTCGCCGACTCCGCCGCGATCGTCATCGCCGTGCCGACGCCGCTGTCGCCGCAGCGCGTCCCCGACCTCGACTACATCGAGAGCGCCGCGCGCGACATCGCGCCGCACATGAAGAAGGGCCACCTCGTCGTGCTCGAGTCGACGACGTATCCGGGCACGACGCGCGAGAAGCTGAAGCCGCTGCTCGAAGAGGGAAGCGGATTGACGTGCGGCACCGACTTCCATCTCGCGTTCGCGCCCGAGCGCGTCGATCCCGGCCGCACCGACTGGACGACGAAGTCGACGCCCAAGGTCGTCGGCGGCCTCGATCCCGAGTCGACGAAGGCGGCGGCCGCGCTGTACCGGAGCGCGCTCGACAACGTGCACGAGGTGTCGACCGCCGAGGCGGCCGAGCTGACGAAGCTGCTCGAGAACATCTTCCGGTCCGTGAACATCGCGCTCGTCAACGAGCTCGCGCAGCTCTGCGACCGGATGGACATCGACGTGTGGGAAGTGATCGACGCCGCTGCGACGAAGCCGTTCGGCTTCATGCCGTTCCAGCCTGGCCCGGGGCTCGGAGGCCACTGCATTCCGCTCGACCCGTACTACCTCGCGTGGAAGGCGCGCGAGTTCGACTTCAACACGCGCTTCATCGAGCTCGCGGGCGAGATCAACAACAACATGCCGTACTTCTGCCGCTCGGTCATCTCGCAGGCGCTGAACCACGGCGCGCAGAAGTCGCTCAAGGGCTCGAAGATCCTGCTCGTCGGCGTCGCATACAAGGCCGACATCGGCGACGTGCGCGAGTCGCCCGCGGAGAAGCTCCTCATGCTGTTGCGCAACGCCGGCGCGGAGGTCGCATATCACGACCCGCATGTGCCCGAGTTCGACGGGCTGGGATCGGTGCCGCTCGACGCGAAGAGCTACGACTGCGTCGCCATCGTCACCGCGCACTCGAGCATCGACTACGACAAGCTCGTCGACGACGCGCGGATCGTCGTCGACCTGCGCAACGCGACCGGTGCCAAGGGCACCGCGTCGGACAAGGTCTTCAAGCTTTGATCGCCGTCACCGGTCTCGGCTACTGGGGGCCGAACCTCGCACGGAACTTCGACGATCTCGGCGTCCTCTCCGCGCTGTGCGACCTCGATCCCGAGCTGCGCGCCCGGTACGCCTCGCGCTATCCGAACGCGCGCATGCACGACGACTTCGACGCGCTCCTCGCCGACGACGGCGTGGACGCGATCGTCATCGCGACGCCGGTCCCGACGCACTACGACCTCGCGAAGCGCGCGCTCTCGGCCGGGAAGCACGTGCTCGTCGAGAAGCCGCCGGCGATGCGCGCCGAGGAGATCGACGAGCTCGTCGCGATCGCCGCCGACCGCGACCTCGTGCTCATGCCGGGGCACCTGCTCCTCTATCACCCGGGCATTCGCAAGCTGAAGCAGCTGATCGACGACGGCGAGCTCGGCGACGTGCTGTGCGTGTACGGCAACCGGCAGAACCTCGGCATCGTCCGCACGAACGAGAACGCGCTGTGGTCGCTCGGCGTGCACGACCTGTCGGTGATGCTCTACCTCCTCGACGAGGAGCCCGAGCAGTGCGTCGCGCACGGCCGCGACTTCCTCACCGAGGGCGTCGAGGACGTCGTCTTCTGCTACCTGCGCTTCCCGAGCGGGAAGATCGCGCACATGCACCTGTCATGGCTCGACCCGCACAAGATGCGGCGGATCACCGTCGTCGGCCGCGAGAAGATGGTCGTGTTCGACGACATGGAGCTCGAGCGCAAGGTGACGATCTACGAGAAGGCGCCGTGGAAGCGGACCGACAGCTACGGCGAGTGGCAGACGCGCTCCGGCGACATCTCCATCCCGAAGATCCCGACGGACGAGCCGCTGAAGCTCGAGTGCCAGGAGTTCCTGCGTCTCATCGCCGGCGAGGGTGACCGCCGCAAGGTGGCCGAGGACGGCGCCCGCGTCGTCCGCGCGCTCGACCGCCTCACCGAGAGCCTGCGTGGCTGAGATCCATCCGAGCGCGATCGTCTACCCGGGGACCGTCCTCGGCGAGGGGGTCAAGGTGCTCGAGAACGCGGTCGTCGGCAAGCAGCCCGCCCTGTCGCCGCGCTCGACGGCGAAGCGCGAGCCGTTGCCGCCGGCGGAGATCGGCGACGGCACGATCATCTCGACCGGAGCGATCGTCTTCGCCGGATCGCGCATCGGCGCGCGCGTCATCGTCGGCGACCAGTCGTGCATCCGCGAGCGCGTCGACATCGGCGACGACGTCGTCGTCGGGCGCGGCGTCCTCATCGAGAACGACACCACGATCGGCGCACTGACGAAGATCCAGGCCGACGCGTACATCACCGCGTACTCGACGCTCGAGGACGACGTGTTCATCGCCCCGTGCGTCGTCACGACGAACGACAACTTCATGGGTCGCACCGAGCGGCGGCACGAGCTGATCAAGGGGCCGACGATCAAGCGTGGTGCAAGAGTTGGCGGCGGCGCGATCCTGTGCCCCGGTGTCGTCATCGGCGAGGAGGCGTTCGTCGGTGCAGGCGCGGTCGTGACGAAGAACGTCGACCCGCGCATGCTCGTGATCGGCAGCCCGGCCCGCGTCCTGCGCGCCGTCAGCGCCGACGAGCTACTCGAGAACCAGTAAGCGTCTTCGTGATGGCGAGCGCGTACGGGCCGGAGCCCGGCGACGCCGCCTTGACCTCGAGGTAGTACCAGCCGCCCGCGACGACCTTGAAGCGAAGCCGCTTCGTCGTCGACTGCGTCGCGAGATCCGGCTGCGAGGAGGCGCGATCGACGTGACGAGTCCGCGGCTTCCACAACTCCAGCTCGAAGCCGGGGCCGCCGGTCGCAGTGAGCTGCGTCGTCAGCAGCTGGTGCTTCTGCAGCTGGATGCGGTAGACGTCGACGGGATCGTCCCAGAAGTCGATCGTCGCCTGGAGCTTGTCCCGCTTGCCCCACACGGTCCGCGCCTGCGTGCCCGCATCGTCGTTGCTCTCGTAGTTGTCGGCCGGCTGGACGGGGCCGGCGAGTGCCTCGACCGCCTTCGGCGACGTCCAGGCGGCCCCAGCCACTGAGCGGATCGCGCAAGAGACCGCAGCGCGGGCAGCCGTTCGTCGCGTTCACGTCGTCCGCCGTCCGCTCGAGGAGGTAGCCGACCTGGCTGTTCGTCAGCAGCGGGTCGACGGCGAACAACACGGCCGCGGCGGCGGACACCTGCGGCGCGGCGAACGACGTTCCCTCCGCGTTGCGGTAGTCCTCGGTCCCGCAGTCCGAGTAGCCCTGGTCCGGGCAGCCCGTGCGCTGCGCGGTCAACGCCGCCGGGAACGTCGAGAAGATCGACGACCCCGGCGCGGAGATGTCGTTCAAGATCGGGTCCCGGTTCGAGAAGTCGGGAACGTTGCCGCTGCGCGTGAGCGCGCTCACACCGATGACGTGAGGCAGTGCGGCCGGATAGCTCGCGTACGGCCACGGCTGGGTCGGCGCCTCGTCGCCGTTGCCGACCGCCGCGACGAGCACGGCGCCCTTCGAATACGCGTACTCGACCGCGGCCGCCTCGATCGACGAGTACGTGTCGCGAGAAGGGTCCTGCAGGTCGCGCACACCGCCGAGGCTGAGGTTGATGACGCGCGCGCCGTTGTCGACCGCCCAGCGGATCGCGGCAGCCTCCGCCACGAGCGGGATGGTTCCGTCCGCGGTCACGACCTTCGCGATGAGGAGTTGCGCCGTGTACGCGATGCCGACGATGCCGGTCGTGCCGAGGTCGGCGGCGATCTCGCCGGCGACGAAGGTTCCGTGGCCCTCGGTGTCGAGGCAGGCGCTGCCGCCGACGAAGCTCTTCTCGGCGGCCAGCCGGCCGCTGAAGTCGGGAAGCGCGCAGTCGAGGCCGGAGTCGACGACGGCGACCTTCACCGGCTGCAGGTCGAGCGGCGGCGTCGTCCACGCGTCGAAGGCGTGGTCGTCCTGCAGGTACCACTGCCGAGGAGCGAGCGGATTCGTCGGCGTGAAGGCAGCAGCAGGCGCCACCGCCGCGAACGCCGCGGTGACGGCGACCAGCAGCGCGCGCCGGATCAACCCGTTGCGACCTGCGGCGCCGTCATGCCGGGCGCGAACCCCTGCCCGGGCGTGACGACGATGCGATACGTCGCTCCCGCTGGAATGTCCGCGGGGATGGTGAACGTTCCGTCCGGAGCGACGACGGCCGTCGCGATCGGAGTCCACGTCAAGTCGGGATTCTCGATGTCGACCTCGACCGGCACTCCGGGCAGGAGCGGCTGCACCGAACCTGCGACGACGCCGGGCGCGGGATCCGCCTGCTGGACGAGCGGCGCGACGCGCACACGCTGGAAGCCGACGGCGGCCACCGGCGTCGCGAGCCGGTAGTCGGTCGTCACGGTCGGTGCCTCGGGCAGGAGGAGTGTGCCGTCGGCGGCGGGCGTGACAGGCCCGACGAGCGTCCACGATCCACCGAAGACGCGTTGCTCGAGCGAGACGCCGGCGATGCCACGGATGAGCCCGGTGAGGGTCACCGACGATCCGTACGGGAGCGGCGCGATCGGAGTGGGCTGCTGGAGGGACATCATCGAGATGCTGAACCACGTCGAGCGTAGCCCGAGGGCGCCGCTGACCGTGCCTCCGCCGAAGGATGGCGCGCTCGTCGTGCTCACCGAGAGCGACGGCAACGTCAGCACGGACACCCGGCTCACGCGGCCGGACAGGTCGAGCGTCGTCTGCAGGTCGAGAATCGATCCCTTCACCTTGAGTGCCTTCGCGAACGTGTGGGCGCTGATCGGGAGCGGGCCCCAGTTGTGGTACGGCGAGAGCACGTCGAACGGATCTGCGACCGAGACGAGATACGGGACCGGCGCGACGCCCCAGCCGGCCGAGATCGACTCGGTCTCGCCGCCGGAGCTGGAGAAGAAGAACGTGGCCGCGACCTTGCCCGCGTACATGACCACCTGTCCCCTGGTCGCGTCGACCGCGGCGTTCGTCGCCGGTGTCTCGTGCGAGACGCCGAGGTACACCTGGCTCCGCGTATCGGCGTAGAGGTCGAACGGGGCGGCGACCTTCCTCGTCGCGAGCGCGTACGAGCGTGACGCCACCGCCTGGGCCTGGAGCGCCGGCGGCGACCACGTCGAGGGCATCTCGGACGGAACGACGCCGTACAGGTAGTCCTCGAGCCCGACGACGTTGATCGCGCGCAGCTTGCCGTTGACGACGTCGACCTGGATCTGCCCGCGATACGGGCGGGTGAGCGTCATCCATCCGCCCGCGCCGGCGTTGAACGTCAGCGGCGCAGGCCACGCGAGGGACGCGCTCGACAACGTGGTCGGGCCCGCAGGGAGCTGGTGCGTGACGCCGTTGCCGTCGGTGACCGAGAACGGCACGGAGCACGAGAGCTTCAGCGTCTTCTTCCCGTCGGCGAGGAGGACGCGGACGAGGTTCGTCTGCGCGGGGCCGATGGTCGTGCCGGGGTAGTAGTGGGCGAGGATCTCCTGGTAGCCGTACCCGTGCAGCGCGTAGCCCCAGGCGCCGTACTGGCTCATGCCGATGCCGTGCCCCCAGCCGTGGCCGCTGAAGAGGAAGAGCGCGCCGGTGCCTTGCTTCGCGGCGACGCAGCCGGTCGCGCACACGGGCGGCAAGTCCTTCGGGGACGCGGCGGCAGGCCCGGCGGCGAGCAGGGCGCAGGCGAACGCGATCGTGAGCGCACGAAGAGGCATCCGATTGGACGGCGAAGCTAGCAAAGTCATGTTTTGTAAATCGGATTTCGCCGCGACGGGCTAAAGTCATGCCGCCATGCGTCTTCTCGTCACCGGCGGAGCCGGCTTCATCGGCTCGAACTTCGTCCATTACTGGCTCGATCGGCACCCGGACGACCACGTCGTCGTCCTCGACCTCCTGACCTACGCGGGCGACCGGCGCTCCCTCGCCGACGTCGAGGACCGGATCGTGTTCGCCGAGGGTGACATCGCCGACCTGGAGCTGTGCGAGCGGCTGCTCCAGGACATCGACGTGGTCGTCAACTTCGCGGCCGAGTCGCACAACAGCCTCGCCGTCGTCGACCCGGGCCGGTTCTTCCGGACGAACGTCCTCGGCACGCAGTCGCTGCTCGAGGCGTCGCGCCGGGCCGGCCTCCAGCGCTTCCATCACGTCTCGACCTGCGAGGTGTACGGCGACCTGCCGCTCGACAGCGACGAGGTCTTCACCGAGGACTCGCCCTACCGGCCGCGCACGCCGTACAACGCGTCGAAGGCGGGCGCCGACCACGCCGTGCGCGCGTACCACGAGACGTACGGGCTTCCCATCACGATCACGAACTGCGCGAACAACTACGGGCCGTACCAGTTCCCGGAGAAGGTGATCCCGGTCTTCGTCACGAACGCGCTCGACGACGTCGAGTTGCCGCTGTACGCGTCGACGCAGAACCGGCGCGAGTGGCTGCACGTGCTCGACCACTGCCGGGCGATCGAGCTCGTGCTCGACCAGGGCCGCGTCGGCGAGACGTACAACGTCGGCAGCGGCGTCGAGAAGTCGATCGAGGAGATCGCGGACGCCGTCCTCCAGTTGACCGGGAAGCCCGAGTCGCTGAAGACGATCGTCCCGGACCGCCCCGGGCACGACCGCCGGTATCTGCTCGATTCGTCGAAGCTCCGACGCGAGCTGGGCTGGAAACCGGACATCGAGTTCGAGGCCGGCATGCGCGAAACCGTCGACTGGTACGCGGCGCAGCGCGCCTGGTGGGAGCCGCTGAAGGAACGCGCGCTCGTGCAAGAGACCGCCTGGGGATGAGAGATAGGCTCCTTCTCGTCGAGCGAGCGAGGAGGAGAGAGCGATGGCGCAGGTCGAGAGCAAGAACCGGGCGACGTCCGATCCCGAGGCACGGAAGCGCGTCCTCGAGCAGATCAAGAAGACCGGTATCGAGGACATGCTGCTCTGGTTCACCGACCTCGAAGGCCACCTGAAGAGCTTCTCGATCACGGTCGGCGAGGTCGCAGGCGCGCTCGACGACGGCATGGGCTTCGACGGCTCGTCCATCACCGGCTTCAACGCCATCGAGGAGTCGGACATGGTCGCGATCCCCGATCCGGAGACGTTCCGCGTGCTCCCGGACGGGAGAGCAGGCCGGATGATCTGCGACGTCGTCACGCCCGACGGCGTGCGCTACGACGGCGACCCGCGCCACGTGCTCCGCCAGGCGCTCGAGCGCATGCATGCGATGGGCTTCGACACGTTCAACGTCGGCCCCGAGGCCGAGTACTTCCTCTTCAAGGACGAGAAGGGGACCGAGACGCTCGACGAGGGCGGCTACTTCGCCCAGACGACGATGGACGCGGCGACGTCGGTTCGCCGCGACACGATCCGCGCGCTCGAGCGGATGGGCATTCCCGTCGAGTACCACCACCACGAGGTGGGCCCGTCGCAGCACGAGATCGACATCCGCTTCGCGCCCGCGCTCGACATGGCGGACTACATGCTCACGTACCGGCTCGTCGTGAAGGAGGTCGCGAAGCAGCACGGCTACCACGCGACCTTCATGCCGAAGCCGCTCTTCGGCGAGAACGGATCGGGCATGCACACGCATCAGTCGCTCTTCACCGACGGCCGCAACCAGTTCTTCGATGCGGAGGACAAGTGGCACCTCTCCGAGGTCGGCAAGCAGTTCATCGCCGGCCAGCTGCGGCACGCGCGCGAGATCGCGGCGGTGTTCGCCCAGTGGGTGAACTCGTACAAGCGGCTCGTGCCCGGCTACGAGGCGCCGGTCTACGTCGCCTGGTCGCAGCGGAACCGCTCCGCGCTCATTCGCATCCCGCTGTACAAGCCCGGCTCCGAGCAGGCGACGCGCGCCGAGCTGCGGTGCCCGGATCCCGCCTGCAACCCGTACCTCACGTTCGCCTGCCTGCTGCACGCCGGGCTCGAGGGGATCGAGAAGGGCTACGAGCTCCCGGAGCCGATGGAGACGAACCTCTACCACCTGACCGCGGAGCAGCGGCGCGAGCGTGGGATCGTCTCCCTCCCGGAGACCCTCGGCGAGGCGATCGACGAGCTCTCCCGCTCGGAGCTGGCCAAGAAGGCGCTCGGCCCCCACATCTTCGACCGCTACGTCGAGCTGAAGCGGAAGGAGTGGGACGAGTACCGCGTCCAGCTCACCGACTGGGAGATGAAAAAGTACCTAGCCGTTCTCTGATCTGACACAATCGGGACGGCTCGTCCCCTGCGGAGACGAGTCAACTGACGGCCGACTGCGAGGTGCCTTTGGCGCCTCGTGGTCGTTCAGGGGCAGTCCCGCGGTCTAGAGGAAGCTGCGGATCGCGTCGCGGTCGACGCGGAGCTCGATGACGCCGCTCGAGCCGTCGATCTGGTCGATCGTGTCGGCCGGGACGAGGCGCCGGCGCCGGGAGAAGAGGCCCGACTTGACCGAGAGCGCGTCCGGAACGTCCGGGGCGGTGCCGTACATCGGGCACTCGACCTTGCCCACCAGGCGACCGTGCCTGTCGGCGACGATGTAGCCGGCGGTGCGGCGGAGGTCGATGGCGAGTGCGCTCATGTGTATTTGACGCTATTCCCGCCCTGCAAGGTTTTTAGCAGGGTCGCGGTAAAAGGTTTGTTAGGGGCCGAACGGTCGTGGAGCCGCTGACCGCCACAAGTTCGCGGTTCCGGCGCCTGCTCCTGCCGGCGGAGAGCCCTAGAACTGGCGGGAGCGATTCGAGTAGTCGAGCCGATACGGCGTCATCGGCTTGGGTGCGGGCTGCACCCAGTCGGGATGGAACTGCTTCCGGTGCTCGGCCATCGACGCCTTCATCTTCGCGGGCGACGCCACGCTCCAGGTCTGCGTGCATCCCTCGATCTCACACCTGAGCTGAACGGCGGCCATGGGGCCACGGTAGCTGCGCCGTACGATTCCCGCGTGGAGGCGACCGAGCGGCACCTGCGCCTGCTGACCGAGACGACGGCCGCCGTCAACTCGACCCTCGACCTCGAGGAGGTCCTCCACCTGATCGCCACGCGGGTGGCCGAGGCGCTTCACGCGGACGCCTGCTTCGTCTACCTGTACGACGACCGGACGGACGAGCTCGTCCTCCGGGCGACCTACGGGACGAGCGTCGACGAGATGACCCGCCGCCCACGGCTCCGCCCGGGCGAGGGGATCACGGGCAGCGCTGCCGCCGAGCGTGCGCCGGTGATGATCCCGGCTCAGGCTCACCTCGATCCGCGCTTCAAGCAGTTCCCGAACCTGCCGGAGTCGCAGTACGAGTCCATCCTCGCGGTGCCGATCCTCGTGCACGGCGAGAAGCTCGCCGGCGCGTTGAACGTCCGCACGCGCGCGCCGCGCGAGTACGACGCCGCGGAGATCGGTCTCGTCGAAGTCCATCGGCGACCAGGTCGCGCAGACGATCGTGCACGCGCAGCTGTACGCGCAGACGCAGCGCCGCGTCGTCGAGCTGGAGGCGCTCGCGCGCATCTCCGAGGCGGTGTCCGAGTCGCTGTACCTGGAGGAGTCGCTCGAGGCGATCGTGAAGACGACGATGGACGCCGTCTCCGCCACCGGCGCGGCGCTCGTCCTCGAGGACGGACGCATCGCGTGGCCCGAGGGTCGCGCCGGCGCGCATGCAGTGCGCACGCCGCTGCGCTGGCGCAGCCGGCAGATCGGCGAGCTCGTCGCCGACCGCGACTCGCCGTTCTCCGACGACGACCGCGCGCTGCTCGAGGCGATCGCGCATCACGCGGCGGTCGCGCTCGAGCACGGACGCGCGGTGATGCGCGGGGTGCTCGCGCAAGAGATCCATCACCGCGTGAAGAACAACCTGCAGACGGTGGCGTCGCTTCTGCGTCTTCAGTCGCGCGCCGAGGGCGTCGACCCGCGCGAGGCGCTCGAGCACTCCGTCAACCGCATCCTCGCGATCGCGGCGGTGCACGAGGTCCTCACGGAGCAGCGCGACGAGGACATCGAGCTCGCCGATCTCATCGACCGGCTGCGCGCGATGCTCGTGCAGGGGCTCTCGGCCGGCCGCGACGTGTCCGCGAGCCTCGAGCCCGTGTCGCTCGCGGGACAGCGCGCGACGGCGCTCGCGCTCGTCTTCAGCGAGCTGCTGCAGAACGCGCTCGAGCATGGCGCGGGGGACGTGCGCATCGAGCTCGGGCGCCGCGACGGCCACGTCGTCCTCGCGATCGCCGACCAGGGGCCTGGACCCGGCGAGCTGGGCACCGGCACCGGCCTGTCGATCGTGCGCGCGCTCGTGCGCGACGAGCTCCAGGGCACGTTCGACCTGCGCAGCGACGGCGGCACGCGCGCAGAGGTCGTGTTCCCGGCGTGAGGACGCACGAGGTGCTGATCGTCGTGCGGCGAGGCACGGAGTACCTCGCCGTGCATCGCTCGCCTGCGCAGGGCGGGTACTGGCACTGCATCGCGGGCGGGGTCGAGGAGGGAGAGTCGCCCGGCGCAGCCGCCGTGCGCGAGCTGCACGAGGAGACGGGGCTCACTGCGCCGGCGGAGCCGATCGACGGCGCGTTCGACTACGAAGGCGTGCACGTCGACTGCTTCATCGCCGAGGCCCCTGCGGACTGGGAGCCGGAGCTCGACTGGGAGCACGACGACTACCGGTGGCTCAGCGCGGCGGCCGCCGCCGACCTGATGCGCTGGCCGGAGCCGTCCGCCGTGCTGCGAGGCTTCGCCTCGTGAACCACCTTCTAGGTACACGCGCGCGTAATGGGAGCTCCCTCTCCCACCCCACCAGCCGTCAGGCTACGGCGGAAGGTCGCGCGTGTCCGTGCCGTCTTCGCGGTCGAGATGAGTCGCGTGATCGAGCCTGCGCCTCCGTATCGCGGCGAAGGCCCGACGCGCGCTCTGGCACGTGAGCGAGGACGCGTCGATCGGCCGCTTCGAGCCGCGCGACGGCGACGTGTGGGCGATCGACACGCGCCATCTCCCGCTCTACTGGTTCCCGCGCGAGTGCCCTCGCGCCACCTTCTGGGCGAACTCGGGGACAACCGACGCCGACGTTGCACGGTTTCTCGAAGGCGACCGGGACCGCCGCGCGCACGTCGTCGAGCCCGGCTGGCTCGCGGCGATGCGATCGACCGCTGTCGTCGCATATCGCCTCCCTGAGGAGACGTTCGAGCCGTGGGACCGGTTCTGGATCTCGCATACGGCTGTTGAGCCGCTCGAGATCGTCCAGCTCGGCGACCTCGTCGAGCTCCATCACGCCGCCGCGATCGAGCTGCGCGTCGACGACGACCTGCCTGCGCTCTGGCAGACCGTCGTCGCGTCGACGCTGGACTTCAGCGGCATCCGCCTCCGCAATGCAAGCATGGCGTGATGCGGATCCTCGTAGCCGAGGACGAGACGATCATCCGTCTCGACCTGAAAGAGATGCTCGCGCGCGCGGGCTTCGACGTGTGCGCCGAGGCGCGCGACGGCGAGGAAGCCGTGGCGCTCGCGCGCTCCGAGCAGCCCGACCTCGCGATCATGGACGTGAAGATGCCGAAGCTCGACGGGATCGATGCAGCGCGCCGCATCCTCGAAGAGCGGCCGATCCCGATCGTGATGCTCACCGCGTACGGGCAGGACGAGCTCGTCTCGCGCGCGGTCGAGGCCGGCGTGTTCGGCTACCTCGTGAAGCCGTTCCGCGAACAGGACCTGCTGCCGGCAATCGCAGCCGCACGTGCGCGCCACGACGAGTTGCAGGCGCTCCGCGAGGAGGCCGAGTCGCTCGCGGAGGCGCTCGCGGCGCGCAAGGTGATCGAGCGCGCGAAGGGGCTGCTCATGGAGAAGGAGAAGCTGTCGGAGCAGGATGCGTTCGCGCGTCTGCGCAAGGCGAGCCAGGCATCGGGCCGGCCGCTGAAGGTGATCGCCGAGGCCGTCGTCGCCACGCTCGGAACGACCGAATGAAGCGCTGGCAGCTGCGCATGTACCGCGTCGAGCCCGGCCGGATGGACGACGTGGACGTCCAGACCTTCCTGCTGGACGAGCGGTGACGAGCGAGCATCCCAACGCTGCACTGACGCGCCGCGTGTTCGGCGCCTTCGGCCGCGACCCGAAGGTGATCGCCGCCGGGCTCACCCGCGACGTCGTCTGGCGGGTCCCGGGCAACACGGTGATGAGCGGCGAGTACCGCGGCCCGCGCGAGGTGGTCGAGTTCCTGCGACGGACCGGCCTCGAGACCGGCGGGACGTACCGCAGCCGGTTGCACACGGTGCTCGCCGACGACGAGTGGGGGATCGCGATCTACCGGGCGATGGGCACGCGCAACGGGATCGAGCTCGACGTCGACCAGGCGCTCGTCATCCGCTTCGCCGACGGCAGGTGGAAGGACGTCACCGCCGTGCCGCTCGACTCCACGTTCGATGCGTTCTGGGCCTGAGCCGTTCGACCATCCCGACGTTCGCGCGCTGGCGGAGGCGCAGCAGGAGGAGATGCGCGGCCTCTACGGCGGCGAGGCGGACATCGGTCCGGCGCGCGACGCTGCGATGTTCGTCGAGCCGCGACGGCGTCTTCCTCGTCGTCCGCGACGACGACGGCGCGAGCGGTCGCGTGTGGCGGGATTGCGCGCTTCGACGACGCGCGCGCCGAGCTGAAGCGGATGTACGTCGTTCCCGAGCGTCGCGGTCGCGGCCTCGGCCGGCGCGCTGCTCGTCGAGCTCGAGGCGCATGCGGTGCGGCTCGGCTACAGCGGGATCGTCCTCGAGACGGGCGACCGGCAGCCGGAAGCGGTCGGGCTGTACGAGTCGTTCGGCTACGAGCGCATCCCCTGCTACCCGCCGTACGACTCACGCGCGCTCAGTCTGTGCCTCGAAAAGCGCCTCCCACCGCTCGATTAGCGCCTTGAGCCCGTCGCGCGCGAGCCTGTGCGCGGCGAGCACGTCGACGTCCGACCAGTCCGCGGCGAGCTTCGCCTCGAGCTCGGCCACCTCCGCCTCGCGTGCGGCGATCTCCGCCTCGATCCGCTCGAGCTCGGTCTGCCGTGGCTTCTTCTGCGGGCTTGGGCTTGTGCGCTACGCGCTCTGGTTTGACAGGCTTCGGCGCGGGCGCGACCGCTCGCGCCGCGCGCTCCTCGCGCCGGCGGAGCATCTCCGCCCAGCCGCCGTCGTAGCCGTGCAGCTCGCCGTCCTCGATGGCGAGCGTGCGCTCGGCGATCGCGTCGAGCAGCGCACGGTCGTGCGACACGAGCAGGATCGTCCCGGGGAATGCGTCGAGTGCGGCCTCGAGCGCCTCTCGGCTGTCGAGGTCGAGATGGTTCGTCGGCTCGTCGAGCACGAGGAAGTTCGCGCCCGACGCGACAGTGACGGCGAGCGCGAGACGCCGCCGTTCGCCTCCCGACAGCACCGCGACCTGCTTCTCGTGCTCGGTCCAGCCGGTGAAGAGGAAGCGCCCGAGCAGCGACTGTGCATCGGGCCGCGACAGCCCGGTCATCGTCTGCACGCACTGGAGCACGGTGCCGCGCGTGTCGAGCTCCATCTCCTGCTGCGAGAAGTAGCCGACCTGCACGCCGTGACCGAGGCGCACGCCCTGCTCGTTCACGATCGCGCCGAGCAGCGTCGTCTTGCCGGAGCCGTTCGGGCCGACGAGTGCGACGTGCTCGCCGCGCTCGATCGCGAACGTCGCATTGCGCAACAGGACGCGGTCGCCGATGCGCAGCTCCAGTCCTTCCGTCTCCACGACGGTTCGTCCGCTGCGCGCCGGCTTGAGGAACTCGAATCCGAGCGTGCGGCTCCGGCGTGAGAGCAGCGCGACTTCGTCGGCGGCGTCCGAACGCTCCTGCTGCAGCCGGCCGATGTGCGTGAGCTTCGCCTGCGCCTGCTTCGCCTTGTCCTTCTTCGCGCGGAAGCGCTCGACGAAGCGCTCGAGCCGTTCGATGTCGGCCTGGACGCGCGCGACCTCCTTCTGCGCATGCAGAGCGCGGGCGGCCTTCTCGCGCCGCCAGAGGTGCCACGGCCCCGGGAAGAACGTCGCGCGGCCGGCCTGGAGCTCGAGCGTCGCCGTCGTCACCGCTTCGAGGAACCAGCGGTCATGGGCGACGAGGATCACCGCCGCGTCGATCGACTGCAGCTCGCGCTCGAGCCACTCGAGGCTCGCGACGTCGAGGTGGTTCGTCGGCTCGTCGAGGAGCAGGAGGTCGGGATCGCCGCCGAGCGCGCGGGCCAGAGAGGCGCGCGTCAGCTCGCCGCCGGAGAAGGTGCGCAGTTGCCGGTCGAGGCTCTCGTCGGCGAACCCGAGCCCGCGCAGCACGGAGGTGGCGTGGTCGCGCCAGCCGTAGCCGCCGGCGTGCTCGAGCCTCGCCTGGGCCTCGGCATAGCGGTTCATCGTCGCCTGGTCGTGGACGCCGTTCGCCATCGCCTGCTCGAGCTCGTTCAACTCGTTCTCGAGCGCGACGAGGTCGCGCGCCCCGGAGAGCACGTACTCCCGCAGCGAGATGTCCTGTTCCAGCGGCGGCCGCTGGTCGTGCAGCGCGACCCGCGTCCCCTTCTCGAAGGCGAGCTCGCCGCCGTGCTTGTCGGTCTCGCCCGCGAGGATGCGCAGCAGGGTCGTCTTCCCGGCGCCGTTCGGCCCGCCGAGCGCGACCCGGTCGCGCCGCTCGACGCTGAACGAGACGCCGTCGAAAAGTAACGATCCGGCGATCTCTTTCCGGAGATTGGATCCGATGACGACAGCCATGACGCACCAAGGGTAGTGCGGGGCATATCGTTCCCCCCGTGGCCGACCAGGACATCGAGCAGCTTTCGATCGACACCATCCGGACGCTCGCCATGGACTCCGTCCAGCAGGCGAACGCCGGGCACCCCGGGACGGCCATGGCGCTCGCCCCGCTCGCCTACCTCCTCTACCACGAGGTGATGGATCACAACCCGGCGAATCCGCACTGGCCGGGCCGCGACCGCTTCGTCCTATCGGCGGGGCACGCGTGCATCCTCCAGTACGTCACGCTCCACCTCGCGGGCTACGACCTCTCGCTCGAGGACTTGAAGCGCTTCCGCCAGTGGGAGTCGCTCACGCCCGGCCATCCCGAGGTGCACCACACGCCCGGGATCGAGGCGACGACCGGGCCCGCTCGGCCAGGGATTCGCGAACGGCGTCGGCTTCGGGATCGCCGAGCGCTTCCTCGCGGAGCTCTTCAACCGTCCGTACGACGAGATCGTCGACCACCGCACCTACGTCATCTGCTCCGACGGCGACCTCATGGAGGGCGTCTCGAACGAGGCGGCGTCGATCGCCGGGACGCTCGGGCTCGGCAAGCTCATCTACTTCTACGACGACAACCACATCACGATCGACGGAACGACGTCGATCTCGTTCACCGAGGATCGCGGCGCGCGCTTCGAGGCGCAGGGCTGGCACGTGCAGCACGTCGACGATGCGAACGACCTCGGCAAGCTGCGCAAGGCGATCGCGAAGGCGCAGGCGGAGACGTCGAAGCCGTCGCTCGTCATCGTGCACTCGCACATCGCGTACGGCGCGCCGCACGCGGTCGACACCGCGAAGGCGCACGGCTCCCCGCTCGGCGAGGAAGAGGTTCGCGCGACGAAGGTCGCGCTCGGCTGGAATCCGGACGAGACGTTCTTCGTCCCGCCGGCGGTCACGGCGCACATGAACGGGACCGAGCGCGGCATCGCGCTCGAAGAGGCGTGGCAGACGAAGCTCGGCTGCGTGGTCGGCGAAGTACCCGAGCATGCGCGAGCAGCTGGGACCAGGTGCACACCGGCAAGCCGCTTCCCGGTTGGGTGGAAGCGCTTCCCCGCTTCGAGCCCGGCGAGAGCATCGCGACCCGCGACGTCGGCGCGAAGGTGATGGACGCGATCAAGCACTACACGCCGACGATGGTCGGCGGCGCGAACGACCTCGTCGAGTCGACGAAGACGGAGTTCAAGGGCGGCGGCCTGTTCAGCGCGACGCACGCGGGCCGCAACATCGCGTTCGGCATTCGCGAGTTCGCGAGCGGCGCGATCGTGAACGGCATCTCGCTGCACGACGGGATGCTGAAGCCGTACAGCTCGACCTTCCTCATCTTCAGCGACTACCAGCGGAACGCCGTGCGCATCGCTGCGCTCTCCAACCTGCAGTCGCTCTTCGTGTGGACGCACGACTCCGTCGGGCTCGGCGAGGACGGGCCGACGCACCAGCCGGTCGAGCACTACGCGTCGCTCCGCGCGATTCCGAATCTGTGGTTCATCCGTCCGGCCGACGCGACCGAGACCGTCGGCGCGTGGAAGGTCGCGCTCGAGCGCGAGGACGGCCCCGTCGGACTCGCGCTGACCCGGCAGAAGGTGCCGACACTCGACGGGACCACGGTCGAGGGCGTCGCGCGCGGCGCGTACGTCGTCCACGACAGCGACGGCCCGCCGGAGCTGATCCTGATCGCGACCGGCTCCGAGGTCGCGGTCGCGGTCGAGGCCGCGAAGAAGATGGACGTGCCGACCCGCGTCGTGTCGATGCCGTGCTGGGAGCTGTTCGAGGCCCAGCCTGCGGAATACCGCGAAGAGGTCCTTCCCGCCGACGTGACGGCGCGCGTCTCGATCGAGGCCGGCGTGAAGCTCGGCTGGCACCAGTGGGTCGGCGACCACGGCGACTCGATCTCGATCGAGCACTTCGGCGCGTCCGCGCCGGGCCCGACGGTGCTCGAGAAGTTCGGCTTCACCGCCGACAACGTCGTCGCGCGCGCGCTCGCGCTGCGCGAGCGCGTGTCGTGAACGTCGCAGTCGCCTTCGACCACCGCGGCGTGCACCTGCGTGACGTCGTCCTCGAGACGCTGCGCGGCGGCGGCCACGGGATCGTCGACCTCGGCACCGACACGGACGCCGTCCGCATCGACTATCCGGACAAGGCGCGCGAGATCGGCGAGGCCGTGCTCGACGGGCGTGCCGAACGCGGCGTGCTCGTCTGCGGATCGGGGGTCGGCGCCTCGGTGGCGGCGTGCAAGATCGCCGGCATCCGGGCAGCGATCTGCCATGACGTCTACTCGGCCCATCAGGGCGTCGAGCACGACGACATGAACGTGCTCTGCCTCGGCTCGGAGGTCGTAGGCCCGAGCCTCGCCGCCGACCTCGTGCGCACGTTCCTCGGCGCGACATTCGACGGCGGAGACCGCTATGTCGAGCGACTGAAGAAGGTCGAAGCGATGGAAAGGGCGATGGCACATGGCTAAGTCGAAGCTGCACCAACTCTCCGATCAGGGCCAGTCGGTCTGGATCGACTACCTCTCGCGCGACATGCTCGAAGAGGGAGAGCTGGCGCGCATGATGCGCGAGGACGCCGTCGTCGGCGTCACCTCGAACCCGACGATCTTCCAGAAGGCGATCTCGACCGGCAATCGATACGACGATCAGCTGAAGGAACTGCTCGCGCACGAGACCGACGCGAAGGAGATCTTCCTCCAGCTGTCGGCGCGCGACGTCGAAGCTGCGCTCGACCTGCTCGCGCCCGTTCACGAGAAGACGGGCTACGACGGTTTCGTCTCGTGGGAGGTCGATCCGACGCTTGCCTACGACCGCGAGGGGACGTTCGACGAAGCCATGCGGTCTGCATGCGTGGCTCGATCGTCCGAACCTGTACGTGAAGATCCCCGCGACGCGGCCCGGCCTCGGCGCCATCGAGGACTGCGTCGCGCACGGGAAGAACATCAACGTCACGCTCATCTTCTCGCTCCAGCGCTACGCCGAAGTGGTCGAGGCGTACCTGCGCGGGCTCGAGCGGCTCGTCGCCGGCGGCGGGAGCCCCAAGGCGGTGTACTCGGTCGCGAGCTTCTTCGTCTCGCGCGTGGACACGGAAGCCGACAAGAGGCTCGAGGCGGTCGGCTCGAAGAGCGCGCTCGCGCTGCGCGGCAAGCTCGCGATCGCCAACGCGAAGCTCGCGTACGAGCACTACCAGAGTGCGTTCTCGGGACCGCGCTGGGAGTTCCTCGCCGGCAAGGGTGCGAATCCGCAGCGCTGCCTGTGGGCATCCACCTCGACGAAGAACCCCGAGTACCGCGACGTCATGTACGTCGAGGAGCTCATCGGCCCCGACACCGTGAACACGATGCCGGGGGAGACGATCGTCGCGTTCCAGGATCACGGCGAGGTGCGCGGCGACACGGTGGCGAAGGGCGTCAAGAAGGCGCACGCGCTGCTCGAGGACATCGCAAAGGCGGGCGTCGACTACGACGACGTCACCGAGACGCTCGAGCTCGAAGGCGTGCAGAAGTTCGCCGACTCGTTCACTCAGCTGCTCGACGGCGTGATGGCGAAGCGCGACCTGGTGGCCGCCGGCTCGTGACCGATCGGCGGGAAATCGTCGACCGGATCTGGGAGCGCGACCAGACCGTCTGGACCGGCGCGGACGAAGCCAAGTGGCTCGGCTGGCTCGACGAGCCGCGCCGGATGCGCGAGCGCGTCGGCGAGCTGAAGGCGTTCGCCGACGGGATGCGGGCCGACGGGCTCGACACCGTCGTCCTGCTCGGGATGGGCGGCTCCAGCCTCGCGCCCGAGGTGCTGCGCCGGACGTTCAACATCCGCACGCTGCACGTGCTCGACACGACGCATCCGACGGCGATCCGCGCCGTCGAGGAGCAGCTCGACCTCGAGCGCACGCTCTTCATCTCCGCGTCGAAGTCGGGCTCGACGCTCGAGACGCGCTCGCACACCGACTACTTCTGGAAGAAGACCGGGAAGGGCGCCCAGTGGGTCGCCGTCACCGATCCCGGCTCGCAGCTCGACGGCGTCGCCAAGGAGCGCGGCTTCCGCGGCGTCTTCCACGGCGAACCGACGATCGGCGGACGCTACTCGGCGCTCTCGCCGTTCGGCATGGTGCCGGCGGCGCTCGTCGGCATCGACGTCGACGCGCTGCTCGAGAACGCCGAGCGCATGGCCGAGCGCTGCCGGAGCGACGAAGGGAACCCCGGCTACGAGCTCGGCAGCGCATTCGGCGCGGGCTGGAGCGAGGGCCGCGACAAGATCTGCATTGCGCGACGGACGGCGGGTTCGGCCTCTGGGCCGAGCAGCTGATCGCCGAGTCGACGGGGAAGCAGGGCAAGGGCCTCATCCCCGCGCCGGGCGAGTCGCCGGACGGGCCGGACCGCCAATGGGCCGTCCCCGACGTCGCAGAGGCGGCCGCGCTCGGCGGCGAGTTCTTCCGTTGGGAGTTCGCCGTCGCTGTCGCAGCGACGTCGCTCGAGATCAATCCGTTCGACCAGCCCGACGTTCAGGCGGCGAAGGACAAGACGAACGAGGTGCTCGCGACGGGTCAGGACCCGTCGCTAGAACGATGAAGGGTCGATCGACGCATCTCGTCGCGCAGGCGCGTGAAGGCGACTACGCCTGCGTTCAGGCGTTCGTCGCGCCGTCGGACGAGAACGACCGCCGCATCGAGCGCATCGCCGGCGAGCTCCGCTCGCGCACGGGCTGCGTCGTCACGCACGGCTACGGCCCGCGCTATCTCCACTCCACCGGTCAGCTGCACAAGGGTGGGCCGAACACGGGTCTCTTCCTGCAGGTCGTCGACGACGGCGGCGAAGAGCTGGCGATCCCCGACAAGCCGTTCGGCTTCCGCCGGTTCATTCGCGCGCAGGCTGCCGGCGACTACGAGTCGTTGAAAGAGCGCGGCCGCCGCGTCGCGCGCATCCACGTGGAGGACGCCTGATGCAACTGGGGATGGTCGGCCTAGGCCGCATGGGGGCAAACATGACCGAGCGCTTGCGTGCGGCGGGTCACGACCTCAAGACGTACGACCCGAACGTCGAATCGACGGCGTCGTCACTCGAGGAGCTCGTACAGCAGCTCGACGCGCCGCGGTCGGTATGGCTGATGGTGCCCGCAGGCCTCGTCGATTCACATTCTGGGCGAGCTCGCTCCGCACCTCGAGTCCGGCGACACGATCATCGACGGTGGCAACTCGTACTACGTCGACGACCTGCGCCGCGTCGGGCGAGATGAGCGGCGAGGCATCCACTACGTCGACGTCGGCGTCAGCGGCGGCGTCTTGGGCCGCGCGCGCGGCTACTGCCTGATGGTCGGAGGCGACGACGAGGCGGTCGGCCGCCTCGTTCCCGTCTTCGAGGCGCTCGCGCCCGGCGTCGACGCCGCGCCCCGCACGCCCGGCCGCGAGGGCGAGCACGGCGACCGAGGAGCAGGGTTGGCTCCACTGCGGGCCGTCCGGCGCCGGCCACTTCGTGAAGATGGTGCACAACGGGATCGAGTACGGCCTGATGCAGGCGTACGCCGAGGGTCTCAACGTCCTGAAGCACGCGAACATCGGCCTGCACGCGCAGGAGACAGACGCCGAGACGACGCCGCTCCGCAATCCCGATCACTACAAGTACGAGCTCGACATCGCGGCGGTCACCGAAGTCTGGCGCCGCGGCTCCGTCATCTCGTCGTGGCTGCTCGACCTCACCGCGCAGGCGCTGAGCACGTCGCCGAACCTCGACGAGTACGCAGGTCGCGTGAGCGACTCCGGCGAGGGACGCTGGACGGTGCAGGCCGCGGTCGAGGAAGGCGTGCCGGCGCCGGTTCTCGCCGCGTCGCTCTTCGATCGCTTCGCGTCGCGCGGCGAGGCGGACTGGGGCAACCGCGTCCTCTCCGCCATGCGTCACGCGTTCGGCGGCCACCTCGAGAAGAGCCCGGAGCAATGACGGAGACGCAGCAGGAGAATCCGCTCCTCGAGGGACTCTCGTTACGGCGCACGCCGGACGCGTGCGCGCTCGTCATCTTCGGCGCGTCCGGCGACCTGACGCACAAGAAGCTGATGCCGGCGCTGTACTCGCTCGCGTTCCGGCAGCTGCTGCCGCCGCGCATGGCGATCATCGGCGTCGCGCGCACGGACGGCAACGACGAGTCCTGGCGCGAGGACATGAAGCAGGCGGTGCAGCAGCATGCGCGCGACGAGTTCCGGCAGGACATCTGGGACTCGCTCACCGAGAACATGCACTACCTCTCGGCCGACTTCTCCGACACCGACGGCGCGGATCAGCTCGACGCGCTCATCGCGAGCAGCGACGCCGCGTGCAATCTCGGCGGCAACCGCGTCTACTACCTCGCCGTGCCGCCGCCGGCGTTCCCGGCGATCGTGGAGGCGCTCGGCAAGCGCCGCAGCGCGCACGGCTGGACGCGCCTCATCGTCGAGAAGCCGTTCGGCCACGATCTCGCGTCCGCGCAGGAGCTCAACAAGATGCTCTGGGCGCACTTCGACGAGACCGAGATCTTCCGGATCGACCACTACCTCGGCAAGGAAACGGTCCAGAACATGCTCGCGCTGCGATTCGCGAACGGCGTGTTCGAGCCGATCTGGAACCGGCAGTTCATCGACCACGTGCAGATCACCGTCGCCGAGTCGATCGGCATCGAGGGACGCGCGGGCTACTACGAGCAGGCCGGCGCGGTCCGCGACATCTTCCAGAACCACCTGCTGCAGCTGCTCGCGCTGACCGCGATGGAGCCTCCGATCGACTTCAAGGCCGACTCGGTGCACAGCGAGAAGGTGAAGGTGCTGAAGGCGCTGCACACTCCCGGCCCGAAGTCGATCGTGCGCGGCCAGTACGGGCGCGGCTTCGTCGAGGGCGAGGAGGTCCCCGCCTATCGCGAGGAGCAGGGCGTCGCGTCCGACTCGATGACGGAGACGTTCGTCGCAGCGAAGCTCTTCGTCGACAACTGGCGCTGGGCGGACACGCCCTTCTACGTTCGGATGGGCAAGCGCCTGGCCCGGCGTGAGACGACGATCGCGATCCAGTTCAAGCGCGCGCCGCATCCGCCCTTCGAGGAGACCGCGTCGGAGGGGCTGCGCCCGAACGTCCTCCTCGTGCACGTGCAGCCGGACGAGGGCGTGTCGCTCGCGATCGGCGCAAAGGTCCCCGGCCAGGGGATGACGATCCGCACCGTGCACATGGACTTCCTGTACGGCGGTGCGTTCCGCACCGGGTATGCCGGAAGCGTACGAGCGGCTCATCCTCGACACGATGCTCGGCGACGGGACGCTCTTCACCCGCGCCGACGAGGTCGAGGAACAGTGGCTCCTCGTCGACGCGATCGTCGCTGCGTGGCAGCGCGACCGGCCGGCGTTCCCGAACTACGCCGCCGGGACGTGGGGACCGCCGAGCTCCGAGGAGCTGCTGCGGCGGGACGGCCGGTCATGGCGACGGAACCGTGTCGACACCGGAGCGACGTGGACCGGCGAGGACGTTCGCCTCGCCGACGTCGACCGCGCGATTGCGGAGCTGCGCGCCGCGACGGCCGCGAGCGGCTCGCAGCCGAGCCTGCGGACGAGCGTCATGACGCACATCGCGTGGGTGCCCGACGGATGGGTCGAGCCGGCCCGTGCCGCGCTGAGCGGGATGGCCGAACGCCATCCGTCGCGCGCGCTCCTCCTCTTTCCCGAGCCGAACGCCGGCGCGGACGGGATCGACGCCGCGGTCTCGCTCGAGTGCTACGCCGTGCCCGGGGTCGAGCGCGAAGTCTGCTCCGAGGTGATCGAGCTGCACCTGCGCGGTATGCGCGCGAAGGCGCCGGCGAGCGTCGTCGAGCCGCTCCTCATCTCCGACCTCCCCGTCTTCCTGCGCTGGCGCGGCGAGCCGGAGTGGGGCGCGCAGGAGTTCGAGCAGCTCGTCGGCGTCGATCGATCGCCTGATCGTCGACTCGACCGAGTGGGATGACCTGCCGTACCCGTACCGCAATCTCGCCGGACTCTTCGACCGCGCGGCCGTCTCCGACATCGCGTGGGCGCGCACGTCGCGGTGGCGCACGCTGCTCGCGTCGCTCTGGCCCGACGTCGCGAACGTCGCGACGATCCGCGTCACCGGCACGCACGCGCAGGCGCTGCTTCTCGTCGGCTGGCTCCGCTCGCGGCTCGGCCGCGACGACATCGAGCTCGAGCACGTCGAGGCGCCGCGGCTCGAGGGAATCGATCTCGACGGCAAGCCGGCGCCGTTCCCGCCCGGCGATCCGCCCATTCCGAGCGACGTCCTCTCCGACGAGCTCGACAAGTTCTCGCGCGACCCGATCTACGAGGCCGCGGTTCTCGCGACCGTGCAGTGAGTACAGGTCGAAGATCACGTTCCGGTTGCCGCGGAACGTGCGCGCGACCGAGCTCCAGAACGCCGGCGAATGATCGGCGTCCGGCATCTGCTGCTGACCCGTCGCCCGCTGCGACCCGGCCGCGTTCCAGTGCAGATCGAGGATCGCCGTCAGTCCGGCGGCGTTCAATCTCGCGACGAATCCCTTGACGAACGTTCGGTACGCGGCGCCGGAGTACTGCGCCTTCACGCCGTTGATCCCGAGCCAGCAGTCCTCGTTCAACGGCACGCGCACGGCGTTGATCGCCCACGTCTTCATGGCGGCGATCGATGCTGCGTCAACCGGACCGTCGGAGAAGCCCCAGCCCTGCACGCACGCATACTCGAGGCCGGAACGATTGACGCCGAGCAGACGCACAGACTTGCCGGCACCGTTCACCAGGTGGTTACCGCTGACGATCAGAGTCAATGCTGCGAGCAGGCGCACGTCTACGATCCAGAGTCGTGATCGATCTCCATTCTCACGTCCTTCCCGGTATCGACGACGGAGTGCGCACGATGGCCGCGAGCCTCGAGCTCCTGCGGGCCGCGCACGACGACGGGATCGAGCGCATCGCGGCGACGCCGCACGTGCGCGAGGACTATCCGACGACGGCGCGCGAGATGGAGCTGCTCGTCGCCGAAGTGTGCGGCGCGGCGCGGGAGGCGGCCATCCCGGTGCAGGTGCTCACGGGCGGCGAGCTCGATTTCGCCTTCGCAGCGCAGCTGGAGGACGACGAGCTGCGGCGCTTCGGCCTCGGCGGGAATCCGTCGCTGCTGCTGCTCGAGTTCCCGTATCTCGGCTGGCCGCTCCAGCTCGCCGATCTCGTCTTCGACCTGCAGCTCCGCGGCTTTCGCATCGTGCTCGCGCATCCGGAACGGAATGCCGACGTGCAGCTCGAACCGGAGCGCCTGCGGCCGCTCGTCGACAACGGCGTCGTCGTCCAGCTGACCGCGGCGTCGCTCGACGGCCGGCTCGGCGGAGCACCGCGTAACGCTGCGCGGCGCCTGCTCGACGCGAGGCTCGCGCATCTCGTTGCGAGCGACGCGCATGCTCCCGACGTTCGCTCGGTCGGGCTCTCGGGCGCGGCTGCGCGCCGACGCATCCTGCGCACTGGCTCACACGGGACGTACCCGAGGCGCTGCTCGCCGGACAGCCGCTGCCGGAACGCCCCGAGTCTCCGCGGCGTCGCCTCGCTGCGCCGCTGAGCGTCTACTTGTGCTTCTTCGGCGTGACGGCTTTGCCGCCGCCGATACGAGCTTGAACTTCGGGGCTGCGACCACGAGCTTGACCGGGTCCGACCACGACATCTGCTGGGCGCCGGTCGGCAATGAGTAGTCGAAGCCGCGGACGCGATACCACCACGTCCCGGTCTTGACCGGCAGCACGACCGAGGTCGCGAATGTCATCAACCCGAGGGTCCCCGAAGCAGCGACCTCCGGCTTGAACGGGTACTGCGTCTTGCTCCACTGCACCTCGTACGCCTCGGCGCCGAGCGCGGGCGTCCACGAGACGAGCGGCTGGCCGTAGAAGGACGTCGTCTGCACGGCGGATGTCAGGCGGCCGTCGGAAGAGAGTCCGGTGGCGAACAGCTGGCCCGCCGAGACGAGCGACGGCTCGCTCTCCTTGCCGAAGCGCATGACGCGGCCGGCGGCGCAGACATCCTGCGGCAGCTCGAGGTCCTGATACTCGAAGCCTCCACCGCTGCGGACGACGGGCTCGCCGAAGCCGTGCCCGAACTTGAGGCCGAGCGCGAGGGTGACGACGTTTCCGCTGACGGCGATGATCGTTCCGCTCTCCTGCGTCGGCCCGGTTCCGATGAGGAGGGAGTCGCCGGGATTGAGCCCGCTCGTGTCCTGCAACGGCAGCGTGAGATCGGCCGCCTTGGCGCCTGCCGCTCCGACGTTCGTCGAGATCGAGCCGGGCGACGCCGCCGCGACTCCGACGATCGTCCAGTAGTAGCCACTGGACGGCCAGTTCGTGTCCCAGAGGTCGGTCGGTGCTCCGGTCCGCCCGACGACGGTCAATCCGGAGCTGCCGGAGGGCGAGCTGCTGGCCGCCGCGGGCGCGTTGCCGGGCGCGTCACCGGGCGCGTCGGGAATGGATGTCGTCGGAGTTGCGTCGGCCGTCGACTCGGTGGTCTTGACGCTGTCGCCGTCGTACGTGAACGACGCGGGCTCCGTCCCATCCGCCAGGTACGACGACCGCGCAGCGGCGACTCCCAGGGCACTTCCCGGCAACGAAAGCGGGCCGAACGGCCGCGGCGCGTATGCATCCGAGCCGATGACCGCGCTCGTGTACACCGTGTTGAGGCACTGGTTGTCCGTGAAGACGTACATCCGGTAGAGCTCGACGGTCTTTCCGTCGATCGTCTGGTTCCCCGTCCAGAGGAATCCGGGCATGAGCCGGTGCGCAGGCGATGCCGGAGCTGCCGTTCGAGAACACGTCGGAGACGGTGCCGACGAGCTTGATCGGCCCGCCGGTGACCGCCGGGTTCGTCGAGCTGTAGATCGGGCTCCAGGCGCCGTACTGCACCGCGGGAATGCCGTTGAGGCGCGCGCCGCTCGTTCCGACGGTGGCGTCGATGCGCAGCACGCGGATGCGCCAGCGCACGCTGCCGGTCCACTTCGCGGTCTGGTGGAAGGTGTAGAACTCGCGCTCGTCGAGCGTGTTCGTGGTCGACACCTCCATCTTGTGCGCGTCCAGAAGCCAGATCTGATAGCCGGCCGCGCCTTCGACGGGCGTCCAGCGGAGCAGGCCGGGGTAGCTGGAGAGCGGCGTCGGCGGAGGCGGCGACACCATGTCGAAGCCGAAGTTCGCGCTCCACGGCGTGGCGCCGTCCGGAGTGATCGCGCGTACGCGTGCGTAGAGCGCGTGCGGCGAGCCGGTGATCCACGGAAGGGTGAGCGGCGGAGCGTCGACCGGCGTCGTGTCGTTGGTGTTCGCGTAGATCACCGAGTTGTCGCGGAACGCATCGCTGAGCGAAAGCTGGAACTCGTAGTGGAGTGCGCCGGGCACCGGGTTCCACGCGAACGAGGGGGTGCGCGAGAAGCTCGTCTTCGAGGGCTCGTCGGCGCGCAGGAGGAAGCCGTGGAGGCCGGTCGGCGCGCTGTCGGCGGACCGCGCGGAGCCGGCGCCGACGGCGAGCGTCAGCATGGCGGCGAGCAGCGTGAGGAGGCGGGCGGTGCGCATCGTCTACAACCTGTGTCGGCAGTCGTGGAGCCGCGCGTGTCCCTCAGATGAGGGATGCGAGCAGGTTCCCGGCGGCCAGGACGAGCGCATCGGCTCCAGGAGGGCCGATCAGCTGGACGGAAGCCGGCAGATCGTCCTCCGCGGAGCCGCAGGGAAGGGCGAGCGCCGGCCAGCCGAGCGAGTCGAACGGGAAGGTGAGCGAGATCCCCCGCTCGCGGATGGTCAGCTCGTCCACGTCCGCCGCGCGGCGGGACGAACGCCATGGTCGGCGTGACGAGGAGGTCGATCGCCTGGGTGGCCTCGTCGCAGCGGTCGCGGTAGGCAGTGCGAGCCCTGCGCGCGGTCTCGACCTGTTCGCCGGTCACCTGGGTGCAGCGCTCGATCTTGCCGCGGACGTTCTCCCCGTACTCGTCCGCGCGCTCGGGGAAGAGCCCGCGGTGCACGTCCGCGACCTCGCGCATGAACAGCCGGTACTCGGCCGGGTCGTTCAGCGGCAAGTCGATCGCCTCGCGGTGGGGGAAGAGGGCGAGCGCCTCCGCGACCCGCTCCCGGACGAGCGGGTCGGCGTGCTCGAGCCACGCGAAGCCGACCCGCAGCTCGCCGAGCGACTCGATGTCCTGGGGCTCCCACTCCGGGACGAGCGCGCGCATGAGCTCCTCGCAGCCGTCGACGGTGGAGGCGATCGGGCCGACGTGGTCGTAGCTCGGCGCGAGCGGGAAGCAGCCGTCCGCGGGGACGAGGTCGTACGTCGGCTTGAAGCCGACGACGCCGCACCATGCGGCCGGGATGCGGATCGAGCCGCCGGAGTCGGTTCCGAGCGCGAGCTCGACGTCGCCCGACGCGACCGCTGCGGCTGAGCCGCCGCTCGAGCCGCCCGCGAGCCGGCCCGGATACGCGGGGTTCGGGACGGTTCCGTAGTGCGGGTTCTGCGACGAGATGCCGTACGCGAACTCGTGCAGGTTCGTCTTCCCGGCGATCGCGTACCCGGCCTGCTCGAGCCGCTCGACCGCGGCCGCGCTGCGGTTGGGGACGTGCTCGGCGAAGAGCGCGGAGCCGTACGTCGTCACGAGCCCCGCGGTGTCGAGCAGATCCTTGATCGCGACGGGTGTTCCGTGGGGCGGCTCGTCGGGTCGCGCGAGCCAGATGCCCTCCACGGGGCGCGACTCTACTTCTTCTTGTGCTTGGCCGGCTTCGGCTTCGGTGCGGCTGCGATCACCACGTGCCGCGTGACGGCCGCGCCGGCGACGCTGCCGGCGGGAGACATCGGCGTCAGCGTCAGCACGTTCGAGGCACTCGCCGAGCGGCGGAGCGAGGTGAGCATGCTCTTCGGTACCGCGAAGCGGACATCGTTGTTGCCGGCGCGCAGGGAGATAGCTTCCGAGGTCGTGGAGCCGAGCGTCGCGTTCAGGGTTCCGGGGCCGCTCGAGTCGATGATCAGCCGGATCGTCGGCGACTTGGCGGAGAGCTGGAGGAGCTCGGGGCCGAAGACGTCGATGCTCGGCGCCACGTCGAGCGGTCGGGACGGGGACGGTCGTCCCCCAGACCGAAGTGGGATCGCGGCGCCGTGCCAGCTGTCGCCGGCGTGTTCGTGTCGACGGTGAGGGAGCTCGTGACCGTGAAGTCGGCTGCGTCGACCGTCGTGCCGGCGTTCGGGATCGAGAGCCAGCCGCGTGCCGGTCCCCCAATCGCACGTATCCCACGGGACGGTGATCGAGGCGTTGCTGCCGCTGATGCTGAGCGCCTGCGGCGTGCTGCCCGCGTAGTCCCAGTAGAAGTACGGCTGCGCAGACGTGTCCGCCGGGATCGTGACGTTGATCGGACAGCGTCGCCGCGAAGCACGCGTGCGATCCGTCGCCGTCGCCGCGCTGGAACGTGACGTAGCGCGTCGAGAGATGATTGACGGGAACTCGACGGTCGTCGGGCATCGTCCGTCGTGCCGTCCCGGTGGCGACGTCTGCGTACGAGGCGGGCCGAACGGTGGCGAGGGCTGGTACGCCGAATCCGCCGTTCATGAGGTCGCGTCGGCGTACTCGTTGTAGATGCTCGCGAGCGAGGAGCCTTTGGCGGCGATTGCGTTCGTGAGCGCGGTCGTCGCGGTTTGGCCCGCGTGCGCCGTTCGCAAGCACGCTCGTAGATGAACGAGTTGCCGCACTTGTTCGCCAGCAGCTGGAAGAACGCCCAGCGCGTGTAGCCGAGCTCGGTCCATCTGTCGGGGGCGCACATGCGGAATCCCACGTCCGGTGCCGGTGGCGGAAGCGCCGGAAGGCTGTCGCGACAGTCAACGGGATGTCCGGCGATGCGAGGCTCGTCGATCCGGCGCCGCCGGGTAGCCCGATCTGCTGGAAGGCCGCCCACTGCGCGGCGCCGTCGAGGAGCCAGTTGTCGCTCGAGTCCGTCGGCACCCAGGTCGCGAACTCGAAGAGGAGGAAGAGCTCGTTGCCGATGGTCTTCTGCTCCTCCTGGGCGAGCGGGCAGGCCGTCGAGCGATCGCGAAGTCCGCGTCCATCATCTCGGGCGAGGTCATGAAGAACATCCCGGAAGAGGCGCCGGGCCTGCGTTGTCGGCCTGGGCGTACGCCTCGAGGCTCGGGTAGCTTGTATCGCGCCCGGAGAGGTCGTCGAGATAGATGTCGATGTGGCCGTCGCCGTCGTCGAGCGGCGCCGCGTAGCCCCAGCGAGTCGAACGCGGCTGTACGCGTCCTCGGCGTACGCGGCGACGTCACCTGCCTCGCGTCTCGGTCGAATAGTCGCGGCGGGCCGCACGGATTGTCGGTTCCGGGTGCCGTGAAGTAGTGGACGATGAAGTGCGCCGTGGTCAGCGTGTGGTCGTCTCGCCGGCCGGGATCGGGACGGCGGGCGCAGCCGACGCGAGGATGCCGGCGGCGAAAGCAACGGCGAGCGCCGCCCCGAGGACGCGAATGCGGGCCATCCCCCCGCAGATCGGCTCCCCGGCCCTTTGACTTTAGGAGAAGTGCAGGTACAGGAACGCGACGCCGAAGCTTCCGGCGAAAAGAAGCCAGAAAAGGCCGAAAAGCAGCCATCCGAAGCGGGCGTTCTTCTGTGCGAGCTCGTCGTCCATCACAGGGCCAGGTCGAGGGCGAGCGCCGCGAACAGCAGCGCGAGATAGAGGAGGGAGTAGTGGAACAGGAGGGCGGCCCGCCGCGGGGTGGTGTCGCGGCGCAGGCGCTCCGCCAGCCAGAGGAACACGCCGCCGAGCCCGAGCGCCGCGGCGACGTAGACCGGCCCCGCGCCGCCCGCCGCCCACGGCAGCAGCGTGACGCCGAGCAGGACGACCGAGTAGATGACGATCTGGCGGGCCGTCTCGCGCTCGCCGCGCACGACCGGCAGCATCGGCACGCTTCGCGTTCGCGTAGTTGTCCTTGATGAGGAGCGCGAGCGCCCAGAAGTGCGGCGGCGTCCAGACGAACACGATCGCGAACAGGATCCACGCCGCGAGGCCGAGGTGGCCGGTCGCCGCCGCCCAGCCGACGAGCGGAGGCACCGCGCCTGCCGCGCCGCCGATGACGATGTTCTGCGACGTCGTCCGCTTCAGCCAACGCGTGTACACGAGGACGTAGAAGAGATTCCCGGCGAGCGCGAGGAACGCCGTCAGCAAATTGACCGAGCTCGCGAGCAGTACGAACGACAGCGCGCTGAGCGCGAGGCCGAACTCGAGCGCGCGACTCGCGGGCACGCGGCCGGACGCGACGGGGCGCCGCTTCGTCCGTTCGCCCATGAGCGGGTCGATGTCGCGGTCGAGCACGTGGTTCAACGCACTCGCTCCTCCGCATGCGAGCGCGAGGCCGACGGTGGCGGCGATCGCCGTCTCCGTGCCGGGCCAGCCGCGTGCGCCGGCGATCATCCCGCACACGCCGGTGACGAGCAGGAGGCTCATGATGCGCGGCTTCGTCAGCGTCACGTAGTCGCGCCACGCGCCCCACGGCTCGCGCGTTCCCTGCAGGCTCTGCACGACGACGACGAGGAGTGCGGCGAGCGCGAGCGCGGCGAACACCGAGTGCACGGCGCGACCCGGCAATGCCGCAGCGGCGGCGAACAGCGCCGACGCGCCGAGCACGGCCGGCGCGAGCCGGCGGTGCGAGAGCCAGACGGACACGAGCAGCGCTGCGAGCGGCGGCGCGGCGAGTGCCGCGATCACGCGGTGCGTCCCACCGAGATGCGCTTCGCCCGACACGACGGCGAGGATCGCCGCCGCGGCCGCGAGCAGCGCGCACGTGCGCAGCCAAGGCCCGGGCGAGACGCCGGTCATGTCTCCTCCGAGAGCCGCACGCGCAGGTCGCGCAGCGGCCGCGCGCTCGTCACGTACGGGACGGAGTCGAAGTTCTCCGGCGGCGGCGGCGACGTCGTGTACCACTCGAGCGTGTCGGCGAGCCACGGATCGTTCGGCGCGCGCTTCCCGAGTCGGAGGATGTGCGTCCGCCAGACGTTGACGACGAACACCGCGATCGAGATCGTCAGGATCCCCGACCCGATCGTCGACAGCATGTTGTAGACCTCCCATAGCCCGCCGTGGTGGTACGTGTAGACGCGGCGCGGCATCCCGAGCAGCCCGAGCATGTGCTGCGGCAGGAACGTCAGGTTGAACCCGACGAACATGAGCCAGAAGGAGAGCTTGCCGAGCCGCTCGTCGAGCATGCGGCCGAACATCTTCGGCCACCAGTAGTGGATGCCGGCGAAGAGCGCGAACACGATCCCGCCGAACGCGACGTAGTGGAAATGCGCGACGACGTAGTACGAGTCGTTCACCTGCCAGTCGACCGGGAACGCCGCGAGGAAGATGCCCGACAGTCCGCCCATCGTGAAGAGAGCGAGAAAGCCGAGAGCGAAGAGCATCGGCGTGTCGAGGATGAGATGCCCTCGCCAGGTGGTCGCGAGCCAGTTGAAGATCTTGATGCCGGTCGGCACCGCGATCACCATCGACGAGATCATGAAGAAGCTGTCGAGCCCGGTTCCGAGCCCCGTCGTGAACATGTGGTGCGCCCAGACGAGCATCGAGAAGAACGCGATGCCGATGGTCGCGAACGCGACCGCCTTGTAGCCGAAGATCGGCTTGCGCGAGAAGACGGGAAGGATCTCGGAGATCATCCCGAACGCGGGCAGCACCATGATGTAGACCTCGGGGTGACCGAAGAACCAGAACATGTGCTGGTACAGCACGACGTTCCCGCCCTTGCGACGGAATGAAGAAGTGCGTGTACCCGCGCCGGTCGAGCAGCAGCATCGTCACGGCCGCCGACAGCGTCGGTAGCGCGAGCATCAGCAGGATCCCGTACGTGAGCATCGACCACACGAAGAGCGGCATGCGCATCCACGTCATGCCGCGTGTCCGCATGTTCACGATCGTGACGATGAAGTTGATCGCGCCTGCGAGCGACGACAGCGTGAGGATGTGGATGGCGAGGATCCAGTAGTCCTGTCCGTGGCCGGGGCTGAACTGCAGCTCGGACAGCGTCGGGTACGACCACCAGCCGGCCTTCGCCGTGCCGCCGGTCGCGAACCAGCTCGACCACAGCACGATGCCGCCGAGCACGAACAGCCAGTACGACATCGCGTTCAGCCGCGGGAACGCCATGTCGCGCGCGCCGATCATGAGCGGCACGAGGTAGTTGCCGAAGCCGGCCATGATCGGGACGACGACGAGGAAGATCATCGTCGTGCCGTGCATCGTCAGCGCCTCGTTGTACGAGTTCTTCGTCAGAAGGCTCTCGTTCGGCGTCGTCAGCTGCGCGCGCATGAGCACGGCGAGGATGCCGCCGAGCACGAAGAAGAGCAGCGACGTGAGGATGTACATGATCCCGATGCGCTTGTGGTCGAGCGTCACGAGCCAGCTCGCGACGCGCCCGTCCTTCCACGTCACCGGGTAGGCGACCTCGGCTCTAGCCGCCACTGGACGCTCCCTTGTAGACGTGTGCCTTGACGTAGGAAGCGAGCGCCTGCAGCTGCGCCTGCGTCCACGTGTCGCCGACGGCCGGCATCTTCCCGCGTCCGCTCTGCACGATCGAGAGCAGTCCGGAGGTCTGTGTCAGCAGCGGGTTGTTCGAGAGGTTCGGGCCGTAGCCGCCCTGCCCCGTCATGCCGTGGCACGTCGCGCACACGCCGGTGAACTCGGCCTTGCCGAGATTCTTGCCCGTGGCGCCGATGTTCGCCTGGAAGTCGGCGTCGCTCGTGGCGATCACGCGCGCCTCCATCGCCGCGTGGTAGAGGCCGCACAGTTCGGCGCACTGGCCGACGTACGTCCCCGCCTTGTCGGCCTGGAACCACGTGTGGTTCGTGATGCCCGGGAGCGCCTGGATCTTCCCGCCGAGCTCCGGGATCCACCAGCTGTGCACGACGTCGGAGGAAACGATCTTCAGGTCGACGACGCGGCCGACCGGCACGTACAGATCGTTGATCGAGCGCGCGCCGTTCGGATAGTCGAACTGCCAGTAGTACTGATGGCCCTCGACCGTGACGCGGAGTGGGTTCGCCGCCGCCGGAGCACTCGAGATGTTCGGCAGCTCGACGAAGACGACGATCCCGATGACGCAGAGGATGAGGACCGGGATGACGGTCCAGATGACCTCCAGCCGCGTGTGCCCGTGCACCTGCGCGCCCTCGTCCGTGCGCTCGTTCGTGCGCGACCGGTACTTGACGATGAACGCGATGAGGGCGCCCTCGACGATCACGAAGATCGCGGCGGTGAATCCGAGGATCACGTAGTACGCCGTCAGCGTGTGGTGGGCGTTCGGCGAGTGCGGCGTCGCCGGGACGAAGCCGCCGTCCGCGGCCGCGGCGACGCCCGCCGTCAGCAGCGTGGCAAACGCGACGAGCGCGAGGAGCATCACCTTCCGGCGCAAACCGCATGCATTCTATGGAGGTGCAAGAGCGCACGCGCGTAGACCTGCCGCCACACGTCCCCGAGACCTTCGAGGTGTTCGTGAACGGCGTGCGCCAGAACCGTGGCGCGGACTACGAGGTGATCGGCCGGTCGCTGGTCTTCCCCCGGCCCGTCGCCCAGGAGGGCAAGCTCGGCTTCTGGCGGTGGCTCTCGATGCTGCTCGGGATCGCCGGCTCGTACCGGCCGCACGAGAACGTCGACATCGTCTTCGAGTCCGGCGGCCGGCGCGGCGTCGTCACCGGGCTGAAGCCCGTCGCCGTGTCAGACACCGATTTTGGTGTCTGACACCTAGGCGCCGACGAGCTCGAGCGCGCGGCGGTCGCGGGCGACGCGGAGGAGCTCGAGGACGGCCCCGGTGAAGACGTCCTCGTCGTCGAGGGCGTAGTACGGGCGGAAGTCGACCGCGCCGTTCAGCTCCGAGATGACGAATCCGTTCCGCGTCGGCAGCAGGTCGACGCCGACGAGGTCGCCGCGGATCGACGCTGCGGCCGCGAGCGCGAGGGTGCGCGCGAGCGGCGGCGGCGACACGGGCTCGCTGCGGCCGCCGAGCGAGACGTTCGTGCGCCACTCCCCGGGTGCGGCGACGCGCCGTGCGGCGCCGACGACGCGGCCGCCGGCGACGACGACGCGAAGATCCCAGCCGAGCGGCGGAACGAGCTCCTGCGCGAGCGCGCCGTGCTCGCGGAACCAGCCGCGGAGCGACGCCTGCTCGAGCGCTGCGTCGAGGTCGGATGCGGTGCGGCAGAGCACGACGTCCCGCCCCCAGCTGCCAAAGCGCGGCTTCAAGACGAGCGGCAGCTCGGGGGCGGGCGTCGGCATCCCCTCGGCGATCAACCAGGTGTGCGGGTGCGGCAGTCCGGCGAGCCGGAGCGCGCGCGCCGTCAGAAGCTTGTCGTGCGCTGCGACGAGCGCCGCCGGGCGGTTGAGCACCTCGACGCCGGCGGCGGCGAGCCGCTCGAGCTCGCCCGATCCGCCCTCGATCCCGTCGAGCGCCTCGCGGACGTCGAGCCGCCCGAGGGCGACGTCTCCCGGCTCGAGGATTCGCAGCGCGTCGCGCGGCGGCAGCACGGCGGCGGTGACACCCAACGTCTCGGCCGCCGACGGCGAGCGCCTCGTTCGTGTCCGTGCACCGGTGAGCGATGACGACGAACCGCATGGCGCCGATGGTGCGGCGGATTCCGCCCACCGTGGGGGTCTAAGTCGTGACGCTTGTGTTGCTACTTGGGTACGGCTTCGAGCTTGTAGCCCACGCCGTACCGCGTTTGGATGAAGGTGTGACGCGAAGCCGGTTGGTCGATCTTCTCCCGCAGCCTGCGCACGAAGACGTCGACCGTCCGGTCGCGGTGCGACTCGCGCCGTCCCCAGAGCTTCTGCAGCAGCTCGTCGCGGGTGGCGACGCGGCCCTGGTCGAGGGCGAGCTGGTAGAGCAGGCGGAACTCCGTCGGCGTCAGCTCGGCGCTCCTGCCGTCGATGTACGCCTGCACCTCCCGCGGGTCGACGCGCAGCTCCTCGATCTCGATCGGCTCGCCGCGGGGCGTCTCCTCGCGGCGGACTCCGCGGCGCGCGGCGGCGCGGACGCGGGCGACGAGCTCCTTCATCGAGAACGGCTTCACGAGGTAGTCGTCGGCGCCGATCTCGAGCGCGTGGACGCGGTCGTGCTCGGTCCCGCGCGCGGAGACGACGACGACGGGGGTGGCGATCCCCTCGGCGCGAACCGTCTCGATCAGCTTCCAGCCGTCGAGCCCGGGGAGCATCAGATCGAGGACGCAGGCGTCCGGCTGCTCGTAGCGGAGCCGGGCGAGACCCTGTTCGCCGTTCCCGACCCAGACGGCGTCGAAGCCGGCGGCGCTCAGGTGACGCGCCATCCCCTGCGCGATCACTTCGTCGTCCTCGACGATGAGCACCTTGGGCATCGGCATCATTATCGAGACATGGCCGGGTCTCACGGGTCGCCGAAGGGTGACGGACTGGTGAAGGGGTGGTGAATGACGACGCCGAGCGGGTTCGGGCGCTCGTCGTCGGCCTCGCCTACCCGGTGATCGTCCTCGACGCCGAGCGCCGCCTCGTGGCGGCCAGCCCGGCGGCCGTGACGGCCCTCGGGGACGGGACGCCCGGCCGGCGCGTGAGCGAGGAGGCGCTCCTCATCGACCCGCCGCCGATCGTCCTCTTCCTCGCCGCGCTGCCGGAGCTCTCGGCCTACCAGGAGCTCCGCGCCGGGTTCACGGCCGCCGTCTCGCACGAGCTGCGCACCCCACTCGCCCGGCTCCTCGTCCTGCTCGAGAGCACGACGCTCCCGGGCGCCCACGTCGACGAGCTCGTCGATCAGGCGCGCGAGGAGATCCAGCAGGCGCGCGAGCTGATCGACGACGTCCTCTTCCTCGGCGAGTTGGAGACCGGTCGCGAGGTGGTGTCGCTCGGGAGAACGGTCGCGCTCCCGATCCTCGAGGAGGTCGGCCGCGCGTACGAGGATCGCGCGCTGCACGCCGAGGTCGAGCTCGTCGTCGCCGGCGATGCGTCGGTGGAGCTTCCCCTGCGTCCGCGGATGCTGCGCGTGATCGCGGACAATCTCGTCCAGAACGCGATCCGTTACGCCGGCCCGGGAAGCACGTGCCGCGTCTCGGTCGAGCGTGCGGGCGACGCCGTCGTCCTCGCCGTCGCCGACGACGGAACCGGCGTGCGCGAGAGCGAGCTGCCGCGGCTGTTCGAGCGCTTCTTCCGCGCCGACCAGGCACGCACCTCGCGGGGCACCGGGCTCGGCCTCGCGATCGTGAAGCACGTCGTGACGGCGGCGGGCGGCACCGTCGAGGCGTCGAGCGCGCCCGGCGAGGGCCTGCTCATCGCCTGCCGCTTCCCCGTCTAGGCGAGCACGCCGCGCAGCGCCGCGAGCGGCTCGGGCCGGACGCGGAAGAAGGCCCAGCTGCCGCGCTGCTCGCGCTCGACGAGCCCGGCCTGGAGGAGCACCTTGAGGTGATGGCTCACCGTCGGCTGGCTGAGGCCGAGCGGCTCGGTGAGGTGGCACACGCATGCCTCGCCGCCGGGCTGCGCCTGGATGAGGCTGAGAAGCCGCAGGCGCGCCGGCTCGGCGAGCACCTTGAGCGCCGCGGCGAGCTGGTCCGCTTCTCGCGGGCTCGAGCGTGCCGTCGAGCAGGGGCGGGCAGGCGAGCGTCGCGATCGTCTTCACCGGATCGATATTGACACGCGTCGATGTCATCGGCAATGATCGTATCGACGGCTGTCGATCTCTCGGGGAGGCTGTAATGGAAGGCAATGCGCTCGACGTTCTCGATCCCGTCACGCGGCGTCACGTCGAGCACGCCGCCGAAGCCCTCCAGGAGGAGTTCGCCGGGATCTTCTCGCGCGAGACCATCGCTCGGTACATCGCCGAGTCCACCGACCGGCTTTCCGGGATCGAAGATCAACGTTTTCGTCCCCGTTCTCGCGCACCGCTTCACGCGCGAGCGCCTCCTCGCCCTCGGGCAGGCGGAAGGATCGATCGTGAAGGAGCAGCCCGAGGTGCTGTTCGTCTGCGTGCACAACGCCGGGCGCAGCCAGATGGCGGCGGGCCTCCTCAAGCTCCGCTCCGAGGGACGGATCAACGTCCGCTCGGCCGGCTCGCTGCCGACGGACGTGATCAACCCCGCCGTGATCGAGGCGATGGAAGAGGTCGGCGTCGACATGAGCGAGGCGTTCCCGAAGCCGCTGACCGACGAGGTCGTGCGCGCGGCGGACGTCGTCATCACGATGGGCTGCGGCGACGCGTGCCCGATCTATCCCGGCAAGAAGTACGAGGACTGGGAGCTGGACGATCCCGCGGGCCAGGGTGTCGACGCGGTTCGCACGATCCGCGACGAGATCGACGCGCGCGTGCAGCACCTGATCGGCGAGTTGCTCCCCGAGTGAGGGCGCTCGTCGCGGAGGCGATCGGGACCTTCGCCCTCGTCTTCGCAGGTTGCGGCGCGATCGTCGTCGACGCGAAGACGGGCGCGCTCGGACATCTCGGGGTCGCGCTCACGTTCGGCCTCGTGATCATGGTGATGATCTACGCGCTCGGGCACGTGTCGGGCGCGCACTTCAATCCGGCCGTCACGTTCGCGTTCGCGCTGTCGCGGCACTTCCCGCGGTCGCGTGCACTCGGTTACTGGCTGGCGCAGATCGTCGGAGCGCTGGCGGCCGCCGCGATCGTGCGCGGCTCGCTCGGCAACCACGCGCACGACGGCGCGACGCTTCCGAGCGGATCGCAAGGACAGGCGTTCCTGTGGGAGCTCGTCCTGTCCTTCTTCCTCATGTTCGTGATCATGGCCGTCGCCACCGACACGCGTGCGGTGGGCGAGGCGGCCGCGATCGCCGTCGGCGGCACGGTTGGGCTCGACGCGCTCTTCGGCGGCCCGGTCACGGGCGCGTCGATGAACCCCGCGCGTTCTCTCGCGCCGGCGCTCGTGTCCGGCGACCTGCACGCGTTGTGGCTCTACCTCGTCGCGCCGCCGATCGGAATGGCGCTCGCAGCAGTGACGTATCGGTATCTGCGCGCTTAGCCGAAGCGACCGGTGACGTAGTCCTCAGTGCGCTTGTCGGACGGCGCAGTGAAGATCTTCTCGGTCGCGTCGTACTCGATGAGCTCGCCGTAGCGCTCGCCTTCGCCGCCGCGCGAGATGGAGAAGAACGCCGTCATGTCGGCGACGCGCGCGGCCTGCTGCATGTTGTGCGTGACGATGATGAACGTGTACTGGCTCTTGAGCTCGTGCATGAGCTGCTCGATCGCCTGCGTCGCGATCGGATCGAGTGCAGACGCGGGCTCGTCCATGAGGACGACGTCGGGCTCGACGGCGATCGCGCGCGCGATGCAGAGGCGCTGCTGCTGGCCGCCGGAGAGCGAGAGGCCGCTCGCCTTCAGCCGGTCCTTGACCTCGTCCCAGAGTGCGGCCTGCGTGAGCGCGCGCTCGACGCGCTCGTCCAGGTTGTCCTTCATGCCGAGCACGCGGCAGCCCCACGCGACGTTGTCGTAGATCGACTTCGGGAACGGGTTCGGCCGCTGGAAGACCATGCCGATGTTGCGACGCACCGCGACCGGGTCGATGTTCGACCCGGAGATGTCCATGTCGTGGTACCGAATCGTCCCGGTCTGCGAGAAGCTCGGGATCAGGTCGTTCATCCGGTTGAAGCAGCGGATGTACGTGCTCTTGCCGCAGCCGGACGGCCCGATGATGGCCGTGACGAGGTTCTTGTACACGTCCATCGTCACGCCCTTGACCGCTGCCTTGCTCCCGTAGATCGCATCGAGGTTCTCGACGTTGAAGATCGCGTCGAGACGATCGCGCGACGGCATCGGCTCGCGATGCGTCTCCACCTTGATCGACGGCTCGGTCACGGTTTCTTGGATCGTAGACATATCCGGGGCTCCTTCCATCAGCGTCCTGCGATCTTCCGCGCGCTCCGGGTGGCGAGCCACCGAGCGCTCAGGCTGGCAAAGAGGATGAACAGCAGCAGGACGAATCCGGCCGCCCAGGCACGTGCATGGTCCTTCGGGTCGGGAGACTCGGACAGCTCGAAGATCGCGACCGGGATCGTCTGCAGCGCGTGCGTCGGGTTCCAGCTCGTCTGCGTGCCGACGAGCGACGACGTGAAGAGCAGCGGCGCGGTCTCGCCGGCGACGCGGGCGACGGCGAGCACCGTTCCGGTCAGGATGCCGCCGATCGCGCGCGGCAGCACGATGCTCAGCGTCGTTCGCCAACGGGGGATGCCCAGACCCAGGCTCGCCTCTCGTAGCGAGTTGGGGACGAGCGCGAGCACCTCGATCGTTGTCCGTGCGACGAACGGGAGCATGAGGATCGCGAGCGAGAAGGCGCCCTTGAAGCCGCTCTGACCGCTGCCCGACGACGAGCAGGACGAAGACGAAGATGCCGATGACGATGGCGGGGACGCCGGCGAGAATGTCGAGCACGAGGCCGACGACGGTTCGTACCGACGGCGGGCGCGAACTCGTTGAGATAGACGGCGACGAGAATCCCGAACGGCAGGGCCAGCAGCGTGGCGAGCGCCGACGATGACGATCGTGCCGGCGAACGCGTTCGAAAGGCCCTGCGGTGCGTTCGTCAGGCTGAACGGGATCGGCCTCTTCGTCAGCAGATTGAGGTTCAGCTCGCTCCAGCCCTTGCTGCGCGACCGACCACACGACGATCGCGAGGATCGCGATCGCGATCGCGGCCGCGAGCCACGCCAGCACCTCCATCAGTCGATTGACGCGCTGCCGCCGCTGCAGATGGCTCGTGCGAAGTCGCAGCCCCGGGTACGCGCTCATGCGTGTCCTCCGCGTGTCACGCCGTGCTTGCGCGCGACCTAGCGCACGATCCACTGGGCGGTGATGTTCGCGAGCAAGCGACAGCACCAGGAGAATGAGCCCGAGGTAGACGAGCGACGCGCGAAGAGATTCGATGGTCGCGCCCTGGTACGACGCGGCGATCTTGCTCGCGAGCGTGTCGCCACCGCAGAACAGGTTCCACTGGATGAACGACGCCGTCCGCCGATCACCTGCGTGACGGCGATCGCCTCGCCCATCGCGCGGCCGAGGCCGAGGATGAGCGCGGCGGCGATGCCGCCGCGCGCGTACGGGAAGACGACGCCGCGGATCATCTCCCAGCGCGTCGTGCCGAGCCCGAGCGCCGCTTCCTTCAACTCCGACGGCACGCCGAGGAAGAGCTCGCGACTGATGCTCGAGACGATCGGCAGGATCATGATCGCGAGCACGATGATCGCCGTGAAGATGCTCGCGCCGGCGGCCGACGGCGGGCCGAAGAGTGGGATCCAGCCGAAGACGGAGTGGAGCCAGCGCTCGATGTGTCGTACGCAGCGCGGGGCCGAGCACGAGGATGCCCCACAGCCCGATGAGCACGCTCGGGACGGCGGCCAGTGTCTCGACGAGCGCCGTCACCGGGGCCTGAACGACGCGCGGTGCGAGCTCGGTGAGGAACAGCGCGACTCCGAGCGCGAGCGGTGTCGCGATCAGGAGCGCGAAGAACGACGTGATGACAGTGCCGAAGAGGAAGCTGCCGGCGCCGTACAGCTCGTGTCCGACGATCGGGTTCCACGCGATCGCGCGTGATGAAGCCGAAGCCCGTACTTCGACAGCGAGAGATGCGCGCCGTCGATCACCTTCCAGATGATCAGGCCGACGAGGACGATCGTCCCGAGCGCCGCCCCGCCGGCGACGGCCTGCAGAGCGACGTCGCCGAAACGGACCCGCCGCCCCGTGAAGGGGCGGCGGGTCGATCCTGCGCTACGTCGGCCGCGGACATCCGGGCCTTAGCTGTGGATCTTTGCGATCGCCTTCTCGGCGACGACCAGCACCGACTTCGGCAGCGGCACGAAGCGGAGCTTCGCCGTGTACGTGCCGGTCTGGCCGTTCGTCACCGCCCAGAAGAGGAAGTGCTTCAGGTCGGCGGCCTTCGCCGACTGGAGCGGGACGATCACGTACGTGAACGTCGAGATCGGGTAGGCGTTGTCGAACTTCTTCGGCGGGTTCACGATCGACAGCGAGTTGTCCGCCGCCGGCTTCTGGTCGCTCGAGGCGGCCGAGAGGATGCCGCGGGCGCCCGGCGTCGTGAACTTGCCGGAGTTGTTCTTCATCGCGAAGTACTTCAGGTGGTTCTGCAGCGCGTACGCGACGTCGGCATAGCCGATTGCGCCGGGAGTCGACGCCACGACGCCTGCGACGCCGGAGCTGCCCTTACCGCCGACGCCGACCGGCCAGTTGACCGCGATGCCGCGCCGAGCTGCCGACGCCCACGCCGGGCTGACGGCCGACAGGTAGTCGGTCAGGTTGAACGTCGTTCCCGAGTCGTCCGAGCGGTGCGCGATCGTGATCGCCGTGCTCGGGCAGCGAGACGCCCTTGTTGAGCGTCGCGATCGCCGGGTCGTCCCACTTCGTGATCTGCCCCATGAAGATCTTGGCGAGCGTCGGACCGTCCATGTGGAGGAGGTTCTTGACGCCGGGCAGGTTGTACATGATCGACGTGCCGCCGAGCGCCCACGGGATCTGCTCACAGCCGTTGCAGGCGTTGAACTGATCGGACGTCAGCGGTGCGTCGCTCGCACCGAAGTCGACGGTGCGCGCCGTGATCGAGGCGATGCCCGCTCCCGAGCCGACCGAGCTGTACTGGAGCTCGATGCCGAGTGCGGAGCCGACCGGCGAGATCCACTGACTGACGAGCGGTGCGACGAACGTGCTGCCCGCTCCCGAGATCGTGCTCGCCTGGCGGGCAGGCTTTGCGTTTGCCGCCCCGGCGACGACGACCGCGAGAAGTGCGGCGGCCGCAACGGCGCTGATAATGCGAATCGAAGTGCCGAGTTTCGGCATGTCTAGTTCCTCCTCCGTGGGTTCGGGGCCAACGTACGATCCGCCCGGAGGTGAATGGGTCACGGGGCTGTTTCAGCCTGGTTACGGAGTGGTGTCGTACACTCAAAACCCACTCCCGATCAGGTGTACGGTGTCGCGGTGGCGATAGACGAAGCTCTCGACCGGATCGAAGCGCAGCTCCAGGAGGAGGGCCAGCGGGTGCTCTCGGCCGTCCGCGGAGCCATCCGGGCGATCCAGGAGGGCGACGTCGAGCTCGCGGACGAGGTGATCGCCTTCGACGACGAGATCGACCAGCTCTTCCTCGGGATCGAGGGCTCGATCCAGGCGCTGCTGGCGCTGCAGACGCCGGTCGCGCGCGACCTGCGGCTGCTCCTCGCCATCCTCCACATCAACCTCTTGCTCGAGCGCTCGGGCGACGGCTGCGTGACGATCGCGAAGCTCTCGAAGCTCGTCGCCGGCGCCGATCCCGACCCCGCGCTCGTCGGCGTGCTCGTCGAGATGGGCGACCGCGCGGAGGAGATGCTCCGCGTCGCCATGGACTCGTTCTCACGCCGCGACCTGTCCGGCGCCGAGAGCCTCGTCGACCTGGACGAGCTCATCGACCGGGCGAACCGCCGCTTCGTCGAGCGGCTCGTCGACGTCATGGCGGAGCCTTCGCTGCGCGAGTGGGGCCTCCGCATGGTGGTCGTCGCGCGCACGATCGAGCGCATCGGCGACCGTGCCGTGGACATCGGCGAGCAGACGGCCTATCTGCTCACGGCCGAGTTCCGCGAGTTCACGGACGCTTCCCACCCCGCCTAGCGCGGCGTCGCCCTAGACTTCCCGGCGTGAACCGCCGAACCCTCGCCGCGCTCGCCGTCGTCCTCGGCATCGCGCTCATCGCGGTCGCGATCGTGTACTGGGTCGAGCCGGCGAAGTCGCTCCCGTCGTTCTTCCCGGGCCATCAGGCCGGGTCGAGCCACCACCACACGAAGCACGGCGTCGCGTCGTTCCTCGTCGGGCTCGCCTGCTTCGCGTTCGCGTGGTTCAACACGGGCCCGAAGCGCGCTCGCACGTAGTGGCGTAGTGCCGATCAGCTACTTCCATGCGGCGATGCTCGGCCTGCTGCAGGGCGTGTCCGAGCTCTTCCCCGTGTCGAGCCTCGGCCACACGGTCATCCTCCCGAAGCTCTTCGGGTGGAACATCCACCAGAACGCGCCGTACTTCCTGACCTTTCTCGTGGCGCTGCACCTGGCGACCGCGCTCGTGCTGCTCGGGTTCTTCTGGCGCGACTGGGTGCGGATCGTCAAGGGCATCGGCCGGTCGCTGCGCGATCGCGAGATCGCACCGGACGACGCCGACGCGAAGCTCGGCTGGCTGCTCGTCGTCGGGACGATCCCGGCCGGCATCCTCGGCATCGCACTGCAGGACAAGCTGCGGACGTTGTTCGCGTCGCCGCAGTACGCGTCCATCTTCCTCGCGCTCAACGCGCTCGTGCTCTTCGGCGCGGAGATGCTCCGTCGCCGCGCTCCCGTCACCTCGGACGACGACGACGAGCGCATCGCGCGCACCGTCAGTTGGCGCGACGCAACGCTCGTCGGTGCGGCGCAGGCGCTCGCGCTCATCCCGGGCTTCTCGCGCTCCGGCGCGTCCATCGGCGGCGGCCTGCTCGTCGGGCTCTCGCACAAGGACGCGGCGCGTTTCGCCTTCCTGCTCGCGACCCCGATCATCTTCGCGGCGGCGGTGCTGAAGCTCCCCGACCTCGCCGGCTCCCAGGGGAACGGCGTCCGCGGCCCGGCCCTCGTCGGCGCGCTCTGCTCTGCGCTCACCGCATTCCTCGCCGTGCGCTTCCTCATGAAGTACTTCGAGACGCGAACGCTCCTGCCGTTCGCCGTCTACTGCGCCGCCGCCGGGACCGCCTCGGCGATCTACTTCGCCGTCTCGTAACCACATCGGCGGCGCGCTAGGAGTATCGTGATCGGTCCTCCGATGGCGGCCGTACGGGCAAAAAAGCGTGCTGTTCCAGCCGGTGACAGGCTGATCAACCGCGAGCTGTCGTTCCTCGACTACGACGCGCGCGTCCTCGACGTCGCCGCCGACGCGAGCCTGCCGCTGCTCGAGCGCGTCCGCTTCTGCGCCATCTTCTCGACGATGCTCGACGAGTTCTTCATGACGCGCATCGCGGGCCTCACCAGCTCAGGCCGCAGCCGGGGTCGCGGTCCGTTCGGCCGACGGGCGCACGCCGCAGCAGACGCTCGCCGCCGCC
>CAVTGM010000016.1:0-43436 GCA_963734285.1 uncultured Actinomycetes bacterium | reverse complement strand
CCGTACACGCTGCGGATGCGCCCGGTCGTGAGACCGAGCTCGATCAATTCCTCCAGTGCCTGCGCCTCGTCCTCACCGAGCTCGCCGTCCTGTACGGCGGCGACGAGGTCGGCGAGCCGTCCGCGCCGTTCGCCGTCCTGCACGAGCGCGAGCACTGCCTGCGCCTCGCCGAGCGCGACCTCGGCCGCTTCTCCGCGCACGGTGATCACTTCCCGAGGATCGCCTTCAGCTCGTGCTCGAAGCCGCCGTGCTCGATCGAGCAGTGCATGCCGCATTCCTTCGGCGCGTTCGACTCCCACCACCAGCGGCCGGCGCGCTCTTCCTCGCCGGCCTCGACCGCGCGCGTGCACGGCTCGCAGCCGATGGACGTGAAGCCGCGCGCGTACAGCGGATGGATCGGGACGTCGTGCTCGCGCAGGTACGTCCACACGTCGCGCGCCGTCCACTCGGCGAGCGGGTTGAGCTTCACCATCGCGTTGTGGTCGTGGTCGATCTCGACCTTGCGGATGTTCGTGCGCGTCGCCCACTGGTCGCGGCGCAGGCCGGTGATCCACGCATCGAGACCGTCGAGCTGGCGGAGGAGCGGCTGCACCTTGCGCACCTGGCAGCAGAGCAGCCGGTTCTCGACGGATTCGCGGAAGAGGTCGAGCCCCTTCGACTCGACCATGCGGCGCACGTGCTCCGGGTCGGGCCGGACGACTTCGAGATTGATCCCGGGATAGCGCGTGCGGAGCGTGTCGGCGAACTGGAGTGACTCCTCCGGCAGGCGTCCGGTGTCGATCGTGAAGACGCGAACATTGGGATCGATCTCGTACGCCATGTCGATGACGACCGAGCCGTCGACCTGGAATGCCGTCGAGATCGCGATGTCGTCGAACTCGCCGAGCGCCCATTCGAGCAGCGCCGACGGCTCCTCGCCCTCGAAACGGATGGAGAGCTCGCCCGCGTCGAGCTCGTCGAGCAGCTCGGTCATGCCGCCACTCGCTTTCGCGCGGGCTCGAAGGCCGGCGAGCGCGCCGAGCTCGTCGTCGGAGAGGCGGCGCTGGAAGTCGGTGAACGTCTCGCCGTCGGCGCGTCGTGTCGAGCCAGCCGCGCACGAGCCCTTCGACGGCGGGCTCGAGACCGTCGCTCGAGACGCGGCGGAAGAGCGAGCCGCCGATGGACGGCGCGGGGCCGAGCGAGCCGCGCACGAAGATGTCGTAGGCGGAGATGCGGTTGCCGTCGTCGTCCTTGCCCGTCGTCGCCTGGAAGCCGAGGTCGCCGACCCAGTGCTGCGCGCACGCGTGCGGGCAGCCGTCCAGGTGCAGGCGCAGCTCGCCGACCTGCGGGCCGAAGGTCGTCTCGAGGTGCGCGACGAGCGTCTCGCAGGCGCGTCTTCGTCTCGCCGACGGAGAAGTTGCAGTGCGGCTCGCCGGTGCACGCGATCGAGTTCGCCCAGATCTCGTTCGTCTCGAGCGGCAGGCCGAGCGCGGCGAGGCGTTGCAGCGCGGTATCGACGTCACGCACGCCGGTGAGGATGAGGTTCTGCTGCCGCGTGAGACGGATGTCGCCGCCGATCTCCTCGGCGAGATCCGCGACGGCGATGAGCTGGTCGCCGGAGGTGAGACCCAGGCGGACGGGCACTCCGATGGTGGAGAGCCCGTCCTGGCGCTGGGCATGCACGCCAATGTGCGCGGAGGGATGCGCTGAAATCGGCGGCAGGGTGAAACGCTCGAGCGTGCGGCCGAGTTTCGTCTCGACGCGTTCGAGGATGCCCTCGACGCCGATGTCGTCGACCATGAACTTCAGGCGCGCCTTCACGCGCGACATGCGGTACTTCAGATCCTCGCTCCACACGGAGGTGACGGCGCCGAGGATCTCGATCGCGTCATCCTTCGGGACGAAGACGCCGAGGTCGCGCGACCAATGCGCGGGACGGACGAGAGGCCGCCGCCGACGAGCACGCCGTAGCCCTCGCGTCCTTCGTGGATGACGCCGACGAGCGACACGCAGTTGATCTCGGGCGCGTTGCAGCGGTCGGGGCAGCTGGCGATCGAGTACTTGTGCTTGCGCGGCAGGTTCGCCCACGTCGGGTTGCCGTAGAACTCGTTCGTCGCCGCGTCGATGATCGGCGTCGAGTCGAAGAGCTCGTCGGCGGCGAGGCCGGTGAGCGGGCAGCCCGTGATGTTGCGGACGGTGTCGCCGCAGCCGCCGGCGCTCGTGATGCCGGCGTCCTCGAGGTCGGCGAACACGTTCGCGAGCTGTCCGAGCTCGAGCCAGTGCAGCTGGATGCACTGCCGCGTCGTGAGCTCGGCGTCGCCGCGGCCGTACGTGTTCGCGACCTCGCCGATGCGGCGCAGCTTCGCCGGCGTGAGGATCCCCGCGGGGATCTTGACGCGCAGCATGAACGTCCCGATCTTCGGCTTGTCGTGGTAGAGACCCCACCACTGCAGGCGCACGATGTCCTCTTCCGCCATCGCCTCGTAGCCCTGCGCGACGAGCGCGGGCAGCTCCTCGCGAATGCCGAGCGGCGGCCGGTCGCGCTTGATCCGCTCGACGGAATTGCGCTCGTAGACGGTCTCCCAGTCCATCCTGGGACGCTACTATCGAAAGTAAAGTGACGGTCGATCGTTGTTCGGTTACTTGAACGGAACGGTGACCGGGCCGGGGAGCCTTCGGTAGACGGCGAAGAAGTCGCGGTCGTCGGGGACGAGGTAGCGCGTCGCGGATTGCATGACGTTGGGCACGATCTTCGTCGGCAGGAGGCCGTTGTCGTGCCGGTACGTGATCAAGCTCGGCCACTCCGGGTTGATGTCGAATTGCATCGCCTGCACCGCACCGGCACGCTGAAGGATCTGAGCCAGCGCGCCGTCGAGCGAGCGTGGTCACGGTCTGGTAGTCCGCGGCGGCGAAGATCAGGTTTCCGCGCCGGTCGATGCCGACACCGGTGCGCCAAACGCGGACTGCGTTGCCGAGCGTCGCGCCCCATTGCGTGCTGTCATTCAGCGCGGGGCTGAGCTTCCCGTTGACGATGATCGGCGGCAGGCTCTGGCGGGCGAAGGCGACGTCGCGTCCCACATTCGGGCCGCCGGTCCACGTCTTGATCCGGACGCTTCCGTTTCGGTATCCGACCAGCGTCGCGAGACCGTCCTTGAGCGGCTCGTACGTCAGTCCGTTGATCGCGGAGCCGTTGTTGCCGTCGATGTGGGTGAAGCCGGCGTTGAAGGTGGAGAGGAGTCGCCAGCGCTGCCCGTATGGCACCGACATCGGACCGCGGATCGGCGCGTTCGGTGGCTCGTACCGTCCCGGATAGAACGCAAGCGCCGTTCGTGTGTGATCGAACCAGGCGACGTAGGCGACGATGCGCGGATAGTCGAGCTCGGTCCTGAAGGTGGTGACGAGCACGGGCGGGCGCCCGGCGATGAGCGGGCCCGTACCGACCCAAACGCCTTCGTACCGCAGCGGCTTCGAGAAGACCGGCTTGATCCTGTGCGGCCAGAGCTCAGCCCGAGCTCGAGCATGAGACACATGCCGGACGCCCACAGCGGGCAGCGCCTGGAGCTGTTTCCCACCCTTCGTCGGTGTCTTCCACGAGTAGTAGATGTGCTCGGCTTCGTCTACGAGCCAATTGCCGTGATGCGTTCTCAGCCATTCGACGCTGCGCACACCCAGCGGCAGGCTGGAAGGCATCAACATGGTCGACGTATAGGAGTAGAGCACCGGAGCAAGCAGCGCGAGTACTCCCGCTGAGATAACGAGCCTTCGCCGCGCACGGCGGGCCGGAGGCGTCGTTGCCGCATTCGACGACATGATCTGGTGACAACGTATTCCGACGCAGCTGAAGAACTCCTGAGAGTTTCGCTAGGGGTCCGCGACCAGGCGCGTGATGCCTCGCACCTTCGCAACCTGCTCGAACCTGGCCAGGGGCCGCGCCCTGAGGTAGTGGTCGAAGAACGCGGTCGTCGCGCGCTCGACGATCCCCAGCTGGGGCTCCTGATCGGTGTACGGGGGAAGATGCGAGGCGCCGAGCAGCCACAGCAAGAACTTCGGGCGGTGGGCCAGCCCGAAGTAGGTCGCCGTCGTCGCCGGAGCATTGAACGGGTCGGCAGTCCCCTGCACCGCGAGGAGCGGAGGACTTCCACGCGGGAACGGGCCCATACCCGCGAGCCTTGCGCCCGACAGGACCACGGCCGCGCGCACGCGCCGGTCTCGATAACGGCTGTCATACGCGTTGGCGAGCGCTGTGATCCCGCCGTCGGATTGACCCGCGACCGCGACTCGCGTCGGGTCGACCTCGCCGCCCAGGACGCTCGAGGAGCGCTTGCTCATCGCGAGCAATCTGCTGATGACGAGGCTTACATCGCGCGGCTGATTGACGAGATCGGTCTCGTTCGGCCCGCCGGGAGCGGAAGCGTTTGTCAGCGGAAACACAGGCGCAGCGACGACATAGCCCGCCTCCGCCCATGCGTGGAGCAGGGGCGCGTAGCGCGCAGGCGTGAGAGCAAATCCGTGCGCGAAGACGATCAGCGGATGAGGGCCGTGCGAGGACGGATAACGGACAACTGTCTCGAGCAGCCGCGGCACGCGCCGGCCGCTCGGCAACGCGATCGAGCGTGTCCGATCCACGAAATTGAACACGCGGACATGCACCGCCGCGTGCGCGTCGACCGGAAGCGCGCCGAGGGCCGCAGAGAACGTCACCGCAGCACACAAGCGAGCGTAGACGCCGATCAATTACGCCGCTTCGAGCTCGGCGATCTCGAGCTTGCCCATCTTCATCATGCAAGCGGCGACGCGCTGCGCCCGTTCGCGATCCGGGTCGGAGAGCAGCTCGGTGAGCCGCGTCGGGACGATCTGCCACGAGAGGCCAAAACGATCCTTGAGCCATCCACACGGCCCGGGCTCGCCGCCCTCGCCGAGCGCGCTCCAGTAGCGGTCAACCTCCTCCTGCGACTCGCAGAAGATCTGGAAGGAGACAGCCTCGGTGAACCGGTACTGCGGGCCGCCGTTCAAGGCGAAGTACGGCTGGCCGTTGAGCTCGAAGGAAACGCCGTAGGCGTTGACGTCGGTGATGCGCGAGTTCGGGATGATCGACGTGTAGAGCTTCGCGGCATCTTCGCCCTCGGTGTCGAACCACAGACATGGAGTAATAGGTTTCATGCCTCTAAGACGGCGCTCGGAATCGGAACTCATCGGTCGTACAGGCTGTGGATGCCGTCGACGGCAGACTCGAGGTCGGCCTCCGGGACAGCTTCCGGCGTAAGCACGGCGATAGCGATCACCTCGGTGTGCGCGATCAGCTTGCGCACGGTCTCCTTCAGCTCCTCGAGCTCCGCCTCGAGCTCGGCCTTCTTCCTCGCCATGCCGAGGGCGTTCCCTCAGCCGGTGTTGCGCAATCCCGCGGCGATCCCGGCGATCGAGCGGAGCAGCGGTGGAACCGCTGCCTCGTCGCCTCCCCGGTAGCGGCGTAGGAGCGAGACCTGGATCGCGTTGATCGGGTCGACGTACGGATTCCGCAACCCGATCGAGCGCTGCACGACCGGATGCCGGTCGAGCAGCTCCTTCGTCTCGACGATCTCGAGCACCGCGGCGACGGTGCGCGCGTGCTCGGCGGCGATCGGCTCCCACAGGCTCGGCTCGTCCACGAGCTCGAGGTACTCGGCAGCGATCTCCATGCTCGACTTCGCCAGCGTCATCTCGAGGTTCTGCACGAGCGTGCGGAAGAACGGCCAGCGGCCGTACAGATCGCGCAGCTCGCCGATGTCGGCATCGGCGAACGCTGCGCCGCAGCCGTACCACGCCGGCAAGAGGCAGCGGTTCTGCGTCCACGCGAACACCCACGGGATCGCGCGCAGCGACTCGAGGAACTCGGCGCCCTCGGGGCGCCGCGACGGGCGCGAGCCGATGTTGAGCAACGCGAGCTCGTCCACCGGCGTGAACGCGCGGAAGAAGGCGACGAGCCGCGGATCCTCGACGAGTTCGCGGTACGCCGCGCGCGAGCGCTCGGCGAGCGCTGCGATGAGCGTCGTGTCCACGTCCTCCTCAGCACGGCTTCCCGCGAGCACGGTCGCGGCGAGCGCGGCCTCGAGGTTGCGGTGCGCGAGCTCCGGCAAGCCGTACTTGAACGCGATCGTCTCGCCCTGCTCGGTGATCTTCAGGTGCGCGTGGGGCTGGGCGAGGATGGCATCGAAGGTCGGGCCGCCCCCGCGTCCGGCGCTGCCGCCTCGTCCATGGAACACGGTGAGCGCGATGTCGTGCTGCCGCGCAATCTCCGTGAGCGAGACGAGCGCGGAGCGGATCTCCCACTGAGCGGCGAGATAACCAGCGTCCTTCGCCGAGTCGGAGTAGCCGACCATCACCTCGCCGCACAGCAGTTCCTCGTAGATTCCCGGCGCGGCGCGGAGCGCCTCAACCGATTCGAACAGCGGGACGACGTTCGGCGCCGGCGTCAGCGCGCGAACGCGGATTACGTCCTCCGCCGACGAGACGCCGGACACGATCACGGTCTCGCCCGCTGCGGCGAGAAGACCGCGAATGCGCTCGTCCGGGTCGACCGCGTCACGCGCGTGCACGCGCACCTCGACGTCGGCGAGGTCAAAGGCGAAGAGCTCGACACGGCGACGCAACGCCGCGAGTGATCCGTCGGCGATGCGCCCACCGCGGTTCGCGCGCAGGCTTCGGTCGACGATGTCGAGATCGGCGGCGAAGCCGTCGTACGGGCCGTCCTCTAGGCGACGCCAGACGAAGCTGAGCTTGCGGCGATACGGCTCGTCGAGGTTCTGGTCTCCGATCGCCTCCGTGTACTCCGATAGCTCCGCCTCGTCCCGCGCGATCGACTCGAGCAGCTCATCGGACACGCCTGTCAGCCGCGACGACACGCCGATCTCCGCCGCAAGTGCGCGCACGTCCGCGCGGTAGCGCTGCAGAAGCAGGTCGCGGGCGCGCTCGCGCGCCTCCGTGAGCGTCGCGACCGTCGTCTGTGGATTGCCGTCGGCGTCGCCGCCGATCCAGCTTCCGAATCGCAGCGGCGCGGGCGCGTCCGGCACGTGCAGTCGGTACTCCGCGAGCAGCCGCTCCGCCGCGTCGATGAGGCTCTGCTCGAAGAACCAGTGGCCGTTGCGGATCTCATCGACGATCTGCGGCCGGCGCGTTCGCACCTCGTCCGACTGCCACAGCATCGTGATCTCGCCCGCGAGTGCGTCCTCGACGTCCTCGCCCTCGTCGAACCGCGCGAGCAAGGCCGCGATGCGGAGATGCGCCGCCAGCACCGTGCGGCGTGCTGCCTCGGTCGGATGCGCGGTGAGGACGAGCTTCAGCGAGACGTCGCCGGGGTCGCCGACCTCGGCGAACGCCGCCGCCAGCGACTCGCGTCCCACGCGCTCCTCGCGCGCGTACGCGCGTCGCCGCCGGATGCGGTTGTGCTGCTCCGCGACGTTCGCGAGCTGGAAGTAGAGAGCGAACGCGCGCAGGACGCTCGCCTGCCGCTCGAGCGGCAGCGCTTCGACCGCGTCGCGCAGCTCGTCGCGCCGCGTTCCCTGCCGCGCGGCACGGGAAAGCGCACGGATGCGCTCGACGTCGGCGAGCAGCGACTCGTCCTCCTGCTCGACGAGCACGCGGCCCAGCAGGTCGCCGAGGAGGCGAACGTCGCGGCGTACGGCTTCCATCCGCCTAGCGTCGCACGAACCTGCCTGCAAAACCGAACAATCGTTTGGTGCACTGCCGGGCATGGGCTAGCCTCGAACCATGGGTCGCACGCTGTTCGAGAAGGTCTGGGACGACCACGTCGTCACGAGCGGCGAGGGACGCCCGGACCTGCTCTACGTCGACCTCCACCTCGTCCACGAGGTCACCTCTCCGCAGGCGTTCGAAGGCCTGCGCGCGGCCGGCCGCAAAGTGCGCCGACCCGACCTGACGGTCGCGACGATGGACCACAACGTCGCGACGGGCGACGACACGCCGGCCGACCCGCTCTCCCTCCAGCAACTGGAGACTCTGGCGCAGAACTGCAAGGAGTTCGGCGTCCCGCTGCACGCGACCGGAAGCGGACGCGAGGGGATCGTCCACGTCATCGGGCCGGAGCTCGGGCTGACGCAGCCCGGCAAGACGATCGTGTGCGGCGACTCGCACACCTCCACGCACGGCGCGTTCGGCGCGCTCGCGTTCGGCATCGGGACCTCCGAGGTCGAGCACGTGCTGGCGACGCAGACGCTCGCGCAGCGGAGAGCACGCACGCTGCGCATCCGCTTCGAAGGCGAGCGCGCGCCCGGCGTGACCGCGAAGGATCTCGTGCTCGCGGCGATCGGCGAGATCGGCGTCGAGGGCGGCGTCGGCCAGGTGATCGAGTTCGCAGGCCCCGCGATCGAGGCGCTCTCGATGGAGGGACGCATGACGGTCTGCAACATGTCGATCGAGGCAGGCGCGCGCGCCGGGATGATCGCGCCGGACGAGACGACGTTCGCGTATCTGCGCGAGCGCGGCGTCGAGATCGATCCGCGCTGGCGCGACCTCCCCAGCGATCCGGACGCGGTGTTCGACCGCGAGATCGTGATCGACGTCGCCGCGGTGAAGCCGCAGGTGACGTGGGGAACGAATCCCGGGATGGTCGCGTCGATCGACGACGTCGTGCCGCAGCCGAAGGACGAGGCGGCCGAGCGCGCGCTCGTCTACATGGGGCTCGAGGCGGGAACGCCGATCCGCGACATCCGCGTCGACCGCGTGTTCATCGGCTCGTGCACGAACTCGCGCATCGAGGATCTACGCGCGGCCGCTGCCGTCGTGCAAGGGCGGCACGTGCACCCGTCGGTGCGCGCGATGGTCGTCCCCGGTTCCGCGCGCGTGAAGAAGCAGGCCGAGGCGGAGGGGCTCGACCAGGTGTTCGCCGCTGCCGGCTTCGAGTGGCGCCGCGCCGGCTGCTCGATGTGCCTGGGGATGAACCCCGACGTGCTCGCGCCCGGAGAGCGGTGCGCGTCGACGTCGAACCGGAACTTCGAGGGCCGCCAGGGCGCGGGCGGGCGCACGCATCTCGTCAGCCCCGAGGTCGCCGCCGCGACGGCGCTCGAGGGTCACTTCGCGGTGCCGGCATGAAGGCGTTTCGCGAGGTGACGTCGACGGCGGTCGTGCTCGACCGCCCGGACGTCGACACCGATCAGATCATCCCGAAGCAGTTCCTCAAGCGGATCGAGCGCAGCGGCTTCGGCGAGTTCCTCTTCTTCGACTGGCGCAAGGACCCCGACTTCGAGCTCAACCACCAGCAGGGAAAGATCCTGCTCGCGGGGCGCAACTTCGGGTGCGGCTCGTCGCGCGAGCACGCGCCGTGGGCGCTCGAGGACTACGGCTTCGAGGCGGTCGATCGCGCCGTCGTTCGGCGACATCTTCCGGCAGAACTCGCTCAAGATCGGGCTGCTGCCCGTCGAGCTACCCGACGAGCAGGTGCGCGACCTGATGGAGCGCGCACGTGCGGGCGAGGAACTGACCGTCGACCTCGAGGCGCGCACCGCGGGCGGCTACCCGTTCGAGCTGGACGACTTCACGCGCGACTGTCTGCTCCAGGGCCTCGACGAGATCGGGCTCACGCTGCGCGACGAGCCGGCGATCGCCGCGTACGAGAGCCGCGCACGCCTGAGCCGTTGTCCCCTTTTCCCGCCCATTTCGGCGCCAGGAGGCATACCGTTCCGGGTGTGCACGAGTCGAAGGCCCTCCTGACCGGCCTCCTCCTTCCCCGCTAGGGGAAGCCTGCCTGCGCACATACCCGTCCACCGTTCCACAGGACACCTGCGTCTTCAGGAGAGCAACCGTGCCGATGCCGTTCGACAAATACACGCCGTACACGACCGTCGACCTTCCCGACCGGACGTGGCCCGACGTCGTCCTCACCTCCGCGCCCGTGTGGTGCTCGACCGACCTGCGCGACGGGAACCAGGCGCTCGTCAATCCCATGGACCCGCACCGCAAGCGCCGGTTCTTCGCGCTGCTGCTCGAGCTCGGGTTCGAGGAGATCGAAGTCGGCTTCCCGGCGGCGTCGAAGGCGGACTTCGACTTCGTGCGCACGCTGATCGAGGAGGACCTCATCCCGGACGGCGTGACCATCGCCGTGCTGACGCAGGCACGGCCCGAGCTGATCGAGCGGACGTTCGAGTCGATCGCAGGCGCACGCAGCGCGATCGTCCATCTCTACAACTCGACGTCGGTGACGCAGCGCCGCGTCGTCTTCCGGCTCGAGAAGGCGGGCATCACCGAGCTGGCCGTGCGCGGCGCGGAGATGTGCCGCAGCCTCGCCGGCGACGGCGTCCGCTTCGAGTACTCGCCCGAAAGCTTCCATCACACCGAGCTCGAGTTCGCGCTCGAGATCTGCGAGGCGGTCGCCGGCGCGTGGGGCCCGACGACGGCCGATCCGATGATCGTCAACCTGCCGACGACGGTCGAGCATTTCCCGCCGAACGTGTACGCCGACCGCATCGAGTGGTTCGCGCGGCACTTCACGCGCCGAGACGCGGCCATCCTCTCCGTCCATCCGCACAACGACCGCGGCACGGCCGTGGCGACGGCGGAGCTGGGGCTCATGGCCGGCGCGCAGCGCGTCGAGGGGACGCTGTTCGGCAACGGCGAGCGCACGGGCAACGTCGACATCGTCACGCTCGCGCTCAACCTCCTCACCCAGGGCGTCGACCCGCGCCTCGACCTGTCGCAGCTCGACGAGGCGAAGCGGATCGTCGAGGAGTGCAACGAGTTGCCGGTGCACCCGCGCCATCCCTGGGCGGGCGAGCTCGTCTACACCGCGTTCTCCGGCTCGCACCAGGACGCGATCAAGAAGGGCATGCACGCGCAGCACCAGCAGCCCGCGGGCGCGCGCTGGGACGTGCCGTACCTGCCGATCGATCCGCGCGACGTCGGCCGCACGTACGAGGCGATCATCCGCGTCAACTCGCAGTCGGGAAAGGGCGGCGTCGCCTACCTGCTCGAGGACCGGTACGGGCTCGAGCTTCCGCGCGGGCTGCAGGTCGAGCTGGCGCAGAAGGTGCAGGCGGTGACGGATGCCGAGGGCGGCGAGCTGTCGGCGGAGGAGATCCACGATCTCTTCTGCGCCGCGTACCTCGACGTGAACGCGCCGTACGAGCTGCCGTCGTACACGCACGACGCGAGCGACCTCGGCGACCGGATCACGGCGCGCCTGCTCGACGACGGCGAGCAGGTCGAGCTCGCCGGCGAGGGCAACGGGCCGATCGCCGCGCTCGTGCACGCGCTCGCGGAGCGGACCGGGCACGCGATCCGCGTCCTCGACTACCACGAGCACGCGATGAGCGGCGGCGAGGACGCCATGGCCGCCGCCTACATCGAGGCCGACGTCGACGGCGAGCCCGTCTGGGGCGTCGCCGTCCACGCGAGCATCGTCACCGCGTCGCTTCGCGCCGTCGTCAACGCGGTGAACCGCGCGCTCCTCCTCCGCGCCGAGCAGGAGGCGATCGCGCGGGCGTTCGACTAGATGAAAGCGGTCGAGGTCGTCTTCGAGGTCGGTTGGGCCGCGTTCTGGCTGTACTGGCTCGTCGCGGCCTTTTCGATGAAGCGCGGCCACATCCAGTGGAGGCGCGAGGGACGCATCAGACTCGTGATCCTCGTCCTGGTCGTCATCCTCGTCCGCCTCGGCGCGTTTCGGGGCCACGGCGTCCACACCGATCCGTGGCGTGAAGGTCTCGGGCTCGTCCTCTTCGCGGTCGGCCTCGCCTTCGCGATCTGGGCCCGCGTCAACCTCGGACGCAACTGGGGAGGCCCGATGACGCAGAAGGTCGAGCCGGAGCTCGTGACGCAGCGGGCCGTACCGCGCTCGTCCGCCATCCCATCTATTCGGGGATCCTCGCGGCAGGCATCGGCACCGCCGTTGGGCTGAGCTGGTGGTGGCTTGTCCCCGTCGCCCTGGCCGGGATCTACTTCATCTACAGCGCGACCGTGGAAGAGCGGTTCCTCACCGAGCAGTTCCCAGACAGCTACCCGGCGTACAAGCGCTCGACCAAGATGCTCGTGCCCGTTCATCCTCTAGCGACCTCGCGCTTCACGAGATCGAGCAGCTCGTGGTACAGCTCGGCGAGACCTTCCGCCGACAGCGGGCCGCGGTTTGCACGCTGCAGGTACTGGAGCATCCACTCCTCGCGCGCGAGATCGACGAAGCCGATGCCGTGCTCTTCCTTGTAGCGCTTCAACTTCGCCACGAGACGAAGGCGCTTGTTCACCAGTTCGACGAGCGCGGAGTCGAGATCGGAGATCTCGCGACGCAGGTCCTTGACGAACGGATCCTCGGTTGCTCTCGGAGATGCTCATGACACCACCTTTGCAGCTTCGTAGACGCCGACGATGCGATGCGAGCGCGTGAGGCTCGCAAGCTCCTCGAGTGCGCCGCGCACGAGCGGGTCGAGCGGATGCCCGGCGACGACCGCGTCGAAGCGGTAGCTCCACGGCGATGCGGGCAGCGGGCGCGACACGAGCCGCACGAGATCGAGCCCCGCCTGGGCGAGCGGCCCGATGGCCACGTGCAGGGCGCCCGGCCGATGGTCGGTGACGAACGTGAACGCCGTGCGCGCGTCGGTACGGCCCGCGCCGAGCCACGTGAAGGGCGCGACCGACACGAAGCGCGTGAATGCCGGCCCGTCGCCGACGTCGTCGCGCAGCGTCACGAGCCCGTACAGGCCCGCCGCCTCCGGTCCCGCGATCGCGGCCGCGGTGAGATCTCCCGACTCCGCCGTCTCCCGGGCGGCGTCGGCGGTCGTCGACGCGGGAACGACCGCCGCGTTCGGCAGCTGCGCGAGGAGCGCACGGCACTGCTCGAGCGCGGACGGATGCGAGCGCACGACGCGAATCTCCTCCAGCGGCCACCTCGGCCGGCGCGAGCAGGCAGTGACGAATCGGCAGCACGGCCTCGGCGACGATCGACAGCGCGCGCTCGTGCAGAAGGTCGTGCGTCTCGGGCACCGCTCCGGCGAGCGAGCTCTCGATCGGGAGCACTCCCTGCTCGACGTCGGCGCGCACGACCGCGTCCGCGACCGCGCGGAAGCCTCCGACCGCCTGGAGCTCGGCCAGCGGATGCAGCGCGAGCGCCGCCGCGCCGGAGTGCGAGCCTGCCGGCCCCGGGTAGGCGACGAGCGCGCTCATCGGAGCCGAAGCGGAACGCGCAGCCCGCATCGCTGGCAGATCGTGACCGCTGCGCCCTTGCGCGCCGCGCGCTGCACGGGGATCGGATCCGCGCAGTCGCACGTGGCGTCGGTCGACGCCGCGGTCTTGAGGATGGATGCTGTCAATTGGGTCATCAGAGGTTCCCTTCTCGGGAGATGTGCGTGCTAGCCGGCGGTGGAAGAGACGAAGCGCCGGCTAGCCGATAAAGGCGTACGCAAAGAAGCCGTTGAAGACGGAAATGCGCGAAACGGCTTCGGGCGCGTAGGCCATACCTGCACCGTAGATCCCGCTCATGCCGCCGTCAACGCCAATTGTTCCCTTACCGCTGCGCCGAACTCCGACGTGCTCGCGGAGCCGCCGAGATCCTGCGTCGGGGAGGCGGCGAGTGCCTGCTCGACGGCGCGCACGAGCGCCTGCGCCTCCTCCGGACGGCCGAGCCCGTGCTCGAGGAGGAGCGCGGTCGAGCGCAGCATCGCGGTCGGGTTGGCGATCCCGCGTCCTGCGATGTCGGGCGCGGAGCCGTGCACCGGCTCGAAGATCCCGGGGCCGGAGTCGGAGAGGCTCGCCGAGGGCGCCAGTCCGAGCCCGCCGGTGACCGCGGCGGCGAGGTCGCTGAGGATGTCGCCGAACATGTTCTCGGTGACGATGACGTCGAACTGCTGCGGCGTCGTCGCCAGCTGCATCGCCGCGTTGTCGACGAGCATGTGCTCGACGCTCACGTCGGGAAACTCGGGTGCGATCTCGTTCACCACGCGCCGCCACATGCGAGACGTCTCGAGGACGTTCGCCTTGTCGATCGACGTCAGCGCACCGCGCCGCGTCTGCGCGAGCGCGAACGCCCGCCGCGCAACGCGCGCGACCTGGTCGGGGTGGTACTCGCACGTGTCGAACACCGTTCCGTCGTCGCGCACGCCGCTCGCGCCGAAGTAGAGGCCGCCGACGAGCTCGCGCACGATCGAGCACGTCGACGTCGCCGAGGACGGCGGGGCGTAGGTTCGCGTATGCGTCGAGCGCCGCGCGCAGACGCAACAGCCCTTGCTCCGGCCGCACGTCCGCAGCGTCGAACTCGGGATCGCCGACCGGGCCCTTCAGGACCGCGGTCGCAGCACGGCACGCAGCGAGCGTGTCCTCGGGCAGGGGATCTCCGACCGCGCGGATTGCGGCGGCGCCGATGAGCCGTTCCTCCACGGCGACATCGGGCGCGACGAGCTCGAGAACGAGGCGCGCTTCATGCGCGACCTCCGGCCCGACTCCGTCGCCGGGCAGGAGCACAACGGTTGGGCTAGGCATCCTGGAAGGCGCTCTCCCCAATCGATCTCGGCTGGCGGCCACGCGGGCGCGGCGTGAAGCCCGCGGCGTGGATGGCGGCGTTCCAGCTTCCGAACACACGGCTCACGGTCTGCCGCGAGGGATGGTTCTCCCCCGCCTGGTCCCACTCGTGCGTGAACGGCGGCCGGCTGTGCTTCCGGTACCAGAGCGTGATCGCGTACTCGATCGTGTCTGGCGTCCAACGGAAGCCGGTGCGCGGACCGGTTCTCATGCTGTACCTCCTCTAGACAGTGACACCGAGTCTCTCCAGGATGAGGTCGGCGTCCGGTTCGACGAGCACGGGCTGGAAGGTGTCGGCGACGAGCGCCGGCGTCTTCAGACCGTCGCCGGTGATGAGCAGGACCACGCGGTCCTCCTCACCGAGTTGGCCGCGGCGAACGGCCTCCCGCAATGCGCCCAGTGCAGCTGCGGGCGCGGTCTCGCCGAAGACGCCTGTCGTCTCCGCGAGAAGCTTGATGTTCTCCGGGATCTCCTCCTCGGGAACGGCGTAGATCGCCGCGCCGGAGTCGATCGCGGTCGCGACGGCGAGATCGCCGTCGGCGGGGCTGCCGATCGCGATCGAGCGCGCGATCGTGTTCGGCCGCACCGGCTTGACGCGCGCGCCGTCGGCGAACGCGGTGGCGACGGGCGAGCAGCCCTCGGCCTGGCCGCCGAACACGCGCGGGCGCGTGCCCTCGACGAGCCCGAGCTCGAGCAGCTCGCCGAAGCCCTTGTGCAGCTTCGAGTACATCGCTCCCGACGCGATCGGTGCGACCACCGCAGTCGGGAACTCCCAGCCGAGCTGCTCCGCGATCTCGAATGCGAGCGTCTTCGAGCCTTCCGCGTAGTACGCGCGCAGCTCGACGTTGACGAACGCCCAGTCGAGCTCGAACGAGAGCTCGACGGAGAGCCGGCTGCAGTCGTCGTACGTGCCGTTGACGGCGAAGATGGTCGCGCCGTACACGGCGGTTGCGATGAGCTTCTCCGGCTCGAGATCCGCGGGCACGAGGACGGCGGCCTCGATGCCTTCCGCTGCGGCGCGCGCGGCGACGGCGTTCGCGAGGTTGCCTGTCGACGAGCACGCGAGCGTCGTGTAGCCGTGCTCGAGCGCTGTCGCGCAGGCCACGGCGACGACGCGATCCTTGAACGAGTGCGTCGGGTTGGCCGTGTCGAGCTTGAGGAACAGCTCGCCGACGCCGACCGCCGACGCCAGCCGCGGCGCGGCGACGAGCGGCGTGAAGCCCGGCGCGAGGCGCTGCTCGGCGGGCGCCGCGACCGGCAGCAGCGGCGCGTACCGCCAGATGTTGAGCGGGCCGGCCTCGATCTGCTCGCGTGTGACGACGCGATCCTTCGCGTAGATCGGGCTCGAGCGGGCCGAAGCATTTCGCGCAAACCCCGACCGGGTCGAGCGGAAACTCTGTCTCGCAGATGCGACAACGAAGTGCGGTGGCGGGCATTACCGTACTCCTTCCGTCCGTAGCTCAGCATCCAGCCGGGATTGGCACCACGCTCCGTTGGAGCAGGTTGCCGAGGCGTCTCAGGGCCGGTTCCCTCAGCCTCTCTCGATGCGGAGCCGGACAGCGTCGCCCGTCTCCTACCTGGATGGGACTATACAAAATAAAGTCACCTGCAGGACGGCTCCTTCGGAAGCGGAGGAGACGTACTTGGCATAGCGCGCGAGGACGCCCTTCGTGTACCGGGGCGCGGGCGGCGTCACGTCCGCGAGACGGGCGGCGATCTCGTCCTCCGAGAGGCCGACCGAGAGCGTGCGACCCTCGACGTCGAGCTCGACCACGTCGCCGTCGCGTAGTGCCGCGATCGGGCCGCCGCGCGCCGCCTCGGGTGCGACGTGGCCGACCATCAGTCCATGCGTGGCGCCGGAGAAGCGGCCGTCGGTGATGAGCGCGATCTCCTCGCCGAGCCCTTCGCCGACGAGCGCGGCCGTGACGTGCAGCATCTCGCGCATGCCGGGGCCGCCGGCAGGGCCTTCGTAGCGGATGACGACGACGTCGCCCGCCTTGATCGACTTCGCCTTGACCGCGGCGAAGCACTCCTCCTCCGAGTCGAACACGCGCGCAGGCCCGCGATGGTGCAGCCGCTCGTGCCCGGCGAGCTTGACGACGCATCCCTCGGGCGCGAGGTTGCCGCGCAGGATCGCGAGCCCGCCCGTCGCCTTCAGCGGCCGCTCGATCGGGACGACGACCTCCTGGCCCGGCGTCTCGACGACGGCGGTCGCGACCTCGGAGAGCGAGCGCCCGTCGACGTTCGGCGCGTCGCCGTGCACGAGTCCCGCCTTCAGCAGCTCGCGCGCGACGAGCGCGACGCCGCCGGCGGCGTGCAGGTCGGTGGCGACGAAGCGGCCGCCCGGCTTGATGTCCGCGACGACGGGCGTGCGCTCGGCGATGCGGTCGAAGTCGTCCAGCTCGAGCGGGATGTCGAGCTCGCTGGCGATCGCGAGCAGGTGGAGGACGCCGTTCGTCGAGCCACCCGTCGCGGCGACCGCGGCGACCGCGTTCTCGAGCGCGTCGCGCGTGATGATGTGCGACGGGCGCACGTCGTCGCGCACGAGGCGCATGACGATGCGTCCGGCCTCGTACGCGGCGTCCGTCTTCGCCGGATCGGTCGCGGGCACGTCGTTCAGCCCAGCGGGGCTGATGCCGAGGAACTCGAGCACGGTCGCCATCGTGTTCGCGGTGAACTGGCCGCCGCACGCGCCCGCGCCCGGGCACGCGACGCCCTCGAGCTCGTGCACGTCGGCGTTCGACATCGTTCCCGCGGCGGCTGCGCCGACGGCCTCGAAGACGTCCTGGATCGTGACGTCGCGGCCGCGGAAGCGCCCCGGCGCGATCGAGCCGTTGTAGAGAACGAGACCGGGGACGTCGAGTCGCGCGAGCGCCATCACTGCGGCGGGGATCGTCTTGTCGCAGCCGACGAGGCACACGAGCCCGTCGAGCAGGTGGCCGCGCACGACGAGCTCGATGGAGTCGGCGATCGTCTCGCGCGAGACGAGCGACGCCTTCATCCCTTCCGTGCCCATCGACACGCCGTCGCTGACCGCGATCGTGTTGAACTCCATCGGCGTCCCGCCCGCCTCGATGATCCCGCGACGCACGTGACGCGCGAGCTCGCGCTGGTTCCAGTTGCACGGCATCGTCTCGATCCACGTCGTCGCGATGCCGACGAGCGGGCGCGCGAGCGCGTCGTCGTCGAAGCCGATGCCCTTCAGCATCGCCCGCGCGGGCGCGCGGTCCACGCCGTCGGTGATCGCTGCGCTCTTGCGCTTCGCGGGATCGCTCGGCTTCGAATACGGATCAGTCATGCGGCCCCGCTCCGGTTGCAGTGACGGAAAGACGGCGAACGTCGGCGTCGGGGAAGCGTTCGGCGAGCGAGCGCTCGACGTCCTCCTCGCGTCCGCGCTGCACCCAGACGAGCACGGTCGGCCCCGACCCGGAGAGCGCGGCGCCGATCGCGCCGTCCGGCAGGCTCGCGCGGATCTCGGCGAGCCACGGCGCGTCGTCCGAGCGGTAGGGCTCGTGCAGACGATCGGCCGCGCTCGCGGCAAACAGGGTCGGATTGCCTGCAGCGAGCGCGGCGCCGAGCAGCGCGGCCCTGGCCGCGCTGAAGGCCGCGTCCTCGTGGGAAACCGCCTGCGGCAGCAGCTCCCTCGCATGCGCGGTGAGGACGCGGGTCTGTGGAATCACTGCGACGACCGCGGCCGGAAGATCGTCGGCGACGCGGGCGATGCGGCCCTCCCACGTGAGGCAGACGCCTCCCGCGAGTGCGGCCGCGAGATTGTCGGGATGGCCTTCGAGCTCGAGCCCGACCTCGAGCAACTCGTCGGCGGACGGCTCGACGCCTGCCGCGAGCGCGCCGGCGACGAGTCCCATCGCGACGGCGGATGCGCTCGAGCCGAGCCCGCGCTCGCGCGGGATCCGCTCGACGAACGTGAACGAGCGGCCCTGCGGCGACGCGAAGCGCGAGAACGCCTGCACGACGAGGTTCTCCTCGTCCACGTGGCCGTTCCCCGTTCCGATCTCGACCTCGTTCCAGAGGTCGAAGGCGACGCCGGCGACGTCGAAGCCGGGGCCGAGATTCGCCGCGGTTGCGGGCGCGCGCACCTTCATGCCGCGAGCCTGTCGGTCGCGTCCGGATCCTTGAGTCCGTGGCCCGGTGAGCACGCAGACGACCTGTTGCCCCGCCGCCGTGACGCTCGCGACGACCGCCGCGAGCCCGGCGGCCGAGGCCGGCTCGCAGAAGACGCCTTCCTCGCGCGCGACGAGGCGCCACGCCTCCTCGATCTGCTGTTCCGACAGCGACACGAGCGTGCCGCCGGAGCGCTTGAGCACGCCGCCGACCTCGAGCTTGTGCACGGGCTCGACGATGCGGATCGCGGACGCGAACGTGTCTGCGCGGCGCTCGGCCTCTCCGAGGACGAAGCGCGGCAGCCGCTCGCCGAAGCCGACCGCGTACGCGACGGTGTTCCCGCCGCCGCCGAACGGCAGGGCGAGCACGTCGGGAATGCCGCCGAGCTGCTCGACCACCTCGCGCGCGGCGGAGCTCTGTCCTTCGATGCGATCGGGATTGATGGAGTTGACGTTGACGAAGCCCTCCTCGTCGGCGAGCCGTCGCGCCTCGCGGTGCGCGTCCTCGAACGTCCCCTCGATCTCGCGAATCTCTGCACCCGCGGCGCGCGCCTGCGCGACCTTGCCGCGCGCGACCGCGCCGCGCGCGCTGATGACGACGGCGCGCATACCCGCGCGTGCGGCGTACGCGGCGCACGACGCGGCCGTGTTGCCGGTGGACGCGCACACGACGCCGGTCGCGCCGCGCTCGAGCGCGCGCGAGACGGCGACCGCCATGCCGCGATCCTTGAACGACCCCGTCGGGTTCGCTCCCTCGCACTTGAGCCATAGCTCGACGCCGAGGCGCTTCGACAGGCGCGGCGCGGCGAGCAACGGCGTGTTTCCTTCGCCGAGAGTGATCACAGCCCACGCTCCGCGATCACCGGCAGGAGAAAAGGGGGACGGAGCACCTCCGGGAAGGCGGCGATCTCGCGCAGCGCCGCCGCCACGTCGCCGTACGGCGCGCGGTGGAGGACGAGCTCGAGCGTCGCCGCGCCGTTGTCGAGCCGCTGCACGAGCTGCGCGACCGAGACGTCGTGCGCCGCGAGCCGGCTCGCCGCGTGCGCGAGCACGCCGGGACGGTCCGAGACCTCGAGGTGCGCGTAGAACGGCGAGCTCCACTCGCTCGGCGGCAGCCGCTCGAGCTCGCGCCAGCACGCGTCGTTCTGGAGGAAGCCGGTGCCGCTCGTCCCGACGACGCTCACGAGATCGGCGACGACGGCGGACGCGGTCTCGATGCCGCCCGCGCCGGGACCCTCGAGCGTGATCTCGCGGATGGCGTCGCCCTGGAGCATGACGGCGTTGAAGGCGCCGTCCACCGCGGCGAGCGGATGCGAGCGGTCGACGAGCGCCGGCTGCACGCGGACGTCGACCTTCCCGTCGGCGAGCGTCGCGATCCCGACGAGCCGGATGACCATGCCGAGCTGCGCGGCGGCTGCGACGTGCGCCGGCTCGAGCTCCTCGATCCCGCGGCACTCGACGTCCTCGAAGCGGACGCGCGAGCCGAATGCGACGGTCGCGAGAATCGCCATCTTCGCGGCCGCGTCGGCGCCGCTCACGTCGTCGGTCGGATCCGCCTCCGCGTACCCGAGCGCCTGCGCCTCGGCGAGCGCCTCGGCGTACGTCGCGCCGCGCTCCATGTTCGAGAGCATGAAGTTCGTCGTGCCGTTGACGATGCCGAGTACGCGATGGACGTTCGTGACGACGAGCGATTCGCGCAGCACCTTCACGACGGGAATCGCCGCGCATACCGACGCCTCGAAGCGCAACTGCACGCCCGCCTCGGATGCGGCCGCGAACAGCTCGGCCCCGTCGCGTGCGATGAGCTGCTTGTTCGCGGAGACGACCGGCTTGCCCGCGCGCAGGAGCTCACGCACGTAGTCGCCCGCGGGCGAGAGGCCGCCCATCACCTCTGCGACGATCTGCACCTCCGGGTCGTCGCGAATCGCGGCGAAGTCGCTCGTGAGCACGCCGTCGCCGGCCGGGACGGGCCGTTCCTTCTTCGGGTCGCGAACGAGCGCGCGCACGACGCGCAGGCGATGGCCGGTCGCGCGCTCGATCTCCTCTGCGCTCTCGACCAGCATCCGGTCGACCGAGGAGCCGACCGTTCCGTATCCGAGAAGGCCTATGCCGACGTCAACGGACGCCAAGAAGCCCTTCCACCCCGGCAAGCGTCCGCAGTTCCTTGCCGACGCGCTCGATCTCCGCAGCACGTTCCTCGCCGGCCTTGCGCAGCTCCGCGAACTTCGGCCGTCCCGCCTCGTCGTCCGTGAACAACTCCTCGGCGAACGCGCCGGTCTGGATCTCGCCGAGGATGTCGCGCAGCCGCTGCTTCACCGCATCGTCGACGACGCGCGGCCCGCGCGAGAGGTCGCCGTACTCGGCGACGTCCGAGACCGAGTAGCGCATGTACTCGTAGCCGCCCTGGTAGAGCAGGTCGACGATGAGCTTCAACTCGTTCAGGCACTCGTAGTACGCGATCTCGGGCTGGTAGCCCGCCTCGACGAGCACGTCGAACCCGGCCTGGACGAGCGCCGGGACGCCGCCGCACAGCACGGCCTGCTCGCCGAAGAGATCGCTCTCGGTCTCCTCCGCGAACGTCGTCTCGAGGAGGCCGACGCGCGCGCAGCCGATTCCGACGCCGTATGCGAGCGCGAGCTCGAGCGCGTTGCCGCTCGCATTCGTCTGCACGGCGACGAGCCCGGGCGTACCCGCGCCGGAGACGTACAGCTCGCGGACGCGATGGCCGGGCGCCTTCGGCGCGACCATGATCACGTCGTGGCCCTCGGGCGGCGCGATGCGCCCGAAGTGGATGTTCAGCCCGTGCGCGAAGAGCAGGGCCGCGCCTGGCTCGAGATTCGGCGCGATCTGCTCGTCCCACACCTGCTTCTGCACGTGGTCGGGGAGCAGGAGCGCGACGACCTGTGCGCCGCGCACTGCGTCGGGAATGGAGCGCACCTCGAGGCCGGCCTCCTCCGCCTTCTCGGCGGACGGGCTTCCTTCACGCAGGCCGACCTGCACGTCGACGCCGGAGTCGCGCAGGTTGAGCGCGTGCGCGTGCCCCTGGCTGCCGTAGCCGATGACGGCCACTTTCCCCGAGAGGAGGTCGAGATCGCCTTCGCGATAGATGGTTGCCATTGAAAAGAGCTCCTTTCGCGTTAGGCGAGGACGTGCTGCTTGGGCCGGGCCTTGTTCGAGCGGTGGGCGCGGCCGAGGCCGATGCGCCCGGTGCGGACGAGCTCCTGCAGGCCGTGCGGACGGACGAGCTCTTCGAACGAGTCGACGTCCTCCGGCGGGGCGGTGAGCTCGAAGATGATGGAATCGGGGCCGAGATCGACGACGCGTGCGCCGAACACCTCGCCGAGCGCCATCAGCTCGGCGCGTTTCGCCGGCGGCGCGCTCACCTTCATGAGCACGAGCTCGCGCTCGATCGACTCGCCCGGGACGAGCTCCGCGACACGGAGCACGTTCACGAGCTTGTGCATCTGCTTCTCGATCTGCTCGAGCGGGCTCGTCTCGCAGTCGACGCGAATCGTGATGCGCGAGACGTCGTGCTGCTCGGTCGGCCCGACGGCGAGGCTGGCGATGTTGAAGCCGCGCCGCGCGAACAGGCTCGCGATGCGCATGAGCACGCCCGGCTTGTTCTCGACGAGGACGGAGAGCGTGTGCTTCATACCTTGATCGTCTCCTCGAACTCGACGAGGTCGAGCGCGGCGGCGCCGGCCGGAATCATCGGGAAGCAGTGCTCGCGCGGATCGACGCGCGCGTCGACGACCGCGGTCTTCCCGCACGCGAGCGCCTCGGCGAGCGCGGGCTCGAGGTCGTCCTCGTTCTCCACGGTGAAGCCTTCGGCGCCGTATGCGCGCGCGAGCGCGGCGTAGTCCGGCAGCGTGTGCGTCAGGCGGATCTGCGAGAAGCGCTCCTCGAAGAACATGTCCTGCCACTGGCGCACCATGCCGAGGTAGCCGTTGTTGACGATGACGACGACGATCGGGAGATCCTCGTGCGCCGCGGTCGCGAGCTCCTGCTGCGTCATCTGGAAGCAGCCGTCGCCGTCGACGCAGACGACGGTCGCGTCCGGGCGCGCGGCCTTCGCACCGATCGCCGCCGGCACGCCGTAGCCCATCGTCCCGAGCCCGCCCGAGGTGATGAACGAGCGCGGCCGGTCGCACAGGAGGTACTGCATCGCCCACATCTGATGCTGGCCGACGCCCGTCGTGAAGATGACGTCGTCGCGGTCCGCGGTCAGCTGCTGCAGCGTCTCGAGCACGAGCTGCGGCTTCAACATGTCGCCGTCGTTCCGGTACCGGAGCGGATACATGTCACGCCACTCGGCGATCTGGCGCAGCCACGGCTCGGTGCGGCCCGGGAGGGCCGTCTCGGGCAGAAGGCGGGCGATCTCGGCGAGCACGGGCTTCAGCGGCCCGACCACCGGGATGTCCGCGTGGCGGATCTTCGAGATCTCGGCCGCGTCGATGTCGAGATGGACGACGGTCGCGCCCGGCGCGAACGCCGAGACCTTGCCGGTGACGCGGTCGTCGAAGCGCGAGCCGATCGCGACGATCAGGTCGGCCTTGTTCAGCGCGTAGTTCGACCACTTCGGGCCGTGCATTCCGGGCCAGCCCGCATGCAGCTCGTGCGTCTCCGGGAACGCGCCCTTCGCCATCAGCGTCGTGACGATCGGCAGGCGCCCCAGCTCCGCGAGCGTGCGCAGCTCCTCCGTCGCGTCGGCGTTGAGCACGCCGCCGCCCACGTAGAGGATGGGCCGCTCCGCCGCGGCGATCGCGCGCGCGGCAGCCAGTATCTGCCGCTCGTGACCACGGCGGGGCGGCTTCCATCCCGGGAGGGACACTGTGTCCGGGTAGGCAAAGTCGAATTCCGCCTCCTGGATGTCGCGCGGCACGTCCACGAGGACGGGGCCGCAGCGCCCGGTGCGCGCGACGTGGAAGGCGGCCTTGATCACGTGCGGCAGCTCCTCCACGTCCTGCACGAGCCAGGAGTGCTTGACGATCGGAATGGTGATGCCGGTGATGTCGCACTCCTGGAAGGCGTCGCTTCCGATGAGGTGCGATCTGACCTGGCCGGTGATGCAGACGAGCGGGGTCGAGTCCATCCACGCGTCCGCGATCGGCGTGACGAGGTTCGTCGCGCCCGGCCCGGAAGTGGCCATCGCGACGCCGGCACGGCCGGAGGCGCGGGCGTACCCCTCCGCCATGTGGCCGGCGCCCTGCTCGTGGCGCGCGAGCACGTGGCGCACGGTCGACCCGCGCGCGAACGCGTCGTACAGGGGAAGGATGGCGCCTCCGGGCAAGCCGAAGGCGACGTCCACCCCCTCCGCCTCGAGGCTGCGAAGAATCGCGTCTGCGCCGTTCATCCTCATACGGGGAAGAACTCCGCGTTCCGCATCGCCAGCTGGAAGCCGCCGAGGACGCGGCTCGTGAACTCGCGCGTCGAGGCGCGGATGCCGAAGCGCACCGGCTCGTCGACGAGCGCTGCCGAGACCGCGCCTGCGAGCGTGTCCGCCGCTCCCGGCTGACCGAGCCCGTGCTCGAGCGTCAGCGCCGCCGCGAGCAGCATGCTGCTCGGGTTGACGACGCCGTGACCGGCGAGCGCGAAGCCGCCGTCCGGGGACGGGACGAACAGGCTCGGCCCGTGCTCGGCGAGAAGCGCATGTGCAGCGACGCGGTGAGAAGCGGCTGCGGCGGAGATCTCCACCATGCCCTCCGCCCACGGCGGCGCGACCGCGACGACGTCGAAGCGAGCCGGGTTGAACGCGGCGAACGGCATCGCGTCGCGCGGCGAGACGTGCTCGACACGCACGTGCTCGTGATCGGGCGCGGCCATGTTGACGAGCTCGCACCACGCGTTGTCGCCGACGCAGGCGAGCCGCATGCGGCGGGTCTCAGCGATGGCGAAGGCGCGCCGCACCGTCCACTCGGCCGCGTCGTCGCGCACCGAGGTGACGAAGGCGACGTCGTCGTGCTGGCCGAAGCGCACGCGAGTCACTCTCGCCCGCAAGTCGAGCTCGGCCATGACGTCGTCGAGCGCGGGCTCTTCCGCACCGGCGACGAGCACGGCGTCGGCGCCGAGCACCGCGTCGCGCGTGCTGGGCGGCACCGCCTGGCCGAGCCGCGCGAGCGCGACTCCGCCGAACGGCGCGTGCACCTGGTCGAACGCGAAGCCGTGCACACGCGCGACTGCGTCGAGCGCGTACATCGCCTCCGCCATCAGCTCGGGCGCCGTGCCCGAGCCTGTCAGGCACGCGATGGTCGGGGTCAAGCTCATGCCGTCACCTCCTCGAAGACCGCAGAGATCGGAACGGCGCCGCCGACGTCGGCGAGCGCCTTGAAGCGGCGGAACGCAGCGCTCAGGTCGTCGCCGCTCAGCTGGATGCCGTGCTCGGCGCAGGCGCGCGCGAACGCGTGCCGGCCGGAGTGCTTGCCGAGCGGCAGCGTCATGACGACGCCGACGTCGGCGGGATCGATGATCTGGTACGTCCGTGCGTCCTTCAGCATCCCGTCCTGGTGGATGCCGGCCTCGTGCGCGAACGCGTTCGCGCCGACGACCGCCTTGTTCCGCTGGACGACGTAGCCCGTGAGCTTCGAGACGAGCTGCGACGAGGCGGCGATCTGCGCGGCATCGACGCCGGTCTCGACGTCGAAGTGGTCGGCGCGCACCCTGAGCGCGACGACGATCTCCTCGAGCGAGGCGTTGCCGGCGCGCTCGCCGATGCCGTTCACCGTGCACTCGACCTGCTGGGCGCCCGCCTCGACCGCTGCGAGCGAGTTCGCGACCGCGAGCCCGAGATCGTTGTGGCAGTGCGCGGACAGCGTCACGCGCCGGAGCTCCGGGCAGCGGCGCCGGACGTCGCTCAGGAACGAGGCGTACTGGTGCGGCAGCGCATAGCCGACGGTGTCGGGAAGGTTGACGACCGTCGCGCCCGCCTCGATGACGACGCGGCAGACACGGGCGACGAACGCGACGTCGGAGCGGGTGGCGTCCTCGCACGAGAACTCGACCTCGTCGGCTCGCTCGGCGGCATGGGCGACGGCGAAGCGGGCGCGGGCGAGCACCTCGGCGGGCTCGAGCCCGAGCTTCCGCTCCATGTGGAGCGCGCTCGTGGCGAGGACGATGTGGATGCGGGAGCGGGCCGCATCGGCGAGCGCCTCCGCGGCGGCGTCGAGATCCTCGCGCACCGCGCGGGCGAACGCGGCGACGGTCGGCCGGGCGACGGCGCGGGCGACCGCGCGGACACCCTCGAAATCCCCCGGCGACGCGCCCGGGAAGCCCGCCTCGACGACGTCGACGCCGAGCCGCTCCAGCTGCGCCGCGATCGCCGCTTTTTCATGCGGCTGCAGCGCGATGCCGGGCGATTGCTCGCCGTCGCGCAACGTCGTATCGAGTATCTGGATCCTGCGGGCCACGAACACGTCCTCTCTGAACTGGAGTCGCACCTGTGGTGCGATGAGGTCGGCGTATGCGTCTCGAAAGACGCGTGTTCGTGTATCTCCCCGTTAGGGGAGAATGAGGATGACGACGACAAAAATGAGCCCGAAGAGGGCAGGAATGCGTGTCCGGGCGGTCGTCATCGCTCACCTAGGGTGCATGCCGCGGCCGCGCTTGTCAAATATCGCGCGCTGGTGAAACCGGATAACCGCCGGTGGTGCGCGTCCGGCCACCCCGCTAGCCTCAGTGTCCTGATGCCCCGCGCGACGGTCTTCACGAAGCTGATTTCGACCGTCTTTGCCGCGCGCATCAAGCATTCGCGCTAGTCGGCCTTTCGCTCCGCCGCCGCCGACTAGCCCACAAGGCGGAGTCCCCTTCTCCCTCCGGAGATGCCCTTGCCGCACCGTCAAACCGGTTTGTACGACCCCTCGTTCGAGCACGACGCCTGCGGCGTCGCCTTCGTCGCGCGCCTCGACGCGATTCCGAGCCACGAGACGGTCGAACGGGCGCTCGTCGCCCTCGCGAACCTCGAGCACCGGGGCGCTGCCGGGGCGGACAAGGACACGGGCGACGGCGCGGGCATCCTCGTCCAGATCCCGGATGCGTTCTTCCGGCGCGAGATCCCGGGCCTTCCGCCGGCCGGCTCGTACGGCGTCGGGACGTGCTTCGGCGACCGCTGCGAGGCGATCGAGGCCGCGATCGAGCAGGAGGGCCAGCGGCTCGTCTGCTGGCGCGACGTCCCGGTCGACGACGCGCACGTCGGCCGCACCGCGCGCGCGTCGATGCCGCGCATCCGCCAGTTCGTCGTGGCGGCCGAGGGCCTCGAGGGCGACGCGTTCGAGCGGAAGCTGTACGTCATCCGGCGCGTCGCCGAGCTCGCCGCCGGGCCGGAGCTCGTCATCCCGAGCCTCTCCTCGCGGACGCTCGTCTACAAGGGGATGCTGACCGCACCGCAGCTCGCGCGCTTCTATCCCGACCTGCGCGACCCGGCGTTCGAGAGCGCCCTCGCGCTCGTCCACTCCCGCTTCTCCACGAACACGTTCCCGAGCTGGGAGCTGGCGCACCCGTACCGGATGATCGCGCACAACGGCGAGATCAACACGCTGCGCGGCAACGTCAACTGGATGCGGGCGCGCGAGTCGCAGCTCGCGTCCGAGCTCTTCGGCGACGACCTGCAGAAGGTGCTGCCGGTCATCCGTCCCGCCGGCTCCGACACCGCGATGTTCGACAACGTGCTCGAGCTGCTCGTGCTCGCGGGCCGCTCGCTCCCGCACGCGCTGATGATGATGATCCCGGAGTCGCAGCCCGCAGAGGACCTGCGCGGCTTCTACGCGTACCACCAGTGCCTCATGGAGGCGTGGGACGGGCCGGCGGCGATCGCGTTCACCGACGGACGCGTCATCGGCGCGACGCTCGACCGCAACGGGCTCCGTCCCGGCCGCTGGTACGAGACGGACGACGGCTGGGTCGTGCTCGCGTCGGAGAGCGGCGTGCTCGACGACGCGCCCGAGCGGATCGTGCGCAAGGGACGACTGCAGCCCGGGAAGCTCTTCCTCGTCGACCTCGCGCAGCACCGCATCGTCCCCGACGACGAGGCCAAGGCGGCCGTTGCGACGAGGAAGCCGTACGCGGAGTGGTACGCGGAGAACGTGCGGCGTCTCGCCGACCTCCCGCCCGCGCGCACGCAGCCGGTGCGCCCGGTCGAGCCGCTGCGCCAGCGGCAGCTGCTCTTCGGCTACGCGCAGGACGACATGAAGGCGATGCTCGCGCCGCTCGCGCGCAACGCGGAAGAGGCGGTCGGCTCGATGGGGAACGACACGCCGCTCGCCGTCCTCTCGCAGCGAAAACCCCTGCTCTACTCGTATTTCAAGCAGCTGTTCGCGCAGGTGACGAACCCGCCGATCGACTCCATCCGCGAAGCGGTCGTGATGAGCGTCGCCGCGAGCGTCGGGTCGGAGCACAACCTGCTCGCCGAGACGCCCGAGCACGCGCGCCAGCTCGTGATCGAGAACCCGATCCTCCACGACGACGAGCTCGAGCGGCTGCGGCAGGTCGAGTCCGACGTCTTCCGCTCGCACACGGTCGACACGACGTGGCCCGTGACCGAAGGCGAGGACGGTCTCGAGCGGGCGCTCGACCGCGTGTGCGCGGAGGCCGACGTCGCGCTCGCGGGCGGCGCGAACATCCTCATCCTCTCCGACCGCGCAGCCGGGCCACGAGCGCGTGCCGATCCCGTCGCTGCTCGCGACCGCCGCCGTGCACCACCACCTCGTGCGCGAGGGGACGCGACTGCAGGCCGGCATCGTCGTCGAGTCGGGCGAGCCGCGCAGCGTGCACTCGATCGCGACGCTCGTCGGCTACGGCGCCGCCGCCGTCAATCCGTATCTCATGCTCGAGACGCTCGGCGAGCTCGTCCAACTGGGCTGGCTGCCGGAGGACATGACGGCCGAGCAGGCGCGGGCGCGCGCGATCAAGGGCATCGGCAAGGGCCTGCTCAAGGTGATGTCGAAGATGGGGATCTCGACGATCCCGTCGTACTGCGGCGCACAGATCTTCGAGGCGGTCGGCCTCGCCCCCGATCTCATCGAGCGGTACTTCACGTCGACGCCGTCGCGCATCGGCGGCATCGGGCTGCGCGAGCTGGCCGAGGGCGCGCTCGCGCGGCATGCGCGCGCGTACCCCGGCTCGGGCGACGACCTCCTGCCCGTGGTCGGCCTCCTTGCCTGGCGCCGCGACGGCGAGCACCACCAGTGGAACCCGGACACGATCTCGCTGCTCCAGCACGCGGTGCGCTCGGGCAAGGCGGAGACGTACGAGCAGTACTCGCAGGTCGCGAACGCGGAGTCGGCGCGCAGCTCCACGCTGCGCGGGCTCATGCGCTTCCAGTTCCCGGAGGAGGGCATCCCGCTCGAAGAGGTGGAGCCCGCCGCGGAGATCGTGAAGCGCTTCTCGACCGGCGCGATGTCGCTCGGCTCGATCTCGCGCGAGGCGCACGAGACGCTCGCCGTGGCGATGAACCGCATCGGCGGCCGCTCGAACACCGGCGAGGGCGGCGAGGATCCGGTGCGCTTCGGCGACGAGCGCCGCTCGAAGATCAAGCAGGTCGCATCCGGCCGCTTCGGCGTGAACGCGCGCTACCTCGCGAACGCGGACGAGCTCCAGATCAAGATGGCGCAGGGCGCGAAGCCGGGCGAGGGCGGGCAGCTCCCCGGCCACAAGGTCGACCAGTACATCGCGTCGGTGCGCATGACGACGCCGGGCGTCGGCCTCATCTCGCCGCCGCCGCACCACGACATCTACTCGATCGAGGACCTGAAGCAGCTCATCTACGACCTGCGCTGCGGGAATCCGAACGCGCGGATCTCGGTGAAGCTCGTCGCCGAGGTCGGCGTCGGAACCGTCGCCGCCGGCGTCGCGAAGGCGGGCGCCGACCACGTGCTCATCTCCGGCCACGACGGCGGGACGGGTGCGTCGCCGGTGTCCTCCATTCTCCACGCCGGCGTGCCGTGGGAGATCGGCCTCGCCGAGACGCAGCAGACGCTCGTGCGCAACGACCTGCGCTCGCGCATCTGGGTGCAGACGGACGGGCAGATCAAGACCGGGCGCGACGTCGTCATCGCGGCGCTGCTCGGCGCCGACGAGATGGGCTTCGCGACCGCGCCGCTCGTCGCGTCGGGCTGCGTGATGATGCGCGCCTGCCACCTGAACACGTGCCCGGTCGGGATCGCGACGCAGGATCCCGTCCTGCGCGAGCGCTTCGCCGGCAAGCCGGAGCACATCGTCAACTTCTTCTTCTTCATCGCCGAGGAGGTGCGCGGCCTGATGGCGCAGCTCGGCATCGCGCGCTTCGAGGATCTCGTCGGCCGCGTCGACCTGCTCGACGCCGACGAAGCGCTCACGCACTGGCGCACGCGCGGCGTCGATCTCTCCAACATCCTCGCCGCGCCGGAAGGCACGCCGCTGCGTCGCACGCACGGGCAGGCGCCCGCGCTCGAGGACGCGCTCGACTGGTCGCTGCTCGATCTCGAGGAAGGCGAGTTCCCGATCCGGAACGTCAATCGCACCGTCGGCGGGCTGCTCTCGCATCACGCGGTGACGAGCGACGACCCGCGGCCGCAACGGTTCCTCTTCCGCGGATCGGCGGGGCAGTCGTTCGGCGCGTGGCTCGCGGAGGGAATCGAGCTGACGCTCGTCGGCGACGCGAACGACTACGTCGGCAAGGGCCTCTCCGGCGGCGTGCTCGCGCTGCGGCCACCCGGAGACCGCGCGCTTCCGCGCGGAGGAGAACGTCATCGCCGGCAACACGATCCTGTACGGCGCCACGAGCGGGCGCGCGTTCTTCCGCGGCCTCGTCGGCGAGCGCTTCGCGGTGCGCAACTCGGGCGCATCTGCCGTCGTCGAGGGCGTCGGCGACCACGGCTGCGAGTACATGACCGGCGGCATCGTCGTCGTGCTCGGGCCGACCGGCCGCAACTTCGCCGCAGGCATGAGCGGCGGCATCGCGTACGTCCTCGACCGCGACGGCACGTTCGCGAGCCGCTGCAACAAGGAGATGGTCGCGCTCGAAGAGCTCGAGCCAGACGACGAGCGCATCGTGCAAGCACTCGTCGACGAGCACCGCGAGCGCACCGGCTCGACGCTCGACGTCGACTTCGGCGCCTTCGTGAAGGTGATGCCGCACGAGTTCCGGCGCGCGCTCGCGGACGGCGCGATGTCGACCGGCGGCGACGGCTTCTTCACGCGCGAGACCGAAGGAGGCCGGCCTGGCGCTAATGGGCGAGCTCGGCGCCTTCCTCAAGATCGGCCGCGCCGAAACGCTGGAGCGCGCGCCCGGCGAGCGCTCGGCGACCACCGCGAGTTCGTGCGCACGCTCCCGCTCGTCGAGCTGCGCGAGCAGGGCGCGCGCTGCATGGAGTGCGGCGTCCCGTTCTGCCACAGCGGCTGCCCGCTCGGGAACCTCATCCCCGACTGGAACGACCTCGTCTATCGCGACCGCTTCCGCGAAGCGCTCGACCAGCTGCACCGCACGAACAACTTCCCCGAGTTCACCGGGCGCCTGTGCCCCGCGCCATGCGAAGCGGCGTGCGTGCTCGAGATCGACGAGGGCAACGCGGTGACGATCAAGCAGATCGAGCGCGCGATCGTCGACCGCGGCTGGGACGAGGGCTGGATCGTGCCGCGGCCGCCGGCGCGCCGCACCGGCAAGACGGTCGCCGTCGTCGGCTCCGGGCCGGCGGGGCTCGCGGCCGCGCAGCAGCTCGCGCGCGCCGGGCACTCGGTCACCGTGTTCGAGCGCGACGAGGCGGGCGGCGGATTGCTCCGCTTCGGCGTCCCCGACTTCAAGATCGAGAAGACCGTCGTCGAGCGTCGCCTGAAGCAGATGGAGGACGAGGGCGTCGAGTTCCGCTACGGCACCGACGTGACGGGCCCGCTCGCGGGCTTCGACGCGACCGTGCTCGCGACCGGCTCGCGCATCCCACGCGACCTTCCCGTCCCGGGCCGCGAGCTCGGCGGCGTCCACTTCGCGATGGAGTACCTGTACGGACGCAATCGCGCGGTCGCGGAAACGGCCGAGCCGGCGATCAGCGCGACCGGCCGGCACGTGATCGTCATCGGCGGCGGGGACACCGGCGCCGACTGCGTCGCGAGCGCACACCGCGAGGGCGCGGCGTCGGTGACGCAGATCGAGCTGCTCGGCGAGCCGCCCGAGTCGCGCCCCGACGACCTCACGCCGTGGCCGCTGTGGCCGATGAAGCTGCGCACGTCGTACGCGCTCAAGGAAGGCGGCGACCGGAGCTTCGCCGTCTCCACCACGGGTCTCACCGGGAACGGAAACGTCCAGCAGATCCACTGGCTGCAAAACAGCGGCGCGCCGCCGTTCGAGCCCGTGCCGGACACCGACGAGTCGCATCCGGCGCAGCTCGTGCTGCTCGCGATGGGCTTCGTCGGCCCCGAAGTCGGGCTGCTCGACGCCCTCGGCGTCGACCGCGACGCGCGCGGCAACGTCGACGCCGCCGCGTTCGCAACGTCGGTCCCCGGTGTGTTCGCCGCAGGCGACGCCCGCCGCGGGCAATCGCTGATCGTGTGGGCGATCGACGAAGGCCGCCGCTGCGCAAAAGCGGTGGACGAGTACCTCCAGTAGGGTCCCGCCATGCCGAAGACGCTCGGTTTTGTCGGGCTCGGGAACATGGGCGGGAACATGGCCGCGCGCTTCATCGCCGCCGGCTACACGGTGTACGGCGAGTCGCGAACGAAAGCGCATGCGCAGCATCTGATCGACGCCGGCCTGCAGTGGCGCGACACGCCGCGCGAGGTCGCCGAGTCCAGCGACGTCGTCTTCACGTCACTCCCCGACGACGACAGCTTGAAGGACGCCTCCGAAAGCCTGCTCGCAGGCCTCTCCGCGGGGAAGGTGTGGGTCGACGTGAGCACCGTCAGCCCAAGCGTCAGCCGCGAGCTCGCGGCGAAGGCACGCGAGCGCGGAGCGGCGATGCTCGATGCCCCCGTGTCGGGCAGCGTGCCGCAAGTGCAGTCGGGGACACTGACGATCATGGTCGGCGGCGCCGAGGACGCCTACCGCGAGGTCGAGCCCGTGCTGCGCGAGCTCGGGACTCCTACACGCGTCGGCGAAAACGGGCACGGTCTCGCGCTCAAGCTCGCCGTCAACATCAGTCTCGCCGTGCAGATGCTCGCCTTCTCCGAAGGCCTGCTGCTGGCCGAGCGCGACGGCGTCGACAGGAAGCTCGCTGCCGACGTCATCACGTCGAGTCAGCTCGGCTCGCCCATGCTGAAGCTGCGCGAGCCACTCGTTCTCGATCTTCCAGAGGAGGCGTGGTTCAGCATCGGCCTGATGCACAAGGACATCCGCCTGGCGGAGGCCCTGGCGGAGGATCTCGGCGTACCGGCGCCGACGGCAGCCGTCGCCGACGAGTGGCTCAGCCGCGCCGGCGACCTCGGGTACGAGCACCGCGACATCGCGGCCCTGTACCGCGCACTCGCGGAGAGCTAGCTGAAGTCCACGTCCTTCGTCTCGACCGTCCCGGCCGTTCGGCCCGGCGCGGTCTGATCCGACCAGTACATGTTCGTGTGCGCGATCACCGCGGCCGGCGGCGGTGCGCCCCACGCCGTCAGGTCCTCCGTCGTGTGGGCGTCCTTGACGAGGATCGCGTCATAGCCGCGCGCGAACGCGCCGTGGAGCGTCGAGCGGATGCACATGTCGGTCTGCGCGCCGGCGACGACGAGCCGTCCCACGCCGAGATCGGAGAGGACGCTCTCGAGGCTCGTGTCCTCGAACGAGTCGCCGTACTTCTTCTGCACGCGCGGCTCAGACTCGTCCGGCGACAGCTCGGGGACGATCTGCCAGGCTCGTTCCCGTTCACGAGCCCGGCGTCGTTGTGCTGCACCCAGACGACGGGGATCTGCGCCTCGCGCGCCTTCTCGACGAGACTGCCGACGTTCGCGACGACGGCGTCGCGCTCGTGGTTGCCCGTGACGACGCCGTTCTGCACGTCGATGACGAGGAGCGCGGTATTGGGTCGATTCTCCAGGGTTGTCATCCCTGGAAGATATCTAGGCGTCGCGGCGAACGAGGAGCACTGCGGCGACGGCAACGGCGAACGCGACGTAGCCGAGCGAGACCGCGAGACCACCGGCCGGCGAGAGGCTGTGCGACCCGTGCGTCAGCTGGAAGATCGAGCGGAACGCGCTGTTCGGGATCCACGGGTTGATCGAGTTCTGCCAGCTCGTCGGGAAGACGTTCAGCAGCGGCGGGATGACGAAGAAGAGCGCGACGAAGGCTGCGATCCCACCGGCGGTGTTGCGGACGATCGCGCCCATCGCCAGGCAGAAGACGCCGAAGATCGTGAGGTAAAGGGCGCCGCCGACCACCGAGCGCAGGACGCCGTGCGCGGAGAGCGAGGTCTGGAGGATGTGGTGCTTGTCGAGGATCGTCTGGCTCACCCAGAAGGCGGCCAGCACCGACGGCAGCATCAGCGCGAACGAGACGACGGCGAACACGACGATCTTCGCCCACAGCACGGGCAGCCGCTTCGGCACGGCCGTGAAGCTCGCGCGGATCATCCCGGTCGCGTACTCGCCGGTGATGACGAGGACGCCGAGCACGCCGATCGCGAGCTGCGACAGGTTGACCCCGGCGAGCGCGATGTCGAGCGGATGCCGGTCCGCTCTCTCGTGCGGGTTCATGCTGCCCCAGTGCGAGGAGGTCACAGCCGCGAAGATCGCGGGAAGTCCGATCGTCAGCAGAACGGCGACGAGGAGCGACCAGCGCGTCGAGCGCAGCGAATGGAGCTTCGTCCACTCGGACACGATCACGCGGGTCTGCGTGACGCGGCCCTTGAAGTCGAGGCGCGGGATTGCGGGCGTGGCTGCGCTCATGCCGCCACGTCCGCCTTGAACTCGACGTCGTCGCGCGTCAATTCCATGAATGCCTCCTCGAGCGACGCCTGCATCGGCGTCAGCTCGTGCAGGACGATGCCGTTCGCAGCGGCGATCTCGCCCACCTTGTCGGGCGTGATCCCGCTGATCTCGAGCACGCCGGCTTCCTCGCTCTTCACGGTCACGTCGGGCCCGAGCACGAGCTCGCGCAGCTTCGTCGCCTGCGGCGAGCGCACGCGCACGATCGCGCCCGAGGCGCTGCGGACGAACTCGTCCACGCTCGTGTCGGCGATGAGCTTGCCGCGCCCGATGACGATGAGGTGGTCGGCGGTGACCGCCATCTCGCTCATCAGGTGGGACGAGACGAAGACCGCGCGGCCCTCGGCCGCGAGCGACTTCAGCAGGTTGCGAATCCAGTGGATGCCCTCGGGGTCGAGGCCGTTCACCGGCTCGTCGAGCAGCAGCGTGTGCGGGTCGCCGAGCAGAGCCGTTGCGATCCCGAGGCGCTGCCCCATGCCGAGCGAGAACTGGCCCGCGCGCTTGCGCGCGACGTCGTGCAGGCCGACGAGGTCGACGAGCTCGTCGACGCGCTTGCGGCCGATGCCGTGCGTCTGCGCGAGCGAGAGCAGGTGGTAGTACGCGGATCGTCCGGTGTGCACCGAGCGCGCCTCGAGCAGGGCGCCGACCTCGTGGAGCGGCGCCTTGTGGTCGCGGTAGTGCTTGCCGTTGACCGTGACGTCGCCGGCGTTCGCCCGGTCGAGGCCGAGGATGAGGCGCATCGTCGTGGACTTGCCCGACCCGTTCGGGCCGAGGAAGCCGGTGACGACGCCGGGCTGCACGGAGAACGTGAGGCCGTCCACGGCGCGCTTGTCGCCGTAGTCCTTCGTCAGATTCGTTGCCTCGATCACCGCCCTGACGGTAACCGCAGCCGCCTCCGACGCTGGGATGAAACCAGGCCTCATCCGAAAGGATGACATTCGTCTTGAAAGTGCTGCGCACTTTCAAGAGTGGAGGTTCCCGCTTCGCGAGAGCGGAGTCGGGCGAAGCCCGCCTCCTCTTATGAGCATTGACGACTGCTTTGTTCTGCGCGCGCGGTGGTGGGCTTCGCCCATCCCCGCGCGCTGGTTCGGCCTCCGCTAACGCTGCGCGTTAGCTCCGGCCCTAAGTCGTCGAGCTGGGTGCGGCGCCTAGAGCCGTAGACCTTCCGCCGACGCAACCAACAAGGCCGGAGTAGCGCGTGAGGACGGCGAAGCCGCCACCGCGCGCGCAAAACGAAGCGCTCGTCAACGACCTCAAGAGCTCCCGCGAAGCGGATGCAACCTTCAGAAGCCGAAAGTGCAGAGCACTTTCGGCTCACTCCAGGCGCAACCCGCTCTCAGTGTCGAAGACATGGGCGTCCGCGGCGACCGGACGCAGGTGAACGCGCGCTTCGCGCTCCGGCGCGGCCTTCGCGGACGAGCGGGCGACGAGCTTCGTCTCCTCGCCGTCGATCTCCGCCGTGCAGAAGACGAACGCGTCGGCGCCGATCTCCTCCACCACGTCCACGCGGGCGGCGATGCCCTCGGTCGCGAGCTCGAGCGACTCGGGCCGCACGCCGACGATGACCCATGGGCGCCCGTTCGCGGGCACGGTGATCGCGACGCCGCCGAGGCTCACCGAGCCGTTCGTCACCGGCACGGTCACGAGATTCATCGCGGGCGAGCCGATGAAGCCGGCAACGAACGTGTTCACAGGGCCGCTCGTACAGCACGCGCGGAGCCTCGCACTGCTGCAGACGTCCGTTGTGCATGACGGCGACGCGGTTCCCGAGCGTCATCGCCTCGGACTGGTCGTGCGTCACGTACACGGTCGTCACGCCGAGCCGCGACTGCAGCCCTGCGATGTCGGCCCGCATCTGCACGCGCAGCTTCGCGTCGAGGTTGGACAGCGGCTCGTCCATGAGGAAGACGCTCGCCGCGCGGACGATCGCGCGACCCATGGCGACGCGCTGGCGCTGACCGCCGGAGAGCTGGCCCGGCTTTCGGTGCAGGTACTCGGTGAGACCGAGCATCTCCGCCGCCTCGTTCACGCGGCGCTCGCGCTCGTCCTTCTTCACGCGCGCGATCTTGAGCGGGAAGCCGATGTTCGCGGCGACGCTCAGATACGGATAGAGGGCGTAGTTCTGGAACACCATGGCGATGTCGCGCTCTTTCGGCGCGTCGTCGGTGACGTCGCGCTTGCCGATGAAGACCGCTCCGGCGGTGACCTCCTCGAGGCCGGCGAGCATGCGCAGCGCAGTCGTCTTCCCGGAGCCGGAGGGACCGACGAGGACCATGAACTCGCCATCCTCGACGCCGAGGTCGAGCGCATCCACGGCGGGCGTCTCGCTGCCGGGATAGATGCACGACGCGTGGTCGAAGCGAACGTCAGCCAACGGGAACGACCTCCAGTGTGGAGCGGACACGATCGTAGGCAGTCGGTTGCGCGCCGAGCGCGTCGAGTGCGAGGAGCGCGGCGCCGACGATCGGCGGCGCGGACGTGGCGTGCGCGGTTATCGACGGGCCGACGTCTGCCAGACCGCGCGAGATCGCGCCGAGCAGGCCCGGCGTCGGGTGGCGAAGCAGTCCGCCGCCGAGCACGACCTCGACCGGCTCGCGCTCGAGCCCGAGGCGCGTGATCGCGACGCGCGCGAGCGCGACGACTTCGGCTGCAAGATGGTCGACGATCTCCGCCGCCACCGCATCGTCTGCGGCGGCCGCAAAGACGAGCGGCGCGAGCTCGATCGCCCGCGCCTCGTCGATGCGGCCGAAATGCACGGCCTCCGCGAGCTCGCTGGGCGTGGAGAGGCCGAAATGCGCGGGCACTGCGGTCTCCAGCGTCGTCTTCGGGCCGCGGCCGTCCTCGCTTCGCGCCGCCGCGAACACGGCGTCGCGGCCGACGTCGGGGCCGCCTCCCCAGTCGCCGGTCGTCCAGCCGAGCGCCCTGAAGCGCGCCTGCCGCCCGTCCGGAGCGACGCCGACGCAGTTGATGCCGGCGCCGCAGACGACGGCGACGCCCCAACCAGCGTCGGTGCCTGAGCGCAGGACGGCGAACGTGTCGTTGTCGACCGACACGCGTTGAGCCCATTTGCGGCGCTCGAGCCCGACGCGGACCGCGTGCTCCTCGACGGGGAAGTCGACGCCCGCGAGCAGCAACTCCGCCGCTTCGACGGGGAGATCGATGCCGACGAGGAGGCCGCCGATCACGTCGAGCGCACCCTCGACGCCGAGGTGATACGGCGAGCTGCCGGGCCCGCGTGCCGTGGCCACGACCTCGCCGTCCTCGCGCACGAGCGCGAGGTCGGTCTTCGAGTTCCCACCGTCGACCGCGATCGCGTGCCTCATCGCGGCGTCGTCTCCAGCAGGAGCGAGTCGACAAGCTCGTCGACCCGGTCGATCTGAGCGATGAGCGGGTGCGCGAGCAGCGCCTTCCGCGCGACCACATGGTCGCGCGTGATCGCGGCTTCGACCGCGAGCCGCTCGTACGCCGCCACGTGCTGGACGAGGCCGAGCAGCTCCGGCGCGAGCGGTTCCTGCGCGATCGGAACGGGACCGGCCGCGCCGACATGCGCGGGCACCTCGACGACGTCGTCCGGCGCGAGGCCCTTCAGCGTTCCGCCGTTCCTCGTGTCGACGACGTGCACGGCGCCGTCGTCGAAGTGGAGTGAGCGGACGAGCCCGACCGCAGCCTCGCTGTAATGCGCGCCACCGCGCTGGTCGAGGAGCGCGGGCTTCTCCGCGAGGTTCGGATCGCGATACATCTGCAGCAGCTCACGCTCGATCTCTGCGACCTGTTGTGCGCGCGGCACGCCGTCGCGCTGCTCCGCGACCAGGCGGTCGTGTGCGTAGAAGTAGTGGAGGTAGTACGACGGGATTGCGCCGAGGTCGTCGAGGATGCTGCGCGGCAGCTCGATGTCGGCTGCGATCGCGTCACCGTGCTCTGCGAGCAGCTGCGGCAGCACGTCGGCGCCGTCGAGACGCACCGCGCGGATCCACGTCAGGTGGTTGAGCCCGACCTGGTCGACCTCGATGCGGTCGAGCTCCACCTCGAGCAGCCGCGCGAAGAAGTAGCGGAAGCCGATGGCGACGTTGCACAGGCCGACGGCGCGGTGACCCGCGTCCAGGAGCGCACGCGTCACGATCCCGACTGGGTTGGTGAAGTCCACGATCCAGGCGTCGTCCGGCGCGCGTTCGGCGATGTCGAGGACGACGGGCACCGTTCGCATGGCTTTCGCGAATCCGCCGGCACCGGTCGTCTCCTGGCCGATGCAGCCGCAGCGAAGGGGCACGGTCTCGTCGCGGAGGCGCGCCTGCTGGCCGCCGACGCGAATCTGGAGCAGAACGAAGGACGCGCCCTCGAGCGCGGCGTCGAGGTCGAGCGTCCGCACGAGTGCGCCGGTGTAGTCCTGGCGCGCGAGCATGCGCTGAGCGAGAGCGCCGACGACGTCGAGCCGCTCCGCGTCGATGTCGTGCAGCGCGACCTCGTCCACCGGCAGCTGCGACATGTGCGAGACGAGCTCGGGCGTGTACGTCGAGCCCGCGCCGATGACGGCGAGCTTCATCCCTTCACCCCCGTGAGCGTGACGCCTTCGACGAACGCGCGCTGCGCGAGGAAGAAGAGGACGATGACCGGCGCCATCACGAGCAGCGTCGCTGCCATCGTCAGGTTCCACTGCACCTGATGGAGCGAGCGGAACTCGGAGAGGCCGATCGAGAGCACCCAGTGGTGGGGCGACTCGCCCGAGTACAGGAGCGGAAGGAAGAAGTCGTTGAACGTGTACAGGAACGAGAAGAGCGCGACGGCTGCGATTGCCGGCTTCGCGAGGCGCGAGACGACGGTGAGAAGGATGCGGAACTCGCCGCAGCCGTCCACGCGCGCGGCGTCCATGTACTCCTCGGGAATCGTGAGGAAGAACTGGCGCAGGAGGAAGATCGAGAACGCGTCCCCGAACCAGTTGGGGATGATCACCGGCCAGAGCGTCCCGATGAAGTTGAACCCGAAGGGATGGAACTTCGCCCAGGCGACGTACAGCGGGACGACGGTCACCTGCGGAGGCAGCATCAGCGCGATGAGCACGACGATGAACGCGAGGTCGCGGCCACGCCAGCGAAGGCGCGCGAGCGCGTAGGCGACCGGCACGCTCGAGACGACGACGCCGAGGGTCGCGAGGAAGGCGTACTCGAACGTGTTCAGCGCCCAGCGCCAGAGCGGCGCCTTCGTGAAGACGTCGATGAAGTTGTGCCATCTGAACGGATGCGGCCACAGGTTCGCCGACAGCGCCTGGTCGTTCGTCATCAGCGCCGTGAGCGTGATGAAGACGAACGGCGCGAGGAACGCGATGGACGCCGCGATCAGCATCGCTGTGGTTCGCGACAGCAATGAGCAAGCGCTTCCGGCGGACGCTCGCGGGCGGCCGGCGGCGAACGAGCGGGACGGCGACATCGACCGTGCTCATCGTGCCCCCGAGTGCACCCAACGGCGCGAGTTGAGGACGATCGTCAGCGTGACGATGAACGAGACGGCGAAGAGGAACATCGCCATCGCCGACGCGTAGCCCATCTGGAAGTCGACGAAGCCGTGCTGGTAGAGCAGCACCGGGTAGAACAGCGTCGAGTCGACCGGGTAGCCGAGGCTCGCCGACGTGACGTCGGCGGCCTGCGACGCCTGGCCCGAGGCGACGCCGGCGGCGACGTAGGCCTGCGTGAAGTACTGCAGCCCCTGGATGACGCCGAGGACGGCGGCGAACAGGAGCACGGGACTGATCGACGGGAGCGTGACGTACCGCAACCGCTGCAGCGGCCCAGCGCCGTCGAGCTGCGCCGACTCGTACAGCGTGCGCGGAACGTCGAGCACCGCGGCGAGGAAGATGATCATCGTGTTGCCGACGCCCCAGATTCCGAGCATCGTGAGCGACGGCTTCGACCAGGCCGGGTCCTGGAACCACAGCGGCCCCGAGATGCCGAGGTGCGACAGGATCGTGTTCACCGGGCCCGTCGCCGGGTTGAGGATGAACACGAACCCGAGCGTGGCCGCGACGGGCGGCGCAAGCGCCGGCAGGTAGAAGATCGTCCGGAAGATCCCCACGCCCGTCCGAGCGCGCGCGAGCATGAGCGCGAGCCCGAATGCGGCCAGCACCTGCAGCGGGACGAGCACGCCGATCATCCAGCCCGTGTTCCTCACCGCCGTCCACGTCTGCGGGTCGATCGTGAACAGGTAGCGGTAGTTCGCGAGCCCGACCCAGCGCGGCGCGGACAGCAGGTCGTAGTGATTGAACGACAGGTACGCGCTCATGACGAGCGGGTACGCGAAGAAGACGGAGAAGCCGACGAGCCAGGGGCTCATGAGGAGGAGCACGAGGCGGCGGCGTCGCCACGCCGCTCGCCTCCTGGCCCGTCGGCGCTCCATCGGTACGGCGATGGCTTCTACGGAACGCCTCCGCCCTTGGCCTGCGCTACCTGTGCGTCGAGCTGCTTGTCGAGCGACGACAACCCGCTCGCCAGGTCCTTGACCGTCCCGGCCTGCCACTTCGTGGCGAAGTTCTGGACGGCGTTCGTGTACGACACACCCGACGCCATGATCGGCGACGTCCCCGACTTCGGGTTCGCGAAGATCTTGAGGAACGTCGCGAAGTGCGTATCGGGAGTGAGCTCCTTCGAGTGCGTCGACGCTGTCGTCGACGGCACGTTCCGGATCGCATTCGAGAACTCGGCGAGCGCATGCGTGTTCGTCGTCATCCATTTGACGAAGTCCCACGCCTGCTGCGTGTGCTTGCCGTTCTTCGGGATGCCGATGATCGTGCCGTTGATGTACCCGGAGCCGTACAGGCTCGTGACGGCGGTCGGCATCGGCGCGGTGCCGTAGTCGAGCGTCGGGTGCTCGGCCTGGATGAACGCGACGCGCCACTCGCCGTCGAGGTTCATCGCGACCTTGCCGACCTCGAACGCGTTCGAGGCGGAGAACTCGTCACCGAGCCCGGCCTGGAACTTCACGAGGTTCTTGTACCCGTACCAGTCGATCATCTGCTTCTGCCAGGTGAGCCACTTCGACCACGCGGAGTCGGTCGCGAGATGCGCCTTCCCCTTGGAGTCGGTGAACGTCCCGCCCCACGACAGGATCCAGCGCTCCGGCACGTTCTCGTAGAAGCCGATGAACGGGTCGATCCCGACCTGCTTCAGCGAGCCGTCGGAGTTGCGAACCGTCAGCTTCTTCGCGTCGGCCGTTAGCTCGGCGATCGTCGTGGGCGGGCCGGCGATCCCGGCCTTCTTGAAGAGCGCCTTGTTGTAGTAGAGGCCGTACGTGTCGGCCAGCAACGGCAGCGCGCACTTCTTGCCGCCGAACTGTGTGTAGTAGTTCGTCGTCGCCGGGAAGATCGAGGTGCTGATCCCCGATCCCTTCATCAGGGACGAGAGGTCGATCCATCCCCCGGTTCCGCAATACACACCGACGTCGTACGAGTTGAACGAGCTGACGACGTCCGGCGCGGTGCCTGCCCGGATCGCAGCGACGATCTTGTCGTCGTTGATGCTTCCGACGACGCTCACGGCCACGCTGGGATTCGCCTTCTGGTACTCGGCGGCCAGCTTCTTGAACGCGGCAAGCTCACGTGCGCTCCAGCCGACCCAGACGGTGAGTTTCGTCGCCGCCGTGCCGGAGCGGTGCTGTGGCGCGCCGGAAGCAGTCGTGGCGAGCCCGAGCGTGAGCGCGAGCAGCGCCGCCGCCGTGGCCACGCGTTTCATCGCATTCCTCCCTCCGAGTGGTGCTAGTTAGACACCCTAACGAGGCGACCCTATGACCTCTCCGGAGCCGTGTCAATGCGGGTTGCATTGGTAAGGCTTCTTCACGACAATGGATGTCATGGCGACGCCGCCCCTGCTCAAGCGGCTGAACGAGGAGAGCGTCCTGCGGACGATCCGGAGCGGCGCGCCGATCTCCCGCGCGCAGATCTCCCGCCGGGCCGGCATCTCGAAACCGACCGTCTCGCTCGCGCTCCAGTCGCTTCTCGACGCAGGCCTCGTGCGCGAAGCGGCGGACGCGCCGGGCGGCCCGCGCTACGGCGCGGTCTACTTCGAGCCGGTCGACGAGGCGGCGCTCGTCCTCTCGGTCGACCTGGGCGCGCGCTTTCTCCGCGGCGTGCTCGGCGACCTCGCCGGCCGCGTGCGCGCGCGGCAAGACGTCGAGCTCGGCGTCGCCGAGGCGGACCACGCACTCGACGCGATCGTGCAGCTGCGCGACGGGCTCGCGGAAGCGGCGGGATTCGACGTCGACCTCGTCGACGAGGTCGTCGTCGGCGTGCCGGGCGTCGTGGAAAAGGGCGCCGGCGCGATCCGGCTCGCGCTCAACGTCGCCGGCCTCGACGGCCGCCGCTTCGGTGCCGAGCTCGAGGACCGGCTCGACGTGTCGGTCACCGTCGAGAACGACGTCAACCTCGCCGCGCTCGGCGAGGGGAGCCTCGGCGTCGCGCACGGCGTCGACGACTTCGTCTTCCTCTCGGTCGGAACGGGCCTCGGCGCGGGGCTCGTGCTGCGCGGCGAGCTGCAGCGCGGCCACAACGGCGCGGCGGGCGAGCTCGACTACGTGCGCGTCGGCCTCGAGCAGGATCTCGATCCGTGCGCGGCCGCGCTCGCGGAGGTCGCCGCTCGGCTCGCGCGCGCCGACGGCGCGCGATCGACGCTCGCACCGCCGTACGACGCACGCTCGGTGTTCGCAGCCGCACGCAGTGGAGACACGGTCGCGCGCGCGGTCGTGGCGGAGGAGGCGCGGCGCATCGCGCTGCACATCGTCCCGATCGCGGCGGTCACGGACGTCGGCCTCGTCGTCCTCGGCGGCGGCATCGGCGCGAACGCGGGTCTCCTCGACACGGTGCGCACGCTCCTCGCCGGCTGGCTCGCCTATCCGCCGCAGGTGCAGATCTCGAGCCTCGGCGACGGCGCAGTCCTCATGGGCGGCCTCTCGGTCGGCGTGCGCAACGCGGTCGAAACGGTTTTCGCTGCGCGACGCGCCTAGGGAAGGCGC
>CAVTGM010000015.1:0-61251 GCA_963734285.1 uncultured Actinomycetes bacterium | reverse complement strand
GGGCGCCGTTCTTCGCGATCGTCCTCCGCTCCGCGAGGACGATGCGGTGATCGAGCTCCGCGACCTCACCGTCCGCTTCGATCGGACGGAGGCCGTGCGCGGCCTCACGCTCTCGGTCGAGTCGAACGCGTGGGTGATGCTCATCGGGCCGAACGGCGCCGGGAAGACGAGCGTCCTTCGCGCGCTGTGCGGCCTGCTCCCGTTCGACGGGGTCGCGACCGTCGACGGCCGTGACGTCCACTCGCTCCGCCGGCGCGAGCTCGCGCGGCTGATCGCGTTCGTCCCGCAGAACCCGGTGACGCCGCCCGAGCTCACGGTCGGGGAGTACGCGCTGCTCGGTCGCACGCCGCATCTCGGGTATCTCGCCGCCGAGGGGCGCGGCGACCGCCGGGCGGCAGCGCGCGCACTCGAGCGGCTCGACCTGCTTCAGCTCGCGGAGCGCGGTCTCGGCTCGCTCTCCGGCGGCGAGCTTCAGCGAGTCGTCCTCGCACGCGCGCTCGCGCAGGAGGCGCCGATCCTTCTTCTGGACGAGCCGACCACGTCGCTCGACCTCGGCAGGCAGCAACAGGTGCTCGAGCTCGTCGACTCGCTCCGCGCGGACGGGTTGACGGTGTTCTCGACGATGCACGACCTCACGCTCGCCGGGCAGTACGCGGACCGGCTCGTGCTGCTCGACCGCGGCTCGATGGTCGCGGAGGGAACGGCAGCGGAGGTCCTCTCCGCCGCGAACCTCGCCGCGTATTACGGTGCGAACGTGCGCATCGTCTCGGACGACGCCGGGCTCTTCGTGCTTCCGACGCGCGCGTGAGCTCGACCGCCGCGATCCTCACCATCGGGAACGAGCTCGTCTCCGGCGACGTCCCCAACTCGAACGGCTCGTGGCTCGCGCGACGTCTCGCGCCGCTCGGCGTGTCGGTTCGCCTGATCGCGGCCGTGCCCGACGAGATCGACGCCATCGCGGAGTGGGTGCGACGCGAAGCGCCGCTCGTCGACGTCGTCCTCGTCACCGGCGGCCTCGGCGGCACGCCCGACGACATCACGCGCGAGGCGCTCGCGCACGCGTTCTCCGTCGAGCAGGAGGAGATCCCCGAGCTCGCCGCCGACCTGCGCAGCAGGTTCACGCGCGACCCGGAGTACGCCGCCGCGTGGGCGCGGCTACCCGCCGGAAGCCGCCCGCTCCCGAACCCGCTCGGCGGCGCGCCCGGCTTCGCGCTCGAGAACGTCTACGTCATGCCCGGCCTGCCCTCCGAGATGGAGGCGATGTTCGACGCGGTCGCGGAGGAGTTCCGCCGCGGCGAGCCGATCGGCTCCTGGCGGCAGACCTATCGCACGCGCGAGAGCACGATCGCGCCGCTCCTCGTCGAGGCGGGCGAGCGCTGGCCCGGCGTCAGCATCGGCTCGTATCCGACGTTCCCGCTCGACGGCCCGCAGGTCGAGGTGGTGGTGAAGTCGAGCGACGCGGACGCGCTCGCCGCCGCGTCTGCGTGGCTCGCGTCAGCGATCGAAGAGCGCGGCTGACGGCAGATAGAACGCGGCGATCGCGAAGGTCGCCACGACCGCCGCGAGCGGGCTGAAGAACGCGAGGACGAACACGGCGCCGTACATCGGGACGCCGGGCGCATACGCGCGGTCGACTGCGCGCAACGCGGAGTCGGGAACGCCGTCCGCGATCAGCCGCCGGTCGTGGCGGGCGTATCGCCACCACAGCTGGTGGAGCACGGCCATGACGACGAGCGTCGCCGAGTACGCGAGCACCGCGGCCTGCTCGCCGTCGTGGCGGAGATAGTCGCCGACGAGCTTCGTCGGGAACGGCAGGAACGCGATCGTCAACAGGAGCAGGTTGTTGATGAACAGCATCGTGCGGTCGATCCGCCCGATGAGCGCGACCGTGTGGTGATGGTTCATCCAGATGATCCCGATCGTGACGAAGCTCGTCACGTAGGCGAGATAGGCTGGCCACAGATGAAGAAGCGCGTGATCGAGCTTGTGGCCGCTGCTCACGCCGAACTCGAGCACGAGCAGCGTCGCGGCGATCGCGAAGATCCCGTCGCTGAACGTTTCCATCCGGGCAGTTCCCTGTTCCATGCCGCCAATCGTGGCGATGGAGGAGGACGACCCTGATCGGCCTCTTCCTGCTGCGGCCGGTCCTCTTCGCGCTCGCGATCATCGCGGCGGTCCTCACGGGCGAGCACACGCACTCCGGCTGGATCGGCCTGCTCGCGTTCTTCATCGCGTCCGGCTGCGGCCGCGCGATTCGCCGGCTGCTGCGCGGCCGAACGCAGACCGCGCTGCGCGCGATCCTCTGGCCCGTCGCCGCGACCGGCTTCGTCATCCTCTTCGTGAAGGCCGGGCTGCCCGACTGGGCCGCCGTTCTCCTCGCCTTCGTCTGCGCAGGTATCGCCAAGAACGTCCTCGCCGCGGCGTTCCTGCCGCGCTACCGCTGGCTCCGGCTGGAGGAGTGGGGCGTTCCCGGGATGGACGACGTCATCGAGGGCCGATGGACCGAGAAGGAGGAGCAATGAATCCGTATCCCGTTCGCGTCGAAGGGCGGCTCGACGAGCCGCTCGGCCGCTGGATCTGGCTCGTCAAGTGGCTGCTCGCACTGCCGCACTGGATCATCCTCATCGTCCTCTGGGTGATCGTGATCGTGCTGACGGTCGTCGCGTTTTTCGTGCTGCTCTTCACCGGTCGCTACCCGCGCGGCATCTTCGACTTCGTCGTCGGCGTCATGCGCTGGAGCTGGCGCGTCTCGTTCTACGCGATCGGCGTGATCGGGACCGACCGCTATCCGCCGTTCACGCTCGCCGACGTGCCCGACTATCCGGCGCGGCTCGAGATCGACTACCCGGAGCACCACCGGCGCGGCTTGCCGCTCATCGGCTGGTGGCTGCTGGGGATCCCCCAGTACGCGATCGTCGGTGCCTTCGGCGGCGGAGCGGGCTGGAGCGCGCACACCCCGAACGTGACGCTCGTGCTCGTCGTCGTCGCCGGCGTCCTGCTCGTCGTGAAGCGGGAGTATCCGCAAGGCATCTTCGACCTGAACATGGGCTTCAACCGCTGGACGACGCGCGTCGCGGCCTACGCGCTGTTCCTCACGCCGGAGTACCCGCCGTTCCGGTTCGACCAGGGCGGGAGCGAGCCCGCGTAGCTCGTCAAGATCGAAGCGAAGAAATAAGGCGCACGGGCTCGAGGTCCGTGTGCTGCAAGTGCTGCAGCATCGCCCGGTCGCAGCCCGCCTGCTCGTACTCGCGCAGGCGGGAGGCGACCTCGTCCACCGAGCCGAATAGCGCCCGCTCCGTATAGGTCGCGAGCCAGTCGTCGAAGCTCGTGTCGCGCGGGCGGCGCCCGTACAGCTCCTGCGCACGCTCCGAGGCATCCGCGTGCGTCTCGCCGATGATGCAGCCGGTCATGACGGAGAAGCGGAGCGACGGCACCTTTGCGCGGATGCGCGCAGCGTCCGCGGGCGAGGCGAACGGCGTGTTGTACTCGTCCGCGAAGCGGAGTGCGGGCTCGACGGTCCCGCGTCCGCCGCTTCCGCCGACGATGATCGGCGGCCGCGGCTTCTGCACCGGCTTCGGCAGCCCGGGCGCGTTGTCGAGCGAGTAGTGGCGGCCGTGGAAGTCGACGCGCTCCTCCGTCCAGAGCCGGTGCACGATCTCGAGCTGCTCGGCGAACATCTCGACGCGCACTGACGTCTCCGGGAACGGGAAGGCGAACGCGCGGTGCTCGCGCTCCATCCAGCCGGCGCCGATCCCGAGCTCGATGCGGCCGCCGGAGACGTGATCCGCGGTCGCGACCGCGTTCGCGAGCAGCGCGGGTGCGCGAAAGGTGACCGGCGAGACGAGCGTGCCGAACCGCAGGCGCGTCGTGCGCGCTGCGAGTGCGGCGATCGTCGTCCACGCATCGTGCGCGACGTTTGCGCTCTCGTCCGCCTGCGAGATGTAGTGATCGGAGCGGAAAAGCGTCTCGATGCCGTGCTCCTCGCACGCGTCCGCGAGGGCGCACCAGTGCTCCCAGGTGACGCCTTCCTGGCCCTCGATCATGAGCGCGACCTGCATCGTGCCGCGATTGTACGAGCGAGCTCGATGGTCGAGCGCCGACGCCGTGCGCCGCGACTCGATGCTCGTTATCGCCGCGGTAGATCAGTGCGCGCAGGAGGTACTGCCGGTCGCACGACGTCGGCGAGCTCGGGCGGCGCGCCTTCCCAGACGAGCGCGTCGGCGACGACGACCGCGGCTGGCGAACGCGCGTCGGGCGCCAGTACGGCGCGAAGTCGATGATCGCCGGCGGCAGCGTCGTCGTGGAAGAGCACGTTGCCGGTGAGATCGCCGTGGATCGAGCTGTGCTGCTCGTCGGAAATCGGCTGAGCAGCGCACCGAGGATGTCGTCGATGCCCGCGTAAGCGCGCTCGCCGTCCACGCGACGTTGATCGCCGGTCGCCCACGGGTTCGATGCCGCGTGTCGACGATCTGCGTCCGGCCGCGGCATCGTGCGCGAGCGCGTCGTGCAGCCGCTTCGCCCGCGGCGATGATGTCGAGCCAGCGGCCCGGCTCGTGGCGAGCCGTCGACGTACGTCCGACGCCGTCCAGCCGTCGACGATCGCCGTGGCGCAGGACGCGCGACGCGCAAGTCGCCTGCTCCGATCGATGCGATGAGCCGTCGGCCTCCCACGGCGATCTCGCGCGCCGCCCGGTCGAGCGGCTTCAGGACGAGTGGAGCCGACGCCGCCACGACGTGCCGCGCCCGCCGGGCAGGAGCTCGGGCTCGCCCTCCACGCCGAAGGCTTCCACGAACGTGCGCGGGCGGTCTGGCCATGGCCGATCGAGGCTAATTGATCCCCCGGCTACGATCGGACGATGGCCGCAACGCAGCCGGAGACGTACCTGCAAGACCTGAATCCGGCCCAGCTGGAGGCCGTCATCACCACCGAAGGGCCGCTTCTCGTCGTGGCCGGAGCGGGCTCCGGCAAGACGCGCGTCCTCACCCGCCGGATCGCGCACCTGCTCGCCGCGGTCGGCGCGAAACCGCCGGAGATCCTCGCCATCACGTTCACGAACAAGGCGGCCGCCGAGATGCGCGAGCGGCTCGAGGACCTCGTCGGGCCGCCGGCGCGCGCTGCCTGGGTGATGACCTTCCACGCCGCCTGCGGACGCATCCTCCGTCGCGAGGCGGAGCGGCTCGGCTACCGCTCGAACTTCACCATCTACGACTCCGCCGACCAGCTGCGGCTCGTGAAGCGCTGCCTCGAGGAGCTCGACCGCGACCCGAAGCGCTTCACGCCGCGCGGCATCCACTCGCAGATCTCGAACGCGAAGAACCAGCTGATCGGGCCGGCCGAGTACGCGAGCCGCGTGTCGAGCTTCTACGACCAGACGGTCGCCGACGTGTACGAGCTGTACCAGGCGCGCCTGCACGCGTCGAACGCGGTCGACTTCGACGACATGCTCTACCTCACCGTCGAGGTGCTCGAACGCTTTCCCGAGGCGAAGGAGAAGTGGCAGAAGGCCTTCCGCTACGTCCTCGTCGACGAGTACCAGGACACGAACCACGCGCAGTACCGCTTCCTGCAGCTGCTCGCGGAGAAGCACCAGAACGTGTTCGCGGTCGGCGACCCGGACCAGTCGGTCTACGGCTTCAGACGGCGCGGACATTCGCAACGTCCTCGAGTTCGAACAGGACTTCCCGGGCGCGCGCACGATCGCGCTCGAGCAGAACTACCGGTCGACGAACTCGATCCTCGAGGCCGCGAACGCGGTCATCAGGCACAACCGCGAGCGCAAGGACAAGAACCTGTGGTCAGAGCTCGGTGACGGCGATCCCGTGCGCGTCGTCGAGGTCGAGGACGAGCACGCGGAGGCGCGCTACGTCGCCGCCGAGATCGCGCTGCTCGTCGAGCAGGGCTACTCCGGCAGCGAGGTCGCCGTCTTCTACCGGACGAACGCGCAGAGCCGCGTGATCGAGGACGTGCTCGTCCGCCAGGGTGTCGCGTACCAGGTGATCGGCGGCCCGCGCTTCTACGAGCGCGCCGAGGTGAAGGATCTCGTCGCGTATCTCCAGGTGATCGACAACCCGTACGACGCGGTCTCGCTCCAGCGCATCGCGAACCGGCCGCGGCGCGGAATCGGCGACTCGACGCTCGCGCGCCTCCAGGCGTACGCGGACGCGCAGGGGATCTCGCTCTGGGAGGCGACCGAGTTCACCGAGGAAGCCGGCGTCGGCGCCGCACCGCAGAAGGCGGTGCGCGCATTCCGCACGATCATCGAGTCGTGCATGTCCGGCGCGCTCGAGCTCGAAGTGCCCGAGCTGATCGAGCGCGTGCTCGAGCAATCCGGCTTCATCGACGCGCTCCAGGCCGAGCGGACGATCGAGGCGGATGGCCGGACTCGAGAACCTTCAGGAGCTCGTCTCGCTCGCGCGCGAGTGGCAGGAGCAGAACACGGAGCCGAGCCTGTCCTCGTTCCTGCAGGAGGTCTCGCTCTACTCCGACCAGGACGCGATCCGCGGCGAAGGGTCGCTCGTCACGCTCATGACGCTCCACAACGCGAAGGGCCTCGAGTTCAAGGCCGTCTACCTCATCGGCCTCGAGGAGGGGATCTTCCCGCACTCGCGCTCGATCGAGGAGCACGGCGTGGAGGAGGAGCGGCGCCTCATGTACGTCGGGATGACGCGCGCGATGGAGAAGCTGACGCTCATGCACGCGTCCTCGCGCATGCTCTACGGCGGCCGGTCGTACAACATGGCCAGCCGCTTCCTCGACGAGCTCCCCGAACAGCACGTCGAGCGCGACCGCCTTCGGCCTGCATCGTGGTCCGACTACGGCGCGCCGAAGCAGAGCTCGGTGAAGACCCAGGAGAACGTCCCGTCCCTCTCCGCCGGCGACTCCGTGCGGCACGGCACCCTCGGCGAGGGCGTCGTCCTGCGCCTGGAACCGGGCGGGGTGGCCGTCATCCGCTTCGCCGGCGACGGCTCCGAGCGGCGCCTCATGCTCGACTACGCGCCGCTCGAGAAGCTCTAAGCGCGCAATCCGCACAAAGTCCTTCGGATTTCCCGTAAAGAAGTGCCGCGACTGCCCTGATGGAGCGGGCTCGCGCTGGCCGAGCATGTGTCACATACCCGCGTTCCCGGCCCGCCAGAAGGAGTCGGTATGGCCGGAGCGGGGCTTCGGAGTCGGAGAACGAAAGGACCACCGTGCGCAAGCTCACGATATCTCATTCCCGTTCTCGTCGCCGGCCGGCTGCCCGTCGTCTCGACGGCGCAGCGGCGACGAAGCCCAAGCCGTGAAGATCGCCTTCGTCGGCACCTACGCCGGCCAGGCGTCGACGCTCGTCGAACGGCAACGACCGTCACCATCACCTCGAAGGGCACCGGCAAGGGCACGCTGATCGGCGCCGGCGCGCTCAACGCGCGGGCACCGGCGACTCGAGCCAGCAGCCGTGCGTCCCGTTCGGCGGTACGGGGACGATCACCGGCGCAACCGGAACGATCTACTTCTCCAGACCAACGCCGGCGCCAGCGGCTGCGGCGACGAGGGCGGTCACAACTTCACCGTCAAGGCGTACTTCACGGTCACGAAGGCGACGGGGAAGCTCCTGAAGGCGCAAGGGCACCCTCAAGGCGATCGGCACCTATAGCCGGGACGACGGCACCTTCACTGTCAAGGTCACCGGCACTCTCACCAAGTAACGGAGGGACCATGAAGCGCATCTCGATTCTCGCTGCGTGTGTCGGAGTCGCACTCACCGTGACGATGACGGCATCCGCTGTGACGCCTGTCCCGTTTCCGTCGCCGCACGGTGAAGCAGGTCTTCGTCGCTGCACAGACGGTGACGTCGACGGGTTCGATGGCGGCGCTGTACGCGCCGGGCTCGTCCGTCGTCTTCCGCGCCTACGCGGTCGACCCGAAGTCGCACAAGATCGTCGACCCGAAGATGGTGAAGTACTTCTACGTCACCATCCCGGGCCAGCCGAACGTCAAGCTGAAGTACGGCGCGACGGCCCCCGGCGCCTCGACCGGTCTTCCCTGGTCGGGCGTGTGGACCATCCCGGCGAACTTCGTCACGGGCGGCGTGCCGTTCAAGATCCTGATCAAGGTCCAGGACACGCACGGCAAGGTGTTCAAGGGCCAGTTCCGCAGATGCCGTCGGCGACTGCCGCGCTGACCGTGACGCCGACCGCACTGCCGCCGTACACGCCTGCCGCGTCGACCGGTGACGCCGGCGCGGGCGCGGGCGTCCTGAACGCGTCGCTCTACGTCGACACCGTCAACGGCAGCGGCCCGGTCGGCATCGCGAAGCGGCCCGTCGGCTGCTCGCTCTCGAACGTGTACAAGCGCGGCGAGCAGGTCGTCGTGCGCGTGTGGGGCACTGACCTCGCCACGACCAACGTCCTGTCGAACGACAACGTCAACACGCGCACTTCTCCATCGCCGGTCAGCCGGACGTGGCGCTGAACTAGGGCGCGCACGGTGCCATCTACTTCTGGGCGAACGCGTGGGTCGTTCCTGCGACGTATCCGCTCGGGGCGACGACGATCCAGGTCGTCTTCAACCTCGAGAACGGCAAGTCCGCCTCGTACGACTACTCGATCAACATCATCCCGTAGCACTGAGAAGGAGTCGCAACCATGAACACACACACGAAGCTGACCGTGGTGGCGGCGCTGGCGGGGGCGTCACTGCTCCTGCCGGCGCTCGCCTCCGCGAGCCCGGCACCGCTCGTGAGCCCGTCCATCCCAGGGGTGGCGCCGCTTCCGGGCCCGATCGCGCCGGCCTCGACGCCGTCGCCGACGATGACCACGCTCACCGCCAAGCCGGACATCGCGCCGGCGGGGAAGCCGTTCGTCCTCACGGGCAGCGGGCTCCCCGCGAACCAGTCGGTCGCGATCGTCTGGGGCACGTCGAACGTGACGTGGGTCCTCGACGCGCGTCCCGACAGCGTCGACTACCTCGGCCGGGCGGCGACGAAGGTGCAGGTCGTCCTCGCGCAGGCGCAGACCGATGCGCAGGGGCGGCTCTCCGCCAAGCTCACCGCGCCGCGTGACTTCGGCGGCGTGCACGACATCTACGCCGTCGTCAACGGCGTGCAGGTCGCCAAGGGCGGGCTCCTCATCTCGCGCACGGCGACGATCAGCCCGAAGAGCGGCCCGATCGGCACGATGATCACGGTCACGTACAACGGGCTCGGCGCATCGCTGTACGAAGGCGGCGCGTCGCTCCTGTACGACAACCACTACGTCGGCGCGATGATGGCGAACTGGACGCGCGGCACGGCCATCGCGCACATCCGCGCCACCGGCCCCGTCGGCAGGCACACGCTCGAAGCTGCGGATGCGATCAGCTTCAAGTACCTGAACATCCAGCAGTCCCCGATTCCGTGGGGAACGGGCGCAACCTTCGCGTTCAACGTCACGAAGGACAACGGGCGGCCGAAGAACCGCATCGACTGGCCCGCGAACGTCACGCCGACGCTCGATGCGAAGACGACGCTCAGCCTCGCCTCGGCCGGCACGACCGGCTCGGCGACCGCGAGCCTCTCGTCCTCGACCGGCATCGTCAACTCGAAGGCGAACCTCACCGCCGGCGGGCTGACGCCGAACGCGCCGGTCGACATGGAGTGGGCGACCGTCGTCGGCAACCGCGTCAACTGCACCGGCACGTGCTGGAGCTTCGTCTCCGTTCCGCTCGGCAACACGACGGCACGGGCCGACGGCTCGCTCGCGACGCCGATCACCGTCCCGGACGGGCTCGGCGGCTGGCACGTCGTCCAGCTCCTGCAGAACGGCAAGATCGTGGCGCAGGTCCCGTACTACGTGAAGCGCAGCATCTTCGGCAACGGCGTCTCGTCGCTGACGCTGAAGGAAGGCCAGCACTTCACCGTGCATCTCAAGGGCCTGGGCTGGACGCAGCTCGACAACACGATCGCGGTCGACTACGACAACAGCTACGTCGGGTACGGCTGCGGGTTCAACAGCAACGGCGACACGGTCATGAATCTCGTCGCGACCGGCGGCCCCGGCACGCACCTGATCGACATGTACCCGCTGCTCTACACGCAGCAGCCGTCGTATCCGAACACGCCGTACGGGATGGTTCCCGTCCTGACGTATGCGCAGGACGCCCCGGGCCTGGCACTTGGCTACCAGCTGCCGGCGATGCGGCTGGCCATCACGATCGTCAAGTAGGCGAGGACAACGGGGGAGAGGGGCGCTAGGTGCGTCCCTCTCCCCATGGAACCCACCAGTTCCAGCGGCCGAAGACGGCCATGAGCGACGGGACGAGGAGCGCGCGGACGACGGTGGCGTCGAGGAACACCGCGAGTGCGAGCCCGGCGCCGAACTCCTGCAGGCCGGCGACGTGGCCGGCGACGAACCCCGAGAAGGCGGCGACCATGATGATCGCCGCCGCGGTGACGACGCGACCGGTTCGCTCGAGCCCGTGCGCGACCGCGCGCGTGTTGTCGGCGACGTGATCCCACGACTCGCGCATGCGCGTGACGAGGAAGACCTCGTAGTCCATCGAGAGGCCGAAGAGCATCGCGAACAGGAAGATCGGGATCCAGCCCTCCACCGCGGGCACGCGGTAGAGGCCGAAGAGGTCGGCGCCGACGCCCCAGCGGAAGACGACGACGAGCAGGCCGTACACGGCGGCGACCGAGAGCAGGTTGAGGACGACCGCCTTCAGCGGCAGCACGATGGAGCGGAAGCCGCGCAGCAGGATGAGGTACGTCAGCGCGAGCACGCCGACGACGAGCCACGGGAAGAGCCCGTACGCGCGCGAGAGATAGTCGACGCCCTGCGCAGGCCCGCCTCCGACGTATGCACGCACTCCCGCGGGGAAGCGCGCCGCAGGGACGAGTGTGTCGCGGATGCGGTGGACGAGCGCGCGTTCCTGCGGGTCGCCGTACTCGTGCCGGCCGGTGGCGACGATCCGTGCGTACCGGCCGCTCGCGTCGACGTAGGGCGAGCGCCGGCCGATGGCGACGACGTACACCTCCGGGTCGTCGACGAGCCGGTGCGCGAGGCGCACGACCGCGCTGTGCACGGCGGGGCTGCGCGCGCCGCCGGCGCGACCGCTGTCGACGACGATCTGCGTCGGTGAGATGGCGCCCGCGCCGACCGCGCCGCGCAGGACCGTGAGCGCGCGCACCGACTCCGGCGATTGCGGCAGCGCCTCGAGCGAGCCCGGCGTCACGTGCAGGAACGCGGCGGGGACGGCAGCCGCGACGAGCACCGCGGCCGAGATGGCGAGCACGGTCTTCGGGCGGCGCATGATCGAGCGCGCGAGGCGCGCCCAGAAGCCCGTGTCCACGTCGGTCCTTCCCGGGAGCACCGGGAGCGGGAGACCGAGGGTGCGGTAGCGCGCGCCGCGCCGGCCGAGGAACGAGAGCAGGACCGGCTGGAGCGTCGCCGTCGCCGCGATGGCCGAGAGCGGGACGAGCAGGCCGCCGATGCCGAGCGAGCGGATGAACGGCACCGGCATCGCGACGAGCACGGCGAGCCCGACGGCGACGCTCGCGCCGGACACCATCGCCGCGCGGCCGGCGGTCTCCATCGTCCGCACGATCGCGTCGTCGACGGACTCCGTGTGCGCGAGCTCCTCGCGGAAGCGAGACACGACGAGCAGCGAGTAGTCGACCGCGAGCCCGATGCCGATGAGCGCGACGAGGTTCGTCACGTAGCTGACCATCAGCACCGCGTGTGCGATCCCGTAGACGATCGCGAGCGTCAGCGCGATCGTCCCCGCCGCGAACGCGAACGGGACGAGCACCGCGAACGAGATCCCGAGGACGGCGATCAGCACCGCCAGCGCGATCGGGAGCGCGATCGTCTCGCCGCGTTTCAGGTCGGAGGAGAGGATCGGGTCGAGGTCGTGCTGGATCGCCGGCTGGCCGCTGACGTAGGCGCGCGGCTCTCCGGCGAGGGCGTGGCGGATGTCGGGCGTGTACCGCTTTGCGTGCTGGAGGTCGAGCGTCGTCTGGATCTCCGCCCACGTGACGCCGCCTCCGGAGAGAAGCTGCCCGACGTGGCCGGTCGGTACGACGCTCGCCGCGGCCGCGAGGCGCGCGCGCAGCTGCCGCCGGTCGCCGCGCGTCGCGAAGACGACGGTGAAGACGCCGTCCGTCCGTTCCCGGAAGTCGTTCGCGAGGATCGTGCGCGCGTGCTCGGAGTCGGTGCCGGGCACGGCGAACGACGTCGCGAGGAGCGCGGTCAGCCGCGTCGCTCCGAAGGCCCCGACCGCGACCACGGCGATCCAGCAGAGGAGGATCGGCGTGCGCCGGCGGAGGACGGCGCGTGTCCAGCGCTCGGGCACGGGATCAGCCTACGATGCGGGACGTGAAGAGGCTGGCCTTCGTCCTCGCCGCCGGCGCCGCCGGGATGCTCGCTCCGGCCGCGGTCGCCTCGCCGACGGTGCGGATGGCGATCGTCCACGTCGTGCAGGGCTGCCACGTGTGGGGGACGGTGGACTCGCAGCCGCTCGGCCCGAAGCGGACGATCGTGCTGAAGCGCGGCACGCACCTGCAGATCCGGATCAACTGCCCGATGTCGTTCAACTTCTCGCAGGTGTCCGGGCCGAAGCTCCAGCTCGGGGCGCCGCGCACGTACGCGGGCACCGCGCGCACGATCGTCTTCGCCCGCGCCGGCATCTACAAGTTGAAGGCCGTGAACGTCGAGAGCTCGGCGCAGATGGGGATGACGACGCTCGGCCCCGACAACGTCCTCATCCTGACGGTCAAGGTTCGCTGATGGCGATCGAGGTTCGTTCCGTCCGCGACCGCGACGAGTTCGCGCGCGCGTTCTACGCCATCGGCCAGTACTTCGCCGGGCCGCCGCCGGAGGACATGGTCGACCGCTGGCTCCAGTACTTCGAGCTCGAGCGGATGCACGCGGCGTTCGAGGACGGCAACGTCATCGCCGGAGCCGGCGCGTTCACGTTCGATATGTCCGTCCCCGGTGGCTCGCTGCCGTGCGCGGGCGTCACCGTCGTCGGCACGTATCCCACGCATCGGCGGCGCGGCGCGCTCCGCGCGATGATGGACGCACAGCTCGCAGACGTGCATCGGCGCGGAGAGCCGATCGCGGCGTTGTGGGCGTCCGAGGAGACGATCTACGGTCGCTTCGGCTACGGCCTCGCCGCCTGGGCGGGCGAGGTGAAGATCCCGCGCGCGGCGGCGGCGTTCGCGAAGCCGTTCTCGCCGCGGGGGCGGCCGCGTTTCGTCACGGCCGAGGAGGCGGCGACGTTGTTCCCGCCGGTGTGGGAGGAGCTCGCGCGGCAGCGGCCCGGCGTCCATTCGCGCAGCGCCGCGTGGTGGGAGCTCCGGACGCTGCGGATGTCGCCCGAGCAGGCGGCCAACCCGAAGAGCTTCGTCGTCCTCGAGATCGACGGCCGCGTCGAGGGCTATGCGATCTACCGGCTCTTCTTCGAGGCGTCGGACGGCGCGTTCAACGGTCGGACCGAGGTGTCGGAGGCGGTCGGCACGACGCCGCAGGCGACCGCGGAGATCTGGCGCTTCCTCCTCGACATCGACTGGTCGGCGACGACGAAGATGTCGCTCCTCCCGCCCGACCATCCGCTCTTCCTCCTGCTCGCGAACCCGCGGCGGATGACCTACCGGATGGGCGACTCGCTGTGGGTGCGCCTCGTGGACGTCGGCGCCGCGCTCTCGGGAAGGGCCTACGCGAACGAGGGCTCGATCGTGCTCGAGGTGCGGGACGCGGTCTGCCCGTGGAACGAGGGCCGCTGGAAGCTCGAGGGCGGGAAGGCCGAGCGGACGGAGGCGGCGGCCGACATCGCGCTCGACGTGGACGCGCTCGGCTCCGTGTATCTCGGCGCGGTCTCGTTCGCCGAGCTGCGGGACGCGCTGCGGATCGAGGAGCTCGTTCCGGGCGCGATCGCCCGCGCGGACGCCGTCTTCGGTTGGCGGCCGCTTCCGTGGAGCCCCGAGATCTTCTAGGTGGACCGGTGTCAGACACCGCTTCCGGTGTCTGACACCGGCGTTCGTTAGGATTTGTCAAGGGGAACCGGAAACGGCTTGATCTAGCGGTTTTGGGACCGTTTCGTTGCCGGTTCGGGCAAGGAATGGTCTAGGGTCCCGACCCTCCTATGGGAGGGAGAGGAATTCAGGTCACGGTGGCGTTCGCCGCCGCCTGCGCAATCGCGGCTCCCGCGGCGGCGCAGCCGGTCGGTACGACGGTGCACGCCCGCACCCACCACCACGCGGCCGCGCGGCATCTGTCCCGGGCGGCGACCCTCGAGTTCTCCTGGCCGGCGGAGGGGACGATCACGACGCCGTTCACGTCGTACCACCACGGGCTCGACATCGGGATGCTGCGCTCGCTCGACGTGCGCGCCGCCGCGCCGGGCAAGGTCGTCTCCGTCGGCTACGCCGTCGGCTTCGAGGGCTACGGGAACATCGTCCTCGTCCAGGTGACGCCCGACATCGTGACGCTGTACGCGCACCTCTCCTCGTTCAAGGTGCATGCGGGGCAGACGATCGCGAAGGGCCAGCTGCTCGGCATCGCCGGCTGCACCGGGTACTGCACCGGCACGCACCTCCATTTCGAGGTGCGCCAGAACGGCGTCGCGGTCGACCCGCGGCACTTCCTCGGCGGCTAGCCAAGCGGCTACACTGCCCGCGACCTGGGGCGGTTAGCTCAGTTGGGAGAGCACCAGCTCGACAAGCTGGGGGTCACTGGTTCGAGCCCAGTACCGCCCATTTCTGTTGTCGATACGACAACGCGCTCTAATAAGAATCCGCAGTCGATTCGCTCAGCGATGCGACTTCGATCGGCGGGGCTCAGAACGACGCCTGGTCGTGAGTGAGGCGATGTGTTCGAGCATGGTGTCCAGTGCCGCCTCGAATGGGTCGACGGCACGGTGGACCTGTGAAAGGACCAACCCACCTTGGACGGCAGCTAACAGAGCCGTGGCCAAGCGGTCGGGATCGGCGCTTCGACGCAGGTCGCCCCGCTTGTACATGGCCTGCAATCCATCTCGAATCGCGCCTTCCCACCGGTCGAATCCGTCGACCAGATCCTCGCGACACTCCGGGTGTGCCTCGAACAGCTCTCCGGCGAGGCTTCCCAGGGGGCAGCCACCTTGGCATTGGATCTGACGTCGGCCCTCAACCAAGAGATCACGCCATGCCCGCAGCGCCTCCAAACTGTCCAGGCTTGTGAGCGGAGGTTCTTGGCTCTCGAGCATCGCCCGGGTCTGATGCGAGATCACGGCCCGGACCAGCCCGTTCTTGTCGCCGAAGTAGTGGTAGAGCTGCGAGGCGCTTACGCCGGCCGCATTCTGCACGTCCTCCCAGCTGGTGCCTGCCACGCCGCCCGAATACATCAGCGTCGCCGCGGCTTCGACGATCCGCTCGCGGGTGGCTAGGCCCTTGGCCGTGAACGTTCGCTGATCAGAGCTCTCTGCGTCGCTACCGGTCACGGATAGTGGAGTTGACACTTCATTACAGTATGCCATACTGGAGTGAATACTTCAAAACCGAGGAGATCCGAACTACCAATGAGCGCACTCGCAGAAAAGACCGTGTTGATCACGGGCGCCAACGCCGGAATCGGCAAGGAAGTCGCCCGGCAACTGGCATTGCGTCCCGAGTTCGCCCGCATCTACCTGGCCTGCCGGAACGCAGAGCGGGCGAACGCTGCAAAGGCCGAGCTCGAAGCGGCGACCGGCCGGACGATCTTCGACATCGTTCTCATGGACGTTGCCGATCTGGGTTCGGTCCGCGCCGGCCTTGCCGCCATCGACGGATCCGTCGACGCGCTGGTCATGAACGCTGGTGTCATTGGCCCGCAGTCGATGAACTTGACCGCTGACGGGGTCACCACCGTGTTCGCGACGAACGTCCTTGGCCACGTCGTCCTCCTCGAAGGGCTCCTGAAGGAGAACCGGCTTGGCGAGGTGGCGGTCTTCGTTGGAAGTGAAGCAGCCAGGGGAGTTCCGAAGTTGCGGATGAAAGGGCCATCCTTCGTCTCAACCTCAGCCGATGAACTCGCCACCGTCATCGACGGCAGCTACTTCGCCGGCAAAAAACCGGACTTCAACCTAGCGTTCGGCCAGGCCAAGTACATCGGGGCCCTCTGGATGGCCTACTTGGCCCGCCAACACCCCGACCGCCGATTCATCACCGTGAGCCCCGGGAACACCACCGGCACCCGGGCCCCCAACGACCTTCCCCTACCGATGCGGATAGCCGCCAAGTACGTCATGCCCGCGCTAGGTCTCGCCCACAAACTCGACGTGGGAGCGAAGCGGCTCGTCGACGGCGTCACCGACCCGACCCTGTCCAGCGGCGTGTTCTACGCCAGCGCGGCGAACACGCTTACGGGTCCGTTGGTCAACCAAACGGATTTCTTGCCCGGTCTGGCCAACCCGTCGTTTCAGGACAACGCCAATGAGGCCATCCACCGCTTCATCAGCTGAGTCGTGAAGTAGAGCGTTTGCAAGGGCGCTGCTTCTGTCCACCGATCTGTTCAAGCAGCCGGACGAACTCGTAAGGCGGGTTTGAAAGCCGCCCAGTTAGGACCATACGAGAAGAGGTAGGCGCGTGCCGTTATCGTCGGCGTATCGAAAAACAGATACGCCGCGGCAACGTCACTTCAGCTTGACTGGAGGCATGATTTCCAGCGAAATGGTGCGTGTGTGGACGGCGGCGGCTGTCGCTGTGGCCCTGGGAGTCATCGTCGCGGGCTGCGGATCGTCGGTCCCGACCGGAGGCTCGCAACCGGCGACGACGGGAGGATCAGGTTCGTCGGGGGCGTCGCCGCTCGCTGAAGCTGTGGCCTACTCCCAGTGCATACGGAGCCACGGCGTCCCGAACTTCCCCGACCCGGTGCACACCCCCAGCGGAGGCTACGGCTACAGGACCAAGGGAATCGACCCGAGCTCGGCGGCGTTCCAAGGGGCCTTGCAGGCCTGCAAGGCGTTGCCGTCGCCGTGGAACTCCACGGGCCAGCAGCTCTCCCAAACCCAACAGCAGGCGTGGTTGAACTGGGCCAAATGCATCCGCGCCCACGGGATGCCGGACTTCCCCGACCCGACGTTCTCGGGCGTGGAAGTGCACGACTCCGGTGTCGCGTCGGCCTCGCCGCAGCTGCAGTCGGCCATGGACGCCTGCAAGTCGCGGACGCCATCCGCCGGTGGCCTCGGCGGGTGACCGATAAGCACCGTCGTTCCTGGTACCGAGCGCGATGGGTGCCGGTGGTGGCTGGTTGCCGTCATCGTCGTTGTGGTGCTGGTCATCGTGTGCGCGGCTCGTCGCCGACCACCGGGTATGACGTCTCCTATCCGCAGTGCTCGGGTTCCTACCCGTCGAATCCGCTGTTCGGGATCGTCGGTGTCAACGGCGGGCTGGCGAACAAAGCCAACCCGTGCATCAGCGATGAGCTGCACTGGGCGCGCGACGCGCCGGGGCAGAAGCAGCCGAAGCAGCCGCCCCTGTCGCTGTACATCGACACCGGTAACCCTGGCGCTCATCACGTTGCGGACTGGCCTAGCGCCGGCACCGCGCCGGCGTACGGTGCGTGTAACGGTCTGCTGACCAACGCCTGCTCGTACATCTACGGCGAGCAGCGCGCCGCCCACTCCTACGGCCTCGTCGCCGCGCTCGACCCGGTCGCGGCCAAGACCGCGCCGTGGTGGCTGGACGTCGAGCTTGCGTTGAGCTGGGCCGGGACCTACCAGCTCAACATCGCCGCGCTGCAGGGCTTCATCGCCGGCCTGCACAACGCCGGCGCGACCGGACCGATCGGGATCTATTCCACCAGCGCCCAGTGGAAGGAGATCACGGGGCTGACGGCGCAGACAACACCGACGGCCTTCAACGGCCAGCTGCCCGACTGGGTGGCCGGAACCGAGGCAACACTCACGCAGGCGCGGCAGAACTGCACGAGCGGTGGCTTCACCGGCGTGGCGCCGAAGCTCGCGCAGTACCGGATCGGCTCGCTCGACGCCGACCTGCGCTGTGCTGGAACCTGAAGGTGTGAGAATGCGCCGATGGCGAAGGCGGAGCGGCCGCGCGAGCACTGGAAGGACGAGCCGGAGGAGCACGATTTCCCCGCAGCTCGAGGCGTACCTCAGCCTCACGTTCTCGGAGCCCGTGGCGGCGGCGATCGTCGAGGCTCTGCGAGGTGCGGTGACGACGCGCCGTAAGGCGAAGGATCTGCTCCGTGCGGCGCGACTCGAGCTTCTGCCGAAGGACGATCCCGAGGTTGCAAAGGACATGAAGAAGGTCGCGAGCGGTGACGCGCTTTCGCCGGTCCTCCTGGTGCGCGGTGCGCCGCTCGTCGTCGCAGACGGGTACCACCGGATCTGCGCCAGTCACCACTCGAGCGAGGACGCCGAGATCGCGTGCCGGCTCGTCGACGCTCCATGATCGACACCGCCGCGCTTCGCCGGCTCTTCTCGGAGCTCTTCGGCACGTTCCTGCTCGTGCTCGCGGGCGCCGGCGCCGGCGTCGTCGGAGCGGTCAGCAACGGAGCGATCAGCCGTTCGGCGGCGGTCGCGGCGCCTGGGTTGACGGTGATGGCGGTCATCCTCTTCATGGGCGCCGTCTCCGGGGCTCACCTCAACCCCGGCTGTCACGCTCGCCTTCACCCTCCGCGGTGACTTCCCGTGGCGGCGCGTCCCCGGCTACGTCCTCGCCCAGCTCGCGGGCGCTGCGCTCGCATGTCTCTTTCTGTGGGCGGTGTTCGGGAAGGTCGGCGCTCTCGGAGCGACCGTGCCGGGCGCAGGCATCGCCGACTGGAAGGCAATGCTCATCGAGCTCGTACTCACCCTCGGCCTGGTCAGCACGATTCTCGGCACCGCATCGCGGGCGCAGAACGTCGGGCCGCTCTCCGCTGTCGGCGTCGGCGGCTACATCGTCCTCGCCGGCCTGTGGTCGAGCCCGATCAGCGGCGCGTCGATGAACACGGCGCGCTCGTTCGGCCCCGACCTCGTCCTCGGCAACTTCGCGCACTTCTGGGTCTACGTGGTCGGCCCGCTCGCAGGCGCCGTCGCTGCGGCCGGGTTCGCCTGGCTCCTGCGCGGGCCCGGCGGAGATACCGGCGGCGTCAGGGCCGCCCGCGGCACCGCCGATAATTGATCACCGGTAGCCTCCACTGCACGTGAGCGAGCTCGGCTCCCATCACCGCGACACGCTCGAGAAGATCTTCGGGCACCCGGCGAGCGGGAACGTCGAGTGGCGCGAGGTCCTCTCGCTGCTCGAAGCCGTCGGGACGGTGGACGAGGAGCACAACGGGAAGGTTCGCGTCACCCTCGGCGACGAGACCGAGGTGTTCCAGCCCCCGCGCGACAAGGACATCGACACGCAGATGATCGTCGACCTGCGCCGGATGCTCTCGAACGCAGGCCTCGCGCCCTAGCGGAACGCTTGGCCTCTCCTCGAAACAGATCGACGCGCGTATCGAGGAGCTCGACGACTGGCGGGGCAAGACGCTCGCCCGCGTGCGCGGACTCATCAAGCAGGCCGACCCCGGCGTCGTCGAGGAGTGGAAGTGGGCGAAGGCGTCGAGCCCCGGTGTACCGGTGTGGTCGCACGACGGGATCATCTGCACCGGCGAGACGTACAAGAGCGTCGTGAAGCTGACGTTTGCGAAGGGTGCATCGCTGGACGATCCTTCGGGCCTCTTCAATTCCAGTCTCGGCGGCAACACGAGGCGCGCGATCGACATTCACGAAGGCGACGCGATCGACGAAGGCGCGTTCAAGGCACTCATTCGCGCTGCTGTCGCACTGAACACGGCGTAGCTGTCCGATCGGACAACGTAGGATCGCCGCCGTGGAGTTCACGATCGAATTCGCCGGCGACCCACAGGACGTCACGATCGTCGCGTCGGGCGCGGCGGATCCGGCCGGCTTCGAGCTGATGAACGAGCGGCTCATGTCCGATCCGCGCTTCCGGGCCGGGCTCTCGTATCTGATCGATCTGTCCGACATCGACGTCACCGCGCTGCCGCCGTCGGACGTCGAGCACATCGCCGAGCGCGGAAGCGTGAACACGTGGCACTACCCGCCGCATGCGGTCGCGATCGTCGCCTCCAACCCGGAGACGCTTGCGCAGACGCAGCTCGCGATCGCCCACATGGGCGGTCGCAAGTCGGGCCATCGCGCCTTCGCCACGCGCGACGAAGCAATCGCCTGGCTCCGCGCACAGACGTAGCCCATGTCCGAACGCGTTCTGACCCAGCGCGAGCTGAACCGCGCGACGCTCGCACGCCAGCTGTTGCTCGAGCGCAAGAAGCTCTCTCCGACCGCGGTGATCGAGCGCCTCGTCGGCATGCAGGCGCAGTGGCCGGCCGCGCCGTACGTCGGGATCTGGACGCGCACGACGAGCTTCGAGCCGGAGGCGCTCGAGCGCGAGCTCGCGAGCGGCGCCGTCGTCAAGGCGACCGTCATGCGGCAGACGCTCCACCTCGTCTCGAAGCGCGACTACGCGCTGCTCCGCGCGGCCATGAGCGACACGAACTTCCCCTGGCACTCCGCGCTCGCCAAGCGCATCGCACTGGACATGCGCAAGCTCGCCGGCTCGGAGCCGATCTCCTCCGCAGAAGCAATCGCGCACATCGAGCGCAAGCACAAGCTCGAAGGAATCGACGCGCGCCGTGCCTGGCGCTTCGCGCGCGTGGCCGCGCACATCGTCCATCACCACGAGACCGCGCTCTGGCGTGCGCGGCCGGAGGGACGCTTCATCGCGGTCGACGAGCCCGAGGTGCACGTTCCCGTCGAAGCGCGCGCCGAGATCCTCCGCCGCTACCTCGCCGCGTTCGGCCCGGCGACGGTGGGCGACATGGTGCGGTGGAGCATGATGCACGTCCCCGAGCTGAAGGCCTCGCTCGCGCTGCTCGACCTCCGCCGCTTTCGCGACGAGCGTGGGAAGGAGCTCCTCGACGTGCCGCGTGCGCCGCTTCCCGATCCCGATGTCCCGGCGCCGCCGCGCTTTCTCCCGAAGTGGGACAACGTGCTGCTCGCGTTCGCCGACCGCACGCGCATCCTGCCGGAGGAGTACCGGAAGACCGTGATCGGCAAGAACGGCGACGTCGCGCAGACGTTCCTCGTCGACGGCCTCGTCGCCGGCATGTGGCGCGCCGTCAAGGGCCGCGTCGCGCTCGAGCCGTTCCAGAAGCTGTCACGCGCCGACCGCGCAGCGCTCGAAGAGGAAGCGGCTCGCCTCGAGGCGTTTCTCGCCGATTGACGCCCGTGACGTTCCCGTCAGGGGTCGCCGCTACGGTGCAGCGATGGACCCGCTCGATGGCCTGAATCCCGAACAGCGCCGCGCTGCCGAGGCCGTGCGCGGCCCGGTGTGCATCCTCGCCGGCGCAGGGACAGGCAAGACGACGACGATCACGCGGCGCATCGCGCAGCAGGTTGCGACCGGTGCGTTCGACCCCACGCAGATCATGGCGGTGACGTTCACGGACAAGGCCGGGCGGCGAGCTGCGCACGCGGCTCGCCGCACTCGGGGTCACGCGCGTCCGCGCGGGCACGTTCCACTCCGCCGCGCTGCGGCAGCTGCGTCACTTCGCGCCGGGCGAGGTCGGCCGGATCCTGCCGTCGAAGGCGCTGCTGCTTCGCCAGATCGGGAACAAGCTCCGCGCGCCGTACAAGTTCCGGCCGGCCGGTGACCTCGCCGCCGAGATCGAGTGGGCGAAGAACCGCCGCATCGGGCCGGAGCAGTACCCGGACGCCGCCGTCGACCGCGATCCGCCGATTCCCGCCGACCTGATGGCGCGCGTCTACGTCGACTACGAACGTCGCAAGGAAGCCGACGGCCTCCTCGACTTCGAGGACCTGCTCGAGCGCGCGGTCCGTCTGTTCGAGAACGACGACCAGGTCGTGACGACCTTTCGCGCGCAATACCGCGCGTTCACCGTCGACGAGTATCAGGACGTCAACCTGCTCCAGCAGAGCCTGCTCGAGCACTGGCTCGGCGACGGCGACGATCTCTGTGTCGTCGGCGACGACTATCAGTCGATCTACGCGTTCACCGGGGCCGGACCGGAGCATCTCCTCGGCATCCCGGCGCGCTTTCCCCAGGCCACCGTCGTGCGGCTCGAGGAGAACTACCGCTCGACGCCGCAGGTGCTCGCGCTCGCGAACCGCCTCGTCCCCAAGCTGGGTGGGGCGGAGAAGGTGCTGCGCCCGACGCGCGACGCCGGCGCAGAGCCGGTCGTGGCTGCGTTCGTGTCGCCGGACGCGGAGGCCGATGCGATCGTCGAGGCGATCCGCGCACTCGACACGCCGCTCGAAGAGGTCGCGATCCTCTGCCGCACGAACGCGCGCCTGACCGACTTCGAGGAGGCGCTGCACGAGGCGGGCATGCCGTTCCAGGGCTCGTCGCTCCTCGATCGCGACGCCGCGAGGAGGCTCACACGCCGCCTCGAGCGCAGCGACCGCGACGCAGCGGCCGCCGTGCGCGAGGCCGCGCTCGAGGCGGGCTGGCTCGAGGTGCTCCCGGACAAGCTCGGCGACCGGGAGCTCGTGCGCCAGACCGACCTCGCGCGCCTCGTGGCGCTCGCTGCCGCGTTCAGCGGCGACGCGTCCGCGTTCGTCGCGGAGCTGCGGCGGCGCTTCGATCCCGGCGGCGAAGGCGCGCGAGGCGTGAACCTCCTGACGCTGCACCGTGCGAAGGGGCTCGAGTTCGACGCGGTCTTCATCCCGCGTCTCGAGGAGAAGGAGCTCCCGTCGCGCCAGGCACGCACCGCGGACGAGATCGACGAGGAGCGCCGGCTCCTGTACGTCGGCATGACGCGCGCGAAGCGCACGCTGTGGCTGAGCTGGTCCGGCAAGCGCTCGCGCTTCCTCGCCGAGCTCGGCCACGGGCAGACGCAGACGCCGGCAGCGAAGAAGGACGACGTCGAGTGGACACCAGCGGCAACACGCCTGCGCGCGTGGCGGCTCGAGCAGGCGCGACAGGACGGCGTCCCGCCGTACGTCGTCTTCCACGACACTGTGCTGCGCGCTATCGCCGATGCGCAACCGACGTCGCTCGGCGAGCTCTCGCAGATTGCCGGCGTCGGCCCGTCGAAGCTCGAGCGCTACGGCGACGCCGTGCTCGCCCTGCTCTAGCCGCCGTCGTGGTGATGGCGGTGGCCGCCGTGGTGCAGAACGGTGCGCTGCTGCGGAAGCGTCGTCGCGGCGAGGATGAGGCCCGCGAGCAGCGAGCCCACGAGCAGCGCGCGCCGGCTGTGCACGCCGGCGACGACGTCGCCGGCGCTCAGGCGCCAGTCCTTCGTCCCGTCGCGGAACACGCGTGTCAGGTACGCGAGCACGTGCACGCCGATCAGCACGCCCCAGGCGATGAAGCTGAACGTGTGCAGCGTCCGCAGAGAGCCGCCGCGGTGGCCGACGACGATCATCGCCACGCCGGTCCCGAAGAGCGCGAGCGTCGATGCGACGAGGAGCGGCGCGAGCATCCGCAGGGACATTCGCGGCGGGCCTGCTTTCACGTACGGCTCGCTGCGCATGTAGTACCGCGCGAACCGCCAGCCGGTGCTGGCGAGCTTCAACGCGACCGGCGGGAGCAGCAGCAGTCCGAGGAACAGGTGCACGTTCAGATACGTGCTCAACGCGATCGTCGTCAGCGTCTCGACCCCGAGGAGCACGAGCAGGACGAGCCCCGTCGAGCTCGTCAGCCGCTCGTTCCCCTCCGGGTCGGGCGCGTGCATCGCTGCAGTGTGCCGGTTTTCAGGCGGCGAGCTCGTCCACGAGGACGTCGCCCTCGCGCAGTGCGATCGGCTCGACCGCCGCCGGCCGCGGCCGGCGGACGACGGTCAGCACGACGACGAGCGCGAGCGCGAGCATCACGGCGCCGGCCGTGAGCGACAGCGAGATCGCGTGCGCGAGGTCGGCGGACCGCGCCGACGCGAAGACGGTGACGAGCACGCCGAGCCCGAGCGACCCGCCGAGCTGGTGCGCGACGTTCACGAGCCCGGACGCGGCGCCCGCGTCCTCGGGTGCGACGCCGGCGACGCCGGCTGTCGTCAACGGCGTGAACGCGCACGCCGCACCGATGCCGAGGATCGCCATCGGGATCGCCACGCCCGTGACGTAGGTCGTGTCGGGGCCGATGCGGCTGAGCCAGACCATCCCGACGAGTGCCGTGAGGATTCCGCCCGTGAGCACTCGTGTGTTGCCGAAGCGCGCGACGAGGCCCGGCACGAACTGTGTCGTACCGAAGATCATGAGCGTCAGCGGCAGGAATGCGGCGCCGGCCTCGATGGGGCTGAAGCGGAGCACGCTCTGCAGGTACTGCGAGATGAAGAAGAACACGCCGAACATTCCGCCGACGAAGAGCACGCGCGCCACGTACGCGCCCACACGCTCGCGACTCGAGAACAGGCGCAGCGGCGTGATCGGCTGCGCGGCGCGCCGCTCGGTCAGGACGAAGAGCCCGAGGAGTGCAAGGCCTGCCGTGAGCGAGGCGACCGTGATGCGATCGCTCCAGCCGGCGGTTCCCGCGCGCACGATGCCGTAGACGATCGCCGTCATCCCTGCCGTCGACGTGAACGCGCCGGTGAGGTCGAAGTGACCGCGGCGCCGTTCGGTCTCCGGCAGGACGCGCGGAGCGGCGAAGACGAGAGCGGCTCCGACCGGCACGTTGACGAAGAGGCCCCAGCGCCACGAGAGCCAGCTCGTGAGGACGCCGCCGAGGATGAGGCCGACGCTGGCGCCGCCGCTCGCCACGGCCGCGTAGTACGCGATCGCGCGGTTCCGCTCGCGGCCCTCCGGGAAGCTCGTCATGAGCAGCGCGAGCGTGGACGGCGCGGCGACGGCTGCGCCGACGCCCTGGACGCCGCGTGCGGCGAGCAGCCACGTGGCGCTCTGAGCCGCACCGGCCGCGAGCGAGGCCAGCGTGAAGAGGGCGATGCCGGCGATGAACATGCGGCGCCGTCCGAGGAGGTCGCCGGCGCGCGCGCCGAGCAGGAGCAGCCCGCCGAACGAGAGCGTGTAGGCGTTCTGCACCCAGGACAGGCCGGTGGCCGAGAAGCCGAGGGCGTGGTGGATGCGGGGGAGGGCGTTGATGACGATCGAGACGTCGAGCACGATCATCAGGTAGCTGCCGAGAATGACCGAGAGCTGGCTGAAGCGAGAAGACAAACGGGACTCCTTCCGGGCGATGCTTGCGCTAAAGTGGAGGACACCTCCACAACATCTGGAGGCAACCTCCGGTACTATACGGAGGGACCCTCCGCTTGTCAAATCCAATGACCGAGCTCGACACCCATCTCCAGCGCCCGATGCGGGCCGACGCCCGCCGCAACTACGAGAAGCTCGTGGTCGCGGCGCGCGACGTGTTCACCGAGCTCGGCGGCTCCGCGCCGCTCGAGGACGTGGCCGAGCGGGCCGACGTCGGCATCGGCACGCTCTACCGGCACTTCCCGACGCGGCAGGCGCTCCTCGAGGCGGTCTACGCCGGCGAGGTCCAGGCGCTCGCGCAGGCGGCCGACGAGCTCGCGACCGTGGATCCGTGGGACGCGATCACGCGGTGGCTGCGCCAGTACGCCGGCTTCGCCGCGACGAAGCGCGCGCTCATGGAGGCGCTGCTCGAGGCCGCGCCCGACTCCGACGTGCTCCTCATGTGCCGCACCACCATCCTCGACGCCGGCACGCCGCTCGTCGAGCGCGCGCAGAAGGCGAAGGTCATTCGATCTGACACGAGCTTCATGGACATCGTCCGCATGGTCGGTGGCGTCTCCGTCGTCGCGACGACCGATCCGGAGCAGAAGGAACGCATGCTCCAGGTCGTCCTCGACGGACTGCGATACCGCGCGTAGTGCACGGCGCAGAGCGCTCGAACCCGAAGGTCACGCTCGCCGTTCTCGCGATGTCGGGCGTCGCGTACGCGGTGCTCAGCTCGGCCGTGCTGCCGGCGCTCCCGACGCTGCAGCACGACCTGCACACGTCCGAGAGCGGCGTCGCCTGGCTCCTGACCGGCTATCTCCTGTCTGCGTCCGTCGGCACCGCGATCCTCGGCCGCCTCGGCGACATGTTCGGCAAGGAACGCGTGCTCGTGTGGACGCTCGTCATCCTCGCCGGCGGCACGCTGCTCGCCGCGCTCTCGCACTCGCTGACGGTGCTCATCGCTGCGCGCGTCATCCAGGGCGTCGCCGGCGGCATCTTCCCGCTCTCGTTCGGGATCGTCCGCGACGAGTTCCCGCGCGAGAAGGTGGCGGGGAGCATCGGCCTGCTGTCCGCGATCCTCGGCATCGGGTCCGGCTTCGGCATCGTCGCCGGCGGGTTGATCGTCGAGCACCTGAGCTGGCAGTGGCTGTTCTGGATGCCGCTCGTCGTCATCGTCGTCGCGACGTACGCGACCTGGCGGTTCATCCCCGAGTCGCCGGTGCGCGTGCCGGGACGCGTCAACTGGGTTGCGGCGCTGCTCATGAGCGCGGGCATATCCGCCGTGCTGCTCGCGATCAGCGAAGCGACCGCGTGGGGCTGGGGCTCGGCGCGCACGCTCGGCCTGCTCGCCGCCGGCATCGTCGTCTGCGCACTCTGGATCGTCGTCGAGACGCGCAGCGCGGAGCCGCTCATCGACATGACGATGATGCGCATCCGCGGCGTCTGGACGACGAACCTCACCGCGTTCCTGCTCGGCGCCGGCATGTACTCGTCGTTCATCGTCTTCCCGACGTTCGCCCAGCTTCCGAAGAGCACCGGCTTCGGCTTCGGCGCGTCCGTCGTCGTGTCCGGGCTCTACCTCTTGCCGTCCACGCTCGGGATGGTCGTCATCGGGTTCTCCTCGGGCAGGATCGCGCACACGTTCGGGTCGAAGAACGCCACCGTCGCAGGATCGGCGGTCACGGCCCTCGCGTTCGCGTACATCGCGGCCGTGCACGGGCACCCGTACGACCTCCTGATCACGACGTCGCTCCTCGGCATCGGGATCGGGCTCGCGTTCGCCGCGCTCGGGAACCTGATCGTGCAGGCGGTCAAGCCGGAGCAGACCGGCGCGGCAGGTGGGATGAACACCGTCATGCGCACGATCGGCGGCGCGATCGGCGGTCAGATCACCGCGACGATCATCTCCGCGCACACCGCGAGCGACGGGCTGCCCGCGGTGACCGGGTTCACGATCTCGTTCTCACTCGCCGCGGCGTTCCTCGTCGTGTGCGCGCTCGCGGCGCTCCTCGTGCCCGGCGAGCGCGTCAGGGCTCAGGTCTGGACGTCGTCTCCGGGCCAGGTGTCCGAGACGCAGGTAGCCCTCCGGGAACGGGTCGGTCGGGTCGAGCAGGACCTGCGTGATCCCGGTGATCCAGGCGCTTCCGCGAATCGCCGGAACGATCGCCGGGCCGTCCGCCGACGGTCGTCTCGGAGACGATGCGCCCGTCGAACGTCGAGCCGATGACGGACGCGTGCGTCATCGCGTCGCCGGCCTTCATCGCGCCGCGCGCGTGCAGCGCCGCCATGCGCGCCGACAGTCCGGTTCCCGTCGCCGAGCGGTCGAGCCGGCCGGGGGCGACGACGACGGCGTTCTTCGACGTCGCGCCGACGCCGCGCCACGGCTCGGCGATCTGGACGATGCTCACGCCCGCGATGTCCGGGTTCTCCGGATGCACGCACGGCAGCTGCTCGCGCGCCGCAACGCGGATCAGCTCGCCGACGCGCGACAGCTCGCGCGCCTCGGACGGCTCGAGCGCGAAGCCGAGCGCCTCCGCGTCGGCGATCGCGTACCACATGCCGCCGAACGCGACGTCGACCGTGATCGTGCCGATGCCCGGCGACGTCGAGCGGCGCGTCGAGGCGGTCGGCGAAGCAGGGGACGTTCGTCAGCTCGACGCTCTCGCAGCGGCCGTCCCGGCAGCGCGCGGTCACCTCGACGACGCCCGCCGGCGCCTCGAGGCGCAGCGTCGTCTCCGGCTCGCGCATCTCGACCATGCCCGTCTCGAGCAGCACGGTCGCGACGCAGATCGTGTTCGAGCCCGACATCGCCGGGTACTCGGTCGGCTCCATGATGATGAAGCCGGCGTCGCAGTCGTCGCGCAGGGACGGCACGACGAGATTGGCGTGAGCAGCGACGCTCCCGCGCGGCTCGCGCAGGAGCAGGCGGCGCAGCGAGTCGTCCGCGCGCAGCGCCTGCATGCGCTCGAAGACGGTCTCGCCCGGTGGCGCGATGACGCCGCCGACGACGACGTTGCCGACCTCGCCGCCGGCGTGGCAGCCGACGACCGTGATTGCGCGAGTGGAGCGCATCAGCCGAAGATGTTCACGGCGCGTGCGGCGACGAGCAGGACGGTGATCGCGGCGATCGCGGACTCGCACCAGCATGAGCAGCTTGGCCCAGCGGCTGAGCGGCATCGCGTCGGTGGGGCTGAACGCGATGCAGTTCGTGAACGAGACGTACACGTAGTCGACGAGCTGCGGGTACCAGTTGGGCGCAGCCAGCTGCGGGTTCTCCATCTGCGGGAACTGGAAGTCGGGCGGCGGCGGATCCGGCTTGGCCCGGCGAACCGGCCCGCCGCGGTCGAAGGCCCAGTAGAGGAGGCCGAACGAGATGACGTTCGTCGCCCAGACCGTCACTGCCTTGAGCAGCAGTTGCCCGCCGCTCTTCTCGTCGCCGTGGACGAGCGAGACGATCAACGCTGCGACGAAGAAGACGTTGGTGAGGTTGACGAGTCCGAGCAGCGACAACGCCACCACGCGGCGTTTCCCCGTTTGCTCGAGCCGCCGCCGCGGGCCGTCGAACGCGAGCGGCATGAGGAGCGCGATCTCGGGCCCGACGGAAACGAGCCACACCCACCAGCTGAGCCCGGCGAGCTTCCAGTGCTCCTGCTCGCTGACGAGCGCGAGCACGAGCTGGAGAACGATGACCGCGACGACGGCAGGCGCCGCCTCCCAGCGTGACTCGAACGCCTCCTCCTGATCGGCGTTCCGCTTCATCGCGCGCCCTCGAGCGCGTCGGCGACCTCGTCGAGCGTGCCCTCCGCGTCCTCCCAGTGCCAGTGCTCGAGGTACGCGTCGCTGCCGACGAGCCCCTGCTCCATCGCGCGGCGGTCGACCTCCTGCTGGAACCACTCCGACAGCTGCCGTTTCGATCCGTCGGGCGCCTTCACGACGGTGGGCACGTCCTGCCAGTAGAGAACCTGGACGGTCACGCTCGGTTCTGCACGTAGCGGTAGCCGAAGCGTCCCTTGATGCAGAGGTTGCCGCGCGTGACGTCGTGGTCGTCCGGCGAGGTGACCTTCACGATCGCGTCGTCCTGGACGTGCAGCGTGAGGTTGCAGCCGACGCCGCAGTACGGGCACACGGTGTCGACCTCTTCCTGCTGCTCCTCGTTCCACGTGCCCGCCTCACGTAGCTCGTACTCGCTCGTCCCCATTAGTGCTCCCGTGGGACAGACGGCGACGCAGTTGCCGCAGTACACGCAGGCCGACTCCGGCAGCCGCACGTCGAACTCGGTCGAGATGTGCGCCTCGGTCCCGCGACCGGCGACGGCGATCGCGAATGTGTTCTGGTGGTCGACGCCGCAGGCTTCGACGCACTTGTAACAGAGGATGCACTTCGAGTAGTCGCGCATGTACAGCTCGTTGTCGATCTTCGGAGCGGGCGCCGGCGGCGCTCCCAGACGAGCGGGATCGGCGTCGTAGCGTGCGATGTACGCGAGCGCGTCCGGCGCGGTGGAGAGATCCGTCGACGAGCCGAGCAGCTCCATGACCATGCGCCTGCTCGTACGTACGCGCTCGGAGTCGGTGTGCACGACCATGCCGTCCTCGGCCTTGCGTGCGCACGCGGGGACGAGCGTTCGCGCGCCCTCGAGCTCGACGACGCAGACGCGGCAGGCGTTCACCGGCGTGAGCGTGTCGCCGTAACAGAGCGTGGGCGTGTCGATGCCCATCCGCCGGCACGCGTCGAGGATGGTCGAGCCATCCGGGACGTCGACGGTGACGCCGTCCACGGTGAGCTTCACGCGAGCACTCCCAGATTGCGGACGGCCGAGTCGATGGCGTTCGCCGCCGTCTGCCCGAGCCCGCAGATGGACGCGTCGCGCATCACCTGCGTCAGGTCGGCGAGGACGGCGAGCTCGTCGCCGTTCGCCTTGCCCGACGCGAGCCGGTGCAGCGCCTCCTCCTGCCGAACGGTGCCGACGCGGCACGGGACGCACTGCCCGCAGGACTCGTCGCGGAAGAACTCGGCGATGCGCAGGACGGCGGACACGAGATCTGCATGCTCGCCGAAGACGATGACGACGCCTGAGCCGAGCGTCACGCCGGCCGCGCGCGCGCCGTCGAACGACAGCTCGAGGTCGAGCTGGTCGGGACGCAGGAACGAGCCTGCCGCGCCGCCGAGCAGGACGGCCTTCGCCGGCTCCGCGCCGGCGAGCTCGAGGAGGTCGCGCAGCGACGACCCGAGCTCGAGCTCGTACAGGCCGGGGCGCGCGACGTCGCCGGACACGCAGAAGAGGCGCGTGTCGGGCGCGTCCTCGCCGAGCACGATGTGCGGAACGTTCACGAGCGTCTCGACGTTGTTCACGACCGTCGGCTTGCCGAAGAGGCCGACCTCGACCGGGAACGGCGGCTTGTTGCGCGGCTCGCCGCGGTAGCCCTCGATCGACTGGAAGAGCGCCGTCTCCTCGCCGCAGACGTACGCCCCGGCGCCGATGCGCAGCTCGATCTCGACGCCGACGTCGGACTGGTCGATCGCGTGCTGGAGCCGCTCGTGCGCGAGCGGATACTCCGCGCGCACGTAGATGAAGGCCTTCTCGCACCCCGTCGCGAACGCCGCGATCGCGATCGACTCGATCAGCGCGAACGGGTCCTGCTCCATGAGCACGCGGTCCTTGAACGTCCCCGGCTCCGACTCGTCCGCGTTGCAGACGAGGTAGTGCGGACGCGCGGGCTGCTTCGCGACCGCCTCCCACTTCAGCCCGGTGGGGAATGCGGCGCCGCCGCGTCCGAGGAGCGGCGAGGCCTTCACGAGCTCGATGACGCGCTCAGGGCCGAGCTCGCGCGCGCGTGCGAGCGCGCGGAACTCGCCGTACGGCTCGCCGGTCGCGATTCGCCGCAGGAGCTTGTCGCCGTGCACGGGAAGTCGCTCTTCCGGGAACTGGATCTCGCGCGGGTGCTCGCCGGCGATCGTGCGCATCGAAGCGGGGGCGAGCTCACACAGGCCGAGGCATGGCGACGCCACGGCGCCCTCGGGCACCGTCGCACCCTTGAGTGCGCAGGACAGGTCGGTGCACACGTGCAGCACGTCGGCGGGCCGCTCCTCGAGCGAGATGAGCGCGTAGAACGTCGCGACGCCGTACGCCTCTGCAGGCGGTACCTCGAGCCGGCGCGACGCGTAGCCGAGCGCGCCCGGCGTCACCCAGCCGATTCGCCGCTGCGCCGCACGTAGCGCGGGCAGCAGGAGGTTGCGCCGCGTGCGGTCGCTGCGCGCGACACGGTCGTCGCTCGCAGCCTCCGCGCCGACGACGGCGTCGATCGCCTCGCGCTCCGCCTCCGTCGGCTCGGCGGCGAGCAGCTTGAGATCAGGCAACCGGCTCCAAGCGAATCGCGGTGGCCTTGAACTCCGCCGTCCCCGACTTCGGATCGGTCGCGTCGATGGTCAGCATGTTCGTCGCCACCGCGTCCGGGAAGTGGAGGTTCATGAACGCGAGCCCGGCGCGCAGCGTCGGGTCATAGCGCGCCGACGTCTCGACCGCGCCGCGCCGCGACACGATGCGAACGCGCGCGCCGTCCGCAACGCCGTAGCGTGCGCCGTCCTCGGGCGCGAGCAGAATCGCCTCGCCGCCGACGTGCAACGGAGAGGAGTAGCCGCCGGTCTGCACACCGGTGTTGTACGACTCGAGTCGGCGGCCGGTGGTCAGGCGCAGCGGGAAGTCGTCGTCGAGCTTGTCCACGGGCGGATCGTGTTCCACCACCTGGAACGGTGCGCGGTCCTCGACCACGTCGTCCCACAGGCGGCCGTGCAGGAACAGCGCGCCGGGGTCGTTCTCGTCCCAGCACGGCCACTGGATGCCGCCGAGCTCCTCGAGCCGCGCGTACGTCATGCCCGCGTGCATGGGGGAGAGCGAGCGCAGCTCGTTCCAGACGTCCTCCGCGCGCGGCGAGCCGAGGTCGTGACCCATGCGCCGCGCGAGCTCGTACACGATCTCGACGTCGTCGCGCGCCTCGCCGGGCGGATCGAACGCCTTGCGCACGCGCTGCACGCGGCGCTCGCTCGAGGTGACCGTCCCCTCCGCCTCGCCGAGGGTTGCTCCCGCAGGGAGCACGACGTCCGCGAGCTGCGCCGTGCGCGTGAGGAAGAGGTCCTGCACGACGAGATGGTCGAGCCCGGTCAGCAGCCGCTCAGCGCGCGCCTGGTCGGCCTCGCCCTGCGCCGGGTTCTCGCCGACGACGTAGACGGCGGTCAGGTCGCCGTGCTCCATCGCCTCGAACATCCCGGTCAGGTGCAGCCCGTACTCGGGCGGGATCGACGTTCCCCACGCGGCGTCGAACTTCGCGCGCGCGTCGTCGTCGAGGATGTCCTGGAAGCCCGGGCAGCTTGTTCGGGATCGCGCCCATGTCGCCGCCGCCCTGCACGTTGTTCTGGCCGCGCAGCGGCGCAAGCCCGGAGCCCCACTTGCCGACCTTGCCGGTGAGCAGCGCAAGGTTGATGAGCGCGAACACGTTGTCGACGGCGTTGTGGTGCTCGGTGATGCCGAGCGTCCAGCAGAGCTGCGCGTTCGTCGCATTGCCGTATGCGTGCGCGAGCTCGCGGATCGCATCCGCCGGCACGCCGGTGACGCGCTCGGCCTCCTCGAGCGTCCACGGCTCGACCGACTCCTTGAAGGCTTCGAAGCCGGAGGTCGCGCGCTCGACGAACTCCATGTCCGCGAGCCCGGCGTGGATGATCTCCCGCGCCACCGCGTTCGCAAGCGGGATGTCGGTGCCGACGTCGATGCCGAGCCACAGGTCGCCCCACTGCGCGGACGGCGTCCGCCGCGGGTCGATCACCATGAGCTTCGCGCCGTCGTTCATGGCCTTCAGCACGTGGTGGAAGAAGATCGGGTGCGCCTCGCGCGCGTTCGATCCCCACAGGATGATCAGGTCCGCGCTTCGAGTCTCCTCGTAGGAGCTCGTTCCGCCACCTGCACCGAACACCGTCGCCAGACCGACGACGCTGGGCGCGTGTCAGGTTCGGTTGCAGCTGTCGACGTTGTTCGACCCGAGTGCGACCCGGCTGAACTTCTGCGTTGCGAAGTTCAACTCGTTGGTCGCCTTGGAGCAGCTGAAGACGCCCGTCTGTGCGCCTTCGTCGAGCGCCTTGCGGAAGCCGGCCGCGGCGCGGTCCAGCGCCTCGTCCCAACTCGCAGGGCGCAGCTCTCCACCGTCTCGGACGAGCGGCGTCGTCAGCCGTGGGTACTTCATCGGCATGGAAGGAGCCTAGACCGGGAGGCGGCGACCCGCGAGCCAACCCGTCGTGCGGCGCCGGAGGACGTCCTCGTCGCTCCGCGCCCACTCGTGCGTCCGCGCGTACAGCTCCTGCGCGCGCAGGTCGGGGCGGCCGGGGACGAGCGGCTCCAGGAGCGTCGGATCGTCGAGCGCGGGGGCGAGCACGTCGGGCGCGAGCGAGCCGTACAGGTGGATGAGGTGCGCGCGCGTCGCCGCGTCGAGCTCCACCGGCCAGGCGATGTGCTCGAGGCCCGTCGCGCCCGGCAGCGGCCGCGGCCTTCGTGAAAGGTGTCTGACACCGAGATGGTCGAGCGCATCGAGCGCGATGCGCCGGTACGTCGTCAGCTTGCCGCCGGCGACGCTCACCATCCCGGACGGCCCGGCGCTGAAGACGACCTCGCGGCGCGCGTCCGTCGTCGCGCCTTCTCCGCCGGGGAGGACGCGCAGCCCGCAGAACGTCGCGCGCACAGGGCCGATCTCGTCGACCGCGACCGACGCCTCGCGGAGGATCTGCTCGACGTCCTCGTCGGTGACTGCGACCGTTTCCGGCTCGCCGTCGTGCAGCGTGTCGGTCGTGCCGAGGAGAAGCATTCCCTCCCACGGCACGGCGAAGCTGACGCGCACCTTGTCGTGCGGGATCGTCAGCGCGGCGCCCCAGTCCTGTCCGCCGTCGACGAGCACGTGTGCGCCCTTGCTCAGGCGCATCGACGGTTTCGCGTTCTCGTCCTCGAGGCGCCGCACGCGGTCGACCCACGGCCCCGCCGCGTTGACGACCCTGCGCGCCTGCACGGCGATCGTGCGGCCGTCCGCGCGCACCTCGAGCGGCTGCACGCCGGCGAGCTCGGCGTAGTTGAGGACGACCGCGCCGCGTTCCTCGGCCGCGCGCAGGTTCGCGAGCGTGAGGCGAGAGTCGTTCGTCCACGCGTCCTCGTACAGCGCGCACGAGCGCAAACCCGGTGCGCGCAGCGGCGGCACCATGCGCCGCGCACGGTCGAGATCGACGAGGCCGTTCAGCTTCGCGCGCGCGAGCGTCGAGTACACGACGATCCCCGTCTGCACGAACCACGGGCGGTACGGCCCGTCGTCGTACAGCGGGAAGAGGAACGGCAGCCGGCGCACGAGGTGCGGCGCGACGACGCGCATGAGCAGCCGCCGCTCGTGATGCGCCTCGCGCACGAGGCCGACGTCCCCGAGCCGGAGGTAGCGCAGGCCGCCGTGCACGAGCTTCGACGACGCGCTCGACGTCGCTCCGGCGAAGTCGCCCTTGTCGACGAGCGCGACCGAGAGGCCGTGCGCGGTCGCGGCCTCGGCGATGCCCGCGCCGACGATCCCGCCTCCGACCACGAGCAGGTCGAAGGTCCGGGAGCCGAGCCGCTCTAGCTGCTCGACGCGATCCATAGCGGGTTCGTCCAGGCGCGCCGCCCGTCGGCGTCGGCCACCTCGACGCGGCCGTACGGCACGTCGTACGGCCGCTCGAGCCGGACGGCGGTGATGAGGCCGCGGTCGTCGAGCGCGAGGATCTGCGAGTCCTTCGGATAGCCGAGCCGCCCGGCGTTCGCGCGCGCACCGCGCGCGCGGCTCGAGACGAGCGTGACGCTCGCGGCCGGGCTGCACTCGACGACGACCGCGGCGTCGTCCACCTCGACGCGGTGGATGGACGGGCCGGTCGAGCCGTAGAAGCTCCCGGTGCGCAGCGCGTCGAGCACGGCCTCCTGCGAGCGCTCCGCCGCGCGCACCATCGTCCAGGCGAAGCCGCTGTCGTAGCCGGGATGGTGCGAGTCGTCCGTCGCGAGCGCGAAGAAGCCGCGCCCGCGCTCGAGCGCCTCGTCCCAGTGGATGGTCGAGTCGCCGCGGGCGATCTCGAGCTCGCAGCCCGAGTTCCACACCTCGATGCCGACGAGGCCGGGGCACGTCTCCCACTGGTCGGTGCGCAGGCCGCTCCAGTACGTGTGCGCGAGATACGGGCACGCCGCCCGTCGCGTCGATCCACCCGACGACGTCCTCGAGGGGGGCGAACTCGTTCTCGGGGACGACCGGGTCCTCCTCGACGCCGAAGGCGAGCACGTGCGCGTCGTGCTCTGGGCCTCCGCACCAGGCATTCAGCTCGACGGAGGGGATGACGAGCGTCTTCCGCGTCGATCGCTCCACCGTCCGCACCCAGTGGTCGGTGATGGCGAGGACGTCGTAGCCGGCCCACTCGTAATGACGCACGAGCTTGTCCGGAGGCAAATCTCCATCGGAGTTCGTTGTATGCGCGTGGAGTGCGCATTTGAGCCACTCGCCGTCGCCCTCGAACGGGTTCATCGGCCGAGCCTATCTCGCGATCTGGTGAAGGTCCGGTGACGACATCGGAGCAGCCATTGTGCTCCGCCTCCTATGTGTGTTAGCAACCAGTCATTCACAATTCCATCCCGGGAGGGCAGATGGAGGACCACGAAGAGCAAGAGGTCGAGTTCTGGCGCAAGCTCCGCGAGGAGGGGATGAGCCGGACGCAGATGCTGAAGCGGAGCGTCGCGGCCGCCGCGGGTATCACCGCCCTCTCGGCTCCCGGCGCCGCCTGGGCGCGGGCGCACGGTGCTGCCGTCGCTCCGCCGCTCAAGGGCCGCGGCTTCTCGATGAAAGAGCTGATCGCGCAGGCGAAGAAGGAAGGGCACCTGAACACGATCGCGCTGCCGCCCGACTGGGCGAACTACGGCGAGATCATGTCGACGTTCCAGAAGAAGTACGGCATCGGCATCACGAACGACAACCCGGACGGAAGCTCGGCGCAGGAGAACCAGGCGGTCGTGTCGCTCAAGGGCGACTCGCGCGCGCCTGACGTCGTCGACGTCGGTCCCGCGTTCGCGGTCTCCGGCACGGCACAGGGCCTGTACGGGAAGTACTTCGTCTCGGAGTTCTCCACGATTCCGCGCTCGATGAAGGACACGCGCGGCTACTGGTGGGGCGACTACTGGGGCGCCATCTCGATCGGCTACAACCAGAACCTCATCAGCAACCCGCCGAAGACGTTCGCGGACCTGCTGAAGCCGGAGTACAAGGGCAAGGTCGCGATGAACGGCAGCCCGCTGACGTCGAACTCGGCGGTCTCGGGCGTCATCGCGGCTGCGCTCGCGAACGGCGGCTCGGCGAGCAACGTCGGCCCCGGCATCGACTTCTTCGCGAAGTTGAAGTCGTCGGGCAACTACATCCCAGTCGGCACGACCTCGGCGACGGTCGCATCGGGCCAGACGCCGATCTCGATCGACTGGGACTACAACAACCTCGCGTACATCGCCGAGTTCCCGGCGGCGCGGTGGGCGGTCTCGATTCCCGCCGACGGCGTCTACGGCGGCTACTACGCGCAGGCGATCAACGCGACCGCACCGCATCCGTGGGCGGCGCGTCTCTGGGAGGAGTTCCTCTACTCCGACCAGGGGCAGATCCTGTTCCTCAAGGGCTTCGCGCACCCGGCCCGGTTCAACGACCTGGCCAAGCGCAACGCCCTGCCGAAGTCCCTGCTGAACGCGCTTCCGCCGGCGTGCGCTCTACGCGAAGGCGAAGTTCGCGAGCCTGGGACAGCAGTCGGCTGCGAAGGCGCTGATCGCGATCGCAGTGGCCGTCGAAGATCGGGTCGTAGGTCATAACGACTCAAGCAGCACCCGAGGCACTCCGGCCGGACATCGCGTCCGGCCGGAGGCGCCTTCCGCTCGCGTGGATCGTGACGCTGCCGTTCTTCGCGTACACGCTCCTCTTCATGTTCCTGCCGGCGGGCTCGGTGCTCGATCGGCGCCTTCGAGGGCGAGAAGCGCGGCTACACGATCTCGAACGTCACGACGCTCTTCCACCACCCGTACATCGACGCGTTCAAGACGAGCATCGAGATCAGCGGCACCACCGCGCTGATCGGCGGAGCGGTCGGGCTCGCGGTCGCGTATGCCGCGATTCGCGAGGGAACGCCGCGCTGGGTCCGCTCGGCGCTGACGACGTTCTCCGGCGTGGCTGCGAACTTCGGCGGCATCCCGCTCGCGTTCGCCTTCATCTCGACCATCGGGCCGCTCGGCATCCTCACCGTCTTCGGGCGCAACCACGGCTGGGACCCGACCGCGCACGGCTTCAGCCTCTTCACGAAGACGGGCGTCGAGCTCGCGTACATGTACTTCCAGCTGCCGTTGATGATCCTCGTGATCGCGCCGGCGATCGACGGCCTGCGCAAGGAGTGGCGTGAGGCCTCGTCCAACCTCGGCGCGTCCCAGTTCCAGTTCTGGCGCTACGTCGGCGTGCCGGTGCTCATGCCGTCGCTCCTCGGCGCGATCATCCTGCTCTTCGGCAACGCGTTCGCCGCGTATGCGACGGCATACAGCCTGACGTCGGGCACGGTGAACATCGTCCCGATCCTCATCGGCGCGTACTACAGCGGCAACGTGCTCAACAATCCGCATCTCGCGCAGGCGATGGCGTTCGGCATGTTCGTCGTGCTCGCGCTGATGATGGTGGCGTACATCCCGCTGCAGCGCCGCGCGGCCCGGTGGGCGAAGTGAAGTGCGACGCGTCGCATCGCGCCGTCCGCGTGTCATCTGGCTGCTCATCGCCGCGGGCTATTTCTTCATCCCGCTGATCGCGACGTTCCTCTTCTCGCTGAAGAGCAACCAGACCGGCAAGTGCTGCACGGCCGCGAACTACAGCTGGGTCATCCACAACAGCGACTTCTGGCACACGCTGAAGATCTCGTTCCTGCTCGCGCTCGAGACGATCGTGATCAGCCTCGCGCTCTTCGTGCCGACCATCTACTGGGTGCACCTCCGCGTTGCCGCGGCTCCGGCCGGTGATCGCGTTCCTCGCGCTGATCCCGTTCGTCATTCCGCCGATCGTGATGGTCGTCGGCCTGCTGAAGTTCTTCAAGGGAACCCCGAGCTGGTTCTACGCGCAGCCGTGGGGCTTCCTCGCCGGGGCGTACGTCATCCTCGCGTTCCCGTACATGTTCTTCTCGCTCGACGCGGGCTTCCGGTCGATCGACGTGCACACGCTGACCGAGGCGTCGCAGAGCCTCGGCGCGCGGTGGGGGACGACGCTCTTCAAGGTGATCCTCCCGAACATCCGCTCCGCTGCGCTCGCGGGATCCTTCCTGACGCTCGCGATCGTCATGGGCGAGTTCACGATCGCGAACCTCGTCGGCCTTCCACACCTTCCCGATCTTCATCCAGTACGTCAACGAGTCGCAGGGCTTCCCGGCGGCGTCGCTGACGCTGATGAGCTTCGGCATCACCTGGGCGGCGATGGCTCTCGCTGCTCGTCGTCGGACGCAAACGCGGCCAGCGGGCCGCCGTCGTGGCAGGAGCGCGCTAATGGCCTTCTTGGAACTGCAGGACCTGCACCGCGACTTCGGCACGAACAAGGCGCTCGACGGCATCGAGATCGCGCTGGGCGAGGGAGAGTTCCTCTCGCTGCTCGGCCCGTCCGGCTGCGGCAAGACGACCGCGCTGCGCCTCGTCGCCGGCTTCGACCGGCCGGATCAGGGGCGCATCGTCGTCGACGGCAAGGACGTCACGCGCGTCGCGCCCAACAAGCGCGACATGGGGATGGTCTTCCAGGCGTACTCGCTCTTCCCGAACATGACGGCGCACCAGAACGTCGAGTTCGGACTGAAGATCCGCGGCAAGGACCGCACCGACCGGCGCAAGCGGGTCGACGACCTGCTCGAGCTCGTCGGCCTCGGCCACGCGGGCACGCGCTACCCGCATCAGCTCTCGGGCGGGATGCAGCAGCGCGTCGCACTCGCGCGCGCGCTCGCGATCGAGCCGCGTGTGCTGTTGCTGGACGAGCCGCTGTCGGCGCTCGACGCGAAGGTGCGCGTGCAGCTGCGCGAGGAGATCCGCCGCATCCAGCTCGAGCTCGGCATCACGACGCTGTACGTGACGCACGACCAGGAGGAGGCGCTCTCCGTCTCCGACCACGTCGCGGTCATGTATCGCGGGCGCATCGAGCAGATGGGCTCGCCGGCGGAGATGTACACCGCGCCGGCGACGCCGTTCGTCGCCGAGTTCATCGGCACGATGAACCGCCTCGAGGCGACGGTCGTCGATCCGGCGACGGGCACGGTCGAGACGGGAGGACACACGCTCACGGTCGACGCGGCGCGCGGCAAGCCGCGCGGCGCGCGGGTGCTCGTGCTCATCCGGCCGGAGACGGTGGACGTGACGGCGGCGAACGGCGCCGGCGCGAACACGCTCACCGGCGAGGTGCTCACGCACACGTTCCTCGGGCCGGTCACGCGTCTGCGCATCGACGGGCCGGGCGCGAGCCTCATCGCGGACATGCCGACCGCGCGCGCTGCGGCGCTGCCGCCGGGCTCGAAGGTGGACGCGGCGCTTCCGGCTACCGAGGCGCGGCTGCTCGACCTGACGGACGATCTGCCGCAAATAGCGGAAGAGCCAGGTCCGGCCGGTCGGTGAAGAGCCCGCCGACCCCGAGGTCGGCGAGGGAGAGCATGCGCGCCGGTTCGTTCACCGTGTAGACGAGCGGGACGAGGCCGAGGTCGAGTGCGGCGCGGATGCCCCGGCGTGTCACGCGGGCGTTCGCGAAGCCGGCGCCCCACGCGTCGGAAGCGGCGTTGATCGAGACGCCGAAGCCGACGTGCTGCACCGTGCGCAGGCCGGGACGGATCGAGCGCGCCTCGTCGAGCGCCATGCGCTGAAAGCAGACGAGGACGTCGTCGTCGGCGAGGAGGCGGACGGTGCGCGCGACGACGGCGTGCCGGCGATAGCGGCTCGGGGTCTTCAGCTCGACCATGGCGGTGACGCGTCCGTGCATGAGGTCGAGCGCCTCTTCGAGCATCGGGTAGGAACGGCCCGGCTGCGGCTTGTCGTGCGTGACGACGAGGCGCCCGCCGGTGTCGGCGTGCACGTCGAACTCGATCGCGTCGGCACCGATCTCGATCGCGCGCTCGAACGCGGCGAGCGTGTTCTCGGCGCGCTCGTGGGAGGCGCCGCGATGGGCTATGACAAGCATCGACGCATGAGGTCGAGGTCGATGCGGTCGATCAGCTCGTCCGCGGCGGCGAGCCGGTGCGGCTCGAGCGTCCCGCGCATCGCGAGCACGCGGCCGACGCCGGCGCCGCGGGCGGAGGCGATGCCCGCCTCCGTGTCCTCGAACACGAGGGCATCCGCGGGATCGACGCCGAGGATGCCGAGCGTCTTCGCGTAGCCCTCCGGATCGGGCTTGCCGTGGACGACGTCGTCCGAGCTGACGATCGTCGCGAAGCAGGGCGCGAGTCCCGCCGCTTCGACGACCGGCTCGATCTCGGCGTGCGCGGCGCCGGAGCAGATCGCGAGCGGGATGCGCTCGGCCGCGTAGCGCACTGCTTCGCGGGTGTGCTCGTGCACCGAGGAGCCGTCGCCGACGGCTGCGCGGTAGCGGTTCACTCGTCTCGTCGATGACGGCCTGCACGTCCGGATGGTCGTTCCCCAGCCACGTGCGGACAATCTCCGGGTCGGAAAGCCCCGCGAGCCGGTCGTAGTACTCCTGCGCCGAGAGCGGCCTGCCGTGCTCGGCGAACAGGTGGATGAAGATCTCGCACAGGACGGGCTCGTCGTCCGACAGCGTCCCGTTGAAGTCGAAGACGACCGCGGCGACCGGCATGGTTCCACTGTATGCCGACCTCGGCCTTGGCCCTCGCGCTTGCCGCCGCGTGCGTGCACGCGCTCTGGAACGTGCTGCTCGCGCGCGCGAAGGACATCGAGGCGGCGACGGCGGTCGCGGTCGTCGTGGCCGAGGTCGTCTTCCTGCCGGTCGCGATCGTCGTCTGGCACGCCCACCGGGCGGTCGTGCCGTTCCTCGTCGCGAGCGCCGCGCTTCAGCTCGCGTACTTCGCGCTGCTGCCGACCGCGTACCGGCTCGCGGAGCTCTCGGTCGTGTACCCGATCGCACGCGGGACGGCGCCCGCTGCTCGTTCTCGTCATCGGGATCGTCGCGCTCGGGCACGCGACCTCCGCGGGGCAGGTGATCGGCGTCTGTCTCGTCGGGCTCGGCATCCTGCTCGTGCGAGGACTGGGGAGGACGCCGGGGCGCGGCGTGCCGCTCGGCCTGCTCATCGCGTGCGTGATCGCGGCGTACACGCTCGTCGACAAGGAGGGCGTGAAGCACGCGGGCGCCGTTCCGTACCTCGAGCTGACGATGCTCGGCCCGTGCCTCGTGTACACGAGCGCGGTGGTGCGGGTGAAGGGCTTCCGCGCGCTGCGCAATGCGTGGGGGCCGGCGACGTTCGTCGCCGGGGTCGCGACCTTCGGGGCCTACGCGCTCGTTCTTCTCGCCCTGCAGCGGGCTGCGGCCGCTCCCGTGGCAGCCGTGCGGGAGACGAGCGTCGTCATCGCGGCGCTGCTGGCCCGCCGAGTACTGCGCGAGACGGTCGGATTGCCTCGCATTGCGGGTGCCGTTGCGGTCGCCGGATGGTATCGCACTCCTATCCTTACGTAGGAAGAAGCGCCCATTGACACGAACCCCGCGCCGTGGGTCAATCGAGGCACCACTAACGGGAGGCTAACCCTATGACCGAACTGTCCCGCGACGAGCAAGACCTCGCGCGGTTCGGCTACAAGCAGGAGCTCAAGCGCAGCCTCGGCGTCTTCAGCTCCTTCGCTGTCGCGTTCAGCTACATCTCGCCGTCGACCGGCATCTTCGCGCTCTTCTTCGCTCGGGCTGACGACCGTCGGCGGCGTCTTCATCTGGAGCTGGCCGATCGTCGCGGTCGGGCAGTTGATCGTCGCGCTCGGGCTTCGCGGAGTTGTCGAGCCACTACCCGGTCGCCGGCTCCGTCTTCCAGTGGACGAAGTACCTCGCCGGGAAGACGTATTCGTGGTTCACCGGCTGGATCTATCTCTTCGCCGGCGTCCTCACGGTCGCGTCCGTGTGCGCGACACTGCCGCTCGCGCTCATCCCGGCCTTCAACAACATGGGCTGGAATATCGCGAACACCCTGCGTAACCAGCGCTGGATCGCGGCGATCGTCACGCTCGGCGCATCATCACGATCATGAACATCTTCGGCGTCCGCTCGTCGCACTCGTGAACAACACGGGCGTGCTGTTCGAGATCCTCGGCATGGTCGTGTTCGCGTTCATCGCTCGCGATCTTCCACCGCCATCAGAACGTGGGCGTCATCTTCCACACCGCGGGACGACGCCTGACGACGGGAACGTTCCTCGTCGCGATGTTCATGTCGCTGTACGTGATCTACGGCTTCGACACCGCGGCGCACGCTCGCAGAAGAGACGAAGAATCCGCGAGTCCGAGGCGCCGAAGGCGATCCTCGGCTCGTCATCGGCGCGTTCGTGATCGGCGGCATCTTCCTGTTCGCGATGCTGCTCGGGATCCCGAACCTGCACACGGCGATCAAGGGCGGCTGGCCCGGCGCAGATCATCGACGCGAACTTCGGCTCCGCGTTCTCGACGGTGTTCCTGCTCGTCGTCTCGGCCGCGATCTTCGTCTGCTGCCTCGCGATCGAGACGTCGACGATCCGCCTCTGCTTCGGGATGTCGCGCGACGACGCGCTTCCCGGCTCGAAGTGCCTGAGCAAGGTGCACAAGGGCCTGCACACGCCGATCCTGTCGTGCATCGTCGTCGGCCTGCTCTCGCGCCATCCCGATCATCCAGTACGCCGGCGTGGCGATCATCGCGATCGCGGCGACGGGGATGATCTATCTGTCAGCTACCTGATCGGGAATCTCGCCCTCTTCCGGGCGCGCCTGCGCGGCTGGCCGAAGACGAAGGCGCCGTTCTCGCTCGGGAGTGGGGCCTGCCGGCTCACGTGCTCGCCTTGCCTGGCGGCGGAGGCATGTTCCTGAACATCGCTTGGCCGCGTGCGGCGACGAACCCGCGTCCGCGACGGAAGCGCCCGGCACGCTCAACTTCCACTGGCACTGGCTGAACGGTCAGCCGGTCCTGTGGACGCACGCTCGACGTGATCGTCATCGTCGGCGCGCTCTACTTCGTGCTCGTCCAGCGCAACAAGCCGGCGCACATGGAAGTGCCGGAGGACGAGGCGATGCAGCTACCGGCGCCGGTTCAGATCTAAGAGCAACTGATCGAAGAGCGGGCCGTCGAGTTCCTCGGCGGCCCGCTCGTATTTCTCCAGGCCCCACGACCAGTAGTCGAACTCGATCGTCGAGACGCCTTCCTGGATCGAGGCCCACAGCATCCAGCCGTACTTCGCGATCACGCCCCAGAGGCGGGCGCGCGCGATCTTGTCGGGATACGGCGCGCCGTAGTAGGCGGCGACGAGCTCCGCGAGCTGCGTCGTCGCTCAGCCGCGACTCGCTCCACGAGTTGCCGAGCTCGAACGACGGCTCGTTGTTCCCCGAGTACTCGTAGTCGATGAGGCGCAGGCCGTTGCCCGTGTCGATGAAGTTCTCCGCGAGCAGGTCGTTGTTGCACGGGACGCGCTGCTCCGGACGCACGCGCATCGCCTCTTCCATCGCGCGGATGCGCGGCTCGAGCTCGTCGTATCCGATCGGGGAGGCGGAAGCCGCGCTCGCGCACCGTGGCGAGATAGCGCCGCTGCAGGTCGAACATGTCGAACTCGAGGAGGAACGGGCGCCCGGCGTGCAGGCGCTTGCACGCCTCCGCCACCTGCGAAAGCCGGTCGCCGCCCGCGCGCAGGTCGTCGGCGTGCAGGCGCGTCCCCTCGATGAACTCGAGCACGAGCGCAGAGTGCTCGGGCAGCGCCGCGATCACGCGCGCCCCGATCCCGGTCTCCGCCGCGGCGATGCTGTTGTGCGCCTCGTTGGCGCGATCGATGCCGAGCAGCTCGGTGTCGCGGCCCGCGATCCGCACGACGAACGAGCCCTCGTCCGTCACCACTTTGTAGTTCGTGTTCGTCAGGCCGCCGCTGAGGTCGCTGACGGTCCGCGGGTCACGCAGCTCCGGGACAGCTTCGAGCACGTCGTCCAGCGGCACCCGGTTAGGCTCGCACAATGCCTCCCGAACGCGCTCGTGCCGTCGTCATCGGCGGCGGCGTCATCGGCTGCTCCTGCCTCTACCACCTGGCGAAGCAGGGATGGACGGACTCCGTCCTCGTCGAGCAGTTCCAGCTCACCCACGGATCGACGTGGCACTCGGCCGGCCTCGTCGGCCAGCTGCGCTCGTCGATCTCGCTCACGCGGATGATGCAGTACTCCGTCGGCCTGTACGCCGAGCTGAAGGAGCTGACCGGCAACGACCCCGGCTGGCACCAGCTCGGCGGACTGCGGCTCGCGTCGTCGCAGCCGCGGCTCGAGGAGATCCGCCGGCAGGCGTCGTGGGCGAAGACGTTCGGGCTCCCGATGGAGATCGTCTCCGCCGAGGAGGCGCAGAAGCTCTTCCCGCCGATGTCGACCGACGGCGTGCTCGCCGCCGCGTTCATCCCCGACGACGGCTACCTCGACCCGTCGCAGCTGACGTTCGCGCTCGCCGACGGCGCGCGCCGTCTCGGCGCGCAGATCGAGGTGCGCACGCGCGTCACCGGGATCGAGACGCACGACGGCCGCGTGTGCGCGGTCCTGACCGACAAGGGCCGCATCGAGTGCGAGGTCGTCGTCGACGCCGCCGGCATGTACGCGCGCCAGGTCGCGCGAGCTCGTCGGCGTCGACATCCCGATGATCCCGTTCGGCCACCAGTACCTGATCACCGAGCCGTTCGCCCCGCCGCTCGAGCCGCTGCCGACGCTGCGCGATCCCGACAACCTCATCTACTTCCGCACCGAGGTCGGCGGCCTCGTCATGGGCGGCTACGAGCGCAAGCCTGCGCCGTGGGCGATCGACGGCATCCCCGACGGCTTCGAGGCGAAGCTCCTCCCGCAGGAGTGGGAGCGGATGGAGGAGCTCTTCACGAACGCGATCCACCGCGTGCCCGCGATGGAGAACGCCGAGGTGAAGATGTTCTTCAACGGGCCGGAGGCGTTCACGCCCGACGCGGACTTCCTCCTCGGCGAGACCGACGTCCCCGGCTTCTGGATCGCGGCCGGCGGCTGCGCGCACGGGCTCGCCGGCGCGGGCGGGATCGGGAAGATGATGAGCGAGTGGATCGTCGACGGCCGTCCCGAGTGGGACGTGTGGGCGCTCGACTGGCGCCGCTTCGGCCGGCAGTACCGCAGCCGCGACTACACGCTCGCGCGCTCGTACGAGGCGCTGTCGCAGTACTACGACATCAAGTACCCGGGCGAGGAGCGCAAGGCCGGCCGGCCCCTTCGTGTATCACCGGCATATCAACGGCATATCGCGCTGGACGCGTCCTTCGGGGAGAAGGGCGGATGGGAGCGCGTCAACTGGTACGAGTCGAACGCGGCGGGCGGCGACGAGTCGCTGCGCCCGCGCGGCTGGGCGGGCGCGAACTGGTCGCCGGCGATCGAGGTGGAGGCGCGCGCCGCGCGCGAGGGGATCGCGCTCTTCGACCAGTCGTCGTTCTCGAAGCTCGAGGTGCTCGGCCCGGGCGCGCTCGCGTTCCTCGAGCGGCTGTGCGCGAACCGCATCGACCGGCCCGTCGGCACGGTCGTGTACACGCAGCTGCTGAACAAGCGCGGCGGGATCGAGGCCGACCTCTCCGTCATGCGGCGCGGCGAGGACCGCTTCATGCTCGTGACGGGGACGGCGTTCGGCACGCACGACCGCGCGTGGCTCGAGCGGAACATGCCGCGCGACGGCTCCGTCTACGTCAACGACGTCACCTCCGCGTTCGCGTGCTTCTGCCTGTGGGGGCCGAAGGTGCGCAGCGTGCTCGACTTCGATCATCCGTACATGACGGCGCGCGAGGTCACGGTCGGGAACGTGCCGTGCATCGCGTCGCGCGTGACGTACGTCGGCGAGCTCGGGTGGGAGCTGTACTGCGCCGCCGAGTACGGCGCGACGCTGTGGGACACGCTCCGCGTCGACGGCGTGACGCCCGGCGGCTACCGCGCGATCGAGTCGCTCCGCCTGGAGAAGGGCTACCGCGCGTGGGGGAGCGACCTGACCGCGGAGACGACGCCGCTCGAGGCGGGCCTCGGCTTCGCGGTGAAGATGGACAAGGGCGACTTCATCGGCCGCGACGCGCTGCGCGAGCCGCAGCAGAAGCTCGTGTGCATCGTGCTCGAGGATCCGCGCGCGGTCGCGCTCGGCTCGGAGCCGGTGCGTGCCGGCGACGAGATCGTCGGCCGCGTGACGAGCGGCGGCTTCGGCTACGCCGTCGGCGCGAGCATCGTCTACGCGTACGTCCCCGTCGAGCACGCGGCGCCGGGAACGGCGGTCGCGGTCGACATCTTCGGCGACTGGGTCGGCGGCGAGATCCGCGCCGATCCGCTGTACGACCCGAAGGGCGAGCGGTCCGCGCGTGACCCGCCTAGAGGCCGGTACGTGTAGTCGGTCGAGGAGTCCCGAACGTCTGACGACGCCCCTGGGCATCAGCTCCGGTTCGTGCGCTTTCGTGTAGTGCTAGGTACCGGCCTGTCGAAGACAGCGGCGGCTTCGTGCGGGCCTGAGCCCGCACCCGCCGCTCGCAACTCCTACTTACCGAGCCACTTGTTGACGGTGGCCTGGTTCTTCGCGATCCACTGCTGTGCGGCCTTGTCCGGATCCATGTGCTTGCCTGCGATCAGGCCGGCGACGTAGTTCTGATCCGCGTTCGTCCAGCTGAAGTTCTTGACCACGGCCACGGCCGGTGAGCCGCTCGTCGCGAACTTCTTGCTCATGTACTTCGTCAGCACGTACGTCGGGTACGCGCACGCGTACTTCGCGGGCGACCCGCCCTGCTTCTCGTCGTCCTGGCAGCCCTTGAACCGCGCCGGGAGCTGGACCTGCGAGAGCTGGTACGTCGCGTTCAGGTACTGCGGGTCGTACCAGTAGAAGAGAACCGGCTTCTTCTGCTTGTACAGCGACTCCCAGCGCGCGACCTGCGCCGGCTCCGCGCCGACGCTGACGAACTTGAAGTTCAGGTGGAGCGCCTTGATCAGCGTCTGGTCCTTCTGCTGATAGGACGGATCGCCGCCGAGGAACATCCCCTGCGAGCCCGACTCCGGGCTCTTGAAGAGCGACTCCTTGCCCTTCAGACCCTTCCACGTCTTGAACTCCGGATGCGCCTTCATCAGGTACGTCGGGATGTACCAGCCGATCACGCCGGTGACGCCGTTCTTGCCGGCGTAGACGACGGTGTGCTGCTTCGTCACGTACTGCTTCTGCTGGGGGATGTGGCCCCAGTCCTCGAGGATCGCGTCGGTCTTGCCGTCTGCCATCGCCTGGTAGACCGGCACCTCGGTGATCTTCGTGATGTTGACCTTGCACCCGAGATTCTTCTCGAGCACGTTCTTCACGACGTAGGTGTTGGCCGTCGAGCCGGCCCACGCCTGCTCGTTGATCGTCACCGTGCCGCACGCCTTCGCCTTGGCGCCGGCTCCGCCGACCGCGACGAGCGCGGCGACGAGGACGGCGACCAAACCAACACTTGCCCTCATGCTTCTCCTCCTCCGTTGCATCACACGATCCCTTCCCGCCTGCGTACTCGTCCCCGCGTAACGCGGTCGAGCGCGATCCCGAGACACAGGATCGCGAGCGATGCGAGGACACCCTGTCCGAACAATCCGCGCCCGAGTCCCTGGGCGACGTCGTAGCCGAGCCCGCCCGAGCCGACGAGGCCGCCGATGACGACGACCGCGAGCACCATGATCAGTCCCTGGTTGACGCCGAGCATGATCGCGTCGCGCGCCAGCGGCACCTTCACCTTCGCGAGCACTTGCAAGCGCGTCGCGCCGAACGCACCGGCTGCCTCCACCGTGTTCGGCGACACCTCACGCACGCCCGCGTCGACGAGCCGGATGACGACCGGCGACGCGTACAGCACCGCCGCGATCACGCCGGGAACGATCGACACCGGCATCAGGTAGATGAACGGGATGATGTACACGAGCTGCGGCAGCGTCTGCAGCACGTCCAGCACCGGTCGCATGATCTTCTGGACGCGGTTGCTCTCGGCGGCCCAGATCCCGAGCGGGATCCCGACCAGCAGCGTGAGTCCGGTGGCGACGAGCACCTGCGACAGCGTGTCCATCGCCGGCGTCCACTCGTTGGAGAGGCCGACGATCGCGAGCATCGCCAGCGTCGTCACCGCGGGCCGCAGCCCGGAGACGAGGAACGCGATCAGCGCCAGCCCGAATGCCATCGCCGGCCACGGCGTGTTCACGAAGAAGTTGTCGAGCGGCGTCAGCCCCCAGCGGACGATGAAGTCGCCGACCGGGTTCGTGATGTGGAAGACGAACGTGCTCGGGTTCTGGACGTAGTCGAGCACGGTCTGGATCCGCGCCAGCAGCCAGTCCTGCGCGGTCTTGCGCGACCAGCTGCTTCCGGCGTGCAGCGCGAGGCCGAGGCCGATCGCGAGGCCGACGCCGGCGGTGAGCGCCGCCGTGTAGATCCGCAGCGCGCGCCTGCGCTCGGTGGTCAGGTGCCGGTGCGCGGGATCGGTGCGGATCGCCATCGCCTCGGTCGCACGGTCGAGCGCGATCGCCATGATCACGATCGTGAACCCGGCGAGGAGCGCGAGCGCGGGATTCGGAGTAGAGCCCGTTCGTGACGACGTCGCCGAGGCCCGGGCCGCCGATCAGGCCGGCGATGACGACCATCGACAGCGCGAACAGGATCGTCTGGTTGACCGCGAGCAGGACGAGCCGGCGCGCGAGCGGGAGCTGCACCTTCAGGAGCGTCTGCAGCGTCGTCGCGCCGAACGCCTCCGCCGCCTCGACCGTGTTCGTCGGCACGCTGCGGATCCCGAGCGCGGTGATCCGGATCGCAGGCGGAATCGAATAGATGAGCGTCGTCGCAACCGCCGCGCCGGGGCCGACGGAGAGCAGCAGGACGATCGGCATCAGGTACGCGTACGCGGGGATGATCTGCATCGCGTCGAGCACCGGCGTGATCGCGCGCTGGAACCGGTCCGAGCGGCCGGCGGCGATCCCGACGGGGACGCCGATGGCGAGCGAGAGCCCGACGGACGCGAACGTCAGCGCGAACGTGCGCATGGCCGGGTCCCAGACGCCGAGCGCCGCGAACGAGACGAACGCGGCAGCTGTGCCGAGCGCGGCGCGGCGGCCGCCGAAGCGGAGCACGATCGCGGTGCCGAGCGCCGTCGTCCCGACCCACGTGAGCTTGAAGAAGAAGCTCGTCAGCCAGCCGACGATGTTGTCGAGGAACGTGGCGACGCCGTTGAAGACGACGAAGAAGACGCTCGGGTGCGGGATGTTGCGGCGGTCGCTGAGCCAGGTCTGGAAGTTGTCGAGGTCGTGCGACAGCGACTGCCACGTCAGCGCGGCCGGCCACGGCACGGTGCTCTTCCAGCCGAAGTACGCGATCAGCATCCCGAGGACGACGCGCGACGACGAGGCCGGGGGCGCCGCGCCACCACGGCCGCGGGCCGGCGACCGGGAGGACGACGACCTCGATGGCCGCCATCAGTCGGTCTCGCCGGCGATCGCCGTGAGGACGGACACGCGGTCGACGACGCCGACGACGCGGTCGCCGTCGACGGCGCACACGGGGCGCTCGCTCGCCGCGATGACGGGGACGGCGGCGCGCACGGTGGTGCCGACCGGAAGCCTCGGGCCGTCCAGCTCGCCGTCGACGGCGTCGCGCATGATCCAGCGCAGCGTCAGCACGTGGCTGCGCGGGATGTCGCGCGTGAAGTTCGCGACGTAGTCGTCCGCCGGCGAGCCGACGAGATCCTCCGGCGTCCCGAGCTGCACGATGGCGCCGTCGCGCATGATCGCGATGCGGTCGCCGAGCCGCAGCGCCTCGGGCAGGTCGTGCGTGATGAAGACCATCGTCTTGCCCGTCTCCTCCTGGAGGCGGACGACCTCGTCCTGCATGTCGCGGCGGATGAGCGGGTCGAGCGCGCTGAACGGCTCGTCGTACAGCATCACCTTCGGGTCGACCGCGAACGCGCGGGCGAGGCCGACGCGCTGCTGCATCCCGCCGGACAGCTGGTCGGGGAACTGGTTCGCGCTGTCCTCGAGCCCGACGAGCTTCAGCACCTTCTCCGCGCGCGCGTGCCGCTCCGTCTTCGAGACGCCCTGGATCTCGAGACCGAACGCGACGTTGTCGATCACGCGCCGGTGCGCGAGCAGGCCGAAGTGCTGGAAGACCATCGCCGACGTGTGGCGCCGCAGCTGGCGCAATCCGTCCGGCGTCGCCGCGCACACGTCCTGGCCGTCGATCTCGATCTCGCCCGCGGTCGGCTCGATCAGCCGGATGAGCGTGCGCACGAGCGTCGACTTGCCGGAGCCGGAGAGGCCCATGACGACGAAGATCTCGCCCGGCCACACGTCGAACGAGACATCGCGGACGGCGGCGACGCAGCCGTGCTTCGCGCGCAGCTCGGAGCGGGGGAGATCGGCGTCGGGCGTGCCGATCACCTTGTCCGCATGGCGCCCGAAGATCTTCCAGACGCCCTTGGCGCGGATCAGCGGCGCGCCTGACCGGTCGCTCATCGCACTACCGTAATGCGATTTTCAACGGGGTTCAATCGCACCTAGAAGAGACCCACCGTGCGACCCTCGTCGTCGATGTCCACGTTGTGGGCCGCAGGCGTCTTCCCGTAGCCGGGCATCGTCTGCATGTCGCCGCACAGCGCGACGAGCCAGCCGGCGCCCGTGTACGCGCGGATGTCGCGCACCGTGACCGTGAATCCGGTCGGCGCGTTCGCGAGTGTCGGGTCGTGCGAGAGCGAGAGGTGCGTCTTCGCCATGCAGATCGGGAGCTTGTCGAAGCCGACGCGCTCGAGCTCCTCGATCTTCTTGCGCGCGGCGGGCTGGAGGAGGATCCCGTCGCCGCCGTACACGCGCGTCACGATCGCCTCGATCTTCCGCTCGATCGAGTCCTCGAGCGGATAGACCGGCGCGAAGTTCGACGGCTCCTCGGTCGCGGCGACGACTGCCTCCGCGAGCGCGGCCGCACCTTCGCCGCCCTTCGCCACGGCCTCGTTCGCCTCTGCCCTGAACGCGCCGTTCGCGAGCGCGATCTGCCGGATCTGCTCGATCTCCTCGTCGGTGTCGTTCGGGAAGCGGTTGACCGCGACGACCGCGTTCAGCCCGAACTCGCGGATGGTCGCGAGGTGGCGGATCATGTTCGCCGACCCGGCCTCGATCGCCTCCGCGCCGCCGTCCGGATCGCCGCCGTGGTGCTTGAGCGCCTTCACCGTCGCGACGAGCACGACCGCGCTCGGCGTCAGGCCGCCGATGCGGCACACGATGTCGAAGAACTTCTCCATGCCCATGTCCGCGCCGAAGCCGGACTCGGTGATGACCATGTCGCCGAGCTTCAGCCCGATGCGGTCGGCGACGAGCGAGCTGTTGCCGTGCGCGATGTTCGCGAACGGGCCGCAGTGCACGAACGCCGGCTGGCCCTCGAGCGTCTGCACGAGGTTCGGCTTGATCGTCTCCTTCAGGAGGACGGTCATCGCGCCCGCGGCCTTCAGCTGCTCGGCGGTGACGGGCTCGCCCTCGTACGTCGAGCCGACGGTGATCGCGCCGAGCCGCGCGCGCAGGTCGAAGAGGTCGCGCGCGACGGCGACGATCGCCATCACCTCGGAGGCCGCGGTGATGTCCCAGCCCGTCTGGCGCGGATAGCCGTTCGCGCGGCCGCCGAGGCCGACGACGGTGTCGCGCAGCGCGCGGTCGTTGATGTCGACGCAGCGCCGCCACGAGACGGTGAGCGGGTCGATGCCGAGCTCGTTCCCGTGCAGCAGGTGCGCCTCGAGCATCGCCGCGAGGAGGTTGTTCGCGGCGCCGATCGCGTGGATGTCGCCCGTGAAGTGGAGGTTCATGTCCTCCATCGGGACGACCTGCGCGTAGCCCGCGCCGGCGGCGCCGCCCTTGATCCCGAACACCGGGCCGAGCGACGCCTCGCGCAGGCAGAGGACGGGCTTCTTGCCGATCGCGCCGAGGCCCTGCGTGAGCGAGACCGACGTCGTCGTCTTGCCCTCGCCGAACTTCGTCGGCGTGATCGCCGTGACGCAGACGAGCTTCGCGTCCGGCCGGTCGGCGAGCCGCTCGAGCACGGAGAGCGAGATCTTCGCCTTGTACTTCCCGTACTGGTCGACCTCGTCGGGCTCGAGGCCCGCCGCGGCGGCGATCTCCGCGATCGGCCGGAGGGTCGCCTCCTGCGCGATCTCGAGAGAGGAAGGTGTCTTCGTCGCCACCGAACTCCTTTCTACAGGCCGACCTGGGATATGAGTAATATATCTGTTGGATGCAGCTTGCAGATCAGGCGTATATCGCCCTCCGCGGCCTCATCGTGTCACTCGAGCTGGCGCCGGGTGCCGTGATCGACGAGCGGGCGCTGATCGAGCGGCTCGGCATCGGGCGGACGCCGATCCGCGAGGCGCTGCGCCGGCTCGCGCACGAGCAGCTCGTCGAGGTGTTCCCGCGGCGCGGCATGTTCGTGACGAACGTCGACGTGCGCGACCTCGCGCGCATCTCCGAGGTGCGCGAGGCGCTGGAGCCGGAGGCTGCGCGCCTCGCCGCCGAGCGTGCGACCGAGGAGGAGCGCGACGCAGCTCGCCGAGCTGCGGCGACTCGATCGGACGCGGCGGCGACCTGATGGACGCTCGACGAGCGCATCCACCGCGCGATCTACAAGGCGGCGCACAACGACCTGCTGGAGAAGACGCTCGGCGAGTACTACGTGCTCGCGCTGCGCATCTGGATGATCGCGCTCGATCGCGACGAGGATCTCGAGGAGGCCGTCGAGGCGCACGGCGACCTCGCTGCTTCGCGATCGTCAGCGGCAGGGCGACCGCGCCGCGGGATCGATGCGCGCGCACGTGCAGGACTTCGAGGCGGCCATGCGTCGCGTGCTGGTGGCCGTATGACGACGGTCGTCATCGGCGGCGGCATCGTCGGCAACAGCCTCACCGGCTGGCTCGCCGAGCTCGGCGTCACCGATCTCATCCAGATCGACAAGGGCCCGTTCCCGAACCCGGGCGGCTCGACCGGGCACGCGTCCAACTTCATCTTCCCGGTCGACCACTCGAAGGAGATGACGCAGCTCACGCTCGAGTCGATGCGCCAGTACCGCGAGGCGGGGACGCTGCACGAGTGCGGCGGCATCGAGGTCGCGCGCACCGAGGAGCGGATGGAGGAGCTGCGCCGCCGGATGGCCTCCGCGAAGTCGTGGGGCATCGAGGACTGCCGGCTCGTCACGCCGGCGGAGATCAAGGAGCTCGTCCCGTTCATCAACGAGGAGATCCTCCTCGGCGGCTTCTACTGCCCGTCGGTCGCGGTCGTCGACTCGCTCCGCTTCGGCACGGTCATGCGCGAGAAGGCGCAGGCGAAGGGCGCGCAGGTGCTCGCGAACACCGAGGTGACGGGCATCGACGTCGAGGACGGCCGCGTGCGGCGCGTGCGCACGACGCGCGGCGACTTCGAGGCGGACACCGTCGTGATCGCGTGCGGCGTGTGGTCGCCGCGGATCGCGCGCATGGCGGGCGCGTCCATCCCGCTGACGCCGGCCGTGCACCAGATGATCGACGTCGGCCCGGTGCCGCGCTTCCTCACGTCGAAGACGGCGGTCGACTTCCCGATCGTGCGCGACATGGACACGAACATGTACGAGCGCCAGGACGGGCAGGGCCTCGAGGTCGGCTCGTACGCGCACCGGCCGATCCTCCACGAGCCCGACGACATCCCGTCCATCGAGGAGTCGGCGCTGACGCCGACCGAGCTGCCGTTCACGCAGGAGGACTTCGAGCTCCAGCTCGAGCACGCGCTGCAGCTCGTGCCGGAGGTGCTCGGCGACGAGTCGGTCGGCATCAAGTACGCGATCAACGGCCTGCTCTCGCTCACGCCCGACGGGCTGCCGCTGCTCGGCGAGACGCCCGAGGTGAAGGGGCTGTGGGCCGCGTCCGCCGTGTGGGTGAAGGAAGGCCCGGGCGTCGGCAAGTCGGTGGCCGAGTGGATGGTGCACGGCGAGCCCGAGATCGACCTGCAGTCGTCCGACGTCGCGCGCTTCTATCCGGAGCAGCGCACGCCCGCGCACATCAAGGGGCGCACGTCGGAGGGCTTCAACAAGACGTACGGGATCGTCCACCCGGCCGAGCAGTGGGAGTCGAACCGCCGCCTGCGCATGTCGCCGTTCTACGAGCGCGAGAAGGAGCTCGGCGCCGTCTTCTACGAGGCGGCGGCGTGGGAGCGCCCGCACTGGTACGAGTCGAACGCGCCGCTCGTCGAGGAGTACGGCGTGCAGGGCCGCGAGCACGAGTGGGACGCGCGCTGGTGGTCGCCGATCATCAACGCCGAGCACCTCGCCATGCGCGACCGCGCGGCGATGTTCGACCTGACCGCGTTCTGCGTCTTCGACGTCGTCGGCCCGAACGCGCTCGACGCGGTGCAGATGGTGGCCGCGCGGCAGATGAACGTGGCGAACGGGCGCGTCGTCTACACGCCGGTGCTCGCGCCGCACGGCGGGTTCAAGTCCGACCTCACGATCATGAAGATGGAGGACGACCGCTTCCGCGTCGTCACCGGCGGCGCGCACGGGATGGCGGACATGAAGTGGTTCCGCGACCACTGCCCGGACGGCACGCGCATCGAGGATCACACCTCGTCGGTGTGCACGGTCGGCATCTGGGGGCCGCGCGCGCGCGACATCCTCGCCTCGATCACCGGCACCGACGTGTCGAACGAGGCGTTCCCGTTCTCGACGTGGCAGGAGCTGGACAACGGCGTGATCGCGTCGCGCATCTCGTACGTCGGCGACCTCGGCTGGGAGCTGTACACGCCGATGGAGCGCGGCCTCGAGCTGTGGGACGCACTGTGGGAGGCGGGCCGCCCGCACGGCGTCGTCCCCGCCGGCATCGGCGTGTACGGCACGACGGGCCGGCTCGAGAAGGCGTACCGCGCATTCGGCGCCGAGCTCGACCAGGACTACGACGTCGTCGAGGCCGACATGGCGTGGTGGAAGGTGAAGGACGAGGACTTCGTCGGCAAGGCGGCGCACGTCGCGGCGCGCGAGCGCGAGCCGGTGGCGACGCTGTGCACGCTGACGATCGACGAGCTCTCGCGCACGCCGCTCGGCCGCGAGCCGATCGTGCGCGCGGACGGATCGCCGCTCGTCGACGCGAAGGGCCGCCGCTCGTACGTCACCTCCGCGGGCATGGGGCCGTCGCTCGGCAAGTACATCCTCATGTCGTACCTCCCGCCGGACGCGCGCGAGAATCTCTACGTCCAGTACATGGAGCAGCTGTATCCGGTGACGGTCGACGTCGTCGGATCGCGCCCGCCGTTCGATCCCGACAACGAGCGGATCCGCTCGTGAGGACGCTCGTCTGCGTGAAGCGCGTCCCGATGACCGGCGGGAAGATGGTGCTGACCGCGGACGGGCAGGCGCTGGAGACGAAGCACCTCGGCTTCACCATCTCGCCGCACGAGGAGTGCGCGGTCGAGGAGGCGGTGCGCATCGGCGGCGAGGTGGTCGTGCTCACGCTCGGCCCGGCCGAGGCGGAGGAGCAGCTGCGCGACTGCATGGCGATCGGCGCCGACCGCGGCATCCTGCTGAAGACGAGCGAGGAGTGGGACGCGCAGTCGACGGCGGCCGCGATCGTCGACGCGATTCGCGGCGAGGAGCCGTTCGACCTCATCCTGTTCGGCAACGAGTCGGCGGACGCGGCCGGCTTCCAGGTCGGGATCCGCGTCGCGCACGCGCTCGGGCTGCCGGTCGTGACCGGGCTGAAGAAGATCGAGGTGGGCGAGGGCCGCGTGCGCTGCGAGCGCGACGTCGGCGGCGCGCGCGACGTGTACGAGGCGCCGCTGCCGGCCGTGCTGACCGTGCTTGGAGGGACTGAACCTGCCGCGCTACCCGTCCGTGCCGGGGCGGCTGCGCGCGAAGTCGAAGCCGCTCGCCGTCGTCGAGCCTGCGCGGCCGGAGCAGAAGCTCGAGAAGCTGCGGCTCGTCGTGCCCGAGGGGCAGGGCAAGCAGGCGGAGATCCTCGAGGACGCAGCGCAGGTGGTGGCCGTTCTGCAGTCGCTGGGGGTCGCGTGATCCTCTGTTACGTCGACGACGACGAGCTCTCCGCGCAGGCGGTCGGCTTCGCACGGACGCTCGGCGACGTGCGCGCAGTGACGTTCGCCGGCGCGTACCAGCCCGCCGCGTGGGCGAAGGCGCTCGCCGCGCAGGACGCGGACGCGATCGTCGCCGCCGGCTCCGACCGCGGCAACGAGCTGCTCGCGCACGTCGGCGCGATCCTCGATCAGCCCTTCGCCGCGAACGTCATCGCGCTCGACGGCGACACGGTGACGCGCGTGCGCTGGGGCGGAAGTCTGCTCGAGGAAGCGCGGCTGCACGGCGCGCCGAAGCTCCTCACCGTCGCGCCGCACACGCAGCCGGCCGCGGAGATCGGCGACGTCGAGACGCTCGACGCGCCCGACGACGGCTCGCCGAAGGTGCTCGGGCGCGTCGAGGAGTCGAGCGGCGGCGTCTCGCTGCGCGACGCGAAGGTCGTCGTCAGCGGCGGCCGCGGCGTCGGCTCGGCGGAGGGCTTCGCGATCATCGAGGAGCTCGCCGGCCTGCTCGGCGGCGCGGTCGGGTGCTCGCGCGTCGTCACGAGCGCGGGCTGGCGTCCGCATGCCGACCAGGTGGGGCAGACGGGGACGAAGATCTCCGCCGACCTGTACGTCGCGTGCGGGATCAGCGGCGCGACGCAGCACATCGCGGGCGCGAAGGGCGCGAAGAAGATCCTCGCCATCAACACCGATCCGGAGGCGCCGATCTTCGCGAGCGCCGACTACGCGGTGATCGGCGACCTGCACGAGATCGTGCCGGCGATCAGCGCTGAGTTGCGGAAGGTGCGCGGATAGGCGCGATCGCCCTCGCGGCGCTCGTGCTCGTGTGCGGCGGCGTCTTCGCGCGCCGTGCGGTGTTCCTGACGCGGCTCGTGCTCGACGCGAAGCCGAGCGACCGGCCGGGCGACGTGCAGGAGCGCGTCGTCGCCGAGGCGGAGATCGTCCTCGGCCAGAAGAAGCTCCTGCAGCGGCTCGTGCCGGGGCTGATGCACGCGTTCATCTTCTGGGGCTTCATCGTCCTCTTCCCGACGATCATCCTGGCCGCGATCGACGTCGCCGGCGGCCACGTCGGGACGCCGGAGTGGTACCGCGTGCTCTCCGACGTGTTCGCGGTGCTCGTGCTCGTCGGCGTCTCGACGGCGCTCGTCATCCGCACGGTGGTGCGGCCGGCGCGGTTCGTCGGCTCGCACGTCGGCGAGGGCTATTTCATCCTCGCGCTGATCGCGGCGGTCGTGATCACGCTGCTCCTCTGGCACACGTCGGCGGCAAGGGGCTCGCGTGGGCGCACCTGGTCGTGATCGGCGTCTTCCTCGCGTACCTGCCGTACTCGAAGCATCTGCACATCGCGACGGCGGCGGTGAACGTGTGGATGGCGCGCACGCGCAAGCGCGGGCGGCTCGAGCCGTTGCGCTTCGACGTGCCGGACGACGAGCTGCGCTTCGGCGTGGCGACGATCTTCGACCTGACGCGCAAGGAGGTCGTGGACGCGTTCTCGTGCACGGAGTGCGGGCGCTGCCAGGACGTGTGTCCGGCGCATGCGACGGGGAAGATGCTGTCGCCGAAGCTGCTGATCATGGGCGTGCGGGATCAGCTGTTCGCGCAGAGCGCGGAGCCGATCGTCGGCAACGGCGTGCCGGAGGAGATGATCTGGGACTGCGTCACGTGCGGCGCGTGCGTCGAGGTGTGCCCGGTGTCGATCGAGCACGTCGACCACATCGTCGACCTGCGCCGGAGCCGGCTGATGGTGGATTCGTCGTTTCCCGCGGAGGCGGAGCCGATGCTGCGCGACGTCGAGCGCGCGTCCAATCCGTGGGGGAAGCCGCAGACGGAGCGCGCGGCGTGGGCGGCCGAGCTGGGAGTGCGCGTGCTCGAGCCGGGCGATCCGGCGCCGGAGTACCTGTACTGGGTCGGGTGCGCGGCGTCGTTCGACGAGCGCGCGAAGAAGAGCGCGGAGTCGACGGCGAAGCTGCTGCAGAAGGCGGGCGTCGACTTCGCGATCCTCGGGCCGCGGGAAGGGTGCACGGGCGATCCGGCGCGGCGGATGGGGAACGAGTACGTGTTCCAGGCGGCGGCGGAGCAGAACGTCGCGACGCTGAACGAGCAGGGCGTGACGAAGATCGTCGCGAGCTGTCCGCACTGCTTCAACACGCTCGCGAACGAGTACGGCGACTTCGGCGGGAACTACCAGGTGATGCATCACACGGAGCTGCTGGCGGAGCTCGTCGACGAGGGGCGGCTAACGCCCGCAGGCGACGCGGGCACGATCACGTACCACGACAGCTGTTACCTCGCGCGTCACAACGACGTGCGCATGGAGCCGCGGAAGCTCCTGAACGTCATCGGGCAGCCGGTGGAGATGAAGCGGAGCGGAAAGAACACGTTCTGCTGCGGCGCCGGCGGCGCGCACATGTGGATGGAGGAGCGGGGGAGCCAGATCAACGTCGAGCGCGCGCGCGAAGCGGCGGAGACGGGCGCGGACACGCTCGCGGTCGCGTGCCCGTTCTGCACGGTGATGCTCGACGACGGCGTGCGCGAGAACGGTTCGGAGATGCGCGTCGCCGACGTTGCGACGCTGCTCGCCGAATCGCTCGAGTAGTCTCAAGGCGTGCCGACACCGGCGGACATCCTCGGGTACATGCGCACCGTCTCCCGCGGTAGCCCGGTCGATCGGCGCTGGTCGGTTCCCGGGATGGTGCTGACGCAGCTCCGGCACGGACGCAGCAACGCGCCGAAGGACTCTCCGCTGACCATGCAGGATGTGATCGCGAGCCCGGAGTACCGCAACCTGATGACCGCGAAGGTCGCAGTGGGCGATCTCGCGCCCGACTTCGAGCTCCCGCGTCTCGATGGTTCCGGCACGGTGCGGCTCGGCGCGCTCGCCGCGGAGCGCCCGGTCGCGTTGATCTTCGGCTCGTACACCTGACCGCCCTTCCGCGCCCAGGTTGGGACGCTCGAGGATCTCGCCCGGCGCTACGGCGACCGGGTGCACTTCCTGCTGATCTACATCCGGGAGGCGCACCCCGAGGAGGGGTGGATCATCCCCGAGAACCGTCGGTCCGGCATCGCGGTGCACGAGCCGGAGACCGACGACGAGCGACGCTCGGTCGCGTCGACCTGCGCAGTCAAGCTCGAGGTCAGCATGCCCGTCGCGATCGACGGTGTCGACAACGCCGTCGCGTCCGCCTACGGCGGCTGGCCGGACCGGCTCTATCTGATCGGTTCCGACGGGCGCATCGCGTTTCAGGGCGGCGAAGGGCCGTTCGGGTTCAAGCCGGACGCGCTGGAGCGGGCGATCGCCCAAGAGTTCGCCTGACAGATGCTCGTCGGGCTCGGCCACGTCGATCTCGTCTGCCGCGATCTCGAGCGGTCGCTCGTGTTCTATGCCGCGGTGTTCGGGCCGCTCGGGCTCGAGGCGCCGTTCCTCGTCGAGGGCGAGCGCGGCGAGCAGATCCACTACCTCCGTTTCCCGGCCGCCGGCTCCGGCTCACTCGGTCTGCGGCAGGCGCTCGTCGAGCAGGAGTTCGAGCTGTACGCGCCCGGCCTGCACCACCTCGCGTTCGCGGTCGAGTCGCACGACGACGTCGACGGCGTCCACGAACGCGTTCTCGAAGCGGGAGGCGAGGTGCTGCACGCGCCGCGGTTCTGGCCGCAGTACCACCCGGCGTACTACGCGACGTTCTTCCTCGATCCCGACGGCTTCCGGCTGGAGGTCGCCGCGAGCCGCGACGCGCGGCTCTAGGCGACCGCGGCGCCCGCGCCGGCGCGGGCGCGCTCGATCCGCTCGAGCCACACCATCGCGCGCAGCGGAGTGAGGAGCCGCTCCGCCTCCTCCAGCAGCGGCTCGGCCTCCGCGTACTTCCCCGTCGACACGAGCGCTTCGCCGCGCTCGACGAGCGTCCGCGCCAGGAAGTACGGATAGTCGAGCTTCCGCATGATCTCCTCCGCCTCGCGGAAGTCGGCGTCCGCGTCCTCACCACGGAGCATCGCCCGACGTGCGCGAGCGACGGCGCCGATGTGGTTCATCTCCGGCGTCCGGTGACCGGGCGGCGTCTCCTCGACGAGCGCTATGAGCTCGACGAGCTTTGCTTCGTTCCCGAGCTGCGCGGCGGCGTCGGTGGCCGTGTCGATCACTCCGGGGAAATAGTGAAGGCCGATCGTCATCACGTCGGCGAATGACTTTTCGGCTTGGGCAAGCGCCTCGGCAGGCTTGCCCTCCGCGAGCAGGATCTCTGCGTCGAACGCCGCGGCAAACGCACGCGCTTGCGTCTGGTCCTCCCATCCTTCGGGCCGCCCAGCCATCTCCTTCTCGAAATCCTCGCGCGCGAGGGCGGCCTCGCCGCGGGCGAGTCGGATCGGAGCGATTGCGGTCGCGTGTGGCGCGTCTGAAAAGCCGGCCTCGGCCTCCGCGCGATCCCAATCACCGAGGGAGTAGCACGACCAGGAGATGGAGCCGTGTGCACGCAACTCGTTCTGCCGATCTCCGACGCGGGTCGCGAGCTCGAGCATGCGCTCGGTGAGCTCGTGAGCGCCGAGCGCGTCGCCGCGGAGGGCGTAATCGATGGTCAGGTTGTTGAACGCCCGGAGCGCGACGCTGTTGAGGTCGTTCGCGAGCGCGACTTCGAGCCCATGACGTGTGAGCAGGTGTGCCTCGCGCGTGCGCCCTTGCCAGTTCAGGACGAGACCCCTCGTGATGAGTCCCATGGCGAACGTCTCCGGCAAGTCGAGCGCCTCCGCGAGCTGCAGCGAGCGCTCGATCAGCGGCATCGCCTCGGCGTGACGGCCGGCGAGAGCCAAGTAGCGCGACAGCTCCGCAATCGCGAACGCAAGATCCGCATCCTCGGCGCCCGCT
>CAVTGM010000014.1:0-46380 GCA_963734285.1 uncultured Actinomycetes bacterium | reverse complement strand
GCTATGGGCGCGGTCGCCGTCGCTCTGCGACGCGCCGAAGGCGATCCAGGGATTCGACCCGTCGCTCACCGAGGGGCAGCTGAGCGTGCTCCGGCCGGGCACGCAGTGCCTCGTCGGGAAGCAGACGCTGTCGAGCGCGTCGATCGACCAGCTCGCCGCGCTGACCGGCGATCGCGAGACCGCGTACAGCGCGCTCTTCGAGCGGCTCGTCGAGAGCTCGGTGCAGCCGGTGTCGAGCGTCGACGTTCTCGCGGCCGAGCGTGCGGTCATCCGCCAGGAGTTCCGCGGCAGCCGGTCGCTGTACACCGCGGCGCTCGCGCGCGCGCACGTGACGGTGACGGAGGCGCGCGGGATCCTCGCGGACGAGCTTCGGCGTGCGCACGTCGAGCCGGCGCTGCCGTCGTCGACGCCGTCGGCGAGCGACGTGAGCACGTTCTACACGTCGTATCCCGACTTGCAGGTGCGCTTGATGTCGGCGAAGCCGGCGCCGCCGTGGCTCGGGCACAAGGCGCAGGGGCTCGCGCTGCAGGATGTCGCGCCCGACCGGCTGTTCGTCCTCAAGACCGGCAAGTCCGAGTCGGTGCTGACGAGCACGGGGACGTTCGCCGTGAAGGCGCTGCAGGACTCGTCGCCGCTCGGCGCCGTGCCGCTCGGCCGTGCGCGGCCGGCGATCACCGCGGCGCTGCGCTCGTTCGCGCAAGGCGTCGCGTTCGAGAAGTGGACGGTCGGCAAGCAGCGTGCCGCGCTCGTCACGGCGACGTGCGCGAAGGACGACCTCCCGCAACCCGCGGCAGTCGACCTCGTCCAGTACGTGCCGTTCCTTCGTCTCGGCTAGCCCCGCACCGGACACGAACGTGTGCCGGGGGCCGGGCCTGTCGCGTTACGGGGACTGGCCCCAGTCGTTCGCCGCTAGGCAGTCGCCGCAATAGAGCGGCCCTTGCCGGCCTGCTTCGCGGAGTAGAGCGCGCGGTCGGCGCGCTCGAAGAGCGTGATCGAGTCGTCCTCCGCGCGTAGCTCTGCGAGCCCGGCGGACAGGTGCAGCCGCCCCGCCTGCCCGAGTGCGCGGTTGGACATGACGGACTGGATGCGCACGAAGAGCTGCTCGGCGTCCTCGAGCGTCGACTCCGGCATGATCACCGCGAACTCGTCGCCGCCCACGCGGCACGGAACGTCGGCGGTGCGCACGACTTCGCGCATGCGCGACGCCGCCTCCGCGAGCACCGCGTCGCCGGCCAGGTGGCCGATCCGGTCGTTCACGTCCTTGAAGTCGTCGAGGTCGAAGACGACGAGCGCGAGCTTGCGGGCGTACCGGTGGGCGCGCACCGCCTCACGCGCGAGCGTCTCGTGGAAGTACCGCCGGTTGTGGAGCTCCGTCAGGGCGTCGAGGTCGGCGAGCTGCCGGGCCTCTCGAAAGCGTCGCGCGTTCTCGATCGCGGGCGCGGTGCGGTGCGCGATCTCCTCCAGCCGGAGGAGCGCGCTGGTCGTCGAAGCGCAGGCCGGGCGTACGGGTCAGGACGACGAGCGCCCCGAGCGGCCCGCCCTCGTCGGCCATCGGGATGGCGAGCCCGCCGCGGAGGAGGGTGTCGCCGCGCGCGGCCTCGTCCGCCTCGGCGTACCGGTAGTTGAGCTCGACCGCCCGGATGTCCCGCTCGCCGCGAGGCACGGCCGCGGACTGGCGCGCCGCCTCCTCGTCGGCGAGCCCGACGGCCGCGATGATCGGTGTCGTCTCGCCCTCCACCCGGATGAGCGCGGCGTCGACGCCGGGCACGGCCGTGACCGCCTCGAGCGCCCGGCCGAGCACCTCGTCCAGGTCGATCGTCCCCGAGATGTCGCCCAGCAGGCGGCTTCGGCGGCCCTCCTCCTCGGCCCGGGCGACCGCTCCGCCCAGGTCGGAGGCGAGCTCGTCCAGCCGGCGCTCGACGTCGGCGACCCGGTCGCTCGACCGCCGCAGGAGGCCCAAAAGCACGCCCACGAGCAGCAGCAGGCAGGCGCCTAGCGCCGTCGTCGCCGCAATCAGGAGGTGGCTCACAGGGGCTGAACGACTCTAATGCGCGGGATCGGCCTCGACGCCAGCCCCGAAATGGCGATCTTTTCCGCTGTTTGACGGTTTCCATGCGGCTTCGCTACCATTCCCCGGGCCGGTTGGCAGGGGCCCTCGCCCCAAGCCGACCGTCTCTTTGTGTGAAGGGCCTAGACGAAGGACTCATGCCGACTGTCAATCAACTCGTGCGTAAGGGTCGCAAGGCCGCCAAGGCGAAGACCAAGGCGCCTGCACTCGCCGGCTCCCCGCAGAAGCGGGGCGTCTGCACGCGCGTCTATACGACCACTCCGCGTAAGCCGAACTCGGCGCTGCGGAAGGTCGCCCGCGTCCGGCTGACGAACGGCATGGAAGTCGGGGCCTACATCCCCGGCGAGGGCCACAACCTGCAGGAGCACTCGGTCGTCCTGATCCGCGGCGGACGTACGGCCGACCTGCCGGGCTTCCGGTACAAGATCATTCGCGCCGCGCTCGACACGTCGGGCGTGTCCGACCGCAAGCAGGCGCGCTCGCGGTACGGCGCCAAGAAGGGCTCGTAATGCCACGTCGCGCAGAGGTTCAGGCCCGCGTGGCGCCCGGCGATGCCGTGTACGGATCGCAGCTCGTCACGCAGGTGATCAACAAGGTGATGCTCGACGGCAAGAAGTCGGTCGCCGAGGACATCGTGTACTCCGCGCTCGAGACCGTGGGCACGAAGACCGGCCGCCCGCCGGTCGAGGTGCTCGAGCAGGCCGTGAAGACGGTCACGCCGGTGCTCGAGGTGAAGGGCCGCCGCGTCGGTGGCGCCAACTACCAGGTTCCCGTCGAGGTTCCGCAGCGCCGTGCCCGCACGCTCGCCGTGCGCTGGCTCGTCACGTTCGCGCGGGATCGTCGGGAGAAGGGCATGAGCGACAAGCTCGCCAACGAGATCATGGACGCGCTCAACCAGCAGGGCGGCGCGTTCAAGCGCAAGGACGACGTCTACCGGATGGCACAGGCCAACAAGGCCTTCGCCCACTACCGCTGGTAACCATGGCTGCGACGTCCACACAGATCGCGCTCGACCGCGTCCGCAACATCGGGATCATGGCGCACATCGACGCCGGCAAGACGACGACGACGGAGCGGATCCTCTACTACACCGGCCGCACCCACAAGATGGGCGAGGTGCACGAGGGCGCCGCGACGATGGACTGGATGGCCCAGGAGCAGGAGCGGGGCATCACCATCACGTCGGCGGCGACGACGGCCGTCTGGCGCGACCATCGCATCAACATCATCGATACGCCCGGGCACGTGGACTTCACCGTGGAGGTGGAGCGGAGCCTGCGCGTCCTCGACGGCGCGATCGCCGTCTTCGACTCCGTCGCAGGCGTCCAGCCGCAGTCCGAGACGGTCTGGCGGCAGGCCGACAAGTACAAGGTCCCGCGCATCGCGTTCATCAACAAGATGGACCGCACCGGCGCGAACTTCTTCGCCGCCGTGCAGTCGATGGTCGACCGCCTCGGCGCGAATCCCGTGCCGCTGCAGATCCCGATCGGCCAGGAGGACCAGTTCACCGGCGTCGTCGACCTCGTCGAGATGAACGCGATCGTCTACAAGGACGAGCTCGGCCAGCAGTTCGACGTCACCGAGATTCCCGAAGGCCTCGCCGAGCAGGCGCACGAGTACCACCACCAGCTGATCGACGCGATCTCGCACTTCGACGACGAGGTGCTCGAGGCGTACATCGAGGACGAGTCCTCGGTCACGCCGGACATGATTCGCCGCGCCGTCCGCGCAGCGACGCTCGCCGACGAGGTCACGCCGGTGCTGCTCGGCTCCGCCTTCAAGAACAAGGGCGTGCAGCCGCTGCTCGACGCGGTCATCGACTACCTGCCGAGCCCGCTCGACGTGCCGCCGATGGTCGGGACCGACCCGAAGACCGGCGCCGAGGTCGAGCGGACGGCGTCGCCGGACGAGCCGTTCTCGGCGCTTGCCTTCAAGGTCATGTCCGATCCGTACGTCGGCAAGCTGACGTACTTCCGCGTCTACTCCGGTCACATCAAGGCCGGCGACCGCGTGCTCAACACGATCAACGGCAAGACCGAGCGCATCAGTCGCATCCTCCAGATGCACGCGAACCACCGCGAGGAGCGCGAGGAGATCACCGCGGGCGAGATCGCCGCCGGCGTCGGCCTGAAGTTCACGACGACGGGCGACACGCTCAGCGCCGACAACGCGCCGATCGTGCTCGAGTCGATGAGCTTCCCCGACCCCGTCATCTCCGTCGCCGTCGAGCCGAAGTCGAAGGCCGACCAGGACAAGCTCGGAGCCGGCCTCCAGCGCCTCTCCGAGGAGGATCCGACCTTCCGCGTCACCTCGGACGAAGAGACCGGGCAGACGCTCATCTCCGGGATGGGCGAGCTGCACCTCGAGATCATCGTCGACCGCCTCAAGCGCGAGTTCAACGTCGACGCGAACGTCGGCCGCCCGCAGGTCGCGTACCGCGAGACGGTGTCGAAGCCGGCCGAGAAGGTCCAGGGCAAGTTCGTCCGCCAGACGGGCGGCTCCGGCCAGTACGGCGACGTGACCATCAACCTGTATCCGCAGACGCCGGGCGACGGCTACGAGTTCTCCGACAAGATCGTCGGCGGAAAGATTCCGAAGGAGTACATCCCGGCCGTCGACGCGGGCATCCGCGAGGCGATGGACGCGGGCATCCTCGCCGGCTACCCGGTCGTCGACATCAAGGTCGAGCTCGTCGACGGGTCGTACCACGAGGTGGACTCGAGCGAGCGCGCCTTCAAGATCGCCGGCTCGATGGCCTTCAAGGAAGCGCTGAAGCGGGCGAAGCCGAAGCTGCTCGAGCCCGTCATGCTCGTCGAAGTGACGACGCCCGAGGACTACCTCGGCGACGTCATGGGCAACCTCAACGGCCGTCGCGGCCGGGTCGAGGGGATGGAGCCCGTCGGCAACGCACAGGTGATCCGGGCAATGGTCCCGCTCGCCGAGATGTTCGGATACGCCACCGACATTCGCTCGATGAGCCAAGGTCGGGCGACGTTCCACATGGAGTTCGACCACTACGAGGAAGTTCCCCAGTCGATCGCGAGCGAGCTCGTCGACTCCGGGTCCAACTAGGTAACGAAGGAGATCAGGAGCCACCTATGGCAAAGCAGAAGTTCGAGCGCACGAAGCCGCACGTCAACGTCGGGACCATCGGTCACATCGACCATGGCAAGACGACGCTGACCGCTGCCATCACGAAGGTCCTCGCCGAGAGCGGCACGGGTACCGCGGCGACCTCCTTCGAGGACATCGACAAGGCGCCGGAGGAGCGGCAGCGCGGCATCACGATCAACACCGCGCACGTCGAGTACGAGACGGCGAACCGCCACTACGCGCACGTCGACTGCCCGGGCCACGCTGACTACATCAAGAACATGATCACGGGTGCCGCCCAGATGGACGGCGCGATCCTCGTCGTGTCCGCCGCCGACGGCCCGATGCCGCAGACGCGCGAGCACATCCTGCTCGCCCGCCAGGTGCAGGTGCCGGCGATCGTCGTCGCGCTGAACAAGACCGACATGGTCGACGATCCCGAGCTGCTCGAGCTCGTCGAGCTCGAGGTCCGCGAGCTGCTGACGAAGTACGAGTTCCCCGGCGACGACATCCCCGTCGTGCACGTCTCGGCGCTGAAGGCGCTCGAGGGCGACGCGGAGTGGACGGCCAAGATCATCGAGCTGATGGACGCGGTCGACTCCTACATCCCGGAGCCCGTGCGTGACGTCGACCGGCCGTTCCTCATGCCGATCGAGGACGTCTTCACGATCACCGGCCGCGGCACCGTCGTGACCGGTCGCATCGAGCAGGGCAAGATCGAGGTCGGCAACGAGGTCGAGGTCATCGGCATCCATCCCGAGGTGACCAAGACGGTCGTCACCGGGCTCGAGATGTTCCAGAAGACGCTCGACTACGCGCAGGCCGGCGACAACGCGGGTGCTCTTCTTCGCGGCATCAAGCGCGAGGACGTGGAGCGCGGGCAGGTCGTCGCGAAGCCCGGCTCGATCACGCCGCACACGCACTTCAAGGCCGAGGTCTACGTGCTCTCGAAGGAGGAGGGTGGCCGCCACACGCCGTTCTTCAACGGCTACCGGCCGCAGTTCTACTTCCGCACGACGGACGTCACCGGCTCGATCAAGCTTCCTGAGGGCCAGGAGATGGTCATGCCGGGCGACAACACGAACATGGAGATCGAGATGATCCAGCCGATCGCAATGGATCAGGGTCTCCGCTTTGCAATCCGCGAAGGTGGCCGCACCGTCGGCGCCGGAGCGGTCACCGAGATCATCGCCTAGGTAGGCGCCGGTGCCTCAGCAGAAAATCCGCAATCCGCCTCAAGGGCTACGACCACCAGCAGGTGGACAAGTCCGCGAAGGACATCGTGGACACGGCTCAGCGCACCGGCGCCACCATCACCGGTCCCGTGCCCCTGCCCACCGAGAAGAACGTCTACTGCGTCATCCGGTCCCCGTTCAAGGACAAGGACTCGCGGGAGCACTTCGAGGTGCGCACGCACAAGCGGCTGATCGACATCCACTCGCCGACCCCGAAGACGGTCGACTCGCTCATGCGGCTCGATCTCCCGGCCGGCGTCGACATCGAGATCAAGCTCTGATGAAGGGGATCGTCGGCAAGAAGCTGGGGATGACGTCGCTCTTCGACGCGGAGAGCGGCGCCGTCACCTCGGTCACGGTGATCGAGGCAGGCCCGTGCCCGGTCGTCGCCGTGCGCACGCCCGACGCCGACGGCTACGAGGCCGTGCAGCTGGCGTGGGAGCCCGTCGTCGATCGCAAGATCTCCAAGCCCGAGCGCGGCCACCTCGCGAAGAACGGGGTGAGCGGTGCGTACAGGCATCTCGTCGAGTTCCGCGGGCACTTCGCCGACGCGGTGCAGGGCGAGAACGTGACGGTCGAGATCTTCCAGCCCGGCGACAAGATCAAGGTCGCCGGGACGTCGATCGGCAAGGGGTTCCAGGGCACGATCAAGCGCCATCGCTTCAGCCGCGGCCCGGTCACGCACGGCTCGCACAACATCCGCAAGCCGGGCTCGATCGGCGCGTCGGCGACGCCGTCGCGCGTGTTCAAGGGCATCCGCATGGCCGGCCGGATGGGCGGCAAGCGCGTGACCCAGGTCGGGCTGACGGTGCACTCGATCGACGTCGAGCGGAATCTGCTGCTCGTCAAGGGCGCCGTCCCCGGTCCGAAGAACGGGATCGTCGAGATCCGCGAGGCATCGAAGTAATGGCCGCGCTGAAGGCACCCGTGCTCGGCGGCAAGGCCGCGAAGGAGGTCTCGCTCGAGGCCGCCATCTTCGGCGCCGAGATCAAGCCGCACCTCGTGCACGAGGCCGTGCGCGCGGAGATGAACGAGCGCCGTCAGGGCACGCGCGCGGCGAAGAGCCGCGGGCTCGTCTCCGGCGGCCGCTCGAAGCCGTGGCGCCAGAAGGGCACCGGCCGCGCACGCGCCGGCACCATCCGCGCCGCGCAGTTCACGGGCGGCGGCGTCGTGTTCCCGCCGAGCCCGCGCGACTTCTCCGTCAAGGTGAACAAGAAGGCAATGCACGCTGCACTGCGTGTTGCGCTCAGCGACCACGCGCAGGCGGGCAGCTTCGCGCTCCTCAGCACGCACTGCGTTCGAAGCGCCGTCGACCAAGGCTGCCCTCGATCTGCTCACGAAGTGGGGCGGCGAGACCCCGACGGTCGTCGTCGTCAACGAAGACGAGGACACGCTCGCGAAGTCCTTCCGCAACGTCGACCGTTGCATCGTCACCGTCCCGCAGGACCTGGAAGTGGCCGAAGTCGTGTGGGCCCGCTCCCTCCTCGTTTCAGAGAGCGCCCTAGACGCCCTCCTCGAGGGAGGGCGTCGTGAGTCTTCATCCCGCCCAGGTGCTCCTCCGTCCCGTCATCTCGGAGAAGAGCTACGAGCAGATCACGCAGAACAAGTACACGTTCAAGGTGCACCAGGACGCGCACAAGACGCAGGTACGCCAGGCCGTCGAGCAGCTCTTCGACGTCACGGTTCTGCGCGTGAACATCATCAAGGTGCAGGCGAAGCCGAAGCGTCGCGGTGTCTTCAAGGGCACGCGCCCCGGCTGGAAGAAGGCGATCGTCGAGCTCAAGGCCGGCGACTCGATCGAGATCTTCGAAGGAGCGCAGCTCTAATGCCAGTCAGAAAGTTCAAGCCGACCTCGCCGGGCCGCCGCTTCATGTCGGTCTCGACCTTCGAGGAGATCACGAAGACGGTGCCGGAGAAGAGCCTGCTCGCGCCGGTGACGAAGAAGGGCGGCCGCAACAACAACGGCCGCATCACGACGCGTCACCAGGGCGGCGGCCACAAGCGCCGCTATCGCATCATCGACTTCAAGCGCCTGAAGGACGGCGTGCCGGCGAAGGTCGCCTCCATCGAGTACGACCCGAACCGGTCGGCGCGCATCGCGCTGCTCCACTACGCCGACGGTGCCAAGAGCTACATCCTCGCGCCCGCGCAGCTGCGCGTCGGCGCGACGGTCGAGTCCGGCCCTGCGGCCGACATCAAGGTCGGCAACGCGCTGCCGCTCGAGAACATCCCGACCGGCACGCTCGTGCACAACGTCGAGCTGCAGCCGGGGCAGGGCGCGAAGATGGCCCGCTCGGCCGGCTCGGGCATCCAGCTCGTCGCGAAGGATCAGGGCTTCGCCGTCCTGCGCCTCCCTTCGGGCGAGATGCGCCGCGTCCCGCTCACGTGCCGCGCGACCGTCGGTCAGGTCGGCAACGTCGACCACCAGAACATCACCGGCGGCAAGGCTGGTCGCAGCCGCTGGCGCGGCAAGCGCCCGACCGTGCGCGGCTCGGCGATGAACCCGGTCGACCATCCGCACGGCGGCGGCGAGGGCAAGTCGAAGGGCGGCCGCCACCCGGTCACCCCGTGGGGCGTGCCGACGCTCGGCAAGCGCACGCGCCGCAAGCACAAGGAATCCGACAGGTTGATCGTTCGCGCTCGTAAGCGCGGCAAGGGGAAGCGAGGCTCATGAGCCGTTCAAGCAAGAAGGGCCCGTTCGTCGAGCAGCGCCTGCTCGATCGCATCACCACGATGAACGCGGCGAGTCAGAAGAACATGATCCGCACCTGGTCGCGGACGTCGACGATCTTCCCGGAGATGGTCGGTCACACGATTGCGGTGCACGACGGCCGCAAGCACGTGCCCGTCTTCATCTCCGAGCAGATGGTCGGTCACAAGCTCGGTGAATTCGCGCCGACGCGGACGTTCCGCGGTCACGCGGGCGACAAGGCAGCAAAGGTCAAGAGGTAATGGCAGCAGTCGAGACAGAGCAGAAGACGGTGCGCGCGCAGGCAAAGCGCGTGAGCTCGAGCGCGCGCAAGGCGCGGCTCGTCACCGACCTCATTCGCGGCCGCTCCGTTCCGGAAGCCCGCACGATCCTCGCGTTCTCGCAGCGCGCGGTCGCGCGCGACGTCGCGAAGGTGCTCCATTCCGCAGTCGCGAACGCGGAGTCGCGCCCCGACCTGCTCTGGAACGGCGACGACCTCGTCGTCGTCACCGCGTACGTGGACGAGGGGCCGACGCTGAAGCGCTGGCGCGCTCGCGCCCGCGGCCGCGCGTCGAAGATCTTCAAGCGCACGTGCCATATCACCGTGATCCTCGGGCCGAAGGAGAGCTAGTGGGACAGAAGATTCATCCCGGCGGCCTGCGTGTGGGGATCATCCACCGCTGGAAGTCGAACTGGTACACGGGCAAGAAGGAGTTCCCGGCGTACCTGCTCGAGGACGTGAAGATCCGCGAGCACATCTACAAGAAGCTCGCGCATGCGGGGCTGTCGGACATCCTCATTCAGAAGGACAAGCAGCGGATCACCGTGGACATCTTCACGGCGCGCCCCGGCATCGTCATCGGCAAGTCCGGTGTCGAGGTCGACGCGCTGCGCCGTGAGCTGCACGCGCTGACGCAGAAGAACGTCCACATCAACATCAACGAGATCAAGCGCCCCGAGCTGGACGCGAAGCTCGTCGCGCAGTCGATCGCCGAGCAGCTGTCGAACCGCGTCGCCTTCCGGCGCGCGATGAAGCGTGCGCTCGCATCGGCGAGCCGCTCCGGCGCAGCCGGTGTGAAGATCCAGTGCTCGGGCCGTCTCGGCGGCGGTGAGATGAGCCGGCGCGAGACCTACAGCGAAGGCCGCGTCCCGCTGCACACGATCCGCGCCGACATCGACTACGGCTTCGTCGAGGCGAAGACGACGTACGGCCGCATCGGCGTGAAGGTCTGGATCAACAAGGGCGAGATCATGCCGGAGGGCTACGAAGGCATCTCGGCCGGCGACCAGCGCCTCGGCGACCAGGACACGAAGCGCCGCCGCGGCGGCGCAGTCGAGGGCCTCGGCGCGTCCCGCGAGAGCGGACGCGGACGCGGTCCCGACCGCGAGGGCCTCGGCCCGGTGCGTCCCGGCAGGCGGCGCGGTCCCGGCGGCGGCGGTCCGGCGGTGGCGCAGGCGGAGGACGTCCCGGCCAGCGTCGCGGTCCCGGACAGGGTGCGCGCCCGGCAGGCAGTGGTGCAGGTGGCGGCGGCGGCGCACGTCCGCGCCGCGACACGCCCGCACCGCAGGCACCTGCGCAGCCCGCTGCGGAGGAGACGCCCAAGCCCGTGAGCGAAGCACCGCCCGTCGAGACGGCGCCGGAGACCCCGGCCGCTGCTCCGGTGTCTGACACCGGGACGGTGTCTGACACCCCGAAGCCGAAGCGCGCGCCGCGGAAGAAGACCGAGGAGTCGTAGAGCCATGTTGATGCCGAAGAAGACAAAGTTCCGCAAGGTCCATCGCGGCCGCCGCGCAGGCGAGTCGAAGGGTCAGACCACGGTCCAGTTCGGGGACTACGGCCTGAAGGCGATCGACCGCGGCTGGATCACCAACCGGCAGATCGAGGCCGCCCGCATCGCGATGACGCGCAAGATCAAGCGCGGCGGCAAGGTCTGGATCAACGTCTTCCCGGACAAGTCGTACACGAAGAAGCCTGCCGAGACCCGCATGGGCTCGGGCAAGGGCTCGCCCGAAGGCTGGGTCGCCGTGATCAAGCCCGGGCGCGTCATGTTCGAGCTCGCCGGCGTGCCCTGAGCCGCTCGCAAAGGAAGCGCTCACGCTCGCGGGCCAGAAGCTGTCCGTCAAGTCGAAGATCGTGAAGAGGGAGGGCGACCTCTTTGACTAGGCCGAGCGAACTCCGGGACCTGACCGACGACGAGCTGGGGCACCGCCTCATCGAGCGCCGGCAGGAGCTGTTCAACCTGCGCTTCCAGTCCGTGACCGGCGCGCTCGAGAACAGCGCGCGGCTTGAAGCTCACGAAGCGCGAGATTGCGCGAATTCTTACGGTGGTTAATGAACGTGAAGCAGCAAAGGGACGAGCATGAGCGAAGAAATCGAAAAGACTGAGAACGAGGAGACTCCGGCTGCGCCGGAGTCGGGTGTAGACACCGCGGAGGCCGAGGCCCCTGTGGAGGAGACGCCTGCCGCCGAAGAGGCGCCCGCTGCCGAAGAGGCACCTGCGGCCGAAGCCCCTGCGGCGGAGGAGCCCGCTGCTCCTCAGGCTCAGTCCGAGCCGAAGAAGAAGCGCAAGCGTCTTCCGCGCGCGGAGCGCCCCAAGAAGGGGCGCCGCGTCCACACGCCTGCGGCCGAGCGCAAGCCGATCGTCCGGCTGCCGAAGCCCGAGCACGATCGCGGCCGCACGCAGGAGCGCCGCGGCGTCGTCGTCTCGAGCGCGATGGACAAGACGATCGTCGTCAAGGTCGACGTGATCAAGTCGCACCCGAGGTACAAGAAGGTCGTCCGGCGCTCGGTCAAGTTCCACGCGCACGACGAGCAGAACTCGGCGAACGTCGGCGACGTCGTTCGCATCGTCGAGACGCGCCCGCTGTCGGCAACGAAGCGCTGGCGGCTCGCGGAGATCGTCGAGGCGGCGAAATGATCCAGCAGGAGTCCCGTCTCAAGGTGGCCGACAACACGGGCGCCCGCGAGCTGCTCTGCATCCGCGTCATGGGCGGCCATCACCGCCGCTACGCGCGCGTGGGCGACATCATCGTCGGCACGGTCAAGACCGCCACGCCGCAGGGCGCGGTCAAGAAGGGCGAGGTCGTGAAGGCCGTCGTCGTGCGGACGCGCAAGCCGTTCGGCCGCGTCGACGGGACGACGATCGCGTTCGACGAGAACGCTGCCGTGATCATCGACAACCAGCGCAATCCGCGCGGCACCCGCATCTTCGGGCCGGTCGCGCGCGAGCTGCGCGAGAAGAACTTCATGAAGATCGTCTCGCTCGCCCCGGAGGTGTTGTAAGTGGCCCAAACGATGAAGATTCGCCAGGGCGACCTCGTCCATGTCATTCGCGGCAAGGACCGCGGCAAGGAAGGCCGCGTCATCGCGGCGATGCCGAAGGACGGCCGCGTCCTCGTCGAGAACATCAACATGGTCAAGCGCCACCAGCGCCCGCGTCCGATCCAGAACGCGAGCCGCATGGGCGGGCCTTCGATCATCCCGGGCGGGATCATCGAGAAGTCGGCGCCGCTCCAGGTGTCGAACGTGATGATCGTCTGCCCGACGTGCAAGAAGCCGACCCGCGTCGGCACCGTCCTGAAGACGGTCAAGGACAAGACGGTTCGCGTGCGCGTCTGCAAGAACGCCGGCTGCGAACAGGAGATCGACAAGACATGAGCGCAGCAGCGACAGACACCTATACGCCCCGCCTCAAGGAGCGCTACGAGAGCGAGATCCGTCCGTTGCTCAAGGACGAGCTCGGCCTGCGCTCGATCATGCAGGTGCCGCACCTCGAGAAGATCACGCTCAACATGGGCGTGGGCGAGGCGAAGACCGACGCGAAGCAGCTCGACTCCGCGATGGACGAGCTGTCGACGATCGCCGGCCAGCGCGCCCAGGTGCGTCGCGCCCGCAAGTCGGTGGCGCAGTTCAAGATCCGCGAGGGCATGCCGATCGGCGCGAAGGTGACGCTCCGCGGCGCGCGCATGTACGACTTTCTCGACCGGCTGATCTCGATCGCGCTTCCGCGCATCCGCGACTTCCGCGGGCTGAACCCGGGCTCGTTCGACGGGCGCGGCAACTACTCGCTCGGCGTGCGCGAGCAGATCATCTTCCCGGAGATCAACTACGACGACATTCAGCAGGTACGCGGCCTCGACGTGACGATCACGACGAGCGCCGCGACTGACGATCACGCCCGCGCCCTACTGCAGGCTCTCGGCCTGCCGTTCGGCGAAGGGCCGAGGATGACGTGTGGCGATCAGTTCTGACGCAGAGGCGCTAGCGTTGGCAAAGACGAGCCTGGTCGTAAAGCAGAAGCGACCGCAGAAGTTCAAGACACGGGCGTACTCGCGCTGCAACGGTGCGGCCGTCCGCGCGCGGTGTTCAAGAAGTTCGGCCTGTGCCGCATCTGCCTGCGCGACCTCGCCCATCAGGGCGCCATCCCCGGCATGACGAAATCGAGCTGGTGATCCGATGCTGACCGATCCGATCGCCGACATGCTCACTCGCATCCGGAACGCCAACAAGGCGCTGCACGACAAGGCCGTGATGCCGACGTCGCGCATGAAGGTGGAGATCGCCCGCCTCCTGAAGGAGGAGGGCTACATCCGGGACTATCACGTCGAGAAGGGCGAATCCTTCGATACCCTGGTCATCGATCTGAAGTTCGGCCGGAATCGCGAGCGGGTCATCTCAGGCCTGAAGCGCATCTCCAAGCCGGGCCGCAGGGTCTATGCGCGGAACGATCGTCTCCCGCGCGTGCTGGGCGGCATGGGCGTCGCAATTCTGTCCACGTCGTCCGGGCTCGTCACGAGCCGAACCGCGCAGGAGCGCGGGATCGGTGGCGAGGTCGTTTGCTTCATCTGGTGAGCACATGAGCCGAATCGGAAGAAAACCCATCGAGATCCCTGCCGGCGTGACGGTGTCGGTCGAGCCTGGCCGCGTTGCGGTCGTGGGCCCGCTCGGCACGCTCCAGCAGGACGTGCCCGTGCGCATGGCTGTCGCGCAGGAGGAAGGCACGCTCGTCGTCACGCGTCCGACCGAGCGCGGCGAGGATCGTGCGCTGCACGGCCTCACGCGCACGCTCATCGCGAACATGGTCGAGGGCGTGACGAAGGGCTTCGAGAAGCGCCTGGAGATCCAGGGCGTCGGCTACCGCGCTGCGCTCAAGGGCAACGACCTCGAGCTGCAGGTGGGTTACTCGCACGCGGTCACGATCAAGCCGCGCACCGGCATCAGCTTCGAGGTTCCCGTGCCGACGCAGGTCGTCGTCAAGGGCACGGACAAGCAGCAGGTCGGCCAGACGGCCGCAGAGATTCGCAAGGTCCGCCCGCCCGAGCCGTACAAGGGCAAGGGCATCCGCTACGAGGGCGAGTACGTCCGGAGAAAGGTGGGCAAGCGTGCCTAGCCTGACCGTCAGGGAAGCTCGCGCGCGCCGCCACAAGCGCGTGCGCGGCAAGGTGAACGGTTCGACGCAGCGGCCGCGTCTCGTCGTCTTCCGGTCGAACCGGGGGATCACGGCGCAGCTCGTCGACGACCTCAGCGGGCGCACGCTCGCCGCGGCGTCGTGGCTCGAGCTGAAGAAGACGTTCAAGGGTGACAAGAGCGAGCAGGCGACCGAAGTCGGGAAGCTGCTCGCGGCCGCCGCGAAGAAGGCAGGCATCGACGCCTGCGTCTTCGATCGCGCCGGCTACCTCTACCACGGACGAGTGAAGGCACTCGCCGAAGGCGCCCGCGAAGGAGGACTCGAGTTCTGATGTCAGTCGATTTTGCAGAGACCCGCGAGCTCAAGGAGCGCGTGGTCGAGATCAACCGCGTCGCCAAGGTGGTCAAGGGCGGACGCCGGTTCTCGTTCACCGCGCTCGTCGTCGTGGGTGACGAGGTCGACCGCGTCGGCGTCGGCTACGGCAAGGCGCGCGAGGTGCCGCTGGCGATCACGAAGGCGGTCGAGGACGCGAAGAAGAACCTGTTCACGGTGCCGAAGCACGGCTCGACGATCACGCACGAGGTGCTCGGCCGCTTCGACGCGGCCCGCGTCATGCTGCGCCCTGCGTCCGACGGTACCGGCGTCATCGCCGGCGGCGGCGTGCGCGCGGTGCTCGAGCTCGCCGGCGTGCGCAACGTGCTCGCGAAGAGCCTCGGCACGACGAACCCGATCAACATGGCGAAGGCGACGATCGTCGCGCTGAAGGAGCTGCGCCGTCCCGAGGACGTCGCACGCATCCGCGGCAAGCAGATCAGCGAGGTTCTCCCGTTCAAGACGCCGCCGCGCGTCGCGGCCGAGCCGGAAGCGGCTGTTCCTGCTCCGGTCGCCCCTGAAGTCTCAAGGCGCCTAGCGCAGTTGAAGAGCCCGTCGTCGAGGAGCCGGTGGCCGAAGAGCCCGTGGCTGCCGAGCCGGCCGCGGAAGCGCCCGCTGCCGAGGAGAAGCCGAAGCGCCGCACGATCCGGAAGAAGAAGGACGCGTAGTGGCCAAGGTCAAGCTCACGCAGGTCAAGTCCCAGATCGGCCAGAGCGAGCGGCACCGCGGCACGCTGCGCGCGCTTGGGCTCGGACGGATCGGCAACACCGCCGAGCACGACGAGGGCCCGGTGCTCGCAGGCATGCTGAGGAAGGTCGCCCACCTCGTGAAAGTGGAGTCGGAGTAATGCCCAAGCAGCTCAATCTCTCGAACCTCCAGCCCGCGCAGGAGCGCGTCGACCGCAAGCGCGTCGGCCGCGGCCCCGGCTCGGGCACGGGCAAGTACTCCGGCCGCGGCAACAAGGGCCAGAAGTCGCGCGCGGGCTCGCACAAGATGCGCGCGGGCTTCGAGGGCGGCCAGATGCCGATCTACATGCGCATCGGCAAGCTGCGCGGCGCGACGTCGAAGGACGCGATGCCGATCGGGCCGTTCCGCACGGAGACGATCCCCGTCAACGTGCGCGACCTCGACCGCTTCGACGCCGGAGCCGAAGTGACGCCGGAGACGCTCGTCGAGAAGCGCCTGATCAAGAACACGAAGATCGACGTCAAGCTGCTCGGCACCGGCGAGATCTCGAAGAAGCTGACCGTTCGCGTGCACGCCATCTCGGCGGCCGCGCGCGAGAAGATCGAGAAGGCCGGCGGCACCGTCGAGCTTCTGCGCGAGCCGAAGGTGAAGAAGGCGCGCCACCACCACAAGGCACATCCCACGGCCGCAGAGCCGGAGACGCCTGCGGAGGAAGAGGCCACGGAGGAATAGATGTTCTCCTGGCTCGCCAACGCGTGGCGCGTCCCGGAGCTGCGCAAGCGCGTGCTCTTCACCGCGGTGATCCTTGCGCTCTACCGCCTCGGATCGTGGGTGCCCGCACCGGGCATCGACCAGAGCGCGATCCAGCAGTACTTCAACGGCGCGGGCGGCGGCATCCTCACGCTGCTCAACCTCTTCTCCGGCTCGGCGCTGTCGCGCTTCTCGCTCTTTGCGCTCGGGATCATGCCGTACGTCACGGCCTCGATCATCCTGCAGCTGCTGACCGCAGTCGTGCCTTCGCTCGAGCGCCTGCAGAAGGAGGGTGAAGCCGGCTACGCCAAGATCACGCAGTACACGCGCTACGCGACCGTCGGTCTCGCCGCCGCGCAGTCGACGGGGTACGCGTTCCTGTTCAAGCGCCAGGGCGCGCTGCCGGGCGTGAACGCCGGCCGGCTCGTGATCATCGTGCTGACGCTCACCGCGGGCTGCGTCCTCCTCATGTGGATGGGCGAGCTGATCACGAAGCGCGGCGTCGGCAACGGCATCTCGCTCCTCATCTTCGCGTCGATCCTCGCGTACGCGCCGACCGGCATCAGCGCGTGGATCAACGGCGGCACGACCGAGCGCCTGTTCTTCCCGATCGTCGCCATCGCGGTCGTCGTCGCGGTCGTCTTCGTCCAGGAGGGGCAGCGGCGGATCCCCGTGCAGTACGCGCGACGCCAACTCGGGAGGCAGAGCCAGCGCGAGCCAGTCGACCTACATGCCGCTGCGCGTGAACATGGCGGGCGTCATCCCGGTCATCTTCGCCGCGGCGCTGCTTGCGCTCCCGCAGACCGTCGCCGGCTTCGTGCCTGCGTGGTCGAGCTGGGTGAACACGAACTTCCAGTACACGAGCTGGTACTACCTCGCCACCGAGGCGGTGCTGATCATCGTCTTCACGTACTTCTATACGTCGGTCCAGTTCAACCCGGTCGACCAGGCGGACAACCTGCGCAAGAACGGCGGGTACATCCCCGGCATCCGTCCGGGGCCGCCCACCGCCGCGTACCTCGACCGCGTCCTGCAGCGGCTGACGCTGCCGGGCTCACTCTTCCTCGCGGTCGTCGCCGTGGCGCCGAGCGTCTTCATCCACTACTTCGGGTTCTCGCAGGCGACCGCGCGCGCACTCGGCGGCACCTCGGTGCTCATCGTCGTCGGCGTCGCGCTCGACACGATGCGCCAGATGGAGTCGCAGATGATGATGCGCCACTACGAAGGCTTCCTCCGATAGGCGGCATGAACATCCTGCTTGCTCGGCCCGCAGGGCTCCGGCAAAGGAACCCAGGCGAAGCGGATCTCCGCCACCTACGGCATCCCGCACATCTCGAGCGGGGATCTCTACCGCGAGGCGATCGCGCGCGGCACCGAGCTCGGCAAGGAAGTCGAGCCGATCCTCGCCGCCGGGCAGCTCGTTCCCGACGAGATCACGATCCCGCTCATCCGCGACCGGCTCTCGCGCGGCGACACCGTCCCCGGATTCATCCTCGACGGGTATCCGCGCACGCAGTCGCAGGCGGACGCGCTCGACCAGATGCTCGACGAGGTCGGCCGCTCGCTCGACATCGTCTTCGCGTTCTACGTTCCCGACCGCGCGCAGCTCATCGAGCGACTGCTCAAGCGTGCCGCCGCCGAGAACCGTCCCGACGACACGCTCGAGGTGATTCAGACGCGGCTCGCCGAGTACGACGCCAAGACCGAGCCGCTGATCGAGCACTACGAACGCAGCGCGGCAACCTCGTCGGCATCCACGCCGACCGCACGGTCGACGAGGTCTTCGAGGAGATCGAGGGTGCGTTGCAGGCCGTCGAGGCGCGCGCATGATCATCCGCAAGTCCGCCGTCGAGATCGAGGGGATGGCGCGCGCCGGCGAGCTCGTCCACGAGACGCTGCAGCTCGTCGCCGAGCACCTCGAGCCCGGTGTCTCCATGCTCGAGCTCGACCGGATCGCCGACGAGCACGTCGTCGCGAACGGCGGCCAGCCGACGTCGAAGGGCTACAAGGGATTTCCCGCCGCCCTCTGCATCTCGCCGAACTCGATGGTCGTGCACGGCATCCCGAGCGACTACAAGGCCCGGGAGGGCGACCTCATCTCGGTCGACCTCGGCGTGACGCTGAACGGCCTCGTCGCCGACAGCGCCGTGACGCTTGCGGTGGGGGAGATCGACGCCGAGGCGCAGCGGCTCCTCGACGTCTGCCAGGAGGCGCTCGCCGCCGGCATCGAGCAGGCCCGGCCGGAGAACCACCTGTCGGACATCTCCCATGCCGTCCAGACCGTGGTCGAGGAGGCCGGCTTCTCCGTCGTCCGGAGCCTCGTCGGGCACGGGGTCGGCCGGAGCTACCACGAGGACCCGCAGATCCCGAACTACGGCCCGGCCGGGCGGGGCCCGGTGCTCCAGCCGGGGATGACCCTGGCGATCGAGCCGATGATCACGGCGGGCTCGGCGGACGTCTACGTCCACGACGACGACTGGTCGATCTCCTCGGTCGATTCGTCCCTCGCCGCGCACTTCGAGCACACCGTCGCGGTGACCCCGGAAGGCCCGAGAATCCTCACGAAAGCTGGGGCTGCTCTGCTACGATGACCCCTCGCCGCGCCCGGCTTTGCCGTGCGCGCGAATCCCTCTGGACTAGAAAGGAAATGCCGACCAAGGAAGAGAAGATCGAGGTTGAAGGCGAAGTCGTCGAGGCGCTCCCCAGCACGATGTTTCGGGTGCAGATCGACGGCGGCCACTCCATTCTCGCGACCATCTCCGGGAAGATGCGAAAGCACTACATCCGCATCCTTCCGGGAGACAAGGTCAAGGTGGAGATGAGCCCCTACGACCTGAACCGCGGTCGAATCACCTACCGGCACCGCTGATATGAAAGTACGCCCATCCGTCAAGCCCATGTGTGAACGCTGCCGCGTCATCAAGCGGCACGGCACGACCATGGTCATCTGCACCAATCCTCGTCACAAGCAGAGGCAGGGGTAATGGCGCGCATCGCCGGGGTCAACCTCCCCAACCAGAAGCGGCTCGAGATCGGCCTGACCTACATCTATGGCATCGGCCAGCCGACGGCGCGCAAGGTCGCAGCCGCGCTCGGCCTCTCGCCTGACACGAAGATCAAGGACCTCACCGACGACGAGGTGACGAAGCTCCGCACCTACATCGACGGCGAGCTCGAGGTCGAGGGTGACCTCCGCCGCGAGCGCCAGCAGGCGATCAAGCGCCTGTCGGAGATCGGCGCCTATCGCGGTGTCCGCCATCGTCGCGGCCTGCCCGTCCACGGGCAGCGCACGAAGACGAACGCGCGGACGCGCAAGGGCCCGAAGAAGACCGTCGGCCGCGGCAAGAGCAAGGCAGCGAAGTAAGTGGCTCCGCCTCGCCGTCAAGCGGCCACGCGCGGCCGCACTCGTCGCAAGGTCCGGAAGAACATCGCCATCGGTCAGGCGCACATCAAGACGAGCTTCAACAACACGATCGTCGCGCTCACCGACAAGGAAGGCAACGTGATCGCGTGGGAGTCGGCCGGCTCCGCGGGCTTCAAGGGCTCGCGCAAGTCGACGCCGTTCGCCGCGCAGGTGACCGCGGATGCATGTGCGCGGAAGGGCATGGAGCACGGCCTGCAGAAGGTCGAGGTCTTCGTCAAGGGCCCGGGCTCGGGCCGCGAGACGGCGATCCGCTCGCTCCAGGCCGCCGGCCTCGAGATTCTCGGCGTCAAGGACGTCACCCCGCAGGCCCACAACGGCGTGCGCCAGCGCAAGCGGAGGCGCGTCTAATGGCCCGCGATCTCGGTCCCAAGTGCCGCATCTGCCGTCGCGAGGGCTTGAAGCTGTTCCTCAAGGGCGAGCGCTGCCTGACGGAGAAGTGCGCGATCGAGCGCCGCTCGTATCCGCCGGGTGAGCACGGCCGCGGCCGCATCAAGCAGAGCGAGTACCTGCTGCAGCTGCGCGAGAAGCAGAAGGCGCGCCGGTACTACGGCCTGCTCGAGCAGCAGTTCCGCACGTACTACGAGAAGGCGTCCCGCCGCTCCGGCGTCACCGGCGAGGAGCTGCTGCGCATGCTCGAGACGCGGCTCGACAACGTCGTCTACCGCCTCGGCTTCGCGGCCTCTCGTGCGCAGGCGCGCCAGCTCGTGCGCCACGGCCACTTCCAGGTGAACGGCCGCCGCGTGAACATCCCAAGCTTCCAGGTTCGTCCCAACGACATCGTCACCGTCGCGCAGAACTCGTCGGCGCAACAGGTGATCCGGGACGCAACCGACCTCGTGTCGACCGTCGCTCCCTGGCTGCAGGCCGATCACGATGGCCTCACCGGCAAGGTGCTGAAGCAGCCTGAGCGCGCCGAGATCGACACGCCGGTCCAGGAATCGCTCATCGTCGAGCTTTACTCCAAGTAAGTAACACTGAAGAAGGGATTTCGTTGGCTACACGCGCTATGGACTTTCAGATTCCGCGCATCGTTCACGAGGAAGTGGACGAGCACCGCGGCGTCTTCCAGATCGAGCCGCTCGACCGCGGTTTCGGTCATACGTTCGGCAACTCGCTGCGCCGCGTGCTGCTCTCGTCGCTCGAGGGCGCTGCGGTCACCTCGGTCAAGGTCGAGGGCACCGCGCACGAGTTCACGACGCTGCCGGGTGTCCGCGAGGACGTCACCGACATCGTCCTCAACCTGAAGAACCTCGTCGCCCGGCTGCACGGCGATTCGCCCGAGGTCGAGGTGCACATTGCGAAGAAGGGTCCCGGCATCGTCACGGCCGCCGACATCGAGGCGCCCGCCGAGCTCGAGATCCTCAATCCGGAGCTCGAGATCGCGAACCTCTCGGATCGCGGCCGGCTGGAGCTGACCCTGACGATCGGGCGTGGCCGCGGGTACAACCCGGCCGAGCTCAACCGTGGGCCGCAGCACACGATCGGCGTCATCCCGATCGACTCGATCTTCTCGCCGGTTCGCCGCGTCTCGTTCGCGGTCGAGGCGGCGCGCGTCGGGCAGCGGACGGACTTCGACAAGCTCATGCTCGACATCACGACCGACGGCTCGGTCGATCCGAAGGACGCGCTTGCCGAGGCGGCAGAGATCCTCATCCGCCAGCTCGCGATCTTCACCGACATCGACAAGATCGAGGGCTTCGGCGAGCAGGCGGTCGTCGCCGGCGACGGCGTCAGCCCCGAGACGGGCCTCGCGCGCGGGATGGAGAACTTCCCGATCGAGGAGCTCGAGCTCGGTGTCCGGTCGTACAACTGCCTGAAGCGTGTCGGCATCGAGACGATCGGCGACCTCGTCATGAAGACGGAGAACGAGCTCGCAGCGATCCCGAACTTCGGCAAGAAGTCGATCGAAGAGGTCAAGGAGACCCTCTCGCAGCACGGTCTCACGCTGCGGGGCGACAGCGGGAGCCTCGAGTAACGCCATGCGTCACGCGAGGGCCGGCAAGAAGCTCGGGCGCGACTCGGCGCATCGCAAGGCGCTGTACGCGAACCTCGCGTGCTCGCTGATCGAGCATGGGCGCATCAGGACGACCGAGGCGAAGGCGAAGGCGGTCAAGCCGTTCGCCGAGCAGATGATCACGCTCGGCCGCCGCGGCGACCTGCACGCGCGGCGGCAGGCGCTCTCCGAGCTGCGCTCGCAGGAGATCGTGCACAAGCTCTTCGCCGACGTCGGCCCGCGCATGGCCGACCGGCCCGGCGGCTACACGAGGATCGCCAAGCTCGGCCCGCGTCAGGGCGACGCAGCCGACATGGTCTACCTCGAGCTCGTCGACTACCAGCCGTAGCGTCACGCGAGGGTGCCGGAAGCGTCACGCGGCACGTTTGGGGGACTGTCCCCCGTCGGTGCTGCGCGGAACTAGCTGCCGACCGGGGCGCCCAGGAGGCTCCCCAGGCCGGCGCTGATCGCGGCGATCAGGACGCCCGCGAAGGTGACGATTCCGAGGGCGCGGATGAACGTGTCCGAGAAGAAGCGCCAGCGGAAGTACGCGAGCATCAGCAGCTCGAACGCGACGACGGCGACCGCGAGGATCAGGGCCGCGTGGTAGTTCGAGATCAGGAACGGCAGCGAGTGGAGGATCCCTCCCAGGAACGTCCCGCCGCCGGTGATCGCGCCGCGCGCCCACGGGCTGCCGCGGCCGGTGAGCTCGCCGGTGTCGGAGAGCCCTTCCGAGAAACCCATGCTGATCGCGGCGCCGAGTGACGTCGCGAGCCCCGCGATGAACGCATACCGCGTGTCGTGCGACGCGAGCACGACTGCGAAGATCGGCGCGAGCGTCGACAGCGACCCGTCGATGAGGCCGACCATGGCCGGCTGGACGCGCTGGAGAAGGAATGCGTGCTCGTCGGACATCAGTTAGAGTATATCAGTCGGTGTGCAAACAAGTAGAACATAAGGCACTCCTGACAAGATGACGTCAGGCGACCCTGACGTGCGCCTCAGACTGACGATCGAGTACGACGGCACGCCCTTCCGCGGCTGGGCCGCGCAGCCCGGGCAGCCGACGGTGGAGGCCGCGCTCCGCGACGCGCTCGCCAAGACCTTCGACTCCGTGGAGCACCTCGCTGTCGCCGGTCGCACCGACACCGGCGTGCACGCGCTCGGCAACGTCGTGTCAGTCGACGTCGAGGGCGGCCCGCCGCCCGAACGCGCGGCCGCCGCGCTCAACACGCGCCTTCCCGACGCGATCTCGGTCGTCACGGCCGAGGCTGTGCCTCCCGACTTCCACGCGCGCCACTCGGCTCGGTCGCGCTCGTACCGCTACCGGGTCTTCACTCGCGCGACGCCGTCGCCCTTCGAGCTGCGGCGCAGCTTGTGGGTGACGCGGCCGCTCGACGTCGATCGCCTCGCCGAGGCGGCCGCGCTCCTTCCCGGCGAGCACGACTTCCGCGCCTTCACGCCGACGGCGACGCATCACCGCGTCTTCGTTCGCACCGTCGAGTCGGCGGAATGGATCCGCCGCGGCGATCACCTCGACTTCGAGATCACGGCGGACAGCTTCCTGCGCCACATGGTGCGCGCACTCGTCGGGACGATGCTCGACGGCGTCGACCTCGAGCCGCTGCTCGGTGGCGTGGAGCCGTGCAGAGGCGGGCGAGACCGCGCCGGCCTGGGGGCTCTACCTCGTGGCGGTTGCGTACTCGGGGCGCTGACGCCCCAATCGGGGCCGCCGCAGGACGCCGGTCGCGCCGAGCGCGAACAGCAGTCCGCCGATCGCGATGAGCACGTCGCCGACGGAGAAGACGTTCGCCCACGGGATCCAGCTCGGCGCCGCCCAGCGGTCGACGAGCCACGAGAGGTGCGGCGACGCGAGCTCGGCGCTGTTCCGGTTCTTCGTGAAGTGCAGGCCGGCGCCGCGCAGTGCGGACGGCAGAGCGCGGCATGTGCCCGCCGTTCGCGAGGATCGCGGACAGGTTGGAGACGAGCCCGAGCGCGATCAGCGGCATCCCCGGCAGGCGGAAGTTGCCCGCGACGCCGGTGGCGAAGATGCGCGTACGAGATGAGCCAGAGGACGACGCCGATCCGGTCGGATGTATGCCATGGCATCACCTTCACCGGGAACGCGATGAGCTGGAGCGCGATCGCGACGTAGAAGAGCCACACGGCGCGCAGGCGCAACGTCGCCGAGCCGGCTCCAGCGGCCGCCGAGAAGCGGCGCGAGCACGAAGCCCGCCAGCAGAGGGAGTGCGAGCGCCATGGGTTAGGCGAACGCCAGGGCCGGGGCGGGCTTCCGCCGGGAGGACGCGCTCTGCGCGACGCAGGCCTCGACTGCGGCGACCGCGGTCGACTCGAACTGCGTGCCCGCGTTCGCGCGGAGCTCGGACAGTGCGTACTCGACCGACTGCGCATCGCGGTACGGACGGTTGGCGGTCATCGCCTCGAACGCGTCGGCGACGCGGATGATGCGGGCGCCGAGCGGGATCTCCTCGCCGGCGAGCCGGTCGGGGTAGCCGCTGCCGTCCCAGTTCTCGTGGTGGTGGAGGATCCACTCGTCGATCGGGGCGATGCCGAGGCCCTCGAGCAGCGAGAAGCCGAGCGCCGGATGCGCCTTGATCGTCTCGAACTCGACCGCCGTGAGCGCGCGCGGCGCCTGCAGGAGCGTGTCGGGGATGCCGATCTTGCCGATGTCGTGCAGCAGGCCGGCGAGTGCGAGCTGGTCGACCATGTTCTCGTCCAGCCCCATCTCGGCGCCGATGGCCGCAGCAAGCGCCGACACGGTCTCGGAGTGGTTTGCCGTCGACGGGTCCTTCGCGTCGACGAAGCGCACGATGTTCTTGGCGGCGCGGAGGCGGGCAACGCGCTCCGTCTCCCACTCGAGCTCCTTCGCCGAATGGATGCGCACGACCTTCGGGCTGTACACGAAGGAACGGTTTTTGCCGTGGTGCTTCGACCAGTACAGCGCGCCGTCGGCCATGCGCTGGAGCCCGTCGGCGTCGTCCGCCTGGCCGGGGTAGCTGGCGATGCCGACGCTGATCGTCACCGGCGTCAGGCCGAGGCCGGAGACGGCCTCCTGCACGTCGGTGATGCGCTCGAACGCGCCCGTCCCGTCGCCCGCGAAGAGCAGCGCGAACTCGTCGCCGCCGCAGCGGAAGGCCTCACCGTCGCGTGCGTCCTGCAGGATCTCGGCGAGCGCGACGAGCACGTCGTCTCCGACCTGGTGGCCGTACGTGTCGTTGATCCGCTTGAAGTCGTCCACGTCGACGATGCACAGGGAGAACTCGGTGCCGTCGCGCTCGGCGTCGATGATGGCGTTGCGCAGCGCAGCCTGGTAGGCGCGATGGTTGCCGAGGCCGGTGAGGTTGTCCGTCCGCGCGTCCTTCGCCGCCTGATGCGAGTGGTAGAGGCTCCGCTGGTAGAGCGTCAGCGTGAAGAGCGGGCCGGCGAGGAGCAGCAGCATCCAGGGGTGCGCCGCCCACAGGTTCGCCGCGAGGGCGGCGAGCACCGCCATCATCATGAAGACAAGGCCGTTGCGCCCGAGCGCGGGGCAGGAAGACGTCGCGGTAGCGGACGTCTCTGGGAGATCGCGACCACGCCTGCGACGATCACGACGTTCGACAAGACGTGCAGCGCGGCGCCCCCGAGGATGTACCCGGTGAGGCGGCCGGCGCCGACCGTGTCCGACGAACCGAAGATGATGACGGGCGCGCTCGCTGCAAACGCGAAGATCGAGTAGCTCGCGACGTTGAAGGCAACGCGCTCGATCGGGCGGCGCGTGACGACCATCGTGATCGCGATGCTCAAGGCCGCCGCCGGAACCGCGTAATGCCACCCGAACAGGATGGCGGCGGTGACGATGAACACGGTCGTGATCGAGACGTCCGTCTTGCCGCCCTCGCCCATCGGCATGGGCTGCAGGTCGGCGAGCGCGGCGAGCGCGAAGAAGAGCGCAACGCTCGCCGCCTTGCCGATCGTCGGGGGATCGATCGCGATCTTGACGAGAGAGAGGACGATCAGGGGTGCGGCAACAGCCGTCGTCGCCGCGATATAGGCGAACAGACGAGCTGGCAGGCCGCAGATCAGGTTTTCGCTCATGGCTTGTCGATCGTGGAAAGCCGAGAAGCGAGGCCGACGTTTCCGTCGGCCCCGCTCAAATCCGGCTGAAGGTCAGTCCCAGCGCCAATCAGCGCCAGCACCAACGACGAGGGCGACGAGTGCAGCCAGAGCCATTGCTCCCTTGAGGAGCGTGGCCGCATTCCACGCCTGTGTATACCACCGAATCACGAGATCTTCACCTCCCAGGAGATGTCCGCAGTAAGTCCCGTTTCGCAGTCGCATCCTCGCGATTCCGGGGGGGATTGCATCCCCGGAAAGGGTGAACGCGACGGGTCCGAAAGGGGGTTCATACCGGCTTCATTCCAACGGTTCCGGTCAGTCCCAGCGCCAACCGGCGCCGGCTCCGACGACGAGTGCGACGAGTGCGGCGAGTGCTGCTGCTCCCTTGAGGAGCGTTGCCGCATCGAGTGCGCGTGCATACCAACGAATCACGAGATCTTTCACCTCCTGGAGATGTCCGCAGTAGAGCTCGTTCGACGTCGCATCGACCAAGAAGGGGGACATGCGCATCCCTGATCCGTGTACGTGCAGTCCCTCGAACGAGTGAGCAGACCCGGCCGCGACGCGACCGGGTCCGTTCGGATGCGTCTTAGTGCCAGCGCCAACCAGCGCCGACGCCGACGACGAGCGCGCCAACGGCCGCCAGGCCGACGGTTGCGCGTGCATACCAACGAATCACGAGATCTTCACCTCCATTGAGATGGCCGCAGTTCGGTCTCGTGGTGCGCACCTCATCCTTCCGGCGCACGGCGTCCGCGCATCCCCTGGAAGCGTGAGCTTTCAGGAGATTCGGAACGTCGCGATCGCGCCGGGCGCGAGCTCGAAGCCGCCGGCGGCGTCGTCCTCCTCGTCCATCCGGAGGCGTACGGCCTCGACGCCGTCGATGCGCACCTGCTCGGGCGTGGCGTTCGGGTTGAACACGCGCAGCACGAGGCCGTTCCCGTCCTCGGCGCCCTTGAGACACGAGAAGACGACGTCTCCGTCCACGGTCAGCGGCGCGGCGAACGGGTCGCCGACGAGGAAGTCCGTGCGGTAGTCCTGTCCCGCGCGGATGAGCCCCGCGTCCGTCAGCTCGTCGGCGTCGAAGCGGAGCGCGTACTCGAAGACGTGCACGCCGTGGCATTGGCCGTCCGGTGTGGGGATGTCGGGCCCGGCGGCGAGCGGACGCGTCGCGAGGCCCGCAGGTCGGGAGATCGTCCCCACGCAGCGCAGGAGCGTCAGGCGCAGTCCGTCGTGGGCTGCCTCGTACTCGGGCAGGCCCTTGGTGAGCAGCGCGACGCGGCCGAGTGCGACGGCCCCCAGCGTGTGCTGCGCTGCCACGGGCGGCTCGATCCAGGCAGCGTGCGGTGCGGGGGGCTGGAGCGGCCGGCGCACGACGGCGAACTGGCTCTCGGCGCGCACGTGGTCGGGCGCGTCCGGTACCGGCACGTGGACGCGCAGGCGGTGGTCGGACACCTCGTTCACGACGGTCGTCCGCAGCTCCACCCGCCCGCCAAAGGCTCGCGCGGTTGTCGAGATGCGAATCCCCGGGAGCTCGTGCTCGAGCACGAGCGCGCCGTCAGCCTCCCGGCGGGACTCGACGAGCTCCGCCGTCCGCACCGTGCCTCCCGGACAGAACGTGTACAGGTCGCCGACGTCGGGCTCGTCCTCGAAGGCGATCTCGAGCTCGTCGAGCCGATCGGTCGTCGGCGAGCGCGCTGCGCGCCGGCCTTCGAAGCCGCCGAGCTCGACGACCTCGCCGTCGACGAGCCGGTGCGCGCGCGTACGGAAGCGGGTTGACGAGCGCACCGCCGACGCCGAGCGCCTCCCGCTCGACGATCTCGAGCGTGCGGTCGAGCTGCTCGTAGCGGACGAGCATGTCGCGGTGCACCTCGTCGCACGAGCAGCCGCAGATCGAGTCGTGCGGGTGGTTGCGCAGGAGGTCGCGCCAGGCGAGCCGCACGTCCTCGTGCGGGAAGCGCGTCTCCTCCCGCAACGCGCGCAGCGCCGCCACGGTCTCGACGCCGAGGAGCCGCCGCTCGGCGCGCTCGTTCGCCTGCTTCAGATACATGCGCGCGGAGTTGACGCCGCGGAGGAGGTTCTGCAGCCGGCTGCCGACGAGCTCGCCCTCGTATTCCGGCAGGCCGTCCGCCGGCGGACGGAAGTCCGAGTACCGCCCGATGGTGAAGTCCGGGCCGAGCGCGCGGCAGATCGCCGGGAGGTGCGGCTGGATGTGCAGGTGGTCCGAGCCGTTCGCGAGCAGGATCGTCCAGTCCGGCTGGAGCAGGTCGCCGAAGCGCGTGAGGATCTCGTCGACGCGCTCGCGCGCTTCCTCCGCGGTCGTCAGCCGGGCGAAGTTGTCGTAGTGCGGCAGGAACTGGCACGCGACCACCTCCGCGCCGCCCGCGCGCCAGCGGAAGCGGACGCCGACCTCGTCGATCTGGTCGCCCATCCCGCGCGAGAAGAGGAACGTGTCGAGCCCGAAGCCGGCGAGGATCTGGGGGAGCTGCGCCGGGTGCCCGAAGCTGTCGGGCTCGTAGCCGGCCGTGGACGGCTCGACGCCGAATCGCCTGCACACGCGGCGGCCGAGCAGGAGGTTGCGCACGAGCGACTCGCTCCCGACGAGGATCTCGTCCGGAAGGACGTACCACGGCCCGGCCTCGAGCCTCCCCGCCGCGAGGAGCGCGCGCAGCCGGTCGACGTTCTCCGGCCGCACGTCGGCGTAGTCCTCGAGGACGACGCCCTGGCCGTCGAGCGTGAACGAGCGGAACGACTCGTCCGCCTCGAGCGTGTCGAGCACCTCGTCGACGACCGTCCCGAGGCGCAGCCGGAACACCTCGAACGGGACGTACCACTCACGGTCCCAGTGCGTGTGGGGGACGACGAGGAAGAGGATCGGTCTAGCTTAAGTGGTCGCCGGGCGCGGCTTGCGGCCGGGCACGCGCGCCCCGGTCACCGCGAGCGCGAGCACGAAGCCGCCGACTGCGATCGCGACGTCGCCGACGGAGAAGATGTTCGCGAGCGGGATCCAGTGCGGGGCCGCCCAGCGATCGACGAGCCACGGAAGCGCCGGATGCGCCATCGCCTCGCTGTTCATCGAGACGTGGTAGTGGAGGCCGGCATCGGCGAGAGCGCTCGGGAGCGCAGGCATGTGGCCGCCGTTCACGATCACCGCGAGGAGATTCGACCCGAGCCCGGCTGCAACGAGCGCGACGCCGGGGAGGCGAACGTTCCGCACGACGACAGCGACGAGCAGGACGTCGGACGCGAGCCACAGCCCGACGGCAACGCCGTCCGGTGTGTGCCACGGGAGCGAGTTGCCGGGGAACGCGGCGATCTGGATGACGAGCGCGACGTACGCGAGCCACAGCCACTTCAGCCGGAGCGTCCCGAGCATGCGGAAGCGGCCGCCGAACGGGAGCGCCGCGAGGACGCCGAGGATGAACGGCAGTGCGAGAACCATCTAGGCGAACGCGAAGTGCGCGGTCTTGGCCAGGTGGGCCTCGACTGCGGCGACGACGACGGAGTCGAACTGCGTCCCGGAGTACTGGCGGAGCTCGTCGAGCGCGTACTCGATCGACTGCGCCATGCGATACGGGCGGTTCGAGGTCATCGCCTCGAGTGCGTCGGCGACACGGACGATGCGCGCGCCGAGGGGGATCTCGTCGCCGGCGAGCCGGTCCGGATAGCCCGTTCCGTCCCAGTTCTCGTGGTGGTGGAGGATCCACTCGTCGATCGGCGCGATGCCGAGGCCCTCGAGCAGCGAGAAGCCGAGCGCCGGATGCGTCTTGATCGCCTCCGCCTCCGCGCTCGTCAGCGCGCGCGGCGCCTGCAGGAGCGAGTCGGGGATGCCGATCTTGCCGATGTCGTGCAGCAGGCCGGCGAGCGCGAGCTGGTCGACCATGTTCTCGTCCAGGCCCATCTCCGTCGCGATCGCGGCCGCGAGGGCGGACACGGTCTCGGAGTGATGCGCGGTCGAGGAGTCCTTTGCGTCGACGAAGCGCACGATGTTCTTCGCCGCGCGCAGGCGAGCCATCCGCTCCGTCTCCCACTCGAGGTCCTTCGCGGAATGGATGCGCACGACCTTCGGGCTGTACACGAAGGAGCGGTTTTTGCCGTGGTGCTTCGACCAGTACAGCGCGCCGTCGGCCATGCGCTGGAGCCCGTCGGCGTCGTCGGCCTGGCCGGGATAGCTGGCGATGCCGACGCTGATCGTCACCGGCGTGAGGCCGAGACCCGCGACCGCGTCCTGTACCTCGGTGATGCGCTCGAATGCCGCGGTGCCGTCACCGGCGAACATGAGCGCGAACTCGTCGCCGCCGCAGCGGAACGCGGCGCCGTCCCGCGCGTTGCTCAGGATCTCGGCGAGGGCGACGAGCACGTCGTCGCCGACCTGATGGCCGTACGTGTCGTTGATCCGCTTGAAGTCGTCCACGTCGACGATGCAGAGCGAGAACTCGGTGTGGTCATGCTTGGCATGCGCGATCCGCTCGCGCAGCGCAGCCTGGTAGGCCCGGTGGTTGCCGAGGCTCGTGAGGTTGTCGGTGAGCGCGTCGTGGAGCGCGAGCCGCGACCGCAGGGCGGTGCGCTGGTAGAGCGAGAGGGCGAACAGCGGGCCGGCGAGGAGCAGCAGGAGCGCCGGCTTGATCGTCCAGAGATTCGCCGCCAGGGCTGCGAGGAAGCCCATGATCGAGAGCGCCGGGCCCGAGTACTGCAAGATCTCGAAGAGCGTCTCGCGATACGAGACGCTCTGGGCGATCGAGATCGCGCCGGCGACGAGGCCGACGTTGACGAGGACGAAGATGAGCCCCGCCACGAACGCGTAGGCGCTCATCCGCAGGACGTCGTGGCTGTGCACGAGACCCGGAGAGCCGCGGGATGGACGCCGCGGCCGCCGCAAGGGCGTACGCCGAGGCATTGAGCGCGGCCTTGATCTTCGGCGTTGCGCTGGATGAGCATCGGGACGAGGATGCTGAGTGTCGGCGATCGGGATCGCGGCCGCCCAGCCGAAGATCAGCAGGGCGGCGATGTTGAAGACGAACCCGAGCGAGACCTGGCTTCCCTTGTCGTCCAGCGGCACGGGGTGGAGCTCGGCGATCAGCCCGAACCCGAGGAACAGGACCATCCCGATGCCCGTCGAGAGCCGGGGCGGCTCGACGACGAGGCGGCCGGCCGAGAAGGCCAGGACGCTCGCGGCGCTTGCCACCACAACGCCGACATAGGCGACGAGGCGTGGTGGAAGGCCGATGATGGTTCTGTCGGTTGGGGTCATCGCCGAAGGGGTTGCGCCGAGCCGGTGCCGCACCGGCTCGCCGCCACGACCCTCTAGAACAGGTGCGCCAGGATGGCCTGGAGCTCGCCCCAGCGGACGCCCGCCCCGGAACCAACGAGGAGCGAAGCGAAAGCGCCGAACGCGACCATTGCCTTCAGTGCAGAGTGCCAACGAACCATTGCAGGGTCACCTCCCATGTGTGATAGCCGCAGAACCTGCATGACGCATCCTCCACCGGTTCCGTGTATCCCGAACAGCCCCCGAATGGGGGATCAAGGGTATGAGCTGGGTAGGATCGATCGAGTGAGGTATCCCGTCGTCCTCTTCGATCTCGACGGCACGGTGATCGACTCGGGCGGGATCATCCTCGCCTCCATGCGGCATGCCTCCCGCGAGGTGCTCGGCCGGGTGATCGCGGACGCGGAGCTCATGCAGGCGGTCGGCGGCCCGGGCCTGGAGGCCCAGATGGCCGCGCTCGACCCCGAGCGGGTGGACGAGCTCGTGAGCGTCTACCGGGCCCACAACGAGCCGCTGCACGAGGAGCTCGTCTGCTGCGCCGGGATGGAGGGGGCCCTGGAGCGGCTCCGCGCGGACGGGCGCCGGCTCGGGGTCGTGACCGCGAAGCGCCGGGCGACCGTCGAGCTCGCCTTCGAGCACGTGCCGCTCGGCCACCTGTTCGAGACGATCGTCGGCGGGGACGAGACGGAGCGGCACAAGCCCGATCCGGAGCCGCTGCTCCTCGCCGCCGAGCGGCTCGGCGCCCGGCCGGAGGACACGGTCTACGTCGGCGACTCGCCCTTCGACATCCGGGCTGCCAAGGCGGCCGGGATGGGATCGGTCGGCGTCACCTGGGGACGGATCCACGACCGCTCCCGCCTGGAGCGCGAGGAGCCGGACGCGATCGTCGACACCGCGAAGGAGCTGCTTGCCGTCGTCTAGTTCCCGCGCCGCCGAGCTGCGTGAGCTCCTGAATCGCGCGCTCATCGCCTACCACGTCGACGACGACCCGATCATGGAGGACGCCGCGTACGACGTCCTCTACGACGAGCTCGTGGCGATCGAGGCGGAGCATCCCGAGCTCGTCGCCCCCGACTCGCCGACGCAGCGGGTCGGCGCCCCGCTCTCCGACCGGTTCCAGAAGGTCCGGCACCGCTCGCCCATGGGCTCGCTCGAGAAGGTCACGACCGACGAGGCGATCGCCAAGTGGACGGACGACGTGCGCAAGCGGCTCGGGAAGCGACGAGGCCAGCGCGTTCGTGCTCGAGCCGAAGATCGACGGGCTCGCGATCAACCTCACGTACGACGACGGCGTCTTCACACGGGGCGCGACGCGCGGCGACGGGATCGAGGGCGAGGACGTGACGCCCAACCTGCGGACGATCCGCGCGATCCCGCTGCGCATGATCGGCAAGGGCGTGCCCGCCACCATCGAGGTGCGCGGCGAGGTGTACATGCCGCTCTCCGGCTTCAACAAGCTGAACGAGCGGCTCGTCGCCGAGGGGAAGAAGGCGACGCCGAACCCGCGCAACGCGGCGGCGGGATCGCTGCGGCAGAAGGACTCGTCGATCACGGCCTCGCGGCCGCTCTCGTTCTGGGCATACGGCGTCGGCGTCGTCGAGGGCGTCGAGCTGGACACGCACTGGCACACGCTCGAATGGCTCAAGGGCCACGGCTTCCCGATCAACCCGTTCGCGCAGCGGGTCGAGTCGATCGAGGAAGTGATGGAGGCGTGCCGCGTCTGGGAGCTCAAGCGCACCGAGCTCGACTACGAGATCGACGGCATCGTCATCAAGGTCGACTCGTACGACCAGCAGCGCCGGCTCGGAGCGCTGCACGAGCGGCCACGGTGGGCGCGCGCATTCAAGTGGGCGCCGATGACGGCGGTGACGCGGCTGAACAAGATCGCGATCCGCGTCGGGCGCACGGGCGCGCTCAATCCCTGGGCGATCCTCGAGCCGGTCGAGGTCGGCGGCGTCACCATCTCGCGCGCGACGCTCCACAACGAGGAGGACATCAACCGCAAGGGCATCCGCGAGGGCGACGACGTCATCGTCCAGCGCGCCGGCGACGTCATCCCGCAGATCGTCGGCCCCGCCGGCCCGCATCGCCGGGGGACGAAGGAGTTCCGGATGCCGACGCACTGCCCGCTGTGCGGCACGGAGATCGTCAAGCCCGAGGGCGAGGTGATGCACCGCTGCCCCAACCGCGCGTGCCCGTCGCGCGGTCTCGAGTCGCTCATCAACTGGGTCATGGCCGCGGCCGACATCGACGGCGTCGGCGAGCAGTCGGTGCGGCGGCTCTGGGACCTCGGCCTCGTCCGCTCGATTCCGGAGCTCTATAGGTTGACGCGCGAGAAGCTGATGGAGCTCGACGGCTACGGCGAGATCAGCGCGACGAATGCGATCGCCGCGATCGAGGCGTCGAAGAGCAGATCCCGTTCTCGCGCGTCCTCTTCGGCCTGAACATCCCCGACGTCGGCTGGGTGACGGGGCAGACGCTCGCGCGCCACTTCGGGACGATCGACGCGCTGATGAACGCGACCCAGGAGGAGCTCGTCGAGGCGGAGGGCATCGGCCCCGAGCGCGCCGAGGCGATCGCGGAATGGTTCCGCGACGACGACAATCGCCGCCTCGTCGAGGAACTGCGCGAGCTCGGGCTGCGCTTCGAGGCCGGGGAGGAGGAGCGGCCGGTCGAGGGGCCGCTCACGGGCCGGTCGTACGTCATCACCGGGACGCTCGAGAGCATGACGCGCGAGGAGGCGACGGCCGCGCTCGAGGCGCTCGGCGCGAAGGTCGGCGCGGTGCCGTCGTCGAAGACGACCGGCCTCGTCGTCGGCGAGGAGCCCGGGCAAGTCGAAGCTGACGAAGGCGGAGAAGGCCGGCGTCCCGATCCTCAGCGAAGCCGATCTCGAGAAGCTGCTAGCGCAGTAGCGAAGCGATCCTCCGCGATGCGCGACCAGATCCAGGAGACGGGGTCGCCGTTGATCAGCACCGAGAAGACGTAGCGGTCGCCGACGAAGCCGGAGAGCGACGTCGAGTTGTCCGTCGTGCCCGTCTTCGCGCGCACGACGCCGGCGGCGGCCGTGCCGCGCATGCGGTCGTGCAGCGTGCCCGTTCGTCCCGCGAGCGGCAGCGCCGCAAGCAGCTCGGGTCGCATCTCCTCGTCGCCCCACATCACGCGCAGGAGCGAGACGAGCTCGGTCGCGGTCACGCGGTCGAGCAGCGAGAGGCCGGAGCCGTCGACGAGGCGCACACCGGTGAGCGGCACGCCGGCGTCGACGAGCTGCGCACGCACGACGCGGATCCCGGCGGCCGTCGTGCCGGCGCCGGCCTGCACGGCGCCGAGCTCCTTCACGAGCATCTCCGCGGTGAAGTTGTCGCTCACCTGGTCCATCCAGTGCACGATCGACTCGAGCGTCGGCGACTCGATCGAGGCGAGCCCGACAGCTGCGTCGTCGGCCTTACCGAGTGACGCCGCGCCTCCGACCCGCACGCCCACGCGCGCGAGAGCCTTCGTGAAGAGCTGCGCCGCCGCCAGCGCCGGGTTGTGCGACGTGAATCGTCCGACGGCGCTGCGGTCGACGATCAGCGCGGACAGCGGCGGCGACTCGTTGATGAAGAACGCGCGCTTCCAACCGGGTGCGGTGCGGCGCGCGTCGAACCACGTCTCGTCGCCGACGACATGGCCGCTGACGGTGGTGATGCCGCCGGCACGCACCTGCCGCGCGAGCTGGGTCAAGCCCGCGCTCGACAGCGTCGGGTCGCCGTAGCCCTTGAGGACGAGGTTGCCGACCCAGCGTGCGCCGTCCTGCCGGCCCTCGCCGAGCACGTCGGTCTCGACGCGAAAGGCAGGGCCGAGCGCCGTCAGCGCGGCGTACGTGATCGCGAGCTTCTCGTTCGAGGCAGGCCGGAGCGGCAGCGCCGCGTTGTGGGAGTAGACGACGCTCCCCGTCGCGAGGTCGACGACGACCGCGGCCGAGGCGGCGAAGCTCACGAACGGCGCCTGGAGCGCGCGCGTGAGGCGGGCGGGAAGCGACGCGTCGGCTGCGCCGCCCGGAGCAGCCCAGGCGAGGGCGGCGGCGAGGATCCCGAAAGCGGCGAGAAGACGGGCGAGCACGGCCCGTTTCATTGTTTGGGCCGGTACGGGCATCGTCAAGGGAAATGGGCCGGATGGACGCAGAAGATGGGTCGCCCGGCCCTTCCGGGCTCGCCGGGCCGTCCCGATAATCGGTGTCCCGTGGGCGGAGACGACCAACTCGTGCTGCAGCGCATCGAGGCGCTGCTCGACGCTCCGGCGACCGGTGCTGCTGCGCCGTCGCTCGAGAGCCTGGAGGAGATCCTCACCGACGGCTACGCCGAGGCCCTCGCGCTCGAGGCCGAGCGGTCGCGGATCGAGCGCCGGTTCGGCGAGGTCGCGAGGACGGTCGAGGAGCCGGCCCCGATCGGCGTCACCGACGAGCTCCTCGCGCTCGCGAAGCGGCTCACGCACGCCGACGCCGAGATCGGCCGGCTGCGCGCGGTGCTGCAGCGGCTGCAGGCGCGCACCCGCGCGCTGCGGCACGCGACCTAGACGATTCCGGACCGGACGGCGTAGACCGCCGCCTGGATGCGGTTGTCGATCTGCAGCTTCATGAGGATGTTCGAGATGTGGTTCTTCACCGTCTTCGGGCTGATGTGCAGCTCGGCGGCGATGACGGCGTTGTCCTTGCCGTTCGCGATCAGCTTCAGCACCTCGATCTCGCGGTCGGACAGCTCGGAACGGATCGTGTCCGCGATCTCCGGGTTCGCGCTCGTCGCGCGCACGCGCTGCAGCACCTTCGCGGCGATGCCCGGGGAGATGAGCGACTCGCCGCGCCAGGCCGCGCGAATGCCGGCCATCAGCTCCTCGATCGACGCGTCCTTGAGGAGGTAGCCGCACGCGCCGGCGAGGATCGCGTCCATCACGTCGGCGTCCTCGTCCGAGATCGTCAGCACGAGCACGCGCGTGAGCGGTGCGATCGCCGCGATGTGCCGCGTCGCCTCGACGCCGCCCATCTCCGGCATGTTCAGGTCCATGACGACGACGTCCGGCGCCGTCTCCCGCACGGAGCGGACGGCCTCCGACCCGGAGGCGGCCTCGCCGGACACCTGGACGCCCTGCTCCTCGAGCAGGTTGCGGAGCCCTGTGCGGAACAGGTCGTGGTCGTCGACGATCAAGACGCGGAGCGTCTCGATTGCACGCTCATCGGTTGCCGAAAGCGGCTCGGTCAGGTCACACCCCCCTTACGCGGACAAGTCTAGTGGAGGGTGATGGTGACCGTCCTTCGCCCCCAGGCATAGGCCTGTGCGACGGTCGGGAACCACAGGTCGATGGTGGCGCCGCGGATCCCGCTCCCGACGTCGGCCGCGACGCCTTCGCCGTAGCCGGGGATGGTCATGCGCGTGCCGAGCGGGATCACGGTCGGGTCGACGGCGACGATGCCGGGACCGACCGGGAGCCCGGTCGCCGTGTGTCCGGGCAGTGCGTAGCCGGTGGCGGAGACGACGAGCGTCCGGCCCCCCGGGGTCTGTGCTGCGGCAGCGGGCGCTGGACTCGGGTCGCCGACGACCGACGGCACGGGCCCGCTCGCCGCCACTGCTGCCGTGAGCGTCTGCGACTTCACCTCCGCGCGCTGGACGGCGGCCTCGAGTTGCGAGATCTGCGATGCCTTGAGCTGCTGCTGCGAGCGCAGTCCCGAGATGAACGACAGCCGGTCCGCACGCGCCGACGCGAGCGAACGCGTCGTGCTCGCCGCCGCACGAACTGCCGCCGCGATGCGCGCACGGTGTGTCGCGAGCGTGACACGCAGCATCTGCAACCGGTGTCTCGCAACGAGCGACGCCGCAACGAAGCGGTTGCTCTGGTCGGTGACGAGCTTCATCCCGTCGAGCGTCGAGACCACTTCGTCGAGCGACTGTGCACCGAGGATGACGGCAAGCGGATCGGTGTCGCCCTGCTCGTAGAGCATGCGCAGAGTTCGCGCCGAGGTTCTGCTGCGAGATCGTGAGCGTGCGCCGCGCTGCGCCGATCTGCTGCGCGAGCTGCACTTGCTGTGCGCGAAGGGACGCGGCTTCGTGCTGCAGTCGCGTGAGCTTCGCTTGCGCTGCGCCGAGACGCGAGTCGAGCGCGTACAGGTCGAGCGTCGCGCCGTGCAGGCGGCCCGCGAGCGCGTCCTCCTGCGCGCGCAGCGCACGCTCGCGCGGGCTCGTTCCGGCGGTCGCCGGCGAGCCGGCGGCGAGGACGAGTACCGCGGAGACGCCTGCGAGCAGCGCCGCGGATCGTGTCCTTCGGGCGCTCACGGTCGGCAGGACCGTACCACAGGAATCATGCGACTTCGGGGAGTTTGTGCAGGGTTGTATGTCACTTTCTATCGTGATGGATGTGCCAATTTGCGGCAACTTTCGCGGCATTTAGCGGTTGCCAGCATCCGAAAGCCCTGCTAGCGTCCCCACCTTGTGACGTGCGGGAGGCCCGGTGCAGAGGCGCCGGGTGAACGTTCGGGAGACGTCATCCAGATACTCAAGCGACAGGCCCCGGTCATCGTCATCGCCTTTGCCGCGGCGCTCATCGCGGCCGGCGCAGCCACCGCCGACCCGTCGATCAGCGCGAAGCAGGCCGAGGCCCAGCGCGTCATGGGCCAGATCCAGGTGCTCGACTCGAGCCTCGAGCGCGCGCGCAACCTGTACGACTCGGCGAACGTGAAGCTGCATGCGATCGAGCACAACCTCACGATCAATCGCATCGGCCTGCGCGCCGCGCGTGCGAATCTCGTCGTCGCGCAGCACAACCTGTCGCAGCGGCTCGTCACGATCTACACGGCGGGCGACACGCAGTCGACGCTGGGCGTGATCCTCGGTGCGACGAGCGTGGACGACCTCGTCAGCCGCATCGAGTCGGTGCAGTCGCTCTCGTCGCAGGACGTCGCCGTCGTTCATCAGGTCGTCTCGTTCAAGCGTGAGGTGACGGTGCGCCAGCACACGCTCGTGCGCGACCGTCATGCGCAGGCGACGCTCGTGCGCCAGCGCGCGGCCGCGAAGGCGCGCATCTCCTCGCAGCTCGGGCGGCAGCAGCGGCTGTACAACTCGATCAAGGGCGAGATCGCGCATCTCGTCGCGCTGCAGCATGCACGGCAGCTCGCGCTCGCGCGGCAGGCGCAGCACGCGGTACGCCGCGTACCAGTCGGCGGACCACAATCCGGCGCTCGATCTGAGCACCGGATTCACCGCGCCGCCGACCCAGTACTCGGGCGTCGTCGGCATCGCGATGCAGTTCCTCGGCGTTCCGTACGTCTGGGGCGGCTCGAGCCCGGGCGGGTTCGACTGCTCCGGGCTCGTCATGTACGTCTACGCGCAGGTCGGCGTGTCGCTCCCGCACTACACGGGTGCGCAGTGGGGGATGGGCGTCCCCGTCGCCTACAGCGATCTGCAGCCGGGCGACCTCGTCTTCTTCGACGGGCTCGGCCACGTCGGCATCTACATCGGCGGCGGCGAGTTCATCCACGCGCCGCACACGGGCGACGTCGTCCGGATCGACAGCCTGTCCGAAGGCTGGTACGCCGCGACGTACGACGGCGCGCGCCGCATCACCTCGGGCTAGGTCGAGTACAGCGATTCGATCTCGTCGCCGAAGTGGTCGTGCACCACGCGGCGGCGGAGCTTCATCGTCGGCGTGAGCTCGCCGGCTTCCTGCGTGAAGTCGCGCGGAAGGATGGCGAAGCGCTTGATCTGCTCGACGCGCACGCGGTCGCGGTTGACCTCGTCGACGAGCTCCTGCATCAGCTCGTGCGCGTCGCGCCCGGTCGCGCTCACCTCGGCCGGGTCGAGCGTCAGCAGCGCGGTCACGTACGGCCGGCGGTCGCCGACGATGAGCGCCTGTGACACGAAGCGCGACGCCTTCAGCGCGTTCTCGAGGTTCTGCGGCGAGATGTTCTTGCCGCCGGCGGTGATGATGATGTCCTTCTTGCGGTCGGTGATCTTCACGAAGCCGTCGGCGTCGATCTCGCCGACGTCGCCCGTTCGGAAGAAGCCGTCCGGCGTGAACACCGCGGCGGTCGCCTCGGGATCCTTGAAGTACCCCTTGAAGACGCTGTCGCTGCGCACGAGGATCTCGCCGTCGTCCTCGATGCGGATCTCGGAGCCGTCGACCGCGTGCCCGACCGTTCCGAAGCGGTAGTCGTCGGGATCGTTGACGCTCAACGAGCTCGACGTCTCGGTGAGCCCGTAGCCCTCGATCACGAGCATGTTGAGCGAGCGGAAGAACTCGAGGACGTCGATGCCGAGCGGAGCTGCTCCGGAGATGCCGATGCGGATGCGGCCACCGAGCCGGTCGCGCACCTTGCTGAGCACGAGCGCGTCGGCGATGCGGCCCTGCACGCTCGTCGGGCTCTTCGTCGCGCCGACGCGGAGCGCCCATCGTCCGATCGCGCGCTTCAGCCCGCTCGAGCGCTCGATCTCGCCGACGGCGTTGGCGTGGATCTTCTCGTACACGCGCGGCACCGCCGGGAGGATCGTCGGCCGCACGCGCTGCAGCGCCTCCGGCAGGCGCGCGACGTCGGAGACGAGCGCGACGCGTCGAGCCGTGGAACGACGCGCCCTGGTGCGCGATGCGCGCGAAGCTGTGCGCCATCGGCAGGAAGAGGAGGACGATGTCGCTCTCGTCCTGCAGCGTGTTGCGGACGCGAATGGCCGCGGTGACGAGGTTCTTGTGGGTGAGCATGCAGCCCTTCGGCGGCCCGGTCGTGCCGGACGTGTAGATGAGCGTCGCGAGGTCGTCCTCGTACACCGGCTCGGGCCCGTCGTCGCCGGCGCTGCGCTCGAAGGCGTCGAGCTCGTCGAAGCGGACGACCGGCCCGTCGAAGACGGAGGCGAGCTTCGCCTGCTGCGCGTCGTCCTCGACGAAGGCGAGCACCGACTCGGAGTGGTCGAGGATGTACTCGCACTCGGCCGCGCTGTTCGTCGGATAGAGGCCGACGACGACGGCGCCGATGGACATGATCGCCCAGTCGAGGAGGATCCACTCGAGGCGCGTCCGGGCGAGGACGGCGACCGCGTCCCCGCGCTTCACGCCCCGCGCGAGGAGGGCGCGGGAGAGCGCGTCCACCCGGCGGCCGGCCTCCTCCCACGAGACCTCGCGCCAGCCGTCCGGCTGCTCCTCGAGGTACGCGGGAGCCGTGTGGCCCTGGTCGAGGATGTAGCGCCAGAGGGCAGGAGCCGTGCGGGTTTCGAGCGGCATTTCGGGCATCGTAGGCCAAAGGAGAATGGCTACCTGACTAGAATTCGTGCAATCCCATGAGGACGATCTGGAACGGATCGATCAGCTTCGGGCTGGTCAACATCCCGATCGGGCTGGCGCTCGCCACCCAGCGGAGCGATGTCGCGTTCCGGACGCTGCACCGCGAGTGCGGCACGCCGATCAAGCAGAAGCGGTGGTGCCCGTTCCACGAGCGTGACGTCGAGCCCGACGAGCTCGTCAAGGGCTGGGAGGTGGCGAAGGGCGAGTTCGTCTTCGTCGAGGAGTCCGACCTCGAGTCGGTCGCGCTCCAGCGCTCGCAGTCGATCGAGATTCTCCGCTTCGTCGCGCTCTCCGAGGTCGACCCCGTGTACTTCGACCGGACGTACTACCTCTCGCCGGCGGCGTCGGACGCACAGCGGCGGCCGTATGTCCTCCTCCTCCGCGCGATGCAGGAGTCGGGGATGGCGGCGGTCGGCAAGTTCGTGCTCTGGGGCAAGGAGAACCTCTGCCTCATCCGGCCGCAGGGCGACACGCTTGCGATGGAGACGCTCTTCTTCGCGGAGGACGTCCGCTCGAAGAAGGAGATCGAGGACGTCGTCGAGGCGACCGAGGTGAAGAAGGCCGAGCTCGCGCTCGCGGCCCAGGTGATCGACAGCCTCGTCGGTGAGTGGAACCCGGCCGACTTCGAGAACGACTACCGGCGCGAGCTGCAGACGATGCTCGACGCGAAGCTCGCCGGCCAGGAGATCAAGCGCCCGGAGCCCGCTCCGGATGCGCCCGTCATCGACCTCATGGAAGCGCTTCGGCAGAGCGTCGTCGACGTCCAGCAGCGGCGCGGAGACGGAAAGGCGCCCGAAAAGACGAAAGCCGCCTCGTCGGGCGGCTCTCGCCGAAAAGCTCCTGCGCGTAAAGCTTCCTAGCTAAGAAGCCTGCGGCAGCGCGCCGAGCGCGTGAAGCTGGGCCTCGAACAGATACCTGTCGATCTTGCCCTGGTAGATGGGCACGCCCTCCTGCATGCAGAGCTTGATCACGTCCTGCTGATCGATGTTCAGCTCTTTCGACAGCTCTTCGGGCGTGAGGTGATTTGCCATCCGGCCTGCTCCTTCCCAGGGCACGAAAAAACCCGCCGGCGCCAAGCGCTCAGACGGGTTAGCCGTGACCCCTTCTTGTCGACGTGACGGGCATCACTCGGCCCGTCCCAGCAAAACGTGCATGAGCAGAGAATATGCCCTCGTGAGGACGGACGCAAAAGCCGGAGATCGAGGGATTCGAGGAGCGCGCTTTCCAGCACCGGGGCACCCGAATTCGGTACCTGGCGGGCGGCTCCGGGCCTCCGCTCGTCCTCGTCCACGGGCTCGGCGGCGCTGCCGCCAACTGGCGCCTGGTCGCCCCGGCTCTCGCCGCCCGGCGGCGGGTGCTCATCCCCGAGCTGCCCGGGCACGGCGGCTCCGCGCCGCTCCCCGGCGCCCCGTCGCTCGATCCCTTCGCCGAGGCGCTGCTCGCGCTCGCGGAGGCCGAGGACGCGGTCCCGGCGCCGTGGGTCGGCCACTCGCTCGGCGGCCTGGTCGCGCTGCGCGCTGCCGCGCTTCGCCCCGACGCCGTCACGGGCATCGTCCTCGCCGCGGCTGCCGGGATCTCGTCCGCGAGCCGCGCGGGCCGCGTGACGGTGACGCTCATCGGTGTCGCGCGCCCGGGGAAGATGCTCGGCCGGCGACGCCGTCAGGTCGCGCGCTCGCGTATCGGCCGCACGCTCGCGTTCGGCTGGTGGGGTGTCGCCGACCCGGCCGCGCTCGACCCGGAGATGGCCGAGGCGTTTCTCGCCGGGCCGACGCGTCACACCGACACGCTCACCGCCGGGAAGGCGCTCATCGTCTCCGACCCGCGCGAGGACCTGCACGCGGTGACGTGCCCGGTGCTCTGTCTGTGGGGAACGAACGACAACTGGGTGCCGCTCGCCGACGGCATGGAGTACGCGCGTCGGCTGCGCGCGCCGCTGCGCACGATCGCCGACTGCGGGCACCTCTTGATCGGCGAGCGTCCCGACGTGGTTGTGCGCGCGATCGAAGAGTTCCTCTCCTAAGCAGTCGCCGCCTCGAAGGGAATCACCTCCGCTCCTCCTTCTTCTTCGTCCTCGCGACGCGGCCCCCCGAGGAAGTCGACGTGCCTCCCGACGACCTCGACGACGCGCCGGCGCCGGCCGTCCTCCTCCCAGTTGCGACTGCGCAGATACCCGTCGAGTCCGATCCGCCGGCCCTTGCTCAGGTACTCGGCGCACAGCTCCGCCTGGCGGTCCCAGACGGACACTCCGACGAAGTCGGCTCCGGCATCCCGCCCGCCGCGTCCGACCGCGAGCAGGAAGCTCGCCACCTTCTTGTCCTCGCCCACTTCGCGGATCTCGACGTCGGTGGCGAGGTTGCCGATCAAGCTGACGCTGTTCATGGAGTGAAGGTAGAGCGTCCCTTGTCACGAATGGTGCACGGCTTTCTCACTTTTGACGGATAGACTCGGGAGCCCCATGGGACTGTTCACTTCGATGACTGGATTCGGCGGCCGCGATATGGCGGTCGACCTCGGCACGGCGAACACGCTCGTGTACGTGCGTGGGCGCGGCATCGTCCTCTCCGAGCCGTCGGTGGTCGCGATCGACCAGCGCACGGGCGAGGTGCACGCAGTCGGCGTCGAGGCGAAGCGCATGCTCGGCCGCACCCCGGGAACGATCCAGGCGATCCGTCCGCTGAAGGACGGCGTCATCGCCGACTTCGACGTGACCGAGCAGATGCTGCGTCACTTCATCCAGAAGGTGCACCAGCATCGCTTCGCGCATCCGCGCGTCGTCGTGTGCGTGCCGTCCGGCGTCACCGGCGTCGAGAAGCGCGCGGTCGAAGAAGCAACGCTCTCCGCCGGCGCGCGCCAGGCGTATCTCATCGAGGAGCCGATGGCGGCCGCGATCGGCGCGGGCCTTCCTGTTGCCGAACCGACGGGGAACATGATCGTCGACATCGGCGGCGGCACGACCGAGGTCGCAGTCATCTCACTCGGCGGCATCGTCGTCTCGCAGTCGCTGCGCGTCGGCGGCGACGAGATGGACGAGGCGATCATCAATCACATCAAGCGCGACTACAAGCTTCTGATCGGCCAGCAGACGGCGGAGGAGATCAAGCTCGAGATCGGCTCCGCGTGGGACCAGAAGGAAGAGCTGCAGGCGGAGGTGCGCGGACGCGACATGCTCACCGGCCTGCCGAAGACGGTCATCCTCACCGGAGAAGAGATCCGTCGCGCGCTCGACGAGCCGGTCACGCAGATCATCGAGGCGATCAAGTCGACGCTCGACAAGACGCCGCCCGAGCTCGCCGCGGACATCATGGATCGCGGCATCGTCCTCGCAGGCGGCGGCGCGCTCCTCACCGGCCTCGACGAGCGGCTCCGCCACGAGACGCAGATGCCGGTGCACCTGGCCGAAAGCCCGCTCACCTGCGTCGCAGTCGGCTCCGGGCGCAGCCTCGAGGAGTTCGAGGCCATCCACCGCTCGAACCGCGCACGGGCACGCGGCCGCAACGGCCGCCGTTACAACTAGGACCCGCCTGCGGCCCTCATGGGCCTCGCCGAGCCGAAGCCCGCTGTAACCTAAGGCTCGGTGGCGCCTCCCAACCGCTCTGCACGTGTGGCGGTGCTGGGCTCCTCGCTCCAGCGCTCCAAGCCTCAGCCGTACCCGTCCCGGGCGCGCTCCACGACCGTCCGCCGGGTCGTCCTCGCCGTGCTCGTCGTTCTGGCGCTCGCGCTGCTGACGATCTCGTTCCGGTCGCCGACCTCGGGGATCCTCCACGACGCGCAGAGCTACGGCTCCGACGCGTTGCGGCCGTTCCAGGTCGCGGCCGTCCGCGTCGCGCGGCCGTTCCGCGATGGCTACAACTACGTCGACAGCCTGGCGCGCGCGAAATCGCGCAACGCGAAGCTCGAGAAGATGGTGCAGGACTACCGCGCGCAGGCGCTGCTGAACGCGTCGGCGGTCCAGAAGAGCAACGACCTCGAGCGCCTGCTGCGCTTCGAGTCGGGCCCGCAGTATCCGCAGGACTTCCGCGCGTTGAACACGTCGGTGCTCTCGTTCCCGTCCGGCGCGTTCTCGCAGCAGATCGTCATCGACGTCGGCACGAGCTCGGGCGTCCACGTGAACACACCGGTCGTGAGCGCGGACGGGCTCGTCGGCAAGGTGACGAATGCAGCCCACTCGACCTCGGTGGTCACACTTCTCACCGATCCGAACAGCGCCGTGCCGGCGCGCGATCTGAAGACGCACGTCAGCGGCCTCATCCGCCACGGCCAGGGCGGGACGCTCATCCTCGATCGCGTGTCGAAGGATCAGGTCGTGAACAAGGGCGACTGGATCATCACGCGCGGCACCGTCGACCGCAGGTATCCGGACGAGTACCCGTACGGCATCCCGATCGGGCGCGTCGTCGCCGTCGGGACGAGCGACATCGCGAGCTTCCTCACCGTTCAGGTGCAGCCGCTCTCCGACATCTCGTCGCTCGACGCGGTCGCGGCGCTCGTCCCCAAGCACCCGCGCGCGAAGCCGTGACGCTCGCCGACGGCGTCAAAGCCGCGGCGCTGCTGTTCGTCGCTTCGATCGCGCAGGTGTCGATCTTCTCGCAGCTGCACGTCTACGGCGGCGTCCCGCAACTCGTGCTCGTCACGCTCGTGAGCGTCGCGCTCCTGCGCGGCGCCGTCGTCGGCGCGATCGCCGGCTTCTTCGCGGGGCTCGTGATCGACACGGCGACGCTCGGCCAGCTCGGGCTGACGTCGCTCGTGCTCACCGTGTCCGGTTACTGGATCGGACGGTACGGCGAGACGACCGGGCGCGACCGTGGGCATGCACCGTTTCTCTCCGTCGCCGTCGTGACGTTCCTGTACGCGTTCGGCGTTCTGCTCGTCACCTTCATGCTCGGCGAGCGCGCGCCCGCCGGCGCGGAGATGCGCAGCCTGCTCCCGACGATCGTCATGAACCTCGTGCTGACCGGGCCGACGTACGTGCTCGTGCGCCTGCTCCTCCGGCCGCGCGAGCGCGCGGACTACGCGACCGAGGTGCAGCTGCTTGGCTAGCACGACGACGGAAGAACGCCCTCGCTCGAAGCGCTTCCTGCCGCCGAGCAAGAGCGTCGTCGAGCCCTACCGTCCGAACCCGCGGCTCCTGCGGCGGGTGAGCGTCCTCGGTGTCGCGATGCTCGTCATCTTCGCCGTCCTCCTCCTCCGCCTCTGGGCGCTGCAGGTGCTCGCCGGGACGAAGTACGTCGACCAGGCGGCTGCGAACTCGTTCCGCACGGTGCGCGTGCAGGCGCCGCGCGGCCAGATCCTCGACCGCACCGGCGTGCCGCTCGTGACGAACGCGCCCGCCACCGCGATCCTGCTGTGGCCGGCCGACCTGCCGAAGGTGTACACGACCCGCTACGCCGAGCTGCGCGCGGTCGCGAAGCTCACGCGCGTGCCGCTGTACGAGATCGCCGCGGGCATCAAAGCGCGGCGCGCCACCAACGACCTCGTCACGCCGGTGACCGTGCGCGAGGCGGCGAGCGACTCGATGGTCTTCTATCTGTACGAGCACGCGGCGCAGTTCCCGGGCGTGACGACGTGGCGCACGTTCATCCGCCACTACCCGTACCACTCGCTCGCAGTCGCAGGTGCTCGGCTACGTCGGCGAAATCTCCGCGACCGAGCTGCCGAGTCGCCTGAAGCAGGGCTATCGCGCCGGCGACGAGATCGGCCAGAGCGGGGTGGAGTCGTCGTACGACACGTACCTGCGCGGTGTGGCAGGTAGCGCACGCGTGCACATCGACGCGTTCGGCCGGCCGCGCAGCAGTCTCGAGACGACGACGATCGCGAAGGCGGGCAACGACGTCCGTCTCACGCATCGACCGAAGCTCCAGCAGGCCGCGGAGAAGGCGCTGGCGTACGGCATCCATCTCGCGCAGTCGAACAAGCAGTGGTACGCGCGCGGCGGCGCGATCGTCGCCCTCGATCCGAAGGACGGCTCGATCCTCGCGATGGCGTCGT
>CAVTGM010000013.1:0-55339 GCA_963734285.1 uncultured Actinomycetes bacterium | reverse complement strand
GGTGCTGCCGGCGAAGCTCCCGACGACGAGACCGCCGCCGATCGCGCCGTAGATGAGGCCGTAGCCGAAGTCGCCCGCGTGGAACGTGTTCTTCGCGAGGAAGATCTCGGCGGTGTTCGCCGCGCCGATGCCGACGCATGCGATTCCCCACGCGACGAGAACGGCGAGCAGCGGCCGCGAGCGCACGACGGCGAGGAAGCCGTCGCCGAGGTCGCGCCAGTGGCCGCGCGTGAGCGCCGTCTCGCTCTGCAGCATGCGCGACGGGATGCGCGAGATGAGCACGGCCGACACGAGGAACGACACGCCGTTGATCCAGTAGGCCGTGTGCGGGCCGCGGCGGCGGTGAGGAGGCCGCCGAGGACCGGGCCGATCGCCCAGCTGACGTTCTCCATCGTCTGCAGGAGCGCGTTCGCGGCGGGCAGCTCCTCGTCCGAGACGAGATTCGGCACGCCCGCGTACACCGCCGGGCGGAAGAACCCATTCGCGAGGCCGGCGACCGCCGCGAGCGCGACGATCGCGCCCGGGCTGCTCGTGAACGGCAGCGTGAAGAAGACGGCGGCGCGGAGGAGGTCGGCGCCGATCATCAGGTCGCGGCGGCGCAGCCGGTCGAGGAGCGGCCCGAGCGTCAGGCCGACGACGACCGTCGGCAGGTAGGCGACGACGAGGACGGCGCCGACCCAGAGCCCGGAATTGGTCCTGGTCCTTGATGTCGATCGCCAGGGCGATCGCGGCCAGCAACGTGCCGACGCTCGATCCGAGCGTGGCGATGGCCAGCAGGCGGAATCCGGGGTTCCGCAGAGGCAGCAGCTGACGGCTGACAGCTGTCAGGGCGCCTGCGAACCTAGCATCCTTTTGTCCTAGTTACGAGACTCCCGTTAGGACCTGTCCGAGGGAGACACGGAAGAAGGCGTTCTCCTCGGGCGTCCCAACGGTGACGCGAATCGCCTCGGGCGCGCCGAAGCTCGCGAGCGGCCGGACGATGACGCCCTGGCGCAGCAGCCGGTCGAAGAGCGCGGCCGCGTCCCCCACGTCGACGTACAGGAAGTTCCCGAGCGCCGGCCCGACGGGCTCGAGCCCGTTCGCCCGCAGCGCCTCGCCCAGCTCCTCGCGCCCCGTCTTGTTCAGCGCGCGCCGCCGGCCGAGCTCCTGCTCGTCGCCGATGCTTGCAGCGGCCGCCGCCTGCGCGACCGCGTCCACGTCGAACGCGCGCCGCACCTTGCTCGTCGCCTTCGCGACGTCCGCGGGCGCGATCCCGTATCCGACGCGCAGCCCGGCGAGCCCGTAGATCTTCGAGAACGTCCGCAGCACGGCGACGCGCCGTCCCTGCTTGAAGAGCTCGGCCACGCCGTTCACGTACTCGGGGTCGTCGACGTACTCGAAGTACGCCTGATCGAGAACGACGAGCACGTGCTCGGGAAGCGCCTCGACGAACGCGAGCAGCTCGTCGCGTCCGTTCGCCGTCCCCGTCGGGTTGTTCGGATGGCAGACGTACACGAGCTTCGTCTGCGGCCCGACCGCGGCCAGCATCGCGTCGAGGTCGTACGTGTGGTCGCGCAGCGGAACCTTGCGCGGCACCGCGCCGAGCTTGAGCGCGTCGAGCACGTAGGACGGGAACGACGGCCAGCCGCACACGATCTCGTCGCCGGCGTCGAGCGTCGCCTGCGAGAGCAGGTCGATGACGCCGTCGGCACCGGCGCCGACGATCACCTCCTCGAGTGCGACGCCGTGGTGCTCCGCGATCGCCGACCGCAACGCGTACGCGCCGCCGTCGGGATAGCGGTTCAGATCACGGGTGACTCGTTCGATCGCCTCCACCGCCGCCGGAAACGGCGGAAACGGGCCCTCGTTCGACGCGAGCTTGATCACTCGCTCCAGACCGAGCTCCCGCTGCACTTCCTCGATCGGCTTGCCCGGCTCGTACGGAATGAGATCCGCGATCGACCGGCGGAAGAGATCCTCCGCCACTTACTCGCTGTCCGTGCGCTTTTTGCGCTTGAGCATCAGCAGCCCGCCCAGCGCTGCGATCGCTCCCGCGACTGCTCCGCCCTTGCGCGCCGCGGCCGGTGCCACGCCCTGCGCCTTTTTCTTGGCCGCCCGCTTGCCCGCCTTGACCACGAGCCACCCGATCACCGCGTTGCGTCTGTTGACGATGCTCATGCTCGACCTCCCTTTCGTTGGTCGAGGCTACCCCATCCGCAGAGAAAAGCATCCCCCGGGGCCCGCGGGCGGCATGGCCCCGGAGGATGGGGACGAGGGCACGTCCTGATGAATGAGATGACGGCCCCGCCGAAAACTTGCGGGCCGCCGACTGCGAATTTCCGGAATTTCCGGGCGGCGGGAGAATCGTGTGCCTCAGGTCGTACGTCCCCGCCCCGAGCGCGCCCGCGGCCACGACGACCGCGGCCGTCTTCGTCGCGAGCCCGAATCCCCACGGGAAGGCGCCGCCGAGCGCCCGCAGCGCCGCCCGCTGGGCGCGCTGGCTCCGGGCGATGGTCGCGCACGCAGGACACTCCCGCAGGTGAGCCCGGAGCTGCGAGCGCTCCGCCGGGAGATCGTCTTGTCCAGCTGCTTCGAGATGTGGAGCTCTGCCTCGGCGCAGGTGATCGAGCCTTCCAGCTGCTCCCGCAGCGAGCGCCGCGCGCGGAAGACGAGCGTCTCGACCGCGCTCGCGCTGAGGCCTAGCACCTCGGCGATCTCCGCGTACGAGCGCCCCTCGATCTCGCGCAGGACGATCGCGGCCCGCTGGTTGAACGCGAGGTGGCCGAGCGCGCGGCGGATGTCCTCCGCCGCCGGCCGCGTCGTTGTCGGCGATCTCGTCCGCGACGTCGTAGTCGAGCTCGGTCTCCTGCGGACGCCGCGCCGCGGTGCGGAAGCGCTGCAGGCACACGTTGTGCGCGATCTTGATCAGCCAGTTGAGCGGCGCGCGCGGATCATCCCCGCGCTCGAGCGCCTTGTACGCGTTGAGGAACGTCGTCTGCGTGACGTCCTCCGCGTCGGCGCGGTTGCGCAACATGCCGTACGCGTAGCGATAGACGTGCGGCGCGTGCCGCCGGTAGAGGCGCTCCGCCGGCTCGGCCGCCATTGCCTGGGTAGATGCCCGCTGGGCGGAAAACCTACGCCGTGGTCTTGGCGCGCGGCTTGCGGTTCGGGATGTGGATGGCCCGGCCGAGTGCCGCGAGGCCGGCCTCCTTGATCGCCTCCGACAGCGTCATGCGTGCCATGTGAATGACCGGTCCAGGCGCGGCTCTGCCGCCATGCCTGACTAGATGCCCGATTTGGCGGAAAACCTACGCTGTGGTCTTCGCGCGCGGCTTGCGGTTCGGGATGTGGATGGCCCGGCCGAGCGCCGCGAGGCCGGCCTCCTTGATCGCCTCCGACAGCGTCGGATGCGGTGCCATCCCGTCCGCGACCGTCTCCACGGTCGATTCGGCATCGATCGCGACGACGCCCGCCTCGATCAGATCGGTCACGTGCGGGCCGACCATGACGATCCCGAGCAGCTCGCCGTAGCGGGTCTCGTGGATCGACTTCACCCAGCCGACCGTCGCGTCCTGCATGACCGCGCGCGCATTGGCGACCCACGGGAACTGGCCGACGGCGACGTCGTCGCCGTACTGCTCGCGCGCCTGCGCCTCGGTCAGGCCGACGCCGGCGATCTCCGGGTCGGTGTAGATCGGACGCGGGACGGCGCGGTTGTCGACGACGGCGTCGTGGCCGCACGCGTTCTCGGCCGCGACCTCGCCCTCGCGGAACGCGGTGTGCGCGAGCTGCCAGTACCCGGCGCAATCGCCGACCGCGTAGATGTGCGGGACGGTCGTGCGCCGATGCTCGTCGGCCGAGATGCCGGCTCGCTTGTCGAACTGCACGCCCGCGGCCTCGAGTCCGATTCCCTCGACGAGCGGCCCGCGGCCGACGGACACGAGCATGAGGTCGGCCTGGATCGTCTCTCCGTCACCGAAGTGGACGGTCAGCTGCGAGCCGTCGTCGTCGACGCGCGTGCACTGCTTGCCGAGGTGCAGCGTGATGCCCGCGCTTCCCGAACTGCTTCGCAAGCTCCTTGCTCGCGTCCTCGTCCTCCTGCGGGATGAGCGTGAGCATCTCGATGATGGTCACCTCGGAGCCGAAGCGGTTGAAGATCGAGGCGAACTCGCAGCCGATGATGCCGCCGCCGAGGACGGCAAGGCGCTTCGGCACCTGCTCCTGCGCGAGCAGCCCGGTCGAGTCGACGCAGCGCGGCGAGTCGAGGCCGGGGATCGGCGGACGGAGCGGGAACGACCCGGTGGCGACGATCGCCTGCTTGAAGGTGACGTCTTCGCCGCCTTCGACCGCGATCGTGTTCGCGTCCTTGAAGCGACCGGTGCCCTTGACCCACTCGACGCCGTTCGCCTTGAAGAGGCCGGCGACGCCCGAGGTCATCTGCTTGACGACGCCTGCCTTCCACGCGTTGGACTGGGCAAAGTCGAGCTGTGCCTGGCCGACGTTGACGCCGAACTTCGCGAAGTGCTCGTCCGCCTCCTTGAGCGCGAACGCGGTCTGCACCCACGCCTTCGTCGGGATGCATCCGACGCGCAGGCACGTGCCGCCGAGCTCGGGCTCCTTCTCGATGCAGGCGACCTTCGCGCCAAGCTGTGCGGCGCGGATGGCGGCGGTGTATCCGCCGGGGCCTCCTCCGAGTACTGCGACGTCGACGTCCATACGGGCAGGGTAACTACAAGCGCTTGATCATTGTCACGGCATGCGGCGTCGGTGCGACGGTCTCGAAGCCGAAGCGCTGGTACCACTCGACCTGCGCCGCGTCGGTGCTCAGGCTGACCGCGTCGAAGCCTTCCGCGCGGGCGCGCTCGAGCAGCGCCTCGAGCAGTTCCTTGCCGGCGCCCTTGCCGCGCCGACTCGGGACGACGGCGATCGTCAGCTCCGGCGTGCGCTCGTCGACGAAGCCGAAGCCGGGCTCGTCCGCGGTGAAGACCCGGTACCAGGCGGCGCCGTACGCGTGTGGGCCTTCCATCGCAACAACGCCCGCGTCGCCGGGGCGACCCCAGTTGCGGACGTACCGGTACACCGGACGCTCCGCGTCCTCGCTCAATCGCGTGTGGTACGCGTGGCGCAGCATGTCGCGGAGAAACCGCGCGTCCTGTCTGTCCGCCGGACGCAGCATCAAAGCTCCTGCGCGAACTGCACGCGGTTGCCGTCGGGGTCGTACACGTCGAGCAGTCGCATCTGGCCGGTGAGCTCGACGACGATGCCGACCTCGACGCCGGCGGCGCGCAGGCGCTCGCTCTCCACCTTCACGTCCGGCACGTCGACGTGCGCGACGGCGCCGTCCACCTGCGGCTCGCCCTCGACGAGGCCGATCTCCATCTGGCCGCGCTGGAGGTGCGTCCAGCGCTTCGTGACGTCGACCGCGTTCTCCTCGAAGCCGAGCACCTCACGGTAGAAGCGGCGCGCGGCGTCGAGGTCGCGGACGTGGTACCAGACGGTCGGCCCGGTGCTCACTACAACGCAAGGCCGGGATACTCGAGGAAACTCTTGACCGTCTTCAGGAACTCGGCGCCCGTCGCGCCGTCGACCGCGCGGTGGTCGCACGTGAGCGTCATGGTCATCATCGGCAGCACGTGCAGATCGCCGTCGACGGGCACGACCTGATCGCGCGTCGCGCCGACGGCGAGGATCGATGCCTGCGGCGGATTGATGACGGCGACGAACTGGTCGACGTCGAACATGCCGAGGTTCGAGATCGTGAAGGTGCCGCCGTCGATGTCCTCCGCGCGGAGCTTCGAGTCGCGTGCGCGCGAGACGAGATCGCCGCGCACGTGCGCGATCTGCGACAGCGAGAGCTGCTCGGCGTTGTGCACGACGGGGACGACGAGCCCCTGCGGCGCGGCGACGGCGATGCCGACGTTCGCGTTCGGGAACGAGAGCAGCGCGTCCTCCGTGTACTGGACGTTCATGCCGGGATGACGGACGAGCGCCTGCGCGCACACGCGCGTGAGCAGGTCGGTGACGGTGACGCGAACGTCCGGCTCGAGCTCGCGGCGCCGCGCGACGAGCTCGTTCGCGCGCGTCATGTCGGCCGAGACGGTGAGCATGAACGCGGGCACCGTCCACGCCTCGGTGAGGCGGCGCGCGATCGTCTTGCGGATGTTCGAGAGCGGAGTCGACGTCGCCGCTTCCGCGGCGACTAGGGCCGGCGTCTCCTCCGTGCGCTGCACGTCCTCGGCGACGATGCGGCCCTCGGGACCGCGTGCCGCGAAGCGTCGCCAAATCGATGCCGCGCTCGCGCGCGAGCCGCCGCGCGAGCGGCGACGCTTTCACGCGGCCGTTCGTCGTCTGCGCCTGCACCGGCTTCGGCGCCTGAACGGTGTCTGACACCGTTTCGGTGTCAGACACCTGCGCCGGTGCAGGTGCCTCGACGACGGCGACGCTCTCGCCTTCCTTGCCGATGAACGCGATCGTCCGCCCCACTTCGACCTCGCCCTCGTTCACCGCGATCTTCAGCAGGACGCCGGTCGCCTCGGCCTCGACCTCCTGCGTCACCTTGTCGGTGTCGAGCTCGTACAGCGGATCGCCCTTCGCCACCTGCTCGCCCTCGGACTTGAGCCAGCGGACGATCGTCCCCGACTCCATGCCCTGCCCGAGACGCGGAAGCTTGACCTCAGTTGCCACGGCCGACCGTCCGCATGATCGCAGCAAGCACGTCGTCGGCATGCGGGACGACGAACTGCTCCATCACGGGCGCGAACGGCAGCGGGGCGAACTTCGCGCCGACGCGCTCGACCGGCGCGTCCAGCCAGTCGAAGGCCTGGTACTGGATGACGGACGCGACCTCGGCGCCGAAGCCCATGCGCGTGACGGCCTCGTGCGCGACGACGGCGCGGTTCGTCTTCTTCACCGACGCGACGATCGTCTCGTCGTCGAGCGGCTGCAGCGTGCGCGGGTCGACGACCTCGACGGAGACGCCCTGCTTCTCCGCCTCCTCGGCCGCCGCGAGCGACTCGTGCACGAGGCGCCCGGTCGCGACGACGGTGACGTCCTCGCCCTCACGGTGCACGCGCGCCTTGCCGAGCGGGATCGGCTCGATCTTCTCGGGGACGTCGCCCTTGATCCCGTACAGCGTGCGGTGCTCGAAGAAGACGACGGGGTTGTCGTCGTAGATGGACGACCACAGCAGGCCGCGGACATCCTCCGGCGTCGACGCGAACACGACCTTGAGCCCCGGGATGTGCACGAACCACGCCTCGAGCTGCTGCGCGTGCTGCGCGCCCGGCGACCAGCCGGCGCCGCCCTGCGTGCGGAAGACGACGGGAACCGTCAGCTGCCCGCCCGACATGTAGCGGAGCTTCGCCGCCTGGTTCACGACCTGCTCGGCGGCGAGCGTCATGAAGTCCTCGTACATGATCTCCGCGACGGGGCGCATGCCCTGCATCGCGGCGCCGATCGCAGCGCCGGCGAGCGCCATCTCGGAGATCGGCGTGTTGCGCACGCGCTCGGAGCCGAACTCCTCGAGCATGCCGCTCGTCACGCCCATCGAGCCGCCCATCTCGGCGATGTCCTCGCCCATGATGAAGACGCCGTCGTCCTCGCGCATCGCGGTCGACAGCGCGTCGCGGACGGCCTCGCGGTAACTGAGCTCAGGCATAGATGTTCTTCAGCGCGTCTTCCGGCGCGGGATCGGTGCCGTTCTGCGCGAACTCGACGGAGGCCTCGACGATCTCCGTCACCTCCGTGTCCATCTCCTGGAACTCGTCGTCGGAGAGCTCGAGCTTCGTGCGCAGCATCGTGATCGGGTCGCGCGTCTCGGCGAGCTTCTTCGCCTCGTCCTTGTCGCGGTACACCTGCGGGTCGCCGATGTAGTGCCCGTGCAGGCGCACGCAGTCGAGGTGGACGAACACCGGCCCCTTGCCGTTGCGCGCGTACTCGAGCGCCTGCCGCGCGGTCTTGTACACCGCCTCGACGTCCGAGCCGTCCGCCTTCACGGCCTTCATGCCGAACGCCTTCGCGCGATCGGAGAGATCGCGGATCGGCGAGTGCTGCGACTCCGGCGTCGACTCCGCCCAGTGATTGTCCTCGAGCACGAACACGGCGGGCACCTTCCACAGCTGCGCGAGGTTGAGCGCCTCGTGGAACGTGCCGATGTTCGTCGCGCCGTCGCCGAAGAACGCGAGCGCGACGCGCGGCTCGCCGCGCATCTGGAACGCGAGCGCGGCGCCGGTCACGTGCGGCAGGCCGCCACCGATGACGGCGTTCGCGCCCATGTTCCCGCGCTCGACGTCGAAGAGGTGCATGGAGCCGCCGTAGCCGTGCGAGCAGCCCTCGGTCTTGCCGTACAGCTCGGCCATCAATTCGTTCGGGTGCGTCCCCTTCGCGAGTGTGTGCCCGTGGGCACGGTGCGTCGAGGCGATGACGTCGCCGTCCTCGAGCGCGCGGCAGACGCCGACCGCAGACGCCTCCTGGCCGATGGCCACGTGGAGGAAGCCGGGGAGATCGCCGGCGCGGAAGCGCTCCTCCACCTTCTCCTCGAAGCGGCGGATGAGGAGCATCTCGCGCAGGACGTCGCGCAGGTCGCCCTTGGCGAGCGACGTCTTGGTCTCTGCAACCTTTGCCACGGCGCGCAGTTTATGGTTCGTTCGATGGCACTCGTCGACCAGTGGAACGAGATCGAGAAGGGCCTGGATCCGAGGTGGAAGGATGCACGGCTGCTGCTCACGGTCGACGACGCGTCGCAGTCGGAGCGCACGCTCGCGCTTCTCGGGCCTGCCGGGCCCGGGACGTTCAGGACGCGACATCCGCTTCGACAGCGTGCGCAACGGTGCGATCGGACCCGAAGCGGTTCGACGGATGTTGCGCCGCATCGACGGCGAAGGCGTCGAGGGCACGTTGACGCTCGTCTCGACGGACGACGCGCCGCCCGCGACGGTCGTCTCGAAGCCGACGCTCGCCGCCGAATGGGACGCCGTCAGCGCGACGCTTGCCCGCCGACTGGAGCGATCTCCTGTGCGAGCTCGAGCTGACCTCGAGCGACCACGTCGACCGGGCGGCGCTGCTGACCGCGCCGCTCAATCCGTTCCAGAACGGCGTCGAGAAGCCCGGCTTCCGCTTCCGGGTCGCGCACACCTTCGGCTACGGCGCGTCGGCCGGCATGGTGCGGCGGTGCCTCGCGCGTCTCGACGACGATGGCATCCCGGGCGAGGTGCGCGTCCTGCGCATCCTCTCCGACTCGCATCCGGTCGGCACGCAGGGGCCGACCTGGATGATCGGCGGCAAGACCGTCTGACGTGCTGCGCTGGCTTCGCTCCGCGGTGCGCGGCGAGGTCTCGACCGCAGAGCTGGAAGCGCGTCGCCGGGCGGGATCGATCGCGTACTCGCTCGCCGAGGAAGCCGACGCGAGCCGACGGCGCGGACCGCGGCGCGCAGCTCTTTCGCCTGTGCGCGTGGAATGCGTACGCGTTCCAGACGGTCGTCGACACGCTGATCGACTGCGACACGCGCGACGATCCCGCGACGGCCGGGTACGTCCGGCGGTCGACACTCCGCTTCGCGGACCCGTGTATCGACCAGGTTCCGCTGTGGATCCGGTATGCGCGCATGGCGCAGGGCGATCCCGACCTGCATCTGGGCGATCGCCTGCCCGCCGCGCTGCCTCTTTGGAAACACGACGAGCCGACGACGACCGGCGAGCTCGTCGGGCTGCGCACCGCGTACGAAGCGCTGCAGCCGCGCGTCGAGACGAGCCTGCAGGCGCTTGCCGCCGGCGGGACCGTCGGCCCGCACGAGCTCGCACAGATGCGCCGCCTGCTCGCGGAGATGACGAGCGCGGCCGAGTACGCCATCGCCCTCCTCCGGCCCGGCCTCGGCCCCGTCGATCGCGGCGAGGTGCGCTGGCGTCTCCTCGACGCGCTCGGTCAGGCGATCGACCTCGGACAGGTGCTCGCGATGCCGAGCCTCCTCGAGGTCGTGCGCGCGCAGCGCAACCAGCGAGACGACGTGCCGCTCGCCGCCGGGCTGTCCTGGCTCGATGTCGAGCCGGGCTGGATGGTGCTCGACAACACGCGCACGAGGGTCGGCAGGGTGGCGCGCGTACGCGGCGACCGCAGCACGGGCGAGCTCGCGGGCATCGACATCGCGACCGCGTCCGACCGGCCCGACCGCGCCGCCTCGCCGGACGAGATCGCCGAGATCACGCTCGGCGAAGTCCGTCTCCGCTGAGATCGACTACCGTCCCCTCCATGAACGCGACTCAAGGCCTGACCGGCGCCGCGCGCCGCGTCGCCGACCACGCCCGCTCCCTCGTCCAGCTCGAGCTTCAGCTCGCGGCCACCGAGATCAAGCGCAAGGTGGTGGCGCTCGCGGCCGGGATCGGTCTCGTCGTCACCGCAAGCCTTCTCGGCCTGCTCGCCCTCGTGTTCGCGCTCGCCGCCGCGGCGGCAGGCATCGCGACCGCCGTCCCGGTCTGGGAGGCGCTCCTGATCATGTTCGGCGGCCTGATCCTGCTCGCGGGCCTGCTCGGCGCGATCGGCGTCCGGTTCCTGCGCAAAGGCTCGTCGCTCGTTCCGGAGAAGGCAATCGAGGAAGCCCGCCTGACGACGGAAGCGCTGCGCAATGGCCACTGAGTCGGAGATCCGCAGCGAGCTCAGCGGCGAGCGCAAGCAGTTGACCGCGGCCGTCGCGGAGCTGCGCGGCGAGCTCGGCCACGCCGTCGACCGGGGCAAGAAGGTCGGGACTGCGCTCGGAGCGGTGGCGAGCCTCGCCGCTGTGGCGAAGATCGTCCGCAGCGTCCGCCGCGGCTAGCTCTTCTTCTTCTTCTTCTTCGGCTTCGCGTGGTGCTTCGGCTTCGGCTTCGTCGTCGTGGTGGTCGTACTCGATCCAACCGTGAACGAGCCCTTCATCGACGGATGCGCGTCGCACACGTACGTGTACTTGCCGGCGACGAGATTGACCGTGAAGGTCTGATCGCCGACGCCCTCGATCGTCGTCGACACGTCGACGCCGCCCGGGCCGAAGAGATGGAAGTTGTGAATCGCGGAGTGATCGTGAACGACGAGCGTGTACGTCCCCGGCGCGAGGTTCTGAGCCCCGGCGACCGAGATCGTGAACGAATCTCCGGCGCCCACGTTCCCGGTCAAGGTCGGGTTGTCGGCACGCGCTGCCGCGGCGCCGACGAGCGCCAGGGCGACGACGAGGATCGCGATCCTTTTCATGCTCTCAGCTCCGCTCCATAACGATCGTGCAATACGGCGACGATCCGGGACCGGATTGCCGCGGCGTCCTCGTCGGTCAACGTCCGCTCGGACGACCCGAAGGCGACGCTGAATGCGAGCGAGCGCTTCCCTGCCCCGATCTGCTCGCCGCGGTACTCGTCGAACACACGCACCTCGCGCAGCTCGGGGCCGGCCGCCTCGCGCATCGCCGCGGCGAGCTCGCCCGCCGCCACGTCCTCGTCGACGATGAATGCGAGGTCCTGGCGGACCGACGGGAACGTGATCACGTCCTCGTACAGGATCCGCTGCGGCATCGCCGCCGCCAGCGCGTCGAGATCGAGCTCGAACGCGCCCCAGCCGGTCGCGATGCCGGGATGCACCTCGCCGATCCAGCCCTGCGGCAGCTTCGCGGTCTTGCCCGGGTGCAGGAGCGGGTGCGCGCCGCGCTCGATCTCCGGCTCGATCTTGAGCGACTCGAGCAAGGTGTCGACGACGCCCTTCGCCTCGGGGTAGCCGCCCTCGACGACACCGGCGATCCGCCAGTGCTCGTCCGGCAGCTGCTCGCCCGTGGGCAGGTACACGCGCGCGATCTCGAAGAGCGCGACGCCCTCGTTGCCGACGGAGCGGTTTCGCTCGGCGACGGTGAGGAGGCTCGGCAGCAGCGTCGTGCGCAGGACGGACTGGTCGCTCGAGAGCGGCAGCGAGAGCCGCAACGCGTCGCTGTCGGGATCCTGGGCCACGAGGCTCGGGGTGTACGCCTCGGAGAGGCCGCAGCCGACGAGCACGTCTTCGACGGTGCGCCGCAGCTGCTGCTCGCGTGTGAGGCGCCCGATCGCGTCGCGGCGCGCCGGCAGCGTGAACGGGACGTCGTCGAGGACGAAGCGCGCAACCTCCTCGACGAGGTCGGCCTCGCGCGTCACGTCACGCGCGCGCCACGTCGGCACGGTGACGGTGTCGCCGTCGACCTCGAACCCGAGCCGGCCGAGGATGCCGCGTTGCTCGTCGGCGGGAACGTCGAGACCGATGAGCTCGCTCGTGCGCGCGGGACGCAACTCGACGACCGGGCGCGCCGGCAGCTCGCGGTGCGCATCGGTCTCCCCCACCCAGCGCGCGCCGCTCGTCTCGACGATGAGTTGCGTCGCGAGCCGCGCCGCGTGCTCGGCGAGATACGGATCGACGCCCTTCTCCCAGCGGTTCGATCCCTCCGAGCGGAGCCCGAGGCGCTCCGACGTCCTCAGGATCGAGACGGGCTCGAAGTTCGCCGCCTCGAGGAGGATGCTCGTCGTCTCGGCGGTGACCTCGGTCTCCTCGCCGCCCATGATCGCCGCGAGCGCGATCGCGCGCTCGCCGTCCTTGATCACCATGTCGCGCGAATCGAGCGTGCGCAGCTGGCCGTCGAGCGTGCGCACCTGCTCGCCGTCGTGCGCGCGCCGGACGCCGACGACACCACCGTGCAGCGTCTCGTAGTCGAACGCGTGCAGCGGGCTGCCGAGCGCGACCATCACGTAGTTCGTCACGTCGACGACGTTCGAGATCGGGCGCATGCCGGCCGCGAAGACGCGCGCTCTCAGCCACACCGGCGACGGGCCGATGCGCACGTCGCGGAAGAGCCGGGCGAGATAGCGCGGGCAGCCGTCCCAGTCCTCGACGTCGACCGTGACCTTCTCGTCGAGCGCGCTGGGCGGGTCGACGCCGGGCCACGGCGCGAGCGGCACGTCGAAGAGCGCAGCCACCTCGCGCGCGAGCCCGTAGATCGAGAGCAGGTCGGGCCGGTTCCGCGTCGTCTCGACCTCGAGCACGTCCTCGACGAGCGGCAGCACATCGGCGAGCGGCGTGCCCGCCTCCAGGTCGTCGGCGAGGAGCATGATCCCGTCGTGATCCGTCCCGAGGTCGACCTCGTCCTCGGCGAGGATCATTCCCTCGGACATCTGGCCGCGGAGCTCACGCCGCTCGAGCGTGAGCCCGTTCGGCAGCGTCGCGCCCGGGAAGCGCGACCGCGACGGTCGCGCCGGCGCCGAAGTTCCACGCGCCGCAGACGATCTGCTGCTGCTTGCCGCCGACGTCGACGACCGTGAGCTGGAGCCGGTCCGCGTTCGGATGCTTCTCGGCGGACAGCACCTTGCCGACGACGAAGAGGCTCGTGGTCGCCCGGGCCGCGGCGCACGACGCGCTCGACCTCGCACGTCGACACCGAGAGCCGCGCCGCGATCTCCTGCGTTCGTGGCGTCGGGTCCGCGTACTCGCGGAGCCACGTCATCGGGACTTTCATCAGAACTGCCTCAGGAAGCGGAGGTCGTCGGCCCAGAGGTCGCGGATGTCCGGCAGGTCGTGGCGCAGGATCGCCATCCGCTCCAGCCCCCAGCCGAAAGCGAAGCCGGACACCTCCTCCGGGTCGTAGCCGACGAAGCGAAGGACGTTCGGGTCGACCATTCCGGAGCCGCCGATCTCGATCCAGCCGGAGTGCTTGCACAGCGGACAGCCCTCGCCGTCGCACTGGAAGCACGAGACGGCGACCTCGAGCGACGGCTCCGTGAACGGGAAGAAGTCGGTCGTGAAGCGTGCACGCGCGGTCTTCGCCGAAGAGCGCGCGCAGCAGCGTGCAGCAGCGTCCCCTTCAGGTCGGCCAGCGTGATCCCGCGGTCGACGGCGAGCCCCTCGACCTGGTGGAAGAACGGGTAGTGCGTCGTGTCGGCCGTGTCGCGGCGGTACGTGCGGCCGAGCGAGACCATGTAGATCGGCGGCTGCCGCGCCTCCATCGTGTGGATCTGGGACGGCGACGTCTCGGTGCGCAGGACGGTGTCCTCGCCGACGTAGAACGTGTGGAGCGGCGAGCGCGTGATGTGGTTCGGCGCCATGTTGAGCGCGTCGAACAGGTAGTGGGCCGTCTCGACCTCGCGGCCGTCGACGATCTCGTAGCCCATTCCGAGGAAGACGATCCTCGACCTCGCGGCGGACCTGCGTGATCAGATGGAGGTGGCCGCGCGGGTGCGGCGTGCCCGGGAGCGTGACGTCGACCTTGTCCTCGGCGATCGTCCGGTCGAGCTCCGCGCGCTCGAGCGCCGACTGCCGCGCGGCGACGGCCTCCTCGACGGCCTCGCGGGCGGAATTCAGCGCCATGCCCGACTCGCGGTCGCGGACCTCGCGCAGCGCGAGCTTCAGCGCGCTCTTCCGTCCCAGGTACGTGACGCGCGCGTCGTCGAGCTCGGTGAGCGTGCCGGCGGACGCGATCGCGTCGAGAGCCTCGCGCTGCAGCGCCTGCGGATCCACGGCGGCGACTGTATCTATATGACGTGAGCACATACGACGGGATTGCACGGCTCTACGACGCGTGGAGCACGGGCGTCATCGAGGACATCTCCTTCTACGTCGAGGAGGCGCTCGCGCTCGGGCGGCCCGGTCGTCGAGCTCGGCGTCGGGACGGGGCGCATCGCGATCCCGACGGCGGCGGCCGGCGTGGACGTGATCGGCGTCGACTCCTCCGCCGGGATGCTCGAGGTCTGCGCCGAGCAGGCGCGCGCCGCCGGCGTGGCCGAGCGGCTCGACCTCCGGGTCGGCGACCTGCGCCGCCCGCCGGTCGAGGAGCGGGTGTCGCTCGTCACGTGCCCGTTCCGGGCGTACCTCCACCTCGCCTCGGACGAGGAGCGGCTGGAGGCGCTCGCCGCGGCGCGGGAGCTCCTCCTCCCCGGCGGCCGGCTCGTCTTCGACGTGTTCGCGCCGTCGGCCGACGACATCGAGGAGACGCACGGCCGCTGGATCGAGCGCGAGCCGGGGATCTTCGAGCGCGCGGACTGGGACAGCGCCGCGCAGACGCTCACGTTGTCCGTGCGCGGCGAGAAGGGCGAGTCGTCGATGACGCTGTGGTGGCTCGAGCCGCAGCGATGGCAGGCGTTGCTCGCCGAAGCGGGCTTCTCCGTCGAGGCGTGTTACGGGTGGTTCGACCGTCGTCCGTACAACGGCGGAGAGGACGTTGTGTGGGTCGCCCGCAAATAGCGAACTTTTCGTTGTGGTTCCCACTTGACCGCCATCCGGTTACACCGTAGTTTTCTTCTTGCGCCAAGCACGGAACGCGACTAGGTCGAAACCCCGACCAAGCGGTTGTAGGAAGAGGGGGCAACCCCAAGATCCCAAAGCCGGTTGGACGAGGTAGACGAAAGCGTAACCGGCTTGGCGAATCTTTTGGTCCGGCCCCGGGAAACCGGGGCCGGACGCTTTTTGGTGTCAGACACCGAGTTCGGTGTCTGACACCAAATCCGTTCGACGCGCGAGCTCGTACAGCGCGACCGTCCCGGCCATCGCGACGTTGAGCGACTCCGCCCCGCCCGCGAGCGGGATCGTCGCCTTGACGTCGCAGCGCGCGAGCACGTCCTCGGGCAGGCCCTCGCGCTCGGCGCCGAGGACGAAGACGACGTCGCCGCTCAGGTCGACCTCGGCCAGCGGCTCACCGCCCCGCGCGACGAGCGCGACCCTGCGCCCCGCCGGCTCGTCGAAGCCGCCGATCGGGACGCGGAAGATCGAGCCCATCGACGCGCGCAGCGCCTTCGGCCCCGTCGGGTCGGCGCAGCCCTCCGACAGCGCCACGCCGGCGCCGAACGCGTCGGCGGCGCGGACGAGCGTCCCGACGTTCCCGGGATCGCCGACGTGCCAGAGCGCGAGCGTCACCGGGCGCGTCCCGCGCGGCAGATCCTCGCGCCGGTAGACGGCGATGACGCGCGGCGGATGCGCGAGCTCGGACACCTCGGCCAGCAACGCCGGCTCGACCGTCTCCCCCGCGACGAGCAGCTCCACCGGCTCGATCGCGCGCCGCCTCGACGAGATCCTCGCCCTCGACGACGAAGAGGCCGAGCTTGTCACGCCAGCGCCGTTCCCGGAGCTTGCGGACGAGCTTCAGCCTCTCGTTGTCGCGTGAACTGATCAGGTCAGACTTCGAGCGCGGCCTTCGCCTGCGCGGCGATGGCGCCGAACGCGTCCGGGTCGCTGACCGCCAGGTCGGCGAGCACCTTCCGGTCGAGCTCGATCCCCGCCTTCGTGCAACCGTTGACGAACTGGTTGTACGACAGGCCGTGCATCCGGGCCGCGGCGTTGATCCGCGTGATCCAGAGCCGGCGGAACGTGCGCTTCTTGACCTTGCGGTCGCGGTAGGCGTAGACGAGCGAGCGCTCGACCTGCTCCTTGGCGTAGCGGTAGTGGGAGTTGTTGAACCCCCAGTACCCCTTCGCCTGCTCGAGGACCTTGCGGCGCTTCTTCTGCGCGTGGACTGATCGCTTGACGCGTGGCATCAGCGGATCCTCAGCATCTTCTTGAGCGCGCCGTAATCGCCGGACGCGACCTCCACGTCCTTACGGAAGTGGCGCTTCCGCTTCGACGACTTCTTCTCCAGCTTGTGGCTGCGCATCGTCGGTCGCCTCAGGATCCGGCCCGTTCCCGTCACCTTGAACCGCTTCTTCGCCGCGCTCCGTGTTTTCGTCTTCGGCATCTCGTTTCACTCCCGCATTCTTCGTTGGGCCCAGCAGCATCACCATGTTGCGTCCGTCGAGGAGCGGCTGGGACTCGATGAGCCCGATCTCCTTGACGTCGTCGGCGAGACGGAGGAGCAGGTCTCGCCCGCGCTCCGGATGGGTCGTCTCGCGACCGCGGAACATGATCGTGACCTTGACCTTCGCGCGCTGGTTCAGGAACCGCTCGACGTGCCCCTTCTTGGTGTTGTAGTCGTGAATCCCGATCTTCGGGCGAAGCTTGATCTCCTTGATCTGGATCTGGCTCTGGTGCTTCCGGGCCAGCTTCGCCTTCTGCTCGAGCTCGTACTTGTACTTCCCGTAGTCCATGACCTTCGCGACCGGCGGATCGGCTTGCGCCGCCACCTCGACGAGGTCGAGGTTCTTCGCATAGGCGTACTCGCGGGCCTCGTCGGACGTCTTGATTCCGAGCTGGCCCCCGTCATCGTCGATCAGGCGGACACGGGGAACCCTGATGGCGTCGTTGATGCGCGTCGTGTCCCTGTTGCTGGGACGGACGGGCTCGATCGGTCGGCGCCTAGGCCTCAAAGACAGATCACCAAGTGGGGCTTACTCCTCCTCGAGTCGATTTCATGCCGCGGCCCGATCCTCGTCGCGTTCGACTCGGTTGAACCCCACGCGGGCGCTTGGCCCGGGAGGTGAGGAACGGGTCCGCTCCTTCTTTTCCAGGCTCTAAAGCCTAGCAAGCTTTGCGACGAAGTCCTCGAGGCTGAGGGTCTCCTGCGCCCCGCCCCGCTCGCGGACGGCGAGGCTCTCCTCGCTCTCGCGGTCGCCGAAGACGACCGAGAACGGGATCTTCTGCATCTCGGCCTCCCGGATCCGCTTGCCGATCGTCTCGGTCGGCTCGTCCACGTCCACGCGGTAGCCGATCTCGCGGAGGCGCAGCGCGATCGTCTGGGCGCCGTCGTGGTGCGCCAGGCCGACCGGGAGCATCCGGACCTGCACCGGCGCGAGCCAGAACGGGAAGGCGCCGCCGAAGTGCTCGATGAGGATCCCGATGAACCGCTCGAGCGAGCCGCAGCAGCGCCCGGTGGATGACGTACGGGGTGTGCTCGACGTTGTCGGAGCCCATGTAGGTGAGGCCGAAGTTCTGCGGCATCTGGGCGTCGAGCTGGATCGTCCCCATCTGCCACGAGCGGCCGAGGACGTCGGTCATGTGCAGGTCGATCTTCGGGCCGTAGAAGGCGCCGTCGCCCTCGTGTCACGACGTAGTCGATGTTCCGCTTCGCCAGCGCCGCCCGCAGAGCTCCCTCCGTGAAGTCCCACTCCTCGTCGCTCCCGAGCTTCTTCTCGGGCCGGGTCGACAGCTCGAACCGAGCCTCCATCCCGAAGAGGTCGTAGAGGAAGCGCCGCGTAGTCGAGGCAGCCGAAGATCTCGTCCTCGATCTGGTCCTGGGTACAGAAGATGTGCGCGTCGTCCTGGGTGATGTGCTTCACGCGCAGGAGCCCGTGCAGGGTGCCTCCGAGCTCGTCCCGGTGCAGGGTCGAGGACTCGGCGTAGCGGAACGGCAGGTCGCGGTACGACCGGAGCTGCGAGCCGAAGAGCAGCATGTGGCCCGGGCAGTTCATCGGCTTGAGGGCGAACTCCCGTTCGTCCCCGTGCGAGGTCGTGAAGAACATGTGCTCGCGGTAGTTGTCGTCAGTGGCCCGACGTGATGTACGTCGCGACGTCGTAGAGGAGCGGCGTCTTCACCTCGACGTATCCGCGCAGGAGGTTCTCCCGCCGGCGGAGATCCTCGAGCACGTTCCAGATCGACCATCCCCTTCGGATGCCAGAACGGCGACCCGGGCGACTGCTCCGCAAGGTGGAACAGGTCGAGCTGCGACCCGAGCCGGCGATGGTCGCGCTTGCGCGCTTCCTCGAGCCGCTCGAGATACGCGTCGAGATCCTTCTGGTCGTAGAACGCGGTGCCGTAGATGCGCGTGAGCTGCGGGTTCGTCGAATCGCCGCGCCAGTACGCGCCGGCGAGACCGGTGAGCTTGAACGCCTTGATCGGCTTCGAGGTCTGCAGATGCGGGCCGCGACAGAGATCGGTGAAGTTGCCCTGCGTGTACAGAGAGATGTCACCCTCGGCGGTGTCGACGAGCTCGAGCTTGTACGGCTCGTTCTCCGCGGCGAATCGCGTGCGCGCTTCGTCGCGCGAGATTTCCTCGCGCGTCCACTCGCGGCCTTCCGCGAGCTCGCGCTGGACCTCCTCCTCGATCGCCGGCAGCTCCTCCTCGCGGATCGGCTCGGGGAAGTCGAAGTCGTAGTAGAAGCCGTTCTCGATCGGCGGGCCGATCGCGACCTTCACTCCCGGGTACAGACGCCGGACCGCCTCGGCGAGCAGGTGCGCGGACGAATGCCGGAGCACCGCGAGCGCGTCGGGGTCCTGCTTGTCGCGGGTGGTCAGGATCTGGATCCGATCACCGTCGTGGACCGGTAAACGCAGGTCCTGCACGCGTCCGTCGATGCGCACGAGCACCGCCTGTTCGGCGAGCTTCGGTCCGATCGCGCGCGCCGCGTCGAGCCCGGTTGCATCGTCGGGAAGTTCAAGTTCGGTGTTGTCGGGAAGCACGACTCTCATGCCGAAGCACAAGGATATGCACACCGAAAACCGGACAGTTGGGCTAAAAGATTTCCAAGTAGCGAAGGAATTTGCGTAGCGAGTGATGAAAACGTCCGATGGTGGGCGCATACTGCGCGTTGTCGTTGCCACCGAACTCGCCCAAATAGGAGGAGGCAGATGGCAGCAAGAAAGAGAACCGGCACGAAGCGGACGGCCGCGAAGCGGTCGACTGCGAAGCGCCGGCCCGCCGCGAAGCGGACCACCGCCAAGCGGACCACGGCCAAGCGGACGACTGCGAAGCGGACAACCGCGAAGCGGAAGACCGCGACCAAGCGCAAGGCCGCCCCGAAGCGGAAGGCCGCTGCGAAGCGGACGACCGCGAAGAGGAAGACCGCGACCAAGCGCAAGGCCGCCCCGAAGCGGAAGGCCGCCGCGAAGCGGAAGGCCGCTCCGAAGCGGAAGACTGCTGCGAAGCGGACGACCGCGAAGCGGAAGACCGCGACGAAGCGGAAGGCCGCCCCGAAGCGGAAGGCCGCTGCGAAGCGGACGACCGCCAAGCGGACGACCGCCAAGCGGACGACCGCGAAGCGGCGTCCCGCCAAGCGCAAGGCTGCGGCGAAGCGCAAGTAAGGCCGCACGGAAGATCCCCACGCGTGACGAGTCGGACTACCGACTCGGCGGAGACAAGCACTGGAGGGCCCCCAACGGGGCCCTCCTTGCGTCTTCGGGCGCAAGATTCGCGAGAATCGGGTATCTCACTTCCAGGTGGCCGGAGTCGCGGCATACGGGGGTTCGTTCGGACCAGCGCAGGCTGAGCGCCTGCTCTGGCGCGCGGGCTTCGGACCGCGTCGCGGCGAGGCTGCGGCGCTCGCGCACCTCGGTCTCGACGGCGCCGTCCACGCACTCACGAATCCGGGACGCGAGCAGCTCGTCGGGCACGCGCCGCGCGACGACAAGGGCCGCCCGCTCGCGCCGTACGACGCATGGGGTCACGACCATCTGTGGTGGCTCGATCGCATGGTGCGCACGTCGCGGCCGCTCGTCGAGCGCATGGCGCTCGTCTGGCACGACTGGTTCGCGACGTCGAACGACGGCGTCGGCTCGCAGCGTCTGATGCTCAAGCAGAACGAGCTCTTCCGCGAGCGCGGCCTCGGCTCGTTCCACGAACTCCTGCTCGACGTGACGCGCGACCCGGCGATGCTGCTCTGGCTCGACGGCACCGACAACTCGAAGGACTCGCCGAACGAGAACTACGGCCGCGAGATGATGGAGCTCTTCACGCTCGGCGCCGGCCGCGGCTACGGCGAGGACGACGTGCGGCAGAACGCGCGCGCGCTCACCGGCTTTCGCAACGACTGGAAGCCCGGCCGCGGTGACGTCAACTTCCGCTACGACCCGAAGTACCACGACACGGGGATCAAGACGCTGTTCCGGAAGCGCGGCGCGTGGACGTGGCGCGACTCGTGCCGGATGTGCGTCACGCATCCGGACCACGCGTCCTTCTTCGTCCAGAAGATGTGGAGCTACTTCGTGCCGATGCCGCCCGACGCGGCGACCGCGAGCGCGCTGCAGCGCCTGTACCTCCAGGGCGGCTACGAGATCCGGCCCGTCGTCGCCGCGATCCTCAAGCACCCCGCGCTGTACGACGGGCCGCGGATGGTGAAGTCGCCCGTGCTGTACACGGCGGGCTTGCTCCGCCGCCTCGGTCGCGGCATCGACACGACGTCGTGGGTGTGGCTCGATTCGCTCGCGGGCCAGCAGCTCTTCTATCCGCCGAACGTCGGCGGCTGGGACGACACGCGCTGGCTCGACACGGCGACGTGGCGCGGCCGCTGGTGGATCGCGCAGGAGGCGCTCGATCCGTTCGCGCTCGACCCCGGCAAGAAGCCGCAGCCGTACGACGCGGGAAAGCTCATGCAGGCGGCGCTCCGCTTCTGGCGGAACCCTTCGCTCAGTGCGGGATCCATGCGCGCACTGGAAGAGTTCACGAAGGGCGCGCTCGCCGACGCGAAGAGCGAGAAGTGGAAGCAGCAGCAGTACCCACCGATGGTGCTGAACGCGCTGCGGCATCTGATCGCGACGTCACCGGACTTCCAGGCCGCATGAGCGACTGCCTGCACTGCACCGGGCTCACGCGGTCTCGCGCGCTCCATCGCGCGATCGCGGAGGCGGGACGTGGACTGCCGGCGATCGAGCCCGGCATGCCGACGCCCGCCGGGACGGGACTGTCGCGCCGGTCGTTCCTCGCCCAGGGCCTCGGCGCCGCGCTCGCCGTGTACGGCGGGTCGCGCCTCGGGCTGTCGGCGTTCGAGGAGGGGATCGCCGCGGCTGCCACGTCGTCGAACCAGGTGCTCGTCTCCGTCTTCCTCGAGGGCGGCGCCGACGGCCTGTCGATCCTCTCGCCGCAGGGCGACCCGCTGTACAGGAAGCTCCGTCCGCAGCTCGCCCTGTCGGGCGGGACGCCGTTCGCCGAGGACGGCCGCCTCTTCTGGCACCCGGCCGCGGGCGGCCTGGCGCAGCTGTACGGCGAGCAGAAGGTGACCGTCATGCCGGCGGTCGGGTACACGCATCCCGACCAGTCCCACTTCACGTCGCGCCACTACTGGGAGGTCGGCGCGACGGACACGCGCCTGAACACCGGGTGGCTCGGGCGCTACCTCGACGTCGTCGGGACGGCGGACAACCCGCTGCAGGGCGTCTCGTTCGACGACACGCTCGCCCCCGCGCTCGCGACCGCGAAGGTGCCGGTGGCCGCCATCTCCGCGCCCGACCAGTACGACTTCTATTCGAACCGGGTCTGGGGTGAGGTCGAGCAGCGCATGCTCGAGGCGTTCCCGCTGTTCGGCGGCGTCGGGGTGCAGGTCGACAAGCTCCGCAACCAGCTGCTCCCGTTCCGCGCGCAGGACGACGGCACGCCCGGCTACACGAGCCCGGTGACGTATCCGAAGGCGAACGACGACTTCCCGAAGAAGCTCGCCGGGCTCGCGGCGATGATCGCTTCGGGGCTGCCGCTGCGCGTCGTCGCGCTTTCGGCGCCCGGCGAGTACGACACGCACTCCGAACGAGCCGGGTGCGCTCTCCGACGGGCTGCAGCTGACGGCGGACTCGCTGCTCGCGTTCCAGCGCGACCTCGAGGCGCGCGGCATCGCCGATCGCGTGCTCGTGCACGTGTGGTCGGAGTTCGGCCGGCGCGCCGAGGAGAACGGCAATCAGGGAACCGATCACGGCGCGGCCGGCGTCGGCTTCCTCGTCGGCACGCGAGCGTCGGGACAGATGGTGGGCGAGTTCCCCGGCCTCGCCGACAAGACGGGACTCGACGACGACGGCAACCTCGTCGAGACCGCAGACTTTCGCGCCGTCTACTCGGCCCTGCTCGAGCAGTGGTTCGACACAGATGCGGCGGCGATCATCCCCTCCGCGAAGACCTTCCCTCGGCCGACGCTGGTGAAGGCTTGATCGCCGCTGCGCCTCCCCCGGCACGCGTGCAGGTGGTGGCGCGGGAATTCTCGTACGTCCTCTCGCGGCAGACGGTCAAGGCGGGCTGGGCGACGATCGAGCTCCGCAACGCGGGCAGGACGCGCACGACCTGCGCATGCGACGCGTCGGCGGCACGCGCGTCTACGCGTGGCCGGTGACGCAGTCCGGCGGCGTCGTCGACGAGACGTTCAAGCTCCGCCCCGGCCGCTACATCCTGTACTGCAGCATCGCCGACCACCGCGCGCGCGGCATGTCGGCCGTGCTCGTCGTCAAAAGGGCGTAGGCTCTCCGGCCACCGACGAGGAGGGCAGGCCTGTGATTGCACGGATCGCGACGTTCGAAGGCGGCGACGCGGAAGCGATGAGTCGGCGCAACAACGAGCTGCTGGTCGAGCATCCGGGACCTCCGGCCGGGGTCCTGCGCGTCATGGTCCTGATGAAGGACGAGAGCCACTGGTCGGTCGTCTCGTTCTTCGACAGCGAAGAGTCCGCGGCCGCGGCTGAGGCGCGGTTCGAAGAGCTGGGCGACGAGATCCCCGAAAGCGTCCGCGGCAAGCGCGTGAGCCTCGAGACCTACGAGGTCGCCTTCGACGTGGAGATGGTCAGGTAGGAGCGGTACTCAGGAAGCTCTGACCGGGAAGCTGCGCCGCTCGGGGCCGACGTACTCGGCCGACGGGCGGATGATCTTGTTGTCCGCGTGCTGCTCGAGCACGTGCGCCGCCTGGCCGGCGATGCGGCTCGCGGCGAACAGCGGCGTGAACAGATCGGTCGGGACGCCGAGATACGTGTACACCGACGCCGAGTACAGGTCGACGTTCGGGTAGAGCGCCTTCTCCTCGAACACCGTCCGCTCGGCGGCCTCGGTGATCGCGTACCAGTTCGGGTCGCCGGCATCCTCCGAGAACTCGTGCGAGATCCGCTTGAGGATGGTCGCCCGCGGGTCGTACGCGCGATAGAGCGGATGCCCGAAGCCGAACAGCTTCTCCTTGCGCTCGAACATCTCGTGCACGGCCGCAGGCGTCGCCTCGGCAGACCCGAACTTCTGGAAGAGCTTCATCGCCGCCTCGTTCGCGCCGCCGTGCAGCGGGCCGCTGAGCGCGGCGATGCCGCCGACGATCGCGGCGTGCACGTCCGCGCCGGTGCCGGCGACGACGCGCGCCGTGAACGTCGACGCGTTCATCTCGTGCTCGGCGTGCAGGATCATCGCGATGTCGAACGCGCGCGCGGCCTGCTCACTCGGCGCCTCGGCGTGCAGCATCGTCAGGAAGTTCTCCGCGTACGTGAGGCTCGCATCGGGCTCGACGGGATCGAGTCCCTGCCGGCGCCGGTGGTAGCGCGCGACGATCGTCGGCGCCTGCGCGATCAGCCGCGCGGCCTTCCGCACCTCGGCCTCGCTGTCGTTCGCATCCCGGTCGGGATCGGTGAACGCGAGCGCCGAGATCGCGGTGCGCAGCATGTCCATCGGCAGCGCAGCGGTGGCCGAGCGATCGACGATCTGCTCGACGTGCGGCGGCAGCTCACGCTTCGCCAGCTGCTCGCGCCAGCGGTCGAGCTCCTCCGCCGTGGGCAGCTCGCTGTGCAGCAGGAGGTATGCGACCTCCTCGTACGTCGAGTGCTCCGCGAGGTCGGCGATGTCGTAGCCGCGGTACATGAGCACGCCCTCGTCCGGATCGATGGACGACACCGCCGACTGAGCGACGACGACGCCGGAGAGCTGGACGGACTTCTTGGGAGGCATACCGCGGGTCACGATAGCGGCTAGGCGACCGGCAGCTCGACCCGGAAGATCGCGCCCAGGTCCGGCTTGGAGCTCACGCCGACGCTGCCGCCGTGAGCACGTGCGACGGCGGCCACGATCGAGAGGCCGAGGCCGACACCGCCGCTGGCGCGCGCGCGCGAGATGAATCCGCACGGTAGAAGCGCTCGAACACGCGGTCGAGCTCGTCCTCGGTCAATCCGGGGCCGCTGTCCCCGACCTCGATCACGGCGCGTCCGTTCTCGCGCGCCACGCTGACGTGCGCCGGAGACGCGGCGGCGTGTGCGAGCGGACATTCGAGAGCAGGTTGTCCATCACCTGGCGAAGCCGGTCTCGGTCGCCGAGCACCGTGACGGGCTCGGTCGAGAGCTCGATCTTCCGCTCGGGATCGACCATGCGCGCGGTCTCGACGGCCTCGCCGACGAGATCGTCGAGCCGGACGGGCTCACGCTCGAGCGGACGACCCTCGTCGAGTCGCGCGAGCAGCAGCAGGTCCTCGACGAGGACGCTCATCCGCTCGGCCTCGCGCGTGATCCCGCTCATCGTCCGGGCGAGATCTTCCGGACGGCTCTCCGCCCCGCGCGCGAACAACTCTGCATAGGCGCGTACCGCCGCGAGCGGCGTACGGAGCTCGTGCGACGCATCCGCGACGAATCGCCGCAGGCGCAGGTCGGACGTCTCGATCGTGCCGAGCATCGCGTTCAACGCGAGGGCGACGTGGCCGACCTCCGTGTGCTCGTTCGCCACCTCGACGCGGTGGGACAGGTCGCCGGCCGTGATCGCGGTCGCCGTCTCCTCGATCTCGCGCAGCGGGCGCAGCCCGAGTCGCACGACCCAGAGGCCGAGCGCGACGACGCCTCCGAGCACGGCGAGCGTTGCGAGCAGCTCGACGAGCAGCACGCGATGCAGCGTGCTGTCGACGCTGCTCAACGGCGCGGCGATGAAGAGGACGTAACCCGGATGGTCTCCTTCGATCGACGCGCGCACGCGGTACGTCGTGTCGCCGTTCACGGAGCGAACGTCCATGAACGAACACGGTCGCCCTCGATGGAGGACGGCTTGGACGGCAGCTTGATGCGGTTCGGATACGTCGGAACCGGCGGCTTCGTCGTCTCGCCGAATTCCGGGATGCACGCGTGCACGACCGTCCCGCCCAAGGTGCGAACTTCGACGCAGTCGCCGCCGAGCGAGCCGAGCAGCCCACCGATGTCGCGATCGCCGCTGCCGGCTCGAGATGACCGGACTCCGGCTGGAAGGCGGCGACTTTCGACACCCGGGTGCGACGCCGCGAGCGTGTTGTCGATGCGATGAACGAGGAACGAGCGGAGCGCGTGTACGTCGCTGCGTCCGCCGCGCCGACGCCGACGCCGGCGAGCAGCGATCACCCCGACGATGAGCCGGGTGCGCAACGACAGACGAGACAGCATCAACCGTCGCCGAGCTCGAGCATGTAGCCCGCCTGCCGGACCGTGCGAATGACCGGCGGGCCGGACTTGTTCAGCTTGCGCCGCAGGTAGCTGACGTACGTCTCGACGACGTTCGAGTTGCCGCCGAAGTCGTAGCGCCACACGTTCTGCAGGATCTGACTCTTCGAGAGGACGCGACGCGGGTTGAGCATGAAGTACCGGAGCAGGTTGAACTCGGTGCCCGTCAGTTCGACGCGCGCGTCGCCGCGGAAGACTTCGTGGCGCTGCTCGTCGAGGACGAGGTCGGCGAACTGAAGGACGTCGCCGGGCAGCTCACTCTGCGTGCGCCGGAGGATCGCCTGCACGCGCGCGACGATCTCCGCGAGGCTGAAGGGCTTCGTCACGTAGTCGTCGCCGCCGGCGCGCAGCGCCTCGACCTTGTTCTCGACCGCGTCCTTCGCGGTGAGAAAGAGAATCGCGCTCTTGAAGCCGCGCTCGCGCATCCGGCGCCCGACCTCGATGCCTTCCAGGTCGGGCAGCATCCAGTCGAGCACGACGAGATCGGGCTCGCGCTCGGCCACGACGCGCAGCGCCTCGCGCCCGCCCATCGCCTCGTCGACCTCGAATCCCTCGTACCGGAGCGCGGTCGCGACCGCGTCCACGATCGAGGGCTCGTCGTCGACGACCAGGATTCTCTGCTGTCCCACGCTGCAAGCCTCCCACCGGTTTCTGTGAGTCGGCTGTGAATTCTCCAGGATTAGAACCGGTCGAAACCAGGAATCTCGCGCGGACTACGTACGTCCAAAGAGGGGGAACCTGTGAAAGCCCGCGTAATCGTGCTTGCACTGGCCGCGATAGCGGTCTGGGCAAGCGTTGCGGCCGCGTCGACGGCGGTGACGATCACCTCGCCGGCGAAGGGCTCGAAAGTGTCGCTGAAACGCACGCCGTACCTCGCGATCGCCGGGGGCGCGACGTTCGCCGCCACGTCGGCCGGAACGACGCGCCTGTATCTGCGTCGCGACGGGTGCGGCACCTCGAACGACAACCCGCATCTCAGCGTCACGACGGGAACCGACGCCGGTGACGGCTGCGGCCTGATCCTCAACCAGGTGGGGCCGGTCGGCGACGCGAACCAGTCCTCGTTCATCGACTTCCCGGCGAGCGACGGCATGCCGCTCTCGCTCGACGGGACGAAGGCGATCCACGGCGTGATCGCGCTGACGGGCGCGCAGGTCGGCCTCGCAGAGGTCGACGTCACGCTCGCGGCCATCGTCGGCGGGCAGCCGGTCACGATCGGCACCGCCACCGGCAGCGCCGTCCTCGACCCGACTGGGAACGACACGCCGGTGCCGTTCACGATCCAGCCGAACGTCTCGCTCGACGGCTCGGACGTGCAGGCACTCGACCTGCGCGTGCAGATCCACGGGCCAAACGTCTACAGCGGGTTCGTCAGCCTGAACGGCGCGTCGTACGTCGACATGCCGAGTCACGCCGCGAGCGTGAACGAGTCCGTGTCGGTCTCCATCGACGACCCGACGTTCGCGAACGCAGTCCCCGCACGGCTCGACGGCTCCAACTGGAGCGTTGCCGTCGCCACTCCGGCGGTCGGCAATCACATCCTCTATGTCCGCTCGACGCAGGGCTACGACACGTCGCCCACGGCGAGCTCGACCTTCACGGTGACCAAATGAAAATGATCGCGTTGGGAGTCGTCCTGCTGACGCTCGGCGTCGGCTCTGCCGGTGCGACCGCGCCGGCTCATCACCCGCTGTACATGCCGGACGCACAGCACATCACGAGCCCGGCCCTGCAGCCGCCGCCCGTCTGCTGCAGCCCGGCCGGCCCGCCGGTCGCCGGTGAGCCGGCGCCGGTGAACATGGCGTACTTCGGCGGGCACATCCAGGTGACGCCGAAGATCTACCTCGTGTTCTGGGGCTGGGGCCAGTCCGGCGCCTTCGACCACACGACGCCGGGCATGCCGGCCTACGACCCGGACGGCGCTGCCCAGCAGATGACGAACTTCATCGCCGCCGCCGGCGGCACTGCGTGGGCGGGCGTCTCGACGCAGTACTACCAAACGGTCAACGGACAGAACACGTACATCCAGAACCCGAGCAACCTCCTCGCGGGCACCTGGTACGACAACACGAACCCGATCCACGACAACGTCACGGGGCTCGAGCTGGCGCAGGAAGCGCAGCGCGCGGTCGCGCACTTCGGCGTGACCGACCTGCACGACAGCCAGTTCGTCATCGCCCAGCCGCAGAAGTTCAACGAGGCCGGATTCAACGGCGGCGTCGGCTACTGCGCCTGGCACGACTACACGCAGCCGCAGTACTACCCCGGCGTGCAGCCCGGCATCTCGTTCACGAACATGCCGTACGTCCTCAACTCGGGCGCGAGCTGCGGCGAGAACTCCGTCAACACCGGCTATTACGCGGGCCGGCTCGACGGGTTCACGATCGTGCTCGGGCACGAGGTCGAGGAGACGATCACCGATCCGGGCGCCGAGGACGTGATCAACGGCCAGAACCTCGGCGGGTGGTACGACTACGCCGCATACGAGAACGGCGACAAGTGCGCGTGGGTCGGTTACACGGAAGGCCTCGCGTCACCGAATGTCGTCCCGGGCGGCGTGAACGCCATCACCGGCAACGACGGCAAGCAGTACGCCGTCCAGTCGCTGTGGAGCAACAACTCCGCCGCGGGCGTGGGCTACTGCGCCGGCGCAGGCGACGATCTGCCGACCGGCTGAGAGCCGACAGATGCGCGGGGCCCGTCCACGGGCCCCGCGTACGCTCCAGGCGTGGCCTTCACGTCGACCACCGCCCTCCTCCTCGTGGCGATCGGCTTCGGCGTCGGCACCTTCGGCACGCTCGTGGGAGCGGGCGGCGGGTTCATCCTCACGCCGATCTTGCTGCTGCTCTATCCGCACGACTCGCCGCGAACGATCACGGCCATCAGCCTCGCCACCGTCTTCTTCAACGCGTCGAGCGGATCGATCGCCTACGCGCGGCAGCGCCGGATCGACTACCGCAGCGGGATCGTCTTCGGCCTCGCGACGCTACCGGGCGCCGTCGGCGGTGCGCTCCTCACGGGAGCTGTCTCGCGTCGCGTCTTCGACACGATCATGGGCGGCGTCCTCGCCGCGTTGGCCGCGTGGCTCCTGGCCGGCGAGCGCTGGCCGCTCCCGCGCCCAGGCGCACGCTGCTCGTCGGCGCGCTCTACAGCCTCGGCGTCGGCTTCCTCTCGAGCTTCCTCGGGATCGGCGGCGGCGTCATCCACGTGCCGCTGCTCGTGCGGGCACTCGGCTTCCCCGTCCATCTCGCCACTGCGACCTCTCATTTCGTGCTCGCGATCATGGCGGGCACCGGAACGATCACGCACATCGCAGTCGGGAGCTTTGCCCACGGCCACGGTTGGCGACGCACTGCAGCGCTCTCCGTCGGCGTCGTCGGAGGAGCGCAGCTCGGCGCACACGTGTCGCTCCGCCTGCGCGGCGCGGTCATCCAGTGGCTCCTCGCAGCGGCGCTGCTCGCCCTAGCCGCGCGCCTGCTCTATTCCGCCTGATCCTCCTCGACCACGAGATCGGCGTACTCCGGATGCCGGCGGATGTACGCGACGACGAACGGGCAGACGGGCACGACGTCGAGGCCGCGCGCGCGCATGTCGTCGAGCGCGCCCTTGACGAGCTCGTTGCCGAGGCCGTGCCGCTTCGGCTCAACCTCGGTGTGCACGAGCGCGAGCGCGTTCGGTAGTCGCCGGTACCGAATCTCGCCCGCGAGCTCGTCGTCCGCGTACAGCTCGTAGCGGAGCTCGGCCGGGTTGTCGATCACACGGAGGCTCATGGGGCGAGCCTAGCCCTTGATCGCACCGCCGAGCCCGCCGCCGCGCAGGAACGAGCGCTGGAAGACGAGGAAGCCGGCGATCGGCACGAGGCACGCGATGAACATCGCTGCGAGGAACACGCCGAGCGACGTCTGCGCCTGGATCGCCGGGAGGCGAACGGAGAGCGGCTGCTCGTTCGGCTGCGTCAGCACGAGCAGCGGCCACAGGAAGTCCTTCCACGACGCGAGCACCGCGAAGATCGAGACGACACCGAGGATCGGCTTCGACATCGGGAGCACGATCGACCAGAAGAGCCTGAACGGCCCCGCCCCGTCGATGCGCGCCGCCTCGAAGATCTCGCGCGGGAGGTTGTCGAAGAAGCGCTTCACGAGCACGACGTTGAACGCGCTCGCGCCGGCGGGCAGCCACACGGCCCAGTAGCTGTCGATGAGCGAATGATGGAAGAGCGGCGGGTGCACGATCTCGATGTAGAGCGGCACGAGCAGCACGACGGCCGGCACGAAGAGCGTCGTCAGCAGCAGTGCGTTGATGAGCTTGGCGTACTTCGGCTGCAGAACCGAGAGCGCGAAGCCGCCGGTCGTCGCGACGATGAGCTGCGACGCCCACGAGCCGAACGCGATCACGATCGTGTTCCAGAAGTAGAGGCCGACGTGCACCGTCGTCCACGCCTCCTTGAGATTGCTCCAGGCCGTGCCGTGCGGGAAGAGCTTCATCGGATACGTGATCGTGTCGAGCGTCGGCGTGATCGCGCCCTTCGCCAGCCACAGGATCGGCCCGAGCCCGCCGAGGACGAGCGCCGCGAGCAGAATCGCCTGCAGCGTCCCGATCCCCCACCGCACCGAGCGCTTGTGCCACTCGGCGGTCGAGATGAGGCCGGTGCCGCCTTCGCCGTCGCTCATCGCGTGCTCCAGGAGCGCGTCGCGCGCAGGTAGACGAGCGAGAACACCGCGAGGAAGCCGGCGAGCATGAGGCTGAGCGCAGTGGCCGCGCCGTAGTCGCCGCCGAGCGAGTTCCCGAACGCGTAGTTGAAGATCAGGAGGAGCACGGTGAGCGTCGCGTTCGCCGGGCCGCCCGACGTGAACAGGTACGGCTCGAGGAACACCTGCGCCGTCCCGATGATCTGCAGGATCATCGTCACGAGCAGGACGCCGCGCAGCTGCGGCAGCGTGACGTGCCAGACCTTGCGCAGGATCCCCGCGCCGTCGACCGACGCGGCCTCGTACAGCTCCGTCTGCACGCTCGTCAGCGCAGCGAGATAGATGATCACGGTCGCGCCGGCGTTCGCCCACGTCGATTCGAGGACGAGCGACGGCATCGCCCACTGCTGCGATTGCAGCCATGGGTACGGGCCGAGACCGACCCAGTGCAGCATCGTGTTGAACGCCCCCGCCGAGCTCGCGTCATACGCCACCTTCCACAGGAGGACTGCGACGACCGGCGGGATGACGACGGGGAGATACGCGAGGGCGCTGTAGATGCCGCGCCGCTTGCGCACCTCGCTCATCAGCACCGCGGCGATGAGCGGTATCGGATAGCCGAAGATGAGCGCGAGCAGCGCGAAGTACGCCGTGTTCTTCACCGCGACCGGGAAGAGCGGGTCGTGCCACACCTGCTCGAAGTTCTTGAAGCCGACCCACGTCGCCGGCTGCACGAGATTCGTGTGCTGCAGCGACATGAGCACCGAGCGCACGATCGGGTACCACGAGAACGCCCCGAACGCGAACAGGAGCGGGAGCAGGAACAGGAGCGTCGTCAGGCCGCCTCCCCGTACCCACGTGACCGGCGTCCGCCTCGGCACGGAGGTGTCGCGGGAGAGCCCGCGCCGGCTCGACAGCGCGGGCTCTCCCGTTTGATCGACGACGGCCAAGTTCAGCCCACTAGCTGCCTTGCGAGATCGCCGCCTGTGCGGTGTTGTTTGCCTGCTGCAACATCTGCACGACGTTCGTGTTCTTGTTCGTCAGGACCGCTTCGACGACCGCGTCGAGCGAGTGGTACACGCTCTGGGTCGAGGCCTCAGGCTCGGGGATGAGCGACTGGCCGAAGATGCCCGTGAGGAACGGCTTCATCTGAGTGAGCGGCACGTTGATGAACGGCTTGATCCAGGTATTCGCCAGATCGTACTGCTGCTTGTTGAAGAGCGGCAGTGCCGGAACACCGACGGGCTGCTTGTTCGCGACGAGCGTCTTCGCGTTCGCGATCGCCTGCGTCTTCGAGACGAGCGGCGACTCGTAGAAGAAGTCGATCCACTTCACCGCTGCGGCCTTCGCCGTCGCGTTCGCGTCGGGACGCACGCCGACCTCGGTGCCGCCGCCGAGCACGCCGGCGGTCTTGCCCTTCAGCGGGATCGTCGAGAGGCCGTAGATGCTCGGATTGATGTTGCTCGCCTGCACGAGGTTCGTGTAGACGTCCGAGCCGCTGATGTACATGCCGATGCTGCCGGCGGCGAACGCCTGATTGATGTCGCCCCAGCTGTAGCTGAAGTTGGAGCCCATCGAGTTGTCCGTCCACCGCATCGCCTTCAGCAGGTTCAGCGCCTGGATGGTCTTCGGATTGTCGAGCGTCGCCTTCGCCTTCGTGCCGGTGCCGATCTCCATCCGGCCGCCGAGCGAGTAGACGACGGTGGTGAGGATCCAGCCGGCGGTGTTGTCGTCCTTCGCCATCTCCGCGTAGCCGGTCTTACCGGTCTTCTGTGCGATCGCCTTCGCGTCGGCGCGGAGCTGACCCCACGTCGTCGGCGGCTTGTTCGGGTCGAGACCGGCTTCCTTGAAGAGCGCGCGGTTGTAGTGGAGCGCCTGCGCGTACGCACCCTTCGGCAGGGCGATGATCTGCCCCTTGGCGTCGGTTCCCTCGGCGAGCACCGCCGGGTTGTACTTCGAGAAGTACGGGAGCTTCTTCACGTACGGCGTCAGGTCGGCGAGCTGACCGTTGTCGCCGAGCGTGCGCGCGTCCGTGAACGGCACCTCGAAGACGGTCGGCAGTGTGCCGCCCGCGAGCTTCGCCGCGAACGTCGGTGCCGTCCACTGGTAGTCGACCGGCTTGACCTTGATGGTCGGATTCGCCTTTTCGAACTCGGCGACCCGTGCGTTGAACTGGTCGACCGCTGCCTGCGTGCTGCCTGGGATCAGCGAAGCGACGCTGATGGTGACCGAGCTCCTCGGCGAGCCGAGGGCTGCGGCTGTCGCGCACGCCGCCACCAGGCCGGCGACGGCGGCGGCCGTTGCGATCCTCCGTAGGGACTTCATCGTCCTCTCTCTCCTTGACCTAGTGGGTTCATGAGCCAGACCGTCGTGTCGTGCGGAACCGCACCTCCTTCAAGATCGTTGCTGGCGATGAGCACCTCGGCTCCCGCCGGCAGCGCTACCGGTTCCGAGCCGAAATTGACGAAGCAGGCGAAGTCCTCGCCTCGCGTAAAGGCGAGGACCTCGTCGCCGGAGGGAAACCATGCGAAGGCGCCTGTCCCCCACGGCGCCTCGCGGCGCAGTCGGAGGCCGGCGCGGTAGAGCGAAAGCATCGAGGCGGGGTCTTCCGACTCCGCGGCAACCGTGAGCGGCGCCCAGCCGTCCGGCTGGTCGAGCCAGGTCTGCGCGCCGTCGGCGCTGAACCCGTACGGCGGGTGGTCCCCGGACCACGGGATCGGGATGCGGCAGCCGTCACGGCCGGGGTCGACGCCGCCGGAGCGGAGCCACATCGGGTCCTGGCGGCGCTCGAACGGGATGTCCTCGACCTCGGGCAGCCCGAGCTCCTCTCCCTGGTACACGTACATCGAGCCGGGCAGCGCCATCGCAAGCAGTGCCGCCGCGCGCGCGCGACGCGCGCCGCGCTCGAGGTCGGTCGGCGTGCCGGCGCGCTTGGACTCGAACGCGAACGAGCTGTCCGCGCGGCCGTAGCGCGTGACGACGCGCGTGACGTCGTGATTCGAGAGCACCCACGTTGCGGGCGCATCGACCGGTGCGTGCGCGGCGAGCGCGCCGTCGATCGACGCGCGCATTCGGTCCGCCTCCCACGGGCAGCCGAGGAAGTCGAAGTTGAACGCGGTGTGCAGCTCGTCCGGGCGGAGGTACCGCGCGAAGCGGTCCGCGTCCGGAAGCCAGATCTCGCCGACGAGCAGGCGCGGCTCGTCGTAGCTGTTCGCGATCGCGCGCCAGCCGCGATAGATCTCGTGCAGGTCGTCGCGATCGGTGAACGGGTGCTCGCCAGGCCCGCTGTCCGGCCGCTCTTCGGCGAGCTCGGGATCCTTGACGAGCAACGCGGCGGAGTCGATGCGGACGCCGGCGGCGCCGCGGTCGAACCAGAAGCGGAGCACGTCTTCGTGCTCGGTCCGCACGTCGGGGTGCGTCCAGTTCAGATCCGGCTGCTCGGGTGCGAACAGATGGAGGTACCACTCGCCGTCGCCGTTCGCGCGGGTCCACGCCGACCCGCCGAAGATGGACTGCCAACCGTTCGGCGGCAAGCTGCCGTTCGTGCCCGAGCCGGGCCGGAACCAGAAACGTTCGCGCTCCGGCGACCCGGGAGGCGCGGCGATCGCAGCCTCGAACCAGGGGTGCCGGTTCGACACGTGGTTCGGGACGATGTCGACGATCGTGCGGATGCCGAGCGCGCGCGCTTCCGCGATCAGCAGCTCCGCTTCCGCGAGCGTCCCGAAGTTCGGGTCGATCGAGCGGTAGTCGGAGATGTCGTACCCGCTGTCCGCCATCGGCGACGGGTACCAGGGGCTGAACCAGAGCGCGTCGACGCCGAGGTCGCGCAGATAGGAGAGCCGGTCGCGGACGCCGGCGAGATCGCCGACGCCGTCGCCGTTCGCGTCCGCGAAGCTCCGGACGTAGACCTGGTAGACGACCGCGTCCCGCCACCACTGGGTTTCCCGGGTCGAACGGCCCTCGACCGCTGCCTCGCGAACTTCCACGCGGCGAGCATATGACGGTTAGCAAGAGATTGCAAGATCCAATGTGAATCTTGCAAATTTCTTGCAAGACGGTCTAGGGCTGGCCGCTCGCCGACCGCAGGGCGGTGCACCGAGGCGACCGGGCCGGTCGACGCCCGGACGACGAGCTCGGGCTCGAACAGGAGCTCCTCGGTCGAGACCGGCGCGCCCCCGATCTGGTTCATCAGGGTCGCCACGGCGCTCCGCCCCATCGCCTCGATCGGCTGGCGGACGGTCGTCAGCGGCGGGTCGGTGCAGCTCATGAGCGCCGAGTCGTCGAAGCCGATGACGGAGACGTCGTCGGGCACCTCGTAGCCCTCGCGCCGCGCGGCGCGGACGACGCCGAGCGCGATGACGTCGCTTGCGCAGATGACTCCCGTGGCGCCCTTCCGCAGCAGGCGGCGGCCTGCGGCCTGGCCGCTCTCCATGGAGAACGTGCAGCGCTCGACGAGCGCCGGCGCGCCGACGAGCTCCTCGAACGCCGCCAGCTTGCGGGCCGAGGGGACGTGGTCGGCGGGCCCGAGCACCATCCCGACGCGCTCGTGGCCGAGGGAGCGCAGGTGCGTGAACGCCTGCTCCACCGCGCTCCGGTCGTCGACGGAGATGCGCGGGAAGCCGAGGTCGTCGTACGCGGCGTTGACGAGAACGACCGGGAGGCCGCGCTCGCGCAGCCGGACGTAGTGCTCGTGGCCGGCGGCGGCCTGCGCGTACTGGCCGCCGGAGAAGATCACGCCCGAGACCTGGTGCTCGAGGAGCATCTCGACGTAGTCGGCCTCGGAGATGCCGGCCGAGGTGCGGGTGCAGAGCACCGGCGTGAAGCCGCGCTTCGCGAGCGCGTCGGCCACAACCTCGGCAAATGCAGGGAAAATCGGGTTCTGCAGCTCGGGGAGCACGAGCCCCACGAGCCGGGCGCGCTCGCCACGGAGCTGCGTCGGCCGCTCGTACCCGAGGACGTCGAGCGCGGTGAGGACGAGATCCTGCGTCGCCTTCGCGACGCCGGGCTTCTGGTTGAGGACGCGGCTGACGGTCGCCTCGCTGACGCCCGCGTACTTCGCGACCTCGGCCAGCCTGCGCGCCATGCCGTCAGGTTATCGCAAGAATCCGACAGACCTGCTACCCGCCGAAGCGGGCTTCTTCGTCGGCCGTGCGCTCGGCCGTCGGGAGCAGCTCGAGCCGCTCGTCCGGGATCGGGTCGCCGCTCTCGACGGAGAGGCCGTACGTGCCGGCGGCGAGGCGCGCCTCCGCCCGCTCGACCGCTTCGAGCTGGTCCTCGAGGTCGTCCGACAGCCCCTCGCCCAGCTCCTCGTCGTACAGGTCGGTGGCGAGATTCGCTGGATCCTCGTCGTCGTGCTCCTCGGCGTCGTCCTGCCGCGCGATCCGCGCGAGCGAGCGCTCGATGCGGGCGCGCTCGGCAGCGAGGAGCTCGCGTGCGCGGTCGGGATCCATGCGCCGGAATCTACCGATCCGCGTCGAGGCGCGCAGCCTCTAGGTCGAGGTCGTGCTGGACACGCTGCATGACGCTGTCGTCGATCACGCGTCCGTTCCGCAGCGCGAGCAGCGCTCCCTCCTCGGCGGCGATCAGCTCGCGCATGACGCGCTGGTAGGCGAGCGACCGCTCCTCGATCGCGCCGTCGTCCTCCTCGTCGAATCGCGCTCGAAAGCGGTTCGCGCGGAACGACAGCTGGCCGCGCAGCCGCTCGGCGGTGTCCTCGCGCACGGCGCCGTCGGCGACGAGCTCCTCGAGCCGCGCGAGCGCAGCCTCGGCCGCCTTGATGCGCGCCTTCGCGTCCTCGCGCTCGGCGCCTCCGTCGTCGTGCACCCCGAGCACGTTGATGAGCACGGGAAGCGTCAGCCCCTGGACGACGAGCGTCGCGACGATGACCGCGAACGTCAGGACGATGATGAGCGGCCGGTCCGGGAAGTTCGTCGGCAGCGCGAGCGCGGCGACGAGCGAGACCGCGCCGCGCATCCCGGACCACGACGATAACCACCGGCCACTGCCACGGCGGATACGGGTCGACCGTTCGCGAATCCGTCGGGAAGAGGAAGCGCGGAAGATACGCGGCGACCGGGACGCAGACGAAGCGGGTGACGATCACCGCGCCGCACACGAGCGACGTGTAACCAATGAGCCTCGGCGGTACGAGAGGCCGTACAGCGCGTCGACGATCCGCCGCAGCTGCAGCCCGACGAGGGTGAAGAACAGCGCGTTTGCGAGAAAGACGAAGATGTTCCAGAACGAGTTCCCGACGAGCCGCGTCCGCTCGTTCGTCAGCTCCGGCGTGTACCAGCCCATGTACACGCCGACGTCACCGCCGCGAGCACGCCCGAGACGCCGATCGCCGTGGCGGGCAGGTACGCGAGGTAACCGCTGAGGACGGCGATCGCGACCTCGACCGGTGGATCGTCGAGCCGCCGGCGCACCTTGCGAATCGACCCAGCCGACCGCGAGACCGACCGCGATCCCGCCGACGACGTTGAGGACGATCCGCCCCGACGTGTCGAGCAGCGAGAACGTCCCGCCGACGGCTGCGCCGATCGCGGCCTTGTACAGCACGAGCGCGGTGCCGTCGTTGACGAGGCTCTCGCCTTCCACGATCGACACGATTCGCCGCGGCGCGCCGACGCGGGACATGATCTCGGTCGCCGCGAGCGCGTCGGTCGGCGACACGATCGCGCCGAGCGTGAACGCGACCGCCCACGACAAGCCGAATCCACTCGTGCGCGACGACACCGACGATCGTCATCGTCGCTGCCAACGAGACCGAATGCAAGGAACGAGACCGGGCGCTTGTTCTTCCGCAGCTCGCGCAACGACGTGAAGAACGCGCCCGAGTAGAGGAGCGGCGGCAGCACGCCGACGAGCACGACGTCCGGCGGCAGCGACACCTGCGGCAGCCCCGGGATGAAGCCCATGACGACACCGCCGAGCACGAGCAGGATCGGCAGCGGCATGCGCAGAAGCGGCGCGAGCGCGAGCAGTGCACCGACCGCCACGAGCAGCGCGAGAAGCTCGAGATCCTGGTGCGCGGCGAAGTGCAAGGATCGAAATTATGATCGAGCACCGCTCCGTCCGTCGTGCTCGTCGTCGCCGCGCTCGGGCTCGGAGCCACGGTCGCGCTGTCGGACGACAATCCGCAGCCCATCGATCTCACGCACAACGTCGCCGACGCTCCGGCGCCGGTGGCGAGCACGGAGTGGGCCAGCGGCCGGCCGTGAAGACCGGAACGGCGCTCTGCACCACGCCCACGCAGGCGGCGTCGAACGTGAACACGGACTGCGAGACGAACGGTCCGCACAACGAGACGTCGATCGCCGTCAACCCGACGAACGCGCAGAACATGATCGGCGGGGCGAACGACTACCAGCTGTCGGTGAACCCGGGAGGTCACGTCGGCGAGACCGTGCTCTCGAGAGCGCACGTCACGTTCGACGGCGGCAAGACGTGGGCCGAGTATCCGCTGTACTCGAGCTCGACCTATCAGGCGACGGGCGACCCGTCGGTCGCGTACGACGCCACGGGCCACGCGTACTACGCGACGCTCGGCTTCCGCTTCGTCGGACCGTCGAACGCGTCGAACCCCGACGTGCTCGTCGCGAGCTCCGGCGACAGCGGCAAGACGTGGAGCGTCTCACGCGTCGCCGCAGGCTCGGGCGTCGAGACGAGCGTCGGCGAGCTCCTCGACAAGGAGTACGTCGCCGCCTGGGGGTCGGGGAACGCGATCGTGACCTACGGCGACCTCTCGAACGCCGGGCGTCGGCGCGTCTTCAGCTCGGTAACGCACAACTTCGGGAAGACGTGGACGAAGCCCACGCTCGTCTCCGGCGCGCTCGACCACGCGCTCGGGGCGACGCCGGCGGTCGCCGCGGACGGCAGCGTCTACGCCTCGTTCTTCGAACACCACCGGGGCGCGACGACTACGAGGTCGTGAAGCTTGACCCCGCGACCGGCGCACCGCTCGGCGCGCCCGTCAAGGTCGCGACCGTCATCGACGGCGCTGGCGACTACCCGGTCGCGCTCGGGCGGCAGACGTACGACAACAGCGTCTTCCGGACGTGGGCGGCCGGCGACATCGCCGCGGACCCGCGCCACGCCGGGCATCTCGCGGTCGTGTGGTCCGACATGCGCAATCGGTCGACGACGAACTCCGACGTCGTCGTCAGCGAGTCGACCGACGGCGGGGCGACCTGGTCCGCGCCGACCGCGATCGCGCTTCCCGGCGACCAGTTCATGCCGTGGGGCGCGTTCGACGGCTCCGGCTCGCTGCGCATCGGCTTCTTCGATCGCAGCTATGACGCCGCGAACCACCAGTACGGGTACACGCTCGCGACGGAGACGTCGCCCGGCACGTTCACGGAGACGCCGGTGACGACGGCGCTCTCCGATCCGACTGCCAACGATCGCTGGTTCGCACAGACGGCGAACAATGCGACCGCGTTCCTCGGCGACTACAGCAACATCGCCGCGATCCCCGGATCGTCGAGCGGTGTCGTCGCCGTACTGGACCGACATGCGCGTCGAGAACTGCTGGCCGAACGGCCCCGGTTGCGGCCGCCACGGCGAAGACGCGTTCTTCGCCAAGGTCGGCTCCTGGCAAACATGCGACACTACGGCTGATGGATCTCGACCAGACGTACGTCTGGATCACGACGCGGAAGCTCAAGCCCGGCGCGCGCGAGGACTTCAGCAGCGCGTGGAAGCCGAGCGACTTCCCGAAGGGAATGCTGCGCGCGTACGAGCTCACCTCGCCGGACGGGAACGAGGTCGTCGGCATCTCCGTCTGGGACTCGGTCGAGTCGCGGGACGAGTACCGCAAGTCGGACGTCGAGTCGCAGCGCCGGCAGGCGATGGCGCCGTACGTGCTCGAGGAGCAGTCCGGCTTCTACCTGGGCCGCGAGCTCAGGATCCCGAAGAGCGATTGAGCTCCGCGAGCCCGCGGGCGACGCGCGCGCACGCGCGCGCCAGCTCCGCGGCCGCTTCCGCGTCCCCGGCCACTTCCGGATTCACCTTGTCCGCCGCGCGCAGGGCGATGGAGACCACCTCGTCTGCGTGTGTCGCGATCGCCTCCGGCACCGCGACGATGCGCGCGCGCGTCGCGTCGTTCCGCTCCGCCATGTACGCGGTGTAGGCGGCCGCGTCCTCGTCCCCCAGCTCCACGAGCTCCGCCGCGAGCTGCTGCGCGCGCGCCGCGAGCGCCTCGTCCCCCGCATACCGCGCGGCCAGCTCCGCCAGAGCGGCCGCGAGCGCGCCGGTCAGCGCGGTCGCCGCTCCGCTCGCAGGCGCGGGCGTCCGCTCGCCGATCGCGGCGAGGAGCTCAGCGACTCGAAGCTCGTTCAGCATGGCGGTAGAACTCGGCGCGAATCGGCTCGAGCGGCGTGTCGCCCTTGATCAGATCCGCCGCTTTCTCCGCCACCATCATCACGGGCGCGTAGATGTTCCCGTTCGGGACGAAGGGGAAAACGGACGCGTCGACGACGCGCACCCCGTCGAGCCCGTACACGCGCATCGTCTTCGGATCGACGACGCTGCCCATCGCGCACGTGCACGAGGGATGGAGCGCCGTCTCGGCGTCGCGCGCGACCCAGTCCAGCACCTCCGCGTCGCTCTGCACCGCCGGGCCGGGCGAGGTCTCGCCGCCGTTGTACGGATCGAACGCGGACTGGTCGAGGATCGACCGCGCGACGCGGATCGCCTCCACCCACTCGCGCCGGTCCTGCTCGGTCGACAGATAGTTGAAGCGCAGCGCCGGCTTCACTCTCGGATCGTCGCTGACGATCTTCACCGAGCCGCGCGCGTCCGAGTACATCGGGCCGACGTGCACCTGGTAGCCGTGCGCCGCGGCCGGCGCCGAGCCGTCGTAGCGGATCGCGAACGGCAGGAAGTGGAACATGAGGTTCGGGTACGCGACCTCGTCGTTCGAGCGGACGAAGCCGCCCGCCTCGAAGTGGTTCGTCGCGCCGGGCCCGTCGCGGAAGAAGAGCCAGCGCGCGCCGATGTACGGCCGCTTCCACTTCTTCAGCGCCGGCTGCATCGACACCGGCTGCACGCTCTCGTGCTGGACGTAGACCTCGAGATGGTCCTGGAGGTTCTCGCCCACGGGAAGGTCCTGCGCCTTTCCGGAGAGCTGCAGCAGCTGCGGCGAGTTGAACGCGCCGCCGCACAGGATGACCTCGTTCGCGCGAATCGTCTCGCCTTGCACCTTGACGCCGACCGCGCGCGTCCCCTCGAACACGATCCCGCCGACGAACGTGAGGCAGCGCACCTCGAGGTTGGGCCGATCCATCACCGGATGGAGATACGCACGCGCCGCCGAGAGCCGCCGCCCGCGCCAGATCGTCCGGTCGAACTTCGCGAACCCCTCCTGCCTGTAGCCGTTCACGTCCTTCGTCAGCTCGTAGCCCGCCTGCTGCACCGCGTCGAAGAACGCGTCGAAGAGCGGCGACTCCGCAGGCCCGCGCTCGAGCACGATCGGCCCGTCGCCGCCGCGCCATTCGTCCGCGCCGGCGAGGCAGGTCTCCATCTTCTTGAAGTACGGGAGGCAGTGCGCGTAGTCCCACTCCTCGATGCCCCACCGCTCGTAGTCGAGCGGGTTGCCGCGCTGGAAGATCATCCCGTTGATCGAGCTCGAGCCGCCGAGCACCTTGCCGCGCGCGTGGTAGATGCGGCGGCCGTTCATGTGCGGCTCCGGCTCCGACTCGTACATCCAGTCGTAGCGCTCGTTGCCGATCGGGAAGGCGAGCGCGGCCGGCATGTGGATGAACGGATCCCACAGATGGTCGGGGCGGCCCGCCTCGAGGACGAGCACGCGCGTGCCCGCGTCCTCCGTCAGCCGCGCGGCGAGCGCGCAGCCGGCGGTGCCGCCGCCGACGATGACGTAGTCCCACGTCATTGCGCGATCACCACGGTCTGGAGCTCGCTGAACGCCTCGAGCGGCGAGCTGCCGCCGACGCGGCCGATGCCGCTCGCGGTGCCGGAGCGCCCGCCGAACGGCAGATGCGTCTCCCAGTAGTTGGACGACTCGTTGATGTTCACCCAGCCGGTCTTCACCTCGTCCGCGTAGCGCAGGCCCTTCGCGAGGTCGCGCGTGAAGATCGCGGACAGCAGCCCGTACGGCGACGCGTTCGCGAGCTCGATCGCCTGCTCGAGCGAGTCGATCGCGACGACCGGCGCGACGGGGCCGAACGTCTCCTCGGTCGCGACGAGCGCGTCGGCGGGAACGCCGTCGAGCACGGTCGGCTGCCAGTACAGATCGGTCGGGAAGCCGGACGCGCGCGCGCCGCCGTGCACGACCTCCGCCCCGCGCTCGACCGCGTCGGCGACGTGCTCGTCCATCTTCTCCGCGACGCCCTCGTTGTTCAGCGGCCCCATCGTCGTGCCGTCGGCGAACGGATCGCCGAGAACGACCGTGCTCATGCGCTCCAGGAGCTTCGCGACGAACGCCTCGCGCACGTCCTTGTGCACGAGCAGGCGCTCGCCCGCGGTGCAGCTCTGGCCGGAGCAGAGGAAGCACGCGGCGACGGTCGCCTCCGCGGCGAGGTCGAGATCGGCGTCGTCGAGGACGACGACCGGCCCGTTGCCGCCGAGCTCGAGGATCGCCGCCTTTCCGGCAGCGGCCTCCGCGACGCGGCGCCCGGTCTCGGTCGAGCCGATGAAGCCGACGCCGTGCGTGCCGGGATTGCGCGCGATCTCGTCGCCGACGATCGAGCCCGGGCCGGTGACGAAGTTGAAGACGCCGGGCGGCAGGTCGGCCTCGGCGACGCACTCCGCGAGCGCGATCCCGGCGACGGCCGTCGTCGACGCAGGCGTCCACACGACGGCGTTGCCGGCGGCGAGCGCGGGCGCGATCAGCTCCGCCGGCATCGTGTACGGCCAGTTCCACGGCGTGATCACGCCGATGACGCCGCGCGGCCGGCGCACGAGCAGCACCCGTTTGGTGCCTGACACCGAATTGGGGAGCCGGCCCTCGAGGCGCTTGCCGTCCTCGGCGGCGTTGCGCCAGTACGCGACGAGCTCCTCGACCTCGTCGCGCGACTCGGCGAGCGGCTTGCCCTGGTCGAGCGTGAGCGCGTGCACGAGCGCGTCGCGCCGCTTCTCCACCTCGTCGGCGACGCGGTTCAGCATCGCCGCGCGCTCGAACGCGGACAGGCGCGCCCAGCCGCCGGCCGCCGTCGTTCGCCGCCGCGATCGCGCGCTGCGCGTCCTCGCGCCCGCCCTTCTGCACGACGCCGATCCTCTCGCCCGTCGCGGGCGATTCGGCCTCGAACGTCTCGCCGGAAAGGGCGACGGCCCACTCGCCGCCTATGAACATCAAGCTCCTCGCGGCGTCTCGTCGTCGACGGTCACGCGCATGAGATCGCGGATCGAGACGATCCCGACCGGCAGGCCCGACTCGTCCACGACCGGCAGATGCCGGAAGCCGCCGTGGATCATCACCGACGCGGCGTGCCGGTCGAGTCGTCCGGCCCGATGGTTTCCGGGTCGTGGGTCATCCATGCGGCGACGTGCGTGCCGGCGACGTCTCCGATCGCGACCGCGCGCAGGATGTCGCGCTCGGTGAGGATGCCGGACACGTGCTCGTTCGTGAGCACGAGCACCGCCCCGACGTTGCGTTCGTGCATCAGCTGCGCTGCTTGGGTGAGGCCCATCCCCGCCTCGACCGTCAGCAGCGTCTTCGACATCACGTCGCTCACCTTCGCCATGTCAGTCTCCTAGCTCGGTACGCCTGCGGTCGACGTACGCCTTCAACTCCGCCTCGAGCTCGGGCTCGATCGGCGGCTTCTCGTACTCCTCGAGCGTCTTCTTCCAGATGTCGGTCGCGCGCGTCGCCGTGTCGCGGCCGCCGTTCCGGTTCCAGCGCTCGTAGTTCTCGGTCGACGACACGAGCGGCCGGTAGAAGCACTCGCGGAAGCGCTCGAGCGTGTGCGCGGCGCCGAGGAAGTGCCCGCCCTGCCCCACCTCTTCGTGCGCCGAGTACGCGAGCGTCTCCTCGTTGATCTCGAGCGGCTGGAACACCGCGTGCAGCATCCGCAGCGTCTCGACGTCGGTGACGAACTTCTCGTAACAGGAGACGAGCGCCGACTCGAGCCAGCCCGCCGAGTGCATGACGAAGTTCGTGCCGGCGAGGAACGTCGGCCAGAGCGACATCATCGACTCGTAGCCCGCCTGCGCGTCCACGACCTGCGACGACGTCAGCGCGCCGCCGCCGCGGAACGGCAGGTTGTAGTGGCGCGCGATCTGGCCGGTGCAGAAGAGGCCGACCGCCGACTCGGGCGTCCCGAACGCCGGCGAGCCCGACTGCATGTCGGTGTTCGAGAGGAACGAGCCGAAGACGACCGGGCAGCCGGGCCGGATCGTCTGCACGAGCGCGATGCCCGCGAGCGCCTCCGCCACCTGCTGCGCGAGCGTCGCCGCGACGGAGACGGGCGACATCGCGCCCATGAGCAGGAACGGCGTGACCACCGTCGCCTGCCCCGCCTTCGCGTACTCGATGAGCGCCGACAGCATGCGGTCGTCGTAGCGCAGCGGCGAGTTGACGTTGATGAGCGAGATGATCGCCGGCGTCTTCTCGATCGACTCCTTGCCGAAGATCATCTCCGCCATCGCGATCGTGTCGCGCGCGTTCGGGCCGGACGTGACGGAGCCCATGAACGGCTTGTCCGACAGCGTCGTCAGCGCGAACACCATGTCGAGGTGGCGCGAGTCGAGCGGCAGGTCGTTCGGCTCGCAGATCGTGCCGCCCGGCGAGTCGAGCTGCGGGAACGACTGCGCGAGCTTGACGAAGTTCTGGAAGTCGTCGTAGGTCGCGTCGCGGCGCTCGAGCCCCTCGCGCACGAACGGGCAGCCGTAGACGGCGGAGAACACCATGTGCTTGCCGCCGATGTGCACCGTGCGCTCGGAGTTGCGCGCCTGCAGGTCGAACTCCGCGGGCGCCTTCGCGACCTGCTCGAGGATCCAGTCGGGGTCGAACTTGACGAGCTCGCCCTCGACGTTCTGGCCCGCGGCCCTGAAGACCTCGAGCGCCTCTTCGTAGAGGAACTCGATCCCAAGGTCGCTGACGATGCGGCGCCAGCCGCGCTCGAGCTCCTGCAGCGCGAACTCGTCGAGGATCTCGTACCGCGGCATTTCGTTGATCAGCACAGGAGCTTCTCCAGTTCTCGTTCGAGCCCGATGACACCAGTCTCTCGCACCTCGAGCGGCAGTTGCAGGAGTGCCGCCGCGTGCTCCGCGCCGGCGCGCAGCTCCTCCGTCGGCTCCTGCGCGAGCCACACGCAGCGCTCGTAGTTGCGGAAGTAGTCGTCGCGCAGCTCCGGGTGCCGGTCGAGGCCGAGCCCGCGCCACACGACGCGGTCGAAGCTGCGGACGAGGAAGTCGGTGAGGAAGTACGTCGCCGGCTCGTGCTCGGCGCCGTACACCTCGTAGCAGTGCGCGCCCGCGAGGCGGTCGAAGCCGGCGAGGTCGGCGCCGCAGTGCGCGTACGCGACGACGACCTCGTCGCCGTTCGCGGCCTCCTCGACGGCGGCGCGGATGCGCTCCGGCCGGTTGTGCAGCTCCGGCGGCACCGGGCGCACGTCGACGTCCCAGCCGCGGCGTGCAGCGATCTGCTTCACGTGGATGGCGAGCGCGCCGCAGCTGACGACGACCTGCGTCATCCGGGGAACTTCAGCTGGTCGATGAACAGGTCGTTGAAGTCGGCGCGGCCGGAGAGCTCGACGTACTCGACCTCGTCGAGGATCGCGTTCGCGGCCGCGCGCTCGGTGACCGAGAGCGCGGCGATCTTCGCGCCCTCGCCGGCGACGTTCCCGGCGGAGACGATGCGCACGAGCGGCAGCTTCGGCACGAGGCCGATCTTCACCGCGCTCGCCGCGCTGAGGTACGAGCCGAACGAGCCGCCGAGCAGCACCTGCGCGATCTCCTCGGGCTCGATGCCGAGGTCGCGGCAGAGGATGTTCCAGCCGGTCGCGATCGACGCCTTCGCGAACTGGAGCTCGCGCACGTCGCGCTGCGAGAGATAGACGTCGTCGGAGAGGTAGAAGACGTTCTCCTCGCCGATCTTCCCGAAGCGGTCCGACGTCTCGAGGATGAAGCGCCCGGAGTGGTCGAGCATGCCGGCGCCGACGAGCTCGGCGACCGCGTCGACGAGGCCGGAGCCGCACATGCCGACGGGCGCGACGTCGCCGATCACCGTCAGCTGCACCTCGCCGTCGACGATCTTCACGCCCTCGATGGCGCCGTCGGCGGCGCGCATGCCGCACTTGATCTGCGCCGCCTCGAACGCAGGCCCGGCGGGGGCCGCGGTCGCGAGCGTCTTCGCGGAGGAGCCGAGCACGATCTCCGAGTTCGTGCCGACGTCGATGAAGAGGCGCACGCGGCGGTCGAGCGTGATGCCCGTCGCGAGGATGCCGGCGACGATGTCGGGGCCGACGTACGCGCCGAGCGCGGGGAACGTGACGGCGGGCGCGCGCCGGTGGACGGCGACGCCGAAGTCGGCCGCGGTCGCGTCCGGCATGCGCCGTGCGACGACGGTGAACGGCGCCATCGACAGCGGCTCCGGGTCGATGCCGAGCGCGATCTGGATCATCGTCTGGTTGCCGGCGACGACGATCTCGTACACCTCGGCCGGATCGACCTCCGCCTCCGCGCACACCTCGTCGGTGAGCTGCTGGAGCGTCTCGTGCGCGTGCCGCTGCAGGCGCTCGAGCGCGTCGTCCTCCATCATGATCGCCGAGATCCGGGTGATGACGTCCGCGCCGAACGGCTGCTGCGAGTTGAGGATCGAGCGCACCGCCTTCGGCAGTCCCGTCTCGAGGTCGAGCAGCGTCGCGACGACGGTCGTCGTGCCGAGGTCGAAGGCGATCGCGTGGCGGCTGCCGCTCGTGTCGCCCTCCTCCACGTCGATGAGCAGGTCGTCGGCGACGACGGCGGTCACCTTCCAGTCCGCGCGGCGCAGCGTGCCGCCGAGCTCGCGCACGATGTCGAGCGGGACGCGCAGCTCGAGGTCGTCCATCGCCGCGAGCAGGCGCTCGAGATCCGACTGCTGGTCCTCGAGCGTCGACTCGACGAGCTCGACGTAGCGCTTCTGCACGGCGGGCCGGAGGATGACGTGGCGCCCGACGCCGACGAGCGCGGCCTTCGGTCGCGTCTGCAGCGGCGGCACCTCGACGGTGAGGTCCTCGAGCGTGTTCGCGCGGCACGCGAGGCGCCAGCCGCTCTTCAGCTCCTCGATCGTGAACGCGCGCGGATCGACCGGGCTGATCGGCGCGTTCCCGGAGACGACCTTGACCTTGCACTTCTTGCACGTGCCGTGGCCGCCGCACGTGGAGTCGATGGCGACGCCGTTCCAGCTGGCGGCGTCGAAGATCGTCGTGCCGGCGAGCACGCGCGCCTCCTTGACGGCGCGATCCTCGCCCGACTGGAGGAAGCGCAGGCGGACGCGGTCGGGGTGCTGCTCCTCCGGGAGGTCGACGACGGCGCTCACGTCGTTGCTGCGGCCTGCTTCTCGCGGTACATGCGGATCCAGGTGGCGCCCCACTCGTCGCGGCCGAGCAGGAAGTCGGTCGCGCGCACGGCCTCGACCATCTCCGGCCGGCGCGAGTCCATGATCGCGCTCGTCAGTCCGTGGCTCTGCGCGACGGCGAGGAACGCGGCGCCGAGCGTGTGGCGCCCGGGCAGGCCGAACGACGTGTTGCCGGCGCCGCACGTCGTGTTCACGCCGAGCTCGTCGCGCAGCAGGTGCAGCGTCTCGATGAAGAGCGTCACGGCGCGCGGCTCGGCGCCGATCGGCATCGCGAGCGGGTCGATGATCACGTCCTCGGGCGGGATGCCGTGGTCGCCGGCGACGGAGACGATCTTCTTCGCGATCTCGACGCGGCGCTCCGGCTCCATCGGGATGTCCTCCGCGTTCGCGAGCCCGATGACGGCGGCGCCGTGGCGCGCGACGATCGGGCAGGATCGCCTCGAGCCGCTCGTCCTCGCCGGTGACGGAGTTGACGAGCGCCTTGCCCTGGTAGGCGGAGAGCCCGGCCTCGAGCGCTTCGATGACGGACGAGTCGATGCAGAGCGGGACGTCGGTCAGTCCCTGCACCATCGGGATCGCGGCGCCCATGAGCGCGATCTCGTCCGCGAGCGGGTCGCCGACGTTGACGTCGAGCATGTCGGCGCCGCCCGCGAGCTGCTGCGCGACGTCGATCTCGAGCTGGGAGAGGTCGCCCGCCTGGAGCTGCGCCTGGAATGTCTTGCGCCCGGTGGGGTTGATCCGCTCGCCGATGACGCAGAACGGCTGGTCGGGGCCGATGACGACGGTCTCTAGACGGCGACTGGACGACTGTTTGCACGTGACTCCCTGGTCGGAATGCCGAGGCGTTGGCAGAGGCGGGCGATGCCGGCCTCGCGCCGGAAGCTGATGAGGTGGAGGCCGGCGACGCCGGGCAGCGAGCGCGCGTGCTCGGCGAGCTCGCACGCGACCTCGAAGCACTCGGCCTCGGGGTCGGCGGCGTTCTCGCAGCGCTCGATGATCGCGGCCGGGACTTCGATGCCGGGGACGTGCTCGTCGATGTAGCGCAGCGCGCCGGGCGAGCGGACGAGGCAGATGGACGGGATGAGCGCGCACTCGGCGGCGAGGCCCTTGTCCACCGCTTCGCGCATGAACGCCTCGAGTCTGCTCCGGGCGGAAGCCGACCTGGAGCTGGAGGAAGCGCGCGCCCGCGCGCACCTTCTTCAGCGCGCGGTCGACGCGGTAGTCGTACGGCGGCGCGCCCGCGTTCTCGACGGCGCCGAGGAAGAAGTGCGGCGCCGGGTCGATCTTGCGTCCCGGAGAGATAGGTGCCGTTCACCATCGTGCCGGCCGAGCGCGAGCAGCTGGATGGAGTCGAGGTCGAAGACGCGGCGCGCCTCGGGCTCGTCGCCGGCGGTGACGTCGTCGCCGGTGAGGCAGCAGATGTTCTCGATGCCGTGCAGCGCGGCGCCGGCGATCTCGGCCTCGAGCGCGATGCGGTTGCGGTCGCGGCAGGTGAGCTGCATGACGGGCTCCATGCCGAGCTGCTTGAGCGCGATCGCGACGGCGAGCGGCGATGCGTGCGCGTGCGCGGAGGTGTTGTCGGTCGCGTTCATCGCGTCGACGTAGTCCTCGTACGGCGCGAAGCGTCTCGTGCACGGCGTCGAGTCCGCCGGCGTCGACCGTGAGGAGCTCCGCGGTGACGACGAAGCGTCCCGCGGCGAGTGCGTCCTCAAGCCTCGACATGCCAGCCCTTCGGCGTCTGCTTGTCGCGGCCGGTGTAGAGGTTGACCCACGAGGAGGTTCCCTCGAGGCGGTTGTCGACGGGCGGGCGGATGTCGTGGATCTCGTGCGCCCACGGGAGGCGGCGCGAGCGTTCGACGGCCTTCACCCAGACGCAGCGCATCTCCGGTTTCACTTCGCAGTGCCCGTCGGGGCGGACGCCGCCGCACGGGCCGTTGCGGAGCGTCTTCGGGCATTCCATCGGGCAGGTGAGGCCGGTCGAGTGCAGCACGCATTGGCCGCACATGTGGCAGCCGAAGATCGGCTTCTTGACCGCGGCCTCGACGAGCTCGATCACGCGGGGACGGCGCTCCGGCGGCGTGCGATCAGGTCCTTGGCGAGGCGGACGGCGGTCGAGGCGTCGGCCGCGTAGCCGTCGGCGCCGACGCGGTCGGCGTACTCCTGCGTGACGGGCGCGCCGCCGACCATGACGATGACGTTGTCGCGGATGCCGGCCTTCTCGAGCGCGTTGATGTTCGCCTTGAACATCGGCATCGTCGTGGTGAGGAACGCGGAGAAGCCGACGATGTCGGGCTTGTGCTCGTTGATCGCGTCGATGAACTTCTCGGGCGCGACGTTGACGCCGAGGTCGTGGACGGTGAAGCCGGCGCCCTCGAGCATGATGTTGACGAGGTTCTTGCCGATGTCGTGCACGTCGCCCTTGACGGTGCCCATGACGTAGGTGCCGACCTGTTGCGCGCCGGTCTCGGCGAGCAGCGGGCGGAGGATGTCGAGCGCGCCCTGCATCGCGCGTGCGGCGATGAGCATCTCGGGGACGAAGAAGTCGCCGCGCTCGAAGCGCGCGCCGACCTCCTCGAGCGAGGGGATGAGCGCGTCGTAGAGCATCGACTCCGGATCGATGCCCTTCGGCGAGGCCGGCGTTCGTCAGGTCCTTCACCTCGGGCGCGTTGCCGATGAGCGTGTTGTCGTACAGGCCTTTGAGGATCTCTTCGTGGGTCATGCGGCACCTCGCATCAGTAGGGAGAGCGTTTGGGCTTCGGTCTTGAGGAGCGGTGCAAGTTCTTCGATGCGGTCTTTCAGTCGTGACGTGGGACCGGAGATCGAGAGCGCGGCGATCGCGACGCCGTTCGCGCCGAGCACGGGCGCGGCGAGCGCGGTGAGGCCGACCTCGAGCTCGTCGATCGAGGTCGCGTAGCCGTTCGCGCGGATCGCTTTGGATTGCGCGTGGCCGGCGCCGCCGAAGGTGAGGAAGCACTTGCCGTTCGCGGCGAGCTCGAAGGGCACGCGGCGGCCGACCCAGTCGGTGACGCCGACGAAGTGCGCGGTGTCTTCCTGCGCGAGGTGCTCGACGCCGTCGGGGCCGGGGACGGCGAGGTTGATCGTCTCGCCGGAGGCGTCGGCGAGGCGGCGGAGGCTTGGCGCCGCCAGCTCGACGAGCGTCTGACTCGTGTCGCGGCTGGCGTATCGGAGGAGGACCGGGCCCGGGCGAAGCCGGCCGCGCTCGCCGAGGCGCTGGACGAGGCCCTGCCGCTCTAGCGCGGAGACGAGGCGCGAGGTCGTGCTCTTCGGAAGGCCGGAGCCTTCGGAGAGCTCGCCGATCGACGGCGGCTCGGCGGACTCGACGACGCGCACGAGCAGCTGCGCCGCGCGCTCGATCGCCTGGGTGCCGGTGGCTTCGGTCGCCATCTCAGATGGTGGAACGCTTGTTCCATTGTTCCAGGCGGCTACTGCACCGTCAACTAGTTCCATCCGACCGCTTCGATTTACTGACCTGGCCCAGGAGGGTGTTTTCTCGACCAATTGGCCTTTGACAACAGGTGGTGATTCACATGGGTGGAGGAACGAGACTCAAGAACGACGCTGCGAAGGGTGAGCCTCAGAACATCCTGCGCGCCCTCTCAGACGCCGGCGCTTATGGCTTCCGCGATGCAGTCAAGTTCTGTGCTGGCGAGCACAGAGTGACCTTCAAGATCGTTGAGACGGCAGCTGTTTCTGTCGGGGACAGCATCTGGTTTGTCGGAGGCGACCAGCCCCGAATCGCGTCGCCCGAAGGCGCCATCGGCATCGTGGCCAGCGATATCGCAGGAGCGTTGAATGCCTGTGTGGTCCTCGACTTTGTGCTGCGCGGCTTCGTCGTAGCTCTAAACCTCTCGGCGGGTGAAGGGACCGCGCTGCTGACGGGGGCCCAGCAGCAGGCCGCGTAACGGAAGGTCCTAGCCAACTCACCTTCTTCGAGCGCGGGCCGGGTGTGCTTTGCCCCCCGTGTCCGTTGCTCGATGCTTGCGGCGCGTCCCATACGAGCTTCGCGTGTCTTCCATGGCGCGGAATCAACGAGCCTGGAGGCGTGTCCGTCCTCCATCCGTCCGGCCAGAGAACCGACGAATACTTCGCTGCGTTGGGGGACCGGAGTTCGTTCCGACGGGAGCTGGAACGGACAGCGTGAAGCTTGGGCCATATGTGCCACAGATTCGCGTGCGTCGTGCGCTTGCTGGGTATCTGGACGAGGGGACCTACTGCATACGCGCCGCGGAGGTAATCGGACGACGCAGACACGTTCTTACCGCAACTGAACTCAGAACACAGGTGGGGCTCCGCGACGACCAGCGAATCATCCTGCTCCTCTTCGACTCCGATCCCATCTTGGAACGCCTATGGGACGAAGCGACGCATCTGCTTCCCGAAATTGCCGACGCCGAATTCGATGCAGTGGTAGCCCCGTCGTTCTCGCTCTGGACTCCAGAGCCCGAACCGAGCATCTATACAACGCCAAGCGCTCCGTACTCATGTTCCAAGCGTTACGGATGATGGGTATCAAATCGATCCCGCGTGTCGGGTGGGTCATGGAGCAAGACGCGCAGCGGTTCGCACAGTGGGTAAACGCATCTCACCACTCAATGGTGGCCCTCGATCTCATGACGTACCGCGTGGACTCCGATTGGACGGAACAGGTTGAACTGCTAGGGCTATTCGATCAACTCACCGGGCGGCGAGTGAGATACCTATCAATGGACCGACGACCTTAGACCGCTTCGTAGATATCTACCGCTCAATCAGTGCCCGGCGCGTAACGTTGACGAACGCAACACTGCCGCGCCCTTGGGCGTTTCGAACAACGCCGGGCCCTTCGAGCAGCAGGTGCTTCCCCTCCGTGATGGCAGGTACGCGGCGGGACGCGAGATGAGGGCTCGCTGCACGGTGCAGCGGCGACACTTGCGGACCGCGAGGCGTTTGGCTCATTTTCGTAACCGTCGCCGCATAGTCGGCGACGTCGTGCGGTCTGATAATCGAGCTCGCCAGCGCGCTCAGTGGATTAGCGGTGAAGGGTGCTCCTACGCCAGGGAAGCGTTCTTCCGGCGTCGGTGAAGGCCGGTGATAGTAGTTCCAGAACGTCTCCCTGAGCAACTCGTCGCTGGTTTGGAGGCGAACGACACTCTGAGTAAGCCGCTCACGAAGCCGCAGGTGTCCTGCCTTACTCTGGTCGATCACGTATTCCATCCGGTTCTCGAATATACGAGCGAGGAGTTCGCGCACGTCGTCGTGCCTGCTGGTGACGATAGCCCCCACCGGGACGGCCGGACTAAAGTCGATCAGACGCGACAGGGGGTGCACATCACGGTAGAAACGTTCGCGCTGGTCATCGTCACAGTAGAAGATGACCGGCTTGCCGAGGCTAAGCGCCATCGCCGCCTCGGCATCTTTACCCCAGCTCTCTTTTGCTCCAGCCGAGTAGACGAGGACTTTCGCGCTCTTGACCATCAGGCACTCGATCAAGCCCTTGTCTTCGTCGCGCCCCTCAGCCGCGCTCAAGGTCGGGTCGAAGTAACGAAGGTGAAGCGCCCCGAGCTTTGGCGTCGTGAAAATGTCGTCGCAGAACTCCGCCATTGAATGGAAGTCCGCACGGTCGCGCATACTCGTGGCGACATAGACATCAAGTTCGTCGATCATCGACAGGTAGAGGCGGGTGTTCTTCAGGGCAGATCGTCTTGCAGTGTCAAATTCCGCTCGGACGACGCCGTAAGTCGCCATGAGGCCGCTCTCGTCTTCGACTTCTTCTTCGAGGAGCGCAGACGCAGAAAATCTGAATTGACCAACTCGATCTCGGTACTCCGGTGGCAGCGCCGACTCCTTCAGGAGATCACCGAGGACGCTGCCGCTCGCAGATTTTTGTTCTCTCAGGCCCTGCGCAAGCACGGTAAGGAGATCCACGTCCCCCTCGTCCGATGGTGCGAACGACTTACACGCCATTTCGGAGATGAGGTAGCGGCACTCCTTCGCGATCGGCTCTCGGGGAAGCGCCGGCCCACGCTTTCTCATCGCGTCCGTGTCAATCCGGAGCGCATCGAAGAACGACGAAAGTTCGTCGTGGTCGAGATCGCGCAGGAACCGATACGCGGAACGCACGTTCCCGAAGTAGAGGAGAGCGTCGGTGTGGACCGGGTCGAGCGCCACTTGAGGTGGGAGAGGGAGCGAATGGCGTCGACCTTGAGGAATCCCTCGTCGAAACCTTCTACGGATCGCACCACGTATGGGTGGCTGTGGGGCGCCTCGAGCCAGTAGTAATTGAAAAAGCCCTCCGTCACACCCGCCTCGTTAGAGAAGACGAGGAGCTGGTTCAGCTGTGACCGAGGAAGTGGTTCCTTCTCGATGCTCCGAAGCCGGTCAACTACCTCAAAGGGGGTGGAGGCATAAGCCACGAGTCGATCCCACCTGTGCATGCGAAGCAGTGGATCGAAAAACGAGCGTAGCTCTGCTAGGTCTCGTAAATGACGATCGGCCGCAGACGCCGTCTCCGTCTGTTCGTTGATCTCCGTCATCCCCAGAAAGATACACGTGCAACAAGGGCCTCTTCGCCAGCACAGGGGCGAACCGCACTAGCTGGCTGCGCTCACCGAGTGTCATCAGACGCCTGCACGGACTCGACTCTCCTCAGCGCCTGATCCGCGACTGTGGTAGCGCCGAACGCCCACTGCGCAGCGAGCTCACCATTGGTTGCACATGCCCGCTGGATGCGCTCGAGAAGCTCTGGGGTGAGCGCCCTGTCCGGCACGTTCTCGAGAGCCCTAGTCGCCCTCGCCGCGTTGTAGCTCGGCGCGGCTTCCAGCGCATCAACAGCCTGGTTGGCCAGACCGTTTCGTTTGCGGCCGTATAACGCTTTGACGTGAACGGGTGCTGGCCGATGACCTCGGCAATGTCTTCAGCGAGGCGCGGCATGCCCTTGCTGCCACCAGGGAGGGCCTGGTATTTCCCGAGGAATCCGTAAGGCGTCTGGCCCCTCCTAATCGGAATGACGAGGATTCCGCGGGCGAGGGCCACACCGACTTCTTGGTCGCACCATTCGCTCAGGCGGAACTCCGGCGTGATGTAGGCCGCGAAGGCCTCGCATGTCCTGAGGCCGACCTCGATGACGTCACGCCACTCCTGCGTCGGCTCGATGTCGTTGTGCGCGACGAACGCGTCGATCCCGAACACTCGCAATGCTTCTTTGAGTTGACCCATCTCGACCGAGTGCTTGCTGGAGTGACTCAGGAACAGACGAAAGAACCCCGGCTGCCAGATCCCACCCGCATCCTCTTCTCGCGCGTGCTCTGACTGCGGGGCTACAGCATCAGCCGGAAACAGGTAGTCGTGGAGCTCGAGGAGCACCTCGTCAGGGCCACGTTTGATGTGCTCCATGACGTACGAGTACTCGTCTCCCTGCCACGAGTTCGAAATCGGAAAGTCGAACTGCTCGAGGATCAGGTCGATATCGCTCCAGCCGCGGCCGCTGAGCGCTGCTGCAATCTTCGTGATGAGGGTAACCCGCTCTCCACGCTTGATAGCCATCGCCGCCGATTATGAATGACCGCCCGCCGAGTCCGACATGCTGCTGCATCACTGCTCCGGACTCACTGTCCGGACTCCGCCGGTAGCCAGAGCAGACTTGCTTCCCGCTGCGCTTCATCCTCAGCGCTTCCAACGACTTCCGGGAGTGCCTCCGCGAAAGCGCTGGACTTCCTACTGGAGGATGTTGACCGCTCGGGCAACCACCATGATCGCAAGCAGCAGGCTCGCGCCCGACTCCGCCATCATCAGCAGCTTCGCCCAGTGACTCAGCGGCAGCGTGTCGGTCGGGCTGAACGCGGTCGCGTTCGTGTACGAGAGGAACAGGTAGTCGATGAACGACGGCTGCCAGGTTCCGCCCGCGCCCTCCGCGAGGGTCTGCTGCGCGAAGAGGAAGTCGGCCGGGCGGCCTTCGCGGAGGCGCCGCTCGATCGGCCCGCCGCCGTCGAGCTGCCAGAACCACAGCGAGAAGACGAGCACGTTCATGCACCACATGTGGATGCCTGCGCGCAAGAGCACGCGCGCTTCGGTGTGGGCGCCCTGGATCAGCAGCCGTACGAGCAGGATGATCGCCGCGGCGTTCGCCGCGCTCAGGATTCCGATCAGCCCGATCGTCAGCC
>CAVTGM010000012.1:0-250508 GCA_963734285.1 uncultured Actinomycetes bacterium | reverse complement strand
ACGTAGGAATGCACTCCATGGACGGCGAGCGGATCGACGCAATGCCCATGGCGATGCGATGGCTCGCGCAGCCGGCGCGTTGGCGCGCCTCGGGCGCGACGCTCGAGCTCGCCGCGCACCCTCGCACGGACTGGTTCGTCGACCCTTCGGGCGCGCGAGAGCCGATCCTCGACGGCGCGGCACTCGTCGGCGACGCTGCCGGCGACTTCACGCTCAGCGCGCGCGTGACCGTCGGCTTTGCGGCGACGTTCGACGCAGGCGTCCTGATCGTCCACGTGTCGGACACCGTGTGGGCGAAGCTCTGCTTCGAGTTCTCGCCGCTGAAGGAGCCGATGGTCGTCTCGGTCGTGACGCGCGGGACGTCGGACGACGCGAACGGCTTCGTCGTCGACGGTGACGCGGTGTGGCTCCGCATCGCCCGCATGGGCGCTGCGTTCGCCTTTCACGCGTCGACGGACGGCGAGGAGTGGAAGCTCATCCGTCACTTCACGCTCGGCGATGTGGAGCCGGCGGTCGGGTTCGAGGCGCAGTCGCCGACCGGCGAGGGCTGCGACGTGCGGTTCGACGAGATCCACTTCGAACAGCGCACGTTGCGCGACTTGCGCGACGGTTCCTAGACGACTGGATTGGCAAGCACGCCGACGCGCTCGATCTCGACCTCGACCGTGTCGCCTGGCTGGAGGTAGCGGCCGTCGGGCCGGCCGAAGGCGACGCCTGGCGGCGTCCCTGTCGCGATCACGTCGCCGGGCTCGAGCGTGATCGTCGCGCTCACATACGCGATCAGCTCGGCGACGCCGAAGATCATGTCGGCGGTCGTTCCGTTCTGCACGGTCTCGCCGTTGACGCGGCAGTGAATGCGCAGCGCCTGCTGGTCGCCGACCTCGTCGCGTGGCACGACGCGCGGGCCGATCGGGCAGAACGTGTCTAGCGACTTCGCCCGCGTCCACTGCCCGTCGGCGAACTGGAGCGCGCGCGCCGAGACGTCGTTCAGGCACGTGTAGCCCTCGACCGCCTCGAGCGCGTTCTCGACCGATGCGCCTTTGACGCGTGACCCGATCACCACGGCGAGCTCGGCCTCGTAGTCGACCTGCTCGACTCCCGGCGGAATGACGATCGGCTCGCCGTCGCCGATCACCGCGCTCTGCCACTTAGCGAACAGGAGGGGCTTTTCGGGCAGCTCGAGCTCGACCTCGCGCGCGTGGTCGAGGTAGTTGAGCCCGACACAGACGATCTTCATGCGTGCGAACCTATACCCATGAGGCTCTCGGGGAAGGTCTGCATCGTCACGGGCGCGGGTTCCGGCATCGGGCTCGCAGCTGCGGAGCTGTTCGCTGCCGAAGGCGCGGCGGTGGTCGCCGCCGACCTGGACGGCACGCCCTACCGCGTGGACGTCGGGGACGAGGACGAGACCCGCGCACTCGTCGAGGCCGTGGTCGCAGAGCACGGGCGCATCGACGTCCTCCTCAACAACGCCGGCATCGCCGGGGTTGGAGACGTCGAGGAGACGAGCCTCGAGTTGTGGGAGCAGGTGATGCGTGTGAACGCGCGCGGCGTGTTCCTCATGTCTCGCGCCGTCGTCCCGACGATGATCGCGCAGCGTTCCGGGTCGATCGTGAACATGGCGTCCGCCATCGTCGAGACCGGTCTCGCACGCCGCGTCTCCTACGCGGCCTCGAAGGGCGCGGTGCTCGCGCTGACGAAGTCGATGCAGGTCGACCTAGCCCCGCACGGCGTTCGGGTGAACGCACTCCTCCCGGGCACGATCGTGACGCCGTTCGTCGAGCGCTATCTGGCGGAGTCGTACGCCGATCCCGAGGAGGGCCGCCGCTCGATCCGCTCGCGGCAGCTCGGTGGCGAGCTCGGGTCGCCCGACGACGTCGCGCATGCGGCTCTGTATCTCGCGTCGGACGAGTCGCGCTTCGTCATGGGCTCGGGGCTCGTGGTCGACGGCGGGCTCAGCGCCGGCAAGGCCTGACTACGGGACGTACGTGAGGACGGCCACGCCGGTGTCGGTCGTCACGGTGTCGGCGAGCTTCAGGTCGACCGTCTCGGTCAGGCCCTGGAAGAGCTTCTTCCCGGTCCCGACGATCACGGGATGGACCATCAGCCGGTACTCGTCGATCAACCGATGCCGAGTCAGTTCATCGACGAGGTCGCCGCTGCCGTAGATGAGGAGGTCGCCGCCGTCCCCGTCCTTCAGCATGGCGACCGCCTCCGCGGCGTCGCCTTCGAGGATCGTGGCATTCCATTCCGCCTTGGAAAGCGTCCGCGACGCGACGAACTTCGGCATCGAGTTCATCTTCTTGCCGAAGTCGCCCGTCCCCTCCTCCATGGAAGGCCAGGCGGCGGCGAATCCCTCGTAGGTGACCCGACCGAGGATGAGCCCGTCGCTCGAGTACAGGTACTCCTCCTGCAGGTCCGAAAGCTGGTCGTTCCAGAAAGGCCCCGTCCAGGCGGGCTCTTCGACGACCCCGTCGAGCGAGACGTACATGGCGAGCTTGAGCCTGCGATTCGTTTGCGCCTCGCGCGCCTGGGGCATCGGCACAATTACTACATGCTTCGGGGGGCATTGCTGGTGGCGGTCATCGCGTTCGTCGCGCCGAGCTCGGCGCACGCGTACGGCTGGCCGCTGAAGCCGTTCGATCGCATGCACGCCATTCGCGGGACGCTGGACGACCCGCGCTTCCACGTCGCTCCGAACCTGACGTGGACGGGCTCGTTCCACTTCGGCGTGGACATCGCCGCGCCGGACGGCACCCCCGTCTACGCCGTCGAGCCGGGGATCGCCGTGCGCGGACCGGACTCGGTCGACCTCCGCCGGCCGAATCGGCGCGGGTTCGGCTACTGGCACATCCACCCGGTCGTGAAGACGGGGACGCACGTGCGCCTGCACCAGCTGCTCGGGTACATCCTCCCGGGCTGGGGGCACGTCCACTTCGCAGAGACGGTCGCCGGTCGTTATCGCAACCCGCTGCGTCACGGCGCGCTGACGCCGTTCCGCGAGCTGAACGCACCCGTCGTGGACGCGATCTCCGTCGTTCGCATCGAAAGCCACGCCCTGCAGGCGGAGGGAACGGACGTGAGCGGGACGGTCGCGCTCATCGCCGACGCGTATGAGCTTCCCTCCATCGAACCGGCACCGCCGTGGAACCGCGCGCGGCTCGTCCCGAGCGTCGTGCGCTGGCGGCTGATACCGGACAACGGCGACCCGCCGTCGCCGTGGCGCACGGTCGCCGACTTCCGCTACCGCCTCTGGTCGGGCTCGCTCTACTCGACGATCTATGCGCCCGGGACGTACCAGAACAAGGCGAATCGTCCCGGCGACTACCGCTTCTGGCTGACGCAGTCGCTCGACACGACGTCGCTCGCGAACGGCACGTACTGGGTCGACGTCCAGGCGTCGAATCTCTCCGGCGCATTCGGCGAGAACCAGATCGCGCTGAACGTCGCCAACTAAGATCGTCTCGTGACCGATCCGATCGACGAGCTGCGGCGGCTTGCTGGTGCCGCGCCGCCGCCGCCTCCCGCGATGGATGCGTACCTGGCGAAGGTGCGCGAGCGCGCGTACACGGTGACGGACGCCGACGTCGCGGCGCTGAAGGACGCCGGGCTGTCCGAGGACGAGATCTTCGAGCACACGGTCACGGTCGCGATCGGCGAAGGCCTGCGCCGGCTCGACCGCGCGAACGAGGTGATCGCGTGAGGCTCGCGGTCATCGACGAGGCGAATCCGGCGATCCCAGTCGGTGTGGTGAAGACGCTTCTCTACCGCTCGGAACTCTTCGGGCGACCGTTCTCGGATGCGACCGACCGCGCGATGCGCGGGCCGTCGGACTGGAGCGCCGGCGAGCGCGAGCTGTTCGCCGCGTTCACGTCACTCCTCAATCAATGTCCCTTCTGAACGGGTTCTCACGGCGCGGTCGCGTCGTATGCGCTCGGTGAGGAGGTTTGGAACGCGGTCGTCGCCGACTGGCGCACCGCGCCGCTTCGCTCGGAGCTGGCTGCGACGCTCGCGTTCCTCGAGACGATGACGCTGCGCCCCGAGGAGCTGACCACGGCTGACGCGGAGGCCGTGTACGCCGCGGGAGTCTCGCGGCAGGCGCTGCTCGACGCCGCCACCGTGTGCACGCTCTTCTCGATGATCGTCCGCCTCGCCGACTCGCTCGGCTGGGACGTCCCGCCGTGGGAGCAGCTCCTCGCCCGCGCGCCGGCGATGCTCGAAGGCGGCTACTCCCTCTCGGCAGCCCAGTCGCGCTAGCCCCAGGAAGCTTCGGTCATCGGACGCAGCGCCGTCTCGAGCATGCGCAGATGGCGTGGCCGCTCGAGCGCGAAGACGACGAACTCCGCGACGTCGTCGGCGGTCATCATCCCGGGGAGCACGTCGGGCGCGCGGCCGCGGCCGTCGTCGAGGGCGAAGTCGGTCGCGACGCCGCCGGGGCAAATGTTCGTGCAGCGGATGCCGCGCTCGCGCAGCTCGTGGTCGAGTGCGCGCGTCAGGCCGACCTGGCCGAACTTCGACGCGCAATAGACGGCCTCGTACGGGAGCCCGCGCCGGCCCGCCTCGGAGGCGAGCGTGACGAGGTCGCCCTCGCGGCCGAGCATGTGCGGAAGCGCCGCGCGCACCGCGTACACCGTTCCCTTCAGGTTGACGTCGAGCATCTCGTCGAGGTGCTCGCGCGAGAGGTCGAGAAAGTGGCCGTACGCGCCGACGCCCGCGTTGGGAATGACGATGTCGATGCCGCCGAAGCGCTCCGCGGTCGCGTCGCACAGCGAGACGAGCGCGTCGAGGTCGCGGACGTCGCACGGCTGCGCGACGACGCGCTCGAGGCCGAGGTCGTCACCGCTGCGTGAGGCGAGCCCGAGGTTGCAGCCGCGGTCGTGCAGCATGCGCGCGACGGCGGCGCCGATGCCGCGGCTCGCGCCGGTGATCACAGCGGTCTTGCCTTCGAGGCTCATTGCAGCTCCTTCAGGGTCGGATACAGCAGCCGGAATCGTTGGTAGTGCTCCTCGTAATCCCATTCGGGCTCGATGCGGTCGCGCACGCGCACGCACCGAGCGACGGCATCGGCGGCGTCCGCGAAGACGCCGGCGCGCACCCCGGCGAGCAGCGCGGCGCCGTAGGCCGCGCCCTCCTCGAGCTGCATGCGCTCGAGCGGCATCCCGAGCACCGACGCGACGATGCGCACCCACAGCTCGCTGCGTGCGCCGCCGCCGGACACGCGAGCGACCGTTGCGTCGACGCCGAGCTCACGCAGTAGCTCGAGCGAGTCGCGCAGCCCGAAGGCGACGCCTTCGAGCACCGCGCGCGCTAGTGCGCCGCGGTCGTGACGCAAGGAGAGGCCGGTGAACGCGCCGCGCGCGTCGGGGTCGACGTGTGGCGTACGCTCGCCGGCGAGATACGGCGCGAAGAGCAGTCCCTCGACGCCGGGCGCCCAGCGCTCTGCCTCGCCGTCGAGTGCGCCGTACTCCGTGCCGACGACGTCGCGCAACCAGGAGAGCGAGCCCGCGGCGCTCAGCATCACGCCCATCGCGTGCCATGTGCCGGGCACCGCGTGGCAGAAGACGTGCAAACGCGCCCGCGGATCGCGCTCGTACGACGGCAGCACCGCGAAGACGACGCCCGACGTCCCGAGCACGACCGAGAGCGCGCCGGGCGCGGCAATCCCGACGCCGAGCGCGCCGGCCGCCTGGTCGCCCGCGGTCGCGACCTCCGTCGACTCGTGCGCCGTCGGGAGCCACTCGAGCGGAACCTCGAGTGCGGTGCACACCTCCTCGGACCAATGCCGATGCGCGACGTCGAAGAGCAGCGTCCCCGATGCGTCGGCAGCGTCGATCGTGCGCTCGCCGGTCAGCCGGAAGCGGACGTAGTCCTTCGGCAAAAGGATGTGGCGGATGCGCGCGTGCACGTCGGGCTCGTGCCGCTGCAGCCAGAGCAGCTTCGGCGCGGTGAAGCCGGGGAGCGCACGGTTCCCCGTCAGGTCGATCAGCCGTTCGAGACCGATGCGACGCTCGATCTCGACGCACTCGGCGCCGGTGCGTTGGTCGTTCCAGAGGATCGCCGGCCGCAGCACCTCGTCGCGCTCGTCGAGCACGACGAGCCCGTGCATCTGGCCCGACAGCCCGATCGGGCCTTCCGGGAGCTGCGCGAGCACGCGTTGCGAGGCCTGCCACCAGTCCTCGGGATCCTGCTCCGCCCAGCCCGGTTGCGGCGTCGAGAGCGGGTAATGCTCCTCCGCCGTCGCGAGCACGGCGCCGTGCTCGTCGATCGCGACACCCTTGACGCCGGACGTGCCGACGTCGAGCCCGACGAGGACCTCAGGCACCCAACGCGGCGTACACGAGCTCGTAGGCGCGTACTGCGTCCTTGTCCTGCTGTGCGGCGTGCAGTGCTGGTCCGTCGAGCTTGGCGGCGATCCCGTCGATGAAGTTCCATTGCAGGACGGAGCGCTTGACCGCGCCGACGGCGTCCTCGGTGTACGGGTAGAGATCGAAGCCGAGCCGCTCGCCGTTGTCGCCGTAACCGGCGCGGCGCAGCTCGACTGCGAGCTCGAGTGTTTCCATGAACGCGGTCGCACCGACCATGTTGTCGTCGTCGAAGGTGCCCCAGCCCGAGTTCGCGTGCTGATGCCCCAGCAGACCGTCCGCGGCAAGAAGCGCCGCGTACTCGGCCAGGTTCTCGCCGTTCATGATCAGGTGCTGCCAGTCCATGTTCACCAGCACGTTGTCGATCCCCTGCCGCCTGAGCGTGTGGATGACATGGAGCGTCATCCCGACGTTGCGCATGAGGATCTTCATCGCCGGCTCCGAGTTCTTGTGCTCCAAGAAGACGGTGACGCCCTTGCTCTTGGCGTATTGCGCCGACTCGCCCACACCGTCGATGAACCGGGCCCACGACTCCTTGTACGGCGTCTGGAACGGGTAGTTGTACCCCTCGATCCCCGGCCAGATGATCATGTGCGCACCCGTCTCCGCCGCCAGGTCGATCGCCTCGCGCGTCAACCGCAACGCGTCCGCCCGCAGCTTGTCGTCGGGGGAGCAGAACGCACCCTTGCCGAAGCGCGGATCGAGGTGCAGCCCACTCGCGATGCAGTAGATGCCGTGCCCGTCGAGCGCCTCGCGCACCTCGTCCAGGTTCGCCGGGGAGAGCTCCCACGGATAGTGGAACTCGTAGTCGTCCATCAGGTCGCCCAGACCCTCGACCGCAGTCCGGACCTTCACCGCAGTCGGGATCCCAGAAAGCTCGGGCTTGTACCCGCCCGGGTTGAAACGGGTGGCCATGCCGCCAAAGGCCCAGATACCGAGGCTCGTTTTCATGGGGCGAGCGTACTACGATGCGCGACGTGATCGAGTTCCACCTCGACCCGCGCTCCGGCGTCGCGACGTATCTGCAGATCGTGCAGCAGGTGAAGGAGGCGCTCCGCCTCGGCACGATCGGCGTCGGCGACCAGCTGCCGACCGTGCGCGAGGTCGTCGCCGATCTCGCCATCAACCCGAACACCGTCGCGAAGGCGTACCGCGATCTCGAGCGCGAGGGCCTCGTCGTCGCGCGGCAGGGGCGCGGCACCTTCATCTCGGGCACGCTGGCGCCCGCGTCGCTGCGCCACCACGACGAGCTGCGCGCCGACCTCGAGCGCTGGATCCGCTCTGCGCTCGAAGCCGGGCTCGACGAGGAGAGCGTTCGCGCCCTCATCTCCGCAACTCTCCGGGAGTCTCTGGCCCGTCGCGTCGCATGAACGCTTCGCCCCTCGTCGCGCAAGGCCTGGGGAAGCGTTTCCGTCGCGAGTGGAGCCTGCGCGGGCTGACACTCGAGATCCCGCAGGGCGCGGTCGTCGGCCTTGCCGGGCCGAATGCCGCAGGCAAGTCCACCCTCCTCGCGCTCGCCACCGGGCTGCTCGCGCCGACGGAGGGGACGATCTCCGTGCTCGGGCGCGATCCGCTGCGCGATCCAGGTCTCCTCGCCGACGTCGGATACATCGCGCAGGGCGCACCGCTCTACCGCTCGTTCACCGTCGCCGAGACGATCGAGTACGCGCGCCGCACGAACACGCGCTGGGACAGCGGGCCGGCCGTCGACCTGCTGACGAGCATCCCACCGCGCACGAAGGTCGGCTCGCTGTCGGAAGGCGAGCGTGCCCGCCTCGCGCTGGCGCTCGTCCTCGGCAAGCGCCCGCAGCTCGTCCTGCTGGACGAGCCGTTCGCGAGCCTCGACCCACTCGCCGGCCGCGAGCTGCTCCAGCTGCTGATGGACGGCGTCGCCGAGACAGGGGCGACCGTCGTCGTCGCGTCGCACGTCGTCGCCGACATCGAGCGCGTCTGCGACCACATCGTCCTGCTCACGAGCGGCGCGGTCCGGCTCGAGGGCAACGTCGATGCGCTACTCGAATCGCACCGTCTGCTCACCGGTCCTCGCCGGCCGCTCGGCGGAATTCACGGCGTGCGCGAGATCGTCCGCGAGCGCCACAGCGGCCGGCAGCTGACGTTGCTCACGGTCGTCGACGGCCCGGTCGTCGATCCCTCGTGGACGGTGGAGCCGGTCAGCCTCGAGGAGCTGCTGCTCGCCTACATGGCGCCCGAGCGCGTGCCTACGCCACGCATCACGGAGAAGGTCCCGCTCCGATGGCATGGGTGACGTGGCGGCAGCACCGGGCACAGCTCGTTGCTACGGCCGGACTGCTGTTCGCTCTCGCCGTCGCTGCGTTCGGTACGCGCCTGCCGATCCAGGACGCGTTCCACCGCGAGTCGCTTGCGGCATGCCTGCCGCCGGCAGCGCGTAGCGGCTGCGACATCATCGTCCCGCACTTCGAGGCGGAGTTCGGCGGCCTCGTCACCGCACTGCGCACGCTCGCGGTGCTGCCCGTGCTCGCCGGGCTCTTCGTCGGCGCGCCGCTGCTCGCCCGCGAGCTCGAAGTCGGCACCTACCGGTTCGCGTGGACGCAGGGGATAACGCGCCGCCGCTGGCTGCTCTCGAAGACGTCCCTTCTAGCCATCGGCATCGTTCTTGCGGGCGCTGCCGCCAGCGCGATCGTGATGTGGTGGCGCGCGCCCTACGACACCCTCGAGGGCCGGATCGGACCGAGCAGCTTCGACATCGAAGGGCTCGTCGTTCCTGCGTACGCGCTGTTTGCGCTTGCACTCGGCGTGCTTGCCGGCCTCGTCTTCCGGCGGACGGTCGCCGCGATGAGCGCGACGCTGATCGCGTTCGGGGCGGCGCGCTTCCTCGTCATCGAGTTCGTGCGTCCCCATTTCCTCGCGCCGCTCCACCGCGCCGTGGTCGGGACCGACTCGGGGCTCGGGCTAGGCGACTGGGTCCTGAGCAACACGCTCGTCGACGGCGGCGGCCGTCAGATCACCGCCGCGCGTGAGGAGCTCGCGGTCATGCACGCGCAGCTTGCGGGGATCGACCCGCACACGTACATCGTCACCCTCGGCTGGAAGCGGCTCATCACGTACCAACCCGAGGGCCGCTTCTGGACGTTCCAGCTGCTCGAGGCGGGGCTCTTCGTCGGCCTCGCTGCGCTCGTCGTCCTCGTCGCGCTGTGGCTCGTCCGCCGGACGCCCTCGTGACGCCGTCGCTCGACCGGGCAGCGTTGTTGAAGCTCGCGGCGGGCACGGCTCTCGGCGGGTCGGTCGGCTTCCCGCAGCCGCACCCGACGTGGAGATTCGTGTTCATCAACCACGCGCTGACGAACCCGTTCTTCGTCCCGGCGATGTACGGGAGCTACGACGCTGCCGCGCTCGTCGGCGCGACCGCCGAGTGGGAAGGATCCGCCAGCAGCGACGTCGGCGAGATGGTCGCCGCCATGCGGCAGGCGATCCACAACGGGGCGGCCGGAATCGCGGTCTCGATCATCGATCCGGTGGCGTTCAACGGCCCGACCGCGCTGGCGCTCTCCAAGGGCATTCCCGTCGTCTCCTACAACGCCGACGGCGGCAAGTCGAACGAGCGGCTCGCGTACTACGGCCAGGACAACTACCAGTCCGGGCTCGAGCTCGGCGCGCGGCTCGTCACCCTCGTCGAGCGCGGCGACGTCTATCTGTTCATCGCCACGCCGCGGCAGCAGAACATCCAGCCGCGAATCGACGGCGCGCTCGACGCCATCCGCGACTCGGGCCGTCCGGTCCGGGCGCACGTCGTCGCGAGCGGCGTCGACGTCGACAAGGAGCTGACGAAGATCGAGGCCACCTACAAGGCGAATCCCCACCTACGCGGGCTGTTCGCCGTCGACGCCGGCTCGACCGCCGGCATCGCCCACGTCATGCGCAAGTATCGCCTCCACGAGCGCGGCGTACGAGCCGGGGGCTACGACCTCCTGCCGACGACGCTGCAGGCGATCCACGAGCGCGAGCTCGACTTCGCCATCGACCAACAGCCGTATCTGCAGGGCTTTTTGCCGGTACTCCAGCTCTTCCTCAATCGCTACAGCAGCGGCCTCGTCGCCCCCGCGGATACGAACACGGGCCTGAACTTCGTGACGCACGAGAACGTCTCCCGCTACCTGACGACGAAGAGCCGCTTCGAGGGAAGCTCGAGCCGGGAGCAATACCCCGTCGCCTGACCTTGAACTATTCCCCTAGGAGAGTAGTATGGGCGCCGCTCCGTGACCAACGACGGACCACGGGCCGTGCAATGACCGCACAAGGAGGAATTGAGGGTGAAGAAGCTTGTTTTCAGGGGGGCCGCGATCATGGTGCTTTGCGCCGGCGTCGCGACCGTCCTCGTGTCGGCCGCGACTGCGAAGCCGGCGAAGAGCTACCAGGTCTGCGTTCTCCTTCCGGACACGAAGTCGTCCGTCCGGTGGGTGCAGTTCGACGCTCCTGACATCGCGAAGGCGCTCAAGGCTGCCGGCGTGACGTACTCGATCAACAACGCCCTCAACGACCCGCTGAAGCAGAAGGCTCAGGCACAGGCGTGCCTCGCGGCCGGCGCGACAGTGGTCATCGAGACGGCGCTGGACAACGGCTCGGCCGCGTCGATCGAGAAGCTCTTCACGTCGAAGGGCGGTAAGGCGATCGACTACGACCGCCAGGTCACCGGTGGAAGCGCGTCCGTCTACGTCACGTTCGACGGCACGGCCGTCGGCGCGGCGCAGGCGAAGGGCGTCATCGCAGGCATGAAGGCGAACGGCACCTACAAGAGCACGTCGACCGTGGCCGAGCTATGGGGCGGCCAGACGGACCAGAACGCGTTCTGGTTCAAGAGCGGCAACGACAAGGTGCTGAACCCGCTCTTCAAGAGTGGCGCGCTGAAGAAGGGCCCGACGCAGTTCGTCCCCGACTGGGATGCGAACAACGCGGCGACCATCTTCAACCAGATGCTCGTCAAGACGAGCAACAACATCCAGGGCATCATCGCGGCGAACGACAACATCGCCGGCGCGGTGATCGCCGACCTGAAGGCGAAGCACCTCAAGCCGATTCCGATCAGCGGCCAGGACGCGTCGCCGCAGGGCGTCCAGTACATCATCGCCGGCTGGCAGTCCGGCACGGTCTACAAGTACGTGCCTGACGAGGCGGCCGCAGCTGCGGCAGCCGCAGTCGCGCTGGTGAAGGGCACGACGCCGAAGACGAACGGGTTCCGCCTGAACGGTAAGGCGAAAGAGCCCACCCTCGCGCTTCCGGTCGTCTGGATCACGAAGGCGAACTACAAGCGGCTCTTCACGGATCACTTCCTGAAGAAGAGCGACGTGTGCGTCGGAGCATTCGCGCAGTACTGCAAGTAGGAATCGCACTGATGGAGGCGCCCGTTTCGGGCGCCTCCATCATCTTCCTGTGGTAAGAACGCTCAGCCAGTGACTGACACGCCACTCCTCGAGCTCCGCGGCATCACCAAGTCCTTCGGCTCGGTGCAGGCATTGACCGACGTCGATTTCGACGTCAGGCCGGGCGAGGTGATGGCGCTCGTCGGCGACAACGGCGCCGGCAAGTCGACGCTCGTCAAGTGCATCGCCGGCACGCACACGCCGGACAGCGGCGAGATGGCCTTCGAGGGCCGCGAGATCGCTATACACACGCCGAAGGATGCGGCGCGGCTCGGGATCGAAGTCGTGTATCAGGATCTTGCGCTCTGCGACAACCTCGACGTCGTGCAGAACATGTTCCTCGGTCGCGAAGTCAATCGCTTCCAGATCCTGAACGAGGCGCCGATGGAGCACCAGACCGCCGAGACGCTGAAGAGCCTCGCGGTGACAACGATCTCATCCATCCGCCAGCCTGTCGCAACGCTCTCGGGCGGCCAGCGGCAGTCCGTCGCCGTCGCGCGCGCAGTGATGTGGAACGGGAAGCTCGTCATCCTCGACGAGCCGACGGCGGCGCTCGGCGTCGCGCAGACCGAGCAGGTGCTGGAGCTCGTGCGTCGCCTCGGCCAGCAGGGCATCGGCGTCATCCTCATCTCGCACAACCTCCACGACGTCTTCGAGACCGCAGACCGGATTACGGTACTGCGGCTCGGACGAACCGTCGGCGTGTTCGACCGCCGGACGACGACGCAGCAGGCTGTCGTCGAGGCGATCACCGCGGGGACGCCGACGAAGGTGGCGGGCATCCCGTCATGACGAGCGCGGACGTCGTCGGTCCGGACCGGGGCGCCCCCCCGCCCGCAGAAGAGCAACTCCCCGGCGGCCTGGCCGGGATGTGGGCGAAGGCGAAGCTCAACCTCCGCACCGGCAACCTCGGGCCGTTCCCGATCATCATCGGCCAGATCCTGGTCGTGGTCATCTTCGGCCTCACGGCGACGAACTTCTTCACGGCCACCAACATGGTCAACCTCATCAACGAGACCGTCGGCACGGCGATGCTCGCATTCGGTGTCGTCTTCGTGTTGCTGCTCGGCGAGATCGACCTTTCGATCGGCTACCTCGCCGGCATCGGCGCGCTGGTCGTCGCGGAGCTCCAGTTGCCCGGCAGCGGGCACCAGCTTCCGGGCCTCCTCGCCATGGTCATCGCGGTGGCGGTGTGCGCGAGCATCGGTCTCGTGCAGGGGTCGATCGTCGCGATCGTCGGCGTTCCATCGTTCGTGGTCACGCTCGGCGGCTTCCTCATCTGGCAGGGCGTGATCCTCAACACGCTCGAGCAGCGCGGCACGATCATCATCCAGGACCGCTGGATCAACTACACCGACAGCTACGGCTTCTCGCCGCTGGGCGGCTACATCGTCGCAGTGGTCATCTCGACGCTCTACCCCCTGAGCATCCTGTACCGGAGGGTTGCGGCACGCGGTACGAAGATCGCGCAGCTGAACATGCTCTCGTTCGCCGTCAAGGCGATCGGGATCGCCGTCGTGGCGTTTGGCATCGTCGCGATCACGAACCACGCGAAGGTGATCACGACCACGCTCGGCCTGCCGCTTTCCGGCGTCATCCTCGTCGTCTTCTTCGTCCTGCTGACGTTCCTCGCGAAGTGGACGACGTTCGGCCGCCACGTCTACGCGACCGGAGGCAATGCCGAGGCGGCACGACGCGCGGGCATCAACGTTCCGCGCATCCGCATCCTCGTCTTCATGCTCTCGGGAGCGACGGCCGGAATCGGCGGCATCATCTTCGCCGCGCAGGTGAACTCGGTCGCGCTCACGTTCCCGCCCGGCAACCTGCTGCTGAACGCGATCGCGTCCGCGGTCATCGGCGGCGTCAGCCTCTTCGGCGGCCGCGGCGAGGTCCGCGGCGCGTTGCTGGGAGCCGTCCTCATCGGAACGCTCCAGAACGGCCTCAACACGCTGAACGTGTCGAACGGTTGGATCTACATCATCACGGGCCTCGTGCTCCTCGGCGCCGTCACGCTCGACACGGTTGCCGTGCGCCTGCAGGCGCGCTCAGGGCGTTAGCGCCCGCTTCCCGATCGCCTTGCCGAGCGTGCGTCCTGCTGCTTCGTCCGCGGGCGTCTCGATGCCTTCCGCGAGTCCGGCCGTGGCGAGCCGCTGCGCCTGCGCCGCGAACGACCGGCCGGTGAGCGCGGTCAGTACCTCGTTCGCCGCATAGGCGAACGTGCTCCCTTCGGAGACCCAGCCCGGCGAGGCCGGCGTCGGAGCGGGAGACGTCCACGACTCGCCGGAGATCCAGCGTCCGCCGGACCGGACGTAGACCGTCTTGCCGACGAGCTTCGTGACGCGGGCGACGATCGGCAGCTGCGCGTTGAAGGCGAGGTACCGGATCATCGAGATCGGGCGCGGCGCCTGGTACGCGCGCTTCGCCGCCCACGCGGAGACGGCGGCGTCGTTCAGTGCGCCGTTCAGCGCGCGATAGAGGCGCAGGTCCTGCGCGAGATTCCCGGTGGCTGCCGAGGCGGCGATCCGATTCCACGCGAGTGGTGACGTGTCGACGCGTGCAGCACTCGTTCCGGACGTCGCACGCAGAACCGCGATCGCCGCGTCCTTGTACGCAGCGGTCGACGGAATCCCGAACGGCGGCTTGCCGACGTGCACGCGGCCGGCGAACGTCTTCACGTTGCCCCACTGCGAGTCGACGAAGCGCTGAGTGTTCAGCGGCTGCCAGAACGTCGGATCGTGGACGGTCGTGCCCGGTTGCTTCACGACCAGCGGCGCGTTCTGCGACACGTAGCTCGGATCGGCGTAGTGCATCGACTCGTTCGAGCCGTCGCGGCCGCCGGCGGCGATCGCGGCGGCGGCGCTCCTGTTTCCAGCTGCGTCGGGTGACAGGCACAACGAGCGCAGCTGCTTCGACAGGATCGCGAAGGTCGTCGCAAGATTCGCGTTGAACGACGCGCGCCACAGCAGCAGCTGGTACGCGGCGTAGCTGATCGCGACCGGTGACGGGGCTGCGGCCGACATCGTCGTCGCGAGGTCGTAGAGGTCGCGTGCTTGCACCGGCTCGGATGCGCCACCGGCGCGCAGCACGGACACCGCCGTCTCGTCCCACACCGTCGCGATCGAGCCTGCGTGGTGCGCGGGAGTGCATGCGGCGGGGGTCGTCTGGACGAGCGGCGTCCGCAAGGGTGGGACGGCCACGCGCACGATGCGATCGGCGGGAGCGGTCATGTCGCTCGTCGCGCCCCACGGATAGCGCACGTGCACGACCGCAGTGCGCGCCTTGCCGAGCCCGAAGTGGACGCGCGGGTCCTCCGACGACAGGTAGCTGCTTCCCGCCTGCACCGTGCGCACGAGCGAGCCGCCGTTCGGGAGCGTCACCGTCACGACCGCACCCGGTACGAAGCGCGACAGCGAGACGTCGACCCAGTGGCCGATCGGCCCGGCGGGCCGGAGGAGCACGAGCTTGCCGCCGATCGAGCTCACGGCGACGTCCATGCGACCGTCGTTCCCTGCGTCGGCGGCAGCGACTCCGCGTCCGTTGAGCCGGAGCGGGCCGAGGACTCCGCGCGCGATGCCGAACCCTGCAGCGGTCGGCGCCAACACGCGGACCTGCTCTGCGTCGGTGGCGAGCCTCGTCACCGGGATCGCGCCTGCTGCGAGCACGATGTCCGGTCGTCCGGAGTTCGCGAGGTCGACCCATGACACGCCCCACCCGGCGAAACCGGTGCCGAGCGCGGGGTCGAAGGCGGAGCGCGCGTTCGCGAATGTCGAACCGGATTGCTGGAACGCGGCCGTGGGCTCGCCACGCGAGTTCGTCACCAGCAGCGTTCCGTTCTGCGACGCGATGCCCATGCCTGCGAATGGATCGGCGACTCCTTGCGCGGTCGCGCGGTCCTCGAAGCGGAAGCCGATGCCTGCCGGATCCGCCTTCGCACCGCCGGGCCACGGCACGTTCACGTACAGCTGGTTCGGGTCCTCGTCGTTCGCGACGTACAGGTCGGGGCGTCCGTCGCCGTTGACGTCGACGAACTGCGCGCCGAGGCCGTGCCGGAAGTTCGCCGACTCGAGCCCGGCCGCGACGCCGATCTCGCGGAAGCGCTTCGCTCCTTCGTTCAGGAAGAGCAGGTCGCGGACGCCGGCGACGTTCGTCGGGAAACCAGCGAGCGAGTTCGGCACCGGCTCGTTCGTGTCGGAGTAGCCGGCGACGAAGACGTCCGGCCGGCCATCGCCGTTCACGTCCGCGACCGCGACCCCCGTGTACCAACCGTGGGCGGGAAGCGTGCTCGTCGTGAAGCGTCCGCCCCCGTCGTTCCAGAGCACGTCGACGCCGCGCGTCGTCGTCACGACGAGATCGGGGCGGCCGTTGCCGGTTAGGTCGGCTGCGGCGCAGCCGTCGCCCTGCACCTGCAGTCCTGTGTGCGTCGCACCGGTGACGTTGCGGAACTTCCCGCGCACGTTCTCGAACAACGCCGACCGCGGGAGCCCGCCGTGCGTCTGCCACTGCGCGGTGTCGGCGCTCGAGTACGAGTTGACGGCGAAGAGGTCCTGCCAGCCGTCGCCGTTGTAGTCGAGCCAGCAGAGCCCGCCGCCCATCATCGCCTGCGTCTCCGTCGAAGGGCCGAAGCGGAACGAGCCCTGACGGAAGTCGAGGCCGACGGCCGACGCGACGTCCGTGAGATGAGTGCCGGTGAGAGCGTTGCTGACCGGCGCAGCAATCTGCGTCGGCGTTGCGGCAGCGGGGAGGGCCCAGTGCCCGGTCCCGGTCTGGTGGAGCTGATACGTGACGGAAGCGAGCTGCGCCGTCGCCGTCGGCGGCCCTTGCTCACGTCCTTGCACGAGCCAGATCCGCAACCGGTCGTTCGTGCCCGCAGGCTTGGCCGCGAGCAAGTCGTGGGCGATCAGCTCGGCTGTGTGGCGGTCGAGCTTCGTCTGCACGCCCTGCGACGGAAGGATCGTGATCGGCGGCAAGGCACCAGGCGGCAGCGCACGGAACGCGTTTGCCGCGGAGGGCGGGCTCGCGAGGACGATCGCCGCGGCTGCAGCTCCGACCGCGACGGGGGCGAAGGAGAGAAGGCGTCGCCGGTCGACTGCGACCGGGACGAGCCGCAGGAGCGGCATGGCCAGGCACACGATCGCAAGCGCTCCGAGGAGCGCGACCTTGGCGGCGAACTCCGTCGTCGTCGGCGCGATGAGAACGGACGAGAGCAGCCCCAGCGAGACCGCGTACACGAGCCGCGCCGATGGCGACCGTGGGGCCGTCTTCGGGTCGGTGATCATGAAGAAGAGGAACACGAGCACCTCGGGCGACGTGATCAGGATCCACCAGAGGTGGAAGCCCGAGATCGGGCCGAGATGCCAGCGCGCCGTCATCGAGTGACCCGCGAGCGCGAGCACGCCGATGCCCGCGGCGAACGACACCCAGAAGCCGAGCGCGACGCGCAGGAGCTTCAACCGCCACAGGATCGCGAACCCGCCGCTGACGATGATGACGAGCGCGAGTGCGAGCCACGCCGACGTCGGCCCCCACCAGAAGTCGAGCGGCGCGGCGCGGTTCCGGCCGAGCGCGAGGAAGCAGATGACGAGGCCGATGTTCGACGGGTTGAAGATGTGCTCGCCGCGCCACTTGATCAGGTGCTTCGAGAGCAGCGAGATCGCGGCCGTCCCGACGAAGATCCACCAGCCGCGGAGCGTCCACCAGTCACCGTGTGCCGTGCCCGGAACGCGCAGGACGAAGGCGACGCCGTTTCCGGTCAGCATCGCGCTCGCCGGCCAGAGGATCACGCGCTGGCTCCGGAACGCGATCGCCACCTCCAGCGCCGCGCAGGTGCCGAGAGAAAGCAGGATCTGGGCGATCGAGACCTCGAAGTGGAAGCCGACCTGCCCGATCACCTGCAGCGACGTGATCGTCGCAGCCAGATGCAGCCGCGGATCGCGCAGCTTCGGGAGGAGAACCGGGTACGGCGTGCCCCGGATGAGGATTGAAGGCGCTGTGGCGCTCAAAGCCGCCTCCATCCTAGTGTCCTAGTGAATAGGTGAAAATGACTCCATGAGACTCGATCGCGCCCGCCGCATCGTCGAGCACGTCGTCGCCGCGGCTCCCGCTCCGCTGTCCGTCTTCGTCGCCGACACGCACGGCGAGCTCGTTGCCGCCGCGACGATGGACGGCGCCGCGCCCGACACGCGACTGAACGCGCAGCGCAAGGCGTACACCGCCGCACGGAGCGACGCGCGGTCGACGCGCGAGCTCGCAGAGAAGGTGCGCGACAACGCGGTCGAGCGGGCGAGCTTCGATCCGTTCTTCACGTTCTTCCTCGGCGGCGTCGCGGTGTTCGAGGGCGATACGCGCGTCGGCTCGGTCGGTGTCAGCGGGCTTCCGGGCGCCGACGACGAGCGGCTCGCGATGGCCGCCATCGATGCAACCGCCTGACGCGCGCCGGCGGGCTCGCGAGGAGCTGGCGTCCGGCGCGTCGCGCGCACCAGCGCGCGCGCACTTTCGCGCGATGGGAATCGATCCCGCGCGACTCGACGGCCCGATCGTCGGAGTGGCGTCGACCTGGACGGGGACGATGCCGTGCAACCTGAACCAGCGCGAGCTCGCCGATCGCGTCGTCGAAGGCGTCGAAGCCGCGGGAGGCATCGGTCTCGTCTTCAACACGATCGCGGTCTCCGACAACCAGTCGCAAGCGACGCCGGGCATGCGCGCGTCGCTCGTCTCGCGCGAAGTGATCGCCGACTCGATCGAGCTGATGGCGCACGCGCACGACTTCGACGCGCTCGTGTGCATCGTCGGCTGCGACAAGACCGTGCCGGCCGCGCTCATGGCGCTCGCGCGTGTCGACAAGCCGTCGGTCGTGCTGTACAGCGGGCCGATGCGTGCCGGTTCCGGCGGCGTGACGATCCAGGATGTGTGGGAGGCGATCCCCGGACCGCGCGCCGCGCTCGACGAGCTCGAGCGCATCGCGTGCCCCGGTCCGGGCACGTGCGCCGGGCACTTCACCGCGAACACGATGGCGGTCGCGCTCGACTGCCTCGGCATCGCGGTCGTCGGCGACGGCCTCATCGCCGCGGACGAGCTCGAGGCCAAGGGCGACGCAGCGCGGCGCGCAGGCGAGCTCGCCGCGCGTCTGCCCGAGAGCGCGCGTCACTTCCTCGACCGCCGTTCGCTCATCAACGCGATGACGGGCATCGCCGCGACGGGAGGCTCGACGAACGGTGTGCTCCACCTGCTCGCGATCGCGCGCGAGGCCGGCGTCGAGTTGACGCTCGACGATCTCGCCGACGTCAGTGCGCGGACGCCTGTGATCGCGAGCCTCGTTCCGACCGGCCGCTTCGCCGCGGAGGACTTCCAGCGCGCCGGCGGGACGGCCGCGCTGCTGCGTGAGCTCATCCGCACGGGACACATCGACGGCGCCGCGCCGACCGTCGACGGCTCGACCCTCGCTGAGCGAACGGAGAACGCGCCTGCTCCCGACGGCGTCGTCCTCTCGACGGTCGAGCAGCCGTTCAAGCCGGAGGGCGCGTTGCGCGCGCTCCACGGCAACCTCGCTCCCGGCGGCAGCCTCGTGAAGGTGAGCGGGATGCGCGCGCACCGAGGCCCCGCGCGCGTCTTCGACTCCGAGGAGGAGTGCGCCGATGCCGTTCGCGCAGGCGGCGTGCAGCCGGGAGACGTGCTCGTCGTGCGGTACGAAGGTCCCGCCGGCGGCCCAGGCATGCGTGAGCTCCTGAGCGTGACGTCGTCGATCGTCGGCGCCGGGCTCGGCGACTCGGTCGCGCTCGTCACCGACGGGCGCTTCTCCGGCGCGACGCGCGGGCTCATGGTCGGCTACGTGTCGCCGGAGGCGTATCGCGGCGGCCCGCTCGCAGTCGTGCACGACGGGGATGTCGTGGCGATCGACGCGGACGCGGGCACGCTCGCCCTCGAGGTCGGCGACGCGGAGCTCGCCGCGCGTCTCGCCGCATGGACTCCACCGCCATCCGAGGTGACCGGCGTGTTCGCGCGCTATCGCGCGCTCGTCGGCCCGGCGTCGGAGGGTGCGGTGCTTGCGTGAAGGCGCTCGTCGTCGATCCGGGCGTTGCGGGCAGTGCGCGCGTCGAGGACGTTGCAACGCCTGCGACCGCGCCGGGGGAGGTGCCGGTGCGCATCCTCGAGGTCGGCATGTGCGGGACCGACCGCGAGATCGTGCACGGGTTGTTCGGCATCGCGCCGGAGGGTGAGGCGCAGCTCGTGCTCGGGCACGAAGCGCTCGGAGTCGTCGAGCGCGACGGCCACGGCTTCGCGCGCGGCGATCTTGTCTCCGCGATGGTCCGCCGCTCGTGCAAGCACTGCATCGCGTGCGAGAACGGCTCGCCCGACTCGTGCCTGACCGGCGACTACAGCGAGCGTGGCATCACGCGGTTGCATGGCTTCGCGCGGGAGCTCCTCGGCGAGAGTCCGGATCAACTCGTCCCGATCCCGCGCGACCTCGGACGTCTCGGCGTGCTCGCCGAGCCGACGTCGGACTGCGTCCGCGCGCTACGACATGCCCGCGCGATCGGCGGCCGCCAGCCGTGGGACCTGCAGCGCGCGCTCGTCATCGGCGCAGGCCCGATCGGCACGCTCGTCACGTTCCTGCTGCGCCTCGAAGGCGTCGACGTCGTCACCACGTCGCTCGAGCTGTCGCGGCCGCTCATCGAGGAGTCGGGTGCGGAGTACGTACCCGCCGCGACGCGCGAGCTCGGGACGTTCGACCTCGTCGTCGAGTGCGCGGGCAATGCACAGCTGATGGCGGACGCGCTCGGCCTCCTGCGGCGCAGCGGCGTCGCGTGCCTGCTCGGCATCGACGGGCGCAACCAGGCCGTGTCGCTCGACGGCCGCACGATCGGCGTCGATGCCGTGCTCGAGAACCGCGTGCTCTTCGGGAGCGTCAACGCCCGGCGCGAGGACTGGATCGCGGGCATCGAGGCGCTCGACTCGATGCGCCGCCGCTGGCCCGGCACTCTCGAGCAGCTCCTCGGCCTACGCGTCCCGCTCGACCGCTTCGACGAGGCGCTCGCCTACGTCGGCGGGAAGGCAACCCTCGTGCTCAGCGAGTGATGCGGGGATCCGTGAAGACGTCGTGCTCGTCGGTGCTGCGCGTCGAGAACTCGGACACGATGGCGCCGTCGTCGCCTGCCTGGAACCAGTGCAGCGTGTCCGGCGGGATGGTGAACTGCTCTCCCGGTCGCAGGACGATCTCGTCGTGTCCGGCGACGTGCAGCATCACCGATCCTGTGCGACAGCGGAACGTCTCCTCCTTACCCGGCTCGCCGCCCACCGGCGGATGCCGGTGCTCGGGACACGTCTGGCGCGGAAGCAGGACGAGTTCCTTCGCGCACACGCGGTCCGTGTTCACGTAGACGACGATCTGGAGGCCGATCTCCTCGAGCCGGCCGAGCCCGAGGTCGGTCACCTCGATCGCCTCGCGTTCGTCCGGCGTGAGGACGATGCCCGCGTCGGCCAGCATCGACGCGGCGCGCGCTCTAGCCTCGGAATGCGTCATCGTGCAGCGCCGCCAGCGTCCGCGCCTGGCCGAGCGCGTCCTCGCGGCCGAGCAGAAGCTCGGCCTCGCCGCGGATCGCGTCGCTCATGTTCTCCAGCTCCAGGCGATACGAGTCCTCATGCTCGAGCTCGATGCGCTCGACCGTGTCGCCGCGCCGCAGCTCGATCACCGGATGAACGCAGTGCCACGGGTCGTCGAGGAAGATCGAGCCCTCGCTGCCGATCGCCTCGAGCTCGTCGCGGTTCGGCATCGCAGTCCCGCAGTCGAACGTCGCGACGACGTCGTTCGGGAAGTGGAGCACGCCGCCGAACACCCAGTCGGTGCCGGACGGCCCGTACCACGCCTCGCCCTTGACGGCGACGGGCTCGCCGCCGAGCAGGCGCGAGCCGCTGACGCAGTAACAGCCGACGTCCATGAGCGCGCCGCCCTCGACGTCGGGGCGCAGGCGGATGTTGTCCGCGTCGTACAGCGAGTACGAGAACGCGGAGCGGACGAGCCGCAGCTCCCCGATCGCGCCGCCCGCGACGAGCTCCGCGAGCCGCTTTGTCTGTGGGTTGTGGCGGTACATGAACGCCTCGCTCAGCAGCCGTCCCGTCTTCTCGGCGACGTCGAATGCTGCATCGACCTCCTCCGGATGCCGGGTGAACGGCTTCTCGCACAGGACGTGCTTGCCCGCCTCCATCGCCTTGATCGACCATTCGGCGTGCATCGTGTTCGGCAGGGAGATGTACACCGCCTCGATCTCGGGGTCATCGAGGAGTGCCTCGTAGCTGCCGTACGCACGCGGGATCTCCCACTCGGCGGCGTACGCCTCGGCGCGCGCCTGGTCTCGGCTCGCGACCGCGACGAGGTCGACCTTCTCCGACGCGTGCGCCCCCGGGATCACCTTCCGGTTGATGTCGGCGGTCGAGACGATTCCCCACTTCACTTTGGAACTCACACACGTACTATCGCGGAATGGCGCAGATCGGCGTGGGGATGCTCGGCTACGCGTTCATGGGCAAGGCGCACTCGAACGCGTACAAGAAGATCGCGTACATCACGTATCCGCCGCCGCTCGAGCCGCTGCTCGTCGGGATCGCCGGGCGCAACGAGCAGGGGGTGTCGGAGGCCGCGCTCCGGTACGGCTGGGACTACGCGACGACCGACTGGCGCGACCTGATCGCCGACGAGCGGATCGGCCTCTTCGACAACGGCGGCCCGAACTCGCTGCACGCGGAGCCGACGATCGCCGCCGCCCTGGCAGGCAAGCATGTCGTCTGCGAGAAGCCGCTCGGGCGGGACGCGAACGAGAGCTACGACATCTGGAAGCAGGTCGCGGCGACGGGTGTGAAGCACCTGTGCGCGTTCAACTACCGCTTCGTCCCGGCCGTGCGCCTCGCGCGCGAGATGATCGAGGCGGGAGAGCTCGGCGAGATACGCCACTTCCGCGGCCGGTATCTCCAGGACTGGGGCGACGACGTCTCGCTCGATACGTGGCGCTTCCATCCCGACGAGGCGGGGTCCGGCGCGCTCGGCGACCTGATGACGCACGTCGTCGACCTCGCGCGGTTCCTGAACGGCGAGATCGACACGGTCTCCGGCTTCGCGCACACGTTCCTGCCCGGCCGCAAGGTGGACGACGCGGTGGAGGCTGCGGTCGAGTTCGCGAACGGCTCGGTCGGCACGCTCGAGGCGACACGCTTTGCGCACGGGCGCCGCAACGCGTTCCAGTGGGAGGTCAACGGCACGAAGGGATCGCTGGCGTTCGACATGGAACGGCTGAACGAGCTCCAGGTCTTTCGCGCCGACGGCGACCGTGCGCGCGGCTTCAAGACGGTGCTCGTCTCGGAGACGAACCATCCGTTCTGGAAGGACTGGTGGCCGCCCGGCCACATCATCGGCTGGGGCGACACGTTCGTGCACGAACTGCACCACTTCCTCCGCGCGATCGCCGACGACGCGGCGGTCGCGCCCTACGGCGCCGACTTCGAGGACGGCTATCGCGCGTCGGAGGTGTGCGACGCGATCGTCCGCTCCGGCGAGACCGGTGCGCGCGAGACGATCGGGTACCGCAGCTAGACCGGGAGCGTCCGGCCGTCGATTGCGCGATGGGCACAGAAGGTCGCCCTCGGTTCACGACTTCATCCCATTGGGGTGACGCCGACCGGCTTCCCGGCGCGGATCATCGCCGCAGGACGCGAGTTCGCCAGTGCCGCGGGACGCGAGTCCGCTTGCGGCTAGGTGAGCGCCCGACCGTGGCAGGCGGCCCTGCACGCCGCGGGCGCTCGCCAGCCGCGGGGACGGCTGAGTACGCACGTCAGCCGGGATGACACGTGTGTATCGGCTACGCCAGATCGACCCATCTGTACTACGTGGCAGGTGCCGGCCTGCACTACGGTCGCCGACGCCCCTGTCGGGCCGCCGGCGGGTGCCGGGCCCGGGTGCCCCTGAGCAGCATCGGGGCGCCCGGTTGCCTGTCATTGGTCGCAGCCGGCGCTATGTGCGCAGTACGACTTCGAGCGCCGTTCCCCGTCCGGGGACCGAGCTGAGCGAGAACCCGCCCTCGATCGATGCAGCGCGGGCGCGCATGTTCTTCAGGCCCTGTCCTGCGAGACGCTCCTCGCCGTCGAAGCCTGCGCCGTCGTCGCGGATCGCGACGAACCGGTCGCCGTCACGCCAACCGATGACCACCTCGCAGCGGGTCGCCTGCGCGTGCTTGCGCACGTTCGCGAGCCCCTCCTGCACGATGCGGAAGATCTCGATCTGCTCGTCCGGTGCGAGATGCATGCCGGGGTCGACGTCGAGCTCGACGTCGAGGGCGCCGTCTGCGGTGAGGAACTCGACGTAGCGGCGGAGCGCCGCGTCGAACGGCGCGGTGCCGCTCGCGGACGAGAGCGCGAGAATGGCGAAGCGCGCCTCCTGCTGTGCAAGCAGCGCCGCCTCCTTCAGTCGCGGCAGTGTGTCCGGCGTCGCCGCGCCCGACTCGAGCATCGACGCGTGCGTCGAGACGGCGAAGAGGTACTGCGCGAGGCCGTCGTGGATTTCCCGTGCGACGCGTGAGCGCTCCTCCGCGACGGCGCGTCCGAACTCGGCGTACCGGATGGCGCGCCACGCGCCGACGAGGATGACGGTGTACGCGAGCATGCGCAGGAAGTCGCCCTGCGAGACCCAGGTGCCGGCGACGAGCGGCTGGAAGACAAGCTGGAGCGCGGCGAAGAGCTGCAGGGTGAACCCGAGCGCGAGCCAGCGCGAGAGGTCGTCGTTCTGCGTGCGGAACCGATCGCCCCAGCCGACGACGGCGACGAGCAAGATCAGCGCCTGCAGTGCGAGCGTGCCCGTGAGGTAGAAGGGCTGCGTGGCGCCGGCCGGGAGGCTCAGCGGCGGAAGCGAGTCGCCCGCGTCGCGCAGGAGCGACCACGCGACGAACAGCACGAGGCCGGCCGCGGCGACCGCGTTCGCGATCGCCCAGTCGCGTCGGCGCGTGCGCCCGCGTGCGAACGGCGCGATCGCCACGAGGGCGGTTCCGAGGATGCCGCCGAGGAGGTAGGCCCACTCCTCCGACGGCCGGCTCGATGCTCCACCGAGGAGCGGCCCGATGCCGAAGCCGGCGGCCGACAGGGAGGTGACGAGGAAACCGCTCGCGAGCAGGAGGTCGACGCGCCGCCCCTCGGCCGAGAAGCGCGCCGCCGCGAGAACGGCGACGAGGAGGCCGGCGAGGGCCATGGTCGTCTCGAGCACGAGCCGCAGCTCGGGCAGGTTGAACCGGGTTCGCAGCGCAGGGTGCGTGAGGAAGAGGGCGAGGATCGCGCCCAGCAGCCCGGCCAGGAGCGTCTCGCTCAGGAGCCAGCCTTCGAAGTCGTTCTCTTGTCTCACCTCCCTCTTGTCGGCAGAACGGTTCCTGCCGATAAGCGTCGAGATGGGAGCCCGCGTTCTTGTTGTTGATGACCATCCGCTGACCCGCGAGGCCCTCGCCTCGCTGCTCGGCGCGCATGGATTCGACGTTTGCGGGACTGCGCAGGACGGCGTAGAGGCCGTGCGGGAGACCGGGCGGCTTCAGCCCGACGTCGTCCTGCTCGATCTCTCCATGCCCGGCGTCGACGGGCTGACCGCGCTCCCTGCCATCCGCAACGCCTCGCCCGGGTGCGAGGTGGTGGTCCTCACGGCGTCCGGCACAGAGGACAACCTGCTCGCAGCGATCCGCGCCGGAGCCGCCGGCTATCTCCTGAAGACAGAACCGCCGGAGCGGATCGCGGAATTCCTCGAAGGCGTCGTCCACGGCGAGGCGGCCCTCTCGGGGTCGGTCGCCCGGCGGCTCCTCGACCGCGTGCGCACCGGCTCCGACCACGTCGGCGGCGTCCCGGACACGATCGCGCAGAAGCTCTCGGCGCGCGAGCTCGAAGTGCTCCTTCTGCTCGACGAGCACCTCGGCACCGACGAGATCGCGAACCGGCTGTACATCTCGGAGCACACGGTCCGCTCGCACGTGAAGAGCCTGCTCAAGAAGCTCGGCGTCTCGTCACGCCGCGAAGCGCTCGAGCGACTCTCGCTCGCCCGCGCCGCCTAAATCCGCCCAAAGTGCTGCGCACCTTCCGCGGTTAGAGGTTCCCGCTTCGCGGGAGCGGAGTCGGGCAAAGCCCGCCTCCTCTTATGAGCATTGCCGGAGGTTTTGTTCTATCCGGCCTCCTGCGTTACGGGGACTGTCCCCAGTCCGCTCGGCCTAGCGGCGGCGTTGGCCGCGGCGGAGGGCGTCGAGGCGTCGGCGGTCCTGTTTCGTCGGGCGCTCGCCCACGGGGTGCGAGAGGCGTAGCTCGGATCGATGCTGGTCGCGCGTCTCTTGCGATTCCTTCGTTTCCTCGTACAAGGTTGTTGCTTCGCTCGCCGGGCCACGGCGCTCGGAGAGCCCGAGAACCACGACCGTCCACGCGAACGTGTCGCGGCGGATCTCGACCGTGTCGCCGACGCGCACCTCCTTCGCCGGCTTCACCCGCGTGCCGCCGACGCGAACGTGACCCGCTGCGACCGCGTCGGTCGCGAGCGAGCGCGTCTTGAAGAACCGCGCGGCCCACAGCCACTTGTCGATCCTCACGCTGCCGTGAAGCCTTCCAACGCGGCATCGACCAGAGACGGCAGCGTTTCGAGCTGGTAGCCGCCCTCGAGCACGGCCGCGACGCGCGGCGCCGCGTCGCGGCAGCGTCGCGCCATCTCGCGGAAGCCGTCGGCGGTGACGTTCATCTCCGAGAGCGGATCGTCCGCGTGCGCGTCGAAGCCGGCCGACACGAGCACGAGCTCCGGCTGGAAGCGCGCGAGCGCGGGCTCGACGACGTGCTCGAACGCGTGGATGTACTCGTCGTCGCCGGAGCCGACGGACATCGGCACGTTCACCGTCGTGTCGCGCTGCTCATCCGGGCCGCCGCTCCCCGGATAGAACGGCCACTGGTGAAGCGAGATGAAGAGCACAGAATCGTCGTCCCAGAACGTCGCTTGCGTGCCGTTGCCGTGATGCACGTCGAAGTCGACGATCGCCACCCGCTCGCAGCCGGAAGCGCGCGTAGCGATCGCGACGTTGTTGAAGATGCAGAAGCCCATCGCACGATCCGGCAGCGCGTGATGCCCGGGCGGGCGCACGAGCGCGAAGCCGCCGCGCCGGGCGGCCTCGACCGCCGTCCCTGCCGCAAGACACGCCGCCTCGAACGTCGTCGCCGTCGCGATCGTGTCGCCGTCGAGCCACGTTGGCTCCTCGATCGACCGGACGAGATCGATGTGCTCGCGCGTGTGTACAAGGAGAAGCTCGTCGTCGGTCGCGGGGCGACCTTCGCTCCACACGTGCTGGTGCTCGAGCAGGACGGCCAGCCGCTCCGGCCGCTCGGGATGGTGGCCGGTCGGATGCAGGCGCGCGAGCGCGGGGTGGCTCAGGACGTCGATCGGACGATCTCGGCGAGCGCCTCGACGTCACCGCCGGCGCGACCGAGCAGGTAGCAGAGGAGCGGTGCGTTCGTGCGGTCGCCGCTCTCGTGCGCCGCGACCCGCGCGACATCAAGGAGCGTCGTCGCCTCCGCATCGGTGAGCCCGGACACGCCGAGCGCGTCCGCCTGGCGCGTCAACCAGTCGTTCATGCCATGGACGCTAGTCGGTCTGCGAGGCCGTTGAGCCCGAGACCTCTGATGAAGATGGACGCCTCCGTCCAGGTAGGTGACTGATCTGCGAGGGGAGGAAGAGGAGCAGAGGCGTCCATCGATGCGATTCGCCGGTAGAGGCGCAAGTCCTCCGCCTCGGACGCAAAGCGACCGGCCGCCAGGGCGGCTTCGAGCGAGCCGAACTCGCGCAGGACGTCCGCCGCCTTCTTCGGGCCGATGCCGCGCGCGCCGGGGAGCTTGTCCGACGGGTCGCCGCGCAGTGCGATCAGGTCGGGCACCTGCTCCGGATCGACGCCGTACCGGTCGCGAACCTCGGCCGGGCCGATGCGCGCGATCTCGCTGACGCCGCGCGTCGGCTGCAGCACGGTCACGCGGTCGGAGACGAGCTGGAATGCGTCGCGGTCGGAGGTCGCGACGAGCACGTCGCCCGGCCACGTCTTCGCGCCCGCCGCGAGGAAGTCATCGGCCTCGTAGCCGTCGGCCTTCGCTGCGGCGAACCCGCACGCGCGCACGACGTCAGGCAGGATCTCGAGCTGCTCGAGGATCGATTCTTCGAAGACGCGCCCCGACTGGTACGACGCGAACGCCTCGTGCCGGTACGTGGGAACGGTCAGCGTGTCCCAGCCGACCAGGACTGCATCCGGCTTCTCGGATTCCCACAGCCGCGTGAGCATGTTCGTGAACCCGACGACGGCGTTGAGCCGGATCGATTTCGGCAGCCCGTGGTATGCGCGGTGCGCGAACGAGTCGCCATCGACGACGAGCAAGAGACTCAGAGTGACGCCTCGAGCTCTTCGATGCGCGCCATCAACCGCTCGGTCGCCACCACTGCCGCGTCGCGCACGTCAGCGCCGCGCAAGTCGTCGAGCTCGACCGGCGCGCCGTATGCCACGCGGAGCGGGCCGAGCCGGATCAGCTTGTCCGTCCCGGCGATCGCGGCGGGAATGAGCGGAACGCCTGCCTCGAGCGCGATGCGCGCCGCGCCGGTGCGCGGCCGCGCCTCGCGCGTCTTCATCAGTCCCTTGCGGCGGCGCGTTCCCTCGGGGAACATCGCGACGATGTTCCCCTCGCGCGCAAGCCGGACCGCGTTCTCGATCGCCTCTGCGTCCGCCTGGCCGCGACGGATGGGGAACGCGCCCGCCCCGTTCAGGATCAGGCTGACCGGGAACCAGTACAGCTCCGACTTGGCCATGAAGCGCAGAAACCGTCGCGGCCAGAGCGGCATTCCCAGCGGCCATGGGTCGAAGTTCGACACGTGGTTGCAGGCGAGGACGAAGCCGCCTTCCTGCGGGAGGTTCTCGCGCCCGCGCGCGCGTAACCGGAAGAGTCCCCACAGGATCGGCCAGGTGAGCAGGGCCACGGTGTCGTAGGTACGGGTCGGCCTCACGCTAAGGTGAATCTATGGCCAAGACGCTCGTTGTTGCAGAAAAACCATCCGTAGGGCGCGACCTCTCCACGGCGCTGCCCGGGAAATTCGAGAAGCACGACGACGGCTATCTCGAATCCGAGGAATACGTCATCACGTGGGCCGTCGGGCACCTCGTCCAGCTCGCGGACCCGGAGGAGTACGACGAGAAGTTCAAGAAGTGGAAGATGGCCGACCTGCCGATCGTCCCGGAGGACTTCCACCTCGTCCCGCGTGACGCGAAGTCGAAGAAGCAGCTCAACCTGATCCTCAAGCTGATGAAGCGCGAGGACGTCTCCGACTTCATCAACGCCTGTGACGCCGGGCGCGAGGGCGAGCTCATCTTCGCGTACATCTTCGAGATGTACCGGCAGTCGCTGAAGAAGAAAGACGGCGACCCGAAGTCGGTGCAGCGCCTGTGGATCTCGTCGATGACGAAGACGGCGATCCGCGAAGGCTTCGAGAAGCTCCGGCCCGGCGAGCAGATGGACCCGCTCGAGCAGGCGGCGCGGTCACGCTCCGAGGCGGACTGGATCGTCGGCATGAACGCGACGCGCGCGGCGACCATCCGCGGACGCGCGTGGGTGGGCGGCGTCGTGTCGCTCGGCCGCGTGCAGACCCCGACGCTCGCGATGCTCGTGAAGCGCGAGCGAGAGATTCAGGCGTTCGTCGCCGAGCCGTACTGGCTCGTGCACGCCGCGTTCCAGCCGCCGTACCAGGGCATCTGGTTCGAGGGCGACGAGACACGCATCAAGGCGGTCGAGCGCGCCGACGAGATCGTCGAGAAGGTCAGCGGCAAGGACGGAACGATCACAAAGGTCGAGCGCAAGGAGCAGTCCGAGCGCGCGCCTCTGCTGTACGACCTCACCTCGCTTCAGCGCGACGCGAACCGTCGCTACGGCTTCAGCGCGCGGCGCACGCTGCAGGCTGCGCAGAAGCTGTACGAGGACAAGAAGGCGATCACCTATCCGCGTACGAGCTCGCGCTACCTGTCCGGGGACATGGTGCCGCAGCTGAAGATCGTCGCCTCGACGCTGCAGGACATCCCGGACTACCGCGAAGCGGCGACGTACGTCATGCGCCTCGACCAGCTTCCGCTCCAGCGCGTGATCAACGACGCGAAGGTCACCGACCACCACGCGGTCATCCCGACCGACGTCCCGCACGACGTCGAGAAGTTCTCGCCGGACGAGCGGCGCATCTTCGACCTCGTCGCGCGTCGCTTCCTCGCCGTGTTCCATCCGCCGGCGCGATACGCGCGCACGACGGTGGTCACCGAGGTCGAGAACGAAAGTTTCCGCACGCGCGGCAAGATCACGCTCGAGGCCGGCTGGCGCGGCGTCTACGGACTCGAGCCGGACGCGGAGAAACAGTCCGAGGACGAAGACACCGACGGCGGCGAGCTGCCGACGCTGCAGGAAGGTCAGACCGTGCGCTGCCTCGCCGCCGAGCGCGAGGACAAGATGACGAAGGCGCCGCCGCGCTACACCGAGGCGACGCTTCTCTCCGCGATGGAGACCGCAGGCAAGCTCATCGACGACGACGAGCTGCGCGAGGCGATGAAGGAGTCTGGGCTCGGCACGCCGGCGACGCGCGCGGAGATCATCGAGACGCTCATCCGCCGCGAGTACATCGAGCGCGTCGGGCGCGACCTTCAGCCGACGCCGAAGGGCCTGCAGGTGATCACGATGCTCGAGGAGCACAAGATCACTTCGCCCGAGCTGACGGGCTCGTGGGAGAAGAAGCTCTCCGACATCGAGCACGGGACCGGCGACCGCACCGCGTTCATCGACGAGATCGCCAACTTCACGAAGGAGATCGTCGGGCAGATCGAGGCGCTCGACAAGGAGAAGCTCCGCCCGGAGCGCGTCGAGCTCGGGCTGTGCCCGCGCTGCGGCGCCGAGACGGGCGAGATCATCCGCGAGAACTCGCGCGCATACGGATGCACGAGCTGGAAGAACCGCGAGGAGACCGGCTGCGGCTACGTCATCTGGAAGCGCGTCGCCGGACGCACGATCACGCCGGAGCTCGCGCGGCAGCTGCTCGAGGAGGGCAAGACGCGTGAAGTCTTGTCCGGTTTCCGCTCCCGGAACAACAAGCCGTTCCGGGCCCGGCTCATCCTGAACGACGAAGGCAAGGTCGAGTTCGACTTCCCCATCCGGACGACGCCGGCGAAAGAGCAGGAACAGGAAGCCGAGCCGGCCGCAGCGGAATAAGCAGCGCCGAATCGCCGTTCGAAGTCCTGTATGGCCGAGGCTTGGAGGGTCCTCTGGCAGTCAGAGGGTTTCCCTCGTAGAGTGAGAAGGACCGTTGACCCAGTCGAAGCAGCGCCCGAGAGGATTGACGAGAGCTGAGCCAGAACCCGCTGCAGGAGTTGCTCGAGACTGACCAGGCGCGCGCGCTCGTCGAGGGCGCGCAGGAGCGCGGCTACCTGGAGCCCGCCGAGCTCGAGGCCTTCGCGGTCGAGCTCGACCTGAACGACCAGGAGATCGAGGAGTTGACGCACGAGCTCGAGCGCATCGGCCTCGAGATCGGTGCGCCCGGATCGAACACCGGGGCGGCAACTGCCGCTGCGGCCGAGGAGAAGGCGGCCGAGGAGGAGGCTGCGCGCCTCGAGGCGGCGCAGGCAGTTTCCGGCGCCGCAGACAGCTTGCAGCTGTTCCTCGCCGACGTCGGCCGGCACAAGCTGCTCACCGCGGCCGAGGAAGTCATGCTCGCGAAGCGGATCGAGCGCGCCGACCCGACGGCGAAGCGGCGGATGATCGAGTCGAACCTGCGTCTCGTCGTGTCGATCGCGAAGGGCTATCGCGGACTCGGAGTGCCGTTCCTCGACCTCATCCAGGAGGGGACGCTCGGTCTTAACAGGGCCGTCGAGAAGTTCGACTGGCGCCGCGGCTACAAGTTTTCGACGTATGCGACGTGGTGGATCCGGCAGTCGGTGCAGCGCGCGGTCGCGAACCACGCGCGAACGATCCGCGTCCCGGTGCACGTCGTCGAGCGGCAGCAGAAGCTGTCGCGCGCAGCGCGCCGGCTCGAAGTCGAGCTCGGCCGCGAGCCGACGAAGCTCGAGCTTGCCGAAGCGACCGGTCTGCCGATGCAGCACGTCGACGAAGCGCTCGGTGCCGCTCATGCGTCCGTCTCGCTGAACCAGACGGTCGGCGCGGACGACGAGGGCGAGCTCGGCGATCTCTTCGCCGATCGCGAGGCGGCCGACCCGTTCGAAGAGGCGGAAGAGTCGTTGCGCCGGCAAGGCGTCCGGCGTGCGCTCGATGCGCTTCCCGAGCGCGAGCGGCGGATCCTGGAGTTGCGGTTCGGCTTCGACGGCGAGCCGTGGACGCTCGAGGCGATCGGTCACGAGCTCGACCTGACGCGCGAGCGCGTGCGTCAGCTCGAGGGCCAGGCTCTCGCGCGTCTCGGCGCGTTGCGCGATCTCATTTCCGTAGCTGCCTGAGGATCGCTTCCCGCTCGAGCGGGACGATGGTCAGCTCCGGCGGCGGCCGGCGGAGGAAGCGCGCGACGAGGAACAACTCGTCGACGTCGAGCTCGCCCTCGCGACGCGCGGCGGCGAGCCCCGCCTCGATCTCGAGGTGCGCGCCGCCGCCCGGCGGGAGCGTCCGCTCGGCCGCGACGCGCCCGCCGGCGAGGAAGAGCGCGCGCACGTGCCCCGGTTCGATCGCCGGCACGAGGAGGCAGCGCTCGACCGCCTGCAACCGCGCGAGCCGCTCGAGGTCGCGGCACACGTGCTCGAGCGCCTCGATCCGGTCGCGCAGCCGCGCCGCGTCCTCGAAGCGCCGCGCATCCGATAACGCCGCCAGCTTCCGCCGCAGCCGCGGCAGCGCTGCAGCCGGCCGCTCCAGCTCCTCCGCCAGCAGCGCGCGCGCTGCCATCTGCGCACGGCGTCGCGACCGGATCGGGCCGACCGCGGTCGGCGACGACGATGCGACGACGCCGTCGCCGCGCTTCCGCAGCCACACGTGCCGATCCGGCCGCGCGATGCGCGCGTTCGCCGGCGGCCGCAGCTCGCGGATCAGCCGGAGCTCCGTCAGCGCCGCCTCGAGCTCGGAGCCGAGTACGCGCCACTCGATCCGCTCGGTCGCGCCGACGGCCGCCTCGACGGCGGGCCGCAGCTTCTCGGAGCGGAAATACGAGCGCAGCCGCGCGCGCAGGTCGCGCGCGCACCCGACGTACAGCACTTCGTCGTTGCGGTCGCGGAAGAGGTAGACGCCTGGGCGCTGCGGCGCGCCGAACGCGAGCTGCCGCTTGTCCCACACGCGCCGGCGTTGCGTCGCGGAGAGCGCGATGAGATCCGCGACCGTCTCCGCGCCGCGTTCCTGCGCGAGCCCGATGAGCGCGAGCAGCACCTCTGCCGTCGCCTGTGCGTCCGGAAGCGCACGGTGACACGGCTGCACCGACGTCCCGAGGAAATACGAGAGCTGCGCGAGCGACGCCCGCGGCACGCGGCCGGCCAGCAGTCGCCGCGCGAGCGTGACCGTGTCGACGACCGGGTTGGCGAGCCGCGAGCCCGGTGAGCCGCGCAGTCTCCCGGTCGAGGAAGCCGAGGTCGAAGCGTGCGTTGTGCGCGACGAGCACGGCGTCGCCGGCGAAGGCGAGGAACCGCCGCACGGCGAGCGACGGCGGCGGTGAGCCGTGCAGCTGCCGGTTCGTCAGGCCCGTGAGCGCGGCGACGCCGGGCCCGAGCGCCATGCCGGGGTCGACGAGCGTCTGGAACTCCTCGGCAAGCTCGAGCCCGCGGATGCGGACAGCGCCGATCTCGCAGATCTGCGCCGTGCCGGGACGGAGGCCGGTCGTCTCCAGGTCGACGACGACGTACGTCGCGCGCTCGAGGAGGAGGTCGCGGCCGAGCGGCGCCGCGAGCCCGACCGCGTCGCCGTTCCACGCGAGGCGGGCGTCGGCCTCGACGACGTCGTCGAGCAACGAGCGGGCGAGCGCGACCGGGGCGGAGCGGAGGGCGAAGAGCCGCCGCGCCGCCTCGTCCGCCAGCACCGGCCCGCGCCGCTCTTCGACCAGCTCGACGAGGCGGTCGGCCGCATCGAGCCGGAGTTGCATCCCCGGGAGTCTAGACGAACATACGTTCGATTCCTAACCCGAACGGCGTCTCGACGTCAGTAACAATGCCGCGCCGCTCTTCATGGAACGACTGACTCGACTCTCTCGATTGCTCGCACTTGCCCCGCTCGCGGGGCTGGCTGCGCTCGCCGCCGGCTGCGGCGGCGCCTCGAACGCGGGCGGGCCTGCCTCTGCCGCCGCGGCGCCGATCGTCAGAGCGTCGACGGCGCCTGCGTTCCCCGTCCTCCGGGTCGCGCAGGACACCTCCATCGACTACCTCGACCCCGGCCTCACGTACAGCCCGGAAGGGCTGAACGTCATCTGGAACGTCTATCTGCCGCTGCTCGGGTACCGGCACGTGAACGGCGCCGGCGGCTCGACGATCGTCCCGTACCTCGCGCGCGCGCTTCCCGCACGTCTCGGCGGACGGGCGGACGTACACGCTCGTGCTGCGGAAGGGCCTCACCTACTCGAACGGCCAGCCGGTGAAGGCGAGCGACTTCAAGGCGACGGTCGAGCGCGACTTCAAGCTCGACTCGCCGGGAGCGGGCTACTTCTACAACATCGTCGGCGCCGACGATGCGCGCAAGACGAAGGGCGACGACATCTCCGGGATCGTCGTCGACGACGCGACCGGGAAGATCACGATCACGCTGAAGACGCCGCAGGGCGACTTCGCCAACGTGCTCGCGAGCGAGTTCGCTGCGCCCGTTCCGGCGAACGCATCGGGGTCCGACACGTCGACGCATCCACTTCGCGGCGACCGGCCCGTATGTCATCCAGAGCTACGCGCCGAACAAGCAGATCGTCGAGGTGCGCAACCCGCACTTCCGCGCCGCGCAATTCGACGGCAACGTGCCGGCGGGGAACCCCGACAAGATCGTCTGGGACATCGTCGGCGACCCCGCGACCGCGCTCAAGCGCACGACGAGCGGCCAGGACGACTGGGACCCGCAGCCCATCCCGGAGTCGATCCTCGCCGAGACGGAGGCGAAGTACGGCGACCAGCTGAAGATCTACACGCCGCCGAACACCTACTACTTCTTCATGAACACGAAGGTCGCGCCCTTCGACAACCGGAAGGTGCGGGAGGCCGTCAACTACGCCATCGACCGGCGGGCGCTCGTCGCGATCTACGGCGGCCTCGCACAAACGACGGAGAACATCCTGCCGCCGACGTACCCGTCCTACACGAAGCACTCGCTCTATCGCCACGACCTCGCGAAGGCGCGGCAGCTGATCAAGGCGGCGGGCGCCGTCGGCGCGCGCGTGACCGTCTGGAACCACGATCGCGGGCTCGACCCGAAGGCGACGGACTACCTCGTCAAGGTCCTCAACTCGATCGGGCTGAGGGCGAAGCAGCACATCGTCTCGTCGGCCGTCTACTGGGCGACGATCGGCAACGAGGCGACGAACGCCCAGATCGGCTTCGCCGACTGGTTCCAGGACTATCCCCATCCGCTCGACTGGTTCGACGTGCTCCTGAACGGCGAGCGGATCACCAAGACCTACAACAACAACTACGCGAACTTCGACGACAAGAAGGTCAATGCCGAGATCGACGCACTGAACAAGCAGGCGATCCCGACGAGCCCGGTGAACTCGCGCTGGGCGTCGCTCGACCGGCAGATCATGCTTCAGGCGCCCTGGGCGCCGTTCCTCAACCGAGAGTTCACCGACTTCTTCAACGAGAAGGTGGACCTCGGTTGCTATGTCAACCAAGTCGTGTACGGGTTCGACTACTCGACCATCTGCATGAGATAGTGCCCAACGACCGAATCAACACCCGGGAGGGAACATGCATGTAAGACCACGGCTGAAGTACCTTGCGGTACTCGGCCTCGCCGGCCTCGTGCTGGCAGCGATTGGAGTGAGCGCGGCGCAGTCGAAGCCGCTCCACTCGTCCGCGGCCGCCACCATCATCGACGGCACGACGGACACGGTGACGAACGTCGATCCGGCCGGGAACTACGACTACGGATCGGCGACGGTCGACCTGCTGATCTACCAGCACCTGCTCGACTATCCGCAGGGCCATAGGAGCCCGACGCCGTCGCTCGCCACCGGCTGCACCGCGAACGCGGCGCAGACGGCGTGGACGTGCGCGCTCAAGAAGGGCGTGAAGTTCTCGAACGGCGACCCGTTCACGTCGGCTGACGTGAAGTGGTCCTTCGATCGCGTCAACGCGATCAAGGACCCGTCCGGGATCTACGGGCTGCTCGCGAACCTCAAGGACGTCACGACGAACGGCGACTACAGCGTCACGTTCAACCTCAAGTCGGCACAGTCGACGTGGCCGTTCATCCTCACGACCGGCGCAGGCACGATCGTCGACCACAAGGTGTATCCGGCGGACAAGATCGTGGCGAACACCGACGCGAAGAACCTCGTCGGCACCGGCCCGTACGTGCTCTCGAAGTTCACCCCGGGCCAGCAGGCCGTCTTCACGCCGAACCCGAACTACGACGGGTCGCTCGGCTCCGTGAAGAACGGCGGCGTGATCATCGACTACTACTCGAAGTCGTCCACCATGAAGCTCGATCTCCAGAAGGGGACGATCGACATGGCGTTCCGCGACTTCACGCCGACCGAGTACGCCGCGCTGGGGAACACGAGCGGCATCACGGTGTTCAAGGGCAGCGGCGTCGTCATCCGCTATCTCGTGCTGAACGTGAAGCGGGCACCGACGAACAAGCTGGCCGTGCGCAAGGCGATCGCCTACCTCTTCCCGAGGCAGACCATCGCGTCGCGCGTCTACCACGGCAACGTGCAGCCGCTCTACTCGATGGTGCCTGCCGGGCCTGCCCGGCCACCTCAACTCGTTCGGCGAGATGTACGGCAAGGCGCCGAACGCTGCGAAGGCGAAGGCAGCCCTGAAGGCCGCCCACGTGAAGACGCCGGTCAAGCTGACCGTCTGGTGGACGCCGTCGCACTACGGCGACGCGTCGGCTGACGAGTACACCGAGATCCAGCGTGCTCTCAACGCGAGCAAGCTGTTCAAGGTGACGCTCAAGTCGGCCGAGTGGGCGACGTACTCCAAGACGCTGGGAACGCAGTACGGCGCGTTCCAGCTCGGCTGGTTCCCCGACTACGTGGACGCCGAGGACTACCTCGTCCCGTTCTACGCGTCGGGCAGCAACTTCACGTCGAACGGCTACAAGAGCGCGGCCATGGACGCGCTCCTGAAGAACGAGCAGGGTGCGACCACGGACGCGGCGCGCGCTCGGCTTCATTCAGCAGGCGCAGACGCTCGCGGCGAAGGACGCCCCGATCATCCCGTACTGGCAGGGCGCGATGCTCGCGGTCGGTCGGGACAACATCCACGGGATCCAGGGGACCCTGGACCCGACGTACCTGATGCGGTTCTGGGAGATCACGAAGTCCTGACCGCATGACGGTGGGGAGCGTCTTCGGGCGCTCCCCACCCCTACACTCGGACGCTCAGATGGGTACTCAGGGATCCTCGCTCAAGCGGTACGCGATCACGCGCCTTGCGCTCGTCGTGCCGATGGTGTTCATCCTCCTGACGCTCGTCTTCCTGCTCATGCGCGTCGCGCCGGGCAACCCGGTCTCGGCATCGCTCGGCGGGCATGCGCCGCCCGCGGTGATCAAGCAGATCAGCCATCAGCTCGGCTACGACAAGCCGATCTACGTGCAGTACGTGCATTACCTCGGGCAGATCGTCCGCGGCAACTTCGGCACGACCATCTCCGATCGCCGCTCGGTGGGGAGCATCATCCTCGTGAACGGCGCGGCGACGCTCGAGCTGACGTTCTTCGCGATGCTCGTCGCGATGGTCGTCGGCCTGCTCGTCGGGCTCCTGTCCGGGCGCTACCGCGACTCGCCGATCGACGCGGGGGGCCGGCTGTTCGGGATCGTCATCTACGCCATGCCCGTGTTCTTCCTCGGGCTGCTCGCGCAGCTCGTCTTCGGCGTCTGGCTCGGGTGGCTACCCGTCTCCGATCAGGCGAGCCCGATCACGCAGGCGTTGATGAAGACGCACACGAACATCTTCTTGCTCGACGCGATCATCGACGGCGACTGGAGCGCCTTCTGGGACATCGTGAAGCACCTGATCCTGCCGGCGCTCACCCTCGGCCTCGTCTACGGCGGCGTGTTCATCCGGTTGATCCGCGTGAACGTCATCCGCACGCTGAAGGACGACTACATCGAGGCGGCACGGGCGCGCGGCATCAACGAGCGCTCCGTCGTCTATCACCACGCCTTCCGCAACGCGCTCGTGCCGGTCATCACCGTGGTCGGACTGCAGCTCGCGCTCCTGCTCGGCGGCGCGATCCTCACCGAGACGACGTTCAACTGGCCGGGCATCGGCCACGAGCTCTACGTGTACCTCCAGAACCGCGACTACGCGGCCGTGCAGGGCATCGTCGTCGTCTTCGCGCTCGTCGTCGTCGCGGCCAGCATCATCATCGACTTCGCCAACGCGTTCATCGACCCGCGGGTGCGGTACTGATGGCGACCGCGGCCGTCCGCCTCCAGCGGCGCACCGTCGGCATCCGGCGGGCGCTGCAGCCGATCGCCGAAGCGCGCGGCATGGCGCGCACCATGCTCTGGGCCGGGACGGGCCTCACGCTCGTGTTCGTCCTCATGGCCATCCTGGCGCCGGTCATCTCGCCGTACGGCTTCGACCAGTACCAGTCGGGCGGCCATCGCTTCGCGCAGCTCGCGCACCCGTCGCACGCGCACATCTTCGGGACGACGGTGCAGTCGACCGACGTGCTCTCGCGCATCGTCTGGGGCGCGCAGACGGAGCTCGAGGTGGTCGGGCTCGCGCTCGCGTTCGGTCTTGTCATCGGCGTGCCGCTCGGCCTCGTGTCCGGCTACTTCGGCGGTCCGTTCGACCGCGGAGCGGTGCTGTTCATGGACGCGATGTTCGCGTTCCCGCCGCTGCTGCTCGCGATCGTCATCGCCTTCCTGCTCGGCGGCAGCGTCAGCTCGGGCGTGCTCGTCGCCGCGCTCGCGATCACGATCACGTACATCCCGCAGTACTTCCGCGTGGTGCGCAACCACGTGATCAGCGTGCGCGAGGAGCCGTACGTGGAGGCGGCGCGCGCGCTCGGCGCGAAGCCGTTCACGATCCTGCGCCGCTACGTCTTCTTCAACGTCGTGCAGAACGTTCCGGTGATCGCGACGCTCAACGCCGCCGACGCGGTGCTGACGCTGACCGCGCTCGGTTTCCTCGGCTACGGCGTGCAGCCCTCGCAGGGGGCGGAGTGGGGGTACGACGTCTCGCGCGCCGTATCGGACTGCCGCGTCCGGCATCTGGTGGACGGGCGTCTTCCCGGGGCTCGCGATCGTGCTCCTCGTGACGGGGCTGACGCTGCTCGGCGAGGGCCTGAACGAGACGATCAACCCGGTGCTGCGCAAGCGGACGATCCGCAAGGTGGACTTCGCCGCGCCGAGCCTCGAGCCCGCAACGGAGCCCTACGAGCCGTGAGCGCCGTCCTCGAAGTCCGGCACCTTCGGCTCTGGTACGGCACCGCGCGCGGTTCCGTCCGTGCGGTCGACGACGTCTCGCTCGAGATCGACGGGGGCTCCGTGCTCGGGCTCGTCGGCGAGTCGGGATGCGGCAAGTCGACGCTCGGCCGCGGCATCCTCGGGCTGCTGCCGGAGGGCGCTCGCGCCGACGGCGAGGTGCTGTACAAGGGCCGCAACCTCGTTGCGATGTCACCGCGTGAGCTGCGCCGGCTGCGCGGCCCCGAGCTCGGGCTCATCTTCCAGGAGCCGATGACGCGGCTGAACCCGCTGCTCCGCATCGAGGATCACTTCCGCGAGACGATCGAGCAGCACGAGCCGAAGCTCACGGACAAGGACGTGCGCCGCCGTTCGCTCGACACGCTCGGCCGCATGGGCATCCCGCCGACGCGCTTCCGCCAGTACCCGCACGAGTTCTCCGGCGGCATGCGGCAGCGCATCATGATCGCGCTCGCGCTCGTGCTGCGGCCGTCGCTGCTCGTCGCGGACGAGCCGACGACGTCGCTCGACGTGATCGTCGAGGCGCAGATCCTGCGCATCCTCGCCGACCTGAAGGAGAACTTCGACACGGCGCTGCTGCTGATCACGCACAACCTCGGGATCGTGGCCGAGGCGTGCGATCGCGTGGCGGTGATGTACGCCGGCCAGATCGCGGAGGAGGGGCCGGCGCGCGACGTCTTCGCCGACCCGAAGCATCCGTACACGCGCGAGCTGCTGCGCTCGACGATCTCGCTCGACACGAAGGAACTGCACTCGATCCCGGGTGCGCCGCCGAACCTGATCAACCCGCCGAGCGGCTGCCACTTCCATCCCCGCTGCCCCGACGTGATGCGCGTCTGCCCGGTGCGCGACCCGATCGAGACCTCGCCCGAGCCCGACCGGCGCGTCCTGTGCTGGCTGCACGGGCCGGAGACGGAGATCCCCGACGGCGGCACGGCGCGGATGGAGCGCCAACAGATCGCGATCGCGGAGGAGGCATGAGCACGAACGACGAGGTGCTCGTCTCCGTCCGCGGGCTGAAGACGTACTACTCGATCCGAGGAAGCTTCCTCGACCGGCTCGTCGGCCGGACGGGCGCGGCGGTGCGCGCGGTCGACGACGTCTCGTTCGACCTGCGCAAGGGCGAGGTGCTCGGGCTCGTCGGCGAGTCGGGCAGCGGCAAGACGACGCTGGGCCGCACGCTGCTCGGGCTCGTGCCGGCGACGGGCGGGAGCGTCGACTTCGAGGGACAGGAGATCACCGGGCTGAGCGAGCACGACCGCCGGCTCATTCGCCGGAGGATGCAGATCGTCTTCCAGGATCCGCACGCGTCGCTGAACCCGGCGATGACGGTCGCGCAGGCTGTCGGCCATCCGCTCCAGATCCACGGGCTCGTCAACGACAACGAGCTGCTGATGCTCAAGGTCGCGGAGGCGCTCGAGCGGGTCGGGCTGGCGCCCGCGGAGCAGTTCATGGACAAGTACCCGTCCGATCTCTCCGGCGGCCAGAAGCAGCGGGCGGTGATCGCCCGGGCGATCATCCTCAACCCGGTGCTGCTCGTGGCGGACGAGCCGGTGTCGATGCTCGACATGAGCGTGCGGGCGAAGATCCTCGAGCTGATGCTCGAGCTGAAGCGCGACTTCGACCTCACGTACCTGTACATCACGCACGACCTGGCGACGGCGAAGTTCTTCTGCGACCGGATCGCGATCATGTACCTGGGGCGGATCGTCGAGATCGGGCCGTCGGAGGCGATCTACGAGGATCCGAAGCACCCGTACACGCAGGCGCTGCTGCGGGCGATCCCGGAGCCGGACCCGCGGCGGACGATTCCGCGCGACCTGCCGCGCGGCGAGGTGCCCGACGCGTCGCGGCCGCCGCTCGGCTGCTCGTTCCATCCGCGCTGCCCGAAGGCGTTCGAGGTGTGCGGCTGGGAGTCGCGCGACCTGAAGGAGCTGCTCGAGCGCCGGTGGGCGGGGCTCGACGAGGCGGGGTACGAGGCGGAGCGGGCGGCGGTGGGGCCGATCGAGGCGCTCGACGAGCCCGTGACCCACGTGCGGGTCGAGGGGCACGGCGGCGCGCACGGGTCGGATCTGCGCGGGATCCTCGACCGGGCGCGGGCGGCCGATCCGGCCGAGCCGTTCTGGACGGGCGTGAGCCGGCTGGCGGATTCGAACGGCGCCCTCGAGGTGGATTGGCACGAGCCGATCGAGCCGCGGCTGCTCCCGTCCGGCGACGTGGAGGTGGAGTGCCACCTGTACGACGAGGCGGCGCTGGCGGAAGCCGCTCAACGGCGCGGTACCCGCATCCCTGAATAGGGGCAGGTACTTCTAAAGGGGGACAGCGGGGGCGCCGATAGTCGCCATGTGGACGCAGCTGAACGTCAGCAGATCCTTGACCGGTACCTGGACCACTCGCGGCGGTTCGAGGAGGTGGCTGCGCGCCGGCGCTCGGTGAGCCCGGCGACGGCGGCCGTCATCCCGTTCCAGAGCCCGCGGGTCGAGCTCGAGCAGGAGCCGACGGGGCGCGAAATCGAGGTCTTGCAGCTCATCTCCGACGGGCTCGTCAACCGGGAGATCGGCCAGCGGCTCTACCTCTCCGAGGAGACAGTCAAGTCGCACGTTCGGCACCTCCTGGCAAAGCTTCAGGCCCGCTCGCGGGCACACGCGGTGGCGGTTGGCTTCCGCCGCGGTCTCATCGGCTAGACCCACCTCGCCGTGAGGCTGTGGACAGCTCGGGCGGAGCTGTCGAAAACCGGTTCCAGAACACGACGCGCGCCCCGGCTATGAAGGGCCGGGACGCGCGTGTCTAAAGGGTTTCAGACCGGTCCACCGAACACCGATATCCCTCTCGCGGGGGATAGTCACTGTCCTGTGGACAACGGACGATGCGGCTTCGGAACTACCAGGTCTTGCTTCGCCAGCGACAGCTGCGCGGGCGATGACAGCGGCAATGCGCTTATGCACGGGAAACTCCTAGGTCTAGGGACTAACGGCAACCGCGGAGCTTATACCCCTAATGAGTGAGACTTCAAGAGAATTCAGCGCCTTTACTTCGGCGCAAACCTGGCCCCAGCTGACCCGGGAGCGCGCTGCTTGAGCTCTGGGTTCTCTGACTCTGAGCTCTGGTGCGGCTGGCCTCTGTAGCGGGCTCATCGCTCGCTGGCTACCGGATTCATCAGCCTGCGGCCGTCGCGCTGCTCTGGCCGCGCTCGCATTTGCGGCCGACTACGGGAGCATCCGGCTCAGCGCCGAACCTCGAGGTGACGATTGCGTCGCTGGTCTGCGTGTTTGCGGCCGTTGTACTTGGGCCCGCTCTCGGGCGCGGTCGTCGCTGCGGCCGGTCTCCTCCGAGACCTTCCCCGACGCGACACGGATCAGCCGATCCTGCGATGGGCCAACTGGACGTCGAAGCGAGTCGCTGGCGACCGTATGCGCTGGTCTCATGGCAGCCGCAGTTCTGGTTCACACGAGGCGGCCGAGGTTTCCTCGGTCTGTTCGCTGCCGTGACAGGCGGCGTTCCTCGTCGAGACGATCGTCGGCGAGCACTGGCTCTCGTTGCGCCCAGCAATTCGGCAAACGAGCTCGATGCACGGCGACGTTGCGCGAGATGCTTCCGAGCGACCTCGTGAGCGTGCCCCTCCATGTGCCAACCGTGGCCGTCCTGGCCTACGTCTACATGACCATCTCGCCCTGGAGCGTTGCGCTCTTCGCGCTCCCGGCGCTAGCCGCGCAGCGGCTGCTTCTCCTCTACCGCCAGCAGCGCGAGACATCGCGAGGCGCTGGGCAGAGCAAACGCGCGCCTCGCCTCGCGCCAACCTCTCGTTCGCGACGGCGCTCGTCGCGACGCTTGATGCGCGGGATCGATATACGGCGGGTCACTCGACTGCGGTCGCGATCTACGCGCGTGACATCGCGAGTGCGGATGGGCTTGTCCGATCAAGAGCAGGAGCTCGTCGCACCTGTGCGGCCTCGTCCACGACGTCGGCAAGATCGGCCTCCCTGCTGGCCTGCTCGAGAAGCCCGGTGCCCTCACGCTTGAGGAACGCCGTGAGATGGAGCGTCACTCGGAGATCGGCGAGGACATCCTTCGCAACGTCGACGACTACGGCGAGATCGCGGAGGTAGTCCGGAGCCATCACGAGCGGGTGGACGGCACGGGCTATCCCGATCGGCTCGGTAGGAGACGAGATACCCCTTCTGGCGAGAATCATCGCTGTCGCCGACGCCTACAACGCGATGACGTCGGACCGGCCTTACCGCGACGCCATGCCGAGTCGGGTGGCCGGCTGACGGCTTGCTCAGGCCGTCGAGAGCTCAATTCGACACGAGCGTTGTTGCGGCGTTTGAAGCGATTCTCGCGACCGCGTCGGAGGCGTATCGGCTCGGCGTGGACGACATCGTTCGAACTGCACCCGAAGCTCGCGGCTGACGACAGGTGGAAGACCTCGGCCGCTGCTTACTGCAGCTGCGGAGACGCTATCTAGGCTCGGCTGTTCCGGAAGGCTGGCGGCGGCCTCGGCGCGTGTGTGCACGCCGAGTTTCTCGAAGATGTGGCGCACATGGACCTTCGTCGTTGACTCGCTGATGAAGAGGGTCTTTGCGATCTCATGGTTCGTCCGGCCTTGGACAAGTAGGTCGTAGACGTCTTGCTCGCGCGCGGACAGTCGGCCTCGCGGTCGTAATTCACGCGGAAGCCTCAGACCGATCGCGCGCGCCAGATCGAAGTCGCGTGACCGCACGAGCAGTTCCTTACATCTGGTCCTCCAACCGAGTGCCCAACATCGATCGCGCAAGATCCGGGACAGCGCGATAGCCTGTGACGATCGCGTCGACTTCGCCGCGGCTAAACAGGCTCTCGAGTGCGGCAACTGCAGCTTCTCGCTCTCCGTCCGGGCGAAGACCGCGAATCGCCTGAGCGACCTGAGCATGCCGCGGCCTCGACGAACTCCCGCTCGTCGGGGCAGAGATCGAGCTTTGCCTGGAGAGATCCCCCTCGCCTGAGCCAGCGAGCAGGATCGCTTCGTAGCTGCAGCATCTCGCCGCGAAACGCTGGTCGCTCGCTCGCGGCTCTCTGCGTCGCGAGAAGGCGTTTCTGCCGACTCAAGATCGCCCGAGGCCATGGCAAGCCGCACTCGTTCCAGGACGATGTGGCTGAGGACGTAGTCGGACGCTGCGCTCTCGAGCGTCGCTCTAGTTCGTCAATAGCCGCTCTGCGCTTGACCGAGTCTGTCGCATGCCCCACCAGTGCCCCGGCCCGCCGAATCAGGCCGTGATCGATGACGAACTCAAGGCCCGCCTCGCCGCCCTCCCGATGACCGTGCCTCGGCTGCGCTCAAGGCGTCTTCGTATCGAGCTGCAAGGAGCAAGATGTAGGCGAGGTGGTGAAGCAGATTGTGCGGACGAATGGATCATCTCACCTTCGTCATGAACTGCGTCGCGAGCTCGAGTGTTTGGATCGCTTCGCGCACGTCGCCGGCCTGACAAAGGATGAACCCTCTCGCCGTCAGCAATCGCGAGGCGTGAGTGGCCCCGGTCTCGTCAAACGTCCTGGAGGCGCTCGAATACCGCTGACGCGTCGTCTGCCTACCTGTTCGAGTGCGCTAGAGAAAGCGACCCAAAGTGCGTCGATCTGTGTGGACTGGCTTGCACGTACTCGCGACGCTTAGCTCGCAGAGGCGCGACACGTCAGCGGGTTTCGTCGGTGAGATGCGCTGCGCGGGCTGCGACGAGGTAGGCGCGCGCCGACGCGTCTCCGACGAGAAGCGCCCGGCCTCCTCTCCGAGTGCCAGCGCGCGATTGTCCCGCTCCCGGATCGAGATCTCTGCTTCTGCGAGGAACAAGAAGGGGGCGTGGAGCCCCGCCACGTCGGCGAGCTCGAGCCACTGCTTGACCATCACGATTCGGCCCGAATCGAGGATCTCCGCGAGCCCTGCCGCAGCGTCGACAGGATGAGCTCGTCCTCCGGGAACTGCTCGAGCACGAACAAGCAGTCGTCCCACCGGTGCTGGTCGGCGAGATAAGCGACCGCCTCCGCGACGAGCTTCCGGATCGCGTCGTCGTCGAGTTCCTTCAACTTCGCCAGCAAGAAACCGCGCAGCAGCGGGTGCACGTGCCCGCGCCTCGCCGCCCGTCAGGAAGCCGCGCTCCGTCGCCTCCTCCACGAGCGCGACGTGTTCGGCCCCGAGGAGCGCGCGCGCTCCGTCGACGCCGACGAGCGCCAGCCGGAACATCGCGTCACGCATCCGCGGCGACGCCGAGCGGAAGAGATCCTCCGCGAAGAAGCGATATAGGTCATCCGGCGGAAGCCCGCTCGCGACGTCGCCGATCCCGCGCATCGCGGCCAGCCCGATCACCGCCGGCCATCCGCGCGCCTCGGCGACGACGCCGTCGCCGGCATCGCCGAGCACGGCCCGCGCCTCGTCGTCGGTGAACGCGAGCGCATCCATCTCGACGACCGCGGCCTCGCCGTAGACGACCTTCCGCGCCGGGAGCCAGCCCGGCCGCTCGCGACTCGTGATCAGCAGGCGGAACTCGGTCAACGACACGAGCTCCTCGAAGAACGCCTCGGCGTCCTCCGAGCCGAGCGCGTGGTGGTAGTCGTCGACGACGAGGAGCCAGTCGCCGCCGGGCGCGCCGCCGCTGACCGCCTTCGCGAGGCCGCGCGCATCGTGTCCGCGCGCGGCGAGGATGCGCACGCGCTCGACCATGTCCGGGCGCGGCCGCTCGCCCATCGCACCGAGCACCTCCGCGATGCCGACCGACAACCCGGCGACGTCGATCATCCCCGGCGCGCCCATGTACCAGCCGACGCGTTCCTGCTCCTCCGTCCATTCGCGCGCGAGCGTCGTCTTGCCGTATCCCGCCGGCGCGAGGAGCAAGGTGATCCGCGCCCCTGCCTCGTCCAGGAGCCTTGTCAGCCGGGGCCGCTTGATGATGACCTGCGCCCGCGGCTGCGCGATGACGGTGCCCTCGTGCATGTCGCCTGCCTGGCTGCCGCACGCCTGGGTTGTGCCCTGGCCTCTCCTCCTCGACGCGATTGTGGACGACTCGAGCCCCGTTGAACAGGGGGCCCGCGCCCGGCCCTCGAAGGACCGGGCGCGGTCGCCGTTAGCCCCCGACGCCGGCCGCAGCCGGCGTGAGCTCGCGGGCGAGGGGATCCTGGCCCGTGAGCGTCTTGAAGGCAGCGGGGATCTGCCGTCGCCTCGGCACACCGAGCTTCAGGCGCAGCGCGTCGCAGTGCGCTTTCGCCGTCCGCGGCGAGATCTCGAGGCGGCGCCCGATCTCCTCGTTCGAGCAGCCGATCGCGATCAGCCCGACCACCTGCAGCTGCCTCTGAGTCAAGGACGGAGCGGTGTTCATGGCGCGGCACGCTACGTCCGCGGCCGCCCCGCGGGTATCGGTCGATGGGAGTATTCGACGGGGCTAGACCCGGGCGGCGCGGAAGCCGCCGCGGACGAAGCTCGCGTCGTGCCCGCGCGCGTTCGCCTCGTCGAGCTCTTCCTGCGTGAGCGCGCCGATGCGCAGGAGCAGGTCGAGCTCGTCACGCAGGTGCGTGTGCATCATCTCGGGGCCGTCCGTCGCGATCGTGAAGCGGACGCCGTTCTCGACGAACGTGCGGAACACGGTCCGTACCGCGTCCTCGTCCGGCAGCGCCTTCGTCAGCAGGTTCGACGTCGGGCAGATCTCGAGCACGACCTCGGACTCGCGCAGCTCGCGCATCAGCTCCGCGTCGCCGGCGGCGAGGATGCCGTGCCCGATCCGGTCGGGGCGCAGCACCTCGAGCACCTCGCCGATCTCCTCGCGGCCGAAGTCGCCGCCCTCCTCGCCGACGTGGATCGTGACGCCGAGTCCTGCGCCGCGCGCCTCCTCGATCATCGGCTGCACGCTGCGGTAGTCGTACCGCGCATGCCCGGGCCGCGGGCCGGCGATGTCGACGCCGACGATGCCGCGCGACGACCAGCCGATCGCCTTCTCGACGATGACCTCGTTCTGCCGCTGCGTGAACGTCCGGTCCATCATCAGGATCAGTCCCGCGCGCACCTGCGGGTACTCGAGGCTCGCGCGATCGAGGCCGCGAATGGCGGCGAGGATGATGTGGTCGAGGTCGCGCTCGCCGCCGCGGTTGCGCTTCATCGGGTTGAAGCGCAGCTCGAGCGTCGTGATCCCCTGCGAGCGGTACGCGCCGCCGATCGCCTGGTGCACCGACGTCTCCACCGCGATCGGGCTCGATTGGATGAGCTCCGTCCAGTGGTAGATCTGGTCGAGCGCGTCGAGGTTCGGGACGCCGCGCGGGTCGCTCACCGTCACGAGCCGGTCGAAGTCCCAGTAGTCCTTGACCGGGAGGGAGATGCCCTGCTCGTGCGCGAGCGTCCAGAGGATGTCGGACGAGACCGAGCCGCCCAGGTGCGTGTGCAGCTCGGCCAGGCCCTCCATCAAGCGAGCATAATCCGCGCGGTGCTCGCCACGCCTGCCTGCCCGGTCCACGTCGTGGGGAAGCGGATCGTGAACGCTTCCGGCCGTACCGTCTACACGGATCCCGGATACCAGGCGATCACGCACGAGATCCGCTGCGCCGGCAGATCCATTTGGGTCATGTTCCACGGGGGCGCCGCGGCGAGCCAGGAGGCGTACGTGCTCGTGCGCTCCGGCGACGGCGGCACGACGTTCAGGCTCGTGTCGGCCGAGAGGTACTTCGGGGTGAATGCGCCTCACGAGTTCGACTCGGACTCGGGGCCATGGACGATCGTCGGCGCGAGTGCAGGATATTTCGTCGGATATTGCCCGGCGTGCGGGCGCGGCACGGTGTCACTCTGGGTGACGCACGACGGCGGGCGAACGTTCCGCCGTTACGCCGTCTCCGCGCTACTCGGAGACTGGGCGACGCTGCGCGGCATCCGCGTCTCGGGCGACGTCGTCACGATCGACGCCGGCAAGAAGACGGCAACCGTTCACGCGTAGCCCACCACGGCCCAGCGCCGGCCGGCGAAACGCACGCCGAGGAGCACGAGCCGCGCGGCGATGAGCACGTCGAGCCCCGCCCAGACGCCGACGATGCCCCAGTGGAGCTCGAGCGACAGCGCGGCGACGGCGATGAACACCGCGCTCGCGGCGAGCATCGACCACATGAGATACGCGGTGTCGCTCGCGCCGATGAGAATTCCGTCGAGCGCGAACACCGCGCCGCCGAGCGGCTGCATGAGCGCGAAGAACGGCCACAGCTTCGCGGCCTGCGCGAGCACGGCGTGATCGCTCGTGAACGCGCGCGGAATCGCGTGCGAGAGCGGTAGCAGGACGACCGCAAAGACGCCGCCGACGACGACCGACCAGGCGATCATCCGCAGCGCCGCCGCATGCGCTCCGTCCGCGTCGCCGGCGCCGAGCATGCGCCCGACGATCACCTGCCCCGCGATCGCGATCGCATCGAGCAGCAGTGCGAGGAAGATGAACAGCTGGAACGCGATCTGATGCGCAGCGAGCTCGGCGTCGCCCATGCGCGCGAGCACCGACGCGGCGACGAGGAACGACGCGTACAGCGCGGTCGTGCGCACGAAGATCTGGCGCCCGACCCGCACCATCGGCCGCATCTCGTCGAAGCTCGGCCGCCGCGACGCCGCTCGCGGCCGGAGGAGCTCGCGCGCGAACGCAATGCCCATCCCCGCCTGCGCGATCGCCGTTCCGGCCGCGGATCCGGCGATTCCCCAGTGGAAGCCGTACACGAACAGCAGCTCGAGCACGACGTTGACGAGGTTCGCCACGACGACGATCTCGAGCGGCCGCCGCAGGTTCGAGACGCCGCGCAGATAGCCCTGCCCGCCGAGCGCGATCAGCGCCGCGGGAAGGCCGGCCGCCGCGATGCGGAAGTAGACGAGCGCGTCGTGGCCCGACTGCCCGTGCCCGCCGAGCGCGCGCAGCAGTGGCGCGCCCGCCGCCTCGCACACGACGAGCAGCGTCAGGCCGATCGCGAGCGAGGCCCAGAGCGCCTGCGCCGCGAGTCGCGCCGCCCGCTCGTGCTGTCCCGCGCCTGTCGCGCGCGCGACCACCGCCGTCGTCCCGTACGTGAGGAAGTTGAAGATCGTGAACGTCCCCGAGAGAACGGTCCCGGCGAGCCCGAGCGCCGCCAGCTGCGGGACGGCCCGAGATGGCCGACGATCGCCGTGTCCACGAGGACGTAGAGCGGCTCCGCCGCGAGCGCCCCGAGCGCGGGCAGCGCCAGCCGCAGGATCTCGCGGTCGTGTGGAGAGCGGAGGCGCACTGCCCGCCGACGATAATGGCCGCGTGAAGATCGGCATCGTCGTCCCGTACTCGTGGTCGTTCTGGGGCGCCGTCGTCGAGCACGCCGAGCTCCAGTCCGAAGCGCTTCGCCGCCTCGGCCACGAGGTGAAGACGATCATGGGGAACGACCCGCCCGGCCAGTTCACGCGGACGCTGCACCCGCGGCACGGGCGCGACGGGCCGCCGCCGCCCGACATCATCCCGATCGGCCGCTCGGTCATCGTTCCCGCGAACGGCTCGCTCCCGAACATCATCCTCAGCCCCCGTTCGCTCTTTCGTATCCGCGCGGCGCTCGCGCGAGAGAAGTTCGACGTGCTCGCACCTGCACGAGCCGATGACGCCGACGCCGTGCATCGCCGCGCTCGCGACGTACACCGGGCCGATGGTCGGAACGTTCCACGCGAGCGGCGACCTCGGGTGGATGCGCATCGCGCAGCACGTCTGGGGGTTCCTCGCCGATCGCCTCGACCGGCGCATCGCCGTCTCGAGAGTCGGCGCGTGCCTCGGCGCAGCGCTGGCTCCCGGGCGAGTACGAGATCGTCCCGAACGGCGTGCTCATCCCGCCTGCCGCCGAACGCGGGCGGCCGCGCGAGCACCGCATCGTCTTCGCAGGCCGGCACGAACAGCGCAAAGGGCTGCACGTGCTGCTCCGCGCGTGGCCCGAGATCCGGCGCCGCACAGGTGCAGATCTGCACGTGATCGGCGCGGACCCGCTGCGCGTCCGTCTGCTCATGCGCCGCCTCGGCGTCTCCGACGACGGCGTCGCAGTGCTCGGCTTCCTCGATCAGGAGCGCTTCACCGCCGAGCTGCTCCAGGCGAAGGCGCTCGTGGCGCCGTCGCTCGGTGGGGAAAGCTTCGGAATGGTGTTGACGCGCCCGCTCGCGGCTGCCACGCCGGTCGTGGCATCCGACATCTCCGGATACCGTGACGTCGATGACGCCGGAGACCGTCGATCTCGTTCCCGCCCGGCGACGTCGACGCGCTCACCGAAGCCGTCGTCTCGATCCTCGCCGACGAGCCGCGCCGCGCGGCGATGGGCGCCGCAGGCCGCGAGCTGATGCAGCAGCGGTACGCGTGGGACGCGATCGCTGCGAGGCTTGTCGAGATCTACGAGGCCGCCGCCGCGTGAGCCGGATCCGTCCGCCGAAGTCGACTCGCGGGTCGTATCGCGATCACCGTCCTCTTCATGACCGGCGTCGTCGCGCTCTTCATCTGGCGCGGTCCGAGCTTCCGCGCGATCGGCGACGCGTTCACCGCCGTCGTCTGGGAGTGGGTCGTCGTTGCGATCGCGTTCAACCTGCTCTCGGTCGTCGTCACGTGCGCTCGCCTGGACGACGGTGATCCGCTCGGCAATGCCGCCGCCGCACCCGAAGCCGCTGACCGTCTTCTCCGCGTTCTCCGTCGGGCTGTTCGCGAACGCGGTCCTGCCGGGCCGCATCGGCGAGCTCGCGCGCGTCGCCGTCCTCATGCGCAAGCTGCCGCGCCGGAAGGGGCTGTGGGCGACGCTCGTCGGCACGGTGCTCGCGCACCGCGTCTTCGACATCGTCCCCGTGCTCCTGCTCATCGTCTACGTGCTCGCTCACCGCCAAGGTGCCGGCGTGGGCGATCACCATCCTGATCGCCGTCGTCGGCATCGGCGTCGGCTTGTTCACGTTCACGATCGTGAGCGCGCGCACCGACCACGGGAGCCGCTCGACGGAGTGGGCGCGGTGCGGCGCGTCGTGGCGATGGCGCGGCAGGGCCTCGGCGTCATGCGCACTCCGGTCGCGATGGCGCTCGCGATCTCGTTCCAGATCGCCGGCTGGGTCTGCCAGCTGTCTCGCCGTGTGGACGGCGATGCGTGCGTTCCACATCCACGCGCCGCTGCCGGCCGCCGGCGTCGTGCTGCTCGTGATGAACGTCGTCACGATCTTCCCGTTCTGGCCGGGCAACGTCGGCGCCGTGCAGCTCGCGATTGCCGCGCCGCTGTCGGCGAGCTACGGCGTCGCGTATGCGCGCGGCGTCGCGTACGGCTTCGGATTGCAGGCGATCGAGGCGTCGGTCGGCATCGGCGTCGGTCTCATCTTCCTCGCGCGCGAGGGACTGTCGGTCGCGATGCTCAAGGTGATGCCGTCGGCCGCGCAGACCGAGATGCCGACGCCCGCGGAGGAGAGCGATGCCGAGCGCGAGCGTGCTCGCGTGTCCGGCTAGCCTCAAGGGCGTTCTCTCCGCGCGCGACGCGGCGGCGGCCATCGCCCGCGGGCTCGCCGACTGCGACGAGCTTCCGCTCGCCGACGGGGGAGAGGGGACTGCCGACGTCGTTCCCGGCCTCGTCGAGGCCGCGTCCGTCATCCCGTTCGATCCGGAGCACCTCGACCCGTTCACCTCGAGCCGCCCGTTCGGCGAGCTGCTCGCCTCGCTCGACGCCGATCGGCTGCTCGTCGGCCTCGGCGGGACCGCGAACATGGACGGCGGCGCGGGGCTGCTCGAGGTGCTGGACGCGCTCCCGCCGACGACGGTGCTGTGCGACGTGCGCACGACGCTGTACGACGCGCCGCGGCTGTACGGCCCGCAGAAGGGCGCGACGCCCGGAGATCGTGGCCGAGCTCGAGGCGCGCTTCCGCGCGGACGGCAGGCTCGCGCCGTTCGCGCACCTGCCCGGCTCCGGTGCGGCCGGCGGGCTGGGCGCGGCGCTCGCCTCCCTCGGCGCGGAGCTCGTCCCGGGCGCGGCGACCGTCCTCGATCTCGTCGGCTTCGACCCGGCGCCCTACGCGCTCGTCATCACCGGCGAGGGCCGCGTCGACGCGACGACGCGCGAAGGGAAGGTCCCGTTCGAGGTCGCGCGGCGCTGCGCCGCCGCCGGCGTGCGCTGCGTCGTCTTCGGCGGCCTCGTCGCCGAGCCGCTTCCCGGCGTCGAGACGGTCGCCCTCTCCGGCGATCCCGCGCGGGCCGCCGCGGATCTCGAGGAGCTAGGGGCGCGCCTCCTCGACGCGGCGGGCTAGCTCTTCGACCTTGCCCTGCGCCGCGTCGAGCTTCGCGCGGCAGAGCGCGTACAGCTCCTCGCCGCGCTCCCACAGCTTGATCGCCTCGTCGAGCGAGGCCTGGCCCTGCTCGAGCCGCGCGACGATCTGCTCGAGCTCCGCCTGCGCTTCCTCGAAGGTCTGCTCAGCCATGCGTGTCCTCGACGCGGGCGCCGAACCCGCCTTCGGCGAGCGCGACCTCGACGCGGACGCCGGGCGCGACGTCGGCGGCCGAGCGGACGACGTGCGATTCCGTCCGGACGATCGCGTAGCCTCGCTCCAGTGTTTTCATCGGTGACAACACGCGGAGCTTCCCGGCGGCCGACTCGAGCGCCGCCCGCTTGCGCTCGACCGCGAGCGCCGGCGCGCGGCGGAGCCGCTCGCGTGCCTGGTCGATGCGGCGCGTCTCGCGCTCGACGGCGAGCCGGGGCGCTGCGCGCAGCCGGTCGCGCGTGTGCGTGAGCGTCTGTGCGTTGCGTTGCAGCGCGTGCGTCACCGTTCGCGCGAGCGACGCCCGCGCGCGGTCGAGCCCGGCCACGACAACCGAGAGCTCCGGGACGACGAGCTTGCCCGCGGCCGTGGGCGTCGATGCCCGCACGTCGGCGGCGAGGTCGCACAGCGGCGTGTCCTGCTCGTGCCCGACGGCGGACACGATCGGAACGCGACACGCTGCGACCGCGCGGACGAGACGCTCGTCGCTGAACGGGAGCAGGTCCTCGAAGCTGCCGCCGCCGCGCGTGAGAATGATGACGTCGACGTCGTCGCGGTCGCTCAATGCGCGGAGCGCGTCGACGATCTCGAGTGCGGCGCGCGGTCCCTGCACGTATCGTCTCGGCGACGAGGACGTTCGCGGCCGGGAAGCGCGTCTGAATCGTCGTCAGCACGTCGCGCTTCGCCGCCGCGTCGTTGCCGGTGACGAGGCCGATGCAGCGGGGAAGGAACGGCAGCGGACGCTTCCGGTCGGCGGCGAAGAGCCCTTCGGCGGCGAGCTTCGTCTTCAGCCGCTCGAGCGCCGCGAGATGCGCACCGATGCCGAAGCGCTCGATCGTCAGCGCGCGCAGCTTGAAGTCGCCGCGCTTCTCGAACAGCTCCGGCCGTCCGTACACGTGCACACGCTCACCGTCCACGAGCTCGAGGCGCAGGCCGTCGAACTGGCCCCGCGGCATCGTCACACCGAGGCACGACCCGTCGGCCGGATCCTTCAGCGTGAAGAAGACGGTCGCCCAGCGGTCGTGGCGGCGCAGTTCGGTGACCTCGCCCTCCACCCAGACCGTCGGCAGGCGCCCGAGGTACTGCGCGACGCCGCGGTTGAACGCCGCGACGGAGTAGACCGTCTTGTCCTCGTACGGCAGCGCTTCGACCTTGGCCACGGTCGCAGCGTATCGCCGCGGGTGTTACAGCAAGATCTCGGCGGCCGTGGCGTACGCGCAGCCGCTCTTGAACGAGCTCGACCGCGACGTGGAGGTCGGCTTCGCTCGCCGCGAGGCGCTCCGCGTCGTGGAGCGGGTAGCCCGCCTCGATGAGCACGTGGAGGCGCCAGCTCTCGACTTTCGAGCGCTCGCTCGTCTCAGGTTCCAGTATCTCGGTCATCTCGCTCATTGCCACGGAAGGTTCGTGCTCCCTTCGACGAACCCTGCACCTATTAGTTGGCAGAATTAACGAGGTCTTTACGGACTCTGGACGGCCGCGGTCGCGTCGATGCGGCGGAGCAGTTCCTGAAGCCGCGCCTCGAGCACCGCGCGCTCGGCGTCGGCGTCCGCGCCGAGCTCCTCGAGGCGGCGCCGGACGTCGTGCTCCATCTCGCCGATCCGTGAGTCGAGCGCCGTCATCCACTCGTCGCGTTGCCGCTCGAGGGCGTTGGCCGCCTCGGCGAGCCGCTTCTCCAGCCGCTGCGCTCCCGCGTCGCCGACGTGCGCGAGCCGCTCCGCGAGCACGACCTCCGCTTCGCGCGCGAACGTCTCGACGGCGCGGTCGAGCTCGCGCGCGAGTCGGCGGGCCGCGTCCTCGCGGCTCGACTTGATGAGCGCGGCGAACTGTTGCGTCGCTTCGTCCGCATAGCTCGTCGTCGCGCGCTCGACGGTGCGCGCCACCTGTTCGATCTGCCGGCGCTGCACGTCCTCGAAGCCGCTGCCGATGCGCTGCGCCGCCTCGAGCTCCTCGCGCTCGATCCGCTCCATCAGCTCCTTCTCGCGGCGACGCATGCGTTCCTCGAGCTCGTGCAATGCGCGACGGCGCTCGGCCGCCTCGCCCTCGACCTCGCTGCGCGCGGAGACGAGCATGTCCTCGAGCGCTTTGTCCAGGTCGGCGCGCAGGCGGACGAGGCTCTCCCGCTGCGTGTCGCTCTCCATCGCGAGACGTTCGGCGTCGGCGTCGAGGCGCGCGCCGGCGTCGGTGAGCAGTTGCTTCTGCCGGTCCGCGAGCTCGGCGAGACGCTCCTTCGTTCCCTCTGCGGCGCGATCGAGATCCTTCTTCCAATCCGCAAGCCGCTGTGACACCTGGGTCTGCGTCGCGGTGAGTGCTTCGGTCAGCGACTCGACGAGCTCGCGCTCGCGGTCGCCGAACGCCGTCCGGCGTTCCTCTGAGATGCGCCGCTCCTCCTCCGCGAGCAGCGAGATCGAATCGGCGCGGGCGCGCGCGAGGGTGCGATCGAGCTCGGCGGCGCGCTCGACCGCTTCCGCGTCGACGAGCTCGCGCATGCGTGCCTGCGCATCGGCGACGTGCGCGTCCGTGTCCGCTGCCCGCGCGAGTGCCCACCTGACGACGAGTGCAGCGCCGCACGCGAGCGCGGACGCCGTGAGGCCACCGGCGGCGAGCGCGAGCTCTCGGTGATGGCTGTGGCGCACCGCGAACATGACCCAGCCGCCCGCGGCGCCACCGAGGACGATCAGGCCCAGGAAGACGAGCGCCCACCGCGGGAGGAAGCGAAGCGCCGCGCCGGCGAGCGCGAGCGCGGCGATCCCGACCGCGACCGCGAAGCCGATCTCGAAGCCGGTCGTCAACGACATCGCTGCAGTTTAAGTAACCCCGGGTGTCAGACACCTGCCGGTGTCTGACACCGGAGAACCTTCAATGCCACCGGGACAGCAGGACAGCTCCCGCGAGTACCGGCATGGCGAGCGCCATCAGCTTCAATCCGGCCTCCGCGGTGCGCGCCTGTGTGACGTCACCGACGTTGCGCCGCGCAAAGCGCACGTCGACCGACAGCCGCTGCTGGACGAGGCTCGTCAGGAAGGCAAACGTCGCCGCGAGCACGGCCTCGCCCCGGATCGTCCGCGCCGACGCGAAGTACGCGGTCAGCGCGGGGAACGCTCCCCACGCGAACGCGAACCAGAACGGCGTGTGCACGAGTCCGCCGAACAGTTCGAGGTTGTACGCGACGACGATCGCCGCCCCGAAGACGATGAAGACGATGAGCCACCAGGTCGAGCCGATCGCGACGTGGACGCCGATCACGCAGGCGCCGGCGATCGACAGCGCGGCGAGCAAGAGAAGGACGCGATCGGGTATGCGCGTTCGGAGCGGCCGGCTCTTCATCTCGTCGAGCGCGTGCGCGCCGACGCCCATGGCGAGCAGGAACGCGAGCACCGTCCAGCCGAGGATGTCCCACTTCATGTGCGGCGCGAGCGCCGCGCCGAGCGCCGCGTAGGAGAGATGCCACAGCGTGTACGGCGGATGGAGCAGCGTCAGGTAGTCCCTCCAGCCGCCCGAGCGCAGTGCGTAGAACGCCGGCCGCGCTACCTCGTTCCCCACGCCACCACTCCGCCGCCGAGGCTGAGGCTCTGCACGCGCACGTCGGCGATGCCGGCCTCGTGCCAGACGTCGTCGAGCGACACGCGCCCGTAGAAGTCGCGAATGCTCGGCCCGAGGAAAACGCCGACCTCACGCCAGCCGGGCGAGACGACGGCACCCGCGAGCGGCAACCCGACGCGCACGTACAGCTCCCACAGGGGGCGCCAGACGCCCCGTGGCAGGCCGAACTCCTGCATTGCGATCACGCCTCCGGGACGCACCACTCGCGCGAGCTCGCGCATCGTCGCGAAGGGATCGTCGACGTAGCGCAGCAGATACGTGAACGTCAGCGCGTCGAACTCGCCGTCGGCGAACGGGAGCGACTCGGCGCGGCCCTCGCGCAGCTCGACGCGGTCGCCGAGCCCAGCGCGCGCAACCCGTGCGCGCCCCGCGGCGAGCATCTCGGGGCTCTGGTCGATGCCCACGACCATCCGCTCGGGCGCCGCCCGCGCGAGCTGGATCGCGACCGCTGCCGTGCCGGACGCGACATCGAGGACGCGCGTCGCGCTCGCCGGGATGCGGGAGACGAGGAAGCGCCGCCAGCGTGGGTCCTGTCCGAACGAGAAGAGCCGCGCGTACCGGTCGTACGTCGGGCCGAGCGGTGCAAAGAGCTCGCGTGCGGTCACATCGGCCACACTGCGCATCATGGCACTGGCCGACGACCTCGAGCGGATGGCGAAAGCGGCGGAGACGCCGGACGAGCGCGTCACCGGCGTGCTCGCCGCCGAGCTCCTCGACGGCACGCACGTGTACCTATGTGCGTACGAGTCCGGCGCGTGGCTCGCGCTCGGCGACGACATGGCGCCGCTCACGAGCCGGCAGGCGGTGCACGACGCCGCCGCGCTCACCGGGCTGTGCGAGATCGCGGAGGAGGTCAGCCCGGATCCTGCGGCCGTCGTCCCGCCGCCGCGGGTGGCGACGAACGCCTACCTCGACGCGCTCGGCGCAGCCGCTCGGCGCTTCGAGCACGAGCACGGAAGCAGGGGCCCGTCGCCGTTCGGAAGCGCCCTGGAGAGCGCGTTCGCGGCGGTCGAGGAGCTGGCCGACCAGGTGGTGGCGCGACACAAGACGCCGCTCACCTAAAGTGGACGGCATGGAAGGCGGCTTTCCCTTCGGCGGCGATCCAGAGGATCTGATGCGCAGCCTGCGCGAGTTCGCGGAGGCCCAGGCCGAGCACGTGCAGGAGGCGCAGCGCGAGCAGTTCGCGACCCTCACGCTGAACACCGCGGTCGAGCTCACATCGGCGGCGCTCGCGCAGGTTCAGGTGCAGGGCTCGGTCGACGAGCAGGCGGTCGCTCTCCGCGACGCGATGCGCGTGCTCTTCCCTGAAGCGGTCGCGCTCGTCAGCGCGGCGCGCCAGGGCTTCATGCGCGAACGTTGATTCTCGACCGCGCGCTCGTTCGTCTACTGCCGGCCGTTCCGAAGCCGGTGGTACAGCTCTTCTCGTCGCGCTACATCGCGGGCTCGACGCTCGACGACGCAGTGGGCGTCGTGCGCCGCCTGAACGGGGAGAGAATGTCGGCGACGGTCGACGTTCTCGGCGAGGAGATCAGGCGTGCCGATGAAGCACGCGCGATTGCTCGGGCATACCGCGATGTCTTCGTCGAGATCGAGCGCCGGCAGTTGGACGCGAACGTGAGCGTCAAGCTCACTGCACTCGGCCTCGCGCTCTCGTACGAGCTGTGCAAGGAGAACGTGCTCGACGTGCTCTCGCAAGGACGATTCGTGCGCATCGACATGGAGGATGCGACGACGACCGACTCGACGCTGAGGCTGTACCGCGAGCTGCGCGAGGACGGCCACGACAACGTCGGCGTCGTCCTGCAGGCGTACCTTCGGCGCACGCTCGAGGACGTGCGCTCGCTCGCCGATCTGAAGCCGAACGTCCGACTGTGCAAAGGGATCTACGTCGAGCCGCCTTCGCTCGCGTATCGAGACGCGGGCTCCATCCGCACGAGCTTCGTCCAGTGCATGGACGCGCTGATCGAGGCGGGCGCGTATGTCGCAGCGGCGACGCACGACGAGGCGCTGATCCGTGAGGTGCTTGCGCGAGACGTCCCCGAGCTGCAGATGCTGCTCGGGGTGCGCGAAGAGCGCGCGCGGGAGCTCGTCGCCGAGGGACGCCGCGTACGCATCTACGTGCCGTTCGGCGAGCAGTGGTATGCGTACTCGCTTCGCCGTCTCCAGGAGAACCCGGCGATAGCGACGACGATCGCGCGCGCGGCCGTGGGCCGCGCCTTCCGCTTCTAGGTTCTCGCGTAGAGCAGGAAGGACCCGGGGATGCGCCGGTCGTGGCGGCGCCCGCCGGCGTCGAGCGGGTACTCCTCGAGCGCCTCGACGCGGAAGCCGGCGCGAACGAGTGCGGTCACAAGGCGGCCGAGCCGCACGATCCCGTCCTCGAAGTAGTCGACGTGCCAGCGGAGCAGGCCGTCGACGCAGAGCGAGACCGGATGGTCGTCGAACACGAGCAGCTCGCCGTGCGTGCGCAGCGAGGCGGCGATCCCGGCCGCCCACGCGTCCACGTCGGTCAGCCGTCCGAGCACGCCCTCCGGCGAGTAGACGAGGTCGAAGCGCGCGCGTCGCAGGTTGGCCGGCAGCGACTGCGAGTCGGCGGGGATCCAGAGGATGCTCGGCCACCGTTCCCGCGCGACGTCGAGCTGCGCCTCGTCCTCGTCGATCGCCGTGACGGTCGCGCCCAGCTCGGCGAGCTCCGCACTGCCTTCCCCGGAGCCGCAATGCAGGTGGAGCACGCTCTTGCCCGCGAGGTCGCGCAGCGTCTGCTTGACGATCGGGGGAAGCAGGTAGCGCCCGTCGCTGCCGCGACGGTGCACCTCGTCGAACATCCGCCGGTTCACGTCGGTCGGCTCCATGTCTCAGGCCTTGAGGGAGAAGCCGCCGTCGACGATCAGCGTCTGGCCGCACATCATCGACGCGTCGCCGGAGCAGAGGAACGAGACGGCGGCCGCGACGTCCTCCGGCGCGACGAGCCGTCCGGCCGGCGTGCGGTGCACGGTCGCGAGCATCTCGTCCTTGTTCGGGAACCAGTCGAGCGCCTCCGTCTCGACGACGCCGGCCGACACCGCGTTCACGCGGATGCCGCGCGGCGCGAGCTCGACGCCGAGGTAGCGGACGACCGACTCGAGCGCGGCCTTCGAGGTGCCGACGAGGACGTAGTTGTCGAGCACGCGCTGCGAGCCGAGGCTCGAGATCGCGACGATCGACGCGCCCGCTTCCATTCCCGGCGCGGTCGCGCGCGCGATAGCGAGCAGCGAGCGTGCGTTCGCGTTCATCGTCCAGTCCCAGTGCTTGTCCTCCGTCTCGAGCGCGGGGCGGATGACGCCCGTCGCCGCGTTGTGCACGACGACGCGGTACGGGCCGGCGGCACCGAGCTTCGCGACGGTCGACTCCGAGGCCACGTTCCCGCGGACGAGGTCGACCTCTGCGCCGATGGCGCGGATCTGCTCCGCGGCGGCCTCCGCGGCTTCGTCGTTGCGCAGGTAGCCGAGCACGACACGCTGTGCTCCGTCGCGCACGAGCCGGTGCGCGATTGCGAGGCCGATCCCCCGCGTTCCCCCGGTCACGAGGACCGAGGCGCCGTCGAGGCTCATCGCGGAAGTGGAGCGTCCGCGGGCGCTGAGCTCGGCAGCTCGTCCCAGCCGGGCCGCGTGCGCGGCTCGCGCCCGCCCTCCTCGGCCTTCGAGGAGGCGTGCCCGAGCCGGTCGAGCAGCTCCATCTTCTCCTCGGCGTAGCGCCGGACCGGGTGGTCGCCCGGGAGATCGCGGACGAGCTCCAGGACGCGCGCGCGCAGCTGGTAGGCGAAATGCGGCGTCGCAGGCCCGACGAGGGTGTCGACGTCGACTCTGGTGGGTTCGGGCATCGGGCGAAGTCTAGGCTCAGGCGGTGCGCCGCGTCTCGCCTGTCGATCTCATGTTGCTGGGGACTGTCCTGCTCTGGGCGCTGAACGTCACCGTCACGCGGTACGTCCTGACGCATGGCTGGCAGCCGCTCGCGTACGGGACGATCCGCTACGGCGCCGCGACCGCGCTCTTCTGGATCTTCACCTACCGGCGCGAGCGGTCCTTCCGGATCGAGCGGCGCGACTACCGGCTCGTCGCCATCGCGGCCGTCTCGCTGTTCCTCAACCAGCTCTGCTTCGTCTACGCGCTCAAGCTCTCGCAGGCCTCGACCGTCGCGCTCCTGCTGGGCGCGACGCCCGTCTTCATCGGGCTCATCACGCTGACGCTGCGCCTCGAAGTGCTCTCGAACGCGTTCTGGGTCGGCGCCGTGGCGACGCTCGGAGGTGTCGGGCTCATCGCCGCTGCGAGCGGAGGGAATCTGTCGGCCGGCCTGGGCGGCGACCTCCTCGCGATCGGGCTCGCGTTCACGTGGAGCTGCTACACGGTCGCGATCGCGCCGATGATGCGGCGCTACTCGCCGTTCCGGATCAGCGCGCTCGTGCTCGCGGCCGGCTGGCTGCCGCTCGCGCTCGTCAGCATCCCGCAGATCGCGCATCAGGACTTCCACTTCGGCTGGAAGGTGTGGCTCGGCTTCGGCTACGCCGTCATCGGTCCGCTGTTCCTCACGAACATCCTGTGGTTCACCGCCATCGACCGCGTCGGGCCGTCCCGCGCCTCCCTGTTCGGGAATCTCCAGCCCTTCTTCGCCGTGTTCTTCGCGCTCGTGCTCCTCTCCGAGACGCTGCACCCGCTGGAGATCGCCGGAGGCGTCCTCATCTTCGCCGGCATCGCCTTCGAGCGCTTCCGGCATCGGCCGTCGGTCGTGCCGATGGGCGAGTCATAATCCGGCTATGACCGACGATTTCATGCCCATGCTCGGCTGGGACTACCTCGAGCTCTGGGTCGGGAACGCCAAGCAGGCCGCGTACTTCTACGAGCACGCGATGGGATTCACGCGCACGGCGTACGCGGGGCCGGAGACCGGCGTCCGCGACCGCGCGTCCTACGTGCTCGAGCAGGGCGACATCCGCTTCGTCCTCACGTCGCCGCTGCACGAGGACCACGAGATCACGCGCCACCAGGCGCGGCACGGCGACGGCGTGCGCGACATCGCGCTCACCGTCCCCGACGCGACGGAGGCGTACCGGCAGGCGACGCAGCGCGGCGCGCGCGGCGTCGCCGAGCCGCAGACGTTCGAGGACGACTTCGGCACGATCGAGACCGCGGCGATCGCGACGTACGGCGACACGATTCACACGTTCGTGAACCGCAGCGACTACGCCGGGCCGTTCAAGCCGGGGTACGTATCGACGTCGTCGAACGGAGTTGCCCGGGGGCTCGGCCTCACGAACATCGACCACGTCGTCGGAAACGTCGAGCTCGGCCAGATGGACCACTGGGTCGAGTTCTACGAGCGCGTCTTCGGGATGACGAACATCCTCCACTTCGGCGACGACCAGATCCAGACCGAGTACTCGGCGCTCATGTCGAAGGTCATGTCGGACGGCGAGGGCAAGATCAAGTTCCCGATCAACGAGCCCGCCGAGGGCAAGCGCAAGAGCCAGATCGACGAGTACATCGAGTTCTACGAGCGGCGCCGGGGCGCAGCACATCGCGCTCGCAACGACGAACATCGTCGAGACGGTCGAGGTGCTCAAGGAGCACGGGATGATCTTCCTCGACACGCCCGACTCGTATTACGACGACGTCGTCGATCGCGTCGGCGAGATCGACGAGGACTACGACGACCTGCAGCGGCACAAGATCCTCGCCGACCGCGACGAGGACGGCTACCTGCTCCAGATCTTCACGAAGACTGCGCAGGACCGGCCGACGGTCTTCTTCGAAGTGATCGAGCGCCACGGCGCGACGAGCTTCGGCGAGGGCAACTTCAAGGCGCTGTTCGAAGCGATCGAGCGCGAGCAAGCGCTCCGCGGCAACCTCTAGCCGATTCACATGACCGCGCAGCGACGCACTGCGCTGTTCTCCGTGATCGCAGCCGTCGCGCTCATCGCGCTGAAGCTCGCGACGGGCCTCGCGACGCACAGCCTCGGTCTCCTCTCCGAGGCGGCCCACTCCGGGACCGATCTCGTTGCGGCCCTCCTCACGTTCTTCGCCCTCGGTGTCGCAGGCCGGCCTGCCGATCCCGGCCATCAGTACGGGCACGGCAAGGCCGAGAACCTCGCCGCGCTCGGCGAAGGCGCGATCCTCGTCCTCGCGAGCGGCTTCATCGTCTGGCGCGCGATCGTGCGGCTGACGGGAAGCGGGCACACCACGGTGCACGCGGCCTGGTACGCGCTCGTCGTCATCGGCGTCGTCATCGTGGTCGACATCGCGCGCACGATCTCCTCCGCCCGCGTCGCGCGCCGGTACAAGAGCGCCGCGATCGCGTCGAACGCGCTGCACTTCGCGAGCGACCTCGGCGGATCCATCGCCGTGCTCGTCGGCCTGCTGCTCGTCCGGGCGGGCTACGGCAACGCCGACTCGATCGCCGCGTTGTTCGTCGCGGTGATCGTGCTCGTCGCGGCGGTCCGCCTCATGCGCGGCAACGTCGACGTCCTGATGGACCGAGCGCCGCTCGTGGCCGAGGAGGCCGCGCGCCGCGCGATCGTCGCGCTCCGCCCGGCCGTCGACCTGCGTCGGCTGCGCATGCGCCAGGCGGCCGGCAGGCACTTCGCCGACGTCGTCATCGGTATCTCGCCCGAGGCCGCCGTCGGGCAGGGGCACGCAGCCGCCGATGCGGTCGAGCAGGCGGTGCAAGACGCGCTGCCCGAGGCCGACGTCGTCGTCCACGTCGAGCCGCTCGAGAGCGAGGCGGCCGTACGCGAGCGCGCGCACGCGGCCGCGCTCGCCGTCCGGAGCGTGCGCGAGGTGCACAACGTCAGCGTCCTGTCCGTCGACGGTTCCACCGAGGTCTCGCTCCATCTGAAGCTGCCGGGCGACCTGTCGCTCGAGGAGGCGCACGAGATCGGCGAGGAGGTCGAGCGCGCGATCATCGCCGCCGTCCCCGAGGTCGCGGCGGTGCAGACGCATCTCGAGCCGCTCACGGAGGAGGCGGGTGCGGCCGAGGTGACCGGCGACGCCGCCACCGTGCGTGCGATCGTCCGCGAGGTGGCCGGCGTCGATCCGCATGACGTTCGCTTCCTCGAGACGGACGAGGGGCTCGTCGCCTATCTGACGCTCCGCCTCGGGGCGGGTCAGGCGCTCGCCGATGCGCACGCGCGCGCGAGCGAGATCGAAGAGCGCATCCGGCTGCGCCTGCCGGAGATCGCCGACGTCGTCGTGCACACGGAGCCGGGGGCATGAAGCTGTGCATGTTCTCTCCGATGGCGGAGGAGCTCGAGCGCGGCTGGCCGGGCCGGATCGACGACGACGTCGTCGTGCAGCTCGCGGCGCAGACGCTGCAGTCGTTCTTCAGCGGCGGCGGCTCGGCGCGCGAGCACGCGCGGTATCCGATCGCGGAGATCGTCTTTCGCGCGCCCGTGCTTCACCCGCCGTCCGTGCGCCTGTTCGACGAGAGCGGCGACTTCGTGTTCGCGAACCCGGCGGCGATCATCGCGGCGCATGACGTCGTCCCGCGGCCGGCCGGCGTCGACGAGATCGTGCCGGTCAACCGCATCGCGGCGATCGTCGACGCGGAGGGTGCGATCGGCGGGTTCACGCCGATGATCGAATGGATCGCGCCGTCGCTCGAGGGTGCGAAGGCGCGCGACTTCGCGCTCTCTCTCGGGCCGATCGTGACGACGCCGGACGAGGACACTCCGCCCGGGATCGACTGGGAGCGGCTGCGCGCGCACGCGGCCGCGAACACGCGCCTCTATCCCGGAGACCTGCTGGCCGTATGAAGGTCGCGGTGGTGGGCGCCGGAGTCATGGGCTGCGCAGCCGCGTGGGCGCTGCGCGAGCGCGGCGCGGACGTGGAGGTGTACGAGCAGTTCGAGCTCGACAACGCGCGCGGGTCGAGTCACGGCCGCACGCGCATCTTCCGGATCGCGTATCCCGACCCGTACTGGATCCGCCTCGCGCAGGAGGCGTACGCGGCGTGGAACGACCTCGATCCAAGCGTGCTCGGGCTCTACGGCCTTGTCGAGCTCGCACCCGATCCCGCGCTGACGTCGGCGCGTGCGCTCGACGAGTGCGGCGTCGAGTACCGGCTGCCGACCGAGGTCGAGGGAATCGCCATTCCCGACGGGTGGATAGCCCTGCAGGTCGCGGACGCAGGCGTCGTGTACGCGGACCGCGCGCGACATGCGTTCCTCGAGGGAATCGACGTGCAGACGAACGCGCGCATCGAGTCGCTCGATGACGTCGATGCGGACGTCGTCGTCGTCACCGCCGGCGCGTGGGTCGGCCGTCTCGTCCCCGACGTGCCGGTGCGCGTCACGCGGGAGACGGTCGCGTACTTCCGGCACGACGGTCCGCCGCCGCCGTCGGTGGTCGACATCGGCGCGGGTGGCGCGCACGACATGTATTCGCTGTACGACCCCCTCCACGGCCTGAAGGCCGGCGCGCACCACGCCGGCGCGGAGACGGATCCCGACGACGAGGGCGTGCCCGACGCCGCGATCGTCGAGCGCATCGCGGCGTGGGTGGGCGAGCGCTTCCCCGGCGTCGATCCGCAGCCGGTGGAGACGGACACGTGTGTCTACGCGACGACGCCGGATCACACCTTCGTGATCGAGCGTCGCGGCAACGTCGTCGTCGGCTCCGCGTGCTCGGGCCACGGCTTCAAGTTCGCGCCCGCCGTCGGTCGGCGGCTTGCGGCGCTGGCGCTGGAGTAACCTCCCGGCATGCCTTTCTACCAGCGCCTCGGCGACGTTCCGCGCAAGCGGCACATTCAGTTTCGCGACAACGGCACGCTCCTCACCGAAGAGGTGATGGGCCTCGAGGGGTTCACCGGGAACGAGTCGATCCTGTACCACCTGCAGTCCCCGTGCCGGGTCGTGAAGCTCGGCGGTTTCGAGCCGATCGAGCGGGAGGAGTGGGTGCCGGAGCAGCATGCGCACCGCCACTTCAAGACCTTCGACACGGAGCCCGACGGCGACGAGATCACCGGGCGCCGCCTCCTCATGTGGAACAACGACGTGGAGATCTCCCTCTGCCGGCCGACGCAGCGCATGCACTACTTCTTCCGGAACGGCGAGGGCGACGAGGTCGTGTTCGTGCACGAGGGATCGGGGACGCTCGAGACGATCTTCGGCGACGTCCCGTACAAGGAGGGCGACTACATCGTCATTCCGCGCGGGACGACGTATCGGTTCAACCCGAGCGGCCCGCAGCGCTATCTCGTGTTCGAGACGCCGGGCCTCGTCGAGATCCCGCGCCGCTACCGGAACCACTACGGGCAGATCATGGAAGGCGCGCCGTACTACCACCGCGACATCCATCCGCCGACGGAGCTGCACACGGTGCGCGAGACCGGCGAGTTCCCGGTGAAGGTGCGCGTGCGCGGCGGGTACCAGACGTACGTCGTCGACTACCACCCGTTCGACGTCGTCGGCTGGGACGGCTACCTCTATCCGTGGACGTTCTCGATCCACGACTTCGAGCCCATCACGGGCCGCATCCACCAGCCGCCGCCGTCGCACCAGACGTTCCAGGGCCAGAACTTCGTCATCTGCTCGTTCTGTCCGCGCAAGCTCGACTTCGACCCGAACGCGATCCCGATCCCGTATCACCACTCGAACCTGCAGTCGGAGGAGATGATCTATTACGTCTCCGGCAACTTCGGCTCGCGCAAGGGCGTCGAGGTCGGCTCGATCACGCTCCATCCGTCCGGCCTCCCGCACGGGCCGCAGCCGGGCCTCGCGGAGAAGAGCATCGGCCTGCACGAGACGCACGAGCTCGCGGTCATGTGCGACACGTTCAATCCGCTGAAGCTGACGCGCTTCGCGCAGGGCCTCGACGACGGCCGCTACTGGCGCTCGTGGTACGACAACGCCGAGACGCCGGGTGACGTCGAAGATGCGTCCGGCGCCGGACTGACCTCGCACCTGTGAAGCGCGCCGTAGCACTCGTCGCGCTGCTCGTCGTCGCGGCGGGCTGTGGCGGTGCGAGCGCGAGCACGCCGAAGGAGGGCGTCGGGATCTTCATGACGCGCATCCTGCGCGAGGAGATCACCGGCCAGTGGGGCAAGCAGTGGTCCGAGCTCCATCCCGGTCACCAGAAGCTGATCTCGCGCGCGCAGTACGTCGCGTGCTCGCGCCAGATGGGCACGAACGTGGCGACCGGCAGGGAGGTCTTCCACGTGCTCGCAGTTCGCGACGTCGCGATCCATGTCGAGGGCGTCCCGCAGAAGACGTCGAAGCTCGTGACCATCAGCTTCAAGACGCCGGGCATCGCCCCACTCATGTACCGCTTGCACGCCGTCGACGTCTCCGGACGCTGGGCCTGGATCCTCGGCGATCGCTTCATCGCCGCCGTCGACAAGGGCCGCTGCCTGGACGGATCGCCGCTTCGCGGATAGCTGTTTCGCCGCGATGAAACAAATGTAACAGCGATTTTTTGCGGTTTTCCTATTCCAAAGGGGAAAATCGCTTGACAGGATCGGTCCCCGTTTCGTAGCCTCCCGCGGTCGTTCCAGCTGCGGTGAAACGTGTTCCATTCGAGAAGGGGGAAAATCGGATGCGTTCGCTTCGCCCGCTGGTGCTCTTCGCCATCGCCGTTGCGCTCGTCGGCATCGGCTCGACCGCGACATTCGGACGTCCAGAGGCGGCAGTCGCCTCGGGCTCGCCGACGACGAAGGCGGATTTCACCGGCGACACGATCTACCAGATCATCACCGACCGGTTCTACGACGGTGACACGACGAACAACAACCCGTCGTCGAGTCCCAACCTGTACAGCGCCGACAAGTCCAACTGGACGCTGTACTGGGGCGGGGACTGGGCCGGCATCACGCAGAAGATGTCGTACCTGCAGGGCCTGGGCGTGTCCGCGATCTGGATCTCGCCCGCAGTCCAGAACGTCAACGTCCCCGTCGTCATCAACGGTGTCAACCAGGCCGGCTACCACGGCTACTGGGGGATGGACTTCTACGCTCCCGAGCCGCACTTCGGAAGCTGGACGACGTTCGACAACATGGTGACGGCGGCGCACAACGACGGGATCAAGGTGGTCCTCGACTGGGCGCCGAACCACTCGAACCCCGCGGACCCGAACGACTCGACGTACGCGAAGAACGGGTCGATCTACAACAACGGGACGTTCGTCGCGTCGTACTCCAACGACCCGAACGGGTGCTTCCACAAGAACGGCAGCATCAGCGACTACAACGATCTCTATTCCGTCTGGTACAAGAGCATCGTCAACCTCGCCGACTTCGCAGGGGAGAGCTCGTGTGCGAACACGTACCTGCGCAGCGCAGTCGACACGTGGCTCTCGCACGGGGTGGATGGCATCCGCATGGACGCCGTCAAGCTCATGCCGACCGGCCAGGTCAAGGCGTACGACGACCACATCGTCCATCAGAAGAGCGTCTTCATGTTTGGTGAGTGGTTCGACAGCAACGGGGCGACGCTCTGGCCCGAGGAGATCAAGTTCGCGAACACGGCGGGCCAGTCGGTGCAGAACATCGACCTCAACACCGCTATCCGCGACGTGTTCGTCAGTAACGCGAACATGTCCGAGCTCGACACGACCGTGTCGCGCGACGCTTCGGACTTCACGTATCAGAACCAGCTCGTCAACTCCGTCGACACGCAGGACATCCCGCGATTCCTGTCGGTGAACAGCAGCCAGACGCGCCTCAACCAGGCGTACGTCTTCGACATGACGACGGTCGGGATCCCGTGCATCTACTACGGCGACGAGCAGTACCTGCACAACGACACGAACGGCGGGAACGACCCGTACAACCGCCCGATGATGTCGTCGTTCAGCACGACGCCGACGCTGTACAAGGTCATCCAGAAGCTGTCGTCACTGCGAAAGACGAATCCGGCGCTCCGCTACGGCTCGTCGAGAGAGCGCTGGATCAACAATGACGTCTACATCTACGAACGGCAGTTCTACGGCGACGAGGTGCTCGTCGCGATCAACAAGAACACCAGCACCGGCTACAGCATCACCGGGTTGAACACCGCGATGCCTGCCGGCACGTACAGCGACCAGCTCACCGGCCTCATGGGTGGCAGTTCGATCACGGTCACGAACGGCACGTTCGGAAACAACCCCGTGAACTCGTTCACGCTCGGCGCCGGCCAGGCCGCGGTGTGGTCGTTCGTCGAAAGCGCACCGAGCACTCCACAGGTCGGCAACGTCGACCCGGTCATGGGCCGCACCGGCGACGTCGTCGCCGTCACCGGACGTGGCTTCGGGACGGCGACCGGGACCGTCACGGTCGGAGGTGTCTCGGCCACGGTCGGCTACTGGTCGGACACCGAGGTCGACTTCACCGTCCCGAGCACGGCGCCGACCGGCACGCAGCAGGTGGTCGTGACGAAGTCGGGAGGTGGTGCGAGCAACGCCATCAACTACAACGTCCTCAGCGGGGCCCAGGTGCCCTACACGTTCACCGTGAACAACGCGAACACGAGCTTCGGCGACAACGTCTACGTGACAGGCAACGACGCCGAGCTCTGCAACTGGTGCACGACGACCTCGGGCGCCGTCGGGCGGTTCGTCGACCCGAGCTATCCGACGTGGTTCGACGTAGCGAGCCTGCCTGCGAGCTCGACCGTGCAATACAAGTACATCATCATCCACTCCGACGGCTCCGTGACCTGGGACGGCGGCAACAACCACCAGATCACGACTCCATCGGATGGCAATACAGGGTCAGTAACGGATAACTGGTAGCGGTCACGCTGCCGCCCCCACGCCGCGGTGCTAGAACCGCGGCGTGGGGGCATCTACTCGCGACGACATCGTCATCCCCGGCCTCGCGGACGACGCGGAGCGGGCGGCGTTCGTTCGCGCGCGACGGCGCGGCGTCTCGCACGAGCGCGCGCTCTCGCCGCGTGATCCGGCGCCCGGCGAAGACGTCGTCGTCGAGCTCACCGCCGGCCCGGACGCACCCGCCGGTGACGCGTGGGTCGAGGTCGAAGGCGAACGCCGCTCACTTGCGCCCGCGGGCGTCGAGTGGGACACGCTCGTGTGGGGATACGTGCGGCGGTATCGCGCCACGATTCCGGGTCGCGCTGCGGGGGTCACCCACTACGCACTCGGCGTCGGCGACCTGCAGGCGGAGGGAGGGCGACGGCAGGCGTACGTCGTCGGCGACGGCGGCCCGCCCGCGTGGGCCGAGGATGCGATCGTCTACCAGGTCTGGGTCGACCGTTTCTCGCCGGTCGCCGGATCGGAGCCGGCCGACCGCTACGGCGGCACCTTCGCCGGCTTGCTCGAACGGCTCGATCACGTGCTCGAGCTCGGCGCGAACACGGTCTGGCTGAATCCGATCCATCCGAGCACGGCGTACCACGGGTACGAGGTGACGGACTTCTTTGCCGTCGATCCCGCGCTCGGGACGCTCGAGGACTTCGATCGGCTCGTCAAGGCGTTGCACGAACGAGGCCTGCGCCTCGTGCTCGACTTCGTGCCGAGCCACGTGTCGGACCAGCATCCGGCGTTCGTCGCTGCGCGCGCCGACGCGTCGAGCCCGTATGCCTCGTGGTTCCGCTTCGACCGCTGGCCGGACGAATACCGCACGTTCTTCGGCGTGCCGACGATGCCGCAGCTGAACCACGACGAACCCGCCGTCCGCGACCATCTCGTCGAGGCGGCCCGCTTCTGGCTCGGACGCGGCGTCGACGGCTTACGGCTCGACTACGCAGGCGGCTCGAGTTTCGAGCTCTGGGCCGAGCTGCGCGCAGCCACCCGCGCGGAGCATCCCGACTGCTGGCTCTTCGGCGAGGTCGTCGACACGCCTGCCGTCCAGCTCGAGTACGAAGGCCTGCTCGACGGCTGCCTCGACTTCCAGCTGGCGCAAGCACTGCGTGCGACCTTCGGGTATCGCGAGTGGAACGGCGCGCGACTCGGCGCATTCCTCGATGCGCACGAGGCCGCGTTCCCACCGAGCTTCTCGCGCCCGTCGTTCCTCGACAATCACGACCTCGATCGCATGCTCTGGCTGACGCGTGGCGACACGCGGATGCTTCGGGCCGCAGCCGTGTGCCAGTTCACGCTCGCCGGGCCGCCGGTCGTCTACTACGGGACCGAGGTCGGGCTCGGGCAGAGGCAGAGCATCAAGGACGCCGGCGACCGGCACGCGCGACTGCCGATGCTGTGGGGCGCCGACCAGGACAGCACGCTACTCGCGTTCTACGGCGAGCTCGCAGCACTTCGCCGCCGGCTACCGAACGAGTCGCGCGAGACGCGAGCCGCGGATGAAGGGCGGCTCGCCTACGCGCGTGGGACGGTCGTCGTCGAGCTCGACCTCGATGCGGGCTCGGCAGTCGTCCGCGACGGAGCCGACGTCTTGCTCCGCGTCTGACGCGGCTTTGCCGTCGACGCGCGCACGCGCAGCGTCGGCCTGAAGTACGAGCTCGGGAGCGACCGCCCCGGCTGCTCGATCAGCGTCTGCAAGGTCTGTACGGCTGTGTCCGCGATCTGCGTGATCGGCTGCTCCACCGTCGTCAGCTCGGGGACGGTCCACTTCGTCGCGTCGATCCCGTCGAAGCCGACGATCGAGATGTCTTCGGGAACGCGAAGGCCGAGACGTGCGGCGCCGTGCAGCGCGCCGATGGCCATCATGTCGCTCGAGCAGATGACGCCGGTCGGCGGCTCGGGCTTTGCGAGCAGCCTCTCGAGCGCCTGGCCACCTCCCTCCGTGCTGAAGTCCGCGTAGGCGACGAGGCCGTCGGGATCGATGCCCGCGCCTTCGAGCGCCGTGGCGCGCCCGGCCGCCTTCAACTGCGTCGGCAGGTAGTGCTCCGGCCCCGCCACGAACCCGATGCGCTCGTGGCCGAGCTCGAGTAGATGCTGCGTCGCTATCTCGCCGGCCGCGCGCTCGTCGACGCCGACCGAGGGGACGTCGAGCGTGTGGATCGCACCGTTCACGAAGACGATCCGCGCTCCCTCGTCCGCGAGCTGCAGATAGTGCCCGTGCTCGCCGCGGAGATTCGTCATCTCGCAGCAGATGAAGATCATCCCCTCGACGCGGCGATCGAGCAGCATGTGCACGTAGTCGACCTCGCGGAACGCCGCCTCTCCCGTGTTGCAGAGGATGGACGCGAGCCCGTCCGGTGCGGCCCGCGTCTCGATCGCCTGTGCGAGCGCGGGGAAGATCGGGTTGGCGAGCTCGGGCACGAGGATCCCGATGAGCCCGGTCTCCGCTGCTTTCCGTCCCGGCGGGACGTAGAGCAGCTCGCGCATCGCGCGCTCGACACGCTCCCGGGTCGCCGGTGCCACGGCGAGGCTCCCGGTCGTGACGCGGGAGGCCGTGGCAACGCTGACCCCGGCTCGCCGGGCTACCTCGCGGAGGCTCGCCATGTTCCGTCCGTATGTAACAAGTTTCTACGGCCCGCGCAAGACGAATTGCGTGGCGAAACGCTCTTGACTTTCCCAAGAGAGCGGCATACGTTCCTGCTCTGTTACATGCCTGTATGCATCTGTTTCAGTCAGGAGGGTCAAGTATGAGCTCGAGAAAGCGCATCGGCGCGCTTCTCGTTGTCGTCGTCGCCGGCTTTCTCGCGGCGCTCGCCGGCAGCATCCATGTGGCGCGGGCTGCGGGCCCGACGCTGACGATCTGGGTGGATCAGAACCGCAAGGACGCGGTAACCCAGCTCGCGAACGACTGGTCGGCGAAGAACCCGGGCGTGACGGTCAACATCGTCGTCCAGGACTTCGGCAGCATCCGTGACAAGCTCGGGACGGTCGACGCGTCGACCGCGCCGGACGTCATCCTCGCGGCGCACGACTGGACCGGGCAGCTTGCTGCCAACGGCCTCGTCGAGCCGCTCTACCTGAGCGCGGCCGTGAAGAAGCAGTTCCCCGCGTACACGCTCAACGCGTTCTCGTATGGGCTCGCCGTGAAGAAGCTGTACGGCGTGCCGACGCAGATCGAGAACATCGGCCTCGTCGTGAACACGAGCCTCGTGAAGATCCCCAAGACCTTCGCGCAGCTCGAGCAGGAGGCTCTGGCCTACAAGAAGAAGGTCCATGCCGCCTTCGGCATCGCCGTCCAGCAGGGCGCGGCCGGCGACGCGTACCACATGTACCCGTTCTTCTCGGGCCTCGGTGGTTACGTCTTCGGGACGAACAGCGCCGGCAACCTCGACCCGTCGAACATCGGCGTGGCGAACAAGGCGTTCCTGAAGAACGCGGGCCTGATCGACAAGTGGAACAAGGAAGGCCTGATCAACGCTGCTCTCACCTACGACACGGCGCAGAACGCGTTCCTGAAGAAGCAGGCGGCGTTCTACATCACCGGGCCGTGGGCCTCCCAGGTGCTCGAGCAGAGCGGGATCAAGTTCAAGATCATCCAGCTCCCGAAGATCGTCGACGCATCGGTGCCGTTCCTCGGCGTCCAGGGCGCGATGGTGACGAAGTACGCGGATCCGCACGGCGTGGGTGGGCTCGCGGCCGACTTCGTCACGAACTACCTGACGACCCCGGCGGCACAGCTGTCGCTCGCGGTTGCGAACGGCCGCTATCCGGCGAACACCGTGGCGGGCAAGGCTGTCCATGACCCGGTCCTCGCCGAGTTCGGCAAGGCGGGTGTCGGCGGTGTGCCGATGCCGAACATCCCCCAGATGAACAGCGTCTGGGCGGATCTCGGCGCCGCGTGGGTCAAGGCGACCAAGGGCTCCGGCGCGACGAAGGCGAAGACCGCCTTCACGGCTGCGTCCCGCTCGATCGCGGACAAGATCGGCTAGCAGGTAATCCACTGAGCGTGGGCGCCCGTTCCGCGGGCGCCCACGCGTTCATCGACTCCGCATGAGCAGCGCAGCCCATCCAGTCGTCCCCGCGGGCGCCCCGAGAGGCGCGCTGGTCGCGCGCCTCATCTCCACCTTCTCCGGCACGGTTGGCGTCGTCGGGAAGATGGTGTTCCTCTCGGCGTCGAACGCTCTGGCGATCTGGGCGATTTACGTTCTCCTGACACGCCACCACTGGGTGGCCGTGGCAGTGCTCGCTGTCGCTACCGGGCTGATCGATCTCGTCTACCTCAGTCGGCGAAGCGTGTCGATGCCGGCGAAGTTCCTCGTCCCGGGAACGATCCTGCTCATCGGGCTACAGGTCGTCCCGATCATCTACACGGTGCGGGTGGCTTTCACGAACTACTCGACCGGTCACATCGCGACGAAGTCGGACGCGATCAAGCAGATCGAGGTGACCTCGCTCCAGCCGCCGGCAAACGGCAAGACCTACACGATGGCCGTCGCGCGCGACTCGTCGGGCAAGGTCGTCCTCATCCTGCAGGACGACGCGACGAAGAAGGACTTCGTCGGCACCCAGAAGTCGCTCACCCCGCTTCCGGCGGGCGACGTCAAGTCCGGCGGCGGCGGGATCGCGTCGGCGAAGGGCTACACGGTCCTGCACGGGCTCGCGCTCTTCGAGCTGGACAAGACGCTGCAGACGTACGTCGTTCCCGTCGGGAAGGCGGCCGGCATCCGGCCCGCGACGACGTCGACAGCGATCGAGCTCGAGCCGACGCTGCGCTACGACGCGAAGCGCGACGTCTTCATCAAGCTCTCGGACGGAACGGTCTATCGCGACAACGGCAGGGGCGAGTACATCCACGGCACCGACGCGCTCGAGCCGGGATGGAAGGCGAACATCGGGGCGAAGAACTTCTCGCGGATCGTCAACGATCCGATCGTTCGCTCGCCGTTCCTGCGCGTCTTCGCGTGGACGTTCGTGTTCGCCGCGGCGGTAGTCGCGTTTTCCTTCTCCATCGGGCTCTTCCTCGCGATCGCCCTCGACAAGCAGGGGATGCGCTTCCAGCGCATCTACCGCTCTGTCCTGATCATCCCGTGGGCGATCCCGGGATTCCTCTCGCTGCTCGTGTGGGCCGGTCTGCTGAACGACCAGTTCGGGGTGGTGAACCGCATCTTCCACATCAGCGTCCCATGGCTCTTCGGCGCGAACTGGGCGAGGGTGTCCTGCATCCTCGTCAGCACGTGGCTGACCGTGCCGTTCTTCTTCGTCGTGTCGATGGGCGCGCTTCAGTCGATTCCCGAGGAGCTGACGGAAGCCGCGCGCGTCGACGGCGGCGGCCCCTTCCAGATCTTCCGGCGCGTGACGTTGCCGCTGCTCCTCGTCGCCGTCGCGCCGCTGATGATCTCGTCGTTCGCGCTCAACTTCAACAACTTCAACAACATCTACCTGCTCACGGGCGGAGGCCCGTTCTCCGGGAGCTCGGCGGTTGCCGGATCGACCGACATCTTGATCAGTTACACGTACAAGATCGCGATCGCGACCGGGAAGGGCAACGACTACGGTCTCGCGAGCGCTGTGACGATCATCGTGTTCTTCATCACCGCGATCATCTCGACGATCGGGTTCTCGCAGACGAAGGTTCTGGAGGAGATTGCATGAGCACGATCGACGCAACCGCAGCCGTCGCGACGCCGCGCGTGATTGACAAGCCCATGCGGCGCCGGCCGAAGCTCGCCGAGACGTGGTGGCGGCACGTGGTCGGCATCCTCGCCTGTCTCTTCGCGCTGTTCCCGGTCTGGTTCGTCGCGTCCGCCGCCTTCAACCGCGACCAGTCGGTCTCCGGTACGTCCTACGTCCCGGTCCACTTCACGCTGCACAACTTCGGCGGACTGCTGCACAACCAGGTCAAGGACACCGGCAGCGGCAGCATCGTCGACACGCCGTTCCTGCGCTGGATCGGGAACTCCATCTTCGTCGCGCTCGTCGCTGCGTTCTTCACCGTGATGATCTCGGCGCTCGCGGCATACGCCTTCAGTCGGTTCCGCTTCAAGGGCCGCCGCTTCGGGATGCTCGCCCTGCTGCTCATCCAGATGTTCCCGGGGCTGCTGCTCGTCGTTGCGCTCTATCTGATCGTGCTCAACGTCGGCTCGATCTTCCCGTTCCTCGGAATCAACACGTTCTTCGCGCTCATTCTCGTGTACCTCGGCGGGGCGATGGGTGTGAACACCTGGCTCATGAAGGGCTTCTTCGACACGATCCCGAAGGAGCTGGACGAGTCGGCGCGCGTCGACGGCGCGACCGCCAACCAGATCTTCTGGGGCGTCGTTCTGCCGCTCGCACTTCCCGTTCTCGCCGTCGTCGCATTGCTTTCGTTCATCGGCACCTTCAACGAGTTCGTTCTCGCGAGTGCGATCATGCAGACGACGCACCACTTCACGATGCCGGTCGGGATGCGCGGCTTCATCGACCAGCAGTACGGCTCGCGCTGGGGCTACTTCGCCGCTGGATCGCTCATGGCCGCTCTTCCCGCCGCGGCGCTCTTCATGTGGCTGCAGCGCTACATCGTCAACGGCCTCACGCAGGGCGCGGTGAAGGGATGACGGTCGTCGGCGGCGAACGCGCGGCGGCGTTGACCGAGCCGCATCACGACGGCTCGGAGCTGTACGTCGTCGAGCGGCCGGACGAGGTCGGCGGGACTGCGACGGTGCGCTTGCGGACGCCGAGCGGCGCGGCCGAGCAGGTGTGGTTGCGCTTCGTCACCGACGGCGAGCCGCGCACCGCGGAGGCCGTGATCGACGAGGACGCGGGCGGCGAGACCTGGTGGCGCGCCGACCTCCCCGTTCCGAACGCGGCCGTTCGCTACCGGTGGCTCGTCGACGGCGGAGCGGCCGGCTATCGCTGGGTGAACGGCCTCGGCATGCACTCGCACGAGGTGGCAGGTGCGGACGACTTCGTCCTCGCGCTCGACCCCGGCGCACCGGCTTGGCACGCCAAGTCGGTCGTGTACGAGATCTTCCCGGACCGCTTCGCCTCCTCGGGTGCGGCGGTGGACGCGCAGCGGCCCGAGTGGGCCGTGCCGCGCGAGTGGGACCGCCTACCGGAGGGCCGTAGCCGTAACACGGCGCGCGAGCTCTACGGAGGCGACCTGCGCGGCGTCGAGGAGCATCTCGATCACATCGAGCGGCTTGGCGCGAATCTCGTCTACCTCACGCCGTTCTTCCCCGCGCGCAGCACGCACCGCTACGACGCGTCGAGCTTCGAGCGTGTCGACCCGCTGCTCGGTGGCGACGAGGCGCTGCGGTCGCTCATCGCCGCCGCGCACGCGCGCGACATCCGCATCGTCGGCGATCTGACCCTCAACCACTGCGGCGCCGGGAACGACTGGTTCCTCCGGGCGGAGGAGGAGCCGTCCTCGCCCGACCGCGAGATGTTCTTCTTCGACGGCTCGCTGCCGCTCGGCTATGCGTGCTGGCTCGGCGTGCGGTCGCTGCCGACGCTGAACTGGAGCTCGGCCGAGTTGCGCACGCGCATGGACCGCGTGTTCCGCCACTGGCTGGCAGAAGGTCTCGACGGCTGGCGGATCGACGTCGCCAACATGGTCGGCCGCTACCGCCTGATGGACATCAACCACGAGGTCGGCGCGTGGTCGCGCGAGCGCATCGGCGAGGGCCTGCTCCTCGCCGAGCACGGGCACGACTACCGGCCCGATCTCGACGGGCGCGGCTGGCACGGCGTCATGAACTACTCCGGCTTCCTCCGGCCGACGTGGTGGTGGCTGCACGGCGGGACGCTGGAGAAGGACGTCTTCTCCGACACGCCGGCGCCGGCGTACGCCGGGCCCGATGCGGTCGCTGCGATGCGCGCATTCCGCGCAGGCGTCTCGTGGGACGCGGTCGTCAACTCGTGGACGCTGCTCGACAGCCACGACACCGCGCGCTTCCGCACGGTGACGGCGTCACGCGCGAAGCACGTCGTCGGGATCGGCATGCAGATGACGACGCCCGGCGTCCCGATGCTCTTCGCCGGCGACGAGGTCGGTCTCGAAGGCGAGTGGGGGGAGGACGCGCGCCGCACGATGCCGTGGGGCCGCCAGGACTCGTGGGACACCGAGCTGCTCTCGTCGTATCGCGAGCTCATCGCACTGCGCCGCTCGAGCCACGCGCTCGCATACGGCGGCATGCGCTACCTGCACGTCGGTGCGGACGCGATCGCATACGTGCGCGAGTCGCGCGAGGAGCGACTCCTCGTTCTCGCGGCGCGCGCGCCGCACGATCCGATCCGTGTTCCCTTCGCCGGGCTCGAGACCCTGTACGGCGACGACGCTCGCGACGGCGTGCTACCCGCCGACGGCCCCGCTTTTCACGTCTGGAGGATCAATGGCTGAGGTCGAGTTCAACAAGGTCGAGAAGATCTACGAGAACGGATTCCACGCCGTCCACGAGCTGTCGCTCGACATCGCGGACGGCGAGTTCCTCGTGCTCGTAGGCCCGTCCGGCTGCGGCAAGACGACCGCGCTGCGCATGGTCGCGGGCCTCGAGGAGATCAGCGGCGGGCAAGTCCTGATCGGCGACCGCGTCGTCAACGACCTGACGCCGAAGGAACGCGATATCGCGATGGTGTTCCAGAACTACGCGCTCTATCCGCACCTCTCGGTGTACGAGAACATTGCGTTCGGGCTCCGGCTGCGGAAGGAGTCGAAGGACGAGACGCACCGGCGCGTGACGTGGGCGGCGCAGATGCTCGATCTGACGCCGTACCTCGACCGGAAGCCGAAGCAGCTGTCGGGTGGGCAGCGACAGCGCGTCGCGATGGGACGCGCGATCGTGCGCAAGCCGCAGGTGTTCCTCATGGACGAGCCGCTGTCGAACCTCGACGCGAAGCTGCGCGTCCAGATGCGCGCGGACATCGCAAAGCTGCAGCACGAGCTCGCGACGACGACGATCTACGTCACGCACGACCAGGTCGAGGCGATGACGATGGGCGACCGCGTCGCGGTCATGCGCGACGGCGTCCTCCAGCAGGTCGGCCCCCCGCAGGAGCTGTACGACACGCCTGCGAACCAATTCGTGGCCGGCTTCATCGGCACGCCGCCGATGAACCTTCTCGAGGCGAGCGTCGCCGTCAACGGCGGCGTGTCCATCACGATCGGCCGCGCCACGCTTCCGATCCCGGACGCAGCGCTGAAGGCCTATCCGAAGCTGCGCGCGGCTGCGGGGCAGAAGATCGTGGCCGGTGTTCGCAGCGAGAACCTCCACCCTGGAGCCGACCGGCCCGATCTGCCTGCGCTCGAGGCCGAGGTCGAGCTCGTCGAGGCGCTCGGCAGCGAGTCGATGGTCTATTTCAAGATCGACGCGTTCGCCATTCGCGAGGGACAGCACGAGGAGGTCGCGGAGGCGCCCACGAGCTCCGAGGGGATCGTCGCCGCCCGGCCGAACCTCGTCGCCGAGTTCCCGGCGCATTCGTTCCTGCGCCTGACCGAGCAGGTTCCGGTCGCCGTCGACGTCGCGCGCATGCACTTCTTCGACGGCGAGACCGGTGCGCCGCTTCGCTAGCGCAATCGCCGTTGCGATTGCGCTAGGGGTCGGGTCGGCGAACGCGGCGACGGGACCGAGCCTTGCCTCGCTTGCGGTCCCCGCGCCGAGCTCGTCGCTCGCGACCGATCGCATCTACTTCGTCATGACCGACCGGTACGCGAACGGCGACCCCGCGAACGACACCGGCGGCCTGAAGGGCACGACGCAGATCACCGGCTACGACCCGACGTCGACCGCGTGGTGGCACGGCGGCGACCTGAAGGGCCTCACCGGCGGCTGCACCGACCCGAAGCACGGGCTCGAGCGCATCAAGGATCTCGGCTTCAACGCGATCTGGATCACGCCCGTCGTCGTCAACCAGGTCTCACAGGGAGATAGCGGCGGCTACCACGGCTACTGGGGAACGGACTTCACGCGCGTCGACCCGCACCTCGGCACCGATCAGGACTTCGCCGACTTCACCTCGTGCGCGCACAAGCTCGGGATGAAGGTGATCCTCGACGTCGTCGTCAACCACACGGGCGACATCATCCAGGACGGCTCGACGTACAACGCGGCGCCGTATCGCGACTGCCACGGCAAGGTCTTCAACCCTGCGAACTACGTCGGGAAGAAGACGTTCCCGTGCATGAGCGTCTCGAAGATGCCGAACGTGCCGTACGTGCTGCCCGGGCTCGCGCACGAGAAGAAGCCGGCGTGGCTCAACGACCTCACGAACTATCACGAGCGCGGCGGCATCGACTTCTCGTCGTGCAGCCAGGCGTGCTACGAGCAGGGCGACATCTTCGGGCTCGACGACCTCTTCACGGAGAAGCCGGTCGTCCTCGACGGCCTCGTGCAGATCTACGCCTCGTGGATCGAGAAGTACAAGCTCGACGGCTTCCGCGTCGACACCGCGCGCCATCTCAACGCCGGCTTCTGGAGGCTGTGGGACCCGAAGATGATCGCCGCCGCGAAGAAGGTCGGCGTGAACGACTTCCAGATCTTCGGCGAGGTCTTCATCCCGAGCACGATCGACCAGTCGCCGTTCGTGCGCGACCGCGGGATCCCGAGCGTCCTCGACTTCCCGTTCCAGGACGCGGCGACCGGCTACGCGTCGGGTGGCTCGAGCGCGCTCGCGATGCTGCACCGGCTGCAGGACGACGACTACTACCGCACCCCGGACGGCGTGGACGTCACGCCGCCGACGTTCCTCGGCAACCACGACATGGGTCGCGCGGCGTACGAGATCGCGTCGCAGGGCGGCGGCCTGACCGGTACGCCGCTGCTCTCGCATCTCGAGCTCGGCTACGACCTCCTGTACTTCATGCGCGGCGCGCCGGTCGTGTACTACGGCGACGAGGTCGGGATGATCGGCACCGGCGGCGACCAGGCCGCGCGGCAGGACATGTTCCCGACGCAGGTGACCGACTGGCAGACGCAGCCGCGCGCAGGCACGCCGCCGATCGGCAAGGGCTCGTCGTTCGACGTGACGCTCAAGCCCGATCGCGGACGAGCTCGAAGCAGCTCGCGCGGCTTCGCCAGCAGAACCCGGCGCTCGCGACCGGTTGGACGATCCCGCGCTACGCGAAGGGCGGCGTGCTCGTCGTCAGCCGCATCGACCCGGTGACGAAGCGGGAGTACGTCGCGGCCTTCAACAACGGGCCGACGGGCGTCGAAGGTGAGCGTGCAGACGTCGACCGCGGGCTCGTGGACGACGTTGCTCCCCGCCGGGATCCCGCGATCGACGTCCACGTCGTCGGGCAAGCTCGACGTGATCGTCGGGCGGTCGTGACCGCGACGCTGCTCGAGGCGGACGGCCCCGTCCTCTCCGCGCCGCTGCCGAAGCCGAAGCTGTCGGTCGCGCCCGACGACCTGAGCAGCCTGTTCGCCGCGACGGCGACCGTGGCCGATCCGGCGCCCGTCAGCGTCGCCTTCGCATGGCGGACGGACTCGGGCTCGTGGCACCGGATCGACGTCGACACCTCGCCGCCGTACCGCGGCTTCATCGACCCGGCGAAGTTCCGGCAAGCACGAGCGCATCCAGGTGGTCGCGATCGCGCGCTCGCTCGACGGCAAGACGGCCGTCTCGGCGGTCGTCCCGTTCACCGTTCACTGATTTACGCAGGGCTTACGTCGGTCGTGCGTTCCGCTTACGTTCCGGGCAGAGAGTTGGACACGTGAAGAAGCTCATCGTTGTCACGCTTGCTGCTTCTGGCCCTCGCCGCTGTCCCGACCGCCCTCGCGGGCAGCGGCAAGGGGATACAGAAGCGAGAAGCCCGCATCGCCCGGATCGGGGAGCGCTTCGAGAAGCGCTGTGGTACGAGCTCGACCGGCGCTCCGCAGCGCTGCGTCGAGTTCGCGAACAAGGCACTCACGCGCCTTCAGGCGATCGATACGAAGGTGGAGCAGAAGATGGCCACACATCCGAAGCTCCAGACGATCGACGCACAGCTGAAGACGCTGATCGCCTCGCTCCACACCTGGCTGGGGTCGTAGGACGGCCAGTACGGTCCGGGCATGGCGTTTCTCGCCGTGCCCGGGCCGTTCGACTTCTCGCTGACGACCGAGCGCTTCCGCGCGTTCGGCGTCGACCGCGCGACGCTCTGGCACGAGGGCGGGCTGCATCGCGTCGTCGGCGGGCGCGAGGTCCGGATCGAGGCGGCGGAGGGCGGCGTCGACGTCGAGCCGCTCGACGCAGAGACGGAGCCGGTCGTGCATGCGGTGCTCGGGCCTCCCGTTCGCGCTCGAGCCGTTCTACGCGTGGGCCGCGGAGGACGACGTGCTGGCGCCGATCGTTCCTCGGCTCGCCGGCTTCCGGCCCTCGCTCGCGCCGGACCCGTTCGAGATGCTCGTCGGCGCGATCACGTCGCAGCAGGTGTCGCTCTTCTCGGCGCTCGCGATCCGCAACCGGATGATCGAACGCTTCGGCGTGCAAGGCGGACGAGGCGTGGGCGTTCCCGACGCGCGAGCGGCTCGCCGACGCGCGCGAGGAGGAGCTCGTCGCCGTCGGCTTCTCCCGGAGCAAGGCCGCGTACGTCGTCGGGCTCGCGCGCGCCGACATCGACCTCGCACGTGCTTGCCGATCTTCCGGACGACGAAGTCCGCGCGCGCCTGACCGCGCTGCACGGCATCGGCGCGTGGACGGCGGAGTGGTTCCTCGCGCGCCACCTCGCGCGGCCGAACGTGTGGCCGGCCGGCGACGTCGCCCTGCGGAAGGCGGTTGCCCCGCTGGACGATGACGCTGCACGCATACGCTTTCATCCCTTCCAGAACCTGTCCGCGCACTACCTCCTGCTCGTCGAACCGCGTCCCGTGATCCGTCAAGCCACAGCCGACGACCTGCCCCTGGTGCGCGAGCTCTGGACGGAGTTCGAGCGCGAGATCCCCGAGCCGGCGTGGTACGACGACGAGCTCGCGCAGGACCTCGAATGGCTCGCCGAGGTCGTGGAGAAGGAAACGGTGCTCCTCGCCGACGACGTGGGGCTCGCGGTCGCGCTGATGAAGGGCTCGCGGCTCGGCTTCCTCGAGATGCTGTACGTGCGCCCGCGAGCACGTGGAGCGGGACTCTCGCGGGAGCTGACACGCGAGTCGGTCGAGCGGCTGCGCGCACGCGGCGCCGAGGTGATCGAGCTCGAGGTGCTCGCGTCGAACGCGCACGCGCGCACGGTGTACGAGCGGTGGGGCTTCCAACCCTCCGAGCTGACGCTCGCTGCGCCGATCGAGCAGCTTCTGCAACGCCTCGGGGACGAGCCGGAAGGCGCGACGTTCGGATTCGTCCACGTCCAGGGCGACGACGTGGAGAAGGTGCGGCGCGATGCGGTGAAGGTGCTGCGTGCAGACCCGGAGGTGGAGCTCGAAAGCGGCTGGGTGCGCGTGCGGTCGGACGCGACCGACGTCGATCCCGCGAAGCTCAAGACGCTTGCGAAGGAGATGTCGTACACGAGCGCGGGCGTTGCCCTTGCGCTCGGCGTCGAGCAGGGCACGGTCGTCCGGTACAACCTCTTCGATCGCGGCGCCGGCGTCGACGAGTATCTCTCCGTTCCCGAGTACTACGGGCCGCTTCCTCCCGGTGACGTCTTCGCGATGGGCGCGAATGCGACGGTCGCCGCGCGGCTGACCGGCGCCGAGCCCGGCCGCGTGCGCGAGATTGCACGCACGGCGGCGACGCCGTCCGAGCTTCCGCCCGCGCAGGAGCTGTACGAGCAGCTCGCATCCGTCTTCGGAGTCGTCGCGTGATCACGCTGTACGACGCGCCGCGCTGTCCCTACTGCGCGCGCGTGCGCATCGTCATCGCCGAGAAGCGAATCGAGTTCGAGACGATCGAGATCGACCTCGACGACCGGCCCGCGTGGATCTACGAGAAGAACGCGACCGGCCGCGTGCCCGTCGTCGAGGAGGACGGCTGGACGCTGCCGGAGTCGGCGGTGATCATGGAGTACCTCGAGGAGCGCTATCCGGAGCCGGCGCTCCTCGCAGCCGATCCGGCCGACCGCGCGCTCGCGCGGCTGCGCATCTTCCGGCACGACGACTTCACGAAGCCGTATTACGCCCTGCGGCGCGGAGCCGACGGCGCCGATGCGCTCTTCGCGGAGCAGCTCGACCGGCTCGACGCCGCGCTCGAGGAGCGCCCGTGGCTCGGCGGGGCGGAGTACGGGCTCGCCGACATCGCGTACGTCCCCTGGGTGCTGCGCGCGCGCGATCGCATGGGACTGTCGCTCGACCCATATCCTGCGCTGAGCGAGTGGCTCACGCGGCTGCTCGACCGTCCGGCCGTCGCCGAGGAGGCACATGTCGTCGCAGGTCTCTGAGCTCCCGTCCGTCGTCGACGCCGTCTGGCTCGCAGCGCATCTCGGCGAGGACGACCTCGTCGTCGGCGACGTGCGCGGACCGAACGCGCACACGCGCGGGCACATCCCCGGATCGCGGCCGCTCGTGCTCGGATCGCCGCCGCCGTCGGCGGACGAGGCATCGCTGCGCGAGCTCGCGGAGGAGATCATCCTGCGCTTGCGGCGTCACGGCATCACCGGCCGCGAGCGGCTCGTGCTCGTCGACCGCGGCGACGGCGTCGGCGCAATGCCGAGCGCGCAGCTCGCCGAGCTCGCGGGCCATCCGCGCGTCTCGATCCTGCTCGGCGGGATGGCGGCGTGGACGGGCGAGGTCGAGACCGGCTTCTACGAGCTCGTCCCGGTGCGCGAGGCGGCGCTCGAGCTGAACCTGCGGGCGCTTCCGACGCGGACGGAGATCGCAGGACGCCTCGACGATCCGACTCTCACCATCGTCGACGTTCGCCGCGTCGACGAGTACACCGGCCGTGGCGGCAGCCCGTGCGACCCGCGGCAGGGGCACATCCCCGGCGCGAAGCACGTCGAGGTCGGGATGCTCTTCGCCGGCCCGGGAACGCCGGAGTCGCCGGAGCGGATCCGCGAGCTCGTCGGCGCGCCCGAGGGGGCCGAGGTCGTCGCGTACTGCCACTCCGGCTCGCGCTCCGCGCTCGCGACGCTCGCGCTGCGCAGCGCCGGCTACGACGCGCGCAACTACTCCGGCTCGTGGCACGAGTGGTCGCGCCACGACGAGCTCCCGTTCGAGCGCTAGAGCGGAGGCGCCGAATGAAGGCGCCTCCTCTTATGGTCGGCGTCGCAAGCGAGCGCCTAAGCCGCTTTTTCGAGCATGCGCTCGGCGGCGTCGAGGAACGCCGAGCAGAGCGTTCGCCCGAGCTCGTTCCACGCGCCGATGTGCGTGCGCGTCTCCTCGCGCAGGCCTTCCGGGTCGGGCGGCGGATCCTCGAAGTCGGCGGTCCAGCGGTCGAGCTGGAGCGCGGTCACCTCGGGATGGAACTGCACGCCCCAGCACGCGTCGCCGAGGCGGAACGCCTGCGTCGTGCGCTCGGTGCGCGCGAGCTCGACGGCGCCGTCCGGCACGTCGTACGTGTAGTGGTGCCAGACGAGACCCGAGAAGCTGCGCGGCATCGAGCCGAGCACCGGATCGGCGGCGCCCGCGTCATTCAGCTCGACGTCGATCCACCCGATCTCCGGCTCGTCGAGGTGCCGCACCTGGGAGCCGGCGGCGCGCGCGAGCAGCTGCACGCCGAGGCAGACGCCGAGCGTCGGCCGTCGGTCCGCGAGAAGTCCCTCGAGCCAGGCGATCTCCTCGGGGAGCCACGTGTGCAGCGCCTCCTGGTCGGGATGCATCGCGCCGCCGAACACCATGTATGCGTCGTACGACTCGAGCGGCCGCGGCGGCTGCCTGTCCCACGAGAAGCTCCACTCGTCCAGCGTGTGGCCGCTGCGCTCGACGACGGGCGCGAACAGCTCGGCGCGCGCCTCCGGGCCGTGGACGACCGAAAGAACCCTCATGCGAGAAGACTACGCAGCTCGGCGGCGTTCGTCGCGGCCTGTGAGATGCGGGCGAGCGGATTGTGTGGATCCTGGGCGGTCGCGTTGTTGTTGAAGAACGCGTACGCCTGCTCGGACTGTGCCGCCAGCTCCTTCAGCGTCGGCACCCACTCCGCGAGCTCCTCCTCGGAGTACAGGTAGTCGAAGCGCTCCGCCGCCGACCCGCCGCGCTTGTTCCACGTCCCGAGGTTGCGTCCGTGGAAGCGGACGTAGGCCGTCCCCGACGTCACCGCCGGAACGGTCGGGATGAGGTTCTTCGCGTCGTCCGACTTCGGCGCGTCGACCGTGACGTACGACGCGCCGATGCGCTCGAGGAACGAGAGCGTCTCCGCGCGGTTCTCCTCGTCGAGCCACGAACGGTGGCGGAACTCGACGAGCATCTCGTCGCCGCCGAGCTGCTCGCGCGCCCACTCGAGGTAGTCGAACGAGTGATCCTTGAAGACGACGTACGACGGCAGCTGCATGAGGATGCCGCCGAGCTTGCCGGTCGCGTCTCAGCGGCTCGAGCGCCTCGAGGAAGCGGCGGAACACCTCACCGCGCAGCTCGCGCGGCGGTCGGTCGACGCGGCCGCGCTCGTCCACCGGCATCTCCGCGCGCAGGTCCTCCGGCAGCACCTCGAGCTTCACCGGGTGGCGCGTCATCAGGCCGAACGCCTTCACGTGCATGACGAACCCGGGCGGCGTTCGCTCGGCCCAGCCCTCCACCATCGACTCGCTCGGCAACCGGTAGTACGTCGAGTCCACCTCGACGGTGTCGAAGTACTCGGCGTACCACGCGAGCCGCTCGCGGGCCGGCAGCTTCGGGGGATAGAAGTGCTTCGAGAGCGCTTCGTCCGCCCAGGAGCAGGTGCCGACCCGTACGTCGGTCAGTGCGAGACTGCTTTCTGCAGGACGGACAGCTTCAGCGTCCCGCGTCCGAGCGTGACCGACGATCCGGCCGGCACGTTCGTCGAGTACGCGTCGCTCGTCGCGCTGAGCGTGACGGTGACCTTCTTCCCGGCGGGGATGAGGACGGCCTCGTTCATCAGGTGGATGGTCGCGACGCCGCTCGAGCCCGCCATCTTCGTCCCGCCCTCGGTGACCGGGCTCGACTGCCCTGCGACGGTGACGGTTGCGACGAGGTGGTCCCAGCCCTTCCTCTTCGAGTAGCGCACGGTGACGGTCCCGTCTCCGAACGTCTCGTGCGCACCGCCGGTGAGACGAACGCTGCGCGACGCGGTCTTGCCCGTCTTCAGCTTCGACGTTCCCGGCAGCCCGACGGAGATCGACGTCGTCGGCGGGACCGAGTCGAAGGTCGACGGCGTCCCGTCCCACGGATCATGCGCAAGCGTCAGCGAGGCAGGCGTCGGGCCGACCCCGTCGAGATAGTGGACGAACCAACCCACGGCGAGGCCGTAGATCGTGGGCAGTTCCTCCGGTGGGTTCGGCGCGGGAAGGTGGCCGAGGTCGCCGATGTACAACGCCTTCGGCCCGCCGAGCTGGCGATACGCCGCCAGCGCCTGGTCGATGTCGAAGAGGAAGTCGTGACGGCCCTGGACGAGCAGCGTCGGTGTCGTTGATCGACGACAGCTGAGGTGCTGCGGAACGAGCAGCGGAGATCGGCGCGATCGCTGCAAGACTGCTCTGCAGTAGCGCGGGCTCAGCGGCGAGCAGTGCCGGGTCCCAGCGCGCGGTCGGCACCGCGAGCGCGAGCAACTGCACGAGGCCCGACTTCGCGAGGTTGTTCGGCGCGAGCGCGGTCTGGAGGTTCGTCCACGTGATCACCGGGACGATCGCCTTGAAGGGGACGCCGGCCGCGGTCGCGTTCCAGACGGCGCCGCCGCCGAGCGAGATGCCGAACGCGCCGATCTGCGTGTCGGAAATCTCAGGTCGCGCCGTGAGCCACGTGAAGAGGTCGCGTGCGTCCTGATTCTCGCGCGGGCCGTCGAGCCCCCACACGCCGCCGGATGCGCCGGTCCCGCGCGCGTCGCACTCGAGGGAGGCGAACCCCGCCGGCGCGAGCGCCTGCGTCGCGAGCGGCTCCATGTCGGTGTGCGAGCCGCCGAGGCCGTGGAAGAGGATGACGGCGGGCCAGCCGCCGCTCGGCGCCGTTCCGTCCGGCTCGACGATCGAGCAGGCGAGCGGGACTCCGTCGGACGCGGTGACGGTGACCGGCTGCGGCGTCGCGACGCCGATGAGCGCGGCAAGCAGAAGAGTGAGCATGCCCCGTAGCCTACGATCAGCGTCCATGGATGCGCGTGCCGTCGGCGTTTTCGACTCGGGAGTGGGCGGGCTGACCGTCCTCCACGAGTGCCTCGTCACGCTCCCGCACGAGGATTTCGTCTACCTGGGCGACCACGCGCGTCTCCCGTACGGGCCGCGCCCGCTCGAGGAGGTGCGCGGCTTCGCGCGCGAGATCGGCGCATTCCTCGAAGGGCAGGACGTGAAGCTCATCGTCGTCGCGTGCAACAGCGCGACCTCGGCGGCGCTTCCGCAGTTGCAGTCCGAGCTTTCGGTGCCGGTGATCGGCGTGATCACGCCCGAGGCGCGCGCGGCCGTGCAGGCGACACGCAACCGCCGCGTCGGCCTGCTCGCAACGCAGGCGACGGTCGACGCGGGCCGCTACCGCGAGCTCGTCAACGCGCTCGACGCGGGCGTCGCGTTCCACGCCGTCGCGTGCGCACGACTCGTACCGCTCATCGAGAGCGACGATCCGTACGGCGACGAGACGGAAGCGGCCGTGCGCGAGTACGCGGCGCCGCTGAAGGAGGCGGGTGTCGACACGGTCATCCTCGGCTGCACGCACTACCCGCTCATTCGCCCGCTCTTCCAGCGCGTCTTCGGCCGTGACGTGACGCTCGTGTTCTCGGCGGAGGAGACCGCCCGCGAGGTGTCCGACACGCTCGCGCGCAAGCGCGTCGAGAACGACGCTGCGCGCACCGGCGTCTACCGCTTCCTCACCACCGGCGATCCCGAGTCCTTCCGCGAGATGGGGCGCCGCTTCCTGCAGCTGCCGATCGGCGAGGTCGAGCACGTGGCTGTCACCCGACTCGAAGGAGCAGCTGCATGAGGGCCGATGGAAGAAAACCGGATGCGCTGCGTCCGCTGACGATCGAGCCGGACTACCTCGAGCAGCCGCATGGGTCGGCGCTCGTCACGCAGGGCAAGACGATCGTGCTCTGCACGGCGATGATCGCGGAGGAGGTGCCGCGCTGGCTGCGCAACCAGGGCCGCGGCTGGATCACCGCCGAGTACTCGCTTCTTCCGGCGTCGACCGGCGACCGCGTCGAGCGCGAGGCGTCGCGCGGCAAGCAGCAGGGACGCACGATCGAGATTCAGCGGCTCATCGGCCGCGCTGTGCGCGCCGTCGCCGACTACCGCGCGCTCGGCGAGCGGACGATGTGGCTCGACTGCGACGTGCTCCAGGCCGACGGCGGCACACGCTGCGCCGCGATCTCCGGCGCGTTCGTCGCGGGTCGCCGCGCGCTCGACCGCTTCGGCCTGTCGAAGACGTTCGTCGACTCCGTCGCCGCCGTCTCGGTCGGCGTCGTCGACGGCGTCCCGCTGCTCGACCTCGACTACTCCGAGGACTCGAACGCCGACACCGACATGAACGTCGTCATGACCGGCGACGGCCGCCTCATCGAGGTGCAGGCGACGGCCGAGAAGGATCCGTTCACGCGCGAGCGGCTGGACGAGCTGCTCGAGCTGGCGACGGCCGGCATCGCCGAGATCGGCGAGCGGCAAGCGGAGGCCACCGCTGTCGCGCTCCCGTAACGCGATCCTCTGCTCGCGCAACGCGCACAAGGCGCGCGAGCTCGAGCGACTGCTCCCGGGCTGGACGATCGAGCCGCTCGACGCCGAGGGCTGGCCCGAGGAGACCGGAACGACCTACGTCGAGAACGCGCGCATCAAGGCGCGCTTCGGGCGCGAGGTGCTCGGGCCGGGACACCAGCTGATCGGCGAGGACTCCGGCCTGGAGGTGGCCGCGCTCGGCGGCCGCCCCGGCATCGCCTCCGCGCGGTACGCGCCCGAGGGCGCGCCCGCGATCGCGAAGCTCCTCGGCGAGCTCGACGGCGTGAGCGACCGATCGGCGCGCTACGTCTCGGAGCTCGTGCTGCTCACGGACGACGAGGAGATGCGCGGGAGCGGCGAGCTCGCCGGCCGCATCGCCGACGAGCCGAGCGGCCACGAGGGCTTCGGCTACGACCCGGTGTTCGTTCCCGAGGGAGAAGAACGGACCGTCGCCGAGCTCGGCGACGCGTGGAAGGAGCGGAACTCGCACCGGGCGCGCGCCGCGCGCGCACTGCTCGCCGCGCTCGGCGGCGCACTGCTCCTGGCGGGATGCGGCGGGTCGGACCCGACCGCGAACCGTGTGCTGCGGGCCTTCTTCGCCGGGGGGCCGGTGGCGCGCACCCTCGGCCAGCGCTTCCCGCACAAACCAGGGACGCTCCCGTGCGTCTTACACGACAAGGGAACGACCGTGCAGGCGACGTGCGCATCCGACATCTCGCTCGTGCATCCCGCGCGGGCGGTCGTCACGCTGACCGAAGCGTGGAACCACGGCGCGAAAGCGCACACGTGGTTCTTCTTCATCCGGCGCGACGGCACCGTGCAGTCGGTCGATTCAGGAAGGAGCCCCGGCGCCGAGCCCGTGATGCGCGTCCTGCTGATCGCACTCGCGCTTGCGAACGGGCACCGGAGCCTGCCGGCGTTCGCGGGCTGCCTGCCGGATGCCCCGCAGATCCGTCCGTCCGCGATGCTCGTCACCTGCACGGACGGGACGTTCTTCCTCGTCGGCCTCAAGTGGACGCGCTGGGGTTCAGCGGACGCGGTTGCAAAGGGAATCGCGACGCGGAACGACTGCGTGCCCGACTGCAGGAGAGGCCGGCTCACCGGCCGAAGCGTCGTCGTCCGCCTCTTCCGCGCGCGTGTGTGCAAGGACGGACAGCGTGAGTTCACGCGCTTCACCTTCGCGTTCGCCGGGGGTGCGCACGGCGCGACGTTCAAATCGCCGTTCTACTCCGGCACCGGCTGTCCATAGAAGCGGTTGGAAGTGCTGCGCACTTCCAACCGATGAAGGTTGCCGCTTCGCGGGAGCGGACGCGAGCGAAGCCCGCGTCCTCTTGATGGTGTCGACCAAGGGTTGTTCTGCGCGTGCGGTCGCGCCTTCGGCGGGACCGCACGCTTCGTCCGGCCGGAGCTAAGCCTTCGTCTTAGCTCCGGCCTCGGGTGTTTGCTCGGCTCGAGGCGCTGAAAGCACGGTCGCGGGCGCCTCGCGTCGCTGCGCGACCCACCAGTTCAATTCCGCGCCGAGGACGATGACGTTCGCCATGACGTACAGCCAGATGAGCAGGATCGCCGGGCCGCCGAGGACGCGGAGCGTCACGTTCACGTCGGCGAGGCGCACGAACACCGGCAGCACCTGGAACGACGCCTCGAGCACGATCGCGCCCATCACCGCGCCGGGCAGCACGTCGCGCACGGAGATGTCCGCGTTCGGCAACAGCCGGTAGACCGCGACGAGGAAGAGGAAGACGCCGGCGAGCGAGACCGCCACGGACAACGCGTAGGCGACCGCGGCATCGCCGACGAAGCCCGGCGCATAACGCTTCAGCACTTCGACGCCGAGTGCGCCGATGACGAGGCTCGCGAAGAGCGTGACGACCACGCTCACCATGAGCGCGCCCGCGACCGTCTTGCCGCGGAGGAACGGACGGTTCGGGCGGCCGTACACGATGTTGAACGCGGACTCGAGCGCGCTGAACAGCGACAGCGACGACCAGAGCAGGCCGATGCCGCCGATGATGCCGAGCGTCGCCGCGTTGTCCTGCACCTTGCGCACGAGCGTGAGGATGCTCTGCAGCGAGCTGCCGGGGAACGCGCGCTTCAGCTCGCGCACGAGGAAGTCGGACGCGTCGGCGCGATGCGCGAGGCCGAGCAGCGACAGTGCGAGGAAGATGAGCGGCACGAACGAGAGCAGCGCGAAGTACGCCACCATCGCTGCGAGGTGGGTGCCGCGGTCGTTGAAGAACTTGGCGAAGAGCGCACGCTTTCGGAGACGCATCGGCCCAGTTTGCACCGTGGTAACGTCGGTGACGCGATGGACGCGGCTCAGGCACTTGCCGATCTGACCGAGATCTCCTCGCAGATCGAGGCTGCCGTGCTCTTCGGCGAGGACGGCCAGGTGGCCGGCTCGACGCTCGCGGACGGGGACGCGGCCACGCTCGCGCGCGCCGCCGGCGAGCTCCTGAACCAGGCTGCCGGCCTCGGCGACGGCGAGGTCACGCAGATCGAGGCCTCGACCCCCGACGGCAACGTCTTCGTCGTCCGCGAGGGCCCGCGCCGCATCGCCGCGACGACCGGGCCGGACCCGACGACGGGCCTCGTCTTCTACGACCTGAAGAGCGCGCTGCGCGGCAGCTCGGCCGACGAGAAGCCGCGGCGGCGGCGGCCGCCGAAGAAGGCCGACGATGCGGCGTAAGGCACTCGGTGTGTTCGGCTTCGCCACCGGCCTCTTCGCCGGAAGCGTCCTCTACCGGCGCACGGTGGCGCGCAAGCGCGAGCGCGTCGACGTCTACTACCACGACGGATCGATGATCACGTACGACGAGGGCTCGTCCCAGGCCGGCGAGCTGCTCACGGTTGCCCGCGACGCACTCGCCGCAGCTCGTGGATACCGCTGAGCTTCGCCGAGCGCTCGTCGAGCACGCCTACCTGGAGGGCGACTTCGTCCTCCGGTCGGGCAAGCGCTCGCGCTACTACCTCGACAAGTACCGGTTCGAGACGCGCCCCGACATCCTGCGCGCGCTCGGCGTCCGCATCGCGGCCGAGGTGGAAGCGCACGCTCCCGACGCGACACGGCTCGCCGCGCCCGAGCTCGGAGCCGTCGCGCTTGCGGCGGCAGCGTCGCTCGAATCGGGACTGCCGTTCCTCATCGTGCGCAAGGAGGCGAAGGAATACGGCACCGGCAACCGGCTCGAAGGGCCGTACGACGAGGGGGAATGCGTGTGCCTCGTCGAGGACGTCGTCACCTCCGGCGGCGCGCTCCTCGAGTCGGTGGACGCGCTACGCGAGGTGGGGCTCATGGTGCAAACGGCGGTGTGCGTCGTCGACCGCCAGGAAGGCGGGGCGGATGCCCTCGCACGCCGGGCCGTGCGCCTCCGGCCCATCTTCACGGCGACAGAGCTTCTGGAGGAGGCGAAAAGCCCCGCAAAACCGCATGGTTGAGCGCATCCGGTACCCCTGGTAGGGTCATTCCGGCTAGATCAACGACAGGAGGAGAGGCACGTGACCAAGCAGGAGTTTGTGAACGAGGTCGCGAGGCGGAGCCAGCTGACTGCGCGCGATGCGGGCAAGGCGGTCGACGCCTTCCTCGACACGATCACGGACACGCTGAAGAGCGGGGGCGACGTGGCCTTCACCGGGTTTGGCAAGTTCTCGAGCCAGCATCGCGCGGCTCGCACCGGCGTCAATCCCCGCAACCCGACGGAGAAGGTGCACATCCCGGCCGCGCAGGTTCCGAAGTTCTCGGCCGGCAGTGCGCTCAAGGCCGCCGTCAAGGGCGGGAGCGGCAGCTAGTCAGCGCACCCGGGGCACGTCTCCTCCGAGGATCGTCGAGAGGCCGCGCGAGCGGCCTCTCGCGCGTTCCGAGGGCGCTTTGTAGATTGATCGAGTGTCCCGAGTGGCCGTGACGCACTTCGCCGACCGGGTCGCCGAGGCCGTCGAGCGCAAGCGCAGCCAGATCGTCGTCGGCCTCGACCCGCTGGTCGACCTGCTCCCGGTCGAGCTGCGCGGCGAGCTCGTCCTCGGGCGCGAGCACGCCGCGGCCGCGTGCGCACGATTCTGCTGCGGCATCGTGGACGCGGTCGCGCCGTACGCGGTCGCAGTCAAGCCGCAGCTCGCGTTCTTCGAGGCGCTCGGGTCGGACGGGATGCGCGCGCTCGAGGACGTGTGCGAGTACGCGCACGCCGCGGAGCTGCTCGTCATTGCCGACGCGAAGCGCGGAGACATCGGCTCGACCGCGCGGGCATATGCGGCCGCGTACGTCGAGCCGCGCGGCGACGCGCCGCCGCTCGCAGACGCGATCACCGTCAACCCGTATCTCGGACGTGACGCGCTCGAGCCGTTCCTCGCCGCCTGCCGGCGTGACGGCGCAGGCCTCTTCTGCCTCGTGAAGACGTCGAACGCGGGAGGCGCCGACGTACAGGATGTGCGGCTCTCCGACGGGACGTTGCTGTGGCAGCACGTGGCCGGCCTCGTCGGCGAGTGGGGCGAGGACCTCGTCGGCGCGGGGGGACTGTCGGCGGTCGGCGCCGTCGTCGGCGCGACGTTCCCGCGCGAGGTGGAGGAGGCCCGGCGCCTCCTGCCGCAATCCGTGCTCCTGCTCCCCGGCGTCGGCGCGCAGGGTGGGAAGCCGTCCGATCTCGCGCCTGCGTTCACGAGCGGCCCCGCGAGCGCGCTCGTCTCCGCGTCGCGCTCGATCATCTACGCGTATCGCAACGTGACCGACGACTGGCGCGGCGCGGCGGGCGGCGCAACCGCGCGACTCGCGCATGACGTCTGGGCGGCGTCGGGCTGGTGAGGCAGTACGCCGCACCGGCGTCGGTGCTCCTCGCCGTGACGGCCGCCGTCCTCGCGGTTCACTACGGCGTCCAGCGGCGCACGGCGCCTGCCCCGCCGCCCGCGGTGACGCAGACGGTGCCGAAGCGTGCGCACATCAAGCGCACTGCGGCCTTCGTACGGACGTACGTCGTGCAGCGCGGCGACAGCTTCTCCACGATCGCGGCGCGGACGCACACGAGCGTCGCCGCGCTCGAGCGGCTCAACCCCGGTGCCAGCCCCACAGCGCTGCGCGTCGGCCAGCGGCTCAAGGTGAAGTAGCCTTCCGCCGGCATGCGCCGGGGGTTGCTCGTCCTCGCGGTCGCGCTGGGCTTCGCAGGAGCGGCCCGCGCAGCGCCGCCGACCGTCGACGCACACGCGTACGAAGTCGTGAACGCGACGGACGGGAAGGTGCTCGCGTCGTCGAATCCGACGCCGAGCTACCCGATCGCGAGCATCACGAAGCTCATGACCGTGATCGTTGCGCTGCAGCATCTGCAACCCGGCCGACGAGGTGCGCGTGACGGCGCAGGCCGCGCACGTCGGCGAGGAGAGCATCCCGCTTCACGCCGGACAGATGGTGAGCGTGCACGACCTGCTCGAGGGCGCGCTCATCCAGAGCGCGAACGACGCTGCCGACGCGCTCGCCGCGGGCGCGTCTGGCGGCGACGTCCCGCAGTTCGTCGAATGGATGAACGAGGAGGCGCAGAAGCTCGGGCTGCAGCACACGCACTTCGTGCGTCCGGACGGGCTCGACGCGGCCGGGCACGTGTCGAGCGCGCGCGACGTCGCCGTGCTCGCTCAGGCGGCGATGCGCCTGCCGATCGTGCGCGAGATCGTGCGCAAGCGCACCGACACGATCGAGGACGGGACGATCCCGCTGCACACGTGGAACGACCTGCTCGGCGTGTTCCCCGGCCTCATCGGCGTGAAGACGGGGCACACGGATGCCGCCGGCTGGTGCGAGGTCGCGGCGGCGCAACGGCCCGGCTACACGATCTACGCCGTCATCCTCGGCAGCCCGACGCGCGCGCAACGCAACTCGGACCTCGACCGGCTGCTCGCCTGGGGCGTCTCGCGGTACCGCATGCTGACGCTTGTCGGCCGCGGGCCGGTCGTGCACGTCGCGCTGCCGTACGGCCGCGCCTCGGTTGCCCTCGTCTCGCTCAAGCCACTCGTCCGGCTCATGCCGGCCGGCCAGGCCATCGTCGAGCGCGTCATCGCGCCGTCTGCGACGGCGCTCCCCGTCCGGCAGGGACAGACGCTCGGCCGGATCGAGATCTGGGTCGCTGGGCGGCTCCTCGGCTCGCGTCCCCTGGTCGCTTCCAGGTCGGTCGCCCGGCCGAATGTCGGCGGACGTCTACGCTGGTACGCGACGCGAACCGTGAAAGACCTTTGGGGCTTCATCCCGTGATCGTCACCGTCACCCTCAACGCAGCCATCGACCGCACGCTCACCGTGCCGAACGTGCAGCTCGGGCATCGCCATCGCGCGAGTGCGAGCTTCACCTCGGCGGGCGGCAAGGGCGTCAACGTCGCGCGCGCGTTGAAGACGCTCGAGACGCCGGTGATCGCGACAGGGCTCGCAGGCGGCCGCACCGGAGAGCGCATCGTCGAGGAGCTCGCGCTCGAGGCGATCCTCAACGACTTCGTGCGCATCTCCGACGAGTCGCGCACGTCGACCGCGGTCGTCGACCCGACCGGCGGATCGCTGACGGAGATCTACGAGTGGGGTCCGGCCGTGCGCCCGGACGAGCTGGAGATGCTGCTCGACAAGCTCCGCTATCTCTCGCGCGTCGCGTCGTTCGTCGTCTTCTCCGGCTCGCTGCCGCGCGACGTCGAAGACGACTTCTACGCGGAGGCGATCCGGGATCTCAACCGCCGCGGCGTTCCGTGCGTCGTCGACTGCGAGGGAGAGCCGCTCCGCTACGGCGTCGAGGCCGAGCCGTTCCTCGTGTCGCCGAATCAGCGCGAGGCGGAGAGTCTCGTCGGTCAAGAGTTCTCCGACGACGCGGACTTCCTGATGGCGCTCGACACGATCGCCGACCTCGGCGCGCGCAACGTCCTCATCACGCAGGAGACGTCGTGCTTCGCGCTCGTGCGCGAGGAGCGCACGGTGCGGAGGTTCCGCGCCTCGATCGAGCGGCTCGAGCCCATCGCATCCGTCGGCGCCGGCGACGTCCTGCTCGCCGGCTTCCTCGCCGCGCGATTCAACGACCAGCCCATCGGCGACGCGCTGCGCAGCGCGGTCGGGTGCGCCGCCGCATCCGTCCTCGAGGTCGGGGCGGGGCGCTTCGACCCGCGTGAGGCGAGCCGCCTCGCGGCCGACGTGGACCTCGAGGAGCTAGCGCCAGTCTGCGCTTGACACGTCCAGGTTGGACGTGAGGCGGCTGGACGCCGGTGCCGTCGGTGCGAACCGTGTAGAGATCGAACGTCGGTGTGCCCTTCGCCTTCGCGGCGACGACGAAGCGCGTGCCGTCGGGCGACCAGGCGAGGCTCGTCACCTGTGCGAACGGAAGTGTGACCTTCCGGCCCTGCACGACGACAGTCGTGCCGGCGAGATACGCGAGCCTCCCGTCCGCAGACCACGCAGGCTCGGTGAGGTTCGGGATCGCGGCGACCTTCGTCCGGCCCGTGCCGTCCGGCAACGCGGTCCACAAGGTCGTCGGAGCCGTGCTCCCGTTCGCGTACGCGATTCGCGTCGGTCCCCACGCGACCGTCCACGTCGGGATGCGGAGGTCCGTGGGCGTCCCGCCGCCTGCGGCGACCAGCATCGCGTGAGGGGCCGTGTCGCAGGCGGAGTCGACGAACATGATCTGAGTCCCGTCCGGCGACCAGCTCGGCGAGTCGTCGAACGTGCAGTCGGGCGGCGACGTCAGCGTGGTCGCGCCCGTGCCGTCGACGCCGATCGTGCGCAGCGACTGCGGGCAGCCCTTGCAGCGCACAGCCCGCGTAATGCGACTCGCCGAATGCGATCCGCGTCCGGTCCGGTGACATGCGCGGGTCGCACCTGGTCCGCCTGCACGTTCGTGATGCGGTGGAGCCCGGTGCCGTCGGGCGCGATCGCGTACAGGTTGTGGAACGGCTCCGCGCAATAGCTCTGGTACACGAGCGACGTCGAATGCGGCACCGTCTGCAGCCACTCGATCGCCGCGACCGGCCCGCCGTCGTCGTCACAGCCGCGCACGTGCGTGTACACGCGCGTTCCGTCGCGCACGGCGAACGTCGTGCCCGTGCGGATCGTGTTGGGGCCGACCGCCGGCGTGCCGGTGAACGTCGACGTTCGTCGGTGACGTCCAGATCGGCGCGTTGTACAACGCTGCAAACCACTTCGAGAAGATGAGCCGTCCTGCACTCGTGTGCACCTCGCCCCGGTGCCCGCGAATCGTCGCGATCCGCTTGCCGTCCGGCGACCATGACGCCATCGCGGCTGCCACGGAGAATCGTTCGGCTCCGCGCTCGTCGACGACGTGGATGCGACCGTCGTACGCGCCGGTCGCGAACAGGCCGGCCGTCGACCAGCCGATCGGCTGACCGCCGCTCGAGACGTTCCACGCGCGTCTGCCCGACGGCGCGTAGGCGTCGACCGCGCCGTCGGTCGCGACCGTGACGAGCCGGCCGTCGGGCGACCACGCCGGCCGGAAGAGCGTCGCGGCCCGCGCCAGGACGCGCGGCGGGCTGCCGCTCCCGGCCAGCCAGAGCGTCGGCCTGTTCGAGCCGGCGCCGCCCGTCGTGTAGGCGAGCGTGCGGCTGTCGGGCGACCACGCGATTTCCGTGGAGTACTGGGACGGGAATCCCTTCGCCGACACGAGGCGCAGGCCGCTCCCGTCGATGCCGATCGTCCAGATGCCCCCGCCGAGCCGGTCGCTGACGAACGCGACGAGCTTCCCGTTCGGCGAGACCATCGGCATCGTCTCCTGCCACGGACTGTGCGTGAGGTTGGTGACGTGTCCGTTCGCGTCGACGCGATAGACGTCGCCGGTGACCGTGGGCGCGCGATCGGCGGCGAACACGATGAGCGACGTTCCGCTCGACCGTCCCGCACCACCTGCGAGCGTCGCGGCGAGGAGCGCGACGGCGAGCGTCTTCACCGTGCGAGCGTGATCGCGCGGATGCGCGCGCGACCGGCGACGTTCTCGGCCCACGCGACGCGGCGCCCGGCGATGGAGAGCCCGATCGGCGTTGCGGCCGCGGTTGCGATCGTGCGGACGCGCTTCGTCTTCACGTCGACGACCCGGATCGAGCGGCCGACGCGGAAGACGATCGCGTTGTCGCCGACGGAGAGCGAAGGCGCTGTCGTCGGCGGAAGTCTGCAGACTCCCGAGCGGCTTGCCCGTCGGCATCTCGTACCAGTCGAGGACGAGCTTGCCGGCGGAGCTGGCCGAGGATGGCGAGCGTGCCGCCAGAGAGCGCGATCGCGACCGGTTCGCCGTTCGGCGAGACGCTCGTGACGAGCGACCCGTTGAGCACGTCGCGCACCTCGACCGGGACGGCTGCAGACGCAAGCGGGTGCCCGTCCGTCGTCGACGCGCCGACGGCGGGGACGAAGGCGACGTCGTCGCCGGACGCTGCCAACGCGACCGTCGCGCGCGAGCCCTTCACCAGAAGCGGGACTTGCGTCCGACGACGCGGTAGATGCCGCCGCCGCCGGCAACGATCTTCAAGGCGCATGCGCCGGGTGTTTCCGGCGTCGACAGGCAGTCGACCTGGTTCTTGTACGCGACCTGCGCGACCCCGTACACGAGGGTCGTGCCGCTGCCGGAGACGCCTGCGAGCCAGAGCCCCGCGCCGTGGCTCGCGTGCGCGACTTCCTGGAAGCGGCGCTCGAGTGGATCGGCCACGGTCGCGCCGAGCACGTAGTCGAACCGCAGCGACTGCGTGGCCGATTCGTGCAGCGTCCACAGAAGCGCGGGAGAGCCGCCGTTCGACGCGACGGCGAGGCCGACCGGCGATCCCGACGGCACCTGCCAGCCGCAGGTGACGTTCCGGTACGCCGACCCCTGGGTCGGGAGATGCTGCTGGGCGCTCCCGAGCTGCCAGAGCCAGACGTCGTTACAGGGCTTCGAGCCGGGCGCGAACCAGGCGACGAGGCCGCCGTCCTGCGCGAACGCGGCGATCGTCTGGTGGGCGGGCCCCGTGTACAGGGTCTCCACCTGTCCCGTTCGTGCCGCGGAGTGGACGATCGAGGCCGCAAGAGCGATCGCGCCGAGCAGCATGCGCATCGCTCCCACGGTAACGCCCCGGTGTTAGGAGGGTGTTTGTGACAAGTGCCGTCGGCGCGAGGTTGGTACCCTTGCCTCCTTGAGCGTCGACCTCCGTCCGGACGAGCTGCAGCGGCTGCTCGACCTGGACCGGAAGTTCGCCAGAGAGGGCCTCACGTTCGACGACGTGCTGCTCGTCCCCGCGGAGTCCTCGGTGCTCCCGAACGAGGTGTCGACGCGCACGCGGCTCACGCGCACGATCGAGCTCAGCATCCCCATCGTCTCGGCGGCGATGGACACGGTGACCGAGGCTCGCCTCGCGATCGCGCTCGCGCGCGAGGGCGGGATGGGCGTCGTCCACCGGAACCTGTCGATCGAGGATCAGGTGGCCGAGGTCGACAAGGTGAAGCGCTCCGAGGCCGGGATGATCGTCGAGCCGGTCACGCTGCCGCCGGATGCGCTCGTGCGCGAGGCGCTCGAGCTGATGTCGCGCTACCGGTGTCCGGCGTCCCGATCACCGACGCGGACGGCGATCCTCGTCGGGATCCTCACGAATCGCGACCTGCGCTTCGAGGACGATGTCGAGCAGTCGGTGTCCGCGCTCATGACCGCGCGCAACCTCGTCACCGCGCCCGTCGGAACGACGCTCGCCGAGGCGGAGGACATCCTCCACCGCCACAAGGTCGAGAAGCTGCCGGTGGTCGACGCCGACGGGCGGCTGCGCGGGCTCATCACCGTCAAGGACATCCAGAAGAAAGTCCAGTTCCCGTACGCGACGAAGGACGAGCGCGGACGGCTGCGCGTCGGTGCCGCCGTCGGCGTCGGCCCGGACGCGCTCGAGCGTGCGCAGGCGCTGGCCGCCGCGGGCGCGGACGTGCTCGTCGTCGACACCGCGCACGGCCACTCCATCGGCGTGATCGAGATGGTGCGGACGATCAAGAACGCGGTCTCCGTCGAGGTGATCGCCGGGAACATCGCCACCGGCGAGGCCGCGCAGGCGCTCGTCGAGGCGGGCGCGGACGCGGTGAAGCTCGGAGTCGGGCCGGGCTCGATCTGCACGACTCGCGTCGTCGCCGGCGTCGGCGTTCCGCAGGTGACGGCCATCCACGAGGCGGCGCAATCCGTCGACGTGCCGGTGATCGGCGACGGCGGCATCACGTCGTCGGGCGACATCGCGAAGGCGATCGCTGCCGGCGCGGACACGGTCATGCTCGGCTCGATGCTCGCGGGCACCGACGAGGCGCCCGGCGAGGTGATCGTCCACCAGGGCGAGCGCTTCAAGGAGTACCGCGGCATGGGCTCGCTCGGCGCGATGAAGGCGCGCGGGTTCTCGAAGGACCGCTATTTCCAGAACGACGTCGAGGACGTCGACAAGCTCGTGCCCGAGGGGATCGAGGGCCGCGTCCCGTACAAGGGGCCGCTCGCGCCGATCGTGCACCAGCTCGTCGGCGGGCTGCGCCAGGCGATGGGGTACTGCGGCGCGCCGACGATCGACGAGCTGAAGGACGCGCGCTTCGTGCGCATCACCGGCGCGGGGCTGCGCGAGTCGCACCCGCACGACGTGACGATCACGAAAGAGGCGCCGAACTATCGTCGCTGAGGCGAACGTGATTCCGTTCCCGGCCCCGGAAGACCGGCCGGTGCTGGTGATCGACCTCGGTGGGCAGTACTCGCAGTTGATCGCGCGCCGCGTACGCGAGTGCCGCGTCTACTCCGAGCTCGTCGGCCACACCATCTCGCCGGAGGCCGTGCGTGCGCGCAATCCGTACGCGCTCATCCTCAGCGGCGGCCCCGCGTCGGTGTACGCCGAGGGTGCGCCGCACGTCGATCCGCGCGTGTTCGAGCTCGGCATCCCGACGCTCGGCATCTGCTACGGCGCGCAACTCCTTGCGCTCGACCTCGGCGGACGCGTCGACCGCACGGGCGTCTCCGAGTTCGGCAAGACCGCCATGCACGTGACCGAGTCGCGGCTGCTGAAGGACACGCCTGCCGACCAGACGGTGTGGATGTCGCACCGTGACACCGTCGTCGCCGCTCCCGAGGGCGCGACCGTCGTCGCGAGCTCGCCTGCGACGCCGGTGGCGGCGTTCGAGTCGCGCGATCGTTCGTTGTACGGCGTGCAGTTCCACCCCGAGGTCGTGCACACGCCGCACGGGATGGAGATCCTCAAGAACTTCCTGTACGAGATCGCCGGCGCGCCGCCCGCGTGGACGCCTGCCGCAGTCATCGAGGAACAGGTGGAGCGCATCCGCAAGCAGGTCGGCTCCGAGCGCGTGCTGTGCGCGCTGTCCGGCGGCGTCGACTCCGCCGTCGCGGCGCTGCTCGTGCACAAGGCGGTGGGCGACCAGCTCACGTGCGTGTTCGTCGACCACGGCATGCTGCGCAAGGACGAGGCGGCGCAGGTGGTGGAGACGTTCGGCGAGCACTTCCAGGTGCCGCTCGTGCACGTGCAGGCGCAGGATCGCTTCCTCGACCTGCTCGCCGGCGTCGAAGACCCGGAGCAGAAGCGCAAGATCATCGGGCGCGAGTTCATCCGCGTGTTCGAGGACGAGGCGCGGCGACTGGGCGACGTCAAGTGGCTCGTGCAGGGGACGCTGTACAGCGACGTGATCGAGTCGGGCGGCACCGAGGGCGTCGCGGCGACGATCAAGTCCCATCACAACGTCGGCGGGCTTCCGGACGACATGAAGATGAAGCTCGTCGAGCCGCTACGGCTCCTGTTCAAGGACGAGGTGCGGCGCGTCGGCGAAGAGCTCGGCATGGCGGAGCGCATGGTGTGGCGGCAGCCGTTCCCCGGCCCCGGCCTCGCGATCCGCATCATCGGCGACGTCACCGCGGAGCGGCTCGAGATCCTGCGCGAGGCGGACGCGATCCTGCAGGAGGAAGTTCGCCGCGCGGGCATGTACCGCGACCTGTGGCAATCGTTCGCGGTGCTCCCTGCGATCCGCTCGGTCGGCGTCCAGGGCGACGAGCGCACGTACGGCTATCCGATCGTGCTGCGCGCGGTGACGAGCGACGACGCCATGACGGCCGACTGGGCGCGGCTCCCGTACGAGCTGATCGAGGCCATCTCGAGCCGCGTCGTCAACGAGATCCCCGGCGTGAACCGGGTTGTGCTCGACGTCACGTCGAAGCCGCCGGCGACGATCGAGTGGGAATAGTCCGCCCGACCCGCTAGGTTTTCGTGCCGTGGCCGCACCGCGAATCGACCACGTTGTCATAGCCGTGTCCGATTACGAGCGCTCGAACCGCTTCTACGCGGACGTGCTCGGGGTCGACGTGACGGAGATCTCGCGCGGCCGCTACGCGTACAGGCTCGCGGACGGCCAGCAGCTGAACGTCCACGGGCCGGGGTCGAGCCCGGTCCCGCGCGCGGCCGATCCGGTGCGGCCCGGCAACAGCGACCTGTGCTTCGTCTGGGACGGCACGGCGGAGGAGGCGGTCAAGCACCTGCTCGGGCACGGCGTCGAGGTCGAGCTCGGGCCGGCGAAGCGCACAGGCGGAAACGGCGACGGGACGAGTGTCTACTTCCGGGATCCGGACGGGACCTTGCTCGAGCTGATTTCCTATGCCTGATGGATCTCCGTGACATCCTGAAGCGGCGGCGCATGGTGCGTCACTACACGGGCGAGGCGATCCCGCGCGAGACGCTGGAGCGCATCGTCGCCACGGTGCGCCGCGCGCCGAGCGCCGGCTTCAGCCAGGGGCAGCGGCTGCTCGTCGTCGACGACCAGGGCCTCGTCGCCGACCTGGCCGCGCTCGCCGGCCCGCACGAGCCGGACGTCGAGCCGTGGTTCCCGAGCGCGCCCGCGCACGTGCTCGTGCTCACGCGCGAGGCCGACTACCACGAGCGCTACGCGCAGCGACGACAAGCTCCAGGACGGCGAGGAGATCGAGTGGCCCGTCCCGTTCTGGTACGTCGACGCCGGAGCGACGCTCATGCTCGTCCTCCTCACGGCCATCGACGAGGGCCTCTCCGCCGGCGTGTACGGCGTGCCGGTCGAGCAGGATCCGGCGTGGCGCGCGCTGCTCGGCATCCCGGACGACCTGCGGATCGTGGCGGGCGTCACGATCGGCCGAGGAGCCCCGGACCCGGGCTGGAGCGGGAAGACGAGCCGTGCGACCCAGCGGCGCCGCGCGCTCGACGAGCTCGTGCGCTGGAACACCTGGTAAGCCGACTTCGGGCATTTTCGGGGGGATTGCGGTCGTATTTCGCTACAATCCCGCCCCGGCGCGCCACCGCGCCGTTTTCCTATGAAGACGTACTCACCCAAGCCCGGAGAGATCACGCGCGAGTGGTATCTCGTCGACGCCCAGGGCAAGACTCTGGGGCGGCTCGCCACGCAGATCGCCGACACGCTCCGCGGCAAGCGGAAGCCGCAGTACGCGCCGCACATCGACACCGGCGACTTCGTCATCGTCGTGAACGCCGAGAAGATCCACGTGACCGGCAACAAGCTCGACCAGAAGATCTACTACCGCCACTCCGGCTATCCCGGCGGCCTCAAGGAGCGCACGCTCCGCGAGCAGCTCGACCGCCGGCCGACGGAGGTGCTGCGCACCGCGGTGAAGGGGATGCTCCCCAAGAACCGCATCGCGCGCCAGCAGATCACGAAGTTGAAGATCTACGCGGGGCCCGAGCATCCGCACGGCCCGCAGAACCCCAAGCCCCTGGAATTGGAGAATTGAGTTGAGCCAGATCGCTCAGTACCGCGGCACCGGCAAGCGCAAGACCTCGGTCGCGCGCGTCATCCTTCGGCCCGGCGACGGGACGACGTGGGTGAACGGCCGCACGCTGGACGAGTACTTCCCGCGCACGGTGTGGCGCTCGCTCGCGGTCGCGCCCGCTGCGCACCGCGGGCCTGGAGGGCCAGTACGACCTGCGCGTGCGCGTGCACGGCGGCGGGCTCACCGGCCAGGCCGGCGCCGTCCGCCACGGTGTCGCCCGCGCCCTCGTCGAGCTCAATCCCGAGCTTCGCGTCCCGCTCAAGCGGGAGGGCTATCTCACGCGCGACGCTCGCCAGGTCGAGCGCAAGAAGGCCGGGCTGCACAAGGCGCGCAAGGCGCCGCAGTTCAGCAAGCGGTAGGCTCGCAGCGCGCAACCCCCGTCAGGGGATGAGCCTGCCCGGTTCCGGGGACGACATTCTCCGTAGCGGGCACCCTCCCGCCCTGCGGAAATGTCCAAGACCTTCGGCCTCCTGCGGTTTCGCCTGACGGCTGCTCTCGCGCTCGTGCTCTGCGCGTGCGCCGTGACTCGGCTCAGGTGCTCGGCACGCTTTGCGTTCGCGACGTCGGACCTGCGTCGTCTACACGTGCGGACAAGACGTTGACCGTTACGCGGCGTATCTCATCGGCGAGGTCGATCGGCAAACATCGTCCGAGACGCAGTGCGCAGTACTACGACGCGCTCGAGACGAGCGACGCCGACCGGGAACTACGGCGTCGACACGACGATTCCGAACTACGTGATCCACACATCGCGCCGGACGGTGCCCGCTCGCGGACAACCACGTCTTCCTCTGCTATTCCAAGTTCAACGACGTGCCGGGAGTCTGGCCCGCCGCGGAAGCGCAGGCGCTCTGCGACCGAGGGCTACTGGTCGCCCGAGGCGCGTCGAGGGCACGTCGACGGCGGAACGAACATCGGCGGCTACCACCTCGTGTGCAACCCGCCTGTAGCGCCGATCTCGTTCGCGTCGTTGGCCGCCGATCCGATCACCTCGTACATCGGTGGCGACGGGACGCCCGTCGGTGAGGCTGGAGCCGGTATGCCGGGCTACTACCCGCTTCTCCGCTGAGCACGTTTCACGGCCGCGCATCGCGGTCATGCGGTTCCTCTCATGGCATCGCTAGAGTCCCGCGCCGTGGCGCGGTCGTACTTCGGGACGGACGGTGTCCGCGGGATCGTCGGCGAGTACATCACCACCGACCTCGTGGAGCGCCTCGGCAAGGCGTCGGCGCTCTGGTCCGGCCGCGGCCGCGTGTTCATCGGCCGCGACACGCGCGCGTCGGGCGAAGAGCTCGAGGAGGCGTTCGCGCGCGGCGTCGCGTCGGCGGGCGGCGTCGCCGTCCTCGCGGGCGTCGTCCCGACACCGGCCGTCGCGCTGCTGCGCCTCGACCTGGGCGTCGTCATCTCCGCCTCGCACAACCCGCCCGAGTACAACGGCGTGAAGTTCTTCGACCGCGACGGGCGCAAGCTCACGGATGCGGTCGAGGAGGAGATCGAAGCGCTGCTCGACGCGGACGCGCCCGGCGGCGGCGAGATCGACCGTGTCAGCGTCGCCGTCGACAGCTATCTCGAGCACGTGCTCGAGCGGTTCGGGAGCGACCTGTCCGGGATGCGCATCGCCGTCGACTGCGCGAACGGCGCGTACTCGGGCATCGCACCGCGCGCCTTCGAACAGCTCGGCGCCGAAGTGGTCACGATCGGCGACGCTCCGGACGGCAACAACATCAACGTCGGTTGCGGCGCGACCGACCTCACAGCGCTGCAGGAGCTCGTGCGCGGCGGCGACTTCGATCTCGGCGTCGCATTCGACGGCGACGGCGACCGCATGCTCGCGGTCGACGGCAACGGCGAGCCGGTCGACGGCGATCAGATCGTCGCGCTGCTCGCGCTCCATCTCGGCGTCGACCTCGTCGCGGTGACGACGATGGCGAACCTCGGCTTTCACCGGCTGATGGAGGAGCGCGGCGTTCGCGTCGTCACGACCGACGTCGGCGATCGCTACGTCCTCGAGGCGCTCTATCGCGAAGGCGGCATGCTCGGCGGCGAGCAGTCCGGTCACATCATCGTGCTGCGCGACCACGTCACCGGCGACGGCCTCGCGGCCGCGCTGCTCCTGTGCGACGCCGTGCGCGGAACGACGCTCGCGGATGCTGCGTCGGTGATGAGCGCGCTACCCGCAGGCGAAGCAGAATCTGCCGCGCGCGGGACGCGGTCCGCTTCCGCAATCGCTGCTCGACAAGATCGACATGGTCAACGAGGACCTGAACGGCGACGGCCGTGTGCTCGTGCGTCCGTCGGGCACGGAGCCTGTCGTGCGGGTGCTCGCAGAGGCGCCCACGAAGGAGGAATCCGAGGCCCTCTGTGGTAGAATCGTAGAGCTCGTTCGAGAAGAGCTCGGCTGACCGTTCCGCGACGCTGCGGCCCGGTCCGGAAGCCGGGCTCGTTCCATTTCTAGAGGCGATATGTGCGGGATCATCGGATACGTCGGAGAGCGTGAGGCGAAGCCCCTGTTGCTTCAGGGGCTCAAGCGTCTCGAGTACCGCGGGTACGACTCCGCGGGCATCGCGCTGCGCGAGGACAAGCGGCTCGAGTACGTGCGCGCGGTCGGCAACTTGCAGAAGCTCGTCGACGCGGTCGAACCGAACGGATCGAAGTCGCGACACGGGCTCGGTCACACGCGCTGGGCGACGCACGGCGGCGTCACCGAGCGCAACGCGCATCCGCTCGTCGGCTGCGACGCGGCCAAGCTCGCGATCGTGCTCAACGGCATCGTCGAGAACTACCGCGAGCTGAAGGAACAACTCGAGGCCGAAGGTCATCGGTTCACCTCGGAGACGGACGCCGAAGTGGTCGTGCACCTGCTCGAGCGCGAGTACGACGGTGACCTCGCGCAGGCGATGATCCGTGTCTACCCGCAGCTCGAGGGCCACTTCTCGATCGTTGCGATCCATCACGATCATCCGAACCTGCTCGTCGGCGTGCGCCGCGAGACGCCGCTCGTCGTCGGCGTCGGCAAGGGCGAGAACTTCCTGGCGTCGAGCGTCGTCGCCTTCCTGAGCGAGACGCGGGAGCAGGTCGTCCTCAAGGACGGCGACATCGTCGAGCTCACCCCCGAGCGCGTGCGCTTCTTCCGCGACGGCACCGAGATCGAGACGCCGCCGGTCGAGGCGATCGACATGGACGACGAGTCCGCCGAGAAGGACGGCTACGAGACGTTCATGCTGAAGGAGATCTACGAGCAGCCCGAGGCGGTCGAGGAGACGATCGGCGACCGCGTGCGCGGCCACAACCTCGTGCTCGACGCGCTCGAGATGACCGAGCTGGAGATCCAGAACCTGCGCCGCGTCGTCCTCGTCGCGTGCGGCACCGCGTATCACGCGGCTGTCGTCGGTCGATACGTGATCGAGGAGTGGGCTCGCCTCCCGGTCGAGCCGGACATCGCGAGCGAGTGGATCTACCGCAACCCGGTGCTGTCGAAGGACACGCTCGTCATCGGCATCTCGCAGTCGGGCGAGACGCGCGACACGGTGAACGCGATGAAGCTCGCGCGTGAATCCGGCGCGCGCACGCTCGCGATCACGAACCTCATGGGCACGCAGATCACGCGCGAGGCCGAGTCGTCGATCTACACGCGCTGCGGGCTCGAGGTCGGCGTCGCGGCGTCGAAGACGTTCACCGCTCAGGTCGCGCTGCTCTGCCTGATCGCGCTGAAGATGGCGCAGATCCGCAAGACGCTGCCGGACGACGAGGTCGAGTTCATCCTCGATCGCCTGCACGAGCTGCCGGAGAAGATGCAGACCTTCCTCGACGACGTCGACGCCGGCCGTCATCGGATCGACGAGATCGCGCAGCGCTTCTACGACAAGCCGTTCTTCCTCTACCTCGGCCGCCACATCGGGCTACCGGTCGCGCTCGAAGGCGCGCTCAAGCTGAAGGAGATCTCGTACATCCCGACCGACGCGTATTCCGCCGGCGAGATGAAGCACGGCCCCATCGCGCTGCTCGAGGAAGGGACGCCGGTCGTCGTCGTTGCGACGAACATCCACGTGTACGACAAGATCATCTCGAACATCCAGGAGACGCGCGCCCGCGGCGCCCACGTGATCGCCATCGCGACCGAGGGCAACGAGGACATCCAGCATCACGCCGACGACGTCATCTTCGTCCCGCGCACGCCGGCGTTCCTGCAGGCGGTGCTCGCGGTCGTCCCGCTCCAGCTGCTTGCGTACCGCATCGCCCGGCTTCGCGGCCTCAACGTCGATCAGCCGCGGAACCTGGCGAAGACCGTCACTGTGGAGTAGGGGGACGGCGGAGGCGCTTCGCCTCCGACCGCCGGCGCTTCGCTTCCTTCTGTCGTTCTCGCGACGCCGCGCTCGGCTTCGTCGGCACGCGCCGGCGCTCGACGTGGAGAGCGCGTCGCAACGCCTCGACGAGACGCTCGGTCGCGAGCTCGCGGTTGCGCAGCTGGCTGCGCTCGTCCTGCGCGATCGCGCGCAGCACCGGTCCGGCCTTCGCGACGACGCGCCGCTTCTGCGCGTCCGTCAGCGCACCCGACGCCTCGACGTCGAACACCGCCTCGACGCGCGTCTCCGACTTCTGCGCGTGCTGTCCGCCCGGCCCGCTCGAGCGCGACGTGCGCAGCTCGATCTCGCGCAGGGGCAGAACGACCGAGCGGGTGACGCGAATAGACTCGCCGTCCATGGCTGCGATTCTGCTTGACGTCGATGGTGTGCTGCACGTCTCCGGTCAGCCCATCCCCGGGGCGGCCGAGGCGGTGCGCCGCCTCCGGGCGGACGGCCACCGGCTCCGGTTCGTGACGAACACCACGACGCGCTCTCGCGCCCGGCTCGCGGAGGAGCTCCGGACGGCCGGGATCGAGGTCGACGACGCCGAGGTGCAGACGACCGCCGACGCGGCCGTGAACGCGCTCCGCGGCAAGCGTGTGCTCGCGCTCGTCATGCACGCGCTCGTCGGCGACCTGGACGGGATCGAGCTCGTCGGCGAGGGCGCCGACGCCGTGCTCGTGGGCGGGGCCGACGAGACGCCCGAGACGAATCTCGTGTTCTCGTACATGAACCTCGCGCGTGCGTTCGCGGAGCTCGAGCTCGGCGCGCGCCTCTACTGCCTGCACAAGAACCGGTGGTGGCAGACCGCGCGCGGACCGCTCCTCGACGCCGGCGCGTTCGTCGCCGGCCTCGAGTACGCCGCCGACGTGGAGGCGACCGTGATCGGCAAGCCGAGCCCGGCGTACTTCAACGCGGCGCTCGAGGCGCTCGACACCGATGCGGAGCTCGCGTGGATGGTCGGCGACGACCTCGAGAGCGACATCGCGGGCGCGCAGGCGCTGAACATGAAGACCGTGCTCGTGCGCACCGGCAAGTTCCGCCCCGACGCGGTCGAGGCCTCGCGCATCCGGCCGAACGGGATCGTGTCGTCGATCGGCCAGCTGCCCGACTGGCTCGAGGCCCGGCTGTGAGCGTGCGGGTCGGCACGGACCTGATCGAGATCGAGCGCGTCCGCCGGTCGCTCGAGCGCTACGAGCGCTTCCGCGAGCGCTGCTTCACAGCGGAGGAGCAGGCGTACTGCGATTCGCGCCCGAACCCGGCGCAGAGCTACGCCGGCCGGTTCGCCGGGAAGGAAGCGGTCGGCAAGGCCCTCGGCTTCGGCGTCGCGCGCGCGTTCGCGTGGAAGGACATCGAGATCGTCGGACGGCCGAAGCCGGCGGTGCGGCTCTCGGGCCGCGTGGCCGCGTGGGCCGAGCACGTCGGCGCGGGTGTGATCGACCTCTCCATGACGCACTCGCGCGAGCTCGCGCAGGCGGTGGCAGTCGTCAATGACTGAGCCGCTGTACACGGCCGCGGAGATGCGCGCGGCGGAAGAGCGGTTTACCGGGACGGTCGAAGAGTTGATGGAGCGTGCGGGAACCGCCGTCGCGCGCGTCGGCCTCGACCTGTACGGGCGCGCGCAACGGTGGACCGTCGTGTGCGGAGGCGGCGCGAACGGCGGCGACGGCCGCATCGCCGCGCGCGAGCTGGAGCGCGCCGGCCGCGACGTCCGCGTCGTCGACGCGAAGGCGGGCGAAAGCGATCTCGGCGATCCCGAGGTGATCGTCGACGCGCTCTTCGGGACGGGATTCGCCGGCGAGCCGCGTCCGGAGGCCGCCGCGCTCATCGAGCGGATCAACGCGTCGGCCGCTCCGGTCATCGCGGTCGATCTTCCGTCGGGCGTGGACGCCTCGACGGGGGAGGTCGCGGGCAGCCGCCGTCGACGCGGCATCCACGGTGACGTTCCACGGACGCAAGGTCGGTCTCGTGGTCGCGCCGGGCCGCTTCCACGCCGGGGTCGTGCACGTCGTCGACATCGGCCTCGACGAGCTCGAGACGGACAGCCGGCTCGTCGGCGTCGAGATCCTCCGCTCGGTCCCGCGCCGCGGCGAGCGCGACAACAAGTACACGGCGGGGCACGTCCTCGTCGTCGGCGGCTCTCCCGGATTGACCGGCGCGCCGTCGCTGACGGCGATGGCCGCGTTGCGCGCCGACGCCGGCTACGTCACGCTCGCCGCGCCGGAGTCGACGCTGCCGGTCTTCGAGCAGCGGCTGCTCGAGGTGGTGAAGCGCCCGCTCACCGACGATCTGACGGAGCTTGCGGCGAAGGCGTCCGCGCTCGCCATCGGCCCGGGTCTCGGACGGAGTAAGGACGCGCACCGGCTGGTGCGCCGCTCGCTCGCGGAGCTGCGCCTTCCCGCGGTGGTGGACGCCGACGCGCTCTTCGAGCTCGAGCCCGGCGACTGGCCGGCGCCGCGCGTCCTGACGCCGCACGAGGGCGAGCTCGGGCGCCTGCTCGGCCGCGAGTCGAAGGAGATCGCCGCGCACCGCATCGCGTCCGTTCGCGAGGCGGCCGAGCGGTTCGGCTGCGTCGTCCTGCTCAAGGGGCCGGACACGCTCGTCGCCGCACCGGGCCGCGGGCTCCTCGTCTGCTCGCTCGGCCTGCCGTCCCTCGCGACCGCCGGCACGGGCGACGTCCTCACCGGCATCGTCGGCGCGTTCCTCGCCAAGGGCATGGACGCCCAGCTGGCCGCCGCGGCGGCCGCTGCGGCGCAGCAGCGCGCATCCGTCGAGGCGCCGCAACGTGCCGGCCTCGTCGCAAGCGACCTGATCGACGCGCTTCCTCGCGTCCTCCGCTGATGTATCGCTCGGAGATCACCATCGACCTCGGTGCGGTGCGGCGCAACGTGCGCGTGCTGCTCGACGCGCTGCGCGGCTCGCAGCTCTGGGCGGTGGTGAAGGCGAATGCGTACGGCCACGGCGCAACGGACATCACGGCTGCAGCGCTCGGCGCGGGTGCATCGGCGGTATGCGTCGCGACCGTGCCGGAGGCGCTCGTGCTGCGCCGCGAGTTCCCGACGGCGCGCATCATCGTCATGGGGCCCGCGCTCAACCGCGAAGTCGGCCAGGCACGCGACGCGCACATCGAGCTCGTCGTCTCGTCGGACGACGTGCCGTCCGGCGTGCGCGTGCACGTGAAGCTCGACACCGGCATGGGCCGCTGGGGCGTCTCCGAATTGATGTCGCCCGACCTCGAGGTGGTCGGGCTCATGAGCCATCTCGCCACCGCGGATACGGACGCCGCGTACACCGAGTGGCAGATCGAGCGTTTCCGTGCGGCCACCGCCCCCTACACGCATCTCGAGCGCCACATCGCGAACAGCGCCGGTGCGCTCCGCTATCCGTCGGCCGCGTTCGACGCCGCGCGTTGCGGGATCGCCGTGCTCGGCCTCTCGCCGTTCGGAACGGATCCCGCCGAGGACGGGCTGCAGCCGGTGCTCGGCTGGACGAGTCACGTCGCCCTGTGCAGGCTCCTCCACGCCGGCGAGAGCACGGGGTACGGCCGCCGCTTCGTCGCCGAGGAAGACACGTGGATCGGCATCGTCCCCGTCGGGTACGCGGACGGCTTCCGCCGCGACCTCACCGGGACGACGGTGCGCGTCGGAGGCGAGCCGCGGCGCGTCGTCGGCACCGTGTCGATGGATGCGTTCGCCGTCGAGCTCGATCGCGAGGTTCCGATCGGGACGCCTGTCGTTCTCGTCGGCCACGGCGTGCTCGTCGAGGAGCACGCGCGCGTCGCCGGGACGATCACCCACGACTTCGCCTGTGGCATCAACTCCAGTCCGACGCGCGCGCGCCGCACGATCGTCGATGCCTGAGGACCGGTTCGCCCGCACGGCCGACCAGTTCGCGGCGCGACAGGACGCCCGCGCAGGCGAGCTCGCCGACGTCGTCCACGCGTTCGTGCTCCCGCACGGCGACGAACGGGCGCTCGACGTCGGAACCGGAGCGGGTGCGCTCGCGTTGGCGCTCGCGCCGATCGTGAGCGAGGTCGTCGGCGTCGACCGCGTCCCCGAGCTGCTGAAACTCGCGCGCGATCGCGCGCCTGCGAACGTCACCTTCGCCGAGGGCGACGCGGAGCATCTCCCATTCGGCGACGGCTCGTTCGACCTCGCCGGAACGCTGCGGACGCTGCATCACGTACCGCGGCCGGAGCTCGTCCTCGCCGAGCTCGTTCGTGTCACGCGCCCGGGTGGTCGCCTGCTCGTCGTCGACCAGATCGCGCCCGTCGATCCCCTCGACGCATTCGCCGTCGACCGTTTCGAGCGCGCGCGCGACCCCGGGCACACGCGCCTTCTTCCCGACGTCGACCTGCGACAGCTCTTCGAGGCGAACAGCCTCGTGCTCGTGCGCGAGCGCCGCGACGTCGAACGGCGTCCGCTCGACGCGTACCTCGATCTCGCCGGTTGCGCAGGTGAGGAACGCGAGCGGGCACTTGCGCTCGCGCCGGAAGGCCGCGGTGCCTACACCGCGACGCTCGCCTGGTATCTGCTCGACCGCTAGCTGACGAGCGGGCGGAGCTGGTCGACCGCGTCGCGCAGCTGTTGCCGTTCGGTGTCCAGCCCGGTGAACGACATGTGCAGGCGGCGCTCGCCCTCCTCCGTCAACCGGAGATGCGCGACACGACCGTCTTTGCCGGACTGCTTGCGCTCGATGAGCCCGGTCTCCTCTGCCCGGCTCACGAGCTCGGTCACGGTGCTTTGGGCGAGTTGCATCCGCCGCGCGAGCTCGGTCACGGTCGACTGGGCGCTCCCGTCGGGCGCACCCTTGATCATCAGGAGGAGCAGGTACCGCTGCGGCGTGAGGCCGGACTGCCGCGCGATGCGCTCGCTCTGCCGGAGAAAGGACCGCAGCGCCGCACGAAAGTCGGCGACGGCGATGACGTCGTCGATCTCGTATCCGTTCGAGCCCATCACTTCGATCCTACGTCGCGCGCCGCGAAAAGCCGAGGACACGCGCGAATGTATTGGGTATGAACGCCTGGAGCCGTCCGGCGAGCCCGTAGTAGCGGGGAACGCTCGTCTCGCCGCGCCCGTGCTCGAGCGAGGCGAGCACGTGGTCGGCCACCGCCTTGGGGCCGATGACGATCCGCTGCACGGGGCCGGGGAGCCAGGCCTGCGGGAAGCCCTCCGTCTCGACGAATCCCGGTTTGATCGTGTGCACCTTGATCCGGCGCCGGCGGAGCTGGGCCGCGGTCGCACGTGAGAACGCGAGCTGGGCGTGCTTGGACGCCGAGTACGGGCCGGACGGGGGAAAGGCGACGTCGCCGGCGACCGAGACGATGTTGACGACGTCGGAAGGCGCTCCGGCAACGAGGCCGGGCAGGAAGGCGCGGAGGCACCAGACGCCGCCCAGGTAGTTGATGCGGATCACTTCCTCGATCGCGTGCGGGTCGCCGTCGAGAAAGCCCGCGCGCGCCGAGATGCCGGCGTTGTTCACGAGCAGGCCGATGCGGGGATGGCGCTCGAGCACGCGCGCCCCCATCGCCTCCACGGCCTCGCGGTCGCCGACGTCGCAGACCTCGACTTCCCCGCCGACCTCGTCCGCGAGCGCACGCAGGCGATCCTCGCGGCGCGCGACGAGCACGCAGAGCCAGCCCTTGCGGGCGAGGCCGCGGGCGATCTCGGCCCCGATTCCCGACGATGCTCCGGTAACGACTGCGATCTTGTCCACGTCCCGACTAGGATCGCACGAATGGCCGGTGACTTCGCAGGCAAGCGCGGGCTCGTGCTCGGCGTCGCCAACAAGCGCTCGATCGCGTGGGCGATCGCGCAGGAGCTCGCCGCGGGCGGAGCGAAGCTCGCGTTCACCTATCAGGGCGAACGCATCGAGAAGGGCGTTCGCGATCTGGCTGCGACCGTCGACACTGTGCTCGTGACCGAGTGCGACGTGCGATCCGACGAGGACGTCGCCCGCGTCTTCGGCGAGGTCGGCGAGGCGTTCGGCGGCGAGCTCGACTATCTCGTCCACTCCGTCGCCTTCGCGCACGCCGAGGATCTGGAGGGCAGGTTCACGGACACGCCGCGCGAGCGCTTCTGGACTGCGATCGACATCAGCGCGTACTCGCTCGTCGCCTGCGCCCGCGCCGCGGAGCCGCTGATGGAGAAGGCCGGTGGCGGCTCGATCGTGACGATGACGTACCTCGGCGGCGAGCGCGCGGTGCCGCACTACAACGTCATGGGCGTCGCGAAGGCGACGCTCGACGCGTCGATGCGCTATCTCGCGTGGGACCTCGGGCAGAAGAACATTCGCGTCAATGCCATCTCTGCCGGCCCTGTGCGAACACTTGCCGCGCGCTCCATCGCCGGATTCCCGACGATGGAGGCGATCGTCGAGGAGCGTGCGCCGCTCCACCGGCACGTCACCGCGGAGGACGTCGGCGCCGCCGCCGCCTACCTGCTGGGCGACGGCGCCAAGAACGTCACGGGAACCACGCTGTACGTCGACAGCGGGTTCCACGCGATGGGCATGTAGCTAGCTGAACGGCTTCGTGATCATGTCTGCGACGACGATCAGGAGGATCGCGACGTCGAAGCGGGCGATGAGGAGGATGCGCCGGATGGCCGCGACCGTTTCCGGATGCGTCGGTCCTTTCGTTTCCGAGAGCTCCGTGATGCGCTTCGCGCGCGGCGACAGGATCCCGGTGCCGATCGCCATCGACGTCGCGTAGCCGATCAGGCCGACGATCACCCAGAATTTGCCCCACGCGATGATCGGGTCGCCGCCGTGGACGAGCATCGCGATGCCCATCGCGAGCACGACGCCGCCCGCAGGTGCGAAAAGGCGTTCGCCGGTCCACGCCGCCCAGCGCGCGAGGGTGACGATCTCGTTCGGGTCGCTCGAGGCTTCGGCCTTCAACCCGAGGACGGTGAGGAGGATGCCGCCGCCGACCCAGAAGACGGCCACGCTGACGTGGATCCACTTGAAGAGCGCGAACCAGTGCGGGCCGTCGGAGGACTGGAAGGCGAACACGAGCCCGACCGCGACGATGGCGAGCCCGATCGCCGCAGTGATCCGGGCAGAGGAACGGCTTGGAGCGGCCTCGGCCGCAAGGGAAGTGTCCATGCGCCGCAGTAAAAGCGATGCGGCGGACGGCTACAAGGCCTGCGCGGCTTCGAGCAACTCGTCGAAGTCGGGGATCTCGGCCGCCTCGTAGCGCCAGGCGCCGCGGACGGTCCCGGTGCCGTCGATCAGGAACGCGGAGCGCTCGGACACGTCGCGCAGTCCGCGATGGTCGATCGCGACGCCGAACCCGTGCGTCGCCTCGGCGTTCCAGTCGGAGAGGAGCGGGAAGTCGAGATCGAGCGCCTGCATCCACGCGACGTGTGTCCACGGCGAGTCGCGCGAGATCGCGTACGGCTGCACCCCGGCGGCGCGGAACTCTTCGCTCCTGTCACGCAGGAGCTCCATCTCGTTCGTTCAGGTCGAAGACCAGTCGAACAGATAGAAGAGCATGAGGATCGGGCCGTCGGAGACGAGTTGCTCGAGCGTCGCGCTCTCCTGCGGCGTCGTCCAGACCGTCGCCTCCGGGATGTGCTCGCCCACCTCGATCACACCGTCAGCTTACGTCCTCCGTCTGCCGTCGCGATCTCGCGAACGACCTCGATGATGTCGCGGTTCGCGTTGAACACGCGCAGCTGGGCGTCGGCGCTCGAGCCGCGACGGAGGATGTCCTCGATCCCGCCGAGCTCTCGGTCCGAGCCGAGCTCGCGTGCGTGCGGCTCCGCGAGCTTGAGCGTTCGCCGGATCACCTGCGCCACGGGCATGCGGTTCCTGCGTCCCGTGTGGAGGTCCATCACCGGGGCGTCGAGCCCGTATCGGGCCGCGAGCCATTTGTTCTCCGTCGTGAGGATGCGGTGGAACGACGGGATCTCCTCGCCGGCGTCGAAGCGCTCGCTGTAGTGCTTCACGAGCGCCTGGCAGAGCGCGGTGATCGCGACCGCGTCGTCGAGACGCGTGACCGCGTCGCAGATGCGGATCTCGATCGTTCCGAGGCGCGGGTGCAGACGGATGTCCCACCAGATGTGCGTGTAGTCGGCGATGCAGCCGGTGCGCTCGAGCTGGCCGACGACCTCTGCGTAGTCGGCGTAGTCGCGGAAGCGCGGCGGCGGGCCGGAACGGGGGAATGCTGCGAACACCATGTGTCTCGACGAGTGCAGGCCCGTCGCCTCGCCGCGCCAGAACGGCGAGCTCGCGGAGAGCGCGACGAGCTCGGCGAGATGTCCGATGAGCGCGTTGACGACCTGGATCGCCTTCTCCGGATCGTCCACCGCGACGTGGACGTGCATCCCGAAGATGAGCTCGCGCCGCGCGATGTACTGCAGCTGGTCGACGAGGGCGCGATAGCGGTCCTTCGCCGTGATGCGCTGCCGCTCGAAGAGCGAGAACGGGTGTGTTCCCGCCGAGCCGACGCGCATTCCGCGCTCGCGCGCGACCTCGCCGACGTATCCGCGCAGCTGCCGCAGCTGCGCCGCGACGTCGGCCGCGGTGTGGCAGACGGGCGTCGCCACCTCGAGCACCGACTGCATGAGCTCCGCGTTGATGCGCGTCTCCAGCTCGTGGCCGGCGACGTCGGCGAGCACGGTGTCGATGTGCTGCACGAGGTCGAACGACTCGCCGTCGAGGAGCATGTACTCCTCCTCGACGCCGAGCGTGTACTGGTCGCTCTTCCCGAAGGCGTGGTCGAGGACGCTCCCGCCCTCGGCGTAGCTGCTGCCCTTGCCCGTGATCGAGGGTGGGATGAGCTGGCTCATGGAAGAAGCGCGTCCGCTTCGATCTCGACGCGCCACGCGGGATCGAGGAGCCCTGCGACGACGACGAACGCCGACGCCGGCTTGATCTCCTGGAAGACCTCGCCGTGCGCGCGGCCGACCTCCTCCCAGTCGGCGGCGTCGACGAGGTAGACGCGCGTCCGCACGACGTGCTCGGGCGCGGCCCCGAGCTCGGCGAGCGCGCCGACGATGATCTCGAGGCAGCGCTTGCCCTGCTCGTACGGGTCGGCGGAGTCGATCCCGATCGGTGCCGTGCCCGCGACGTGCACGTGCCGCCCGTCGCGCACCGCGCGGGAGTAGCCGACGGTGGCCGCCTGCGGTGAGATCGCCGGCACGAACTGCCTGCTCATCTACCTAGTATCGCCGGATGGAGGCGCTTCAGGCCATCGACTCCTGGGGCGCGCGCACGGCGGCCGCCGGCGTCGTCGGTGCGCTGGAGGCCGTGCACGGGCCACGCGAGGTCGAGCTGCGCTGGGCGTCGGTGACGAAGCTGCTCACCGGGCTCGCCGTGCTCGTCGCCGTGGAGGAGGGCACCGTCGACCTCGACGAGCCGGCGGGGCCCGAGGGCTCGACGCTCCGGCATCTGCTGTCGCACGCATCCGGTCTCGCGCCGGAGGAGGGGCCGCCGCTCATGCCGCCCGCGCGAAGGCGCATCTACTCGAACTACGGGATCGAGCTCGCCGCGGCACTCGTCGGCGAGCACGCCGGGATGGACTTCGCGGACTACTTCCTGCACGCGGTCGCGCAGCCGCTCGGGCTCGCCGGCGCGCTGCACGGCTCGCCGGCCTGGGGCTACCGCGGGCCGCTCGACGACCTGCTCGCGTTCGCGCGCGAGCTCCTTGCGCCGACGCTCGTCGCGCCCGAGACGCTCGCCGAGGCGACGTCGGTGCAGTTCCCCGGCCTCGAGGGCGTCCTGCCGAGCTGGGGACGGATGGCCCCGAACGACTGGGGGCTCGCGTTCGAGCTGCGCGACGCGAAATCGCCGCACTGGACGGGCACGCTCGCCTCGCCGCGGACGTTCGGCCACTTCGGCGCGGCGGGGACGTTCCTCTGGGTCGATCCGGACGCGGGCCTCGCCCTCGGCGTGCTCACGGACAAGGAGTTCGGCGACTGGGCGAAGGACGCGTGGCCCGCGCTCGGCGACTCAGTCGTCCGCGAACAGCGGGCGGAGTAGTTCGTCGAACGTCGCGCGGTCGCAGCTCGCGACGACCGCCGGCGTGATCGCAGCGACGGTCGCGGTGCGTGGCACGTCCATCGCGAGCGCCACCTCGCCGAAGTAGTCGCCGGGGCGGAGCACACCCCGGTTCCCGAGGCTCGCCTGGCTCACCGACAGCATTCCGGAGAAGAGGACGTAGAACCGGTCACCCGGCTCGCCCTCGCGGACGACGACGGTGCCGGGCGCGATCTCCTCCCGCTCCATCTGCTTCGCCAGCTGCGCGAGCGTCTCGCCGGGCAGGCCGGCGAGCAACTCGACGCGGTTCAGCTCGTGCTGCGTGGCCGATGACCTGGGCACCGGGGCATTGTGCCGGTGGGTCCGCGGGACCCCGAAGTTGAGCCGATCGGCCCATAGCGGTCGTCCGATATGGAGTCGATCATCCCCGCATGAGCGAACGCGGCCTCCATCGCATCGAGGACGACCTCGCAGAGACCTGGCTCGAGGATTGGGCCGGCGCGGGCGTCGCCGAGATCGAGGACTTCCTCTCCAAGCACGCGGCCTTCCTCAGCTTCCTCGAGGGTCACGCGGAGAGCTAGAAGCTCTCCGCGCCGCCGCAACTACTCCGCTAGCCCGAGCTGCTTCTCGAGCATCCCCTTCGGCATGGCGCCGATGGCGTTCGCCTTCGGCTGCCCGTTCTCGAAGAGGATCATGTTCGGGATCGACTGGATCCCGTACTTCATCGCGAGGTTCTGGTTCTCGTCGATGTTCACCTTGACGAGCTTGAGGTTCCGCTCCTCCGAGATGCGCTCGAGCACGGGGGAGACGGCGTGGCAGGGGCCGCACCATTCCGCCCAGAAGTCCACCAGCACCGGCTGGGCGCTCTGGAGCACCTCGTTCTCGAACGTCGCGTCGGTTACGTCTTGAGCCATTTCAGTCCTTTCAGTTTCCAGTCAGTCAAGAGATACAACGTCGCTCTCTAGACTTCCCTTCCCGATGACCGCAGAGCCAGTCTTTCAGCCGCTCCCGACGGTACCCGACCATCCCGCCCTGGAGGAGGCGGTCCTGTCGGCGTGGGAGCAGGAGGGGACGTTCGACGCGCTGCGGGAGCAGAACAGCGGCGGCCCGACCTTCTCGTTCGTCGACGGCCCGGTGACCGCCAACAGGTCCTCGCTCGGCGTCCACACCGCCTGGGGCCGGACGCTGAAGGACGTCTTCCAGCGCTACAAGGCGCTGCGCGGCTACGAGCAGCGCTACCAGAACGGCTTCGACTGCCAGGGCCTTTGGATCGAGGTCGGAGTCGAGCGGTCGCTCGGGCTCAACTCGAAGCGCGGAGATCGAGGAGTACGGCCTCGAGAAGTTCGCGCCGCAAGTGCCGCGAGGTCGTCGTCCAGTCGTCCGAGGCGCTGACGCGAGGCTCCATCCGGCTCGGCCAGTGGATGGACTGGGGGCGCGACTACTTCACGTTCAGCGACACGAACATCGAGTACATCTGGAAGTTCCTGAAGATCATCCACGGCCGCGGCTGGCTGTACATGGGCCACCGCGCAACGGAGTGGTGCCCGCGCTGCGGCACGTCGATCTCGCAGCACGAGCTCGCTATGTCGGGCGTCTACCAGGATACGCGCCGACCCGTCGCTCTACGTCCGCTTCCCGCTTCTCGACTGCGACGGGCAGTCGCTCGTCGTGTGGACGACGACGCCGTGGACGCTGCCGGCGAACGTCGCGGCCGCCGTGCACCCGGACGAGGAGTACGGCCGGCGCGAGAACGGCGAGTGGGTCGCGGTGAAGCGCTTCCCGGACGAGACGTTCGCTCGAGCGTGTGCGCGGACGCGAGCTCGTCGGCCGGCGCTATCGCGGCCCGTTCGACGACCTTCCACCGGGCTCGCAGGTCGAGCATCGCGTCATCCCGTGGGAGGACGTCACGATGGACCAGGGGACCGGAATCGTGCACATCGCGCCGGGCGCCGGCGGCGAGGACTTCGAGCTCTCGCGCGTGCACGACCTGCCGGTGCTGACGCCGGTCGACGAGGCGGGCCGCTTCTACGACGACTACGGCTGGCTGCACGGCCTCTCGACGAGCGACGCCGCCGACCAGATCATCGGCCGCCTCGGCGAGACCGGCCTCCTCGTCGAGGCCGGGCTTGTACACGCACTCGTATCCGCACTGCTGGCGCTGCGACACGCCGCTCATCTTCCGGCTCTCCGACGACTGGTTCATCTCCGTCGAGGAAGTCCGCCCGACAGCTGCTCGACGAGAACGCGAAGGTCGAGTGGGTGCCCGAGTACATGGGCAAGCGCATGGACGACTGGCTGCGCAACATGGGCGACTGGAACATCTCGCGCCGCCGCTACTACGGCCTGCCGCTTCCGTTCTATCCGTGCTCGTGCGGAAAGCTGAACGTGATCGGCTCGCGCGCCGAGCTCGACGAGCGAGCGATCGACGGGCTCGACCAGCTCGAGGAGCTGCGCCGCCCGTGGATCGACCGCGTCCCGATCCGGTGCGAGGACTGCGGCGAGCCGGTCGAGCGGATCAAGGAAGTCGGCGACGTCTGGCTCGACGCGGGCATCGTCCCGTTCTCGACGCTCGGCTGGGAGAACCCCGAGTGGATACCCGAGGGCTACGCGACCGGCGCCGCGCGCGGGCTGACGAAGGCCGACCTCCCCGACCACGCGTACTGGGAGAAGTGGTTCCCGGCCGACTGGGTGTCGGAGATGCGCGAGCAGATCCGGCTGTGGTTCTACTCGCAGTTCTTCATGTCGGTCGCGCTCGTCGGCCGCTCGCCGTACAAGCGTGTGCTCGGCTACGAGAAGATGCTCGACGAGAATGGCCGCGAGATGCACGCCTCGTGGGGCAACACGATCCCGGCCGAGGACGCGTTCGCGAAGATGGGCGCGGACGTCATGCGCTGGCAGTACTGCGCACAGCCGCCCGACCGGAACCTCCTGTTCGGGTTCGGGCCCGCCGAGTCGATCAAGCGCGAGCTGCTGACGCTGTGGAACTCCGTCAAGTTCTTCATCGAGTACGCGAACATCGAGGGCTTCCGGCCGTCCTGGTCGGCGCTCAACCTCGAGGGCGATCTCGCGCCGCTCGACCACTGGCTCGTCGAGCGCACGCATGCGTTCGTGCGCGACGTCGAAGCCGGGTACGAGTCGTACCTCACCGTCGACGTCATACGCGCGTACCAGGCGTACATCGACGATCTCTCCAACTGGTACATCCGCCGCTCGCGTCCGCGTTTCTGGGCGGGCGGCGACGAAGCCGCGTTCCAGACGCTCTGGTACGCGATCGTGCAGACGATGCGCGTGATGGCGCCGATCCTCCCCTTCGTCACCGATCACCTGTGGCGAACGCTCGTGCCGGACGGGCCGGCGTCGGTCCATCTCGCCGGCTGGCCCGAAGTTCCCGATCCCGATCGCACGCTGCTCGGCGAGGTCGCCGACGTGCGTCGCGTCGTCACGCTCGCGCATCAGGCGCGCAATGCCGCCGGCTTCAACCTCCGGCAGCCGCTGCGGAAGCTCGTCGTCGAAGGCGCGACCGCGAGCGGCCACTCCTCCGAGATCGCGGACGAGGTGAACGTCAAGGAGGTCGAGTTCGCTCCGGTCGAGGCGGAGCTGCGCGTGAAGCCGAACCTTCCCGCGCTCGGCCCGCGCCTCGGCAAGGAGCTGCGCGCCGTGCAGCAGGCGCTGCAGTCGGGCGAGTTCGAGGAGCTTTCCGGCGGTCGCTTCCGCGCGGCCGGATACGAGCTCGAGCCGGACGAGGTGCTCGTCGAGCGCCTCGGCCGCGAGGGCTACGCGGTCGCGTCCGCGGACGGCGTCACGGTCGCGCTCGACACGACGCTCGACGACGAGCTGCTCCTCGAGGGCCGCGTGCGCAACCTCATCCGTCAGGTGAACTCCATGCGCAAGGAGCAAGGCATGGCCCTCACCGACCGCATCGTGCTGACGGTTCCCTCCGATCTCGAGCCGCTGCTGCGCTGGGAGGACCGCATCAAGACCGAGGTGCTCGCGGTCGAGATTCGCGTCGACGGCGACGCCGGCGTATCGATCGCGAAGGTCTAGCTCAGGCTGCGGAGCGCTCTGCGCGCCGCAGCTCGACGGGCAGGCGGAACGTGACGTCCTCGAAGGCCGACTTGAACTCGCCGACGTCGCTCACGCCGCGCGCGCGGAACCAGTCGCACACGCCGAGCACGAGCCGCTCGGGCGCCGACGCCCCGGACGTCACGCCGACGACCTCGACGCCGTCGAGCCAGCGTTCGTCGATGTCGGAGGCGTCGTCGACGAGATATGCCGCCACCCCGGCCGCGTGTGCGACCTCGACGAGCCGGACCGAGTTCGACGAGTTGTGCGACCCGACGACGAGGAGCAGGTCGACCTCGCCGAGCAGCTCCTTCACGGCCCATTGCCGGTTCGACGTGGCGTAACAGATGTCTTCGCGCGCCGGGCCCTCGATGTGGGGGAACCGGCGGCGCAGCGCGTCGATGATCTCGCGCGTCTCGTCCACCGAGAGTGTCGTCTGCGTGATGTACGCGATGCGTGCGTCGTCGGGCTCGAGCCGCTCCGCGTCCTCGACCGACTCGACGAGCACGATCGCGTCGGGGGCTTCGCCCATCGTGCCCTCGACCTCCTCGTGCCCGGCGTGGCCGATGAGCACGACGCGGTACCCGCGCTCGGCGTACTTGCGAGCCTGCGTGTGCACCTTCGTGACGAGTGGGCACGTGGCGTCGATCGTGGTGAGGCCGCGGTCGTCGGCCGCATGGCGCACCGCGGGCGAGACGCCGTGCGCGGAGAACACGAGCGGCGAACCCTCCGGTACATCGTCGACCGCGTCGACGAACACCGCGCCGGCAGCCTCGAGCTCGCGGACGACGTGCGAGTTGTGGACGATCTGCTTCCGGACGTACACGGGAGCCCCGTACAGGGCGAGAGCCCGCTCGACCGTCTCGACGGCCCGCTCGACCCCGGCGCAATAGCCGCGGGGAGAGGCCAGGAGGACACGCTTCACCAATGCATCACGAGGGTAGCCGCCTCCCGTGAGGGCCGGGTTAAGGCGCCTCCGAAGGGCAGCAGTTTGGCCTGGGAAAAGGAAAAGCCCGCCGCTCGGGGGGGTCGGTGCGGCGGGCTCTCCCAAGTTGCTCACCGCGGCTGCATACGCAAACCGCAGTGTGCATCGCCCAGTGCTGAGACCGTACTGGGGCGCCGGAGCCCGGACAATGGGCCGGATGGCCCATCTTTACAACGGATGAGGATCACGTTTTCAGGGCCGGAAACGGCTTTCCGTCGGCGGCCCCGGCCCGTATGATCTGCGCCGCCCAGATGTCCACAATCGAGCCGCAGGTCAGAGGCCTTCTCGGCGTCGTCGTGGCGTGGAACGATCTCGCCGCGATCCTCGGCGCGCTGCTCGTCGGGCTGCTCGTCGGCACGGCGTTTCGGGTGCGCTCGCTCCGGCGTCAGCGTGCGGAGATCGCGGTGAGCGAGCGCGAACGAGCCAGCCTGCGGCGTGTCGCGGCCGAGCTCGCGCGCGCGCCCGACGTCGACGGCGTTGCGCGGGCGCTCCTCGACGAGATCGGCAGCGTCTTCGGCGTCGACTTCGCCGCATTGTCGTTCGTCTCCGAGGACGGCCGCGAGGCGTCCGGCTATCTCGCCCGCTCCGAGGGCGCGGACGTCGGGTGGTGGGGAGATGTGCACGTCGACCTCGAACGTGAGCCGTCCGGCATCGCAAGTGCAGTGCGGGGCGCGCAGGGATTCGCGGTCGAGGACGTCGCCGACGGGCGCATCAGTTCTCGCCTTGCCGACGCGACCGGCGCGAAGAGCGCCGCGTACATCCCGCTGATCAGCTCAGACCGCGTGATTGCGGTCATCTCCGTCGCGACGACGGTGGAGCGCCGCGCGTTCACGCCCGACGAGCTGACGCTGATGCAGGCTCTCGCTTCCGAGGCGACGATCGCGCTCGAGCGCGCACGGTCGACGATCGCACTCGCGGCGGCGCTCGATCGCGAGCGGCTCGTCATGTCCATCGGCCGACGGTTGCGGACGGAGCTCGACCTGGCCGGCGCCCTACACGCCGCCGTCGCCGAAGCCGGGCGCGCGCTCGGGGCGAGCCGTTGCTTCGTCATCGTCGACGCCGACCGCGCGCAACCGATCGTCGCGGAGTGGGCGGAGGACGCCATCGAGCGGATGTCGGACGAAACGCAGCACCTCGTCGTCGCGCGTGCCGCTGCGCGCAGGGAGCGAACGATCGCGATCGTCGATCTCGACGATGCGCCGGACCTGGCGGGAGCCGACGTCGGGAGGCTGCGAGAGATCGGTGTACGTTCCGTCGCTGCGACGCCGGTGCGCGCCGACGGTCCGCAGCTCGGCGTGCTCGTCGCGCATCGAGACACCGCCGGCGCGTGGACGCAGGCGGATCTTGCGCTGCTGGAGGCGATCGCCGTCGAAGTCGGCCTGGCCCTCCGCCTCTCGCATCTGGTCGGTGAGAACCGCGAGCGACTCGGCGAGCGCTCGGCGCTCCTGCGCGCGGCGGAGGTCGTGAGCGGCGAGCTGGAGCTGACCGCGGTGCTGCAACGCCTTGCCGACGAGGTGGCGGCCCTCCTGCAGGCGGACGCGTCCGATTGCTATCTGTACGACCGCGAGCGCGGCGTGCTGCGGTGCGCTGCCGTGCACGGCCTCGACGCGTCCCTCGTCGGCTTCGAGTTCGCCGCCGACCGCGGGCTCTCGGGTCTCGCGATCCGCGAGGGCCGCGCGCTCATCGCGACCGATTACGGCAGCGTCGACGACGAGCTCCCTCATCCGGCCTACGCCGGCTTCAACGACGCGATCGTCGCTCCGATGCGCTGGAGCGACGAGATTCGCGGTGTGCTCGGCGTCGGTCGTCGCACCTCCCGTCCGTACACGAAGCGCGACAGTGACGTGCTCGAGGCGTTCGCCGGTCTCGCGTCGCTCGCGCTTCGCAACGCGGAGACGTTCAGCCGCAGCACGCGCCAGGCGCGCATCCAGCGCGGCTTCTACCGCATCGCCGCCGTGCTCGGCGAATCGCTGTCACGCAGCGCGACGCTCGACGCGATCGCGCAGGCCGCCTCGGAAGCGCTCGGCGGGGCCGCCGCCGCCGCGCTGATGCCGGCGGGCCGCGGGCTCTCGTTGAGCGGCTCGCACGAGCTTCCGCCCGACCTGGCCGCGGTGCTCGCCGACGTGCCGTCCGCCGGCGAAGACGCGCTCCTGCGCTCCGCGGCAAACGGGCGCCTCGTCGCATCGCCGAAGCTGGAGCAGGACGAGCGCGTCGCGCCGGAGTGGCGGTCGGCGGCGGCCCGCGCCGGCTTCAGCGCGCTCCTCTCCGTTCCCGTCGTGAGCCCACGCGACGGCGCCGGGGGCCTCGTCGCCGTCTTCTTCGACGGAGGCGCGTTCCTTCAGCGAGGACGACCTCGAGCTCGCGCAGCATCTCGCCGGCGCGGCGCGCGGCGCGCTCGAACGCAGCGAGCTGTACGAAGCGGAGCGGAGCGCGCGCTCGCTCGCGCAGCAGCTCACGCGAACGGGCCGGCTGCTGACGACCGAGCTCGATCCGGAAGCGGTGCTCGACGAGGTGGTCGGGCAGGCGCAGAGCCTCCTCGACGCCGACGCGTGCGCGATCCGCATCCTCGACGACGGCGAGCTCCGCGTGAGCGCGGCGAGTGGGACGGGCGCGGAGGCCGCCGTCGGCTCTCGCGGCTCTGCGGGCGCGTGGCTCTCGGGCGATGTCGTGCAGTCGCGTGCGCCGGTCGCGATCGACGACGCGGGCTCCGACCCGCGCCTGCGCGAGCTCGACCCGATGCTCGCCGCGGGCAATGCGGCGTATCTCGGCGTGCCGCTCGCGGGCGCGGACGGCTCGCCGCGCGGCGTTCTCTCCGTGTACTCGGTGCAGCCGCGCACCTGGCGCGAGGAGGAGATCGATGCGCTGCACGCGCTCGCGGCGAGCACGTCCGCGGCGCTCGCGAACGCGGAGCTGTACCAGCGCGTCGCGCTCGAGCGCGAGCGCAGCGTCGCGATCCTCGCGAACATCGCCGACGGCATCGTCGCCGTCGACCGCGAAGGGATGGTCGTGCTCTGGAACGCAGCGGCGGAGAAGATCACCGGCGCGCCGGCGGAGGATGCGCTCGGCAGAACGCCGGCCGACGTCCTGCAGCGGAACCTCGAGTCCGATCCGGGAACGCCGGCGGCGGATCGGCTCGTCCCGATCATGCGCGGGCGCGAAGAGGTGTGGCTCTCCGTCAGCGAGGCGGTCATGCGCGATCCGGTCGGCGCCGTCGCCGGCCGCATCTTCGCGTTCCGCGACATCTCTGCCGACCGGCTCGTCGAGCAGATGAAGTCGGACTTCGTCTCGACGGTGTCGCACGAGTTGCGCACGCCGCTGACGTCGATCTACGGCTTCGCGGAAACGCTCCTCCGCCAGGACGTGCTCTTCGGCGAGGAGGAGCGCACGACGTTCCTCGGCTACATCGCGTCCGAGTCGAAGCGGCTCACGCAGATCGTCGACGCGCTGCTCAACGTCGCGCGGCTCGATACGGGAGACCTGCAGGTGCGGATCGCAACCGACGGACGTGCGCGAGCTCGTGGGCGAGGCCGTCCAGCAGGCCGGCGGATCGAACGGCCGCTCTTTCGTCGTCGACCTTCCCGAGGAGCCGGTCTCCGCGAGACGCGGATCCGGAAAAGCTCCTTCAGGTGTTCGCGATCCTGCTCGACAACGCGGTGCGGTACTCGCCCGCCGGCGGTACGGTGCGCGATCGGCGCCGAGCGGAAGAGCGACACGGTCGAGCTCGTCGTCGAAGACGAGGGCATGGGCATCCCGCTCTCCGACCAGGACCAGATCTTCCGCAAGTTCTACCGTGGCGCCGACGCCGAAGCCCGCGTCGGCGCGGACGGCACCGGGCTCGGCCTGTTCATTGCCCGAGGCCTGGTGACCGCCATGGGTGGAAAGATCTCGGTCAGCTCGCGAGAAGGAGAAGGATCCACGTTCGCCATCGAACTACCGCTGTCGCACGGCGAGCCCGACGTGACTCGCGTCCTCGTCATCGACGACGAGGCGCCGATCCGGCTGCTCTGCCGCGTCAACCTCGAGGCCGAGGGCATGGAGGTGATCGAGGCCGGCGACGGCCCGAGCGGCCTCGACCTCGCGCGCCGGGAGCGGCCCGACGTCGTGCTCCTCGACGTGATGATGCCGCGGCTCGACGGCTGGCGCGTCGCCGAGCAGCTGCTCGACGACGAGCGCACGAGCGAGATCCCGATCATCTTCCTCACGGCGCGGGCCGAGTTCCGCGACCGCGCGCGCGGCCTCGACATCGGCGGCGTCGACTACGTGACGAAGCCGTTCAATCCGCTCGACCTCGCGCCGCTCGTGCGCGAGCTGCTCGAGCGCATCGAGCGCGGCGAGCGCGACGAGCTGCGGGGCGAGAAGCTCGCCGAGCTCCGCTCCTTGATGCAAGCCGAATAGACGAGGGGCGCCTTGCGGCGCCCCCTCGATGCCCTCCCGATGAACTACAGCCCTCGGCCTAGAAACAGGGTCGCAGGCCGTTTCGCGATCGTCGTCCCTCGAAGGGGTTATCTGGCGGTCTGCGCGAGCGCGATGCCGCCGAGGACGACCGCGGCGCCTGCGAGCTGCGCCGCGGAGAGCGACTCGCGCAGCCACAGCCATGCGGCGACGGTGGCGACGACGGGCTCGAGCATGGCGGTGATGCCGACGCGCGTCGCCGTGATGTGCCGCATCGCCCCGACGATGAGCGCGAACGGCACCGCCGACCCGAGGACGATCACCCAGAGCACGAGCGCCCACACCGGGAGGTGGAGCGAGCTCAGGTGGCCCTGGAGCGAGACGGTGCGTGCCGCCGTCGACGTCGGGGAACGCTCCACCACGGCTGCACGATCGTCCAGAAGAGGTCGCGAAGAAGAAGCCCCACGCGAGCAGCGGGATCGATTCCCGCTTCTGCACCTCGCGCTCGGCGAGCAGCAGGTAGACCGCGAACACGACAGCGGCGATGAGCGCGAACGTGACGCCGAGCCCGTCGAGCGTGACGCCGCGCCACAGCTGCACCATGAGCGTGAGCCCGGTGAGCGACAGCGCGAGCGCGAGCCAGATGCGCCGCCCGACGTGCTCGTGCCCGAACGTGCGCGCCTAGATCGCGACGAGCACCGGGCCCGATGTACTGGATGAGGAGCGCGATGCCGACGGGCAGCCGGTGGATGGCGAGGAAGTAGAAGAGCTGAACGAACGCGACGCCGACGACGCCGAAGAGCGCGAGCCGCGGCAGCTCGCGCCGCTCGACTCGCAGGGACGCCGGGGTGCGCGCGAGCGCGATCGAGCGTCAGCGCGATGCAGGCGCCGGCCGAGCGTGCCTCCGTCAGGCGGAGCGAAGAGAGGCCCGACGTGAGCGCGACCTTCGACACGGCGCCGTTGACACCGAAGAGCGTCGCCGCGACGAGCACCATCGTGTAGCCGACGACCGGCCGCCGGTCGCGCGGAGGCTCCCGGCACGGCAGAAGCGGCTCGGTCACGCGCGCACGCTAGCCTCATGACGCAGACGGGGCGTAGCTCAGCCTGGTAGAGCGCTCGCTTTGGGAGCGAGAGGTCGGCAGTTCGAATCTGGCCGCCCCGACTAGCGCGATGCGCAGCGACCGCCGCCGCCACCTTGCGGGCGGCGATGCTTCCCTCGCGCAGCTGGCCGCCGAGCGTCGGCGTGAAGCCGACGAACCACAGGCCTGGCAGCACCGGCTCGCCGTCCGTCTTCAGCGGGAGGCCGCGCGGGCCGAGCACGTCGAGATGGCCGACGAGCGCGTCGAGGCCGGCGCGGAATCCCGTCGCCGCGATGATCGCGTCGGGCTGCGATGCGCGAGCTCGTCGGCGAGGACGACGTCCGCATCGTCGAATCGCTCGACCGCCGCGACCACCTCGACGCGTCCGTGCTTCACCGCCGAGACGATGCCGACGTCGAGGATCGGCGTCGTGCCGGTCGCGAGGAACGACGTGCGAATCCCGTGCTCGGGGCGGGGCAGGCCCTGCGCCGCGAGATCGGGAATGGAGAGCTTCCGCTGCGCGATCGAGATCGGATCGACCCAGTCGGGCGGCATCTTGCGGATGCCGATACCGATCAGCTGCGCGGGGATGCCCGCCGTCGCGCGACGCACGATCTGCGGCGGCGTGCGCACCGACAGCCTGCTGCGGGACGCCCCGCCGTCGGCGACGTCCGTCGCGATCTCCGCGCCCGAGTTCCCGGCGCCGACGATGAGGACGTCGCGCCCGCGGAACGGCGCTGGGTTGCGGTATTGCGACGAGTGGATCAGCTCGCCCGTGAAGGCGTCGCGGCCGGGCCAGTCGGGGATGAACGGTGCGCCGTTGTACCCCGTCGCGACGATCACGGTGTCGGCGTCGATCGGCCCCGCGGAGGTCGGTCGAGCCGCCAGCCGGGATCGATGCGCTCGACGCGCGACGCCGGTGCGCACGTCGATCTCCCTGCGATGCGGCGTAGTCGCGGAAGTACTCGAGCAGGTCGTCGCGCCGCACCCAGCGGCCGTACCGCCGAGGGATGCGCAGGCCGGGCAGGCCGGACAGCAACCGCGGCGTGTGCAGGCGCAGCCGGTCGTAGCGCTCGCGCCACGCCGCTCCCGGCTCCGTTGCCCGCCTCGAGGACGAGCGGATCGAGGCCCGCACCGCGTAGGAGCGCAGCGGTCGCGAGGCCGGCCGAGCCGGCGCCGACGACGACGAGCTCGCGATGCTCCACGGCGGGGTCATACCACTCCCGGCCGAAACCGGTTGCGCTGTAGCGTCGTTCATATGTGGATGCGAGAGGCACGTGAGATCGCGGTCGGAGCCTTCAAGCGACTCCTCTCCCACAACGGGACGATGCTCGCCTCGGCGGTCGCGTACAGCACGTTCTTCGCCATCCCGTCGGTGCTCCTCGTCGTCGTGGGCGCATTCACGCTCGTTGTCGGGGCAGGGACGATCACGTCGCTCATGCACAACTTCCGGCACGTGATTCCGTCGGAGGCCACGTCGCTGCTCGGGTCGAGCCTCAAGCGCCTCGACGCACATCCGACGCAAGGCGTCATCGTGACGATCGTCGGCGTCGTGCTCGCCTTGTGGTCGACGACCGGCGCGATGACGACCTACATGACGGCTCTGAACATGGCCTTCGACCGCAAGGAGCGCCGCGGGCTTCGTCCGCAAGCGGATCGTCGCGCTGAAGATGGTGGCCGTCGATCGGCTCGCGTTCCTCCTCGTGGCTGTGCTGCTCATGTTCGGGCCGACGGTCGAGCACGTCGTCGCATCGCATGCGGGCGCGGCGTCGGGTTTCGTCTCCTGGGTCTGGTGGATCGCGCAGTGGCCGATCCTCCTCGCCGGCCTGCTCGTCGCGTTCGCGACGCTCCTCTACCTCGGGCCCGACGACGAGACGTGCGAGTGGCGGTTCCTCACGCCGGGCGCGTTCGTGGCCGCGCTCCTGTGGATCGCCGCATCGGGCGGCTTCGCGTTCTACTCGGCCACCTTCAGCTCGTACAACAAGACGTGGGGCTCGCTGTCGGCGGTGATCGTGATGCTCACGTGGCTCTGGCTGAGCGCGCTGGCGCTCCTGCTCGGCGCGGAGATCAACGCGGAGGTGGAAGTCAGACGGCAGCCGCAGCCCGAGTCGCAGCGCGCTCGGCCGTCTCCGCACACTGTCGAGCCTCCGCAACCCGTTCGTCGTTCGGCGTCGCGGTCAGGTTGATCGCGACGAGCGGGACAGCGCCGCGCGCGACACCCGCCGCGAGTGCGGCTGCTGCCGCCGCGTCTGCGCGCAAGCCGGCGAGCGCTTCGCTCACGAGCTCGGCCGCGAGCACGGCGAGGTCGGCGGCGATGTGCGCGAGCTCGAGCGGCGGCTCGGCCGCGCGCGCGTACGCCTGTCCGATCTCCCAGTCGCGGCGGTCATCCGGAAGCGACGCGGTCGTCTCCTGCGCGGCGAGTGCGCGCGGGTAGCGCAGCGCGTTGATCCGTGCAGCGCCCGCGACGCGCAGGCGCAGCACCTCGGCTCGAGCAGCCAGCGCGGGGCGGTCCGATGCGCGTGCGATCTCCGCGATCGCGAACGCGGCTGCGGATGCGGACGCCGCGAGCGCGGTCGCCGCGATCGGCTCGACCTCGTGGTGATCCGGAGGCGCCATGGGCTGATTGTCTCAGTCGCCGCCGCGCTGGAGCCGGAGCGAGGCGAGAACGGAGGGAGCCGCCTCGAAGCCGGCTTCCCGGACGGCGGTCTCGAGATCCGTGGCGAACCGGGCGCGGCCACGCGGCGAGCCTAGATCAGTCGAGCCACTCGGAGCGATCGAAGCCGCCGTACTCCTGGATGGAGCCGTAGATCGTCTGCACGATGCGCGTGCTGTGAACCGTGAGCTTGCAGGTTCCGAACGGTAGGCGGTTCTTGCGCGTCTTCTTGCTGTATTTGGAGTAGACGTTGACCATCGACTTCCGAAGCGAAGAAGGAGGAACGCCGAGGCGGTCGAGCCAGTAGCGCTCGATCTCTCGCTGACGATCGAGATGATCAGCGAAGAGGTTGCACGCCACCAGCATCTTTTCGTCCGCGACGCCGAAGTGCGTGCGCAGGAACTTGGCGAAGAAGACGAGGACCTCCGGGTCCGCATTGGAGATTCGCACTGAGTTTCTGCATTTGTCGCCTTCGGCCCAATACAACATGCAGCCCGCCGCGTAGTGTTCGCCGCGCTCGTGCGCGAGGCGGCGGCCCTCTTCTTGATGGCCAAGTCGGAGCGCTCGGGCACGTTCTGCCTTCAAGCGCCGCGTGACTGCCCGACCCCTCTCGCCGCGGTCGTCCAGGGCTTTGCGCTGTTCAGGCGTGAGCGCGACGTCTCGAACCCAGATGCTCGCCGAGCTTCGCGAGATCCCGACAATCTCCGCGATCTCCCGCACCGCAAGACCGGCCGACCGCAAGTCGCAGGCTCGTCTTCGCGCGTCTGTTTTCACAACAGACAACGTAGCGAAGGACTCGGACGGAATCTGAAGCGGGTGGGGGGAATTGAACCCCCATACCCTGGGTGGAAACCAGGTGCTCTGCCGTTGAGCTACACCCGCGTTGTGCAACTAGCGTAGCGCCATGTATTTCTCGGCGGAGGCCGTCGTCCTCGTCCCGCTCCTCGCGCTCGCAGCCCTCGCGCTCCGCGCGCGGCCGCTTCCGGCCGCCGCCGGTCTCGCGCTCATCTTCGCCGCCTTCGTGACGAAGCTGCAGCCGTTTGCGATCCACACGTTCCTGTGGGCGCACCTGCTGCAGAACGTCGTGCTCGCGGAGTGGGCGCCGGCGCTGCTCGTGCTCGCCGTCCCGCAGCGCTTCGCCTCGCGTGTGCGCATCGCGCCACTCGTCGCACTCCCGCTCTGGCTCGTGACGTACTACGTGTGGCACCTTCCGTGGATCTACGACGCGGCGCTGCGCCATCCGCACTCGCTGCTGCACGTCGAGCACGTGACGTATCTGCTCGCAGGCATCTGCCTGTGGTGGCCCGTCGTGCACGGGCGCACGTCGTCGGGCGCGAAGGCCGCGTATCTCTTCGGCGCGTTCGTGCTCGCGTCGCCGCTCGGCCTCGTGCTCGCGCTCTTCCCGCGTCCGATCTATTCGTTCTACGCGCACGCGCCGCGCACGTGGGGCCCGTCGCCGCTGATCGACCAGCAGATCGCCGGCGTGACGATGGCGGCGGAGGAGGCGCTCGTGTTCTTCGCCGTCTTCACGCTGTACCTGCTCCGCTTCCTGCGCGAGGAGCAGGGCGGGACGGACTACTCGAGGCTGATGGACTCGGCGAGCTTCTTGGGCGCGGCGAGCAGCCACGAGTCCGTGAGGAACTCGCGCGCCTCGTCGCGGGACGCCTCGAGCCGCAGAAGCACGTAACCCCAGCCGTGATAGTGCGGCGTCTCGAACAGGATGTCGGGACGCGCTTCGAGCAGCAGCGGCTTCTCGTCCAGGTCGCACCGGAGGACGACGGCGTCGGGGCCTGTGCGCATGGCGGCGACGAACTTGCCGCGCACCTTCAGCGCCGGCCGGCCGTACGACGTCGACTCCTCGATCTCCGGGAGCTCGCGGGCCAGCGCCACCACGTCGTCCCACGTCAGCACGCTGAGGAGCCTACCCTTCCCGGTGTGGACGAGACTCCGCAGGAGCGGCACAACCGGGAGCTGATCGAGCTCCTGAACGAGCTGCGCGTCGCGCTGCCCGGCGTGCAGGTGCTGTTCGCATTCCTGCTCGCCGTTCCGTTCAGCAGCGGCTACGGCAAGATCACGCACTTCGAGAAGGTCACGTTCTTCGTCGCGCTCTGCGCGACAGCGGTCTCGTCCGCGCTCCTGATCGCGACGCCGTCGCTCCACCGCCTGCGCTTTCGCGCCGACAACAAGGAGAAGATCGTCATCTACGGCAACAGGCTCGCGATCGCCGGCTTCTTCGTCCTCGCCGTCGCGATGATCGCGGCGCTGATGATGGTGACGTCGTTCCTGTTCGGGAAGACGGTCGGAATCGCGACCGCGGCCAGCTTCACCGGCGTCGTCGCCGCGCTCTGGTACGGCATCGCGGGCTGGACGAAGCTCGACGAGATCAGGCGAGCTCGACGCGCTCGATGACGACGTCGTCGCGCGGGCGGTCGCGCGCATCCGTCTCGAGCGCCGAGATCGCGTTGACGACGTCCATGCCGTCGGTCACGCGTCCGAACACCGTGTGCTTGCCGTCGAGCCACGGGCACGCGTCCGCGGTGACGATGAAGAACTGGCTGCCGTTCGTGTTCGGCCCGGCATTCGCCATCGCGAGTGCGCCGCGCTCGACCGGATGGTCGTTGAACTCGTCCTCGAACGTGTAGCCGGGGCCGCCCGAGCCGGTGCCGGTCGGGTCGCCGCCCTGGATCATGAAGTCCGGGATGATGCGGTGGAAGATGACGCCGTCGTAGAAGCCCTTGCCCGCGAGCGCGACGAAGTTGTCGACCGTCTTCGGTGCGTCGTCGTCGAAGAGCTCGACGGCGATCGCCCCGTGGTTCGTGTGCAGCGTCGCGGCCTTCACGTCGGCAGCGTATCCGCGAGCGGCTCGATCGCGTGGGCGGTAGGAGCGAGTGCGCCGCTCTCCAATCCGTCGACGACGTGCCGGAGCAGCATGAGCGCCTCGTCCACCTGCGCGGGCTCGAGGATCGTCGTCACGGCGGCGAGGTGCTCGCCGTTGCCGGACAGCTCCAGCGTGACCGTCTCGATGTCCCTCGCCTTGATGTAGCCGTCCTCCGGGAGCCCCACGCGGACGTGGACGGTGCGGCCGTCGGGGAGGGTCGCGTCACGCTCGAGTGGGCCGGCACGAAGCGTCACGCCGCCATTCTTCCCGACGGTAGGACCTGCGGGTCGCGAGAACGGGCCGAACGGCCCATAGACGCCGTCCGGCGCTCGGGCCACCCTGGGCGCAGCATGCGTCGAGGGACACTGTTGATGCTCGCAGTCCTCGCGGCCGCAGCGGCTGCGCTGCCGGCCTCGGCTGCGCACAGCCGGCCCACGATTGCGCTGACGTCGCTCGAGCAGGGCGTTCTCGCCGACCTCAACGCGTTCCGGGCCGCGCACCATCTCGCGCCGCTCAGGCTCTCGGCCTCGCTCACGGCCGCCGCGCGCAACCACTCGCAGCAGATGGAGGCCGACGGCTACTTCGCGCACGACTCCGTCGACGGGACCGCGTTCTGGAAGCGCATCCAGGCCTTCTATCCGTCGAGCCACTTCGGCTTCTGGTCGGTCGGCGAGAACCTCCTCTGGTCGTCGCCCGACGTGGACGCGCAGAAGGCGCTGACGATGTGGGAGAAGAGCCCGGAGCACCTGAAGAACATGCTCGACCCGCACTGGCGTGAGATCGGCGTCTCGGCCGTCCACACGGTGCGAGCCCCCGGCGTCTACCAGGGGCTCGCGGTCACGATCGTGACGACCGACTTCGGCGTCAGGCGATAGCGCGCCTGCGCAGGCGCACGCCTGCGCCCATCAGGACGATCCCGGCGATCGCTGCGTACAGCAGGTCGATGCCGGTGAACGGAAGGGTTCCCGTCCGCGTCGTGTGATGCGCGCCGAGGATCGGCGGTGTGCTCCTGGTGCTGCTCCGCTTCGCGGCTGACGGCGAGCTGGCGGTCGGTCTCGCCGCGGACGGCAGCGCGATCTCCCTCGGTGACGCGGTCGCCGTGAGCACCTGCGCCGGCGGTCCGGAGGGAGTGCCGGACTGCTGCGGAGAGCCGACCTGCGTCGTGCCGATCGAGTTCGTGGCGGAGTTGCCGCCGCCGACCTGTGCTGTCCCGAGCGAGCCGGTCGCGCTGTTCCCGCTTCCGCGTCCGACCGTCGTCGGCTCGCCGGTGGAGACGCCGCCGGCGCTCGCGGTCTGACCGATCGTCACGCCGCTCGACTGCAGCGTTCCGCCGGACCCGTTCGAGCCGTTCCCGCCGCCGACCTGGCCGGTCCCGAGCGAGCCGTTCGCGTCGTTGCCGCTGCCGGCGATGCCGCTCGCTCCGCCGACTGATGCGGGACCGGCCGGGGTACCGCTGGACTGCAGCGTTGGCCCGACCGAGATGCTTCCGAGCTGCGCCGTACCGGCGGAGCCGTTGCTCGTGTTGCCGCCGCCGATCTGCACCGTGCCGAGCGACCCCACGGCGCTGTTCGATCCGCCGGCGATGCCGCTCGAGCCGCCGAGGGCTCCCACGCCGTACGGCGTCGTCAGGCCGGCAGCAGGAGCGAGCCTGAGACCGCCGATCTGCGCGGTCCCCTTCGAGTTGTTGCTCGTGTTGCCGCCGCCCGCCTGAGCTGTCCCGAGCGACGGGTCGGCGAGGTTCGAACCAGCGCCGTCGACGGTGTTCGAGCCCCCGACGGTCGCGCCCGAGCCGAACGCGGACGAGTCGACGCCGACGAGCGGCGCGATCGTCACCGATCCGACCTGTGCCGTCCCGAGCGAGTCGGGTGCGGCGTTCCCGCCGTTTCGGCCGGTGCCGATCGTTCCGCCGAACGTGAGCGCCGCGATCGGGTCGACGGCCGCGAGCACGTCCGGGCGGACGCCGACCGCGGTCGCCTGGAAAAGCAGGTTCGCCGGATCGAACGTGAAGTCGCGTGTCAGTTGCGCCGCCACGTGCTCGCGTGGCTTCGGCGGCCCGAGCAGGAGCACGACGCTCTTCTGGCCCGGCGCCCCGACCTGCACGAGCGTGCCCGTTCCCTTGCTCACGCCGCCGCTCGGCTGCACGCTCAGGTCGTTCGCTTGCGCGCGGACGAATGAGCCCTGCGTCGAGTGGCCGCCGCCGAGCTGGATCGTGACGATCGATCGCTTCGCGCTGTTCGGCCCCGAGCCGGGAATCGCGAACGGTGCCGTCGCGTCCGCGCGCGCGACGCGCGCGTCTGCGTGAGCAGTCGGCGAGCCGTGCACGGCGGAGACCTGCACCGTCCCGAGCGAGCCCGACGCGGTGTTGCCGTCCCCGACCTGCGCCGTTCCGATCGAATGGTTGGACGTATTGCCCCCGGTTCCGACGATCGAGATTGGAACGGTGATCGTCGTCCCGTTGACCGATGCCTGTGGAGCGCTTGCGGTCGAGCCGACCTGCGTCGTGCCGACAGACCCGTTGGCGATGTTGCCGCCTGCCGAGGCCGATGCCGGCACTGCGGTCGCCACGAGTGCGGCCGCGCCGATGAGGATGCGACGTGTCATGCGACCCCTACCTCCGTCCGATGGACATGGTCAACGCACTGCCGCCAGTGCGGTTGCAGCGGAGATGCGACCGAAGCGGACGCCCGCGCGGATCCGCTTCGCCGTGCGCTCGATGGCTGACACCACGCGCACGTTGGTCGCGCCGGGATGCGCGGCGACCATGATCCCTGCGAGACCGGCGACGAGTGGCGTCGCCGACGACGTCCCGCAGAACTGCCCGTAGCCGCCGTGGAGCAGCGGCGCGACGTTGCAGCCGGGCGCCGACACGGCGATCCACGTGCCGTGCTCCGACCACGAGTAGAGACGATCCGTCTGGTTGCTTCCCGCGACGGAGATGACGCCCGGATAGTTCGCAGGGTAGAACGGCGTGCCGAGCCCGCTGTTTCCGGCCGCTGCGACGACGACTGCGCCCTTCCCCTTCGCGTACGTGACGGCCTGTGCGAGCGCATCGAGACCCTGCGGCCCGCCGAGGCTCAGATCGATGACGCGGGCATGCATGTCCGCGGCCTTGACGATCCCGGCGGCCACGGTGGCGAGGTCGCCGTTCCCGTTGCTGCCCATCACCTTGATCGGAAGGATCGAGCACGCGCTGCACACGCCTGCTCCACCGGTCATGTTGTTGGCGAGCGCGGCGATCACACCTGCGACTGCCGTGCCGTGGCCGTTGTCGTCGCCGGTGCTCGAGCCGCCGCCGACGAGATCGATCTGCGGACGGACGACGCCGGCGAGATCGGGCTGCGTCGCGTCCACACCGGTGTCGAGCACCGCGACGACCACCCGGCGACCGTTGCTCGGGCGGCTCCAGAGGCCGTCGAAGTTCGCCTGGCGGAAGGCCCACTGGTACGAGAAGAACGCGTCGTCGGGCGCGCTTCCGAAGACGTGCATGATCTCGTCGCGCGTCGCGTGCAGGACGAGCGACGAGGCGTCGAGCTTCGCCTGCGCGCGCGGGACCGACGTGACGGAGACGACGTCGATGCGCAGCTGGGGGATACGCGTGCGCGGTGTCGCGCCGATGCGTCGCAGCAGACGCGCCTGCGCCGCCGCGGATACGCCGCTGCGGAAGCGGACGACGACGACGTTCGGCACGTAGCGGGGCTGCACGCTCGAACGCGCGACCGGCGCTCCGGGCAGCAGTTGCGGTGATGCGGCCGCGGCGGGCGGGCCATTCGTCGCCGCGGGCGCAGGCTCGGACGACGACGGCGAGGCCTGCGGCGTGCGGCAGCCGAGCAGCGCGTCGACCTGCGGGCTCAGCCCGCAGCAGGGAGGCGTCGACATTCGCTTTGACGCCTGCGGCCGCGCCGGTGGCAAGAGTGGCTCCGAGAACGGCTGCCACGATCGTGGCGGGAATGAGGGTCGGTCGCTTCATAGGCGACTCAGGGCAACACGTACCGCCCTCGTCGCCTTCCAAACGCAAATTCCGTGAACGCGCCCGGGAGGATTCGAACCTCCGACCCGCGCTGCGGCGGCGCTTGCGCCGCCGCTTTCGAGGCGGTGCCGGCTTTGCCGGCGCCGCCGAATCGGCGATTCGCCTACGCGCCCGGGAGGATTCGAACCTCCGACCCGCGGATTAGAAGTCCGCCGCTCTGTCCCCTGAGCTACGGGCGCCTCGGCAGGGAGGGTACAGCCGCTCCCAGCGGATACCCTGTAGCCGCTTCGCGGTGGCGGTAGCTCAGTTGGTAGAGCCCCGGGTTGTGGTCCCGGTGGTCGCGGGTTCGAATCCCGTCCGCCACCCTCCGTGAACGTGCGCCTCGGACCCTGGCGGCAGGCGCTTTCGCGTCTTCGGCGTCGACCGCTCGGGATGGTCGCCTTCGGACTGCTTTTCGTCTTCGGCGCCGTTGCCGTGCTCGCCGGCACGCTCGCGCCGTACTACCCCGGGCAGGAGTTCATCCAGTTCATCACGCGGCCGCAGGCGCCGCTCACGCCGCACCATCTCCTCGGGACGGACGTGCTCGGGCGCGACTTCTACACGCAGCTCCTCTTCGCCATCCGCGAGACCGGATTGTCGGCGCTCGTGTGCGCCGGCGGCGCGACGGCGGCCGGCGTCGTCGTCGGCGCGCTCGCGGGGTACTACGGCGGCTGGTTCGACGACCTCGTCGGTTGGGCGACGCGCGCCGTCGTCGCCGTTCCCGCCATCGCGGTTCTCATCGTCCTCGCCGTCTGGTCGAAACAGCCGCTGACGCCGCTCCAGTACGGGCTCTGGCTGATGGCGCTCCTATGGACGGGAGTCGCACGCGTCGTGCGCGCCACTGTTTCGTCGCTTCGGGTCAACGAGTACGTCGAAGCGGCGCAGGCGTCAGGCGCCTCCGGGCTTCGTGTGCTCGTCCGTCACGTGCTGCCGAACGCGGCGGGCTCGGTGATCGTCGCGGCAACGAGCGTCGTCGGCCAGTCGATCGCGATCATCGCGACGGTCGACTACCTCGGCTACGGCTACAACCAGCCCGAGCGGCCGACGCTCGGCGGTCTCGTCGCGGACGCCACGCAGGCGACCGCGACGAGCTTCGGGCACGCGCCGTCGATCTCGTCCGTCTGGTGGCTCTACGTCATCCCGGCGGCGCTGCTCGTCCTCGTCCTGCTCGCCGTCTCGTTCGCCGGCGACACGCTGGACGACGCACTCAACCCTGCGCGCTGACACGTGGGTCGAGCAGGCCGACGAGCAGGTCGCCGGCGAGCGTGAACCCTGTTACGACGACGGCGCTCACGACGACGATCGCCGTCAGCTCGAACGGATCGGCCTTCCCGAGCGCGCCGAGGAAGACGGACGCGAGCCCGCCGCTGTCGAAGATGCCGTCGGCGGCGATCGACGCGCCGACGATGCCGCCGAGCTCGAGCGTCATGATGGACGCGACGGGAACGAGCGCATTGCGCAGCGCATGCCGAACGAGCACGCGCCATTCCGGGAGTCCCTTCGCGCGCGCGACGGTGACGTATGGCCGTCCGAGCTCGACCGCCATCGCCGAGCGGATGTAGCGCGCGTAGATACCGATCAGTCCGAGCGCGAGCGTGACGGCCGGCAGGAAGAGATGCCGGAGCCAGTCGAGGGCGCCGCCCGTCGGCGGCCCGAGGAGGAACGTCCCGGTCGTCGTCGAGAGGACGTACCCGTGGCCGTGAACGAACGTCGCCGACACGTGCGGCGCGTACGCGCGGAGCAGAAGGTCGCCGAACAGGAACGTCGGGACGGCTGCCCCGAGATATGCGAGCGAGCGGACGCCGACGTCGCTGTGGAAGCGCCGGCGCTGCGCAGTGAACACGCCGACGGCCGCGCTCCCGATCACGACGAAGACGAGCGCGAGGGCGACGAGCGCGGCCGTGATCGCCGCAGCGTGCAGCAGCTGCGGTCCGATCGGCTCGCCCAGCGACTGCAGCCTCAGCGGCGCGCCCCCCACGTCCGTGGAGACGGTCGTCCCGAAGCCGTGATGGAAGAAGCCGATGAGCCAACGCGCGTACCGCGACAGGATCGGGTCCTGGAGGTGGTAGTACGCCCGGACGACTGCCTGGTCGCGCGGCACGAACACGAGCGGGTAGCTGGGATCGAGCGACAGACCGAACCCGACGAAGGCCGCGAACGAGACCGAGACGACGACTGACGCGCTGAGTAGCACCCGCCGCAGGGCATACGTCGCCATACGTTGGACTCTAGTAGGGTCTCCTGCCGTGGCCGATGCTCTTGCCCAGCTGAAGGCGCGTTTCACCGACCTGCACGGTCTCACCGACGTCGCCTACTTCCTCGTCTGGGACCAGCGGACGATGATGCCGCGGGCCGGGACGGGCCACCGCGCGCAGCACATCGCGCTCATGCAGCGTCTCGCGCACGAAAAGCTCACCGATCCCGAGGTCGGGCGCCTGCTCGACGAGATCGACGCCGGCTCGTTCGATCCCGACTCCGACGACGCAGGCCTGCTCCGCCTCGCCCGCCGCATGTACGACAAGTCCGTGCGCGTCCCGGTCGCGTTGCGCGGCGAGATGGCGGTCGCCTCGTCCGAGGCCGCTCCCATCTGGGAGAAGGCGAAGGAGACGTCGGACTTCGAGCTCTTCCTCGGCCCCCTCGAGCGCAACGTCGAGCTGCGCCGCCGCTACATCGAATGCTTCGGCCCGCAGGAGGAGCCGTACGACGTTCTCCTCGACGACTTCGAGCCGGAGATGACGACAGCCGAGGTGACACGCATCTTCGACGAGATCAAGGCCGAGCTCGTTCCGCTCATCGCGGAGCTGCGCGACCGCGAGGTCGACGATTCGTTCCTCTTCGGCCACTTCCCGCTCGACCGGCAGATCGCGCTCGACCACGAGGTCGTCGACATGTTCGGCCACCGGCCCGACACGTGGCGCATCGACCCGACCGAGCATCCGTTCGCCTCCGGCGCCGGGATCGACGACATCCGCATCACGACGCACTACTACGAGGACAGCCTCAAGTCGCTCTTCTCGACGATGCACGAGTACGGCCACGGGCTGTACGAGCACCAGATCCCTCGCCGAATCGCGCCACTTCCGATCGGCACGGGCGCGTCGCTCGGACTGCACGAGTCGCAGAGCCGGCTCTGGGAGAACCTCGTCGGCCGGAGCATGCCGTTCTGGCGGTTCTTCTATCCGCGCCTGCAGGAAGTGTTCCCCGAGCAGTTCCGCGGTGTCGAGCTCGATCGCTTCTATGCCGCCGTGAACCGCGTTCAGCCGTCGCTCATTCGCATTCGCGCGGACGAAGTCACCTACGGGATGCACGTGATTCTTCGCTTCGAGCTCGAGCAGGACATCGTCAACGGCCGCGTCGAGCTGCGCGACCTGCCGCAGCGCTGGGCGGAGAAGATGGACGAGTACCTCGGCGTGGGGGTGCCGGACGACGCGAACGGCGTTCTCCAGGACACGCACTGGGCGTCGGGCCTCATCGGGTACTTCTCCACGTACCTGCTCGGCACGGTGATGTCGGTGCAGATCTGGGAGAAGATCCAGGAGGACGTGCCCGATCTCGAGGACCGGATCGAGCGCGGCGACTTCACTCCGTTGCGCGAATGGCTCGGCGACAACGTGCATGCGTACGGCCGGAAGTTCACGCCGCAGGAGACGCTGCGACGCGCGACCGGCTCGACGATCGACGCGAAGCCGTACCTCGCGTATCTGAAGCGCAAGTACGGCGCGCCCGTCGCCGCCTGAGCTCGGCGTTACCCTTCGGCTGTCAGGCCCCGTAGCTCAGCGGATAGAGCGGCAGCCTTCGAAGCTGCGCGCGGAGGTTCGATTCCTCCCGGGGCCATGGGAATGATCGCCGGTGTCAGACACCGGTCCTGGTGTCTGACACCGGTCTGACCTGAATAGCGGTATCCGCGGCCGCGCACGGTCTCGATCAGCTCCGGCCGCGCTGAGTCCTCCTCGATCTTCGCCCGCAGGTAGCTGACGTACAGCCGCGCACTGTCGGACGCGGTCTCCGTCAGGTGGCCCCACACGAGGTGGCCGAGCTGCTCGGGCGAGAGGACACGGCCTCGGTGCGCTACGAGCGCACCGAGCAGCTTCAGCTCGATCGGCGTCAGGCGTACCGGCTTCCCCCGCACGACGACGTCCCCGTCGAGCGGGTCAAGATGCACGACGCCGTCGTCGAAGACGTCGCTTCGGCGAGGCGAGCGCCGGAGCACCGCGGCGACACGCGCCGTGATCTCCGCCGCCGACACCGAGTCTCCGAGGAAGTCGTCCGCGCCGGCGAGGAGGCCGCGCACGCGGTCTTCCTCCGCGTCGCGGATGGAGTGCATGATCACCGGCGCTTCGGTTCGGCTCCGGATCCGCGCGAGCGTCGCACAGCCGTCGCGGCCCACGCCGACCTCGAGGAGGACGAGGTCGGGGTCGACCTCGGGGAGCGTACGAAGCGCCTCCTCGACCGTTGCCGCAGTAGTCACGTGGTAGCCGAAGTGGCGGAGCCGCCGTTCGAGCGCCGTTTCCGGCCCCTCGTCCTCGACGAGGAGAACCGACGGACGGACGCCTGTGGCCGCCATTGGAGCGCGTATCGACCCTCCGGCTGCGCAGACCAATTCCCGAAACCGGGCGATCGGCGTACCCCGGGTGGTTGCCCCATCCTCGTTTTGGAGGATGACGACTCAGCGGTCCCGCGGCTGTTGCCGGAAGGCCTTGCCCCCGATGCTTTCTCTGATGCGCGGTTTCGCGGCCATGCGGCGGCCGTTCCCTCGGGCGGCAGCCTTCCTCGTTCCGGCTCTCGGAGCGCTGTTCGCCGCGTCCGCGATCGCGGGCACGTTCTTGCTGCAGCGCCACGAGGCCGACGACCGGGCGCGGGAGCTCGCCCTCGTCGACGTGCGCGGCGAGTTCAACGCGCTCCAGAGCATGCCGTGGGCCGCACGGGCGCTGACCGGGACGATGCCGCAGACCGAATCGCACATCTATGCCGATCTTCGGCGCCTCCACCTCGACGCGCTTCGGCCGCGCGTGCAGGCGAACGTCACGCTGCTCTACTCCATCGTTGCCTACGTCGCCGCCGGCGACACGGGCCAAGCTTCGGCAATCGCTCGGCGGACGCGCCTCTCGGCGGCGCCCGTCGTTGCGGCTCTCGACGAGGAAGCCAGATCTGCGACCCAGGATGCGAATCGCGCCGACCTCGAGTCGAGCGCGGGCTCCGCTGTCACGATCCTCCTGCTTCTCGCCGGTTTCTGGGTGCTCCACATCCGGTTGCGCCGCGCGCACGGCGACGAGCGCACGCAGCGCATGGCGCTCCTCGCCCGCACCGTCGAGGGCGCGGACGAGGAGCGGCGCCGGATCGCGGGCGACCTCCACGACGGCCCGATCCAGCGCCTGACCGCCAGCGCGTTCACGCTCGACCTCGTGGTGAACCGCTTCGCGCGCGGCGATCTCACGACCGTCGCCGATGACCTCCGCGAGGTGCGCGAGGCGCTCTCGGAGCAGATGCGCGAGCTTCGGCGGTTGATGACCGAGCTCCGCCCGCCGGTCCTCGACGAGGGCGGTGTCGCGGCCGCGATCGCGAATCGTGCTGTGCTGGCACTCGGAGAGGATGCGATCTGCTCGGTGCACGACCGCACAGGTGCGGTGCGCTTCCTGCCCGAGCTCGAGACGGCCGTCTACCGCGTCGCCGGCGAGGCGCTGGCGAACGTGGCGAGGCACGCGCGGGCATCGCGCGTCGACGTCATCGTCGAGCGTCGCGGCAACGATCTTCATCTCGCCGTCGCCGACGACGGCGTCGGATTCGACGCGAGCGCACGGCGGTACCGGGACCATCTCGGCCTGAAGTCCATGGAGGAGCGAACCGAGAGCGTCGGTGGCGCGTTCAGGGTGGTCAGCGCGCCGGGACTCGGCACGCGCATCGAAGCGAGCATTCCGTGGCGCGCTCGTGTCGTCACCGAAGAGGATCGTCTTGCTGTCGCCTGACGCAATCCGTGTCCTCGTCGCCGACGACGACGAGGCCGTGCGCACCGTGCTCGCGCACGTGCTCGCCGACTACGGCTTCGACGTCGTCGGCGTCGCCGCGGACGGGCTCGAGGTCGTCGAGTTGACCGAGCGCCTGCAGCCCGACGCGGTGGTGCTCGACGTCCGCATGCCGCGCGTCGGCGGCATCGAGGCCGCACGACGCATCCGCCCGCTCCGCGCCGGCTTGCGCGTCGTCATGCTCTCCGCCTACGACGACCCGGCGCTGCAGCAGGAAGCGGCCGCCGCGGGCGCGAGCAGGTTCCTCGTCAAGGGATGCCCCCTCTCCGATCTCGTCGATGCGGTCGGCGGCTGACATGGCGGTTGCGCGCGAGAGGACTGACTTCGACGAGCGCGAGCAGCGCTATCGCGACATCGTCGAGAACGCGAGCGACCTCATCCTCGCCGTCGACCTGGACGACCGGATCACGAGCGTCAACGCGGCCTTCGAGCGCACGCTCGGCTACGCGCGCGACGAGGTGATCGGCCGCTCCCTGGCGAGCCTCGTGGCGCCGGCGTGGCGCGGCCAGCTGCGTGACGCGACCTCTGTGAAGCTTCGCCGGTCCTCTGAGCCGACGCTCTACGACGTGGAGTTCGTCGCCGACGACGGCAGGACGGTACAGGTGGAGGTCTCGAGCTGGCTCGTCGTCGAGGACGGGCGCCCCGTTGGCGTCCAGGCGATCTGCCGCGACGTGAGCGACCGCCGCTACGCCGAGCGCGCGCTCCTCCAGCGCGCATTTGAGGAAACCGAGGTCGGCATGTTCGTGGCACGGCCCGACGGTCGCATCGAGCGTGCGAATGAGGCGTTCTGCAAGATGATCGGGTACACGGAGGCCGAGCTCCAGAGGCTCGACGTCGTCGAGCTCACACATCCGGACGACCAGGCCGAGACCTCCGCGGCGCTCGTCCAGGTCAACGAAGGCAAGCTCAGCCGGTACCGGCGCGAGAAGCGGTACCTCTGCAAGAACGGCGACGTCGTGCGCGTCCAAATCGGTGTTTCCCCCGTGACCGACTCGACCGGCGCCGTCGTCTCGCACATCGCCCAGGTCATCGACGTGACGGCGCGACACGAGGCGGAGGCGGCCGTGCACGAGAGCGAAATGCTCTTCCGTGCCGCCTTCGACGACTCTGCGACCGGCATGTTCCTCACGCTGTCCGGAGGCCGCATCGTGCGCTCGAACGCGGCGCTCGTCGATCTCCTCGGCTACGCCGTCGGCGAGCTCGAGCAGATGAACGTGGTCGAGATCACGCATCCGGCCGATCGTGCGGCGACGCAAGACGCTCTCGACCGCATGGGCCGCGGCGATATCGACCGCGTGGCCCTGGAGAAGCGCTACATGCGGAAGGACGGTATCCCGGTGTGGGTGCAGATCGCGGCGTCACCTGTGCGCGACGCCACCGGCGAGGTCGCCTGCTTCGTCACACAGGTCGTCGACCTGTCGGCGCGACGCGAGAGCGAGGCGCGCTTCCGGAGCCTGTTCGACGCGAGCCCGCAGGGCATTGCCGTCGTGTCGCACGAGGGACGTGTGCTCCAGGCGAATCCGGCATTGGGGCAGATCCTCGGCGTCGCGCCCGTCGAGCTCGAGGGCCTCGCCTTCACCGATTTCACGCACCCCGACGATTGCCTCGCCGACGTCGAGCTGTACACCAAGCTCATGGCCGGTGAGCTGGCGCACTACGAGCTCGAGAAGCGTTTCATCCGCAAGGACGGCGCGCTCGTGTGGGGCCAGTATCACGGTGTTCGCGCTGCCCGACCCAGGGAACGGCCCGCGGCTGGCGATCGGCATCCTCGGCGACATCACCGAGCGGCGCGCGCTCGAGGAGCAGTTGCGCCAGTCGCAGCGCATGGAGGCGATCGGACAGCTCGCAGGTGGCGTTGCGCACGACTTCAACAACTTGCTCACCGCGGTCACGAGCTACTGCGATCTCGCAACTGACGCGTTGGCGGACGGCGGCCATCCGTTGTTGCAGACGAGTGTCGACGGGATTCGAAGTGCAGCGGACCGCGGCGCCGAGGTGACGCAGCAGCTGCTCGCGTTCAGCCGGCGCCAGGTGCTGGAGCTGACGCCACTCGATCTCAACGCCGCGGTCACGAACCAGGTGCGGTTCTCTACAGCGCCTGCTCGGCGAGGACGTCGAGATGCGCCTCGCGCTCGATCCGGAGCTCGCTGCCGTGACGATGGACCCCGGTCAGCTGACGCAGGTCGTGATGAACCTCGCGGTCAACGCGCGTGACGCGATGTCCGACGGCGGAATCCTGACGATCGAGACGCACAACGTCGACCTCGACGGCGCTCCCACGACGACCGGCGTCCTTAGCGGCCCGCACGTGCTCCTCGCGGTCAGCGACACGGGCTGCGGCATGGACGAGCCGACGCGCGCACGCATCTTCGAGCCGTTCTTCACCACGAAGGAGCTCGGCAAGGGAACCGGCCTCGGGCTGCCGACCGTGCTCGGCATCGTCGAGCAGTCGGGCGGCCGCGTCAGCGTGTACAGCGAGCCCGGCATCGGGACGACGTTCAAGGTCTATATGCCCAGCGGCGCTTCGAAGCCGTCCGCAACCGCGCCCGTCGCAGTGACGACTGCGACACGCCCGTCGGGTAGTGGCACGATTCTCCTCGTCGAGGACAACGACGCGGTTCGGCGGCCCGTCACGCGGCTCCTCGCGGATCTCGGCTACGACGTCCTGCCGGCGAACGGGCCGGAGGAGGCGCTCAGCGCTCGCACACGGACGGACGATCGACCTGCTCGTCACCGACGTCGTCATGCCGGGGATGAACGGCCGCGTGCTTTCCGAGAAGCTCGTCGCCGCGCAACCGAGCATGAGGGTCCTGTTCATGTCCGGCTACACGGACGACGCGGTCATCGCGCGTGGCGTCATCGAGCCCGGGACGGCGTTCCTGCAGAAGCCGTTCGGAGCGGACCGTCTCGCGCAGAAGGTGCGCGAGCTGCTCGACGCCTAGTCCTGCTTCGAACGCAGGGAACGCGCGAGCTCGGTCGCGCGATCGACGGCCGCGAGCAGCTCCTCGAGATCGACGCGCGGATCTTCGCCTCGCTCGACCTTGCGCAGCGCGAGCTCCGCGTATGCGCGGATCGGCAGGAGCGCGTTGTTCAAGTCGTGCACGACCTCGCGGTCCATCAGTCGATCAGCGACATGCGCAGCGCGGTTCGCGACCGCCTGCGTCCGCGTGTCGGCCTCGAGCTTCTCCATCGCCTTCTCGACATGCGTGCGGATCGTGAGCGGCGAGATGGAGAGCTCGCGCGCCGCGTCCTCGTTCCGCATGCCGTCGGCAAGGAGCCGAAGAACTTCCCGCTCGCGCTTCGTGAGGCCGGGGATTCGCGCCGTCGCGTCGGGCCCTGCGAGCACGCTCGCCAGACACGGCGTCGACATACGTGCGTCCCTCGGCGACGAGGCGTATGGCGCGGACGAGGTCGGGTAGCGGGGACTCCTTGAGCACGAACCCCTTGGCGCCCGCGTCGATCGCCTCGACGACGAGTGCACGCTCGGCGAAGCCGGTGTAGAGGATCACGCTCGTCGCCGGCATGTCCGTCGACACGCGGCGCGCGAGCTCGATACCGCTCATTCCCGGCATGTGGACGTCTACGACGGCGACCTCCGGGTGGATCTCCTCGATCTGTGCGAGAGCTGCGATGCCATCACCCGCCGTGCCCACGATCTCGAGCCCATCCTCGCCGGCCAGGAATCGCGCGACCGCGTCCACGATCGCCGGGTGGTCGTCGAAGACGACGCATCGAATGGGCATGCTTACAAAAGTACCTCTTTCCGGTCAGACGATCAAAGCGTCCCGGAGCGCGAGCGCGACGGCCTGCGTCCGAGTCTTCGCCCCGAGCTTCGTCATCGCGTGCTGCGCATGCGCCCGGACCGTGTCGGACGAGAGGAAGAGCGTCGAGCCGATCTCGCCGTACGAGCCGCCCTCGGCGAGCAGGCGCAGCACGTCGCGCTCCCTGCCGGTCAGGCGGCGGGCGGCGATCGGTGCCGACCGCGCGAGGTCGGCGGCGAGGACCGGGTCGACATAGATGTCTCCGCTCGCGACGAGGTCGATCGCCCGCACGAGGTCGGTGAGCGGGCCGTCCTTCAGGGCGAAGCCGCGCGCGCCCGCGTCGAGCGCCTCGGCGACGAGCCCGCGGTCCGCGAATCCGGAGTAGAGGAGGACAGCGGTCTCCGGTGCGCTCACCTTGGCGCGCCGGGCGAGCTCGAGCCCGGCGAGGTGGGGCATGCGGATGTCGGAGACGCAGACGGCGGGGTGGTGCTGCTCGATGGCCGCGAGTGCCTTGTCGCCGTCCTCCGCGGACGCGAGCACGGGGAATCCCGCCGACGACGAGATAGCGCACGACCGCGTCGACGATCGGCGGATGATCGTCGGCGACGACGCACGTGATCAGCGACCGGTCGAGGTGCGCGCTCATGCCGCCACCGCATGCCGGCTCGGCTCGAGCGTGTGTGCAAACGCGTCGACGACGGCGGGGTCGAAGGCGTCGCCCCGCTCCAGCTGGAGATAGGCGAGGGCGTCGGCGCGAGACCATGCCCCGCGATAGGAGCGGTCGTTCGTCAGCGCGTCGAAGACGTCGGCGACGGCGACGATGCGTCCCGCGAGCGGGATCGCCTCGCCGGCGAGCCGGCGCGGATAGCCGGTTCCGTCCCAGCGCTCGTGATGCGTCCACGCGACCGTCGCTGCGAGCTCGAGCAGATCGTTGCCGGAGCCCGCGAGCAGTTCGTGGCCGACGTCGGTGTGGCGTTCCATCTGCCGCCGCTCGTTTTCGGTGAGGGCGCCGGGCTTGCGCAGGATCCTCTCGCTGATCGCGATCTTGCCGATGTCGTGCAGCGGGCTCACGAGTCGGACGCGCTCGGCGGCGGCCGCGGGCAGCGCGAGCTCGACCGCGATCGCATAGCGAGCTCGCGCCGACGCGCTCGACGTGGGCGCCTGTCTCGACGTCGTGGAACTCCATCGCGCGCCCGAGCCGGGCGACCGTCTCCGCGTAGGCCCGGCGGAGATCCGCCTCGGAGGCGGCGATGGCCGCGTACGCGCGGTCGAGCGCCGCGGAGCGCGCTTCCTCCACCTTGTTCCGGCGGATCGCTCCGGCGATGGTGATGAGGAGGTCGTTCGTCGCGAAGGGCTTCGTCACGTACCCGTACGCGCCGAGCTCGAGCGCCGTGTCGGCGGAGCGTGGGTTGTCCTCGCCCGTGACCATCACGGCGGCGACGGAGGGGCGCCGGGCGATGTCGGTCAGGAGCTCGAGGCCGGATTCGCCCGGGAGGCCGATGTCGCAGAGGACGACGGAGTAGGGGTACATCGCGAGCAGACGCCGGGCCTCGTGGACGTCGGCCGCGCAGTCGCAGCGGTACCCGGCGAAATGCAGGACGCGGCTGATCAGCTGCCGCACGTGCGGGTCGTCGTCAACGCAGAGGATCGTGTGGCCGCTCACGTGACAAAGCATCGGCGCGGCGGGGTGGAGGCGGAATCCGTCCGGATCCGGACCCTGGCATCCTCCAAAGGGAGGTAGGTTGCGCATGTGATGCTCGACCTGACTCCCGACGAGCTCCTCTCGACGACGCGGGCCGTCCGCAAGCGTCTCGACCTCACCCGGCCCGTCGAGCGGGAGGTGATCGAGGAGTGCCTGAGCCTCGCCCAGCAGGCCCCGACGGCGAGCTATTCGCAGAACTGGCACTTCGTCGTCGTCACGGACGCGGAGAAGCGCGCCGCCCTCGGCGAGCTCTGGCGCGAGGTCGCCTTCCCGTATCTCCAGCGCGGCGGTGGCCCGCGCGAGGGTCAGATGGCGCGCATCGGCGACGCCGTCGTCCATCTCGCCGACCACATCCACGAGGTGCCGGTGCACGTGATCCCGTGCGTCGTCGGGCGCTACGAGGGGAAGTCGAACCCGCTCGTCGCCTCGATGTTCGGCTCGATCATCCCGGCGGCCTGGTCGTTCATGCTCGCGGCTCGCTCACGCGGGCTCGGTACGTGTTGGACGACGTTCCACCTCATGCACGAGCGCGCGGCGGCCGAGATCCTCGGCATCCCGTACGACGAGGTGACGCAGGTCGCCCTCATCCCGCTCGCCTACACGATCGGCACGGACTTCAAGCCGGGGAAGCGCAAGTCGCTCGACTCCATGGTCCACTGGGACCAGTGGTGAGTCAGGGCGACAGGTAGCGCCCGAAGTACTCGAGCACGATCTCGAAGCGCTGCACGCGGTGGATGGGCGAGCCGCTGCGCGTGAGCTCGTGGCTCTCCGCCGGGAAGCGCACCATCTCCACGTCCTTGCCGAGCAGGCGCAGCTCGGTGAAGAGATGCTCGCCCTGCTCGACGTTGCAGCGCAGGTCGTTCTCCGAGTGGAGAACGAGCACCGGCGTGTCGATGTCCTTCGCGTAGGTCGCGGGCGAACGCTCGAGCCACGCGTCGACGTGGTCGAACCAGTGGCCGCCGAACTGCTGGTGGAACACCCAGAAGAGATCGCTCGAGCCGGCGGCGCTCACCATGTGGTTGACCGCGCGCTCGGAGATCGCGGCCTTGAAACGGTGGTCGTGCCCGATCGCCCACGACGTCATGAAGCCGCCGTACGAGCCGCCGATGATGCCGAGCCGGTCGCCGTCGATGAAGTCGAACTTCTCGAGCGCCGTGTCGACGACGCCGAGCACGTCCTCGAAGTCGACGGTGCCCCAGCCCGGGCCGCCTTCGACCGGGCCGCGAATCGCGCGCCCCCATTCCTCGGAGTGGCCCGAGCCGCCGCGCGGGTTCGAGAACAGCACGACGTAGCCGCGCGCCGGCGTACACCTGGAACTCGTCGAAGAAGCCGGTGCCGTATTGCGTGAACGGGCCGCCGTGCACGCTCAGGAGCGTGGGGTAGCGCTTCTTCGGGTCGAAGTCCGGCGGTCGCACGATCCATGCGTCGACTTCCGTCCCGTCCTTCGAGATCGCCGTGAAGCGCTCGGCGTCGAGATAGGTGCGATCCGCGGTGAGGCTCGTCACCTGCCGGTCGCCGATGAAGAGCTCGCCCAGCGTCGTGTGCGTCGATGCGACGTACGCAAGCGTGTCGCCGCGTACGTCGTATGCGGTGATCGCGCGCTCGCCGCCGAGGAGGAGCTCCGGCTCGGACGATCCGTCGGCCGCAACGGAGTACAGCGGCGTGTTGCCGCTGTCCTCGATCGTGAAGACGAGGCGACCGTTGTTCCACAACGGCTCGCGGAAGTTTGGAAACGGCGCGCAGTTCCGGTCGAGCGACGTCGTGAGCAGGCGCAATCCGCTCCCGTCCGGCTGCATGACGCCGATCTGGCCGTGATGCGGGAACGTCCCGTCCTCGACGCCGTAGCGCACGGCAAGTTGCGAGCCGTCGGGCGAGAAGACGGGTGTGTCGAACGACGCGTCGTCGCCGGTGAGCTGCTTCGGCTCGCCGCCGTCCGCGGCCACTTCGTACAGCCGCGTGATCAGGTCGACGTCCCAGCGCTCGCCGCGGAGGGAGGCGAAGACGATGCGCTTCCCGTCCGGCGTCCAGCACGGCTCGCCGTCCTCGCAGTCGCCGTCGGTGATCTGCTTCGGCTCGTTCTCGCCGTCGATGCCGACGACGAAGAGGTGCGTGCGCCGGTCGGTCGTCCAGCCGACGCTGTCGAGCTTGTAGAAGAGGCGCGTCAGCCGCCGCGGCGCGCGCTTGCGGTCGTCCTCCTCGTCGTACGCGTCGTCGCGCACGCGCGATGAGAAGGCGATGCGCGTCGAGTCGGGCGACCACGCGATCTTCTCGACGCTCTCCTTCCGATCGGTCAGCCTGCGCGCCTCGCCGCCCTCGGCGGGGATGACGTACAGGTTCCCGGGGGTCTTCTCGTCCTTGCCGCGGTTCGAGACGAACGCGAGCCAGCGTCCGTCAGGCGACCACCGCGGGCTGCCGTCGCGCTTCTCCCCCGAGGTGAAGCGCGCGGGCTCGGCGGAGCCGTCGACGGGCGCGACCCAGATCGAGCTCAGGTACTGGCTCGACTCCTTGTCGATCGACCAGACGACGTAGGCGACCCGCGTGCCGTCGGGCGAGATGCGCGGATCCCCGGCTCCGGTGAGCTCGTAGACGTCCTCGGGTTGCATCCCGGCCACGAGGCGGGACTATAGATCGGACCCCGTTGTCATGAGACGATAGGCAGCGTGGCCACCGTCCAGTCCGTTGAACGGCGGATCAATTCGGTCGAGGGATTCCGCGTCGCGGTGCGCCATCTCGACGGCCGCAACGTGCGCGGCGACCGGACGCACATGCCGACGTACCCGTACCGGCGCGCGATGGCGGACTCGGCGAGCGTGAAGGCGTGGCGCGAGGGCCGCTTCCGGCTTCGCTACCCCGGCTTCGAGGTCGACGTCCTCCATCGCGACGGAACGCCCGTGCACGGCGGAACGCTGTTGGGCACGGTTCGCGCCGAGTACCGTTAGACGCGCGCGCGGGCGTGGTGAAACGGTAGACACGCCAGGTTTAGGTCCTGGTGGGCGAAAGCCCGTGGGGGTTCAAGTCCCTCCGCCCGCACTCACGCATGGTGGTGATGCGCGTGCTCGTCCATCGGCGTATTCATCATCTTCAGCATCGACCAGCCGCCGCCGCGGCGGAAGTACCGCCACGTAAGCGCGGCGGCGACGAGCAGGAAGACGATGTTCAGGTACGTCGTGTAGTTCCACGTCACCGACGCGGTCACCACCTTCGCGTTGCGTGCAGTGCGCTCGATGCCGATTCCCTGGAAGAGGAACTGGACGACGAGCCCTGACGTTGCCATCGCCGCGTAGAACGTCACGAAGATGAACGCGGCCATGCGCTTGCCGTAGTAGCGGCGGTAGATGTCGAGGATGGGGAGGATGAGCAGGTCGGCGAAGACGAACGCGATCACGCCGCCGAAGCTGATCCCGCCGTTCCAGAGGACGGCGGCGAGCGGGACGTTCCCGATCGAGCAGACGGAGCTCAGCATCGCGACCGCCGGCCCGATGAGCGGGCCCCACACCTTGCCGAGCGTTCCGTGGTGCTGCAGGAAGAGGCCGCGCCAGAACGAGTCGGGCACCCACGCGGCGAGCGCGCCGGCGATGAGCAGTCCGCCGAACACGTCGCGAGCGACGGCCGCCCAGTCCATGACGAAGTAGTCGGCGGTGGAGGTGAAGCCGGCCGCTGAGAGCAGACGCTTCCCTGGACCGATCGACATGTCCATCTCCGCGTGACCCTCCATCGAGCCGAGCCGACCCTTCTCCGCCTGGGCGCGCGCTTGCGCGAGCGAGCTTCGGACGGAGGAACGCGCGGAAGAGCAGCGCGACGAACACGATCATCAGCGGGCCGCCGATGAACTCGCCGACGACGAACTGCCAGCCGAGCAGCAGCCCCATCACGATGCCGAGCTCGATCACGAGGTTCGTCGAGGCGATCTCGAACGCCATCGCGGCGGTGAAGTCCGCGCCCTTGCGGAAGAGCGAGCGCGCGAGCGCGACCGACGCGTACGAGCACGACGACGATGCCGCGCCGAGCGCCGACGCGACGGCAAGCGTGCGCGGAGACGCGTCGGGGAGCAGCTTCCGCATCTCTCGCTTCGAGACGACCGCCTGAACGGCGGCCGAGAGCGCGAAGCCCAGGATGAGCGCCCAGAGGATCTCCCAGGTCATCCCGAAGGCGAAGCTCAGCGCCCGCCAGAGCTCGTGGAGGAGGTGCGTCAACGCCGTGTTGCGTAGCGCGCGCGCCACGCGACCGCGCCGAACATCGCCGCCCAGATGAGCGACACGACGCCGACGAGAAGCCAGGAGAGCGCGGTCACGGTGCGGTTGGATTCGCCGCGATCCGCTCGATTCCCTCCACGGCGCGGCGCAGACCGTCGTCGTCGAAGAGGTACGGCGTCGCGTTCGGGATGGAGTGCTCCGGCGCGTCGAGCTTGCCCGAGCCTTCGGCCGCGTTCAGCGCGTACCGGATCGGGATCTCGTGGCAGACGACGAGGGTCACGAGCTCGTCGCGATCGAGCAGTCCACGGTATGCGCGCGCATAGCGCCGGGCCGCGTCGTCGAGGCTCTCGCCGCCGGGGAAGGGATCGGTGCGCGCGTGCGCGCGCTTCCAGGCCCGGTAGTTCTCGAGAGGCTCGCCCTCGAGCTCGCCGATCCGGACGTCGTCGAGGAGCGGTTCCACCGACGACGGGCACCTGCCGGCCCTGGAGGATCAGCTCCGCCGTCTCCCGGGTCCGCTGGAAGCGCGTGTGGACGCAGAGGTCGATCCGGACGGTCGCGAGCTGGTGCCCGAGCCGGGTCGCCTCGGCCCGTCCCTCCTCCGTCAGCGGGACGGGAACGGCCGGGTCGCCGTTCACGCGGCCCTCCTCGTTGAGCGTGGAATGGGCGTGCCGGGTGAGGATGAACAGGCGCAACCGAGGCGCCAGGCTACACCGCAAATGCTTGAATGGCCGAGTGCAGACCCAGGTCGAGGAGTTGCCCGAGAACCGGGTCAGGCTCACTGTTCAGGTGCCGTCCCACGACGTCCACCACGCGGTCGAGCACGCTGCATCCGATCTCGCGAAGACGGCGAAGATCCCCGGCTTCCGCAAGGGCAAGGTCCCGCGCAACATCCTCGTCCAGCGCGTCGGCCGCGAGCGGCTGATGACGGAGGCGGTCGAGAGCCACATCGGCGGCTGGTTCTGGAATGCCGCCGCGAAGTCGCGCGTGCGCCCCGTCGAGCAGCCGCACTACGACTTCGAGCTTCCCGACTCGGACGAGCAGGATTGGCAGTTCACCGCAACCGTCGCCGTCCAGGCGAAGCCGGAAGTGGCCGACTGGAAGACGCTCGAGGTCGGCGCGTACGAGCCCGAGGTCCCCGAGGAGCTCGTCGAGCGCGAGCTCGACGCGCTCCGGTCGACCGTCGCCGAGCTCGTCCCGGTCGAGGGCCGGCCTGTCGGCCCTGACGACACCGTGATCGTCGACATGGTCTCGCCGCAGGGCGAGACGCGCCGTGACTACGTCGTCGACCTCGGCCGCGGCGCCGTCGTCGAGGAGATCGAACAGGGAATCGTCGGCCTGGAGGCCGGCGGCGTCGAAGGAGCTCGAGTTCGAGCTCGCGGACGGCTCGAAGCAGACGGTCTCGGTCACGGTGAACGAGATCAAGGAGAAGGTGCTGCCGCCGCTCGACGACGAGCTGGCGCGCTCCGCGAGCGAGTTCGACACGTTCGCCGAGCTGCGCGCCGACGTCGAGTCGCGCCTGCGCGACCAGATCGAGGATGAGATCGAGACCCAGTTCCGTTCCGACGTCGCGGACGCGCTCGTCGCGGCGTCGAAGGTGGACGCATCCGGCCCGCTCGTCGAGGCGCGCACGCGCGAGCTGCTGCGCTCGCTCGCGCGTCAGGTCGAGTCGCGCGGCGTCCCGCTCGAGACGTACCTGACGATGACCGGACAGGCGCCGGACGAGCTGCTCGATCGCCTGCGCGAGGAGGCGACCCGGTCGGTCGCGCGCGAGCTCGTCCTCGAGGCGGCGGCCGAGCAACTCGGCATCGACGTGGCCGACGAGGAGCTCGAAGCGTGGCTCCACGAGCGCTACGAGGACGCGGACGACGCCATCGAGGAGCTGAAGGGCACCGAGCTCTGGGAGCGCGACCGCGAGAGCCTGCGCATGCGGAAGACGCTCGACCGGATCGCGTCGGAGGTCACACGCATCCCCCGCGAGCTCGCCGCTGCGCGAGAATCGATCTGGACGCCCGACAAGGAAAAGCCCGACACCGACGCGAAACTCTGGACCCCGGGAAGCTGAGGAGCCACATGAATCCGACGAACTTGATCATTCCATCCGTCATCGAGCAGACGTCGCGCGGCGAGCGGTTCTTCGACATCTACTCGCGGCTCCTGAACGAGCGCATCATCTTTCTCGGGACGCCGATCGACGATGTCGTTGCGAACCTCATCGTCGCTCAGATGATCCATCTCGAGTCCGAGGACCCCGACAAGGACATCCAGCTGTACATCAACTCGCCGGGCGGATCCGTGTACGCCGGCCTCGCCATCTACGACACGATGCAGTTCATCCGCTGCGAGGTCGCGACCACGTGCGTCGGCATCGCGATGTCCATGGGCGCGCTCCTTCTTGCGGCCGGCACAGAGGGAAAACGGTCGGCGCTGCCGAATTCCAAGATCCTCATCCACCAGGTGTCCGGCGGGTTCCAGGGCCAGGGCACCGACATCGAGATCCAGGCGCGGGAGACGATCAACCTCAAGCGTCGCCTGGAGGAGATCATCGGCCACCACACGAATCAGCCGCTCGAGAAGATCTCGAAGGACATGGAGCGGGACTACTACATGACCGCAGAAGAGGCCAAGCAGTACGGGATCGTCGACAACGTCGTCGCCCACCGGTAGACGAAAAGGGCTATCCGAGGTACAAGGAGTAGACCGTGGCCAGGGCCAGCGAAGGAAATGAGCAGCTTCTCTGCAGCTTCTGCGGGAAGAGCCAAAGGCAGGTCAAAAAGCTGATCGCCGGTCCCGGCGTCTACATCTGCGACGAGTGCATCGATCTCTGCAACGAGATCATCGACGAGGAGCTCACCTCCCCGGCCCAGCTCGACCTCGACAACCTCCCTCGCCCGAAGGACATCTACACCGTCCTCAACGACTACGTCGTCTCGCAGGAAGAGGCGAAGCGGACGCTGTCGGTCGCGGTCTACAACCACTACAAGCGCGTCCAGATGGGCACCGAAGAGGACGACGTCGAGCTCCAGAAGTCGAACATCCTCCTGCTCGGCCCGACCGGTTGCGGGAAGACGCTGCTGGCGCAGACGCTGGCGCGCATCCTCAACGTCCCGTTCGCGATCGCCGACGCGACCGCGCTCACCGAGGCCGGCTACGTCGGCGAGGACGTCGAGAACATCCTGCTGAAGCTCATCCAGGCGGCCGACTTCGACATCAAGAAGGCCGAGACCGGGATCATCTACATCGACGAGGTCGACAAGATCGCGCGGAAGGCGGACAACCCGTCGATCACGCGCGACGTCTCCGGCGAAGGCGTCCAGCAGGCGCTGCTGAAGATTCTCGAGGGCACGGTCGCATCGGTGCCCCCGCAGGGCGGCCGCAAGCACCCGCACCAGGAGTTCCTCTCGATCGACACGACGAACATCCTGTTCATCTGCGGCGGCGCGTTCGCCGGGCTGGACAAGATCATCGCGCGCCGCATCGGCAAGAACGCCGTCGGCTTCGGCGCCGAAGTGCGGTCGAAGCATTCGAGCGAGTCGTCCGAGCTGCTGACGCAGGTGATGCCGGAGGACCTCCTCAACTTCGGCCTCATCCCCGAGTTCATCGGCCGGCTGCCGGTCATCTCTGCCGTGCACCAGTTGCGCAAGGAGGATCTCGTCCAGATCCTCACCGAGCCGAAGAACGCGCTCGCCAAGCAGTACCAGCGCTTCTTCGGCTACGACAACATCGAGCTTGTCTTCACCGAGGACGGCCTGTGGGAGATCGCCGAGAAGGCGCTCCAGCGCGAGACGGGCGCACGCGGGCTCCGGTCGATCATCGAAAGCGCCCTCCTCGACGTGATGTTCGAGCTGCCCTCGCGGCGCGACGTCACCAAGTGCGTGATCACGAAGGAAACGATCGCGCAGGGCATCCGGCCCACGCTCGTGACGAGCGCCGGCGCCGATTCAGACCTAGACGAGCCGGTCGAAAAGTCCGCGTAAAGCTCAGGGCGTGACGCGGTAGATCGCGCCGCTCTGATCGCCGGCATACAGGCTGCCACCGGCACTGCCGAGTGCGATCACGCCTGCCGGGAACCCTGAGACGAAGGGTGTCGGCCGACCGCCGCCCGGCGGCATCGAGACGACGACGGGGCCTCGACCGAGGCCGCCGTAGAGCGCGACGTAGACCTTGCCGCCGAGGTAGGCAAGGCCCATGGGGGAAGAGTGGGCCGGCAACTTGACGAGCGGCTGGGAGTAGATCGCACACGTACGCGGGTTCGCCGGGCACGCCGGGAAGCCGTAGTTCGCGCCGCGTTTGATCGCGATGAGGTAATCGAGCGGGCGGTTCGGGCCGAGGTCGTCCTGATTGAGATCGGTGACGAGCGGCAAATCGTGGCCGGGTAGGAAGAGCAGCTGCCACGGCTGGCGCATCCCGCTTGCGATGGCGGTGGCCGAACCCGTTGCCGGATCGACGGACAAGACCGAGGCGAAGGATGGCGGAGGTGGGACGGGAGTCGTGTCCGCTCCCACGTAGATCAACCCGTCGGGCCCAACAGCGAGGCCCCTGAAGCCTCCAACAGGAGCCCGTGTCCTGATGACGCGTGTTGATCGAAAGCGCGCGCCGTTCCAGCCGCTCCACGCGAGAAGCTCCGATCTCGAGCTCAGGTAGAGCGTGGTCTTCGTGGCCGCGAGGCCGAACACGTGCTTCGGCGACCCTGGCACTCTGATCGCCTTGCCGCCGCGGAGAAGGTAGACGCCACCCGCAACGCTCGGGTCGGTCTCGTCGCCGTAACCGGCGACGAAGAGTCGTCCCGCGAAGAAGGCGAAAGCGGTCGGGGTCGGTACGCCGCGAGCGACGACGGTCACCTTGGTGTGCCCGGCTCCCTGCGGCAGCGGAGGAGCCTTGGCTGCCGCCGCAGCGACGGCTGGTGCGACGGCTGCCGCAAGCGTGGCCATCCAGACCCTCGACATCAGCGCCGCATCCAAGCATCAGCGTAGTCGGCGAACGAGCGATGCCTTGACACCTGGGATCCGAGGTGCAATAAGACACCTGAATCGGGTCTCATATTTCTCGACCTTGGAGGGTCACAATGGCACGAGGCTGGAAGCGGGCTATGCCGCTCGGCGCAGCCGCCCTGCTCTGCGTCGCATTCGCGGCCACCGCCGGCGCGGGGACGCGCGCCGGGAAAAGCGTCAACGTCGCGTTCATCTATCCGAAGACCGGCGGTCTCGCCGCCTTCGGCGGTGAGGAGTTCGACGGGTTCCAGGCCGGGCTTGCCTACGTGAACGGCAAGTGCGGCGGCTACACCATCAATCCGACGTACATCGACGACGCGACCGATCCGGCGACCGCCATCAACGCGTTCAAGACCGAGGTCGGCCAGGGCATCAAGATCATCGCCGGCACCGGCTCGTCCGGGCATCGCGCTGCAGCTCGCGCCGCTCGCCGCGCAGAACAACGTGCTCTACATCTCCGGCGCCGCCGCGTTCGACGGCATCACCGGCCTCAACCGGAACACGTTCCGGGCGGGCCGGCAGACGCTGCAGGACGTCCTGGATGCGGCGAACGTCTTCCCGCCCAAGACCACGGGCAAGAAGGTCGTCGTCTTCGGCGAGGACACGGCGTTCGGTGCGGGCAACGTCGCCGCGGTGAAGCTCATCTTCGGCGGCAGGGGCCAGTCGGTCTCGTCGATCCTCTCGCCGTTCGGCGCCGCCGACCTGACGCCGTACGCGCAGCAGCTGTCCAACTCGGGCGCCGATGCCGCGTTCGTCGCCTGGGCCAACACGACGAACGCCGCAGCGATGTGGCAGTCGCTCCAGCAGCAGGGCGTCGCGAAGAAGCTGACGCTCATCACGGGCCTCGCGAACCGCGCGAGCTACGACGCGATCGGGCCGCTCGTTCCGGGCGTCACCATGATCTCGCACTACGTGTACACGGCGCCGCACAACGCTGCGAACACGTACCTGATCAAGTGGATGGCGAAGAACCGCCACCCGTGCCGGATCTGTTCACACCGGACGGCTTCGTCACCGCTCAGATGATCTGCCGCGCGCTCACCAAGGGCGGAACGGACACGGGCAAGCAGATCAGCGCGCTCGAGGGCTGGCAGTTCCTCGCGCCGAAGGGCAAGCAGTACGTCCGTGCGGCCGATCACGCGATGATCCAGCCGATGTTCCAGGTGCAGCTCGTGCCCGGGAAGGGCGGTCACTTCGTCGCAAAGGTCGTGAAGACGATCTCGCCCGGCAACGTCCAGCCTCCGGTCACGCCGTTCAAGTAGGAGCGGCGACCGGCGGATCACAGGTGAACCCTCCGATCCTCGCCACGCGAAACCTCGGGCTCGACATCGGCGGCGCGACCATCGTCGCCGATGTCAGCCTCGAGGTGAGCGAGGGCGAACTCCTCGGGATCATCGGGCCGAACGGCGCGGGCAAGACGTCGCTGTTCAACCTCTTCTCCGGCCTGTACCGGCCGACGTCGGGGTCGATCCATCTGAACGGCGTCGACATCACGCACCAGCCGACGTTCCTCCGGACGCGCGAGGGAATCGGCCGCACGTTCCAGGTGTCGAGTGTCTTCCCGCTGCTGACGACGTTCGAGAACGTCCGTCTCGCCGCGCAGTCGGCGCTCGGCGGCACGCTCCGGCTCTGGCAGCGTGCGTCCGGCGTGAAGAAGGCGATGGACGGAGCCCGCGGTGCGCTCGCGCGCGTCGGGCTCGAGGCGAGAGCCGCGCAGCCGGCCGGCGGCCTCTCGCACGGCGACAAGCGGCGGCTCGAGATCGCGATGCTCCTCGCCGCGGACAAGCCCGTGCTGCTCCTCGACGAGCCGATGGCCGGGCTCTCCGCCGAGCACGTGCCGCAGCTCGTCGAGCTCATCCGCTCGGTGCACACCGAGGAGCGCAAGACGGTGCTGATGGTCGAGCATCACATGGAAGTGGTCACCGGCATCGCGCAGCGGATCGCGGTCATGCACCACGGCGCGCTCCTCGCGTGCGACACGCCGGCGGCCGTCATGGCGAACGCGACCGTCCAGTCGGCGTACCTCGGTGAAGCGCTGTGAGCGCGGTTGCGACGCGCACCTTGCTGTCGGTGCAGGACTTGCACGTGTACCTCGGGCAGTCGCACGTCCTCCAGGGCGTGTCGTTCGACGTGCCCGAGGGCGGCGTGACGGCGCTGCTCGGGCGCAACGGCGTCGGCAAGACGACGACACTGCGTGCCATCCTCGGCCTCGTCGGCCGGCGTGGATCGGTGCTGCTCGACGGCGACGAGCTGACCTCGCTCCCGACGCACCGCATCGTGCAGCGCCGGGTCGGTTACGTCCCCGAGGATCGCGACGTCTTCACCGGGCTGACGGTGGCGGAGAACCTCCGGCTCGCGGAGCGCGGCGGCGATCCGCGCTACGACCTCGTCTACGACCTCTTCCCCGACCTCGAGGGTCGCGGCGCGCAACGTGCGGGCACGCTCTCCGGCGGCCAGCAGCAGATGCTCGCGATCGCCCGCGCGCTCCTGAACGACAACCGCGTCCTGCTCGTCGACGAGCCGACGAAGGGGCTCGCGCCCGCGCTCGTCGCCGAGGTCGCGCGCGTGCTGGAGCGGCTCGCGGAGCTGACGACCGTGCTGCTCGTCGAGCAGAACCTCGGCGTCGTGCGGCGAATCGCGCACGACGCGATCGTCATCGACCAGGGTCGCGTCGTGCACACGAGCGACGCGAAGGAGCTGCTCGAGCAGCCCGAGCTCGTGCGCCGGCTGCTGAGCGTGAGCGCATGAGCACGTTCCTGCTGCTCACGATCACGGGGCTCGGCCTCGGCGCGATGTACTTCCTCATCGCCTCCGGCCTGTCGCTCATCTACGGGCTGATGGGCGTCCTCAACTTCGCGCACGGCGCCTTCATCACGGTCGGTGGCTACGCGTCGTGGTGGACCGAGGCGCATCTCTTCTCCGGCGTGCACTCGATCACGCTGCGCTTCATCCTCGCGGCGCTCATGGGACTGCTCGTCGGCGGCGTGTTCGCCGCTCTCGTCGAGCTCATCCTCATCAGGCCGCTCTACAACCGCCACATCGAGCAGGTGCTCGTGACCGTCGGCCTGTCGATCGCCTTCGTCGCGCTCGTCCAGGGCATCTGGGGGCCGGACGCGAAGGCCTTCGCGGTCCCGCCGTGGCTGCACGAGACGACGACGATCGCGGGCGCGCACATCCCGAACGACCGCTGGATCGAGATCGGCACCGCAGCGGTCGTTCTCGGCCTCCTGCAGCTCTTCCTTCGCCGAACGCGGTACGGGCTGATCATCCGCGCCGGCGTCGAGAACCGCGCGATGGTGCAGGCACTCGGCATCGACGTGCGCAAGGCGTTCACGCTCGTGTTCGCGATCGGCGGCATCGCGGCCGCCGTGGCCGGCGTGCTCGGCGGCGTCTACTTCAACGTCGTCGGTCCCGACCAGGGGACGAGCCTTCTGATCTTCGCGTTCATCGTCGTCGTCATCGGCGGTCTCGGCTCGATCGGCGGATCGGCAGCCGCAGCGGTCGTCGTCGCGCTGACGCAGCAGTACACGAACTACTACGCCTCGTCGGGCGTCGGCGACATGGTCGTCGTCCTCCTGCTCGGGCTCGTCCTGCTCGCGCGGCCTCGCGGCCTCGCGGGCGCCGTTGTCGGAGCGCGCGCATGAAGCGCAGACAGCTCCTCTCCGACTGGCTCGTGCCGCTCGCCGTGTTCGGCGTGCTCGCGATCGTGCCGGAGCTGCACGTCTCGATCCCGAAGCTGTTCGACCAGCCGATCTCGAGCCCGGGAACGCTGCAGCTCCTCGGGGCGTGCGTGCTCTTCGGCGGGCTCGCGCTCACGTACGACATCCAGTTCGGGTACACCGGGCCTGCTCTCGTTCGGCCACGCGCTGTACATCGCGGTCGGCGTCTACCTCTCGAACATCGCCATCACCGACTGGCACTGGAGCTTCTGGGAGGCGATCCTCTTCACGATGGCGGTCGCGTTCGTGCTCGCGAACGTGCTCGGCTTCGTCAGCATGCGCGTGAGCGGGATCGCATTCGCGATGGTCACGCTCGCGTTCGCGCAGGCGGGCTCCGTCCTCGCGCTCAAGGATCCGCACCACTGGACGCACGGCGAAGAGGGGCTCGGCGCGGACTACACCAAGCTGCCGCACGTCTTCGTCGGAATCCTCAACACGAAGAACCTGTACTGGCTCGCGCTCGCCTTCCTCGCGTTCGTCTTCTTCGTCGTCCGGTGGACGGTGGAGTCGTCTCCCGGTCGCGTCTGGCAGGCGATCCGCGAGAACGAGCTGCGCGTCGAGGTGCTCGGCATGCGACCGCACCTGTACAAGCTGCAGGCGTTCGTCCTCTCGTCGACGCTCGCAGCCGCCGGCGGCATCGTCTACATGCTGCTGTACAACGGATCGACGCTCGCCGTCACCGCGCCGAACTTCACGTTGACGCTGCTGCTCATGGTCGTGATCGGAGGCGCAGGCTCGCGCTGGGGCGCCGTGCTCGGCGGGATCCTGTACACGTATCTCAACGACCGCCTCGTCGCGGTCGGCAGCTCGTCGACCGTCGGAGGGTTCCCGCACGTGCTGCGGACGCCGCTGTCGCAGCCGCTGTTCCTTCTCGGCGTCATCTTCATCCTGATCGTCTTCTTCCTGCCGGGAGGCCTCGCCGGCATCGCCGCGCGCGGACGCCCGAGCGGGCTGCGCCGGCTGCAGGAGTCGATCCGTCCCGAGGCCTCGATCAACGCACCGCAGGAGGAGCTATGACGAGCTATGCAACGAGCGACGGCGTCCGCCTCGGATACGAGGAGCTCGGCGAGGGCGAGCCGCTGCTCTTCGTGCAGGGCCTCGGCTACGACCGTCAGGGCTTCGGGCCGCTGCCGCACCTGCTCGCCGAGGACTTCCACGTCGTCGTGTTCGACAACCGCGGCGTCGGCGACAGCGACGTCCCCGACGGGCCGTACTCGGTGCCGATGCTCGCGGCCGACGCAATCGCGGTCCTCGACGCCGCCGGGATCGAGAGCGCACATGTCTTCGGCGTCAGCCTCGGCGGGTTCATCGCGCAGGAGCTCGCGCTCGCGCATCCGGAGCGCATCCGCAAGCTCGTGCTCTGCTCGACGGCTCCGAGCCTGCAGCCGCCATGTTTCCCCGTTCCCGAGCGTGGCCTGCAGGCGTTCGCCGCGTTCCCGACGATGGAACGGGAGGCGGGCCTGCGGCTGATGGTGGAGAACTCGCTCGGCGACCACGGCGTGCGCGAACGGCCCGAGCTCGTCGAGGAGATCCTCCGCTACCGCCTCGAGCGGGCGCCGACGCTCGCCGCGTGGCAGGCGCAGGCGATGGCGAGCGCGACGTTCGACGCGTACGAGCGTGTGGCGGAAATCGGGATGCCGACGCTCGTCATCCACGCCGACGACGATCTCGTCGTGGACTTCCGCAACGGGCAGATCCTGGCCGAGCGCATCCCCGGCGCCCGGTTCGAGGTCGTCGCGGATCGCGGCCACCTCGTCATGTGGGAGGAGGGGGAGGCGCTCGCACCGGTCGTGCGAGAGTTCCTCCGGTCGTGAGCGACGGCAGACACACGCTGGGACGGTGGATTCGCGACCGCGCACGGGCGACGCCTGCCCGCGTCGCGATCGACTACGAGGACCGCGCGGTCACGTACGGCGAGCTCGACGCCGGCTCGGACGCGTGGGCGGCGCGGTTCCACGAGGCCGGTCTCCGGCGCGGCGACCGCGTCGCGACGCTGACGGGGAACACGCCCGAGCACGTGCAGGTCTTCTTCGCGTGCGCGAAAGCCGGGTTGATCCTCGTGCCGATCTCGTGGCGCCTCGCCGCGCCGGAGATTCGGTATCAGCTCGACGACTCGGATCCGTCGATGTTCCTCGTCGAAGACGCGTACGCCGACCTCGCGACGGCCACACGGCCGGCCCTACGAGGTCCTCGCGGGACATGGCAGGGGTCTGGCCCCTGACGTGTCCGTGTCGGACGACGACGGACTCCTGCTCATCTACACGTCCGGCACGACCGGGAAGCCCAAGGGCGCAGTGCTCACGCACGCCAACTGCTTCTGGACGAACCTGAGCCTCGATCTGACGACGCCGATGGCGGAGGACGACGTCGTGCTGCAAGTCCTTCCGCAGTTCCACTGCGGAGGCTGGAACGTGCAGCCGCTGCTCGCGTGGTGGAAGGGCGCGCGCGTCGTGCTCGAGCGCGGCTTCGACGCCGGGCGCGTGCTCGAACTGGTCGAGCGCAAGCGCGTGACGACGATCATGGGCGTCCCCGCCATCTATCTCTTCCTCGCGCAGCATCCTCGTTTCGCCGAGGCCGATCTCACGAGTCTCCGCCGCGCCGTCGTCGGCGGTGCGCCGATGCCGGAATCGCTGCTCGAGACGTGGGCGGCGCGCGGCATCACCGTCGTCCAGGGCTACGGCCTCACCGAGGCGGCGCCGAACGTGCTCTGTCTCCCGCCGGAGGACGCCGCGCGGAAGCTCGGCTTCGCCGGGAAGCCGTACCCGTACGTCGACGTGTCGCTGTCGCCGGACGGCGAGCTGCTCGTCCGCGGGCCGAACGTCTTCCCCGGCTACTGGCGCAACGAGGAGGCGACCGCCGCGACGTTCACGGAGGACGGCCGGCTGCGCACCGGTGACGTCGCCGAGTGCGACGACGAAGGCTTCTACCGGATCAAGGGCCGCCTGAAGGAGATGTACATCTCCGGCGGCGAGAACGTCTACCCGGCCGAGGTCGAGGCCGTGCTGCACGAGCATCCGCTCGTGGAGGATGTCGCGGTCGTCGGCGTGCCCGACGAGCGCTGGGGCGAGGTGGGCATCGCATACGTCGTTGCCAGCGGCGTCGACGAGGACGAGCTGCTCAGCTGGTGCGGCGACCGGCTCGCGCGCTTCAAAGTGCCGCGCAGCGTCCACTTCGTCGAAGGCATCCCGCGCAACGCGATGGGCAAGATGCAGAAGCAGGAGCTGGTCGCGTGAGCGACGTCGTCACGGGTGTCGGCGGCCGCGCCCTCTCGCGCAAGGGCGTCGAGACGCGCCAGCGCCTCCTCGACGCCGCGGAGCGCGTCTTCGGCGAGCTCGGCTTCTACGACGCGTCGATCGTCAAGATCACCGAGGCGGCCGGCGTCGGTCAGGGGACGTTCTACCTCTACTTCTCGTCGAAGAAGGAGATCTTCGACGAGCTCGTTCGCGACCTCAACAGCCGCATCCGCCACGCGATGAAGGTGGAGTCGTCGAAGGGCAAGGACCGAATCGAGGCCGAGCTGCTCGGCTTCCGCGGCTACTTCGAGTTCACGGCGGCGCACCCCGACCTGTACAGCATCATCCGACAGTCCGCGTTCGTCTCGCCCGAGACGTTCCTCTACCACTACGAGCGCATCTGGGCCGGATACGCACGTGCGTTGCGCGACGCGGTCGCGTCGGGCGAGGCGGGGACGATCGACCCGGATGTGACCGCCTGGGCCTTGATGGCGATCGGCGAGATGGTCGGCATGCGCTGGATCGTCTGGGGCGACGGCGCGGTGCCCGAGAACGTCCTCGAGGAGATCGGCCGGATCGTCCGGCGCGTCCTGGAGCCGCCGTCGTGACGTCCGTCTCGCTCGCCGCGACGGCGTCGTATCTCCCCGAGCGGTGGATGACCGCCGCCGAGGTCGGCGAGCTCAGCGCGATTCCCGCAGAGGTGATCGTCGAGAAGTTCGGATTGCGCGGCAAGCACATCGCCGCGGCCGACGAGCACGTCAGCGACCTCTCCGTCCGCGCGGCCGAGCGCCTCATCGCCGAGGCCGGGATCGATCCGGAAGTCGATCGACGTCGTCATGTACTTCGGCTCGATGTGGAAGGACTACGCCGTCTGGCAGGCGGCGCCCTGGATCGCGCACCGCATCGGCGCGAACCGCGCATACGCAGTCGAGTACGACAACGTCTCCTGCGGGACGCCGGTCGCCCTGCGCATCGCACGCGACATGCTGCTTGCCGAGGACGAGCTGGAGACCGTGCTCGTCGTTGCCGCATGTCGTGAGTCGTATCTCCTCGACTACGCGAACGAGCGATCGCGCTTCATGTTCAACTTCGGCGACGGTGCGGTCGCCGGCCTGCTCGTGAAGGACGGCGATCGCAACGAGCTGCTCGGCTGCCACGGCATCACCGACGGATCGCTCTCGCTCCAGGTCAAGGTCCCGTCCGGCGGGAGCGTCTCGCCGAACGGCGGCTACCGCTTTCTCGACGTCGACGACCCGAGAGAGATGAAGGACGTGCTCGACCGCATCAGCCTCGCGAACTTCGTCGCCGCCGCGGCGGGCGCGCTCGAGCGGAGCGGCGCGACGCTCGCCGACGTCGGCTATCTGTGCGGTATCCACATGAAGCCGTCGATGCACCGCGCGCTGCTCGCGGAGTTCGGCGTCGACGAGTCGCGCGCCGCGTACCTCGACGACACGGGGCACATGAGCGGTGTCGACCCGCTGCTCGCGCTCGACCGCGCGGCGCGCGCCGGAGAGCTGCACGACGGGGAGCTCGTGCTCCTGCTCGCGGCCGGGACCGGCTACACGTGGGCGGCAAGTGTCGTACGGTGGGGCGATGCTCGAGCCCGGTAGCGAATTCGGGCCGTCGTCCTGGATCGAGGTCGGCCAGGACCGGATCGACGCGTTCGCGGACGCGACGGGCGACCACCAGTGGATCCATGTCGACCCTGAGCGCGCGGCCGCCGGCCCGTTCGGCACGACGATCGGGCACGGCTACCTGACGCTGTCGCTTCTGCCCGTGATGTCGTACGAGGTCGTTCCGCGCCAGGGCGGCGGCATGTCCGTCAACTACGGCCTGAACAAGGTGCGCTTCCCTGCACCGGTGCCGTCCGGCTCGCGCGTGCGCGGAACGTTCCGCGTCGACAACGTCGAGGAGTCCGACTGGGGCTTCCAGGCGACGATGACGGCGACGATCGAGCGCGAGGGCGGGGACAAGCCCGTCTGCGTCGCCGAGCTCGTGTTCCGCTACTACAAGTGAACGTGCTCGTCACCGGCGCCGCGCGCGGGATCGGCGCGGCGATCGCCGAGCGTCTCACCGCTGACGGCTGGAACGTGCACGCTGTCGACGTCGAGGACGGCGACCTGACGACGCGCGAGGGCAACCGCGCCGTGGTCGACGCCGCGCTCGAACGCTTCGACGGACGCCTCGACGCCGTCGTCGCGAACGCCGGCTTCCAGCACGTCGCGCCCGTGCGCGACTTCCCGGAGGACGAGTGGGATCGGCTGCACGCGCTGTTGCTCACGAGCCCGTTCCTGCTCGCGAAGTACGCGTGGGACGCGCTTGCCGCCTCCGGCGACGGCCGCTTCCTCGTCGTCGCGTCGGTGCACGGCCTCGTCGCCTCGCCGTTCAAGGCGGGCTACGTCGCCGCGAAGCACGGCGTGCTCGGCCTGGTCAAGGTGCTCGCGCTCGAGGGCGCCGACGCCGGTATCTCCGCCTCGGCGATCTGCCCCGCGTACGTCCGCACGGCCATCGTCGAGCACCAGCTCGAGTCGCGGACGGTGGACGACCTGCTCGCGCCGCAGGCGGTCAAGCGCATGCTCGAGCCGTCCGAGGTGGCCGCCGCGGCCGCCTGGCTCCTCGGGCCGGACGGGCGGGCCGTGACCGGTGCGCCCCTCGTGCTCGATCTCGGCTGGACAGCGCGCTAGGCGTTCCTGGATCCCAGAAACCGGAGAATTGGGTTTGCGCGGCGTCCGGGAGGACATTTAGGATCCGAGAATCGGTCATCCGCCTGAAGGAGTCGCCATGCAGCCCGAGATTCGGATCCAGGAGCAGACCCTGAAGCTCGAGACCCAGTGGCGGCAGGACGCGCGCTGGGACGGCATCGAGCGGACGTACGGCGCGGCGGACGTCGTCCGCCTGCGCGGCTCGATCGTCCCCGAGCACACGCTCGCGCGGCTCGGGGCGGAGCGCCTCTGGCAGCTCCTGCACGAGGACGAGCCCGTCCGTGCGCTCGGCGCGCTGAGCGGCGGGCAGGCGGTGCAGATGGTGCGGGCCGGGCTGAAGGCGGTCTACCTCTCCGGCTGGCAGGTGGCGGCGGACGCGAACCTCGCCGGCGCCACGTATCCGGATCAGAGCCTCTACCCGGCGAACAGCGCACCTGCGCTGGTCAAGCGCCTGAACGGCGCACTGCTCCGGGCCGATCAGATCGACTGGTCCGAGGGACGGAACGGCACGCACTGGCTCGCGCCGATTCTCGCCGACGCGGAGGCCGGCTTCGGCGGCCCGCTGAACGCGTACGAGCTCATGCGGTCGATGGTCGAGGCCGGCGCCGCCGGCGTGCACTACGAGGACCAGCTCGCGTCGGAGAAGAAGTGCGGCCACCTCGGCGGCAAGGTGCTCGTGCCGACGTCGCAGTTCATCCGCACGCTCAACGCGGCGCGCCTCGCGGCCGACGTGCTCGACGTGCCGACGCTGCTCTTCGCGCGGACGGACGCGCTTGCGGCCGCGCTGCTGACGAGCGACGTGGACGAGTACGACCGCGCGTTCGTCACCGGCGAGCGAACGGCGGAAGGCTTCTACCGCGTCCAGGACGGAATCGACCAGGCGATCTCGCGCGCACTTGCGTACGCGCCGTACGCGGACGTCCTCTGGTGCGAGACCTCGACGCCGGACATCGGCGAGGCGCGCGAGTTCGCGGACGCGGTGCACGAGAAGTTCCCCGGCAAGCTGCTCGCGTACAACTGCTCGCCGTCGTTCAACTGGAGCAAGCATCTCGACGAGGAGCAGATCGCCGGCTTCCAGCAGCATGCTCGGCGAGATGGGGTACCGCTTCCAGTTCATCACCCTCGCGGGCTTCCACTCGCTCAACGCGGGCATGTTCGAGCTCGCACGCGGCTACGCGTCCGACCAGATGACGTCGTACGTGAAGCTCCAGCAGCACGAGTTCGAGATGGAGGAGTTCGGCTACACCGCGACGCGGCACCAGCGCGAGGTCGGCGCCGGCTACTTCGACCTCGTCGCGCAGGCCGTGTCGCCGGACAGCTCGACGCTCGCGCTGAAGGGGTCGACGGAGGAGGCGCAGTTCGAGCGGGAGACCGCTGCGTGAGCGTCATCTCGGCCGAAGAGGAGATCCTCACCGACGAGGCGGTCGCGTTCGTCGAGCGGCTCCACCGCGAGCTGAATCCGCGGAGGCTGGAGCTGCTCGACCGGCGGCACGAACGGCAGCTCGAGCTCGATCGCGGCGCGCTGCCGGCGTTCCGCCTGGACACGAGAGTCGATCCGCGAGGGCGCCTGGCGCGTTGCGGCGGCGCCAGGCGATCTCGTCGACCGGCGCTGCGAGATCACCGGCCCGGTCGAGCGGAAGATGATGATCAACGCGCTCAATTCCGGCGCGCGCGTCTTCATGGCCGACTTCGAGGACGCGAACTCGCCGACGTGGGAGAACGTCGTCCAGGGCCAGGTGAACGTGCGCGACGCGCTACGGCGTGAGATCGCGCTCGACACGGCGGAGAAGAGCTACCGCCTGAACGAGGAGATCGCGACGCTCATGATCCGGCCGCGCGGCTGGCATCTCGTCGAGCGGCATTTCGAGGTCGACGGTGAGCCCGTCTCGGCGTCGCTCTTCGACTTCGGCCTCGCGTTCCTCAGCGGCGCGCGCTACTTCTACCTCCCGAAGCTCGAGTCGATGGAGGAGGCGCAGCTGTGGGCCGACGCGTTCGCACTCGCCGGGGATCCGTCGATCCGCTGCACGGTCCTCATCGAGACGATCCTCGCGGCGTTCGAGATGGACGAGATCCTGTACGCGCTGCGCGAGTACGGATGCTCGCTCAACGCCGGCCGCTGGGACTACATCTTCAGCGTGATCAAGAAGTTCCGCTCGCGCGACTGGGTGCTGCCGGACCGCATCCAGGTGGCGATGACCGTGCCGTTCATGCGCGCGTACACCGACCTGCTCGTCGCGACGTGTCACAAGCGGGGCGCGCACGCGATCGGCGGCATGGCGGCGTTCATCCCGTCGCGGAAGGACGCCGAGGTGAACCGCGTCGCGCTCGCGAAGGTGCGCGAGGACAAGGAGCGCGAGGCGGGCCAGGGCTTCGACGGGACGTGGGTCGCGCATCCGGACCTCGTGCCCGTCGCGATGCCGTGCTTCCCCGAGCCGAACCAGCTCGGTGTGCTGCGCGAGGACGTCGACGTCCTCGCGTCGGACCTGCTCTCCATCCCGGAGACGCCCGGGCGATGTGACCGAGGCCGGACTGCACACGAACGTCTCTGTCGGCGTGCGCTATCTCGATGCGTGGCTGCACGGAGTCGGCGCAGCGGCGATCGACAACCTGATGGAGGACGCCGCGACGGCTGAGATCTCGCGCTCGCAGGTGTGGCAGTGGGTGCGCGCCGGCCGGTTCGACGAGGAGCGGGTCCGGCGCGAAGTGGCGGACGTCGAGGCAGGCGAAGAGGCGAAGGAGCTGTTCCTGGAGGTGGCGTTGCAGCCGGAACTCGTCGAATTCCTGACGGTCCCGGCGTACACTCGGTTGGAGTGACTCTCGACACCACCAAGGCAGACGACATCGCGCTCGTGATCGAGGAGGCGATCGTCTCGGGCGAGCTCGCACCCGGGACCGTCCTCCGTCAGGAGCAGCTTTCCGAGCAGTTCAACGTCTCGCGGACGCCGGTCCGCGAGGCACTGCGGCGCCTGGCCGCCCTGGGGCTCGTGTCGTTCGTGCCGAACCGCGGTGTGCGCGTGCGCACGATCTCCCGGGACGAGCTGCACGAGGCGTTCATGGTGCGCGCCGAGCTCGAAGGGCTCGCGACCGAGGTTGCGGCAACGAAGTTCACGCCGGAGGATCTCGAGGAGCTGGACGCGGCTGAGAAGCGCTTCGCCACCATCTCGCAGGAGCTGCGCGCACTCGAGCCCGGCGACGACCGGCGCACGATCATGGGCGACTGGGTGCGCGGCAACCACGCGTTCCACGACGTCATCTACCGCGTCGCAGCGCTCCCGCTCGTCGAGCAGCTCGCGAAGAGCGCGCGGCGGACGTTCTCCGGCCCTGCGGTCTGGGCGCCGGGCGACCACTCGATCGACGGCCTGTACGCGCGGAACGCGGAGCAGCACCGCGCAATCAAGCAGGCGATCGCAGCCGGCAGCGCTGCGGGAGCGCGCGCGCTCGCGCGCGAGCACGTCCTCTCCTCGTTCCACCTGCTGGAGACGATCCTCGAGCAGGTCGGCGGGCAGTGGCCTGCCAATAAGCGTTCCGCTAAACTCAGGTCATAGTCGCTGCCTGAGGACATCTCGATGGACCCGCTCTACCGCCCGCAGGGCGTCGAAGAGCGCTGGCAGCGCATCTGGGAAGAGGAGCGGCTCTACCACGCCGACCCGGAGGCGCCGGGCGACGCATACGTGATCGCGGTGCCGCCGCCGAACGTGACCGGCGCGCTGCACATGGGCCATGCGCTCAACGGCTCGATTCAGGACGCGCTCGTCCGCTGGCACCGGATGCGTGGCTTCAACACGCTCTGGCAGCCGGGCTTCGACCATGCAGGCATCGCCACGCAAGCGGTGGTGGAGCGCGAGTTGCGCAAGGAAGGGACGTCCCGGCTCGAGCTCGGCCGCGAGGCCTTCGTCGCGCGCGTGTGGGAGTGGCTGCACGAGTACGGCGGCGTGATCATGGGACAGTTCCGGCGTCTCGGCTGCTCGCTCGACTACGAGCGCGAGCGCTTCACGATGGACGACGCGTACATCCGCGCCGTCATGCGCTTCTTCGTGCACCTGTACGAGCGCGGCTGGCTCTTCCGCGACAACCGGATCGTCAACTGGTGCAGCGATTGCCGCACGTCCATCTCCGACCTGGAGGTGGAGCACATCGACGTCGACGACGCGCTCACGTACGCGCGCTATCCACTGGTGGACGGGAGCGGGCACCTGACGATCGCGACGGTGCGGCCGGCGACGATCCTCGCCGACGTCGCCGTGGCGGTGCACCCCGAGGACGAGCGCTACCGCGACCTCATCGGCAAGGACGTGATCGTTCCGGTGACCGGTCGCCACGTGCCGGTGATCGCCGACGCGCGCGTCGAGCGCGAGTTCGGCACGGGTGCGCTCAAGGTGACGCCCGGCCACGACCCCATCGACTTCGAGATCGGCCGCGACCACGACCTGCCCGCGCCGGCGGTGATCGGGCTCGACGGTCGCATGACCGGAGACATCCCCGACCTCCTGATCGGGCTGACCGAGGAGGAGGCGTCCGACTACGTCGTCGACTGGCTGCGCCAGGAAGGGTTGCTCGAGAAGCGCGAGAGCTATCGCCACTCGGTCGGCCACTGCGAGCGCAGTGGGACGCGCATCCAGCCGCTCGCGTCGCTCCAGTGGTGGGTGGACATGGGGCCGATGGCGACGGGCGGCGATCGATGCGATCGAGTCCGGACGCGTGACGTTCCATCCGCCGGTGCAGAACCGCGTCGCGCTCGACTGGCTGAAGAACATCCGTCCGTGGAACGTGTCGCGGCAGCTCTGGTGGGGCCATCAGCTGCCGATCTGGTACTGCCCCGACGGGCACGTGACGTGCGCCGAGTCGGAGCCGGACGCATGCGCGGAATGCGGCTCGCGCGAGATCGTGCGCGACGAGGACGTGCTCGACACGTGGTTCTCGTCGGCGCTGTGGCCGTTCGCGACCCTCGGCTGGCCCGACGACACGCCCGAGCTGCGCCGCTACTACCCGGGCGACGTGAACTCGACGGCGCGCGAGATCATCTTTCTCTGGGAGGCGCGGATGGTCATGGCGGGGCTCGAGCTCCTCGACGACATCCCGTTCCACGACGTGATCATCCACTCGACGATCCTCGCGCCGGACGGCCGCAGGATGTCGAAGTCGCTCGGCACGGGCATCGACCCGCTCGAGCTCATCGCGGAGTACGGCGCCGACGCCACGCGCTACGGACTGCTGAAGATGTCGTCGACGCAGGACGTCCGCTTCTCGTCGCAACCGATCGAGGAGGGGCGCAAGCTCGCGAACAAGCTCTGGAACGCGAGCCGCCTCCTACTGATGGGAGGCGCGAGCGAGGCGGCGGCGCGCCCGTCGTCGGTGGAGGAGAGCTGGATCCTCGCGCGCATCGACGCGACGCGCGCCGAGGTGGAGGAGGATCTCGCGCGCTTCGACTTCGCGCACGCGGTCGACCGGCTGTACCACCTGACGTTCGACGATTTCTGCGACTGGTACCTCGAGGCGATCAAGCCGCGCCTGCAGGAGCCGGATGCGCGCGCGACGGCGTTCGCCGCGCTCGAGCGCCTGCTCACGCTCTTGCATCCGGTTATGCCGCATGTGACGGAGGAGATCTGGGCGCAGTTCCACGACACGCGACTGATCGTGTCGCCGTGGCTCGAAGCCGAGACGTACGACAGTGATGTTCGGCCCATCGAGAACGCTCAAACCGCCGCACGGATCTATCGGCGTAGCGGCGTGCGCATCAAGCTGACCGGTGACGCGTCGCGCATCTTCGATGCGGTCGTCCGTCCGACCGAGAGCGAAACTAGGGCGCGTAGCGCAGTCGAGACCGAGCGCGAGCGTGTGCGCAAAGAGATCGAGCGGTCCGAGCGGATGCTCGCGAACGAGAAGTTCGTGGCGAACGCGGCGCCCGAGGCGGTGGCCGTTGAGCGCGAGAAGCTGGCGCAATACCTTGCCGAGCGCGACGCACTGGGTTGAGTCGCTCAGCCCGTGGCCGGCGGACGGCTTCGGGCTCGATCGCATGCGCGCGCTCCTCGCAGAGCTCGGCGACCCGCAGGTGCGCTACCCGGCCGTGCACGTCGTCGGCACGAACGGCAAGTCGACGACGACGCGGCTGACCGAGGCGCTGCTCGCCGACGCGGGACTCGCCGTCGGCGCGTACTTCTCGCCGCACGTGCGGAGCTGGAGCGAGCGCATCCGCATTCGTGGTGAGGAGGCCGATTTCGAGCGGTCGATCGAGGCCGTGCGTGGCGCAGCGGAGCGGCTGGGCGCGACGCAGTTCGAGACGCTGACCGCCGCCGCTCTCCAGGCGTTCGCCGACGCGGAGGTCGACGTCGCTGTCGTCGAGGCCGGCCTCGGAGGCCGCCACGACGCGTCGAACGTCCTCGAGACCCGCGTCGTCGTCCTGACGAACGTCGCGCTCGAGCACACGGACGTGCTCGGCGACACGCGCGAGGCGATCGCCGCCGAGAAGCTCGCCGTCATCCATCCCGGAGCCGTCGTCGTCCTCGGCGACGCGGAGTGGCGCGAGCTCGCGGCCGCGAACGGCGCCGCGCGCGTCGACGTCACTGCGGCGAGCAACCTTGCGCTCGCGATTGCCGCCGCAGAGGCGTTCCTCGGCCGCGACGTCTCGCCCTCGGCCGCGGAGGGCGTCGCCCTTCCCGGCCGGCTGGAGCACCGCAGCGAGCAGCCGCTCGAGATCTGGGACGGCGCGCACAACCTCGCCGGCATCGGCTACCTGCTCCCGCGCCTGCCCGACCGCGAGTTCGTCGTCGTCGCTTCGATCCTGCGCGACAAGCGGCCCGGCGCTCATGCTCGAGGCACTTTCCGTGCTTGGCGACACGTTCGTCGCCACCGAGTCGTCGAACGGCCGCTCGCTCCCCGCGACGGAACTGGCCGATCTGGCTCAGCCGTTCTTCCGAAACGTCCAAATTGAGCCGGATCCGCGGGCCGCCCGGCGTCTGGCGCTAGGCGCTGCCGCAGGCGGCGCCGTGCTCGTCACCGGGTCCCTCTATCTTCTTAGCGAGCTGCATGGCCACGGTTAGGGCACACACAGGCGACCGAGAAGCTCGGGATCTTCGCGTTCGCGGGCATTTTGCTCGCGCTCATCGTCGGCGGCGCGTTCGCCGCGGGCTTCCTCATCGGGCGGACGTTCCTGTGACCACGGGCTCGATCGAAGCGATCCTGATCGTGTTCGCGGCCGTGTTCTGGGTCGCGTCCGCGTACTGGACGGTGAAGGACGCGCGCCGACGCATCGACGACTCGTGGCTGCTCGTGCTCGCCGCGCTCGTCGGCCTCGTGCCGTACGTCGGGCCGCTCGTCTACATGCTCTTCCGCCCACCCGAATACCTCGAGGACGTGCGCGAGCGCGATCTCGAGATCAAGGCGATGGAGGACAGGCTGTCGCGGCGCGGCCTCGTCTGTCCGGTGTGCCGGTCCGAGGTCGAGTCGAGCTTCCTCGTCTGCCCGATCTGCACGACGAAGCTGCGGCAGGCGTGCCCGACGTGCCGCGCGCCGCTCGAGGCGCTGTGGCAGGTGTGTCCGTATTGCGCGACCCCGATCGACTCCACCGGAACCGCATCCTGGGCGTCCTCTCGGGACGCCCCATAAAAGGATGCGCCGATTCATTCGGCGCATCCGTATAGTGCGGCGCCGTGGCAGCTGAGCGGACACTGATTCTGATCAAGCCGGACGCGGTCCGGCGCTCTCTCGCAGGCGAGATCCTCGCTCGGATCGAGCGGCGTGGCTTCGCGGTGCGCGCCGGAAAGCTGCTGACCGCGACGCGGCCGCTCGGTGAGGAGCACTACGGCGAGCATCGCGAGAAGCCCTTCTTCGGCGACCTCGTCGACTTCATCACCTCGGGCCCGACCTGGGCGCTCGTCGTCGAGGGCGAAGGCGCGATCGCGACGATGCGCAACACGATCGGCGCGACGAATCCCAGCAACGCCGCGCCGGGCACGATCCGCGGCGACCTCGCCTCGTCGATGCCGGACAATCTCGTGCACGGGTCGGACTCGCCGGAGTCGGCCGAGCGCGAGATCGCGCTCTGGTTCTCCGGCGATGAGCTCGTCTAGCGTCGAGCGCAACGTCGCCGCCTGGACGAAGCGCGAACGCCGCCTACACCGACGCGTCCGCATCCAGCGCGTGGGCCAGCGAGGAGATCTCGTGGGGCACCTTCCACGTGCCGGAGTCGAGTGTCGGCTGCCTCGGCGACGTCGACGGCCTCGACGTCGTCGAGCTCGGCTGCGGCACCGCCTACGTCTCGGCGTGGCTCGCGAAGCGCGGCGCTCGACCGGTCGGCGTCGATCCGACGCCGGCGCAACTCGAGACGGCGCGCCGAGTGATGCGCGAGACCGGGATCGAGTTCCCGCTCGTCCAGGCGCCGGGCGAGTCGGTGCCGCTGCCGGATGCCTCGTTCGACCTCGCGATCAGCGAGTACGGCGCGTGCCTGTGGGCCGATCCGTACCAGTGGGTTCCCGAGGCTGCGCGCTTGCTGCGCCCCGGCGGCCGGTTGATCTTCCTGACGAACTCGAACGTCTTGATGCTGGCCATGCCGCCGGTGGGCAAGGCGACGGAACAGCTGCAGCGCCCGCTCTTCGGTCTGTACGAGTCGATGTGGCCCGGCGAGGTGGGCGTCGAGTTCCACCTGCCGCACGGCGAGTGGATCCGGCATCTGCGCGCGAGCGGCTTCGAGATCGAGGCATTGCACGAGCTGCAGGCGCCGGCCGACGCGGACGAGCACGGCTACTACGACTACGTCGACGTGAAGTGGGCGCGGCAGTGGCCGTGCGAGGAGATTTGGGTCGCGCGCAAGACCTGAGCTGCCGCTCGTCCTCGCGTCGACGTCGCCGCAGCGGCGCGCGATCCTCGAGCAGCTCGGCCTCCCGTTCGACGTGGTCGCACCCGACTACGAGGAGCTCGGCGACGACCCGCTCGAGCACGCGGCCGGCAAGGCGCGCTCCGTCGACGGAGGCGACCGGCCGGTGCTGGGCGTCGACACGATCGTCCGCTGTGACGGACGCGTGCTCGGAAAGCCCGCGAGCGAGGGAGAGGCCGAGCAGATGCTCGACTTCCTCTCCGGCAAGCGACACGAGGTCGTCTCCGGCCTCTGCCTGCGCACGCCGGCCTGGGAGGAGCTGCGGACGGAGACGACGGTCGTCACCTTTCGCGAGCTGACGCCGCGCGACCTCGCGCTGGTACCTCGGCGGCGCGCGAGTGGGAGGGGCGAGCCGGCGCGTACGCGATCCAGGGTCGCGGCGCCGCCCTCGTCGAGCGGATCGACGGCGACTACCTCAACGTCGTCGGGCTGCCGGCGTCTTCGCTCGTCGCAGTGCTGGCCGAACGTTTCCCGGGTCTCTACGGCTTTGGCTAGGGTGGGTGCCTCTCGGGGTGTGGCGCAGCCTGGTAGCGCGCTCCGTTCGGGTCGGAGAGGTCCCCAGTTCGAATCTGGGCACCCCGATTGAATCTCCGCGCTGTTCTCTTCGATGTCGACTTCACCCTCGCCCGGCCCGGCCCAGAGCTCGGGCCTGAGGGCTACGTCAGGGCGGGCGCACGTCATGGGCTGACCCTCGACCCGGCTCGGTACGACGAGGGCCGCCTCGCCGCGCTGGCCGCGCTCGAGCGGCATCCGGACTTCGAGCACGACGACGAGATCTGGTTCGCGTTCACCGAGCGGATCGTGCTCGGCATGGGTGGGACGGCACCCGCGTCGTACGACTGCGCTGTCGAGATCACCCGCGGCTGGGAGCAGCACGAGAACTTCGAGCTGTACGACGACGTCGTTCCGGTGCTCGACGAGTTGCGCGCGGCCGGGCTGAAGATCGGGCTCGTGTCGAACTCCGCGCGCGACGTGCACGAGTTCGCACGGCATCACGCGCTCGACATCGACGCCGGCATCAGCTCCTTCCACCACGGCAAGACGAAGCCGCATGCGTCGATCTTCCGTGCCGTCCTCGACCTGCTCGAGGTGGCGCCCGAGGAGGCCGCCATGGTCGGCGACACGATCGACGCGGACATCGAGGGCGCGCTGGCGATCGGCATGCGCGCCGTCCTCGTCGACCGGCTCGACCAGCACGGCGACGTTCCGGGCAGGATCGTGGACCTGTACGCGTTGCCGGAGTTCTCGGCGTCATAGGCTGTGAGGCGATGCCTGGTTGGCTCGCGTGGTCGATAGCGGCCGTGCTCCTCGCGGTTGGTGAGATCTTCACGCCGGGGTTGTTCTTCCTCGGGCCGGTTGCGCTCGCCGCGGTCGGTAGCGCCGTCGCTGCGGCGCTCGGCGGTGCTGTGTGGCTCCAGCTCGTCGTCTTCATCGCCGGAGCTGACTGCGTCGATCGGCCTTCTGCGGCCGATCGCGCGCGCCCATCTGCGCATGCCGGCCGCGATCCGCACCGGCGCGGCCGCGCTCGAGGGAGCGCACGCCGTCGTGCTGCAGCGTGTGGACGCACAGGGCGGGCGCGTCAAGATCGGCGGCGAGGAATGGTCTGCACGTGCGTACATGCCCGATCAGGTGATCGAGGCGGGCACGCATGTCGAAGTGGTCAAGATCGAGGGCGCGACAGCCCTCGTCTATGAATAGAGAGAGGAACTCATGGTCGCGTTGATCGTCATCGCCGTCGTCGCAGTGCTGGTTCTGCTCGTGCTCGCGCGCACGGTTCGCATCGTGCCGCAGGCACGCGCCGGCGTCATCGAGCGCCTCGGGCGCTATCACCGCACGCTCAACCCCGGGCTCGCGATCGTCGTGCCGTTCGTCGACCGTCTGCGGCCGCTGATCGACCTGCGCGAGCAAGTCGTCTCGTTCCCGCCGCAGCCGGTGATCACCGAGGACAACCTCGTCGTGAACATCGACACGGTCATCTACTTCCAGGTCAACGACCCGAAAGCTGCGACGTACGAGATCGCGAACTACATCCAGGCGATCGAGCAGCTGACCGTGACGACGCTGCGCAACGTCATCGGCGGCCTGGCGCTCGAGAGCACGCTCACGTCGCGCGACGAGATCAACGGACAGCTGCGCGGCGTGCTCGACGAGGCGACCGGCAAGTGGGGGATTCGCGTCAACCGCGTCGAGCTGAAAGCGATCGACCCGCCTGCATCGATCAAGGACTCGATGGAGAAGCAGATGCGCGCCGACCGCGAAAAGCGGGCGACGATCCTTCAGGCGGAGGGGCAGAAACAGTCCGCGATCCTCACCGCCGAGGGCGAGCAGCAGGCCGCGGTGCTGCGCGCGCAAGGGAACAAGCAGGCGACGATCCTCGAGGCGGAGGGGCAGGCGCAGGCGATCGGCACCGTCTTCAAGGCGATCCACGACGGGAATCCCGACCCGCAGTTGCTCGCGTACCAGTACGTGCAGGCGCTCCCGCAGATCGCCGCGGGCGAATCGAACAAGGTGTGGATCGTCCCCGCCGAGTTCCAGCGCGCACTCGGGCGCATCGGCCGCGACGAGGACAAGGACGCCTAGAGCGCGGCGTCCGCCTCCGCGAGCGTCGCGACTGGGCCGACGCAGACGTCCTCGCGGTCGAAGAGCGCGAGCCAGTCGGCGAGCGGCCGCTTGGCGAAGATCTCTGCGAGCTCGGCGACGAGGGACGCCTGGTCTTCGTCGTACTGTCGCTCGGCGAGTCCGGGCGTTCGAGCAGCTCGCACAGGCGGCCGAAGAACTTCGGCTCGAGCGCGCCCACCGTCAGATGGCGGGCGTCGGCCGTCTCGTACATGCGGTAGCAGGCGAACCCTTGCGTCAGCACCGGCGCGCGCGAGGCGAGCTTGTGTGCGTTGTGCGTCATCGACACGACGATGCGTGCGCCCTTACCGGTGCGGGTGCGCTCGAGCAGCGCGGCGAGGATCTCGGTGACCGCGCCGAGTGCACCGGCGGCGAAGTCGGCGATCTGCACCGGAGGCAACCCGGGCGCGGTCGGTTCGAGCACGCCCGACCAGCCGAGGTAGTTGAGGTCGTGGCCCGCTCGCTGCGCATGCGGGCCGTTGTCGCCGAAGCCCGTGATCGAGCAATAGACGGACGTGTCAGGTGCGGCCTCGGGGCCGATGCCGAGCTGTGTGGCGACACCGGGGCGGAAGGACTCGAGGACGACGTCTGCGCCGGACATCAGCTCGGGGCCGGCCGCCCAGTCGGCCCACTCTTTGCCCACGTGGAGCCGGTCGTACCAGTCCGTGGAGGTCGACCGCATCGGGTCGCCGCCCGGCCGCTCCACGCGGACCACGCGGGCCCCGAGGCGGAGAAGTTCCGCTCCGGCAAAGGCCCCGGGCGTGTACCGGCTGAAGTCGACGACCAGGATCCCGGCGAGCGGACGTTGCATCCGCGGCGAACCTAGCACTAGCCTTCGGCGACGTTGAGCGAACGGTCGACGGCAGCGGAGGAGAAACGGCGCGTCATTCTGGACGCCGCCGTCCGTGTGTTTGCGCGCAGGGGATTCCACGCGTCGCGAGTCGGCGACATCGCCGAGGAGGCGGGAGTCGCACACGGGCTGCTCTACCACTACTTCTCGTCCAAGGACGAAGTGCTCGAGACGATCTTCCGCGAGCACTGGACGGCGCTGCTCGAGCGCATCCACACAGTGGAGGCGTCCGGTGACACGCCCGTCGAGCAGTTGCGCGGGATCGTGCGAGCGATGTTCCACGGCTGGCGGCACGAGCCCGACGTCGTGCGCGTCGTTATTCGCGAGATCGCGCGCAGCACCGAGGTCGCGCAGCGCGTCGGCGAGCTCGTCAAGCCCATCGGCGCGATCCGGCGGATCGTCGAGCGCGGCCAGGAGGCCGGCGACTTCAGGCGAGACCTCGAAGCCGACACGGCGGCAGTGATCGTCTACGGCGCGATCGACGAGCTCATCACGGGCTGGGTCCTGGGGAGGCTGCCGAGCGACGAGGACGACGTCGCCAATGCCGAGCACCACATCGTCGAGGTACTCGCAGCGGGACTGTCAGCGTCCGCCGAGCAACGCGGCGAAGCGCGACACGCCGACGTTTCCGCCTGAGATCACGACTCCTACGCTCGCCCCGGGCGCCAAGACCCGGCCTTTGAGCAGCGCCGCGATGCCGACGGCGCCGCTCGGCTCGGTGACGAGCTTCAGCCGGTCGAAGAGGAACGCCATCGCGTCGAGGATCTCGTCGTCGGTGACGGTCACGATCTCGTCGACGAGCGCGCGCGTCACCTCGAATGTCAGCTCGCCGGGCTCCGGCGCGCCGAGACCGTCCGCGATCGTGCGCGGGACGTCGACCCGGACGCGCTCGCCGGCTGCGAGCGAGCGCCGCGTGTCGTCGCCCGCCTCCGGCTCGACGCCGACGACGCGGATGCCGGAACGAATGTCCTTCGCCGCCGTCGCGCAGCCCGAGATGAGGCCTCCGCCGCCGACGGGCACGACGAGCACGTCGAGTTCCGGCACGTCGTGCAACAGCTCGAGCGCCACGGTTCCTTGCCCGGCCATGACGAGCGGGTCGTCGTACGGCCGCACGAGCTCGACGCCGCGCTCGCCCGCAAGGCGGCGGCCGATCTCCTCGCGGTCATCGGTCCAGCGGTCGTAGGTCACGATCTCCGCGCCGTAGCCGCGCGTCGCTTCGAGCTTCGCCGGCGGCGAGTCCTCCGGCATGACGATGGTCGCGGTCGTACCGAGCATTCGCGCCGCGATCGCCACCGCCTGCGCGTGGTTGCCCGACGAGTACGCGAGGACGCCGCGTGCGCGCACGTCCGGCGCCAACGACGCGATCTTGTTGTACGCGCCGCGGAACTTGAACGCGCCGCCGCGCTGGAAGCACTCCGCCTTCACGTGCACCGTCGCGCCGGTCTCGGCATCGAGCGTGCGCGACGTGAACACGGGTGTGCGGTTCGCGATGCCGTCGAGCCGGGCCGCGGCCGCGCGCACGTCGTCGGGCGAGATCACCGGCACGGATTCGCCTCCAGGTGCATCAGCCCGAATCCCCACAGCTTGTCGTCGACGATGTAGTAGGCCGTTCGGGCGGCACGCGTGTCGCGAATGAGGGCCGTGTAGCCCGTGCACGGCATCGGCGTCACCGCGGAGGCGAGCGTCGTCACCTGGCCCTCGACGGCGCCGAGCCGGAGCCCCGCCGCGGTGTGCCAGCCGCGCGGCTGCCACAGCGTGTACACGGCGGAGACCCGTCCGGAGGTCAGCTCGACCGCGAGGCCGGACTGCGTGAACTTTCGGTACGTGAAGTACCACGTAGTCGTCGTGCAGCCGTCGCACACGCCGTGTGGGCCGAGCGCGGCGCGCACCTGTGCAGCGGACTCGCCGAGGGTGACGCCGCCGAGCGATTTCCCTGGGACGAGCGCGCCGCCGTGTGGCAGCACGCCGATTGCGGCAGCAACGGCGAGCACGGTCCTCATAGGGTTCGGAGTATGCCCCTCTGGGATGACCTGGCCGGCCTGCAAGCCCGCATCGACGGCTACACGTGCAACGGCGCGAGCTCGAGCGCGAGAGCTGGACGCGAGTCACGACCTCGGTCGTGTTCGACGGCGACGGCGAGAGCGGGGAGGGCGAGGACGTCACGTACGAGGCGCCGGCCCACGACGACTTCCCCGCCGGGCTGATGCTCGCCGGCACGTGGACGCTCGACGAGCTGTCGCGGCGTCTCGACGACTTCGAACTGCCGGACTACCGGAGGTGGGCGTTCGAGAGCGCTGCGCTCGACCTCGCGCTGCGGCAAGCGGGACGTTCGCTCGGCGACGTCGTCGGCCGGCCGTATCGTCCGGTGCGCTTCGTCGCGTCGACGCGCGACGACGTCGGGCCGTGGTTGGAGAACGACCCCGACCTCGAATTCAAGCTCGACGCGACGAAGGACTGGGACGAGCCGTTCATGCGCCGTCTCGCCGCGCTCGACCGGGTGCGTGTCGTCGACCTGAAGGCGTACTACCGCGGCACCGCCGTCGATCTCGAGCCGGACCCAGCGTTCTATCGCGCCGTCGCCGAGGCGTTTCCGGACGCGGTGATCGAGGACGCCTGGCTCGAGGACGGATGGCTCGAGGCGCTTCGCGACGCTGAGGAGCGGCTGAGCTTCGACGCGCCTGTCCACTCGCTCGCCGATCTCGACGCTCTGCCGATCGAAGCGCGCTGGCTGAACGTGAAGCCGTCCCGCTTCGGGACGGTGCGCAACCTCGTCGAGTGCATCGAGGCGTGCGAAGAGCGTGGCGTGCGCATGTACGGCGGCGGCCAGTTCGAGCTCGGTCACGGCCGCGATCCAGATCCAGCGGCTCGCGAGCCTCTTCTACGCGGACGGGCCGAACGACGTCGCGCCGTCCGCCTACAACGACGGCGGCCCGCATCCCGGCCTGCCGCGCAGCCCGTTGCCGCCGCCCGAGGGGGTCGGCTTCTGAACCTCTTCGAGGAACTGGGCAGGATCGGCGACGACGCTCGGCGCGGTCGGATGGGGCTGCACCGTCTACGAGTTCGGACCGGGCGAGAAGTCGCGCTACCACTGGCACGTCGGGGAGGAGGAGATCCTGCTCGTCCTCGCCGGGACGCCGACGCTTCGCACGCCCGAGGGTGAAAATGTGTTGCGGCCGTGGGACTTCACCGTCTTCCCGCGCGGCGAGGCCGGAGCCCATCAACTTCGGAACGACACCGACGCGCCCGTGCGTGCGGCGGTCTTCTCGACCGTCTCCGACCCGGAGGTCGTCGGCTATCCCGACGAGGATCGAATCGGCGTCATCGCCGGTTGGAGTCGTGACGACGCGCGCACGATCCGCGGCTGGGTCGAGGAGCCGACGTGATCGTCAACCTCCTCGATGCCGAGCCGGGCGACGCCGACGACCGCGACCGCTTCCGCTTCTTCGACCGCTGGGTCGCCGGACCGCTCGGCGCCGAGCTGCTCGGCTGCTCGCTCTACGACCTGCCGCCCGGCGAGCAGCTCTGGCCGTACCACTTCCACCTCGGCAACGAGGAGTGGGCCGTCGTCGTCGCCGGCGCGCCGACGGTGCGGACGCCCGAGGGAGAGCGCGAGCTCGTTCCGGGCGACATCGTCGCGTTCCCTGAAGGCGAGGCCGGCGCGCACACGTTCCTGAACCGCAGTGACGGGCGCGCGCGATTGCGCTGTTCTCGACCCTCAACCGTACGACGCTGCCGGTGTATCCCGACAGCGGCAAGGTCGGCGCGTACCGGAACTGCTTCCGTGTCGGAGACCGAGTCGACTACTGGGACGGCGAGTGAGCGACGCGCGGTCTAGCGGAATGCGTTCTCGCCGGTCAGCGCCTGGCCGACGACGAGCGTGTGCACCTCGTGCGTGCCCTCGTACGTGAGCACCGACTCGAGGTTGTTCATGTGCCGGATGACCGGATACTCGAGCGTGATGCCGTTGCCGCCGAGGATCGTGCGCGCCGTGCGTGCGACTTCGAGCGCGCCGCGCACGTTGCCCATCTTCCCCATGCTCACGTGCTCGGGTCGCAGCGTTCCGTCGTCCTTCTTGCGGCCGAGGTGGAGTGCGACGAGCGTTGCGCGGTTGATCTCCAGCGCCATCTCGGCGAGCTTCTGCTGCGTGAGCTGATAGCCGGCGATCGGCTTGCCGAACACGATGCGCTCCTTCGCGTAGTCGAGCGCAGACTCGAAGCACGCGCGCGCCGATCCGACGGATCCCCAGACGATGCCGTAGCGCGCCTCGCTCAGGCACGAGAGCGGGCCGCGCAGCGACGACACCTCGGGGAAGCGGTTCTCCTCCGGCACGCGCACGTCGCGGAGGACGAGCTCGGAGGTGACCGACGCGCGCAGGGAGATCTTGTGGTGCATCTCCGGCGCCTCGAATCCGGGCATCCCGCGCTCGACGAGGAAGCCGTTGATCTGACCCTCGTCGGTCTTCGCCCACACGACCGCGACGTCGGCGATCGATCCGTTCGTGATCCACATCTTCGTTCCGTTGAGGATCCAGTCGGAGCCGTCGCGACGCGCATGCGTGCGCATCGCTCCCGGATCGGAGCCGGCGTCGGGCTCGGTCAGGCCGAAGCAGCCGATCGCGTCGCCCTCGTGCATCGGCGGCAGCCAGCGCTGCTTCTGCTCCTCGGTGCCCCAGCGCCAGATCGCGAACATCGCGAGCGATCCCTGCACCGAGACGAGGCTGCGGATGCCGGCGTCGCCGGCCTCCAGCTCCATGCAGGTGAGCCCGTATGCGACGGAGCTCGCACCGGGAAGGCCGTAGCCCTCGAGGTGCATGCCGAGGAGCCCGAGCTGCGCGAGCTCCTTGACGAGCTCGCGGGGGAGGACGGCGCGCTCGAACCAGTCGCCGATGTCGGGCAGGATCCGCTCGCGGACGAAGCGGCGCACCGTGTCGCGGATGGCGCGCTCCTCGTCGTCGAGGAGGGCGTCGATCGCGAGGAAGTCCCGCGGGTCGAGCGCCGTCTGCTTCGACGTCGTGGCCACGACCGTGATCCTAGTACTTCGCGCACGACCGCGGCTGGCGCGTTGCGGTGCTCGGCGTCTCCGAGCGCGACCTCTCGCTCTATCGGTCGCTGGGGTTGCGGGCGCTGTACCACGGCGACGAGGCGGTGGTCGAAACCGAGACGTTCTCGCTCGAAGGCCGCCTGATTCGCAAAGTCCGGCAGTCGGTCCATCGCCTCGAGCGCGCCGGCTTCACCGCGCGCGTGCTACGGCCGGCGGAGATCGGCGCAGAACTGCGCGGCGAGCTCGAGGACATCGCGAGGCAGTGGCGCGGGAACGCGCCCGAGCGAGGGTTTGTCATGGCTCTCGATGCGCTCTTCCGTTACGACGACACGGTCTTCGTCGTCGGGTTCGACGGGGAGGGGCGGGCGAGAGGTTTCCTCCACTTTGCGATCTGCCGGCGTGGCTCTGCGCTCTCGCTCTCGTCGATGCCGCGCGCCCGTGACGTGCCCAACGGCTTCACGGAGTGGCTCATCTGCGTCGCCATCGACCGTGCGAAGGCTGAGGGGCTCGCCCGCGTATCCCTCAACTTCTCGCCCTTCGCCGCACTCCTCGCGCCCGAGGGCGAGCTCAGCGTTGCGCAGCGCGTGCAGGCTGCAACCTTGCGCCGGATGAAGCCGTGGTTCCAGCTCGACAGCCTCTTGCTCTTCAACCGCAAGTTCTTCCCGTCGTGGCATCGGCGCTTCGTCGTGTACGAGCGCCGTCGCGATCTGCCGCGCGTCGGGATCGCGGCGCTCGCCGCCGAGGCGTATCGTCCGTCCCCGTGATCGCAGGCGGTCTCGCGCTCGCCGTCGCGTCCGCCGTGGCGATCGCGGGCGGCTACGCGCTCCAGCATTCGTCCGCGTCGCGGCTTCCACCGCTGACGCTCCGCAGGCCGTTGCGCTCGCTCATGCTCGCTCGTGCGCAGCGGGCCGTGGGCCGTCGGGTTTCTCGCGGGTGTCGGCGGCTGGGTGCTGTACGTCGTCGCGCTCCGCCTCGCGCCCTTGTCGCTCGTGCAAGCCGCGTCGGCCGGAGGGATCGGCGTTCTCGCGATCGGCATGCGACTCCATCGCGCCGAGCGCTTCGGTGTCGCGGCCGCGCTCGGCGGCCTCGTGCTCCTCGCGCTCTCGGTGGGATCGCACCCGCCGACCGGGCGCGGCGACCGTCGGCCGGCGTCGTCCTCTGGGTGGTGCATCTCGGGCGTGGCGGCGGCACGTGCTCGCCGCCCGGCCGACCGCGGCAACGCTCGGCACGGCGGCCGGGATCCTCTACGCCGCCGGCGACGTCGCGACGAAGGCGGCCGTCCTCGGCGGCGCACGGCTGGCCTTCGCGCCGGTCGTCCTCGCCTGCCAGGGCGCCGGCTTCCTGTGCATGCAGCTCGCGTTCCAGCGGGGCAGCCGGCTCTCGTCCGCCGGTCTCACCGTCCTGTGGACGAATGCGCTCCCGATCGCGGCCGGGATGGCGCTCTTCTCGGAAGCGCTCCCCGGTGGGGCTCGGGGAGCCCTGAGGGTGGTCGCCTTCGGCCTCGTTCTCGCGGGCGCGTTTGCGTTGAGCCGCCGGGAGGTACTATTGACTGACTAGTCAATCGACGCGGGAGTCGGGAAATGGCGGCCATCGAACAGGGCACCGGGGTCTCGTTCGGCCTCACGGACGAGCAGAAGTCGCTGCGCGAGCTTGCACGGGAGTTCGCGGAGAACGAGATCCGTCCGCTCGAGCACGAGTGCGACGAGCACATGCGGCACCCGGTCGACGTGATCGCCAAGGCGCACGAGCTCGGCCTGATGAACCTGCACGTGCCCGAGGAGTACGGCGGCCCGGCCCTGTCGGCGTTCGACGGGATGCTCATCGGCGAGGAGCTCTACTGGGGCTGTTCCGGCATCGGCACGTCGCTGACGGCCAACGGTCTCGGGTCCGGCCCGGTCATCATCTTCGGAAGCGACGAGCAGAAGGCAACGTGGCTTCCGCCGCTCATCGAGTCGCCGATCCTCTGCTCCTTCGGCCTGTCCGAGCCCGGCGCCGGATCCGACGTCGCGGCGCTGAAGACGACCGCCGTGCGCGACGGCGACGAGTACGTCCTCAACGGATCGAAGACGTTCATCACGAACGCCGGATACGCCGCGTGGACGGTCGTGTTCGCGAAGACCGATCCGAAGGGCGGAGCCAAGGGAATGTCGGCCTTCATCGTCCCGATGGACGCGCCCGGCGTGAGCATCGAGCAGCACCTCGAGAAGATGGGCCAGCGCGCGACGGACACCTCCGCGTTCGCGCTGCAGGACGTTCGCGTGCCCGTCGAGAACCGCCTGGGCGAGGAGGGCGACGGCTTCAGGATCGCGATGGCGACGCTCGACTTCACGCGTCCCGGCACCGCGATCGGCGCCGTCGGCGTCGCGCAGGCCGCCTACGAGCATTCGGTCGCCTATGCCAAGGAGCGCGTCACGTTCGACATGCCGATCGCGATGCACCAGGGCGTCAACTTCATGATCGCCGACATGGCGACCGAGATCGAGGCGGCGCGCCTCCTCTGCTGGCAGGCCGCCTGGATGCTCGACCAGGGCTACGGGCGCAAGACGACGCTCTACTCGTCCTTCGCGAAGCGCTTCGCCGCCGACACGGCGATGAAGGTCGCGACCGACGCCGTCCAGGTGTTCGGCGGCTACGGCTACATCAAGGAGTACCCGGTCGAGAAGCTCATGCGCGACGCGAAGCTGTTCCAGATCTACGAGGGGACGTCGCAGATCCAGCGGCTCGTGATCGCAAAGGAAATATTCTTGCCGCGTGCCGATTGACATCGATCTCTCCGGGCGAGTCGCCTTCGTCACCGGCGGCTCGCGCGGCCTCGGGCGTGCGGATGCGCTGACGCTCGCGCGGGCGGGCGCCGACGTTGTCGTCGCCGACCTGCTGGTGGAGTCGCAGCTGTCGGAGGAGACCGACCGCTACGGATCGCTCGCCACGGTCGCGCGCCAGCAGGGCCTCGTGCACACCGAGGAGACCGTCCGCGACATCGAGGCGATGGGGCGGAGGGCGCTCGCCGTCCGTTGCGACGTCACCGATCGCGGTGAGGTCGACGCGGCGGTCGCGCGCACGGTCGAGGAGCTCGGCTCGATCGACATCCTCGTCAACAACGCGGGCACGCTCGACCACGTCGCCCAGTTCCACGAGCAGTCGCCGGAGCTGTGGGAGCGCGATCTGCGCGTCAACCTGACCGGCGCGTTCAACTGCGCCCAGGCGGCCTGGCCGCACATGAAGGAGCGCGGGTGGGGGCGGATCGTGAACATGGCCTCGGTGGCCGGCACGCTCGGCGGTTTCGGGCAGGCGAGCTACTCGACGACGAAGGCGGGAGTGCTCGGCCTGACGAAGACGCTCGCGATGGAGGGCGGCCGGCACGGCATCACGTGCAACGCGATCGTGCCCGGCGTGATCGGGACCGAGGCGTTCGAGATGGCGAACGCGACGATGAACGAACGGATCGTTCGGCGCACCGCGCTGCGCCGGCCCGGGCGAGCCGCAGGAGATCGCGAACGTCGTCGCGTTCCTCTGCTCCGACCTCGCTGCCTACGTGACCGGCGTCGAGCTGAACGTCAGCGGCGGCGTCGAGCTCTTCGTCTTCTGAGCCGTCGGCGCGCGCGGTAAGAGGTACACGCGCGGGTAATCCGGGACCCGACCCCTCCCTCCTACCCGCCTACTTCGATCGTATTTCGCGACCCGTGCCGTGTCTGTCGCGGATTTGTGTCGATTTCCGCAAACCCCGGCTACGATCGCCGGATGCGCCGCAGGGTCGCAGTTCTCGTGCTGGTCGTCGTCGCCGCGGGAGTCGTGCTCGGCCTCGTGTTCGCCGGGTCGCCGACGACGATCGCCGCAGGGCGTCCGGGTCGACGGCATCGACGTCGGGGGTCTCCAGATCTCCCAGGCGCGCGCGCTCCTCGAGGGCAAGGCCGCAGCGCTCTCGTCCCGGCCGGTCGTGTTCATGGCCGGCCCGCGGCGTTTCCCGATCCGGCCGGCCGAGCTCGGCGTCGAGTCGGACTGGCGCGCGGCGGTCGACGCGGCGCAGCGGCAGGGCTCCGGCTTCGCGCCCATCCGTGGCTTCAAGCGGCTCGGCGTCGACGTCTTCGGCTCCGACGTGACGCCTTCGACGAGCGTGCTCACGGGCGCGCTCGCAGTACGAGCTCGACCGGATCGCGCGCGCCGTCAATCAGCCCGCGCGGAACGCGTCGCTGCGCCTGGACGGGACGCGCGTCGTCCTCGTGCCGGCCCAGCCGGGGCGCACGCTCGATCGAGGCGCGGCGGCCACGCTCCTCGTGCACCGGTTGGCCGCGCTCGACCGGCCCTCGTCTTTGGTGCAGCTACCGATGCGCGTCACGCCGCCGCGAGTCCGCGCCGTCGCGCTCCGGCGCGCGGCGCGCGAGGCGAGACTCGCGCTGTCGGCCCCCGTCCACTTCGTCGTCGGGCCGACGACGTTCCTCCTCGCGCCGGCACGCCTCGCGCCGCTCCTCTCGCTTCCGTCCCGGCGGGAGGTCGTCGCTCGCGATCGGCGGGCCTGCGGCCGACGAATGGCTCCGGAAGCTCGGCCAGCACATCGAGACGAAGCCGGTCGACGCGAGGTTCGCCGTCGACGGGTCGAAGGTGCGCATCGTCCCGGACAAGCCGGGCGTCCGCCTCGACGCGGTCGGCGCCGCCGATGCCGTCCTCGCCGCCGCGCTTCACCGCCTGCCTGCACGACGCGTCGCGCGCCTTCCGGTCGAGGAGGAGCAGGCGACGCTCACGCAGGCGAAGGCGCGCGCGATGGGCGTCGACGGCCTCGTCTCCACGTACACGACCGAGTACGGCGGCGTGCCGAACCGGATCCACAACGTGCAGCTCGTCGCGCACCTCGTCGACGACAAGCTCATCGCGCCGGGCGCGGAGTTCTCGTTCAACAAGACGACGGGCGAACGCAACGCGGCCAAGGGCTTCCTCGTCGCGCCCGTGATCGTGAACGGCGAGCTCACGACGGGGCTCGGCGGCGGCGTGTGCCAGGTCTCGACGACGGTGTTCAACGCCGCGTTCGAGGCGGGCCTGAAGATCACCGCGCGGACGAACCACGCGCTGTACATCAGCCACTATCCGCAGGGACGCGACGCGACCGTCAACTACCCGGACGTCGACCTGCGCTTCGTGAACGACACGAGCCACTGGCTGTTGCTGCGCACGTTCGTCGGTGCCTCGTCGCTCACCGTCAGCTTGTACGGCACGCCGACCGGGCGAAAGGTCGTGAGCACGACGGCGCCGCTCGTCGCGCACGGCAAGATCAAGGTGAAGAAGACGATCGACCCGACGTTGAAGCCGAACGAGCAGGTCATCGACGATCCGGGAGAGCCGGCGATGACGACGAGCGTCTCCCGCGACGTCTTCGCCGCCGACGGGAAGCTGCTCTACCACGACGTCTGGTACTCGTCGTACCGCGCCGCGCCCGAGCTGCTCCGCGTCGGAAAGAAGAAGAAGCCGGCGAAGCCGGCGGCTTTGGTTACGCCTCCGCCGAGCGGATAGCGTCGGCCAGCCAGTCGGGGACGCGCGTCGGCCGGAACGTCTTCGAATCGACGCAGCCGTGCGCGGTCCAGCCGTCCGCGACCGGGAGCCCGTCGGCGCGGACGATCTCGTACTCGAAGCGGAAGCGCGCGCCGCGCAGCCCGATGCAGCGCGTGTACACGTCCAGCTCGTCGTCGAAGCGCGCCGGCACGCGATAGCGGCAGTACGACTCGAGCACGAGCGCCTCGATCCCGTGGTCGCGCAGCGTCTGGTACCCGCCGGCGTACGTGCGCAGGTACTCGACGCGCGCGACCTCGAACCACACCGGGTAGGCGGCGTTGTGCGCGATCCCCTGCGCGTCCGTGTCGGCGAAGCGCACGCGCACGCGCGTCGAGAACGTGAATCCCTCCACGGCGTTACCCGAGCGCCTGGATCGAGCTCGCGAAGATCCCCTCGTGCAGGCGGCCGCCGGTCGGCTCGACTCGCGAGCGCGAACACCGGCACGACGCGATCGCCGGCGAACGCGGTCGCGAAGTAGTCGCCGACCATGCGCCCCTCCGCGAGCGGCAGCCAGGTCATCTGCATCGGCTCGGCGTCGAGTCGCAGAGGTGTCGTCCAGCTCGCGCCGCCGTCCGAGGACTGGACGAACGAGATCCCGAGCATGCACGCGCCCTTCGCGCACGACCCCGGCGTGTAGTACGCGTACACGAGCGCGAGATGTCCGGGACGCGTCGGATCGGCGCCGATGCCGGGGATCATCGCGTCGAGCGATCGAGGACACCGGTGCGAGCGGCACCCGCGACGGAGCGCTCCACGTGATGCCGTCGGTCGACGTCGAGATGACGATGTCGTTCGCGCTGCACGACGCGCGGAAGCGGCAATCGGCCCACGACGCGACGAGGATCCCCGCGCTGTCGATCGCAAGCGATGGGAGCGAGATCGCACGCATGGGAGAGTTGTTCGTGCGAGAACAGGTCAGCGAGCTTCGTGCGCGTGAATGTCGCGCCGCCGTCGGTCGAGCGGAAGCTCTCGATCGTGCCCGTGAGCGCCTGCTGTCCCACGTAGTTGCCGGCGATCGTGACGAGCGTCCCGTTCGGCAGGACGGCAGGCTGCGTGCCGACGAGCACGCCGGTCGCCGCCACCGGCGTCGACCAGGTCACGCCGCCGTCGTCGCTCGACTGGCTGACGGTCGTGTTCTTCTCGTCATCCGTGTACAGGTCGTAGCAGCGGCCGCGGAACGGGCTCGTCGTGCCGTTGTCGCACGCGATCCAGTCCTTGTCGAGCGCCGGGCCCGCAGCCGCGGTGACCGGAGCCGACCAGTGCAGGCCGTCGCTCGAGCGCGCGACCATCACGCGCGTCCCGCCCTGCTCGATCGTCAGCGTGGAGATGAGCCACACGGCGTGCGCGGCGTCGTACGCGACGCTCGGGTCGGAGGCCGCGCGCTCGGGCCCGGCCGGGTGTCGACTCGGCGGTGACGGCGGGGAGGAGGCCGCGCGTCCACGTGCGGCCGGCGTCGTTCGAGACGGCGAACCCGATGTACGACGCGCCGCCGGTCGCGAAGCGGCCGACCTGGTACGCGGCGACGACGGTCGTCCCCCAGGCAGCGTCCGCCGGCTCGACCGCCGTCTCGTGCTGGCCGGCCGGGTTCGTCGACGGGTCGACGGAGAGCCGGCGCGAGACGACCTGGCAGTTCGCCGCGACGCGTGTCGCCGAGGTCGGCGGCGACGACGTTGAACCCGCGGCCGCAGTCGACCGTGTCCTTGCCGCCCCACGCGGCCTGCACGAAATCGTTGCCGGGGCCGCCGTGGATGTGGTCGGCCGCGGTCGTGCCGAGGACGATCCCGCCGTGCCTGGGCGCGTGGATGGTCGCGGCGGCGGCCGGCGCGGCGAACACGAGCGCAAGCGCGATCAACAGCCGTCGCATCGAGCGCGCAGCGTAACGGCTGCGCCTCTCGTAGACTGTGCGTCATGGCTGAAGACAAGCGCAACGACCTGTTCGGCAAGCTCGCGGAGCTGAGCGAGGAGGCGATCCACCGGTTGCAGGACGCGCCCGGCGGCGATCGCGTGGTCGGCTCGCTGAACGCGATGCGCGACCGCCTCGACGAGCTTCAGCGCCGCGTGCGCGGAGTCGACGAGCTCGAGCAGCGGCTCACCGCGCTGGAGCGGAAGGTCGACAGGCTCGCGAAGGACGCGAAGACCAAGTCGTAGCGACGGCGGCGGCCGCGACGAGCAGCCCGCCGACGATGTCGGACGGGACGTGCTGCCCGCCGAGCTCGAGGAGGACGATCGAGGCGACCGCCCAGACGGCCGCCAGGCGCGTGAAGCGCGGCCACGCCCACGCGACAGCGACGGCGACGAGCACGCTGCGGATCGTGTGTCCGCTCGGATAGGACGCTGCGAAGCCCGTCAAGTGCACGCCGTGCGCGTACAGCGACGGCCGCGTGAGCGTGCCTCTTCACAAGCACCTCGACAGCGTTCGCGGCTGCGAACACAGCGGCGAGCGCGATCGCGCTGCGGCCGCGCATCGTGAGGCATGCGGCTGCGACGATCGCCGTCGCCGGCGTGAACGACGCCGGCAGCGACACGAGCTCCGACGCGATGTGCAGCGCGCCGTGCCACTGCACGCCCAGCAACGGGACGATCGCGTCGGCGAGCGTCGGCTTGCCCGTGAAGACGGCGCCCGGCATCGTGTGCTGGACCGCCCACTGGTCGATCGAGGTCAGATCGCCCGCGGCGACGAGCACCGCGAGCGCGGCGAAGGCGGCGAGGGCGGATACGGCCGCCGCGCTAGCGCGGGACACGCACTCGCAGCGCGCCCGGCACGATCTCGAATCGCGCGGGCGTCGTTCCCACTTGCTCGCCGTCGAGCTCGATCGGCAGCGTCTCTGCGCCGTCGACCGTGACCACGCGCGCACGGGCGAGGTCGATCTTCGGATGCCCGATGTGCTTTCCGCGGTAGAGCTTCGGCGCCGTCGTCGCGAAGTCGAGCTTCGTCACGTCGCCGATCATGAGGACGTCGAAGAGACCGTCGTCGGGGCTCGCCTCCGGCGCGAGCCACATCGCGCCGCCGTGGTACTGGCCGTTCGCGACGATCACGTCGTGCATCCGCGCCGAACGGCGCTCGCCGTCCAGCTCGACGTCGATCGACGCTGTTCTGCCAGGCGAAGAACACGCGCACGAGCGCGTAGAAGAACGTCGCCTTGCCGCCGAGCGCCTTCGACATGCCGTTCGCACGCTGCGCGACCGCCGCGCTCATGCCGACGCTCCCGACGTTGACGACGTAGCGCTCCTCGTCGGCTCCGGCCCACGTGCGGTAGGAGACGCGGCCGACGTCGATCGTTCGCGTGCGCCCGTCCAGCGCCGTGCGCACGGCGTCGTCGAAGTTCGACGGGATGCCGTACGTGCGCCCGAAGTCCATGCCCGTGCCGAGCGGGATCGTGGCCAGCTCCGTCCCCGCGCCGGCGCGCATGAGCCCGTTGACGGTCTCGTTCAGCGTGCCGTCGCCGCCGACCGCGACGACGAGGTCGGCGCCGTCGCGCGCCGCACGCTCGGCCAGTTCGGTGATGTGCCCGGCGCGCTCGGAGAAGAACGTCTCGCCCGTCAGGCCGAGGAGCGCCGCGCGATGCGCGAGCTCCGGCCAACGCTTGCCGGTGGCGCCGTTGCCCGACGCCGGGTTGACGAGGAAGACGGTGTTAATGGGCGTCCGCGGTCACCGTCGCGAGCCCGACGCGCGTCATCCGGTCGACCGCCGCCTTGAGCTCGTCGTCGCTGATGCGCGTGAACTCTCCCTCGACGACGATGTCGCTGACGGTGAGCAGGCAGCCGGCGTGCACCTTGCGGAGCGCGCCGAGCGTGAAGAGGATCGCCGCCTCCATCTCGACGCCGAGGATGCCGCGATCCGACCAGCGCTGGTACTGCCCGCCGTCCGGGTTGTAGAAGACGTCGCTCGAGACGACCGGGCCGACGTGGATCGGCTGGCCGAGCTCCTTCGCCGCGTGCACCGCCTCGTGCACGAGCTCGAAGCTCGCCGTCGGGCAGTGCGGCTCGTGCACGTAGGTGTTCGTCGTCCCGTCCTGCGGCACGGCGCTGATGGCGACGATCATGTCGCCGAGCTTGTGATGCGGCTGCAGCCCGCCGCACGTGCCGACGCGGAGGATCTTCTTGCAGCCGAGCATGACGAGCTCCTCGATGACGATCGCGGCCGACGGGCAGCCCATGCCGGTCGCCTGCACGGAGACGGGCTTGCCCTCCCACGCTCCGCGGAAGCCGAGCATTCCCCGCTCCGAGTTGACCTGCACGACGTCGTCGAGATACGTCTCTGCGATGTACTTGGCGCGAAGCGGGTCTCCGGGGACGAGGACCGCCTCGGCGTAGTCGCCGGGCTCGGCGCGAAGGTGAATTGGCATGTCGCCAACCCTAACCCGTGGGATGATCGGGGCCGTGGTTGCCGTCGACCCGACGCTCGAGGAGGTTCTCGCCTTCTGCGCGGAGGAGCCCGTCGAGCGCGTGTTCCTCGAAGACATCGCGCGCCGCGGTCTCGGACGGTTCTCCGCACTCGCGACCGGCGGCCGCCTGTCGGCGCTCTGCCACGTCGGCGCGAACGTCGTGCCGTCGGGCGCCGGTTGCGCAGCGTTCGTCGCGGCGGTCGTCCGCGGCCAGCCGCGCATGATCATCGGCGAGCAGCGCGCCGTCGACGACCTCTGGTCGGAAGCGGAACCGCTCATGCCGACTGCGCGCGACGATCGCCCCGGGCAGCCCGTGTACGTGCTCGACGAGCCGCCGGAGGCGGGGGAGACGGGACTTCGACCGGCGACGCTCGCGGATCTCGACCTGCTCGTGCCTGCATGCGCCGCCGCGCACCGGGAGGAGATCGGGATCGACCCGCTCGCGCGCGATCCGGACGGCTTCCGCTGGCGCACCCGCATGCAGATCGAGGACGGCCGCTCGTGGCTCTGGCTCGAGGACGGCGTGATCCGCTTCAAGGCCGAGGCGTCGGCGTGGACGCCGAGCGCCGTGCAGCTGCAGCAGGTCTGGGTCGACCCGCAGTCGCGGAATCGCGGGGACGCGCAGCGCGGCATGCGCGACCTCTGCCGGCTGCTGCTCGAGCGCGTGCCGACCGTGTGCCTGTTCGTCCGGCCCGAGAACGCCGTCGCGATCCACGTGTACGAGGCGATCGGCATGCGAGCGCACGATCACCTACCGTTCGCTCATCTTCTGATTTACGCGCGGCTTACGCGCCGCGTGTTGTCCGCTTACAGAACGGGCGCATCGTCCGCGTGTGAACCGGGTCGTGGTTCTCGTGGCGGTCTCGCTGGCTGCGGTCGTGCTCGCTCGCGGTGCGGGGGCGGCGCCCGGGCTCGTGCTCGGCGTCGACGACGACTCGCTCAAGTGGTACCCGCAGACGGCGTCGCTCCTGTCCATCTATTCGCAGCTCGGCGTCGGCGCGGTGCGCGTCACCGTCGACTGGAGTCCGGGCGAGCCCCTTCCGAGCGGGACCGCCCTGACGGAGCTCCAGCGCGTCGCGACCGCTGGCCGCAGGATCAGGGTCATCCTCGCGGTCGGAGGTCCGGCGTCCTCGCCGCCGGCCGACGCCGAGGGCCGGAGCTCGTTCTGCGGCTTCGTCGCCAACGTTGTCCGCCGTTACCCGTGGATCCGCGACGTTGCGATCTGGACCGAGCCGAACTCGTCCACGTTCTGGCGTCCGCAGAAGAATGCAGCTCCGGCGTACGAAGCGTTGCTCGCGACGTGCTGGGACGAGCTGCACGCCGCCGTCGCGGGCGCAAACGTCATCGCGACGAGCGCGCCGCACGCCCGTGCGGGTGACTGGTATCGCGCGCTCGGCAAGGCCTATCGCGCGAGTGGCCGGTCGCTTCCGATCTTCGACACGGTTGGGCATAACGGCTATCCGAACGACTCGGCCGAGTCGCCGTCGGCGATGCACGCGAAGGGCTCGATCGACGAGGGCGACCTCGGACGGCTGCTCGCCGCGATCCGCACCGGCTTCGACGGCACCGCGCAGCCTCTGCCGGGGGAGGGCGGCGTCACTGTCTGGTACCTCGAGGATGGGTTTCAGTCGCAGCCGGCGTTCTTCTCGGCGGCGCTCTACTCCGGCAGCGAGACCGACAAGCACGCGGTGGACGAGCAGGAACAGGCGTCGCAGCTGACCGCTGCGGTCGACCTCGCGTACTGCCAGCCCGCGGTCGGAGGCTTCTTCAACTTCGAGCTGCGCGACGAGGCCTCGCTCGGGGGCTGGCAGTCCGGCCTCGTACGTCCGGACTGGAGCGGCAAGCCGTCGTTCTTCGCCTTCCAGCAGGCGATCGCGGCTGCGCGAGCCGGCACTATCGACTGCGGCGGCCGCTAGGCAAGATTCGTGCGTGGATCTGCGCGCGCGCGTCGAAGCCTTCATCCGTGCGCACGACCTCATCGAGCCGAGCGGCGAGGTGACGTGTCTCGTATCCGGCGGTGCCGACTCCACGTGTCTCTGGCACGCGCTCGGCGCCCTCGGCTATCGCGTCTCGGCGCTGCACGTGAACCACAAGCTGCGCGGCGCCGAGTCGGACGAGGACGCGCGCTACTGCGCCGACGTGCTCGGTGCCGAGGTGTTCGAGCTCGACGGCACCGGGCTGAGCGAGGCCGAGCTGCGCGAGCAGCGCTACTCGCTCGCACGCGATCGTCTACGCGCGACCGGGCACACCGCATCGGATCAGGTGGAGACGATCCTCTACCGCCTCGTGTCGCGCGGGAGCGCGACGGGCATCGCCCCATCGCGGCCCGACGGCGTCGTGCATCCGCTGCTCGACGTGTGGCGCAAGCAGACGAAGGCGTACTGCGAGGCCGAGGGGCTCCCGTTTCGCGTCGACTCGTCGAACGCCGACACGAAGCGCGGCGCCATCCGCGACGAGATCCTTCCGCTGCTCCGCCGGCTGCATCCACACGCGGACGAGAACATCCTCAAGGCGCTCGACGCGCGCGCGACGCTGCCGCCTCCGCTCGCCGACCTGCTCGCCTCCCCGGCGGGCTCCCGCCGCGTCGACCTGGGCGGCGGCCTCATGGCCGTGCGCGAGTACGACCAGCTCTGGCTCGAGCAAGGCCCCGTCGACCTGAACGGCGAGGTGCGCTGGGGCGGCTGGGTGATCCGGTCGCGCGCGGAAGGGCTTAAGGTACGAGGGTGGCGTGCCGGCGACCGGCTCGCCGGCCGCAGCAAGAAGATCCAGGACGTATTCGTGGACGCCAAGATCCCCCGTTCCGAGCGCGAGGCGTGGCCGCTCGTGGTGCGCGGGGACGAAGTGGTCGCGATTCCCGGCATCGTCGACCATCCGGATGTGGACGTTGAACGCGACTGAACTGGAAAAGGCGGTAACCGAAGTCCTCATCGAGGCGGACGCGCTGCAGCAGCGCATCGCCGAGCTGGGGGAGGAGATCTCCGCCGACTACGCCGGGCGCGACCTGCTCCTCGTCGGCGTGCTCAAGGGCGCCGTGTTCTTCATGGCCGACCTCATGCGGCACCTCACGATCCCGTGCGAGATCGACTTCATGGCGATCTCGAGCTACGGCGCCTCGACCGACTCCTCCGGCGTCGTGCGGATCCTGAAGGACCTCGACATCAACATCGAGGGACGGCACGTGCTCGTCGTCGAGGACATCATCGACTCGGGCCTCACGCTCTCGTACCTCATCCGCAACCTCGAGGCGCGGGAGCCCGCCAGCCTCGAGATCTGCTCGCTCCTGACGAAGCCGGAGCGCCGGGAGATCGACGTGCCCGTCCGCTACGTCGGCTTCGAGATCCCGAACCGCTTCGTCATCGGCTACGGGCTCGATTTCGCCGAGCGGTACCGGAACCTGCCGTACGTGGGCGTGCTCGACCCGGCTCAGATCCAGGAAGGGGCCTGAACCGTAAGAGGGGCGTAACCATCGGGCGCGAAAGTCCGATGACTACCTAGACGCTGGTACCCTGCCTGGGAGGCCTCCTCCGGTATGAATCGTTTCTTCCGCAGTGCGCTCTTCCCGCTGATCATCATCGCAGCGCTCGTCTGGCTGGCCTTGCAGACGCTCGGGAGCCACGGGACGAAGACGACGCAGGCGACGACCTCGACGGTCTACGACATCATCCGGAACCACCCGGGCCAGATCTCCGGGCCGATCTCGATCGACCCGAACAAGCAGTCGCTCACCCTGACGACCACCGCGGGGCAGAAGTACAGCGTCCACTACGCGTCGCCCCAGGCCGAGGCGCAGGTCGAGCAGACGATGGTCGCGCACGGCGTGAAGTTCAACTCGAAGGGCGTCGGCGGGTCGCCGTGGTGGTCGATCCTCACGAGCCTCCTCCCGTTCGTCCTCCTGTTCGGGTTCTGGATCTTCCTCATGAACCAGGTGCAGGGCGGCGGCTCGAAGGTGATGAGCTTCGGCAAGTCGCGCGCGAAGCGGATGACGCCGGACTCGCCGAAGATCGGCTTCAAGGACGTCGCCGGCGTCGACGAGGCCGTCGAGGAGCTGCAGGAGATCAAGGAGTTCCTCGAGAACCCGAAGAAGTTCCAGGCACTCGGCGCGCGCATCCCCAAGGGTGTGCTGCTGTACGGGCCTCCCGGCACCGGCAAGACGCTCCTCGCGCGCGCGGTCGCAGGCGAGGCGGGCGTCCCGTTCTTCTCCATCTCCGGCTCCGACTTCGTCGAGATGTTCGTCGGCGTCGGCGCCTCGCGCGTTCGCGACCTTTTCGAGCAGGCGAAGCAGGCGTCGCCGTGCATCGTGTTCATGGACGAGATCGACGCCGTCGGCCGCCATCGCGGCGCAGGCCTCGGCGGCGGCCACGACGAGCGCGAGCAGACGCTGAACCAGCTGCTCGTCGAGATGGACGGCTTCGAGATGAAGGACAACATCATCCTCATCGCCGCGACGAACCGTCCCGACATCCTCGACCCGGCGCTGCTGCGCCCGGGCCGCTTCGACCGGCAGATCGTCGTCGACCGCCCCGACCGCATCGGCCGCCGCAAGATCCTCGAAGTGCACACGAAGGGCAAGCCGCTCGCGCCCGAGATCGACCTCGACACGCTCGCGTCCGGAACGCCCGGTTTCACCGGCGCCGATCTCGCCAACCTCGTGAACGAGGCGGCGCTGCTCGCAGCGCGCCGCGGCAAGAAGATCATCGAGCAGGAGGAGCTCGAGGAAGGCATCATGCGCGTCATCGCCGGGCCGGAGAAGAAGGCGCGCCTGCTCTCCGAGCACGAGCGCAAGATCACCGCGTATCACGAGATGGGCCACGCGCTCGTCGGCCACTATCTCGAGCACACGGATCCGATCCACAAGATCACGATCGTGTCGCGCGGCCAGGCGCTCGGTCTCACCATCTCGCTGCCGACGGAGGATCGCTATCTGACGACGCGCACCGCGCTCATGCACCAGATGGGCATGACGCTCGGTGGACGCGCGGCGGAGGAGATCGTCTTCCACGAGGTGACGACCGGCGCGGCGAACGACCTCGAGAAGGTCACGTCGACGGCGAAGTCGATGATCATGCGCTTCGGGATGAGCGAGAAGCTCGGCCCGCGCGTGCTCGGCCGCGGTCACGACCAGCCGTTCCTCGGCCGCGACTACGGCGCCGAGGCCGACTACTCCGAGGAGATCGCGCGCGAGATCGACGACGAGATCCGCCGCGTCATCGAAGAGGGTCACGAGCTCGCGCTGCAGGTGCTGCGCGACCACATGGAGGAGCTCCACCGTGTCTCGCAGATCCTCATCGAGCGCGAGACGATCGACCGCGACCAGTTCGAGCGTCTACTCGCCGGCGAGGACGAGTCGTCGGTCTTCCCCGACGAGGTCGTGGCGCCGGACTCGCCGCAGCCGCACGAAGAGCCCAAGCGCGAGCGCAAGCCGCGGACACGGCCGTTCCCGCTTCCGGGAGCGACCATGCAGCCGCCGCCCGATCCGGCTAAGTCGTAGGCCGCGCCCGGTGATGGTCTCGCGTTCCTGGCGAGCGAAAAGCAAGCGATGCAAGGACGCAGGAAGCGGCCGTAGCCGTAGCTACGGGCGCGACCGAGGACGCAGCAGCGCGCCGCTTTGCAGCCGCCAGGGATGCACTGACTATCGCCGGGCGCGGCCTTGATCGAAATCTCGTGTGAGGCATGCGGCTGGCTGGCCGTCACGAGCCAACCGATCCATCACGTGTGGGCCGAGCACGAAGCGGGGTGTCCTGCCGTCGGCGGTGCCATCCGCCACATGCCGGAGCTGCCGCCGATGCCGAAGCTCCTGCCCGAGGTGCATGCGTGCAAGCACCGCCTCGTGCGCCGGCAGATCGCGGTGACCGCGTCCGGCGTGAAGCGCTACGCCGTCGTGTGCGAGTTGTGCGGGCGCCGCGTGGACGCGGCGTAGACTCGGCGCACACAACGCGAGGAGGCGGGGCATGGCAGTCGCAGTGATCCAGGAGTTCCCGATCGAGGGCGACGACCGGTCGACGACGAACTACGACCGCGTCCAGGAGGCACTCGACACGCGCGCCAACCCGCCGGCCGGTGGCCTCGTTCACACCGCAGGATTCGACGAGGAAGCCGGCGTCTTCCGCATCTTCGACGTGTGGGAGTCGAAGGAGGCGTGGGATGCGTTCCTGAACGACCGCCTGATGCCGATCGTGCGGCCGATGATGGAGCAGGGTGGCCGTGCGCCTACGACTCGCGTGTACGCGCTGCACGACTTCATGGCGTAGCCGGCGCCGGGACGAGGCTACGAGGCGCCGAGCTCGCGCGCTGCTTCGGCGAGCTTGGCGGCGATCGCCGCCGCCTGCTGGTTCCGTTCGCTGAGCTGTGTCTCGAGCGCCTGGATCCGGACGGCGTCGGCAAGACGTGCGTCGCGGAGTTTCGCGTTCTGCTCACGCAGCGAGAGAAGCTCGCGCTCGCGGCGGTCCTCGTGTGCCTGCATCTCTCCGACGCGCTCGCGAACCGCGGCCAGCTGAGCCGCCGCCGAGTCCAGCTCCCGTTCCATCCATGCGAGCGGGTCTTCGGCGGTGGCTTCCGCGCTCTCGGAGCCCTGCTCGAGTTCCTCCTCGGAGGCAACACCCGCAGCCGCGAGCGTCCGCATCAGCGGGTTGGGAGTGCCGGGCGCGCCGACGGTCTCGAATGGGAAGTCCACGATTCAGACCTTATCGGCAGGAGAGCGCTAGGCCTTGAAGCGCGATCACTGGCCGAGGAGCAGCTTGAACGCCAGCCTCCGGCCGAGCTTGCGCTGGAATGCGAGGAGGAACCAGAGCCGTGTCAGCGAGTCGACGGCGTCGAACGCGTCGATGCCGCCGAGCCAGACGGGCTCGAGCCCGATATCGGCGATCAACCTGTCGGCAACGTCCTTCGCGTGGCCTTCCTCGGCCGCGTAGAAGAGGTCGGCCGTAACGCCGTCGAACACAGGGTTGGCGAAGTTCTCCCAGCCGAGCGTGTTGAACGCACGCACCGGGTGAGCGTCGTCTGCGAGCTCGTCGAGCGCGTGCAGCTTGCCTGCGCCCTGGACATCGTTGGTCGCGTCGATCACAACCTTGCCGGCGAGCGCCGCACCGAGAGACGCGAGTACCTCCTTTGCCGCGGCCCCCGGAACGGCGAGCAGCACGACCTCGGCCCCGTCGACTGCGTCCGCGATCGCTGCCGTCCCGGGCGCGCCAGGTGAGCGGACGCCGTACACGACCTCGTGCCCGGCGGTTTCCCATTTGCCTCCCAGCGTCCTACCGATGTTTCCCGCGCCGATCACCGCGATCTTCATGTGCGCCCCTTCCTCGGATTGCCCGACCTCGATGACGGTACAAGGCGCCGTTCGTCGTCCGAGCCGGGAGTTGTTCACCAGGCGTACGCTTGCGGTGCTTCGCCCGGCCCCGGCCAGATCTCGTCGAGTCGCTCGATGGCGGTGCTATCTAGCTGCACCGAAAGCGTGCCGAGGCTCGACATCAAGTCCTCGGTTGTTGTCGGGCCGATGATGGCCGTCGAGACGACTGGATTTCGTAGGAGCCATGCCAAGGCGACGTGTGCGGGAGGCGCGCCCATGTCGCGACACAGCCCTTCATAGGCTTCGAGCTTGTCGCGATGAGCGTCGACCGACGGTTGCATCTCATTCGGTTGACGCCCTTCCTTCTCCGCTTGGAGGGCGCCGGCGAGTAGGCCGGAATGGAGCGGGCTGTACGACTGCTGGCAAGCGTACGCCGTCACTCCGAGGTCGGCCCGAGAATTCGAGACTGTCGCGTGCGCCAGCCACAAGCGCCAAAAGGAAGTCAGCGAAGCTCGCCGGGAAGAGAAACGTCCAAAGAAGAATCCGGGTGCCGCGTTCCTCCGGATCGGGGGCCGCCTCCTCTGGAGCGTAAAGGCTGATCTGCGCCAGTGTGCGGGAATGTCCCCTGACCGAGGCGAGCTGGCCGGTTGGCGTGGATGGCCCTGGCTGCTTATCTTGCTGCCGTGCAGGTGGAGCGCGTGGATTTCGTTTCAGTGCTGACGCGGGACATCGTGCGCGCGAAGGCCTTCTATGCGGAGACGCTGGGCCTAGAGATCGAGAACGAGAGCGGGAACGACATCGAGTTCCGCCTTGGTCAAGTGACGCTCGACGTCTTCGACCCAGCCAGCATCGGGCAGCCCTTTGCGCCGAACCTCGGCGGGATCGCCATTCGCGTTCCCGATGTCGTGGTTGCTCGCGCCGAGCTTGAGGCGAAGGGCATCCAATTCGACGGAGAGACGCTCGACACCAAGGTCTGTCACATGGCGTTCTTCCGCGATCCGGACGGTAACGTCTTGCTGCTGCACAGACGCTACGCGCCGTTCTCGGACGGACGCCGGCCGTAACCGCCGGAAGATGCGCAGCTAGCTGCGGGTGTGCAAACGTCGTCTCTGCGCCAGCGTTCCGAAAGTACGCCTGAGTAATCCCGCGACACGTCGCATGCCTGTTCCGGCATTCTCGTCGCATGGATGAATGGCAAGCGTTCCATTTCGCGCCGGTGAACCCGGCGCCAAGGCAGGCGACATATCTACGGTCGTAGCCGACCAGTCAAGATCGGTTCGGGTTTGCGGTCTTCACGAGTGAGCGGCAATCCGGCAGCGTGCTCTTGATCTGCGGCGAATTCGGATTGATGGGCGACTGTGGCCCGAAAGCGAAGGTCGGTCGCGGGTCGGTAGCGGACCGCGGCTGGGGGTTCGGGTAGTTCGGCACCCCGTGGCGGCGCATACAGCGGGCGAAGCTTCGAAACTCGCTCCACAACTGCTGCACCTCGGCCTGAGTCGGCCCCGTGCTGCCGCTCGGGAGCAGGCGCTTGCAGGCTGCGTCGGCCGCCCGGAACTGAGACGAGTTCTCATTGATCCCTGACGCTCTGAGCTGGTCCTTGACCTGCCCGTGGGCGTCGGGGTCAGGGAAGCTCGGCTCCCCGTGGGAGCGCATGCAGTGCGAGTACGCGAGCATCTGCGAGGCCGGCGACTCGGAAGTCGTCGACACACGCGCACTCGGATTGCTCGGTGGCGAGGTCGACTGAGTGCTGGTTGTACCGAGCTGCGCGACGTGACTGCCCGGCGAACTCCCGCACGCCGCCACGAGCAGGGACAGGCCGGCCGCTGCGGTGACCGCGGCCACGAGACGGGCTGCCCGCGATGAACGCTGCGCAGGTAGCTGTTGGGTGCGGACGAAAGGTCTCATGCCCTCGATGATCGCTCGGCCCGATAAAGCGACGATAAGAAGCTCATGAAACCGGTCGCACGGCGCTCGAAAGGCTGGGTTTGGGCGACACCCGCTCCGGGCTCGGAACCATGCGGGGTTGCGGCGAAGCGGCCGCATAATAGGTGACGGCAGACGGCAACCGGCACTCGATGACCGTGTATTACGTCCGTCCGGACGCCGAGGAATAGCGCTCCTCGGCTGGGCCAGTGTTCGCGAATGTCCCCTGAGGGGATGCTTCTCGACCACACGGCGTCGATGCGAACGGAGTCTCCGCGGGTGAGATACTTCTCGCTCACACTCGAACAAGGAGTTCCGGTGTCAGCAGAGGGGAACACCCGACTCGCTCAGGATGCGTATGAGGCTTTCGGTCGGGGCGACATGGCGGCGCTTGCCGAGGTGATGGCGGACGACATCGAGTGGGTGAGTGCCGGGGATCCTGCCGACGACCCGACCGCCGGAACGTTCAAAGGCAAGGAAGCTGTCCTGAGCTGGTTTGGTGGTCTTGCATCGACTGTCGATTTCACGACGTTCGAGCCACGAGAGTTCATCGCCCAAAACGACAAGGTGGTGTCCCTCGTGTACGCCGAGGCAACGGCTCGGGACACCGGCCGCGCGTTTGTGAATCATGAGGCACACGTGTGGACGTTCCGGGATGGGAAGCTCGCGCGATTCCAGATCTATCTGGACACCGCAGCGGTGGCTGCCGCCCTCCGCGTGGGGTAGCCCCGAGAGGAACCGGCGGATCGCAAGTGCGGTTGCCGATCACACTCGTCGAGCGGTATCGTGCGGCGCCTCTTCAGTCGGCGATCTTGAACGCCAGCTCGACTTCCCATCTGGTCTTGCGGGGTTCGCTCTTCGGATCGGTCAGGAATGCCTCGTAGCGGCACGCGAACCCGTCGCCCTCGGGTTCGTCCCGACGGTCGAACTCGACGCCGTTGTCGCGTGCCCACTCGATCAATGCGCGATTGGCTCGCATCGCGTGATCCTTGTAGGTGAGCGTCGCATAACGCCCGGCCGGCATCAGCCCGGGTCGAACACGCTCGTCGCCGTCGCATCGCTGAGGCGTGAAGTAGCCGGCCTCGATGTCCATCGGGCCGTTCATGTCGATCACGTGGAGGCGGAGGAAGCCATGTCCGGTCGGCTCGACCGCCGCCTGATCGATCCACCTACGTACTTCCTCGAGGAGTTGATCGCGCACCCCCAGCATTCCCCGAAACGGGGTGACGATCCTGATGCCGACATAGAGGCGATCAGGCCGCTCCTCGACTCTGGCCGGCTGGATGATCTCCACGACGCGAGAGTCTACGACCCTCACTCGTTCGTCACGGAACCGTGACCTGCGCCAGCGTTCAGGAATGTCACCCGAGGCGTCGTGTTCAGTGCCCGACCGCGTCCACGCCGATCGCTACGACGCGGCCGTGAGTTACTCGCGCCGTGAGAATCGGGTGAAGAGCGTGGCTGGTCGGTGCTTCGGCCTCGTGGCGGTCGATCGCTGCGCTGCGCCAGTGCGTGGGAATGTCCCCCGGCGCTACCGGCCGATCGACAGCCACCGAACCATGCGCCCGATCACCGCTGGGACGTACGCCCACCCGAGTCCAGCGATGCCGCCGATGATCAACAGGTAGCCGAGTAGCGAGCCGACGGTGAGAACGACGACGACCCCGGCAATGACGGCCAAGAACGCGATGATCGGAACCGCGAACAAGATCGGAACTCTACGCCCGAGAGGCGCAATTCACCACGCGGTGGGCGGCCCGTCGCCTGCGCCAGTGTTCGGGAATGTCACTCGATGGGATTCTGGTTACTGAGAACGAGCGCGCCGCCATCGAACTAGGGCGAGAGTTCCACCTGCCGTGGCTGCAACCAGGGCGACGGCTGCGGATCCCCAAACGATGGAGAGTCGGAAGAGTCGAAAAAGCACGTATGCGAACAACGCCAGAGCGACCGCTCGTACCCCAATCCACGCGATCAACCTTGTGTGCGGCGTCACGCCGCGGACAATAGTCCCGGGCTGGGGCCGTTGAGGCCGAGAGAGACCAGCGCGGCCGCATGCGCGAGTGTTCGGGAATGTCACCCGAGCAAAGGATCGTCGCCCTCACCGGAGTAGCGCGCCAGCATCGGCGGAGTGTGGAGGCATTCGGCGAAGCTGAACGGCCTCGTGACGAGCGGCGGTACTCGGGCGGCTTCGGGATGGAGCGGGTTCATCAACACGACATCCGCCTCGGGGAGGACCTGCGAGCGCACTGCCACGAGCAAGCTCCGGCGTTCCTTGAGCCAGTCGGTCACCCAATGGCGGATCGCATCGTCGCTGTCGGCATCGCGAGCCCTCTCGGGAACCGCGTCGATCTCCGTCCAACCAAGCACGTAATCAGCAGGCGCATCAGCAGGGTCAACCCGTAGGTATCGCAACGCGACCAGCACCGCGAGCCCTGCCTCCGAAGCAAAGTTGACGACGGGACGCCCGGCGGCGAGTAGCGGCCTCCATGTTTCAACGTCCCAGCACCGTCGAGCGCCGTCTGACCCGTCCGGGTGAGCCGCCAGAGGCGCATCGCTTCATCGTCGCATGCACCGTGACGTTGACCTGCGCCCGTGTGCGGGAATGTCCCTCGACGACCGATCCTGCCGACCCCGCCGACCCAGAGCGCCGTGCGACGGCGGCGGCAGTCGAAAGCGCGCCTCGCCGTCTGACCGTCAGCGACGTGGACGGCGATACGATCCCTGCTGCCGGCCCAGCTCAGCCTGGCGTCGGGAAACGACGGGATGCCATGCCTGCGCATACAGCGGCCGAAGGCGAGCAGGCCGCTGATTACCTGCCCGAGCTCGGACTGGCTTGGCTGGCCGCCGTTCGGGAGCAGGTGAGCGCAGGCATGCCAGGCTGCGTCGAACTGGGCGCCGCCGACCCCGAGGTGCGACAGGCTGAGGTTGGATGTCGCTTGACGGGCCGGTGGGTCGGGGAAGTTCGGCACCCCGCTGGAGCGCATGCAGCGGGAGAACGCGAGAGCTCCGGTCCGCGCCGTCGTCGGTGAGGCGGTCGTGGAGGAGGCGAGGCTCGCAACGGTGGACGGGCCTCCGCCGCCGCAGCCCGCCGCGAGCAGAGCGAGGCCTGCGAGCGTTGGGATGAACACAGCACCGCGGAAGACACCGGCTCGGCAGTTCATCCCGTCAGGAAAGCAGCAGACTCTGAAATGGCTCTAAGAACCGCGATCCTCGACGGTTCGAGCGAGAGAGTTCTGTCATGCGCGAGCGTCGTCTCACTTGAGCCAAAGGGAAGGCCCGCCGGAGAAGGCCTTCGGGCAACTCAACTCACGCGACCGTCACTCGGCTCGAGTATGCCATGAGGGATGTGCCGACTTCGTGCAACGATCCGTACGTGATCCCGATCGAAGCAGCGCTTCCCGCGGCCGTCCGTCATGGGCGTCGTCAACGTCACGCCCGACTCGTTCTCCGACGGCGGCGTTCATTTCGATCCCGACGTCGCGGCGACAGCGGCGCGCCGCATGCACGACGAGGGCGCGGCGATCGTGGACGTCGGCGGCGAGTCGACGCGTCCCGGCTCCGACGGCATCTCAGCCGACGAAGAGCTGCGGCGCGTCGTGCCCGTCCTCGAGCGCCTCGACCGCGCCGTCCCGATCTCGATCGACACTGCGAAGGCGGAGGTTGCACGTCGCGCGATCGAGCTCGGCGCAGAGCTGGTCAACGACGTCACCGCGCTTCGCGCCGACCCCGAGCTCGCCGGCGTCGTCGCCGACAGCGGTGCGTACCTCTGTCTCATGCACATGCAGGGCGAGCCGCGCACGATGCAGCTCGATCCGCGCTACGACGACGTCGCCTCCGAGGTCGCATCGTTCCTCGAGGAGCGCCTCGCGTTCGCCGTTTCGCAGGGCGTCGCAGAGGAAGCGATCTGCCTCGATCCCGGCATCGGCTTCGGGAAGACGGTCGAGCACAACCTCGAATTGATTCGCCGCCTCGACGTGCTGCTCGCGCTCGGCCGCCCCGTCCTCATCGGCATCTCCCGGAAGAGCACGCTCCGCCGCCTCGGCGCGACCGATCTCGTGAGCGCGAGCGTCGCCGCCGCCGTCACCGCGTACGAGCACGGCGCCACGATCATCCGCGCGCACGACGTCGCGGCGCACGTCGACGCGCTGAACGTCGCGAAGGCGTTCGCATGATCGTCGTCGAGGTGCGCGCACTCCGCGTGTTCGGGCACCACGGCGTTCACCCGGAGGAGCGTGAAGCGGGCCAGGACTTCCTCTTCGACATCGACCTCGAGGTGGGCGACCGCGGCGCGACCGACAACATCGACGACGCTGTCGACTATGTCGCGGTTGCACGCACCGTGCGCGAGGTCTCGTCCGCGCGCACGTACTCGCTCATCGAACCGCTTGCGATCGACGTCGCCGACGCGTTACGCGCGCGATTCGGCGTCGAGCGCGCGACGGTGCGCATCACGAAGCCCGCGGTCATGCCCGCAGGCCTCGAGGGCACCGTCTCCGTCAGGGTGACGCGACCCGCGCGGTCAAGACGTAGGTGGAGCTGGGGGAGCGGCCCGTCAGAATGACCTCGGCGTAGGCGTACCTGCCTACGGTGCTGCCCGTGATCGATGGGCCCTCTGAAGTCGCGCAGCCGGAGTGCAGGCGGCTCGTCGACCGTGTACGTCCTCGGTCCCCAGATGCGCACGGCCGCGGTCATCCCGGGTGAGGTCACCGACACGTGCACGCGTGTGTGCGCGGGGACCCAGATGCGGTACAGGTCGCGCGGGTCCTCCGCCTGCAGGATCGTGCCTTCGATCCGCGTCGACGGATGCGCCGGCGTCGTCAGCGCAGGCTCGCCGTTGGCGAAGAGCTGGCCCGGCTTCACCTGCACGACGTCGTCGTTCGGCTCGCTCGGATCGTTCGGCGGAGTCGGCAACGCGAGCGCCGCCGCAAGATCGACGATGCCGTAGCCGGTCTTCGAATCGAAGCGCTGCGGCCCGACCGGGTGCGCGCTCACGCGCAGGATGGCCGCCACCTGGCTCGACGTCAGCTTCGGGCGGGCTGTCCAGAGCCAGGCCGCGGCCGCGCTCACGAGTGGAGCGGCGAAGCTCGTGCCCGCGAGCCCCGTCGAGATGCCGCTCGCGTCGTGCGAGAGCGGAACGGCCGCGCTCATGTCCGATCCCGGCGCCGACAGGTCGACCCAGTTGCCCGAGCTCGAGAACGGAAGCGCAGTCCCCTGTTCGTCCGTCGCGCCGACGGTGAGGACGTGCGCGTACGCGGCCGGATACGTCGGCGGGTCGCCGTCCAGTGCGCTGTTCCCGGCCGCCGCGACGACGAGGCAGCCCGACCGGACCGCGGTGAGGATCGCGTTCTGCACCTGCGGGTTCGGTTCCGTGCCGCCGAAGCTCAGGTTGATCACCGACGGGCAATGCTTCGCCGCCGTCACGATCCCCTGCGCCGCGGACGCGGCGTCGATGCCGTTCACGCCCCGGCCCGCGTCCCAGAGCTCGAGCACCGCTTGCGGATACACGCCGGTCGCGAGCGACGCGACGGCGGTCGCGTGATAGTCGTCCGGTCCGGCGAGCGCCTGGTTGTCGAGATACGTCGTGTTGGCGCGGCCCATGAACGTCGGCTGCGACGTGTCGACCGCTCCGTCGACCACGACGATCGGGACGCCGGGGCCGGGCGCGGCCGCCGTGTCGGCGTCGATTCCACGCAGCCACCACCCGGGCGCAGCGTCTGCGCGCGCCACCGCGGCCGTCCCCAGGGCGCAGAGCGCCGCGGCGAGCACGATCGGCAGGCGGCGATGCACGCGCTTGGAGGGTAGCGCTACGGTCAGGCGCGTGGCGCTCGCGTTCGTCGCTCTCGGATCGAATCTCGGCGACCGTGAGGCCGCCATTCACGGCGCACTCGCCGAGCTCGGCTCGGAGCCCGGAATCGCGGTCGTCGCCGTCTCGACGCTGATCGACACGGAGCCCGTCGGCCTCGTCGACCAGCCGCGCTTCCTGAACGGCGTCGCCGCCGTCGAGACGGAGATCACCGCGCAGGAGCTCCTCGCCCTGCTCCTCGACGTGGAACGGCGGTTCGGGCGGCTTCGCGAAGGTGTTCCGCTTCAGGGCCCGAGGACTCTCGATCTCGACCTGGTGCTGTACGACGACGCCGAGATCGACGAGCCGGGACTGACCGTGCCGCACCCGCGACTGCACGAGCGTGCGTTCGTCCTCGGCCCGCTCGCCGAGATCGCTCCCGGTCTCGAAGTGCCTGGAAAAGGCAAGGTGGAGACCATCCTCGCGCGGCTACACTGACCTCGGAATGTCGCACCTCGACGATCTCGACGAGTACGAGGCCGATCTCGAGCTCCAGCTGAAGAAGGAGTATCAGGCTGTCTTCGCGCTGTTCCGTTACTGCGTGCTCACGCAGGATGCGACGTACCTCTGCAACAAGCTCGAGCGGACGTACGTGCCCCAGCAGACGTACCCGTTCTTCCAGTTGAAGCTCGAAGACGTCTGGGTCTGGGACAAGAACCGGCCGACGCGGATCATCCCGCGCGCCGAGATCTTCACCTCGGGCGACGTCACCATCGAAGAGCTGCGCGGCGAAGGCGACGAGCCGACGCTCACGCCGGAAGCGCTCGCCGAGCGCATCGGCGAGACGCAGCCGCACGAAGAAGACTTCTAGTACTTGCTGCTCGCAGTCGACGCCGGCAACACGCAGACGGTCTTCGGGCTGTACGACGGGGACACTCTCGCCGAGCACTTCCGCATCGGGACGAACCCGACGCACACGGCCGACGAACTCGCCGTCATGCTGCGCGCGCTCGTCGACGTTGCATCACTCGACGGGATCGTCCTCTGTTCGTCGGTGCCACAGCTCGTCAGCGAGTACGAGGCGTTCGCAGAGCGCTGGGCGCATGTCGAGCTGCTCGTGCTCGGCCCGGGCGTCTCGACCGGTGTGCCCATTCGCTACGACGATCCGCGCGAAGTCGGACCCGACCGGATTGCGAACGCGGTCGCCGCGCGTGAGCGACACGGGATGCCCTGTGTTGTCGTCGACTTCGGGACATCGACGAACTTCGACGTCATCTCGGCGAGTGGCGAGTTCGCCGGCGGAGTGCTCGCGCCGGGGATCGAGGTCTCGATGGACGCGCTGTTCGCCCGCGCGGCGCGCCTGCCGAAGGTGCCGTTCGTCGCGCCGGAGCGCGTGATTTCGCAGACGACCGTGCAGGCGCTGCAGTCCGGGCTCGTCTACGGGTTCGCCGGGCAGGTCGACTCGATCGTCGATCGCATCCGCGAGGAGCTCGATGCGCCGGGTTCGGTTGTGGTCGCGACCGGCGGACTCGCGGAGCTCATCGCACCGCACTCACGCACGATCTCGAAGGTCGATCCGTTCCTCACGCTCGAGGGGCTGCGGATCGTGTGGGAACGAAACCGGGACTAGCCGCCGCCGTAGATCGAGATCGGCATGCCCTCGAGGAGGATCTCGTCCTCCGGATCGGGCAGCTCGGCCTCGAGGCGCGCGACGATCTCTGCGGCACCGGGCGCCGCTGCGAAGAGCCGCGTGATCACTTCCTCCGTGGAGGAGAGCTGCACGAGCTCGTTCTTGAACGGCTTCGGGAAGCGCCCGTGGCCGAGGTACCACGCATAGAACTTCTTCAGGAATCCGGACGCGCGCCGCTCGCCCAACTCGCGCACCGTCTCGCGGATGAACACGATCAGCTCTGCGGCCACCTCTTCGCGCGTCGGCTGCACGCTGTCCCCGAGGACGATCTCGCGGATCGCCCACGGGTTGCCCTGCGCGCCGCGCCCGACCATGACCGCGGCGGCGCCGGTCGACTCGAGAACGGCGAGCGCCTTCGCATGCGAGACGACGTCGCCGGACGCGATCACCGGCACGTCGACGAGGTCGACGAGCTCAGCGGTGAGCGTGTGGTCGGCGTACCCCGTGTACATCTGCGTCGCCGACCGCGGATGGAGCGTCAGTGCGGCGGCGCCGGCGCGAACGAGCTGCGGGCCGAGCTCGAGGCATGCGCGTGAGCCGTTCTCCACGCCGCGGCGCATCTTCACCGTCACCGGCACCGACACGGCCGACGCGACCGCCTCCGTGATCCGGCACGCGAGGTCGGCGTCCTCGAGGAGGCAGGCGCCTGCGCCCGTCTTCGTCACCTTCTTGACCGGACATCCGAAGTTCATGTCGACGACGTCCGCGCCGGCAGCCTCGACCATGCGCGCGGCCTCGGCCATCACCCGGGGGTCGGCACCGAAGATCTGGATGGCGAGCGGATGCTCGTCCGCCCCGACGCGCAGGTAGCCGAGCGTCTTCTCGTTGCGGTGCTCGATCCCGGCGCACGAGACCATCTCCGAGCAGACGAGCCCGGCGCCGTAGCGGCGGCCCTGGCGCCGGAAGGCCTGGACGCTCACGCCGGCCATGGGGGCGAGGACCACCCGGGTGGGAACCTCGACCGGGCCGATTCGCCAGGATTCACGCAGTTCCACGGCCATTCGGGGATGGTAGCCCGACCCCCGTTGACGACCCCATGCCCCGGAGGTACCATCCGCCCCCGCCGGAGGCGCAGCGACCGGCCATTTTCGTTGCCGCGGGGTCTCAGGAGGACCAGTTGAAGGAAGTCATTCTCACGCCCGAGGGCTTCGAGAAGCTCAAGGACGAGATCGAATATCTGTCGGTGGACCGGAGGCGCGACATCGCCGACCGCATCCGGACTGCGCGCGAGTTCGGCGACATCGCCGAGAACGCGGAGTACGACGCCGCCAAGAACGAGCAGGCGCATCTCGAGGCGCGCATCGCCATGCTCGAGGAGCGGCTCGCGAACTCGCGCGTCGTCACGAAGAAGGAGATCAAGTCGGGCGAGGTCTCGATCGGGACCAAGGTCCGCCTGCGCGACGTGAAGGCCGGCAAGACGGTCGAGTACCACATCGTCGGATCAGCCGAAGCCGATCCGTCCGCGAACAAGCTCTCGAACGAGTCTCCCGTCGGCAAGGCGATCATGGGCCGCAAGAAGGGCGAGACGGTCGAGGTCGCAGCGCCGCGCGGCAAGATGACGTTCAAGATCATGGACATCAAGGCTGCGTAACAGCTCGAGCCTTGGCCGCCGTGAAGAGTTCTCCGTTCGCGGGAGCGCGCGGCGGCAAGCCGCCACGCTCTTACGGAGTATGGTCGACTGGTCGTTCTGCGCGGACGGTGGTGCGCTGCGCGCATCCCCGCAGGCCCGCATGAGTTCGCCTCCGCGTAGCTGGCTTCGCCTGGCTTACGCTCCGGCTTTTCGGCTGCGTAGACTCGCGCGGATGACCGCGCCGAAGCACTTCCGGGACCGCGACGAGATCGCGACCGTCCGCGCGGAGACCGAGCCGCTCGAGAACGGCCTCGCCGCCGACACGAAGCGCCGGCTCGCCGGCCGCGTGCTCGGGCGCCGCGACATGGGGAAGCTCGTGTTCCTCGACCTCGTCGACCGTTCCGGGCGCATCCAGCTTCTTTGCCACACCGAGAAGACGGGCGACGTCGACGTCCACCTCGGCGACGTCGTCGGCGTGACGGGCTCGCCGTCGAAGTCGAAGCGCGGGGAGCCGTCGCTCGACGTCGACTCGCTCGCGATCCTCGCGCGCATCCGCACGTCTCTGCCCGACACCTTCCACGGCGTCACCGATGTCGAGGCGCGCTACCGGCGCCGCTACCTCGATCTGCTCATGAACGAGGAGTCGCGCCGCGACGCGATCCTGCGCGCGCGCATGGTCACGGCCATCCGCGGCTACCTCGACGGAGCCGGCTTCATCGAGGTGGAGACGCCGATCCTGCAGCCGCGCTACGGCGGCGGGTTCGCTGAGCCGTTCGTCACGCGCTCGAACCTGCTCGATCAGGATCTCTATCTCCGCATCGCCGACGAGCTCTATCTCAAGCGGCTCATCGTCGGCGGGCTCGAGAAGGTGTACGAGCTGTCGAAGGACTTCCGCAACGAGAGCTACTCGTACAAGCACTCGCCCGAGTTCACGCAGGTCGAGTGGTACGAGGCATACGCCGATTACACGGACACGATGGAGCGGGCCGAGACGCTCGTCGAGCAGGCGGCGCAGGCGACCATCGGCGGCACGAAGGTGACCTTCCGCGGCCACGACGTCGACCTCGCAAAGCCATGGGCGCGCGTGAAGTTCGTCGACGCGCTCGAAGGACACGGCGTCTGGTCGCGCGACGAGTCCGAGCTGCGCGCGAAGCTCACGCAGGCCGGCGTCGACATCTCGCGCGACAAGACGTGGTCGCAGCTCGTCGACCACGCGTACTCGCACTTCGTCGAGCCGACGCTGATCCAGCCGACGATCGTCTACGACTGGCCGATCGAGCTCTCGCCGTTCGCGCGCACGACCGACTACGACGAGTCGATCGTCGAGCGCTTCGAGGCCGTCGTCGGCGGGATGGAGTTCGCGAACGCGTTCAGCGAGCTGAACGACGCCGAGGAGCAGGAGCAGCGCTTCGCCGCGCAGGCAGACGAACGCGAGGCGGGGGACGCGGAGGCCGAGCCTGGCGATCCCGACTACGTCGAAGCGATGTCGTACGGCATGGCTCCGAACAGCGGCATCGGGATCGGCATCGATCGGCTCGCCATGGTCATGCTCGGGCGCGACGCCATCCGCGACGTCGTCCTCTTCCCGCTCCTGCGCGAGCGCTAAGCAGCTTCGTCGTAGAACGCGGGCGCGGAGCGCGCGTACTGCACGACGTCGGCGAGGATCGCTTCGAGGTCGCGCGTCGGCGCCCAGCCGATCGCGCCGTTGACCTTCTCGATCGCGGGCTGGCGGTGGAGCATGTCCTCGATCCCTTGCCCGTAGACCTCGTTGTACGGCACTCCCACAACCGGCGACGACGACTTCGTCATCGTCAGCACGCGCTGTGCGAGCTCGTTGATCGTAACGCGCTCGGTCGAGCCGACGTTGTAGATCTCGCCGGAGATCGCGGTCGCCTCCATCAGCCCCGCGAGCGCGCGGATCGTGTCCTGCACGTGGCAGAAGCAGCGCGTCTGCGTGCCGTCGCCGTGGATCTCGATCGGCCGGCCCGCGAGCGCGGACGTGACGAAGCGCGGGATGACCATGCCGTACTGGCCGCTCTGCCGCGGCCCCACCGTGTTGAACAGCCGCACGATGACGCAGTCGAGCCCGCGCTCCTGGTGGTACGCGAGCGCCAGGAACTCGTCCAGCGCCTTCGACTCCGCGTAGGCCCAGCGACGTGCGGTCGTCGGGCCGTACATGCGCCGGCTCTCCTCGTCGAGCGCTTCGGGCTCGCGACGGTCGCCGTACACCTCCGACGTTGACGCGACGAGCACGCGCTTGCCGAACCGGTTGCAGTGGTCGAGCACGTTCTCGGTGCCCTGGATGTTCGTCACGAGCGTGTGGACGGGCTCCTCGACGATGAGGCGCACGCCGACCGCGGCCGCAAGGTGGTAGACGACGTCGCAGCGATGCACGAGCTCGTTCACGACCGACGACTTGAGCACCGAGTCGACGATGAGATGGAAGTCGCGCCGGTCGCGCAGGTGCGCGACGTTCCGCTCGGAGCCGGTGGACAGGTCGTCGAGGACGAACACCTCCACGCCGCGGTCCAGCAGCAGCTCGGAGAGGTGCGAGCCGATGAACCCGGCACCACCCGTGATGAGAGCGCTGCTCAAAGCAGGGCGATGGTAGCCACCCGGGCGGCGATAATGGGTGCATGACGGCTTCCGCGCTCCAAGGCCACCACCATCTCCTCCTGTTCGCAGGCGTCCTCATCGTCCTGCTGCTGCTCCTCCTCGTCCTGCTGCTCAGGCTCCGCGGCCGGCCCAAGACGGCCGAGCCCGAGCCGGAGAAACTGGAAAATCCGGAGAAGCCGCCGAAGAAGGTCAAGAAGATGAAGAGCCCGCCCGATCTCGACGCGTTCGCGGCAGATGTGGAACAGCGTCTCGGCTCGACCTTCGAGCGCCTCCGGGCCGAGGAGCAGCGCCTGGACCAGCGCCAGGCCGAGCTGTCCAAGGCCGAGGCCGATTTCGAGCGCGCCGCCGAGGAACGGGTCGCGCGCCTGACCGAGTGGGAGCAGACGCTCGCCGCGCGCGAATCGAGCATCGCGGAGCAGAAGGCGCAGCGGGAGGCGCTGTACAGCGCGCGCGAGCTGGATCTGGCCCAGAAGCAGTCCGACCTCGCAACGCGCGAGGCCGCCTTTGCCGGGCAGCACCAGGCGCCGCCGGCCCCGTTCACGCCCGAGGTGGATCCGCGGGCGCTCGCCGAGCTCGAGGAGCGCGAGCGCGCGGTCGAGTCGCGCCTCGCCGGCATCGGGCAGCGCGAGCTCGAGCTCGTCCGCCGAGCCGCCGAGCTCGCCGTCCGCGAGCGCGAGCTGGCCGCACCGCCGCCGCCTCCTCCGCCTCCGCCTCCCGACCCGCTCCTTCCGCCTCCCCCCGCCCGAGCCGCCGCTCCTTCCGCCGATGCCGTCGTTCGTGTCGGTGCCCGTCTCGTACCCCGAGCCCGAGCCCGAGCCCGAGCCGGAGCCGGAGCCCGAGCCGGAGCCGGAGCCGGAACCCGAACCGGAAGCGATTCCGGCGGCCGAGCCGGAGCCGCCCGCGATCGCCGCGCTCGACGGCGCCGGCCGCTGGAACGTCCTCGCGCTCGACCGTCTCGTCGAGCAGCGCGGCCACGAGTTTCCCGACCGCGTCGAGGAGTGGACGTCGTACCTCTATTCGCTGCGGGCGTATGCAGCGCCCGACGGAAGCCTGCCCGCGAGCTTCGACGCGCTCGTTCTGGAGACATTCGGTGACCTCGTTTGAGGAAAATGTGAACACCAGTGCACGACTCGGTAGCCAGGGGTAGGTCGGCTACGATGAGGCACTCAGGAAAGGGGAGCAGCGCAGTTGTTCGAACGCTTTACTGAACGGGCTCGTCAGGTCGTCGTCCTCGCCCAAGACGAGGCGCGCGCGCTCAAGCACAACTACATCGGTACCGAGCACATCCTGCTCGGGCTTCTGCGTGAGGAGGAAGGTCTCGCCGCGCGCGTGCTCGAATCGCTCGACATCACCGTCGAGGAAGTGCGCGCGCAGGTCGCGCGCATCGTCGGCCAGGGCGACGAAGTCACGACGGGCCAGATCCCGTTCACGCCGCGCGCGAAGAAGGTCCTCGAGCTCGCGCTGCGCGAAGCGCTCTCCCTCGGTCACAACTACATCGGCACCGAGCACATCCTGCTCGGCCTCGTGCGCGAGAACGAAGGCGTCGCGGCGCGCATCCTGCTCGACTTCGACGCCGACGCCGAGAAGATTCGCAACGAGATCATCCGCATGCTCTCCGGCCCCGGCCGCCGCCAGGGCCCCGGCGGCGCGTCCGGTCCTGCGGGCGAGAAGTCGAAGAGCTCGAAGCTCCTCGACCAGTTCGGCCGCAACCTGACGAAGCAGTCGGCCGAGGGCAAGCTCGACCCGGTCGTCGGCCGCCAGACGGAGATCGAGCGGCTCATGCAGATCCTGTCGCGCCGCACGAAGAACAACCCCGTGCTGATCGGCGAGCCCGGCGTCGGCAAGACCGCCGTCGTCGAGGGCCTCGCTGCGCGCATCGCCACCAACCAGGTGCCGGAGCTGCTGAAGAACAAGCAGATCTACACGCTCGACCTCGCTGCGCTCGTCGCGGGCTCGAAGTACCGCGGTGAGTTCGAAGAGCGCCTGAAGAAGGTCATGAAGGAAATCATGCAGCGGGGCGACATCATTCTGTTCATCGACGAGCTGCACAATCTCGTCGGCGCCGGCGCTGCCGAGGGCGCGATCGACGCAGCGTCGATCCTCAAGCCGGCACTCGCCCGCGGCGAGCTGCAGACGATCGGCGCGACGACGCTCGACGAGTACCGCAAGTACCTCGAGCGCGACGCAGCCCTCGAGCGCCGCTTCCAGCAGGTGCGCGTCGAGGAGCCGTCGGTCGACGACACCGTGCAGATCCTGCGCGGGCTGCGCGACCGCTACGAGGCGCACCATCGCGTGAAGATCACCGACGAGGCGCTGCGCGCGTCCGCCGAGCTCGCCGACCGCTACATCCAGGATCGGCATCTGCCCGACAAGGCGATCGACCTCATCGACGAGGCCGCGTCGCGCATGCGCATCCGCTCGATGAGCGCGCCGCCGCGCTACCGCGAGCTCGAGGAGGAGATCGACCGGGTCCGCAAGGAGAAGGAAGCGTCGATCGAGGCCCAGGAATTCGAGAAGGCCGCGTCGCTGCGCGACAAGGAGCGCAAGCTGACGCAGAAGAAGCGGGAGCTCGAGGAGCAGTGGCGCAGCGCCGAGAACCTCGAGGAGCAGCCCGAGGTCGGCGAGGAAGAGATCGCCGACATCGTCTCCATGTGGACGGGCATCCCGGTCTTCAAGCTCACCGAGGCGGAGTCGCAGCGGCTCATCCGCATGGAGGAGGAGCTGCACAAGCGCGTCGTCGGCCAGGAAGAGGCGATCGTCGCCGTCGCGAAGTCGATCCGCCGCGCCCGCGCCGGCATCAAGGACCCGAAGCGCCCGACCGGCTCGTTCATCTTCCTCGGGCCGTCCGGCGTCGGCAAGACCGAGCTCGCGCGCACGCTCGCCGAGTTCCTCTTCGGCGACGAGGACGCGCTCATCCAGGTCGACATGTCGGAGTACATGGAGAAGCACTCCGTGTCGCGGCTCGTCGGCTCGCCTCCGGGCTACATCGGGTACGACGAAGGCGGCCAGCTCACCGAGGCCGTGCGCCGCAAGCCGTACTCGGTCGTCCTCATGGACGAGATCGAGAAGGCGCACCCGGACGTGTTCAACATCCTGCTCCAGATCCTGGAGGAGGGGAAGCTCACCGACGCCCAGGGGCGCCGCGTCGACTTCCGGAACACGATCGTGATCATGACGTCGAACATCGGCGCCGCTTCGATCTCGAAGAACCAGTCGTTCGGCTTCTCGGTCGGCGACGAGAGCGGCCTCTCGTACGACGAGATGAAGGGCCGCGTCATGGGCGAGCTGAAGAAGGTCTTCCGCCCCGAGCTGCTCAACCGCATCGACGAGATCATCGTCTTCCACAAGCTGGACAAGGAAGAGATCAAGACGATCGTCGACCTGCTGCTGAAGCGCCTGCGCGAGCAGATGGCGACGCACGAGGTCACGGTGGAGCTGACCGACGAGGCGAAGGACCTGCTCGTCGACAAGGGCTACGACGCGGCGATGGGCGCCCGGCCGCTGCGCCGCGCGATCCAGCGCTACATCGAGGACCCGCTCGCCGACTACGTGCTCGGCCGGCAGCTCGAGCCGGGCTCGACCATCCTCGTCAGCCGCAAGGTCGGTGAAGACGGTGCGGCGGACGAGGTGGACATCACCTTCATCCCCGGCGAAGTGACTCCCGAAAAGATCACGGTGCCGCCGGACGCGCCGGCGGCACCGGAAGACGGAGAGGAATAACCGCTACGCGCTGACGACCGGCGTGTGCTTGCCGGTCTTCTTGGCGCTGCGGCGCGCGACGAACCAGACGGCGAGCCATCCTTCGGTCCGGATCCCGCCGACGGCGACGATCAGGAAGCCGATGCCGCTGAGCAGGAGTGCGATTCCGACGACGATGCCGAAGTTGCCGACCTGGTCCGCCATGTACGACGTGTTCAGCGCGGTGGTCAGCGCCGTCTCGGTCACCCACACGTTGCGGGCGGCGTTCGAGATCGGCTGATTCGTCTTCGGATCGGTCGCCGCGTACTGGGCGTTGCTCGTCGCACCGTCAGGCGTGAGCTGAGCCTTCGGCGTGCCGGGCTTCGCCTGGTACTGGCCCATCTGCGCGTAGACGACGCCACCCGTCGCCTCGAGCGCGTGAATCTGCATGTACTCGGCGAAGCAGCGTGCGCGACTGCCGGAATTGACTGTCTTGCCGGCGACGCTGCAGGTCGGGAGCGTGACGTTCTTCAGCCCCGCTGCCTTGGCCTCCGCCGCGATGCCCGAAGGCGTCATGTCGGAGGTGCCGGTGATCTGCTGCTGCTTGAGCTGGCTGATGACGGTGTTCTTGCCCTGGGCTCCGAGAGCGATCGCCGCGACCCCGAACGCTACGAGGACGATTGCGGCAACGACTCCGCCGATCTCGAGAAAGCGCTTCATGACTCCTCCTATGACCTTGCTGGCTGGATGAGTCCATCGTGCGCGGTCGGGCCGTTCGCCGCCACCGGGGCTGTCCCGGAACCTTCCTGCGGCTTTTCCCCAGTGCCTCCGGGTGAAGCAGGCCGCTGAACCACCCATAGGGGGAAGAATCAAGCGCCTGCCGGGGCAGAAGATCGTCCCATAAGGAACGGGGCCCCGATGCGGCGGGGGCCCGGCTCTCCTCGGGCGACATGAAAGCGGCTCCCCTGCGGCGGGAGCCGCTTTTCTTTGTCGTGACAGACTCGTCCGCCTCCATTCATAAGGTGGAGGAATGGCGAAGCCCGCTGTTCAGTACGCGTGCACCGAGTGCGGGACGACGTCCGGGCGCTGGTTCGGGAAGTGCCCCGGCTGCGCCTCCTTCGGGACGCTCGTCGAGGAGGTCGTCGGCCAGGTCAGCCACGTCGAAGGCGCCGCCGAAGACCGCTCCTCCGTCTGGTCGACGTCTCGGCCGAGGAGGCCGTGCGCATCCCGACGGGCATCCCCGAGCTCGACCGCGTGCTCGGCGGCGGGCTCGTCCCGGCGTCGCTCGTGCTCGTCGGCGGGGAGCCGGGCGTCGGCAAGTCCACGCTGCTCCTGAGCGCCCTCGCCGCGATGAGCGCGACCCGGCGGACGCTCCTCATCACCGGCGAGGAGTCCGTCGCCCAGGTGAAGCTGCGCGCCGAGCGGCTCGGAGGGGCTGCGAACGTCGAGATCCTCGCCGAGACCGAGCTGGACGTCGTCTGCGAGACGCTCCACGCCGAGCGCCCGGACGTCTGCGTGATCGACTCGGTGCAGACCCTGTACGCGGCCGAGCTCGGGTCGGCGCCGGGGTCGGTGGCGCAGGTGCGCGAGGCCGCCGGCCGCCTCCTCCGCGTCGCGAAGACCGCGGGCGTCGCGACCATCCTCGTCGGCCACGTGACGAAGGACGGGACCGTTGCCGGGCCGCGCGTGCTCGAGCACCTCGTCGACTGCGTCCTCCAGTTCGAAGGCGACCGGTACCACGCGCACCGCATCCTCCGGGCGACGAAGAACCGCTTCGGCTCGACGAACGAGCTCGGCGTCTTCGAGATGACGGGGGCCGGCCTCGTCGGCGTCCCCGACGCCTCGGCGCTCTTCGGTCACACGGTCGAAGGAGAGCCGGGAGCCGCCGTTGCATGCGTCATCGAGGGGACGCGACCGATCCTCCTCGAGATACAGGCGCTCGTCTCGCAGAGCGAGCTCGCGATGCCGCGCCGCGTCGCGACCGGGATCGACCCGAAGCGCCTCGCGATGATCGTCGCCGTGCTGGCGCGGCACGCAGGCATCGGGCTGGGCCAGGCCGACGTCTTCGTCAACGTCGCGGGCGGCGTCCGCATCGACGAGCCCGGTGCCGACCTCGCGGTCGCGCTCGCGATCGCGTCGGCCGCCAAGCGCACGCCGGTCCGGCCCGCGACCGCCGTCTTCGGGGAGATCGGCCTCACCGGCCGCCTCCGAGCCGCCGCCCAGGCCGACCGCAGGCTGGAGGAATGCGCGAAGCTCGGCGTCCGGCTCGTCGTCGCCCCGGCCGAGACCCCCGCCCGTGGCACACTCCAGGTGGCGAAGGCAGAGACGCTGCGACAAGCGATCAAAGCGGGGCTCGATGACGACCGACCCGACGAAGGAGACGAGCGAGCGTAGGGCCGAGCGGCTGGGCGAGCTCGGGTTCACGCGCACCCCGTTCGAGGACGATCCCCGCCGCGACGCCGCCCTGCTCGCGGCGATCGAGAAGATCGCACCCGGCACGCCGCTGAGGCAGGCGGTCGACGACGTCATCCGCTCGCACGAGGGCGCGCTCATCGTCGTCGGCGACCCGAACGAGCTCTCCTTCCTGTACTCGGGCGGGATCCGACTCGACGCGCCGTTCCGGCCGCAGCTCCTGTACGAGCTCGCGAAGATGGACGGCGCGATCATCGTCGACGCCGCGCTGAAGCGCCTCGCGTGGGCGAACGTCCAGCTCATGCCGGACCCGACCATCCCGTCGGACGAGACCGGCACGCGCCACCGCACGGCCGAGCGTGTTGCGAAGCAGACCGGCGCGCTCGTCATCTCGGTGTCGCAGCAGCGCGAGACGGTGACGATCTTCGTCGGCTCCGCGCACTACCAGCTCGATCCCGTCCCGGACGTGCTCGCGAAGACGAACCAGGCGCTCGGCACGCTCGAGACGTACCGTCGTGCGGCTCGAGCAGGTCCTGACGCGGCTGACGGCGCTCGAGTTCCAGAACGCGGTCGTGCTCGACGACGTGCTCGTCGTCCTCCAGCGCGCGGAGATGACCGCGCGCATGGCGGAGCGCATCACGCGCGACTGCGTCGAGCTCGGCAGCGAGGGACGCCTGATCCGCCTGCAGCTCGACGACCTCGTCGGCGACGTGCCGGTCGAGCGCGACGCGATCGTGCGCGACTACCACGCCGGCGGAGCGGGCGCGGATGCGACGAAGGCGCTCGCCAAGCTGCGCGCGTTCTCGTACCGCGACCTGCTCGAGTTCGACCGCCTCGTCGACCTCCTCGGGTACGAGCGCGGGGTCAACCCGCTCGACTTCTCGGTCTCTCCGCGCGGCTTCCGCGTGCTCTCGCACATTCCCCGGGTACCCGACGCGATCGTCCACCGGATCGTCGACGACTTCGGCTCCCTGGACACCGTCGTCCGGGCCTCCCAGCGCGATCTCGAGGGCGTCGAGGGGGTCGGGGCCGTCCGGGCCAGGGAGATCCGGGCCGGGCTCCGGCGCCTCCAGGAACACAATCTCGTGGACCGCTACCTGCAGCTGTAGGACACGCTGGAAAAGCCCCGGAAACCCCGGAAATATCGCTTTTCCAGGCTATTTCTGCTAACCTGTGGTTATTGGGCCGGCGCCCTTCTCGCGCCGGCTCTTTTGGCGAAACACGCATCGGAAGGGGAGGTCGGCGTTGTACAAGGTCGGCGACAAGGTGGTGTATCCGCACCACGGTGCCGGGACGGTCGTCAAGAAGGAGTCCCGCGAGGTGCTCGGTCAGAAGCGCGACTACCTGACGATCAAGATCCTGCACAACGACATGACCGTGCAGGTCCCGTGCGAAAACGCCGATCAGGTCGGCCTCAGGCGCGTCATCGGTGAGAAGGAGGTCGGGGTCGTCATCAAGGCCCTCACCGGCGGCTCGACCGAGATGCCGAAGAACTGGAACCGCCGCTTCAAGCACAACCGCGACAAGATGAAGACCGGCGACATCCTCGAGCTCGCGGAAGTCGTCCGCAACCTTTCGCTGCGCGACAACGAGAAGGGCCTCTCCACCGGCGAGAAGCAGATGTTCGTGAAGGCGAAGAAGATCCTCGCCTCCGAGCTGATGTACGCGAAGGCGATGGACGAGGAAGAGTGCGCCGAGTGGCTCGAGGGCGTGCTCACCGGTGCCGAGGGCGGCGTCAAGAAGAAGCCGGCGGCGAAGAAGAAGCCCGTCGCCGCCGCCGTCTAGCGGCTCGGCGCGCCTCGCATGTCCGTCTGGGCGATCCTCGTGGCTGCAGGCCGCGGGGAACGACTCGGCTCGGACCAGCCCAAGGCATTCGTGAAGCTGCGCGACCTGCCGCTGCTCGCGGAGCCGTTGCGGCGGCTGGACGAGAGCGAGTGGATCGACGCGGTCGTCGTCGTCGTTCCGCCCGGATGGGAGGAGCCGGCGATCCTGCTCGCCGAGGAGATCGGCGCAGGGAAGGTGCGCGCGAGCGTCGCAGGCGGCGAGACGCGTGCCGACTCGGTGCGCGCGGGCCTCGCCGAGGTGCCCGACGACGCGGCGGCGGTGCTCGTGCACGACGCGGCGCGGCCGCTCATTTCGGACGACGTGATCGAGCGCGTGCTCGCGCCGCTCGCCGACGGCTGGGACGGCGTCGTCCCGGGCCTGCCGATGCCGGACACGCTCAAGCGCGTCGACGGCGACGGCCGCGTCGAGGAGACGGTCGCGCGCGACGGACTGTGGGCGGTGCAGACGCCGCAGGCGTTCCCCGTGGCGACGCTGCGGCGCGCGGTGGCCGGCTGGAGGCGACGCGACCGACTGCGCCGGGCTCGTCGAGGCGGCAGGCGGCCGCATCAAGGTCGTCCCCGGCGATCCGCTGCTGCTGAAGGTGACGACGCCCGACGACCTCGCGCGCGTCGCGGCACTGCTGTGATCGTCGACTACCACATGCATCTGCGCGACGAGGCGGGCGGCATCGACCACACCGCCGACGCCGCCGAGCGCTTCGTCGAGGTCGCCAGGCAGCGCGGCGTGGACGAGATCGGCTTCACGGAGCACGTCTACTACTTCGAGCAGACCGCCGCGTTCTGGCCGTGGCCGTACTACCAGGAGCGCTGCCACTTCGATCTCGACACGTACGTGGACGCGCTCGTCGAGGCGAAGGGGCGCGGACTGCCGGTGAAGGTCGGCCTCGAGGTGGACTGGGCAGGCGAACGGGCGGGCGAGCTCGCCGACGTCCTCGCCCCGTACCCGTGGGACTTCCTGCTCGGCTCGGTGCACATGGTCGGCGACCACGCGATCGACAACGGCGTCGGGCTCGGCATCTGGGCCGAGCTGCCCGAGGACGTCGTCTGGGAGCGCTACGTCGAAGAGCTGTCCGCCGCGGCGAGGAGCGGTCACTTCGACGTGCTCTCGCACCCGGATCTCGCGAAGATCTACGGCGTGCCCGGCAGCGACCACCTGTACGCGGAGCTCGCGGCCGCCGTCGACGAGGGCGGCGTCGCGCTGGAGATCTCGACTGCGGGGCTGCGCAAGCCGGTCGGCGAGCTCTATCCCGACGCGCGGCTGCTCAGCCTCTCCTCGGCGCCGGTCACGCTTGCATCCGACGCGCACGAGCCGCCGCTCGTCGGCGAGGACTTCGACGTCGCGGTCGCGTTCGCGCACGCGAACGGTCGCGACACGGTCAGCGTGTTCGATGCGCGCGTGCGCAGGCAGGAGCCGCTCGGATGAGCGAGCTTCGTGTCGGCACCGGCTTCGACGCGCACGCGCTCGTGGACGGCGTTCCGCTCGTGCTCGGCGGCGTTCGCATCGATCATCCGCGTGGGTTGTCGGGCCACTCCGACGGCGACGTGCTCGCGCACGCGCTGACGGACGCGATCCTCGGCGCGGCCGGCATGGCGGACATCGGCGCGCTCTTCCCGTCCGGCGATGCGCAGTACGAGGGAGCGGACTCGGTCGAGCTCCTGCGCGAGGCGTGGCGACAGGTGCAGGAAGGCGGCTGGGAGCTCGTCAACGCCGACGTCGTGCTGATCGGCGAGCAGCCGCGGCTCGCACCGCACCGCGACGCGATGCGCGCGCGCCTCTCGGACGCGCTCGGCGTGGAACCGGAGCGCGTCGCCGTCCGTGCGACGACGACGGACGGCCTCGGCTTCACCGGCCGCGGCGAGGGGCTCGCCGCGCAGGCCGTCGCGCTGCTGCAGCGATGAAGCTGCGCATCGTCACGCACGTGGAGCATCCCGAGCTCCGCGGCAAGCTGCCGGACCTGTGGCCGGAGTTCATGCATCACGACCAGGTCGTGTCGGACTTCTGGCCGCAGCTGTACGAGGTCTATCCCGACTTCCAGCTGTGGGTGCTCGACGGCCGCCGGCTGATCGGCTACGCGTGCACGCTGCCGGTCGTGTGGGACGGCGAGCCGAAGCCGGGCGGCGTCGACTGGGCGGTGACCGAAGGGCCGGGCGGGATGCCGACGACGCTGTGCGCGATCGTCGCGGGGGTCATCCAGCAGTACCGCGGCCACGGCGTCGGCGCCGTCGTGCTCGGCCGCATGACGAAGCTTGCCGCCGCGCACAGCCTCGACTCGCTGATCGCGCCGGTGCGGCCGACGTGGAAGGAGCGCTATCCGCTGACGCCGATCGAGCGCTACGTCGAGTGGCGCCGCGAGGACGGATTCCTCTACGACCCGTGGCTCCGCACGCACGAGCGCGTCGGCGCCGAGGTGCTCGCGCCCGCGCCGAGCTCGATGACGATCAACGGAACGCGCGACGAGTGGGAGAGCTGGACGTCGCTGCAGTTCCCGGAGGACGGCGACTACGTCGTGCCCGGCGCGCTCGTGCCCGTGCACTTCGAGAACGGCACGGGAACGTACGTCGAGCCGAACGTCTGGATGCGGCACCCGGTCGAGGCGCCGGAGCTGTACTAGCGGCCGCGGCGCTGCGCGTCGCGGCGCTGCTTCTCGATTCGCCGCCGCATCTGGCGGTTCGCTCCCTCTTCGGGCAGGCCGCCCTGCTGGTCCTGCATCTCGAGCAGCGCGCGCCGCTCCTCGCGAGTCAGCTTCGACATCGCCTTCTGTGCCTGCTGCGGGTCGTGCATGTGCTTCGCGTGCGGCTCGAGCTTCTTCATCGCGCGCGCGAGCTCCGGGTTGGATCGCTCGAGCGCGGCGTTCGACGCCTTCTGGAGCCAGCGCTTGAAGAGCGGCACCTTCGCGAGCCCGGTGATGATCGGGCGGAGGTAGCGCCCGTTCTGGATGCGCCCGAGGAGGGCGAGCACGGCCATCAGAACGAGCAGGCCGAGCAGGATCCAGAGCGGGATGAGCAGGGTGACGATCGAGGCGATCACGGCGCGGATGATGGTAGCGAGATGAGGCCGTCACGCACGTCGACGAGCCCGTCGCGGGCGAGAGCCTCGACCGCCTCGGCGTCCTCCGGCTGCTCGCCGGCGACGACGGCGCGGAGCGCCGCCGAGCGGCGCTGGCGGAACGAGCCCTCGAACGCGCCCTGCTTCCGGAGCGGCTCGTACCGGCGTGCCGCGCGACGGGCACGCGTCGGCGAGCGGGCAGATGCCGCAGCGCGGGATGCGTGCGAGACAGACCGTGGCGCCGAGGTCCATCAGCGCCTGCGCGGCGGCGGACGTGAAGGTCGCGCCGGTGCGCTCCTGCACGCGGCGCACGTTCACGTCCTCGGGCAGCACGTCGCGGCCGAACGCGAAGCACGCGACCGCGTCGGCGGTGTAGCGGCCGACGCCGGGCAGCTCCGTCAGGTCGTCCGGCCAGCCGTGCGCGGCCACCTGCTGCGCAGCGCGGTGGAGGCTGAGCGCGCGCCGGTTGTAGCCGAGCCCCTGCCACTCGCGGATGACGTCGGCCGGCTCTGCAGCCGCGAGCGCGTCGACCGTCGGCCAGCGCTCGAGCCAGCGCTCCCAGCGCGGGACGACGCGGTCGACCTGCGTCTGCTGCGCCATCACCTCGCTGACGAGGATCGCGTACGGGTCGCGCGTCTCTCGCCACGGAAGCGGCCGCTCGTGCGCCCGAACCACGCAAGAGGAGGGCTTCCATCGACAGCGAGTCTAGGTCGTGGCAGCAGTGCGGCTCGGCGTGGCATCCGTCTGGCATCGACGCGCGGGAGAGTCCGGTCGTCAGGAAATGTCGACCGAAGGGAGTGGCAATGGAGAACGTCATCGTCGTTGGGTTCACGGAGCCCAGCAAGGCCTATCAGGCGCTGAGCGTGCTGAAGGAGTGCGACGCCGACGATCGCATCGGGCTGGAATCCGCTGCGGTTGTGGAGCGCACGCCGACGGGCGAGCTGCGCATCCCGGAGAGCGCCGACAACGTCGGCCCTGAAGGCGCCGCAAGTGGTTCGCTGATCGGCATGCTCATCGGCGTGCTCGGCGGGCCGGTCGGCGTGCTGCTCGGCTGGGGCGCCGGCGCGATGATGGGCGGGGCGTTCGACGTCGATCGCGCCGTGACCTCCGATGAGGCGCTCACGGTTCTCGGCCAGGCGATCCCGCAGGGATCGACGGCCGTGATCGCGAGCGTCGAGGAGACGTCGGTCGAGGTGATCGACGGCGAGATGAAGAAGCTCGACGGCGAGGTCACCCGCCGTTCGCAGGCCGAGGTCATGGGCGAGCTCGAAGCGGCAGAGGACGCCGCCGAGGCCGCCGCTCGTGAAGCACGGCGTGCCATCCGCGCGAAGCGGAAGGCCGAGATCGGCGCGAGTGTCCAGGAGCGCGCCGGGAAGCTGAAGGAGCTGCTGCACGTCGGTTGACGACGCGCACCGGTTGCCGGTCGCCGAAACCCGCTGGCTCGTCGGCGGGTTTCGGCGTTTCTAGGGTCGGCGCGGGATCGTGACGCGGAGCGCGCCGGGCCGGATGACGAACCGGAGCGGCGGGGTCAGGTCGACCGCCTCGCCGTCGATTCCGGCGTGAACGGTCGTCGGCGACGTGACCTCGAGTTGCGCCACGGTCCACGCGTGACGCCGGGCTCCGGCCGGCGCGCGGCTTGTCGAGGACGACGACGCCGAGCTCGCCGCCGTCGAGTCGCGGCCGCGCATGTGGTGGATCGAGCGTGTACGGATTGTTCGAGACGAGCACGACGGCCGGGTCGCGGTGGACCGAGCCGCGGTCGTCGACGACCTGCAGGTCGGCTGCGGGCGCGCCCGGCTCGAGAACGGACGCAGCCGTTTCGAGCAGCGTTCGCGCCTTCGCGTCGCGGTAGTCCGGCTGAAGAACGGCGTCGCCGTAGATGCCGAGTGAGACGTTGTTGAGAAAGAGGCGGCCGTTCACTTCCGCGATGTCGATCCGGCGCTCGATGCCGTCCGTGAACGCGTCGAGCGCGCCGGCGAGATCGCGGCGGTCGAGGCCGAGGTCGAGCGCGAAGTGGTTGCGGGTGCCGGCCGGAACGCAGATGAACGGAAGATCGTGCGCATGCGCGGCCGCCGCCACGACGGCGAGTGACCCGTCTCCGCCGGCGACCCCGAGGGCGTCGGCGCCGAGCGCCACGACCTTGGCGACGAGCACCGAGAGGTCGTCGCCCGGGCGCACGACGATGACGTCGATCCCGCGATCGCTCGCCGCTTCGATGAGCCCGGCGCGCGCGGCCTTGCCGCCACCCGATCGTGGATTGATGAAGAGGACGGGGTGTCGTCCGGAGCGCGTCATGCGGATCGACTCAGCCGCAGCGAGCGGCGCGGCTGTGCAGCCGGCGGCTCGTGTCCGAGCACGAGGACGTCGATGAGCGTTGCGATCGCCGAGGTGAACGGCACGGCGAGGATGACCGCGAGCCCGCCGAAGAGCACGCCCACCACCGCGACCGTGACGAGCGTGACGAGCGGCGACAAGCCGACCGTCTGCCCGATGTGGGGATTGACGACGTAGTCCTGGAACTCGCGGACGACGACGAGCCAGAGCAAAGAGAGCACGGCGATGTGCGGCGACTGCGGGAGACCGACGGCGACGACGAGGATCGCGCCGACGAGCGGGCCGATCACCGGCACGATCTCGAGCAGGCCGACGAACGCGCCGATGAGGAGCCAGCCGCTGAGGCCGATGACGGAGAAACCGACCGACAGCACCGCTCCAACCCCGAACACGAGCAGGAAGCGGATCCGCGTATACGCGCCGAGGCGGCTGTCGAGCGCGAGGTATGTCTCGCGCGCCTTGTCGCGCTTCGCTTCGGATGCGAGTGCGGTGAGCAGCTTGATGATCGCGTCGCGCTCCGACACGCAGTACCAGGTGGCGGCGAGCGTGAAGAAGATCGCGACGACCCCCTCGCCCGCCTTGTGCCCGTAGGTCGCGACCGGATGGACGAGTTGCGTCCCGGTCGGAAGCTGGTGGAGATGCTGCTGGAGCCAAGTGAGCACGTGCGCTCGCACGCCCGTCGTCTCACCAGGCGCCCCGATGGCGTGTGCGATCTGGTGCAGCGCCGGCGGTACCGCGATCCAGAGGAGGAGCGCGACCGCCCCGCCGACGACGAGGAAGTGGAGGAGGATCGCGATCGACTCGGGGATGCGGCGCCGGCCGAGCCACTCCACGCTCGGCCTGATCGCGGCCGCCAGCGTCACGGCGAGAAGCAGGAGGATGAGGACGCTCCGCACCTGCCAGATGCCGAACGCCACCCCGATCACGGCGAGCGCAGCGGCAGTGGCCTGGGCGACGCGGAGGTTGAGATCGCTCGGCATCAGAGCGGCGCCAGGGCGGGGCGTCGCGTCGTGCCTTGCGCGGCGAGGCGCCCCGCGCCGAGCAAGGCCCGCGTGACGATCGCGCCGAAGAGGAAGCCGCCGACGTGCGCGAAGAAGGCGACGCCGCCGCCGTTCGCCGATGCGGAGGAGAGGCCGAAGTTCGCTTCGACGAGCTGGTAGAGGAACCACCCGCCGAGATAGACCCAGGCGGGAATCCGCACGAAGAAGAACCCCAGCACCGTTCCGATGCGCGCCCCTGGGTAGAGGACGAAGAACGCGCCGAGCACGGCGGCGATGGCGCCGCTCGCGCCGAGATTCGGGACGCGTGCGGCGGCTGCCGTGCCAAACAACAACGTCACTGCCGTCTGCGTCATCGTCGCGACGAAGCCGCCCGCGATGTAGAAGGCGAGGTAGCGGAGATGTCCGAACGCGTCCTCGACGTTCTTGCCGAAGATGGCGAGGAAGAGCATGTTGCCGAGGATGTGGTCCCAACTGCCGTGCATGAACATCGACGTGAGCCAGCTGATCGCCCACGGCTCGGGGGCGCGGCAGGCGTTGTCGACGGCGCACGGATAGAACGAGGCGTGGTAGACCGCCGACCCGAGGTGCGGCAGTTCGTACAGCACCCAGACCGCGAGGTTCGCCGCGATCAGGGAGACGTTGACGACCGGGAACCGTCGGGGATGCAGTCCGTCCGAGAGCGGCAGCATCGAGATCTCCTAGTGCGCGACCAGCGTGCGCGCTTCGGTCTGCAGGCCCGCCGCGGCGTAGGCCTCGGGCCCCTCGAGGGTCTCCGCCTGGAGGAGCGCCTCGGCGAGTGAGTCGAGCCGCTCGCGGTTGTCGCCGAGCAGCTGTATCGCCTCGTCGTGCGCCTCTCCGACGATGCGCCGCATCTCGTCGTCGATCCGCTGCCGCGTCCGCTCGGAGACGTCCGAGTAGCCGGGATAGCTTTCGCCGTCCTGCGGCAGGACGGAGAGGAAGCCGATCGCGTCGCTCATGCCGTAGCGGCCGACCATGCTCTTTGCGAGCTGGGTCGCCTGGCGGATGTCGGACTCGGCGCCTGTCGTCTCGTCGCCGTAGACGACCTCTTCAGCGGCGCGCCCGCCTGTCGCGACCTTGATGTGCGCGAGCAGGCTCTCCTTGTCGTAGTTGAAGCGGTCGCTTCCGGGCGCCGAGATGGTGACGCCGAGGCTCATCGTGCGCGGGATGATCGAGATCTTCCGCACCGGGTCTGCACCGGGTGTGAGCATCCCGACGAGCGCGTGGCCGGCCTCGTGGTAGGCAGTGCGCTTCTTGTCTTCCGGGGTGAGGAGCAGCTTGCGCGCCGCCCCGAGCTCGATCTTCTCGAGCGCGTCGGTGAAGTCGCCCATCGTCACCTGCTCGTGCGTGCGACGCGCGGCGAGCAGCGCCGCTTCGTTGGCGAGGTTTGCGAGGTCTGCGCCGACCATGCCGGCAGTGGTCGAGGCGATCGCGTCCAGGTTGACGTCCGGCCCGAGCGGCACCTCGCGCGTGTGCACGCGGAGGATCAGCGCGCGGCCGTCCTTGTCCGGCGCCTGAACCGGCACGCGGCGGTCGAAGCGTCCCGGCCGCAGCAGCGCCGAATCGAGCACGTCGGGGCGGTTGGTCGCCGCCACCACGATGACGCCGGTGGATGCGTCGAAGCCGTCCATCTCGGTGAGGATCTGGTTCAGCGTCTGCTCGCGCTCGTCGTTTCCACCGCTGAACGAGCCGGAGCTGCGCGAACGGCCGATCGCATCGATCTCGTCGATGAAGATGATCGACGGGGCTGCCTCCTTCGCCTGCTTGAACAGGTCGCGCACGCGGGAGGCGCCGACGCCGACGATCATCTCGACGAACTCGGACGCGGACATCGAGAAGAACGGCACGCCTGCCTCGCCCGCCACCGCCTTCGCCAGGAGCGTCTTGCCGGTGCCCGGGTTGCCGGTGAGGAGGACGCCGCGCGGGATGTGGGCGCCGAGCTTGCGGTACTTGTCCGGGTCCCGCAGGAAGTCGACGACCTCAGCGAGCTCCTCCTTCGCTTCGTCGATGCCGGCGACGTCGGCGAAGGTGACCTTCTCCTTCGTCGGCTCGTACTTCCGCGCCTTCGACTGGCCGAAGGAGAACATGCCGCCGGCCTGGCCGCCGTAGCGCCGCATGAGCAAGATCCAGGCGCCGAAGATGAGAAGGGTCGGGCCGATGCCGACGATCAGCGTCTCCCACCACGGCGTCCCGGCAGGGGACTTGGCGGTGACGGCGACGCCGTTCTCGGCCAGCAGCCGGTCGAGGCTGCCGTTGTCCGCGAAGTCGGGGATCTGGGTCGAGAAGTCGGTCGCCCGGACGGCCTTCGCGCCGTTCGAGCGATAGCTGATCGCATGCCTGAACGTTCCCTGGATGACGGTGTTGGTGGCGGTGATCGTCTTGACGTTGCCGGCCTGCACCTGCGCGGTGAAGGTGGGCCGATAGGGAATCGTCACGCGGGGCTTTGCCGCGGCCGCGTAGAAGAGAGCAGCGAGGGCGTAGTTCAGGAGCAGGAGGCCGGCGAAGATCGCGAGCGTGCGCCGGTCGAAGCCGGCCTTCCGCGGGTCGTCGGGGCGGCGGTCGGGCCGCTGTGTGGTGTCAGCTGAAGTGTTCATGGCTCGGAGCCTGCGCTCGGCCGCTGCCAAGCCACTGCCATTCGCTTAGCGCGCGCTGCCGTGCCACACTCGTTTCGGAGGGCGCATGGCAGATCCGCTCGAAATCCGGTGTCTCGGCCCGTTCGAGGTTCTGACGGGCGGGACGACCGCGGACGTCGGCGGCTCGAAGCGCCAAGCCCTGCTCGCGATGCTCGCGCTTCGGCGGGGCCGGGCGGTCGACGTCGACGCGCTCGTCGACGGCCTGTGGGGGGAGGAGCTCCCGTCCGCTCCGCGGAACGCGCTCCATCATCACGTCGCCCGCCTGCGCGCCGCGCTCGGAGAGGAGTCGATCGTCGGGACGTCCAACGGCTATGCGCTGAAGGACGCTCGCGTGGATTCCGTGCAGTTCGAGGAGCTGCTCGCGGAGACGCGCGTTGCGTTGCGGGAGGGCGACGTTCCCGGAGCGGCGGATGTGGCCGCGTCGGCGCTCGCCCTCTGGCGCGGGCCGGCGTTGCAGGGCCTGACCGGCACGCCGTGGTTCAGCGCCGAGGCGCGCAGGCTCGAGACGCTCCGCGTCGACGCGCTCGAGGAGCAGTTCGAGATCGGGCTCGCGCTCGGCGAGCATCAGGAGCTGACCGCGGCCCTCCGGGCGGCAGTCGCCGACAACCCCTTCCGCGAACGGGTCTGGGGACAGCTGATGGTCGCGCTCTACCGCAGCGGTCGCCAGGCGGATGCCCTCGAGACATTCCAGGAAGCGCGGCGCGTGCTCGCCGACGAGCTCGGCCTCGAGCCGGGGCCCGAGCTGCGGCGGCTCCAGGAGGCGATCCTCGCGCACGACCCGGCGATCGCCGCGATCCCGGTCGTCCGTAGGCGCCGCGGCAATCTCCCTGCGCAGTCAACGTCGTTCGTCGGCCGTGCCGACGCGCTCGCCCAGATCGCCGATTCTCTGCGCGAGCACCGCCTCGTGACGCTGACCGGGCCGCCGGGTGTGGGGAAGAGCCGGCTCGCGATCGAGACCGCCCGTACGCTCGAGCTCGAGTTCCCAGGCGGCATCTGGCTCGTGGACCTCGCGCGCGCGAGTGGCCCCGACGACGTCGTCCGGCTCCTCGCGCACGCCGTCGACGTCCGCGGATCCGACGCGCTTGCACGCGTGACGTCTCGCCTTCGAGATACCGGCGCACTCGTCGTGCTGGACGCGTGCGAGCACGTCCTCGACGAAGCCGCGCAGATCGCGTCGACGCTCCTCGCGGAGTGCCCCCAGGTGCGGATCCTCGCGACGAGCCGTGAGGCGCTTCGCGTCGCCGGCGAAGTGCGTACTCCGGTCGCACCGCTCGGCTCGACGGCCGTCGAGCTCTTCCTCGACCGTGCGCGCGCGGCTCGGCCGGGCTTCGAGCCGGACGCCGAGGCGCTCGCGCAAGTGGCCGAGATCACGAGGCGAGTGGATGGGCTGCCGCTCGGGATCGAGCTTGCCGCAGCGCGGGTCAGCGTACTCGGGCTCGCCGAGCTCGTCTCCATCCTCGAACGTCGCGCCGCGTTCCTGCACGACAGCCCGGCTTCCGACCCGGGCCGCACTGCACTGCAAGAGCTCGTGGAGTGGAGCTACGACCTCTTGCACGGGGACGAGAAGACGCTGCTCCAACAGCTTGCGGTCCACCGTGGAGGCGCATCCCTCTCGTCGCTCGCGGCAGTCGCAGCGACGCACGATCTCAACGAGGCGACCGTCGCCTATCTGCTCGCCGCACTGGTCGACAAGTCGATCGTCTCGACCTCGTTCACAGGTGGCTCAGCTCGCTACGGCGTGCTCGACACCGTGCGCGACTACGTGCTCGATCGTCTCGCCGAGAGCGGCGGGCTCGATGCCGCGCGCGGCGCCCACGCCGAGTACTTCGCGGCGCTGGCCGAGGAGGCGCAGCCTCATCTCCGCGGCCGGGAATGGTTGCTCTGGGAGCGCCGCCTGGAGCTGGAGAACGACAACTTCTGGTCTGCGCTCGAGTATGCGCGAGAGGCGCAGGACGCGGCCATCGCGAGTCGGCTCGGGACACTCGGGTGGTACTTCACGCTGGCCGAGCGCGTCTCCGAGGGGCGGCGCTTTCTCGAGCTCGCACTCTCCGTCGCCGGCGGCGATGCACCCGTTGTGCTGCGCGTCGAGTTGCTCGCTCTCGTCTGCTATCTCGCGACCGAGGAGCTCGATCTCGACGCCGCGCTCGTGGCGGGAGAAGATGCGCTCTCTCTCGCGATGACCGTGTCCGAGCCGAGCCGGCTCGGGCTCGCGCAACTGGCGCTTGCGCTCGCTCTGGCGCAATCCGGCGACGAGGAACGCGCGGCCGCGACCGCGCACGACGCAGTGGCAACGTTCGAGACGGCGGGAGACGATTGGGGAGCCGCCGCGAGCGGTCTCATCAGGGCCACCGGTGCTGCGAGCGTCGGCGACGTCGCGACCGTCGTCGACATGGCTGCCGCGATCCGGCGACACTGCGACGCGATCGACTACGACGCGTTTCGCGTCCCGGGGCTGCTGCTCGAGGCGTGGACCGCAGAGCGACAGCTGGATGGCGCAGCCGCGGCGGAGGCGTACGGGCACGCGCTCGAGCTTGCGCGGCGCATCTCGTTCGACGACCACTCGGCGTTCGCGCTCGCCGGCCTGGGAGAGCTCGCGCGCGCGCGTGGCGATCTGCGCGAGGCCGAAGATCTCGTGCGGCAGGCGCTCCGGACCGCCGAGGCGGCAGAAGCTTCGTGGGCGACCGCCCATGCACGCGTTCAGCTCGCACGCATCGCGGTCGCGTCCGGTGACGTCGATGCCGGCGGACGGCTGTATCGCGAGGTCATCGAGTGGTCGCGGCAGGCGCGGCCGCATCAGGCGCGCGAGAGCCTCTTCCTCGCGCTCGCCGGTAGTCCGGCCACGGCGGCAGAGCTCGGGCTCGCCGCGCTCGCCGGCGACGCCGCGCGCACCTAGCCGGGCCTGGCAGCAGCGCCGCCGCGGCTGGCAGAGCGTTGGCAGCGGCGTACCCGAGTCTGCGTGCTGTCAACGACCGCACGACAGGAGGCTCGGAGTGAGCGCCGCGACGATAGAGGAGCAGCTTGCGAAGGTCCGCAGCAGGATCGAGCACCTGCACGCCTCCGGCGCGGTGCCGCGGCTGCAGCGCCATCTCGACCTCGTGGACGAGGTCGAGCAGAAGCTCGCACAGCTGAGGACGAGACTCGACGTCGCGGAGCGTTCGCTCGCGGCGGACGCCTCCGGCGACTGGACGACGTTCGCCGCCGCCGTGGAGGCGGAGCTCGAGAGCTGGGACACGTACCTCGAACGGCTGCAGACGACCGCAGCCACGAGAGCGTGGAACGCTCGGGAGCAGGCCGAGGCGGCGATAGGCGACGTCCGCAGCCACCGGATCGACGTCGGCGAGCGCCTCGCGCACGTGCGTGACTCCGCCGACGGCGACGTGCAGCAAGCGCGGGATCGCATCACCGCGGCCCGCGACGAGCTCGAACAGAAGATCGCCGAACTGTCCACGAAGTTGAACTGAAAGGAGAGAGAACGATGAACCTCGAGTCCAATCTCAAGCAGGGCGAGCGGGCAGTCGCCCGCATCTGGAAAGTCACGGCGCTTCGCGGCGTCGCCGGAATCGTCTTCGCCGTCACGATCCTCGCGTGGCCGGGCATCGGCCTGACAGCGCTGCTCGCGTTGTTCGGCGCGTTCGCGCTCGTCTCGGGCGTCGCGACGATCACCGGAGCATTCGATCTGCCGATTCAGGGCCGCCAGCGTGCATGGCTCGCTTTCGAGGGGCTCCTCGGAGTTGCGGTCGGCGTCGTCGTCTTCGTCTGGCCCGACCTCTCGGCGCGTGGTCTGCTCTATGCCATCGGGGCCTGGGCGGTCGCGTTGGGCATCGTCGAGATCGCCCTTGCGTTCGTGCTTCCGATCAGCGGCGGACGCTCGTTGCTCGCCGCGCTCGGCGGTTTCGTCTCGATCGCGTTCGGCGTGATCATGTTCGCCCATCCCGCGGCGGGGGCAGTCGCCCTCCTGGCGCTCGTCGCAGCGTTCGCGCTCGTGACAGGCGTCATGCAGGTCGCGTTTGCGCTCGAGTTGCGGCGCATCGCCGACCAGTTCGAGCGCCGCGTCCATCTCCCGGCGCGGCCGGTGACGCAATGAGCTCGATCGAGCCCGCACTGATCGTGTCGGCGGCCGCACTGCTGATGGTCCAGGCAGGTCTCGCCAAGCGGCGGCTCGCCTGGCGCAGGGAGACGACGAAGCGCGGAAGGAGACGTCGTCCATGAACCTCGTGCTCGAGCCGAACCCGGTCCTCGTCCACCACGCTCAGGAGCGGGCGCAAAGCCTCCAGAACCGGATCGCGGACCGCGTCACCGCGTTCTCCGGCTCGATGGGCTTCGTCTACATCCACATCATGTGGTTCGGCAGTTGGATCGGGTTCGGCGTCGAGAAGTACCCGTACGGACTGCTGACGATGATCGTCTCGCTCGAGGCGATCTTCCTCTCGACGTTCGTGATGATCAGCCAGAACCGCGCCGACGCGAAGCGGCAGACGATCGCCGACCAGCAGTGGCAGATGGTCAAGGAAGAGGACAAGCAGAACGAGGAGCTACTCGAGCTGTCGCGGCAGATCCTCGAGCTGACCAAGGCAATCCACTCCAGGTTCGAGCCCGCCTAGCGCGGTGCGGTGTGCTCGTCGCACGATGACCGCGGTGATCGAACAGCTCTCGACGACGGCGACGGAACGTCTGGCGACCTGGCCGCACCAAGCGGTCCTCCGCGCATTGGCCGAGATCGGCGTGCCGGCGGGCATCCTCGACCGGGATGGCGTCATCCGCTGGTCGAACGCCCAGGCGATCGAGCTCTTCGGCGACCGGCTCGGCGCGGTGTTCGTCGACGTCGTTGCGCCCGAATCGCGCCAGCGGGCAGAGCTGCTCATCGTCCGACTGCTGATGGGGCGACACCGCAGCTCGAGCGCGCGGGCCATCGTCCTCGACCGTCACGGACGGAAGCTCCCCGGCCGAGCTTCACGGCGTCCCGATCCGCGATGGCAACACGCTCATCGGCGTGTTCGGGCTCGTCTACGTCGACGAAGAGCAGGGGATCGACGGCACGCCGAACGAGTCTCTGACACCTCGCCAGATCGAAGTGCTGTCTGCGCTCGCGCGCGGCGCGACGACCAAGCAGATCGCCGAGTCGCTCGACATCTCGATCATGACCGTGCGCAACCACGTGCGCGCGCTCCTGCGCGCACTCGGCGTGCACTCGCGGCTCGAAGCCGTCGTCGCGGCGCGCCGCCGCGGACTCGTCTGACGCCTGGCATTCCGATCCACCGCCGTGGCAGAGGCTTGGCAGCGCTCCCGGTCAGCGTTCATCGCACATCCACGAAAGGAGTTTGCAATGAACGCAATCGAGATCGAATCGAAGCGCTGGCTCGTCGACGACGAGGCGACCTCCGTCGGCTTCGCAGTCAAGACGTTCTGGGGACTGATGACCGTGCGCGGCCGCTTCGACCGTTTCGAGGGCACATACGAGGTCGGATCGGACGGGGCGACGATCGGGCTGACGATCGATGCAGGGAGCATCGATACCGGGAACGCGAAGCGCGACGAGCACCTGCGGTCGTCCGACTTCTTCGGGGTCGACGACCACGCGCAAGTGTCCTTCCGGTCGACACGCGTCCACGGCGTCGCCGATGGGTTGCTGCACGTCGTCGGAGAGCTCGAAGTGGCGGGCGTCGTCCATCCGCTCGAGTTCTCCGCGACGGTCCAGCCTGCCGGCGACGGGTTCGCAATCGAGGCGACGACGACCGTCGACCAGGGGCGGTTCGGCATGAGCAGCGGCATGCTCGGGATGATCCGCCGGCCTGCGACGCTGCACGTGACGGCTGTCCTCGCCGAGGTCTCGTGAGCGTGCATCGCGTCGTCATTGTCGGAGGCGGCTTCGGCGGCCTCGCCGCGGCGAGGGCATTGCGTCGAGCGCCCGTGGACGTGACGCTCGTCGACCGGCAGGCGCATCACCTCTTCCAGCCGCTTCTCTACCAGGTCGCGACCGGCGTCCTGTCGCAGGGGAACGTCGCGCCGCCGCTGCGCGACGTTCTCCGCCACCAACCGAACGCCGAGGTCGTCCTCGGCGAGGTTGGCGGCGTCGACCTCGAGCGGCACGTCGTCGAGTGCAACCTGCTCGACCGGACATGGGAGCTTCCCTACGACAGCCTCATCGTCGCCGCCGGCTCCTCGCAGTCGTACTTCGGCCGCGACGAGTTCGGTCGGTACGCCCCTGGGATGAAGACGATCGACGACGCGCTCGAAGTACGCGGACGGATCTTCGGCGCCTTCGAGCTGGCCGAGCTGGAGGAGAACGCCGCGCGCCGCTCTGCGTGGCTCACCTTCGTCGTCGTCGGCGCCGGGCCGACCGGCGTGGAGATGGCAGGACAGCTCGCCGAGCTCTCGCGCTACAGCCTGCCGTCGAATTACCGGCGGATCGACACAGCGGCGGCCCGCATCGTCTTGCTCGACGGCGCGCCGCGCATTCTTCCGACCTTCGACGAACGGCTCGCGCGCCGCGCGGCGGCGAAGCTCGAGCAGATGGGCGTCGAGATCAGAACGGGCGCGCGCGTCATCGGGATCGACGCCACCGGCGTCGAGCTGAGCACGGCGGCCGGTGTCGAGCGACTCGACGCGATGACGAAGATCTGGTCGGCGGGCGTCCAGGCATCACCGCTCGGGACGATGCTCGCCACGCAGGCGGGTGTGGAGACGATGCGTGGGGGCCAGGTCCCGGTCGCGCCTGACTGCACGCTGCCGGGTCATCCCGAGGTCTTCGTCGTAGGCGACCTGATGTCGCTCGACCGCCTGCCCGGCCTCGCGGAGGCCGCGATGCAGTCGGGACGGCATGCGGCAGCCGAGATTCGGCGGCGCCTCGACGGCGACGCTCAGCCACGGCCCTTCCGATACACGGACCTCGGCAGCCTGGCCGCGGTCTCTCGCTACTACGCGATCGGCGAGCGCCGCGGCGCACGCGTGTGGGGATTCGCCGGCTGGCTGTTCTGGCTCGTCGTCCACCTCACCTTCCTGACCGGCTTCAAGAACCGGGTCAGCGCGCTCTTCCACTGGATGATCAGTTTCTTCGGGCGCTCGCGTCCGGAGCGAACGATCACCGCGCAGCAGATCTTCGCCCGGCAGGCACTCGATGCGTCCGGAGGGCCACCTCGGTGGCAGCGGCCCGGCAGCGCGTTTCCTCAGGATGCTGCGCGATGACCACGGTGGACTCAAACGCTTCGCGACGGCGCCTCATCTTCGGCGCGCTGTTGCTCGTGCTGTTCGTCGCCGCTCTCGACCAGACGATCGTGTCGACGGCGCTGCCGACCATCGTCGGCGACCTCGGCGGGCTGCAGCATCTCTCCTGGGTCGTGACCGCGTACCTGCTCGCGTCGACGGTTGTCGGGCCGCTGTACGGAAAGCTCGGCGATCTGTACGGGCGCAAGCACGTCCTGCAATTCGCACTCGTGCTGTTCCTGCTCGGCTCCGCTCTCTGTGGCGTTGCGCAGACGATGCCGCAGCTGATTGCGTTCAGAGCAATTCAGGGACTCGGTGGCGGCGGGTTGCTCGTGGTGGCGATGGCCGTCGTCGGCGACCTCGTCGCACCCCGTGACCGCGGCCGGTATCAGGGACTCTTCGGCGGCGTGTTCGGCGTCGCGGTCGTCGCCGGTCCGCTCCTCGGCGGCTTCTTCGTCGACAACCTCTCCTGGCGCTGGATCTTCTACATCAACCTTCCGCTCGGCGCGGTCGCGCTGGCGGTGATCTCCACTGCCTTCCATTCGCAGCAGGTGACGACGCGGCACCGGATCGACTGGCTCGGGACGATCGTTCTCGCCGCCGGACTGTCGGGGATCATCGTCTACACGAGTCTCGGCGGCACGACCTATCCGTGGGACGCGCCCGGAATGCTCGCGGCGGTCGTCGGCGGCACCGCACTGCTTGCACTGTTCCCGTTCATCGAGTCGCGCGCAACGGAGCCGATCCTGCCGCAGGAGCTCTTCCGCAACATCACTGTCCGGACGACGAGCGCGATCGGATTCGTCGTCGGCTTCGCGCTCTTCGGCTCCGTCACCTTCGTCCCGCTCTATCTGCAGATCGTCAAGGGGCACAGCGCCACCGGCTCCGGGCTGCTGATGACGCCGATGATGCTCGGCGTCCTCGTCACCTCGACGGCGAGCGGCTTCCTCATCTCCAGGTACGGGCGCTACCGCGCGTTTCCGATCGCCGGCACGGCGACCGCGACCATCGGGCTCTACCTGCTCTCGACGCTCGGGGTTTCGACGCCGACCAAGGTTGCCGCCGGCTACATGCTGCTCCTCGGTCTCGGCCTCGGGCTCGTCATGCAGGTGCTCGTGCTCGCAACGCAGAACGCGGTCGAGTACCGGCTGCTCGGGGTCGCGACCTCAGCCTCGACGCTGTTCAGGCAGGTCGGCGGCTCGATCGGCGTCTCCGTCTTCGGCGCGATCTTCACGAACGAGCTTGGTCGCGAGCTCGCGCGTCGTCTCCCGCCGGGCGCGCATGCGCCCGCGCACGCGGCCCCTACTGTCATTCAGCATCTGCCTCCCGCGCTCCACGCGGTGTACGTCTCGGCCGTCGCCGTCGCGCTTCATCCCATCTTTCTGACAGCGGCCGGGGTCATGGTGCTCGCATTCGGCCTGAGCTGGCTGCTACGCGACGTGCCGCTGCGCGAGACCGCGGGGTCGGGAACGCCGCCGCATGATCAACATGGGTCAATCATCCCGATCGACATCAAGGCGGCCTGACGACGGTCGATTGAAGAGGGCACTCGTCAAATCAGGGGAAGGAACCGCCTTGTCTCTCTCGGTAAAAGGGAAGCTCTTCGGGAGCTTCGCGATCGTAGTGCTCCTTACGCTCATCCTCGGCATCGTCGCTGTGACGAGGCTCGGCAACGTCAACACTGCGGCCGTGCAGATCGGCCGTGACGGCGTCGGCGCAGAGACGTCGCTCGCGACCGTAGGCCAGGTCATGAACAAGCTGCGGAAGGATCAGCTGCACTACTTCCTCGTCAGCCCCGCGAATCGCGGCGGCGTGAAAGGGGACATCGACGGAGACATTGTCGACATGGCAGACGTCTTCAAGGCATATCGCGGGTCGACCCCCGCCGAGCAGCGCGGCTTCCGGCAGTTCGAGAACGCCTGGAACGCATACACCGGCGCAAGCACCCCGATGTTCACGCTCGTGCGCAACGGCAAGACGCCCGCTGCCGAAATCCTGATCGGCGACGGCGGTGCGGCCGACGTGCGCTGGGATCCGATAAAGGCGGCGCTCGCAAGCTGGCAGAAGTCGATCACGACGACGGTCGGAGCCGAGCTACACAACGCGCGCGCGACATATTCGACGGCGCGCATCGTCGTGCTGCTTCTGGTCGCGTTCGCCGCACTCTGCGGTGCTGCGGTCGCGCTCCTCATCGGCCGGTCGCTCACACGCGGGATCGCCCAGCTCCTGCGCGCGGCCGACGGAATCGCCGAGGGCGACGTCGAGCAGACGGTGGACATCCGCAGCAACGACGAGCTCGGCAGCCTGGGCGCGTCGTTCACACAGATGATCGACTATCTGCGCGAGCGCGCCGGCGTGGCCGAGCGCATTGCCGGCGGCGACCTCACGGTCGAGGTTTCCGTCCGCTCCGAGCGCGACGCCCTCGGCGTCTCGTTCGCCAAGATGGTCGAGAGTCTCCGCGCCGTTCTGTCACGCGTGTCGGAGGCATCGACGGGGATGAGCTCGGCGTCGCAGCAGATGGCGGCGACGTCGTCCGAGGCCGGCCACGCAGTGCATGAAATCGCACGGGCTGTCGGCGACGTCGCGCAGGGCGCCGAGCGCCAGGCGCGCATGGTGGAGAACGCCCGCACCTCGAGCGAGGAGACGGCGGCCGCCGCGGGACGGGCCCGTGAGGTATCGCACGAAGGCGTCGATGCCGCGCAGAGCGCGTCCGAGGCGATGGCCTCGGTTCATCACGCATCCGAGTCGGTCTCGACCGCGATCGCCGAGCTCGCGCGGAAGTCGGAGCAGATCGGCGGGATCGTCGAGACGATCACGGGCATCGCCGGCCAGACGAACCTCCTCGCACTGAACGCCGCGATCGAGGCGGCGCGCGCAGGCGACCAGGGCCGCGGCTTCGCGGTCGTCGCCGAGGAGGTGAGGAAGCTTGCCGAGGAGTCGCAGCAAGCAGCCGCGATGATCTCCGGTCTCGTCCATCAGATTCAGGAGGAGACGGCGAGCGTCGTCACGATCGTCGAGGACGGATCGCGCCGCTCGGAGGAAGGCGTGCACGTCGTCGAGCAGGCACGTGACGCGTTCGAGCGGATCGGCACCGCGGTCGAGGACATGACGTCGCGAATCGGAGAGATCGCGTCGGCGGTCGGCGAGGTGGCTGCAGTAGCGGAGCAATCGTCGGCGGCCGCGGAACAGGTCTCGGCCTCCACGCAGGAGACGAGCGCCTCGACGGAGCAGATCGCCGCGTCGGCGCAGTCGCTCGCGCGCACGGCCGGAGAGCTCGAGCACCTCGTGTCGCAGTTCCAGCTCGCGTAACGCTCTTGGTCTAGCGTTACGCGCGTGACTCGACTCAAGCGGCGCGTCCCGCGAGCATCCGACGTCGTGCGGTTCGTCGGCCCGACCTTCCGGCGCCGCCGGTCCGATCGCTGGAGCCGTGTGCGGACGGTCGCGGACTTTCAGGCGCTCGCGCGGCGACGAACGCCGCGGCCTGTGTTCGACTATGTCGAGGGCGCGGCCGAGCTCGAGCTGAGCAAGGAGCGGGCCGTCGCCGCGTTCAATCGCGTCGTGTTCAGCCCGCATGTCTTGCGTGACGTGTCGTCCATCGACACGTCGACGAGCATCCTCGGCCGGAAGGTCGCCTTGCCGGTGGTGTTCGGGCCGACGGGATTCACGCGGATGATGCACGCGGCCGGCGAGTCGGCGGTCGCGCGGGCTGCCGGGCGCGCCGGCGTCCCGTACACGCTGTCGACGCTCGGAACGACCTCCATCGAACGTCTCGCCGATGATGCCCCGTCCACCGATCGATGGTTCCAGCTGTACGTGTCGAGAGATCGCGGCAGGAGCAGCGACCTGATCGGCCGCGCGGCCGCATCCGGGTACACGACGCTGGTGCTGACGGTGGACGTTCCGATCGCGGGTGCCCGCCACCGGGATGTCTACAACGGCCTCACGCTGCCGCCGTCGCTGACCGCCCGCACGCTTCTCGCCATGCTCGGAAAACCGCGCTGGCTGCTGGACGCGCTGACGACCGAGCCGCTTGCGTTCGAGTCTCTCGGAGCGGCGGACGACGTGATGGGGCTGATCAATACCGTCTTCGACCCAGCCGTCACCGTTGCGGACATCGACTGGCTACGCGCGCAATGGTCGGGAGCGATCGTGGTCAAGGGCGTGCAGCGCGTCGACGACGCGATCGACGTGGTCTCGGCGGGAGCGGACGGCATCGCGGTGTCGAATCACGGCGGACGCCAGCTCGACCGGGCGGCGACCCCGCTCGAGCTGCTTCCGTGGGTCGTCGATGCGGTCAGCGCGAGCGCGGAGGTGTACCTCGACGGCGGCGTGCGGTCGGGTGCGGACGTGGCGGCTGCGGTCGCGCTCGGCGCACGAGCAGCGTTCGTCGGGCGTCCGTATCTGTACGCGTTGATGGCGGGCGGAGAGGCCGGCGTGGACCATCTCGCCACGCTGCTCCGCGACGACTACGCGCGCACGCTCAAGCTCCTCGGCGTCACGAGCACCGCCGAGCTCGACCGGGACCTCGTGTCGCTCGCCGGCGAAGCGCGCGTCTTCGGCTAGTGCCTCAGCTCCCGGTCTGGTCTCGCATCCGCCAGACGAGCGGCAGTGTCGGTTCGCCTGACGGGGCGACCTCGAAGTGGTCGACGAATTGCATCAGGCGGGAACCGGCGCGTCCTCACGGAGAAGCCGCTCGGACTTCAGCTCGCTCCACAGGTCGGAAGGGACGGCGTGCCGGTACAGCTCGGCGTTTCGCGCAATCTGCTCTGCCGAGCGCGCACCGATGCAGACGCTGACCACGGCCGGGTGCGCCAGCGGGAATGCGATCGCGGCCGCAGGCAGCGTCGTGCCGTGCCGCTCGCACACCGCTGTGATTGCTCGCGCCCGCTCGACGAGCTCCGGCGGGGCGTTGCCGTAGTCGTACCTGGCGTCGTCGCGCGGGCGAGGCTGTGCCAGCAGGCCGCTGTTGAAGACGCCGGCCGCGACGACCGCGACCCCGCGCTCCTCGCAGAGCGGGAGCAGATCGTCCGCGGCCTCCTGCTCGAGGAGCGTGTATCGGCCCGCGAGCATGATGACGTCCACGTCGGTGTGGCGCACCAGGTCGGCGAGCATCGACGCCTGGTTCATGCCTGCCCCGATGGCGCTCACGACTCCCTCGGCGCGCAGTTCGTCGAGCGCCGGGTAGCCGGTCTCCAGGACGTCTCCCCAGTGGTCGTCGGGGTCGTGGAGATACACGATGTCCAACCGGTCGAGCCCGAGCCGGTCGAGGCTCTCGGTGAGCGAGCGTCGGATTCCGTCGCGGCTGAAGTCCCACACGCGCCGGTGCGTGGCCGGGACGGCGAATCCCTCGTCGTCCATGCCGGCCGGCTCGTCCATCGGGTCGAGGAGCCGGCCGACCTTCGAGGAGAGCACGTAGCCGCTCCGGGGACGCGCGGCGAGCGCCGCGCCGAGACGGCGTTCGGACAAGCCGAGCCCGTAGTGCGGAGCGGTGTCGAAGTAGCGGATGCCGAGATCCCAGGCGGCGTCCACCGTCGCCCGCGCGTCGTCGTCCGAAACCTCGCGGTACAGGTTGCCGAGCTGCGCGCACCCGAGGGCTAGCTCGCTGACGGCGAGGTCACCGAGGGAGACGATCTTCATCGCGCTCTGTCCATGTTCGTTGCCTTGTGCTGAGGATAGTCGTATGATCGTACTATGACTGCGGTCTACTACCACGGTGAGGGCAGCTTCACCGTCGGCGAGGCCTCCATCAAGGCACCCGGCCCGGATGAGGTGCGCCTCGACGTCGCCTACTGCGGCGTGTGCGGGACCGACCTGCACATCGCGCATGGAGCGATGGATGCCCGCGTGCATCCGCCGCAGGTGATCGGCCACGAGATGTCGGGGACCATCGCCGAGGTCGGCGAGCGAGTCGTCGGGTTCCGCGTCGGCGACCCGGTCGTCGTGCGCCCGCTCGATACGAGCGTCGAGTCGCCGGCCGACCGCGGGTTCAGTCACATCGGACGGAACCTGAAGTTCCTCGGCATCGACGCCCCCGGTGCGCTGCAGGCCTCGTGGACCGTTCCGGCGTTCACGCTGCACCACCTTCCACCCGGCGTCGACCTGCGCCTCGGCGCACTCGCCGAGCCGCTCGCCGTGGCGTGCCACGACGTCAGGCGCGGAGAGGTCGCCGCCGGCGAGACGGCGGTCGTCATCGGCGGCGGTCCGATCGGGTTGCTCATAGCCCTCGTCGCGCGGGCCCGAGAGGCTCGCGTGCTCGTCGTCGAGCCCGACGCCGGACGTCGCGAGCTCGCGCAGGAGCTCGGGCTCGATGCATTCGCGCCGACGGACGACCTCCCGATCGGCGAGACCGGAGCAGAGGTCGTGTTCGAGGTGTCCGGGTCCGCGCCGGGGATCCTCGCCGCGACGAAGCACGCCGCCATCCGCGGGCGCGTCGTCGTCGTGGCGATCTTTCCCGAGCCGAAGCCGGTGGCGCTGTTCGATCTGTTCTGGAAGGAGCTCGAGGTGCGCGGCGCACGTGTGTACGAGCCCGAGGACTTCGAGGCGGCGATCGAGCTCATCGCCGGCGGGACGCTTCCGCTCGAGCGCGTCATCACCGGCGTCGAGCCGCTCGACCGCGTGCCGGCGCTCTTCGACGAGCTTCGTGCGGGGCGCTCGGCCATGAAGATCCTGGTCGACTGCCGCGCGTGAGCGGCCCGTTCGATCTCTCTTCACGCACCGCGCTCGTCACCGGGTGCCGGCGCGGGATCGGGAGGGCGGCGGCCGTCGCGCTCGCCGCGGCCGGCGCGGACGTCGTCGGCGTCAGCGCCTCGCTCGAGCCGGGAAGCGAGGTCGCGTCAGAGGTCGAGGCGCTCGGGCGCGACTTTCGCCCATACCGCTGCGACTTCGCCGATCGCGGCGCGCTGTACGAGCTCGTCGCCGACGTTCGCCGCGACGTCGGCACCGTGGACATCCTCGTGAACAACGCGGGCACGATCGCGCGCGCTCCCGCTGCGGAGCATCCGGACGAGATGTGGGATCGCGTGCTAGAGGTGAACCTCAGCTCGCAGTTCATCCTGTCGCGCGAGCTGGGGAAGTACATGCTCGCGCGCGGCCGCGGCAAGATCGTCTTCGTCGCGTCGCTGCTGTCGTTCCAGGGCGGCATCACCGTTCCCGGATACGCGGCGAGCAAGTCAGCGATCGCCGGCCTGACGAAGGCGCTCGCGAACGAGTGGGCGGGAGCGGGCGTCAACGTCAACGCCATCGCGCCCGGCTACGTGGCGACGGACAACACGCAGGCGTTGCGCGACGACCCGGTCCGGCGCGAGCAGATCACCACCCGCATCCCGGCGGGCCGTTGGGCGGAGCCGGAGGACATTGCCGGCGCGATCGTCTTCCTCAGCTCGTCTGCGGCCGATTACGTGCACGGTGTCGTGCTTCCCGTCGACGGCGGTTGGCTCGGCCGATGAGCGCCGTCGAGGACGCGCTCGGACGGTCGCGCGTGCTGCCGGTCGTTGCGATCGGCGACGCGGCGGTTGTCGATGACCTGTGCGCAGCGCTGCTCGAGGGGGGCATTTCCTGCATCGAGATCACGTTCCGCACCGACGCCGCGACCGCGGCGATCGAGCGCGCGACGCGCGTGGATGGAATGCTCGTCGGCGCCGGAACGGTCTTGACCGTCGACCAGGCGCACGCGGCGGCGCGTGCAGGCGCGAGCTTTGCCGTCGCGCCGGGGACGGACGACGACGTCGTCGCGGCATGCGCCGACGCGGGGATGCCGTTCTTCCCCGGCGTCGCGACCCCGTCGGAGATCGGACATGCAACGCGACTCGGCTGTTCGACGGTGAAGGTCTTTCCCGCCGCCACGCTCGGCGGGCCGACCTTCCTCCGCGCGGTGTCCGCGACGTTTCCGCACACGCGGTTCATCCCGACGGGCGGCATCGACGCGGACACGCTGTCGGCGTACCTCGCCGTTCCTTCGGTGCTCGCCTGCGGCGGCAGCTGGATCTGCGATGCAGGGCTCATGCGCGAGGGACGCTTCGACGAGATCACGCAGCGAGCGCGCGCCGCGGTCGAGGCGGCCGCATGATCGAGCTGCGTCCGAGAGACGAATGCCGCTACGACCTCGTATCGCTCGGCGAGGTGATGCTCCGCCTCGACCCGGGCGAGGGCCGCATCGCCACCACGCGCACGTTCCAGGCGTGGGAGGGCGGAGGGGAGTACAACGTCGCGCGCGGCTTACGCCGCTGTTTCGGGCTGCGCTCGGGCGTCGTGACGGCGCTCGCCGACAACCCGGTCGGCAGGCTGATCGAGGATCTCATCCTCCAAGGCGGCGTCCAGCCCGTGCACCTGCTCTGGCGCGCGTACGACGGCATCGGCCGCGACGTGCGCAACGGGCTCAACTTCACCGAGCGCGGCTTCGGGGTGCGCGGCGCGGTCGGGTGCTCGGACCGCGCGAACTCTGCGGCGTCGCAGCTGAAGCCCGGCGACGTCGACTGGGACGCCGTCTTCGGCGAGGGCGTGCGGTGGTTCCACACCGGCGGCGTCTTCGCCGCGCTCTCCGACACGACCGCCGAGCTCGCGGTCGAGGCGGCTCGAGCTGCGCGACGGCACGGGACAGTCGTCTCGTACGACCTCAACTACAGGCCGTCGCTGTGGAAGGCGCGGGGCGGGCAGGATGCGGCGGCCGCGGTCAACCGCGAGCTCGTCGAGCACGTCGACGTGCTCTTCGGAAACGAGGAAGACTTCTCGGCCGGTCTCGGATACGACGTCGAGGGCCTGGACGACGACCTGCTCGAGCTCGAGGTCGCGCACTACGAGCGCCTGCTCGAGCGCGTGCTCGACGAGTTGCCGCAGCCTCGCGCTCGTCGCATCGACGTTGCGGCAGGCGCGCACGGCGACGGTCAACGACTGGACGGCCGTTTGCCGGACGCGCTCGGGCTTTCACATTCGGGCCGTCGTTCGACGGCCTCGAGGTCTTCGACCGCGTTGGCGGCGGAGACTCGTTCGCGTCCGGACTGATCTACGGGCTGCTCGAGGGCTTCGATGTCGATCGGGCACTCGCGTACGGCGTGGCGCACGGTGCGCTCGCGATGACGACTCCGGGCGACACCTCCATGGCGACGCTGCCGGAGGTCGAACGCGTCGTCGCCGGCGGAGCCGCACGCGTCATTCGATGATCGTCGACGCGCACCAGCACTTCTGGGACCCCGCGCGCGCCGAGTACCCGTGGATGACGGACGACGTCGCGTCGCTGCGCCGGCGCTTCGGTCCGGACGACCTCGAGCCGCTCCGCGCGAGCACGGCGTCACGGGGACCGTCGTGGTGCAGGCACGCCAGTCGCTCGACGAGACCCGCGACCTGCTCGCGATCGCGGCGTCGACGGAGTTCGTGCTCGGCGTCGTCGGTTGGGTCGACCTCACGGTGGACGTGACGTCCCAGCTCGCCGAGTTCGAGCGGACGGCGCTCGTCGGCATCCTGCACCTCGTGCACGACGAGCCGGATCCCGAGTGGCTGCTCCGTGACGACGTGCAGCGGGGCGTCGCGGCCGTCGGCGAGGCGGAGCTCTGCATTCGACCTGCTCGTGCGCGTGCGCGAGCTGCCCTCGGCGATCGAGACCGTGCGCCGCCATGCCGGCATGCGTTTCGTGCTCGACCATGTTGCGAGCCGCCCGCCGACCCCGACGTGCATCGCGCGTGGGAGCGCGCCGTCGCCGAGCTCGCCGAGCTTCCGAACTCACCTGCAAATCTCCGGCCTCGACACGGAGACGGACCCGGCCGGACGGCCGCTCGTGTGCGCAGTGGGTCGGGCAGGAGCGGTGCATGTGGGGCTCGACTGGCCGGTGACGCTGCTCGCAAGCGGATACGGCGACGGGCCGCGCTCGTCGGCGACGACCCGCGCGTCCGTGCGGAG
>CAVTGM010000011.1:0-39598 GCA_963734285.1 uncultured Actinomycetes bacterium | reverse complement strand
AAGCCGGTGCGGTGCATCCACGTTCCGTATCGATCCATATCCGCCAATCGCGCGAACACGTCGCCGATGGGTCGGTCGATCGTCGTGTGCCCCTCGTAGCGAACCGTTGTAGTACGCGTCTTCATGCTTCCCATTGGAACGCTGCGGCGAAGGAAGTATTCCCGGGCCGCCTAGAACGCGAAGATGCTGCGGCCCTTGAGCTCGACCGTGTAGATGTCGGTCGCGAGCTCGAGATGCGCATGGAGCGCCGCGGCAGCACGGTCGGCGTCGTGCGCGGCGCACGCCGCGAGCAGCTCGCCGTCCAGTTCCTCGTGCCGGTCCTGAAGCGCGCCCTTCTCGGCGAGCAGCACAGGCCGGTACCGCTCGCAGCTGTCCCAGCACGGACGGATCAACCGGAGGAGCCACCCCGACCGCGACGCCTCGTACAGCGTGAAGTGGAACGCGGTGTGCTCGCGCATCGCCGCGTGCGCGTCTGCCCGGTGGCGCGCCTCGTCGTACGCGGCGAGGTGCGCGCGCGCCGTCTCCTCGTCCGCCGCCTCGAACAGCTCGGCCGCGCGCCGCACGGCCATCGTCTCGACGGCGAGCCGGATCGAGAACAGCTCGCGCAGCTCCTCGACGTCGAGGCTCATCACCTTCGCGCCGTGGTGCGGCACGTGCTCGGCGAGGCCGAGCGCCTCGAGCTGGCGGACGGCCTCGCGGATCGGCGAGATGCTCATCCCGAGCCGCTGGGCCAGCTCCTCGAGGCGCAGCGGCGCCCCCGGCGTCAGCTCGCCGAGGATGATCGACTCGCGCAGCCGCTCGAGCGCTGCCTCCGCCATCGTGCGGTGCCTGACCGCGGCCATCGGAGGCCGAGCGTGAACCACACTTGATCAGATGTCAAACGCTGTGACACCATCACCCATCGGCGTGTCGAGGGAACCCGAGGGTCAACCGCGCGTCTCCGTGTCGCAGGTGAGCACGCTCGCTGCGAGCTTTGCGGAGGACATCCACGCGTACTCGAGCGCCGGCCTCGATGGAATCGGCGTCTGGGAGCTGAAGCTCGGCGACGGCCCCGACGACGAAGCGGTCGCGCTTCTGCAGGAAAGCGGCCTTGGCTCGGCCACCGCCGTCCCCGGTGTCCCCTCCATCAACCCGCTCCCGCACCTGCCCGGGCCGAGCGATCCACGCGAGCGAACGGACGCGATTCTCCGCTCGCTCCACCGCCTGGCCGCGTTCGAGCCGGCCGCGATCCTCTGCTTCACAGGCCCCGGAGACCAGGACGCGGCGATCCGCGGCCTGCGCGAGGTCGTCGCCGAGGCCGAGCGGCTCGGCGTCCGAATCGCCCTCGAGCCGTTCCAGGCGGAGGGGATCGAGAGCTGGTCGACCCTCAACACGCTGGGCGATGCCGCCGCGGTCATCGAGGAGATCGGCTCGCCCGCGCTCGGCATCCAGTTCGACGTCTGGCATCTCTGGAACACACCGGACCTGTTCGACGAGATCGAGCGCCACGCGCCGCTCATCGCCGGCGTCCACGTCAGCGACCATCGCGACCCGACGCGGGGCTGGGCCGATCGCGTGCTTCCCGGCGACGGCGTCGCGAACGTCCCCGCGATCCTCGGCGCGCTCGACCGCGCCGGCTGGGACGGCTTCTACGACATCGAGGTCTTCTCCGACAACGGAACCTTCGGCGCCGCCTACCCGGACTCGCTCTGGGACGTCGACGCCGTCGAGCTCGTCGAACGTGGCAGGAAGCAATTTCTTCAGTGCTGGTCGGAACGGAGGGTGGCGGCATGAGCCGCTCCCGGAGAGGAGACGGAGTGAGACGAATTGCGATTCTCGCCGTCGCGGCTGCGGCGCTCGTGCTCGCAGCAACTGCGGCGGCACGCACGTCGGCCGGCAAGCCGATCGTCATCGGCTGGGCGTTCGACGCGAAGGGCGCGATGGCGCCGTTCGACGGGCCGGCGCTCGCGGCGGCGAAGATCCGAGTCGCGCAGGTCAACGCGAAGGGCGGCGTCAACGGACGGCCGCTTCAGATCCAGACGTGCGACACGCAGAACAACAAGCCTGCCGTGTCGAAGGCGTGCGCGGACAAGCTCATCGCCGGAGGCGCGAGCGTTCTCTTCACCACGTGCGACGTCGACTATGCGGCACCCGCCGTGCAGGAAGGGATCAACCACGGCCTGCTGACCGTTGCTCCGTGCATCGGCACCGACCAGATGGGCCCGAAGCGCTTCGGCGCAGCAGGCAAGCTGGCCTTCAGCTTCGGGAACGTCGCGCAGGACGAAGGCTCGGCGATGGCGCAGTACGCGATCGGCCGTCACTGGAAGACGGCGGCGCTCGCGACCGACACCGTCATCGTCTACTTCAAGAACGTCATCCAGGCGTTCAAAGCCCGCTTCACGCAGCTCGGCGGGAAGATCGTCGACCAGGAGACGTACCAGTCTCTCGGTAGCACGAACATCCAGAACGTCGTCAGCAAGTTCGGGAACCTGAAGGCGGACGTGTACGTCACCTCGACCGCCGGTGCGTTCGGCGCGCTGTCGACGTTCGTGTCCGGACTCCGGTCGCTCGGGAACAACACGCCGATCCTCAACTCGTGGGCCGGCGACGGCACGTACTGGCTGCCGAAGAGCCCGAAGGTGACGAACTACTACTTCCTCACGTACGCGGACGCGTTCGGCGGGGATCCGAATCCCGCGATCAACAAGCTGGCGAAGCAGATCCATGCAGGCACCGGCGGGTTCGTCGCCGGCTCTGCGGCGATCGACGGCGTCGTCACCGCCATCAGGCAAGCCGGCGGGTCGACGAACGGCGCGACGCTCGCGGCGAAGATGGAAGCGTTCCACAAGGTGCCGACACTGTCGGGCCTCGTGAGCTTCTCGCCGACGCTCCATACCGTGTTCGGCCGTCAGTACCGGGTCGTCGAGATCCAGAACAACGTGCCGAAGCTCGTCGCCGAAGTCGTGGCGAAGGTCGTGCCGAAGATCTAGTGGAAGACGCGTTGGACAGGAGGCCCGGAGACACACTCCGGGCCTCCTCCATCTCCCGTTCGTTCGAGGGAGTTCAGGCGCTCCGCGACGTGACGCTCGAGTTGCGCCGCGGCGAAGTTGTCGGGCTCATCGGCCCGAACGGCGCCGGCAAGTCGACGCTCGTGAACGTGTTGAGCGGATTCGACCGGCCGAGCCAGGGAACGATCGAGCTCGAAGGGCGGGACGTCACGCGCTGGCCCGCGCACCGGCGCGGGCGTCGCGGGCTCGCGCGCACCTTCCAGCACGCGCACGCGTTCCGCGCGCTCAGCGTGCGCGAGAACGTCGAGGTCGCAGCCCTCGGCGTCGGCAACGCACCGAAGCGCGCCGCCCGCCGCGCGGCGGAGCTGCTCGAGCTGCTCGGGCTCACCGCGCGCGCGGACGAGCCCGCGGCATCGCTCCCGCACGGCGACGAGCGGAGGCTCGGCGTCGCCCGCGCGCTCGCCACCGACCCGCGCTTCGTCTTGATGGACGAGCCGGCCGCCGGCCTGCCCGAGGCTGAGGTGCCCGCCTTCGCCGCCGTCGTTCGCTCCGTGCGCGACGACCACGGCGTCGGCGTGCTCCTCATCGATCACAACATGGCGCTGATCATGGACGTCTGCGACCGCATCCACGTGCTCGACCAGGGACGCACGCTGGCCGAGGGAACACCGGTCGAGATTCGCGCGAACATCGACGTCGCCGCCGCCTATCTCGGCGAGAGCGCCGTCGCGGAGGAGCAGTGACGCTCGTCCTCCACGAGTTGTGCGTGCGCTACGGCGCCGTCGACGCAGTCCGCGGCCTCTCGCTCGAGGTGAAGCCGGGGGAGATCGTCGGGCTCATCGGCCCGAACGGCGCCGGGAAGTCGTCGACGCTGCACGCGATCATGGGCGCGGCCCCCGTGAGCGGAGGCGACATCAGCCTCGACGGAAGCTCTTTGCGCGGCCGCCGTTCGGAGGACGTCGCACGCGCCGGCATCGCGCTCGTTCCCGAAGGGCGGCGCATCTTCGCCGAGCTGACCGTCGAGGAGAACCTCCGTCTCGGCCTCGCGGCGCGGCGCACACCGGGCGGCGTGGATCAGGCGTTCGACCTGTTTCCGATGATCAAGGAGTTCCGCGGCCGGCAGGCGGGCGCGCTCTCCGGCGGACAGCAGCAGCAGCTCGCGATCGCGCGTGCGCTCGTCGCCGAGCCGGACGTGCTGCTCCTCGACGAGCCGTCGCTCGGCCTCGCACCGCGCATCGTCGACGTCGTGTTCGACGCGCTCGCGGCCATTCGCGAGCGCGGCCTCGCCGTGCTCCTCGTCGAGCAGCGCGCGCAGCGCACGGTCGCGCTCGCCGACCGCAGCCACGTGCTCTCGAACGGATCGATGCGGCTCACGCTCGGGCCGGGCGACGCGAACGACACCGACAAGCTCGTGGCGGCGTACTTCGCATGAGCGTCACGTGGCAGACGATCGCGGACGCCGTGTCCCTCGGCGGGATCTACGCGCTGATGGCGGTCGGGATCGGCCTCGTCTTCGGCGTGCTCCGCCTCGTCAACTTCGCGTACGGGCAGCTGATCATGGCGGGCGCGTTCGCGCTCGCGCTCGCGTCGCAGTGGAACTGGCCCGTGTGGGCCGGGATCCTCCTCTGCTTCGCGGTCGTCCTCGTGCTCTCGCAGTTGATGGACCGGCTCGTCTTCCGCCCGTTGCGCGGCCAGTCGCCGGCGGTGATGCTCGTCGCGACCTTCGCCGTCGCGTTCCTGCTCCAGAGCATCGCGCAGCTGTGGTTCGGCTCGCTCGGGAAGATCGCATCCTCGGTCGCGACGCTGAACACCCCGTGGGTGATCGGCGGTGTCGACATCCGCAAGATCTCGATCGTCGCGGTCCTCGTCACCGTCGCGTGCCTCGTCGCGCTGCAATTGCTGCTCGAACGGACGTCGGTCGGACTGCACATGCGCGCGGCATCGATGGACTTCACGACGTCGCGGATGCTCGGCGTCCGCGCGAACCGCGTGATTGCGAGCGCCGTCCTGATCTCCGGGTTCCTCGCGGCTGTCGTCGCGGTGCTGCTCACGGTGCAGTTCCCGCTCGTCACGCCGAGCTTCGCGCTCAACGACACGATCGTCGTGCTCGCCGGCGTCGTCCTCGGCGGGCTCAACCGCCCGGTCCCGGCGACGCTCGGCGGGTTCACCATCGGGTTCGCCAGCGGATTCCTCGGCGGCGCGCTCCCCACGAACCAGAGCCAGTACCTGCCGTCGTTCCTCTTCGCCGCGGTCATCCTGATCCTGCTCGTGCGGCCGAACGGGCTCTTCACGCGCCACGGTGGATCGGCGGAACGGCTGTGAGACGCGTCGCGCTGCAACTGGCCGCGCCGGTCGTGCTCGTGCTCGCCGCTGCGCTCCTCGGGGAGGCGGCGTCGACTGCGACGCAGGTGTACTTCATCGACGCGCTCGTCAGCGTCGTCATCGTCGTCGGCCTGTACGTCTTCATCGGCAACACGGGGGTGCTGTCGTTCGGACACATCTCCTTCGTCGCGCTCGGCGCGTGGACGGCAGGCGTGCTCACCGTTCCCGTCGCGGAGAAGCCGGCGGCGATGTCGAACCTCGCCGGCTTCCTCAAGCACACGACCGTCGGCAACGTCCCGTCGCTCCTGCTCGCGGCGCTCGCAGGCGGCGTCTTCGCGCTCGTCGCCGGTCTCCCGCTCATGCGGCTCTCCGGTCTCGCAGCCGGTATCGCGACGTTCGCCGTCCTCGAGATCACGGCGAACATCCTCGAGTACTACGAGAAGATCGGGCCGGGCCAGAACACGTTCTCCGCGGTGCCGGAGACGACCGGCATCTGGCAGGCGGCGATCGGCGCGCTCATCGCGATCGCGGTCGCATTCGCGTATCAGCGCAGCCGGTTCGGACGCATGCTGCGCGCCGTGCGCGAGGATCCGGCCGCCGCATCGGCGACCGGCATCTCCATCTACCGGCAGCGGCTCGGAGCGTTCGTCCTCTCCGGCGCGATCGCCGGCTTCGCGGGCGCGCTCGAAGTGCACCTGCTCCCGCTCAGCTACCGCGACGTCTATCTCGACCTCACGTTCGTGACGCTCGCCATGCTCGTCATCGGCGGCTCGTCGAGCCTGTGGGGCGCGGTCGTCGGCGCGCTCGCGATCAGCGCGCTCGACTCGTTCCTCGCGTCGGCGGAGAACGGCGTCAGCCTCTTCAGCGTCACGAACCTCAGCCTGCCGTCGGGCACGCGCGTGATCGTCGAGGGTGTGCTCATGGCGCTCGTGCTCATCCTCCGGCCGAGCGGCCTCACCGGGGGGCGCGAGTTCTCGCTCGCGTGGCTGCGCCGATGAGGGTCGTCGTCGCGGGCGCGGGAACGATCGGGAGCCTCTTCGCGGCGCATCTCGCCCAGGTCGCCGATGTCGGCGTGCTGACGCGACGCGACGACCACGCGCGCGCCCTCAACGAGCACGGGCTCCGCGTCTCCGGGCGCGCCGACTTCACGGCGCGCCTGCACGCCTCCACCGATCCGGCGGAGCTCGGCGACGCCGACCTCGTCGTCGTCGCGTGCAAGGGCGGCGACCTCGAGCCGCTGGCCGCGTCGCTCGCCGGCCACTTCAGCGGCGCAACCGTCATGACCGCGCAGAACGGGCTCGGCGCCGAGGAGATCGTGGCCGCGCACGGCGACTGGCCGATCCTCTCGTCGGTCACGTTCATGAGCGGCACGCGCCACGACGACACGCACGTGGAATACGTCCTCGATACCGCGACCTGGATCGGCCCGTATCGCGGCACGACCGCCGCCGACGCGGAGCAGGTCGCCGAGCTCATCCGCTCGGCCGGCCTGAAGGCCGAGGCGTTCGACGACCTTCGACCGGCACAGTGGTCGAAGCTCATCTTCAACGCAACCGTCAACGCGGTCGCCGCGCTCACCGGCCTGCCGCACGACTTCCACTTCGCGGAAGGCATGCTCGGCGACCTCGTCCACGGTCTCGTCGACGAGGGCAAGGCGGTCGCGGCCGCCGCGGGCGTCGAGCTACGCGAGGACCCCTGGGAGATGAACGTTCACGCGACGCAGCGAGGGCACGCGCACTACCCGTCGATGCTCGAGGACGTGAAGGCGCACCGCAAGACGGAGATCGAGCTCATCACGGGCTCGCTCGTGCGCGAAGCGGAGCGCGTCGGCGTCGACGTTCCGCTGCACACCGCCCTGTACCGGCTCGTCAAAGCAAAGGAGGCGTCGTACTCGTGAAGGTGGCGATCATCGGATGTGGCGCGGTCGGCTCGCTCTTCGCCGCGAACCTTGCCCGCGTGCCCGACGTCGAGGTCTGGGCGTACGACCTGTCGCGCGAGCACGTCGACGCGATCAACGCGAACGGCCTGCGTCTCTCCGGCGCCGGCGACGTCGTCGGCCGCCTGCGCGCGACCGCGGACGCAGCCGAGCTGCCGCCGTGCGACTTCGGCATCGTCGCGACGAAGGCGATGCACACGAGCTCCGCGATCGCCGCCACCGCGCATGCCTTCGCGGACGGCTGCGTCGCCACCGTGCAGAACGGGCTCGGGAACGAGGAGGCGCTCGCCGAACATGTCGGGAAGGTGATTCGCGGGACGACGTTCCCCGCGGGGAAGATCGTCGCGCCCGGCCACGTGCAGTGGGACGTGAAGGGCGACACGACGATGGGGCCGTTCGAGCCGCAGCCGGCGCCGTTCGCCGAGGTCGAGCGCCTCGCCGACGCGTGCACGCGGGGCGGGATGCCGACCGCGGCCGTGCAGGACGCGCGCGGGCCGCAGTGGCGCAAGGTCATCTTCAACGCATCCACGAACCCGATCGGCGCGCTCACCGGTCTCACGCACGGGCGCGTGTGCGAGCGGCCCGATCTGCGCGCACTCGTCTCGGGGCTCGTCGACGAGGGCAAGGCGGTCGCCGCCGCGCAGGGCATCGAGCTCGACTCCGATCCCGGAGGCGCTCATCGACCACGCGGCGAAGCCGGAAGTCGCCTACGACCACAAGGCATCGATGCTGCAGGACGTCGAGGCGCGACGCACGACGGAGATCGACTACCTCAACGGCGGTATCGTGCGGTTCGGGCGCGAGCACGGGGTGCCGACGCCGCTGAACCAGGCGATCTGGGCACTCGTGAAGGGAGTGGAGGGCTCGTGGACGACATAACACGGCGGCACGCGAACATCCGCGCTGCGCTCGAGCGCGACGGCCTCGACGCTGCGCTCGTCTGCGGCTCCGAGTACACGGGCTTCGAGGGCGCGGTCACGTACGTGTCCGGCTTCACGATCGTCCATCGCTACGCATACGTCGTCATCCCCGTCGAGGGCGAGCCGACCATCGTGTTCCCGAGTGAGGCGCGCTACGTCGGCCTGCACGGCGACTCCGTCATCGCCGACCAGCAGTTCGTCGACCGCCCGGGCGAGTTTCTCGCCGACCGGCTGCGCGGGAAGCGCGTCGGCGTGTACGGCCTCGACTACGTCATGACCGTCCGCGACTACGCCGCGCTCGAGCGGCGCCGCCGAGCTCGTCAACTGGGATCTCGAGTTCGACCACGCGCGCGCGGTGAAGTCCGACGCGGAGCTCGAGTCGGTGCGCGACAGCGTGCGCATCAACGTCGACGGCTTCCACGCGTTCCGCGGGGCGTACGCACCGGGTCGCTCCGCCGCCGAGGTGATGGCGCCGGCGGAGGAGGTCTTCGTCGAGGCCGGCTGCGGCCGGCTGACGATGAACATGGTTCTCGTCGGCGCCGAGTTCGCGCTCGCGCGCGACGAGATCCTCGGCGAGTTCTGCGTCCCCTCGCTCGAGATCGCCGGGCCCGGCGGGCACTGGGTCGAGGTCTCGCGCGCGCTCGGAACGCCGAGCGCCGAGGTGTCGCGCATGCTCGAGGCGTACGAGGAGTACTACGAGATCGCGAAAGGAGCGCTCCGTCCCGGCGCGACTGCGCACGACGTCCACCGCGCCGTCTCGAAGGGCTTCACCGATCGCGGCTACCACCTCGGGCACGTCACCGGCCACTCGATCGGGATGACGATGATCGAGTTCCCGAAGATCGGCGAGGGCGTCGACACGGAGCTCGCCGCGAACATGGTCTTCTCCATGCACCCGCACGCGATCGCCGCCGACGGTCGAGAATGCCTCTACATGCAAGACACGTGGCTCGTCACCGAAGACGGCGGCGTCCCGCTCGCCGGCCTGGATCTGAGGATCTGGTGACCGACGAAGAGTTCGCACCGATCCTCCCGGGGCGCGGAGAGAGCGACTACGAGCGCTACCTGCGTACGGACGAGCTGCTCTCGCTGCAGAAGACCGACGCAGAGTGGGTGCACCGCGACGAGCTGCTCTTCCAGACCGTGCACCAGTCGTCGGAGCTGTGGCTCAAGCACGCGTGGAACGAGGTGGAGGAGGCGACGCGGCTGATCGAGGCGCGCGATCTCGCCGCCGCGCAGCGGCTACTGCGCCGCGCGAACGCGTGCATCCGGTACGTCATCGGCTTCCTCGAGCACCTCGAGCTGATGTCGCCGTGGGAGTACCAGGACATCCGCCGCGTGCTCGGGCACGGCTCGGGCTTCGACTCGCCCGGCTTCCGCGAGATTCGGCGCGTGTCGCCGCCGCTGTACGGCGCGTTCGACGCGCTCCGCCGCGAGCGCGGGCTCTCGCTGCTCGAGGTGTACACGCAGGGTCGCGAGCACGAAGACCTCTACCAGCTCGCCGAGCTGCTCGTCGACTGGGACGAGCAGGTCGGGATCTGGCGCTTCCGTCACGTGAAGATGGTCGGCCGCGTGATCGGCGAGGACGTCATCGGCACGCAGGGCACGCCGGTCGAGCTGCTCGCCGGGCTGATCAAGCACAAGATGTTCCCCGAGCTCTGGCAGCGTGCGCACCGACCTGACCGAGCTCGCCAAGGAGAGCGATCGACTGATCTCGCTCGACGAGATCCGCCGCGCGCGCGAGCGCATCGGCGACGACGTGCTGCGCACGCCGCTCGTCCGGCTCGACGAGCGCACGTGGCTGAAGCTCGAGTGCCTGCAGCCGATCGGCTCCTTCAAGCTGCGCGGCGCGCTTTCGGCGGTGCGGGCGGCGGCGCCGTCCGAGCTCGCCGACGGCGTCGTCACCGCCAGCGCCGGGAACATGGGGCAGGGCGTCGCCTGGGCGGCACGCGAGTCGGGCGTCCGCGCGCGCATCGTCGCGCCCGAGAATGCGCCGCGGGCCAAGCTCGACGCAATCGAGCGGCTCGGCGGCGAGATCGTCCCCGTCTCGCACGAGGCCTGGTGGCAGGCGATGGTCGACCGCCGCTACGAGGGCGTCGACGGCCTGTTCGTGCATCCCGTCGAGGACGAGATGGTGATGGCCGGCAACGGCACGATCGGCCTCGAGCTGGTCGAGGATCTCGACGCGTTCGACACCGTCGTCATCCCGTGGGGCGGCGGCGGGCTCACCACCGGCATCGCGAGCGCGGTCAAAGGCGCTTCGGCCGGGCGTTCGCATCGTCACTGCAGAGCCGGAGACGGCCGCACCGCTTGCCGCGGCGCTGCGCGCGGGCGGGCCGACGGAGATCGAGTTCCAGCCGTCGTTCGTCGACGGCGCCGGTGGCCGCGCGCTGCTGCCGACGATGTGGGATCGCGCACGCGAGCTCGTGGACGAAGCTGTCGCCGTGCCGCTCGACGACGTCGCAGACGCGATGCGCGTCCTCGCATCGCGCGCGCACGTCGTTGCGGAAGGGGCGGGAGCGCTCGCGCTCGCCGTCGCCCGGAAGCGGGACGATCGCTGCGTCTGCATCGTCTCCGGCGGCAACGTCGACGCCGCCGTCCTCGCGCGAGTCCTACTGAACGAAACTCCGTAGCTCGGTGTCAGACACCGGAATCGGTGTCTGACACCTGACTGAGGCTTGCCAACTCGCTCAAAAAGCCGTCGACCTCGTCGGCGGTGTTGTAGTGGATGAGCCCGACGCGCAACGCCTCTTCCGGGTACGGCAGCTTCTCGCGCAGACCGAGCGAGTACCAGCTGTCGTGCGCCCACACGCCGTAACCGCGCTCTCCCATCGTGTTCGCGATCTGCGTCGCGGGCACGCCCTCGAGGTTGAGGAGGAACGTCGGCAGTCGGCCGTCCATCGTCTGCTCGCCGTACACGATCGCCGACTCCGGCAGTCCGTCGAGGAAGCGCCGACCGAGCTCGTGCTCGTACGCGCGGAGAACTTCCATGCCGCCGATCGACTCGAGGTACGCGATGGTCGCGCTGAATCCGGCGAAGAGCTCGTACGGCGCCGTGCCGGGCTCGAAGCGCCGGCCGACCGGCGTGTTGGATGCCGGCCGCGCCTTGTACGGCCGCCACGACTCGAGCAGCTCATGCCGTCCGTACGCGACGCCGAGATGCGGGCCGCAGAACTTGTACGCGGACGCGATGAAGACGTCGCAGTCGAGCGCCTGCACGTCGACCGGCTCGTGCGCCGCGTACTGCACGGCGTCGAACCACGACAGCGCTCCGACCGAATGCGCGAGATCACTCACGCGCTTCATGTCGACGATCGTCCCGAGTGCGTTCGACGAGGCCACCGTCGCGACGACGCGCACGCGCTCGTCGAGCTTGCGCTCGAGGTCGTCGTAGTCGAGCCGCAGGTCGTCGGTGACGTCGATCCAGTCGATCTCGAAGCCGCGGTCGGCGGCGAGCTCGATCCACGGTGCGACGCCGCCGTCGTGGTCGAGGCGCGACACGAGGATGCGGTCGCCTTCCTTCCAGTCGCGCGACGCCGTGCGCGAGAGCGTGAAGTCGACGACGGTCATGTTCGTGCCGAAGACGATGTCGTCGGGCGAGCAGTTGAGGAAGCGGCCGGCGTCGGCGCGCGCGCGGTCGACGATCGCCTCGACGCGGCGACCCGTTTCGTACGGCGCGCCGAGGTTCCCGCTTGCGTCGCGGAGCGCATCGGCGATCGCGCGGCCGACCTCGTCCGGCACCTGCGACCCGCCGGGCGCGTCGAGGAACGCGAAGCCTCCGCGCAGCGACGAGAAGCGGCTGCGGACGGCGTCCACGTCGAGTACGGTCGCACTCATGGAGCGAGCCTACCTGGGCGGCACGGCCGTATCGCGCATCGTCCTCGGCTGCGGGAACTTCGGCGGAGTGGGGTCGGCGCAGGCGTTCTTCGGCAAGGGCGAGACGATGGAGGAGGCCTTCGACGTCATGGACGCCGCGTGGAGCGCCGGCATCACGACGTTCGACACGGCGGACGCCTACGGCGGCGGCCGCAGCGAGTCGTACATCGGCGAGTGGATCCGGTCGCGGCGTCCCGAAGGGCTCGTCCTCTCCACGAAGACGTTCGCGCCGATGTCCGAGGGAGCCGACCACGGGCTCGCGCCCGCGCGGGTCAAGCGACAGGTCGAGAGCAGCCTCGCGCGGCTCGGCGTCGACCGCGTCGATCTCTTCATCACGCACGCGTGGGACGACGACGTGCCGATCGCCGAGACGGCGGGCGCGCTCGACGAGCTCGTCGCCGCGGGGAAGATCGGCGCGTACGGCCTCTCCAACGTCGACGCCGACGCAGCTGTCCGAGGCGCTCGAGGCGGGCTCGTTCGCCTGGGTGCAGAACTCGTACTCGCTGCTCGACCGCGAGGTGGAGGCCGACGTGCTTCCGCTGTGCGCGGAGCACGGCCTCGGCTTCGAGCCGTTCAGCCCGCTCACCGGCGGCTGGCTCACGGGGAAGTACCGCCGCGGCGCCGATGTGCCCGAAGGCTCGCGCATGACGATGCGCCCGGAGCCGTACGAGCACCTGCGCACCGACGAGGTCTTCGACCGCCTCGAGCAGCTGGAGGAGATGGGCGACCCGGCGACGCTCGCGCTGAGCTGGCTCCTGAGCGACCCGCGCGTGACCGCGATCGTCGTCGGGCCGCGGCGGCCCGACCATCTCGCGCCTGCGCTTGCCGCCGCGCCGCTCGACGCGGCCCAGCACGCCGAGATCTCCGCGCTCTTCAGCTAACCGCGGGAAGCGTGAACGACACGCGGGCGCCGCCGCTCTCGCGCGGCTCGGCCCAGATGCGTCCGCCCTGCGCCTCGACGAGCCCGCGCGCGATCGCGAGTCCGAGGCCGGCGCCGCTTCCGTCCGCGCTGCGCGCGGAGTCTCCGCGCCAGAAGCGGTCGAACATGCGCCGCGCCGTCTCCGGCGTGATCCCCTCGCCGGTGTCCTCGACCGAGACGCGCACCTCGTCCTCGGCATGTGCGAGCACGACCGCGACGGTCCCGTCCGACGGCGTGTGCCGCAGCGCGTTCGTCAACAGGTTGAGGACGACGCGCTCGACCTGCTCGGGCGCGCACCGGGCGAGCGGTGCCGGACCGAGTCGCTGCTCCAGGTGGACGTTGCGCGCCCTCGCCTCCGCCTCGAAGCCGCGCACGCACGCTTCGACGAGCGGCGCGAGCGAGATCTCGTGCAGCTCGTGCGCGAGCGAGCCCGCGTCGATGCGCGCGAGCTCGAAGAGATCCTCGACGAGCCCACCGAGCCGTCGCGCCTGGTCCTGCAGCGGCGCGAGGTACTCCGACGCGTCCGCGAGGCCGTCCTCGATCGCCTCGAGCATCGCGGTGATCGACGCGATCGGCGTACGCAGGTCGTGGCTCGCCGCCGCGACGAGCTCGCGCCGCGCGTCGAAGAGGCTCTCGATGCTCGCCGCCATCTCGTTGAACGAGCGGCCGAGCTCCGCAAACTCGCGCGGGCCGGTCTCGGGCGCGCGTGCGCTCAGGTCGCCTGCGGCGAGGCGGGCCGACGCGACGCGCAGCCGCTCGATGCGCCGCGCGAGCGACGTGCCGATGAAGAGCGCCGCGCCGACTGCGGCCGACGCTGCCGCGCTCGCGACCGCGAGGATCTTCACGTCGTCGCCCATGTGGAACATCGCCCAGCCCGAGAAGAAGACGACCCAGATCGGGAGCAGCACGGCGAGGAGCGCGAACGCGATCAGCTGGAGTCGCGCCGTCGGGAGGAGCGTGAGGCCGAGCGTCGCGACGAGCCCGACGCCGAGCGTGAACGCGGCGACGGCGAACGCGAAGCCGATCACGGCACGAACCTGTAGCCGACGCCCCACACGGTCTCGAGGTGCTCGGGGCTCGACGGGTCGCGCTCGATCTTCGAGCGCAGCCGGCGCATGTGCACCGTGACCGTTCCCGTGTCGACCGCGGATTCGTATCCCCACACGCGGCCCATGAGCTGGTCGCGCGAGAACACCTGGCGCGGGTTGGACGCGAGGAAGAACAGGAGATCGAACTCCTTCGCCGTCAACCGCAGCGGCTTGCCGTCGCGCTCGACCTCGCGCGTGCGCGGGTCGATGACGAGCCCGTCGAGCTCGAGGCGCTCGGCGTCGCTCGACACCGGCTTCGCGCGGCGCAGCACCGTCTGCACGCGGACGGCGAGCTCCCGCGGCGAGAACGGCTTCGTCACGTAGTCGTCCGCGCCGAGCTCGAGGCCGACGATCCGGTCGGCCTCCTCGCCGCGCGCCGTGAGCATGATCACCGGCAGGTCGCCGCGCGACCGGATCCACCTGCACAACGCGAGCCCGTCGGTGCCGGGGAGCATGACGTCGAGCACGACGAGCGCCGGCGGCGTCTCCTCGATCAGCCTGCGCGCGGTGTCGCCGTCGGCGGCGACGAGCGTGTCGAAGCCGTCCCGCTTGAGGTAGCGGACGACGACGTCGCGGACGATCGGCTCGTCGTCGACGACGAGAACGGTGGCCATCGACTGATTGTCGCCCAACGGCCGCCGGCCGCCGGGGATTTCAGAAACCGTTCAGAACTCGGTCAGTAGCCGCCGCCGCCCTTGCCGCCGCATGCGCTGAGGACGGCGAGAACGACGAGGGCCAGCACGAGCAGTGGGATGAGGCGATGGAGTTTCATGCCTGGGATACGCCGGAAACGGCCGGCCGGATCCCCGATGGAAGCAACCGGCCCTCTGCGCCGTCTTGCATCTGAGAACGAGAGGATTAGGCTCGCAACGACAGCAACGAGGAGGTAGGCGTATGGCAACGACGATGGCGGCACCGGCCCTGGAGGCCGAGGCCCTGGAGCAGCTCCGCACGGAGTTCCGCGGCGAGATCGTCGAGCCGTCGGACCCCCGGTACGACGAATTGCGGGGCGTGTTCAACGGCATGTTCGACCGGCGCCCGCGGGTCATCCTGCGCCCCGCCGGCGCTGCGGACGTCATCCGCGGCATCGGGCTCGCACGGACGAGCGGGCTCCCGTTCGCGATCCGCAACGGCGGCCACTCCGTCGCCGGGTTCTCGTCGGTCGACGACGGGATCGTGCTCGACCTGCGCGCCATGAAGGGCATCCGCGTCGACCCGAACGGGAAGACCGTTCGCGCCCAGGGCGGCGTGAACTGGGGCGAGCTCGACCGCGAGACGCAGGCATTCAGCCTCGCCGTCACCGGCGGCCGCGTGACGACGACGGGGGTCGTCGGCTTCACGACGGGCACCGGCAGCGGCTGGCTCGAGCGGAAGTACGGCTTCGCGGCGGACAACATCGTCCGCGCGGACGTCGTCACCGCCGACGGCCAGCTCGTCACCGCCTCCGAGGACGAGAACCAGGAGCTGCTCTGGGGCCTCAAGGGCGGCGGCGGCAACTTCGGCGTCGTCACGGAGATGGAGTTCAAGCTCGGCGCGCTCCCGCCGATCGTGTACGGCGGACTCGCCGCGTTCGATCCGGCCAAGGGCGCAGACGTCGTTCGACTGTGGCGCGACCTGAGCCACGAGAGCGACGACATCGGCTGGGCGGTCGCGACGGTCACCGCGCCGCCGTTCGACTTCGTCCCGGAGGAGTGGCGCGGCAAGCCCGTCGTGGCAGTCCTCGGGATGATCGCCGGTGCACACGATGCAGCGGAGAAGGTCATCGCACCGCTGCGCGCACTCGGGCCGGTCGTTCGACCTCTGGCAGCCGATGCCGTACTCGATGGTGCAGGGGCTCATCGACCCGGCGAACCCGTACGGCCGCCAGAACTACTGGCGCGCACACAACCTCGACGACCTCGACGACAGCGTGATCGACACGTTCCTCGAGGCGGGCGCGTCGCGGCCCTCGCCGTTCACCGCGGTGATCATGCTCAACGGCGGCGGCGCCATCGGCCGCGTCGGCGAGAACGACACTGCGATCAGCGGCCGCAACTCGCCGTTCAACTTCCACCTGAACGGCATGTGGGAGGACCCGGCCGCGACGGCCGAGAACATCGCGTGGGTGAAGGGCGTCTCCAAGGCGCTCGCGCCGCACATCTCGGAGGGCATCTCGATGAACTTCGCAACGGAGGTCACCGACGATGCGCTGAAGGAGAGCTTCGGCGCGAAGAAGGTCGAGCGTCTCCGGGCACTGAAGGACCGGTACGACCCGACCAATCTCTTCCGGATGAATCAGAACATCAAGCCCAGCGCGGGGTAACGGGCCGACGTCTTAGGCGTCGCGCACGAAGCCAACGTCAAAGGCCGCAGCTAACGCAACGCGTTAGCTGCGGCCGGACCAGCGCGCGGTGACGGCGCTAGCCGCCACCACGCGCGCAGAACGAAACCGCCGTCAAGACCTGTAAGAGCTCGCGGGCTTTGCCCGCGAGCGCTCCCGCGAAGCGGGAACCTCGACAAGCAGAAAGTGCGCAGCACTTTCTGCTTAAGACGGCGGCCCTGCCGCCGCGAGCCAGGCGAAGAGCTCGAGGTTGGACGCCTCCTCGCCGAGCCCGTCGGCGAGGGGCATGCCGTCCCAGTTGTTCAGGTAGTACCCGCTCTCGTTCAGCGCCTGCGACTGCGCGCGCGCCGCGTTATGAACGGCGAGCGTGTAGAAGCGCGCGTCGCCGGTCTCCTTGTAGTACTCGAGCATCCACTGCAGATAGACGACGTCGTACATCGGCGCCCAGTCGAGGTTCTGTCCGAACGCGGTGAGTGACGCGCTCGCGACCTGCTGTGCCTTCGTGCACATCGCCGGCTTGTGCAGCGCCTTGCACAGCTCCCAGTTCGCGGTCGCCAACAGGCCCTGGGCGTAGTCGAGGACGGTGTCGTCGGTTGCGCTGCGCTGATAGAGGCCGCGCTGGCTGTTGAACGAGTGCGTGTTCGCCCACGCGAGCATCTTCTGCGCCCAGCCGAGCGCCCACTTGTCGTTGTCGAGCGTGTACAGGCGCGTGCCGATCATCACCGCGGCGGCAAGCGGCTCGATCGTCTTGTGATGGTGGAAGGTGTCCCACCACGTCCCCCCGCCGAGTTTGGAGTCCCAGCCCGAACCGACGATGAAGCGCATCGCGCGTCGCGCGTCCACGAGGTATGCCGGGTTGTGCGACGCCTGATACGCGTCGATGAACGACAGCCCCCACCAGCCGGAGTCGTCGTAGTAGACGTTCGCCTGCGCGCTCGTCATCCCGGGGTAGTAGCCGTAACCGCCGTACGGCTTCACGTTCGGGTTCCAGTAGAGCTTCGCCGCCTGATCGGCGAACGACAGCAACGCTGACTTGTTCGCGGAGTTCGGTTGTGCGATCTCGATGCCGACAAGGGTCTCGAACAGCGGATACGCGCTCCAGAGCCGCGCGAGCGGCATCGACGGCGGCTGCGCGTTGTACGTGTCGTTGTACCAACCCTCCGACGCGTTCCACCAATGGGCGCGCACGTCGGCCACGCCTTGCTGTGCCAGGGAGAGATACGTCTTCGACGACGCGCGCAGAGCGGAACTGGCCGCCGGCGAGGCGAGAGCAAGCGCAAGCAGCGTCAGGGCGATTGTCGTCCGGCGCACAAGCCAATCCATACCGCCCCGCCACCGGGTCACACATAAGAAACGTAAAAGCTTCGTAAGAAAACGTTTCGTTCGAGCCGCTTCCGTCTACGACTGCCTGGAGTGGCAACGCTCGAGCATGCCGGGTCGGTCCCGCTGGACGTACGGCGCGCCACAGAATTGGCGCGCCGTCTACGCGTGGTCGGCTGGATCGCGGGCTGGTGGCTGGCAGGGCGGCGGTCATCGCTGTCACCGCGGTGGTCGTTCACCACTTTGGCCCCACCGGATGGACACGGCTCGTGTCGCACGCGCACGCTCTCAGTCCGCTCGAGTCGTGGGATACGCGCTGGTACCGCATGGTCGCGAGCACGGGTACCTGCTCGTGCCGGGACGGCAGAGCGATCCCGCGTTCTTCCCGGTCTTCCCCATGTTGATGCGCGCGGGTCACGCCGTCGGTCTCGGCTACGGGACGGCCGGACTCGTGCTGGCGAACGTCGGCTTTCTCGGAGCGCTGTTCGCGTTCCACGCACTCACACAGACACTCTTCGGAGAGGCGATGGCACGGCGCGCGGTCGCGTACATCGCGGTCTTCCCGTTCGGCTACGCGTTTTCGATGGTCTATCCGGAGAGCATCGTCCTCGGGCTCATCGCGCTGGCGGCGCTCGCGGCGCTGCGACGCCGGTGGGCGTGGGCCGCGGCCTGCGCTGCGATTGCCGCGCTCGCCCGTCCTGAGGGGCTGTTCGTGGCTCTGCCCCTCGCCGTGCTCGCCTGGGAGCAGCGGCACACGCTCTCGCCGCGAGCGCGCGGTCTCGCCCTCGGCGCGGTGCTCGCGCCGTTGGCGGCGATCGGCTCTTTCTCGGTCTATCTCTGGAGCATCCTCGGTGACCCGATGGCGTGGTCACAGGCGCAGCGCGCGTGGGGTCGCGCGTTCTCGCCGCTGGGCGTCGTGCACGCTGTCGACGGCATCGGGCGGGCCTTCGCACACGACGCGTGGGTGACACGCGACGTCATCGCGGTCGTGCTGTACCTCGGTCTCCTTGCGGCTGCGGCGCGCGCCGGCGTCGGCTGGCCGTGGCTCCTGTCCGGCCTCGCGGTCGTCGTGCTTCCGCTGTTCAGCGGCTCGTTCGACTCGATCGATCGCTTCGGCCTCCTCGCGCCGGCGGCGTTCTGGGGCCTGGCCGCGCTTGGACGGGACCCTCGTGTACACCGTTTGATCCTCGGGCTGTCGGTGCCGTTGCTGGCCGCGGCGATTGTCGTGCTGCCATTGCGGTTCCCGTGAGGGCGAGGTGTGTCGCCGCATGCGCCGGTGCAACGACCGCGAGCAGCCATGCGGCCACTGCCGCAGCAGCGAACGCCCTCACCGGTCGAGGGTAGAACGCTGATGCGGCGCCTACTCGGCCCCGGTTGGGTGACCTTGGGGACGGCCGCCTCCGTGGTCGCGGTCGTCGTGGGAACCGGCTTCCTCGTCCAGCGGACGGCGCTGCGCTCGCCGTCGCCCGCAACGATCGCAGCAGTGCGGGCGGGGGTCTGGCTCGAGCGCTACCGCCTCGTCGACAGCACCATCACACTCGACGGCGGCCGCGTCGTGCACGGGCGCTGCCTCCAGGATTGGGTCGTGGCGGCCGGCCGCCGCCGGCGCGGTGCGATTCTGCGTCTCGACGACGGTTACGTCCTGCTCGCCGCCCCTCCTCACACGCTGTCCGCGACCGGCGGCTCGCCCGAGACGCAGGCGACATCGCCGCTCGTGCTGATGGAGCTGGCCGGCTGCCCGCGTGTGCTCGCGCGCCGCGTTCAGACGCTCGCCCAGCAGCGCCGCGGCCTGACGTACGCGCACGACCGGCTGGGATTCACACTCAAGGGGACCAGAGTGACGCTGACCCTGGAGGGCGGGACCGGACGACCCCTGGCGATCGCGTCGATTGCCTCGACGGTGCGTGGAGAGAGCCGTCTAGGGTTTACCCCAGTGACAACACGGCTGCTGCAGAGACTTAGCGTTTCTGCCCGGTAACGTGCTCACGTAGAGGCCCTCAAGGCGGCTGAGCGCAACGATGCAGTAACTGCGCGGTTGCAGGGTGGTATCACTCACCCGAAACGGGCAGGAGTCGTCCGGGCAGCGGTTTACATGTGAGGGCAGTGAGCCGTTGCGACCTGCACGTCCACTCGATCTACTCGACGGACAGCGGGAACTACGCACTCCGCCGCGCACGTCTCGGCGAGTCGTACACGCAACCCGAGCGCGTGTATCGCGTCTGCCGGCAGCGCGGCATGACGCACGTCACGATCAGCGACCACAACACGGTCGAGGGTGCGTTGCGCATCGCGCACGAGCCCGGCACGTTCCTCTCCGTCGAGGTGACGACACGTTTTCCCGAGGATGAGGTACCGCTCCACGTTCTCGTGTGGAACCTCACCGAGGAGGATCACCGCGACCTGCAGCCGTTCCGTCCGTCGGTGTACGAGCTCGTCTCATTCCTCCGCGAGCGCGGTCTCGCACACGCGCTCGCGCATCCGCTCTACCGCATGGGGCCGCCGATCACGGCGAGCCACGTCGAGCGGATGATGCTGCTCTTCGGAACCTGGGAGGGACGCAACGGCGCTCGCTCGCGCGAGTCGAACGAGCTCGCATGCCGGCTCGCCGCTGCGGTCAAGCCCGGCTTCCTCGCCTCGCTCGCGGACAAGCACGGCATCGAGCCGGCCTATGCGGGCCGGATCGCGCTGACCGGCGGCTCCGACGACCACGGCGCGCTCGACATCGCGACGACGTGGACGGATGCCCCCGGCGCGACGGTCGAGGACTTCCTCGCCGCCGTGGGACGCGCCGAGTGCTCGTTGAACGGCGCGCACGGCTCGACCGCGAAGCTCGCGCACGCGGTTGCAGCGCTCTTCGTCAACGCGTACCGCATCTCCGGAGCCGAGTTGCCGGACACGATCGGCGCGCAAGTCGTGCAGCTCTTCGACGATGACGCGGCCGACGCCGACGAGCGCCACCGCGAGATCGCCGACCAGGCCTCGCGTTTCGTGCGGCTTCTCGGAGAGCGCGCCCGCTCGGGCGGCGTCTCGCTCGCAGAGCTCCCCGGCGCCGGCAGGCGCCTCGGCGCGCTCGCGTTCGCCGCCGGCCTGCAGATTCCGTATCTCGCCACCGCGCGCCACCACGCCGAGTCGCGCAGCGTTCTCGGCGAGATCGAGCATGCGTTCTTCGGATCGCGCGCCACGATCCGACGCACGCCGCGCGCGCTGCTCTTCACCGACACGTTCTCCGAGGTGAACGGCGTTGCCGGCACGATGCGGCGCCTCGCCGCTGCTGCCGCCGAGGGAAGTTACTCCGGCACCGTCGTCGTCGCGTCGCACGAGGAAGCCGCGCCCGGCACGATCGCGCTCCCGCCCGACTGGTCGCTGCCGCTGCCGAGCTACGAATCGCTCGACCTGCGCTTCCCGTTGCCGACCGACGTCCTCGAGTGTATCGAGGAGCAGCGTCCCGACGTCATCCACGTCGCGACGCCCGGCCCCGTCGGCTTCTGCGGGCTCGTCGTCGGCCGCCTGCTCGGCGTACCGGTGATCGGCTCGTACCACACCGAGCTCGGCCCGTATGCGCTGCATCTGACGCGCGACTTGCTCGTCGCCGAGGCGATGGACGTCTACGTCGACTGGTTCTACGGCCGGTGCGCGACCGTCCTCGCTCCGACGCGCAACGTCGCCGACGCGCTCACCGCACGCGGCTTGTCCGACGTCGGCGTGTGGGGACGCGGTGTCGACACGGATCTCTTCACGCCTGAGCGACGAGACGAGGAGTTGCGCGAGCGACTGCTCGGCGGCGGCGACCAGCTCATCCTGTCGGTCGGCCGTCTGTCGCAGGAGAAGCGCATCGGCGTCCTGCTCGACGCATTCGCACGCGTGTCGCGCATACGGCCGAACGCGCGGCTCATCGTCGTCGGCGACGGGCCGGCGCGGCGGGAGCTCGAACGGACCGCGCCGGCACCGTCTTCGTCGGAGAGGCGCGCGGCCGGGAGCTCGCTGCGTACTACGCGAGCGCCGACATGTTCTGCTTCCCGAGCACGACCGACACGTTCGGCCAGGTGCTGCTCGAAGCGGGTGCCTCCGGGCTGCCCGTCGTCGCCGCTGCTGCAGGCGGTGCGCTCGAGCTCGTCGCGGACGGAAGCACGGGCCTGCTCGTTCCGCCGGAGGACCCGGGCCCGCTCGCAGCCGCATGGCTCGAGCTCGCCGACAGCCAGTCTCGCCGCACGCAGATGGGTGCAGCAGGCCTCGCCGCCGCCCGCGCACGCACGTGGGACGCAGCGATCGCGGAGGTCGCGGATGTGTACCGCCGCGTGCTCGGTCTCGAGTCGGCGACGGCGCTCGCCGCGTATCATCTTTCGATCTGGTGACGATGGTGGTGCAAGGTCGCGTCAGCACTAGGATGCGCCGATGCAACCGTCGGCACTGTCCCGCCCCGGGCCGGGGCGCGCCGGCCGCGCTGGACGAACCGGGGCTGCCGGACGCGTGGAGAGCGCTGGAGCTGCCGAGCTTCGCAGCATCGGGCGGCAGGCTCGAGGCGTACCGCCGCTGGCTCGGCATCGAACTGACCAATGCAGGCCGCTCGCCGCTCGGCGGGCACTCGATGGGGCGCCGCGCTCGCGATCCTCGCCGCGGCGGAGTCGCGAGACCTCGTTGAGCGCCTCGTGCTCGTCGGCCCCGCAGGCATGCCGCTGCAGAAGCCGATCTCGGCGAGCCTCGCCGATTTCGTCCGCCAGGTCGGACGCGGGATCTATCCGCGCGAGGCTGCAGCCCGCGCGCTCGCCGCGGTCGCACGTGCGCCGCGCGCTGCGTTTGCGCTCGCCGAGGAAGTGCGCGCGCTCGACCTGCGCCGCGAATGCGCGCGCGTGCGCGCGGCAGGTATCCCCGTTCTCGTCGTCAGCTGCTCGAGCGACACGCTCGTCACTCGCGGCCACGCGCAGACGCTCGCGGGTGCGCTCGGCGCCGACTACCGGGAGCTCACGCTCTCCGGCGGCCACATGTGGATGCTGCACGCGCACGAGCTGCTCGCGCGCGTGCTCAGCTAGTGACCGCGATCTACGTCGTCCGGCACGCGATCGCGGAGGAGCGCGACGCGGACCGCTGGCCCGACGACGCTGAGCGGCCGCTCACCGCGGACGGCGAGAAGCGTTTCCGCGACGCTGCGCGCGGGCTGCGCACGCTCGTTTCCGACGTCGACGTGATGCTCTCGAGCCCGTACGTGCGCGCCTGGCGTACGGCTGAGATCCTGCACGAGGTTGCGGGCTGGCCCGCGCCGGAGCGCAGCGACCTGCTCGGCGCCTCGCGCGCGCCGGCCGACGGGCTGGACGCGATCGGCGCCCGCCCGGAGGCGTCGTCCATCGCGGTCGTCGGCCACGAGCCGTACCTGTCGAGGCTCGTCTCGATCCTCCTCACCGGGGATCTCGATGCCGTGAAGATGGATCTGAAGAAGGGCGGCGTCGTCCGGATCGACGACAACGTCCTGCGCTGGTACGCGACGCCGAAGACGCTCGTGTCCCTCCGGTAAGACCTCTGTAAGCCTTTTTGTCGACCGAGATATTTCCCACGAGCGGGCGGGAAGACGCCGTGCATGAGACGACTTCTCGTACTTTCAGTCCTCCTCGCGGGTGGGATCGCCGGCTCTGCCTCAGCCGCGGGGTCGCCACCCTCGAACACGAACCTGCCGTCGATCTCCGGGACTGCGAAGGACGGGCAGATCCTGACGGCGCACAACGGCGCGTGGACTAGCTCGCCGACGTCGTTCGCGTACGTGTGGCAGCGCTGCGACACCCAGGGCGGGAGCTGCGTGGCCATCGCCGGCGCAACCTCGAAGCAGTACACCGTCGCGTCGGCAGACGTGGGGCACCGCGTGCGTGTCGCCGTGACCGCGAGCAATGCGGACGGCAGCGGCTCGGCGACGTCGCAGGCGACGGGCGTCGTCGCGTCGAGCGGCCAAGCTCCGACGAACACGCGCCTGCCGTCGCTTTCCGGCGCGCTGCGGCAGGGCTCGACGCTGAACGTCGACCGTGGAGGCTGGTCGGGCACGCGGCCGATCCGGTTCGACTACACCTGGCAGCGTTGCGACCAGAACGGCAACGGCTGCATCACGTTCATCGCGCACAACGCCGGTGCGACGAGCTACACGCTCGGCGTCGCCGACGCCGGCCACACGATGAAGATCGAGGTCACCGCGTACAACTCGCACGGAACGGGCTACGTCTACAGCAAGCCCACCGGCGTTGTCGGGACGCCGACGCCGCCTGCGACGACGATCGCGATCGCGAACGTCTCGCTCCCGGATCAGCTCGTCATCGACCGCGTCAGCTTCTCGCCCAACCCGGTCGTGTCGCGGAGCACGCCGATCACCGCGCGCTTCCACGTGTCTGACGCCAAGGGGCTGTCGGTGCAGGGCGCGCTCGTCTACGCCCTCGGCCTTCCGTACGGCTGGACGTACAACGCCCCGGAGCAGCCGACCGACGCGAGCGGCTGGGCGACGCTGACCCTCACGCCGACGCGGAACATGCCGCTCGGACGCGGACATGATCTCGTGCTCTTCGTCCGCGCACGCAAGCCGGGCGAGAACCTCCTCGCCGGCGTCTCGGCGAGGCGACTCGTGCAGGAAGGGATCGGCTAAGGCGTCGCTCGCGATGCCGACCAGAAGAGGAGGCGCCGATTCATTCGGCGCCTCCGCTACCGCCGCTGATCGCGGCGATCACGTCGACGCGGGAGCGCGCCTCGAGCGGAGTCGAAAGACTTGCGCGCTCCCGGTCGACGTAGACGTGGATGTGCGTGCGGAGCTTCGGGCCGGGCTCGCACAGGCGATCGCGCAGGCCGGGCCACTGACGCTCGAGCTCCGCGATCGCGTCGTCCACCGTCGCCGCCTCGATGTCGAGGCGGCGCGGCAGTCCGGCGAAGAGCGGCGTCAGCGTTCCTGGGAGATGCAGCTCGGCCATGGTCAGTCGACGATCGCGACCTCGACGGAGGAGATCGGCGGCAGGTAGCTCGCGATCTCGTTCCAGTTCTGGCCCTCGTCGTTCGACGCGAACACCTGGCCGGTGCTCGTGCCGAAGTAGAGGCCGGGCGAGTCGTACGTGTCGATCGCCATCGCCTCGCGCAGCACGCCGAGCCACGCGTCCTCCTGCGGCAGCCCGCCGCGCAGCGGCTTCCAGCTCGAGCCTGCGTCCCGCGTCTGCCAGACGGTCGCCTTGCCGTCGGGCATCGTGCGGCCGTGGCCGGGATCGAGCGGCACGACGTAGAACGTGTCGCGGTCGTGCGGATGCGCAGCCGCGGCGAAGCCGAACTCGGTCGGCAGGCCCTCGGTGATCTCCGTCCACGAGTGACCGTCGTCGTCGCTGCGATGCATGCCGACGTGGTTCTGCTGGTACAGCCGCGTGTCGTCGGAGCGCACGACCTTGTGCACGCAGAACCCGACCTCCTCGTGCGGCCGCGGCCAGTCGGCGCGCAGGCCGCGGTTGCGCGGCGTCCACGAGCTGCCGTCGTCGGTCGTCTCGAACAGGCCGATGCCCTGCACGATCGCCCAGAAGCGCGAGTCGTCCGTCTTGTCGAACGCGAGCGCGGAGATGCCGAGATGGCCCGGCGGCTGGTTCGCGGGGTCGTCCCACACCTCGCTCCCGGGCTGGCCGGCGAGCGTCGTCAGGAGCGAGAACGTCTCGCCGCCGTCCTTGCTCTCGAAGATGCCGGGCGCCTCGACGCCGACGAGCACGCGCCCGTTGCGCGCCGCGAGCGTCGACACCTTCGACACCTTGCGGCCGCTGTCCTCGGGATAGCCGATCCCCTCGCTCGAGAGCGTCCAGGTCTCGCCCAGGTCCTTGCTCCGCCAGACGGCAGAGCCGTGCCACTCGCTCGCGGCAGCGGCGTAGATCGAGCCCGTCACTTCGTCGCGCACGGCGTGGTAGACGGGCCAGCCCTCGCAGAACGGGCCGCGCACGTTCCAGTCGCGCCGGTCGGCGTCGCTTTCGAGCAGGAATGCGCCCTTGCGTGTCCCGACCAGCAGCAGCGTCTTCGGCATGTCTGTTCTCTCCTCCCGCGGTTTTCGAGGCCTCACCCTAGTAGACGAGGGAGGAGCGGGAAACTCATCGCTGCGGCGTAGATTCCGACCGCGGCCGAGATGACCATCGTGCTGGGCGGCAGCGTCGGGAAGACGTAGCTCAGGGTCAGCCCGAGCCAGACGGAGGCGAGGGCGAGGAGCGCGGAGAGGGCGAGCCCGAGCCACGGCCGCGCCGTCAGCCGGTGCGCTGCGCCGGCGGGCGCAGCGAGCAGGCCGAGGAGCAGGAGCGCGCCGACGGCCTGCGTCGCCTGCGCCGCGACGAGGCCGAGGAGGCCGAGGAAGAGCACGCCGAGCACGCGCACGGGAACGCCCTGCGCCGCGGCGACCGCGCCGTCGATCGAGGCGAAGAGCAGCGGCCGCGCGAGGACGGCGAGCACGCCGGCGGCGACGACGGCGAGCACGACCGAGATCTCCACGTCCGTCCTGCTCAGCCCGAAGATCGAGCCGAAGAGGACGCGCACGCCGGCGGTGCCGTTCCCGCCGCTCGAGCTCGTCGTGAAGATGGAGAGGAAGAGGACGCCGAGGCCGAGCGTCCACGCGAACAGCGTCCCGATGACCGCGTCGTCCGCGCGGGCGCGATCGCCGAGAAAGCCCATGGCGAGCCCGCCGAGGATGGTCGCGAGGAAGAGCCCTGCACGGATGTCGATTCCGAGCGCGGCTGCGCCGAGCGCGCCCGTGAACGCAACGTGGCTGAGCGCGTCGCCGGCGAACACCTGCGCGCGCAGCACGACGAACCAGCCGACGAGGCCGCACGCGATCGCGACGAAGCTGCCGGCGACGAGCGCGTTGCGCATGAACTCGTGCGCGAGCATCAGGCGAGCACCCGTGCGAGCACGTAGGCGGCGAACGCGAGCGACGTGATGTAGAAGCCGACGGGATAGATCGAGAAGTACGCGAGCGCGAGCCCGAGCCACGTGACCGCGAGCGCGAGCGCGACCGAGAGCGCGATCCCGAGCAGCGGGCGGCTCGTGATCCGCTGCGCCGCAGCGGCGGGCGCGACGAGCAGCGAGAAGACGAGCAGCGCACCGGTGATCTGGCTCGTCTCCGCCACCGACAACCCGAGCACGAGGAGGAAGCCGAGGCCGAGAAGCTGCACCGGAACGCCGCGTGCGCGCGCGACGTCGGGGTCGACGGAGGCGAAGAGCAACGGCCGTCCTGCGATGCCGACGACGGCGATCGCGGCGACGGCGACGACGAGCAGCACGAGCACCTGCGAGCTCGTGATCCCGAGGAACGTTCCGAAGAGGAGCGAGTCGAGCCCGTTGAGGATGCCGTGGTACAGGCTGACGAAGAGGAAGCCGAGCGCGAGCGCGAGCGCCTGCACGGAGCCGGTCGCCGCCGACTCCGAGCCGAGGCCGCGGCGCGTCCCTGCCGCTGCGGCGAGCGCGAGCGCGCCGGCGCCGCACACGCCGAAGTACCCGATGACGACGGGCACGCCCGCGAGGCTCGCCGCGGACGCACCGGTGAACGCGGTGATGGAGAGCGTGTGACCCGCGAACGTCTGCCGGCGGAGCACCATGAACCAGCCGACGACGCCGGCCATGACGGCGACGATCGTCCCCGCCGCGAGCGCGTGCACCATGAACGGGTACGTGAAGAGCGCGTGCACGTCGTCCACCGGGTTCCACGAGAGCCCGGTGAAGACGGACTCAGTGAGCATGGTGGCCGTGCAGGTCCGGCGCGCCGACGACGACGAGCCTTCCGTCGGACGCGCGCAGCACCTCGATCGGCACGCCGTACAGCGCGGAGAGCGTCTCGGTCGAGATCACGTCCTCGGGCTTGCCCTCGACCGCGGTCCCGCCGGCGAAGTACACGACGCCGTCGAGGTAGCTGATGATCGGGTTGACGTCGTGTGCGACGAGCAGCACGGCGACGTCCTCCTCCTCGCAGATCCGGCGGACGAGCGCGGCGACGCCGATCTGGTTCGGCAGGTCGAGGCTGTCGAGCGGCTCGTCGAGGAGCAGCAGCCGCGGCCGGCGGACGAGCGCCTGCGCGATCAGCAGTCGCTGCTGCTCGCCGCCGGACAGCTCGCCGATCGGCCGGCGCGCGTACTCCGTCGCGCCGACGAGCTCGATCGCGTGCGCGACGCGCTGCGCGGACGCGCGGCTGCGCGGGCCGGGAAGCGGGAGCCCCCAGCGCGCGCCGTCGAGCCCGAGCCGGACGAGGTCGACGCCGCGGACGCGCGTGCTCTCGTCGAAGCTCCGCCGCTGCGGCAGGTAGCCGATGTGCTCGTTCGTCTCGCCGGGACGTCCTCCGAGCACCGATGCGGTTCCCGCGCTGAGCGGCTGCTGGCCGAGCACCGCGCGGATGAAGGTCGACTTGCCGGAGCCGTTCGGGCCGAGCACGGCGACGAAGCGGCCGCGCTCGACGGTGATGGAGACGTCGCTCCAGATCGTCGTCCCGCCGATGCGCGTCTCGGCGTCGCGGAAGTCGACCGCGGTCACTGTGCGAGCGCGAGTAGGAGCGCCTTCAGCTGCCGCACTTGCCACTGTTCGAACGTCGCGGACGCGGGCGAGAGCGTCTCGGTGATCGTCGTGATCGGGATGCCCTTCTTGCGCGCGGCCTCGGTGATGCGGGCGACGTCGGGCGTGCTGTTCTGGCTGTTGAACACCCAGACCTTGATCTGCTTCTTCGCGATCTGGCGGTCGATCGTCGTCTTGTCCGCGGCCGTCGGCTCGGTTCCCTCGCTGATCGCCTTGAGGAACGAGTACGGCGTGATCAGGTTCAGCCCGAGCGCCTGCGCGAGCGGCGCGAAGATGCTCTCCGACGCGCCGACCGCGACGCCGTGGTAGCGGCGCTTGATCGTGGCGATGAGACTCTTGTACTGCGCGAGCCCTTTCGTCTCGAGACGCGCCTTCTGCGCACGGAAGTACGCCGCGTCCTTGGGGTCGAGCTTCGAGTAGTCGGCGACGATCGCCGAGATCACCTGCTGCACGTTCGACGGCGAGTACCAGCGGTGCGGATTGCCGCCGGCCTTGACGCCGACGAGGTCGCCGACGGTGAGGACGACGCGCCCCTTGACGGGGTTCGCGGCGATGAGCTTCGACGCCCACGGGTCGTAGCCGATGCCGTTGACGATCGCCATCTGCGCGCCGGCCATCGTGCGGGCATCGACGGCGCTGGGCTCGTAGTCGTGCGGGTCGGTCGCCGGGTTCGTGATCACGCTCGTGACCTGGACGCGGTTCCCGCCGAGCTGGGTCGCGAGGCTGCCCCAGAAGTTCTCGGCGGCGACGACGTGGATCTGTGTGGCTGCGAGGAGTGCGACGAGTGTGTGCATGGTCGCGACTCTACCGATAATCATTCTCACTATGATTATGTCCGAGATGGCCGACTGGATCGAGACGACGACCGAGTCGCTGCACCGGATGGGGCAGGCGGAACAGCGCCGCCCGCCGCGCCGTCATCGAGATGCTCGGCCGCCAGGCCTGCTGCGTCACCGCCCAGGAGATCTTCGACGGCCTGCGCGCCGAGGGCCGGCAGGTCGGGATCGCGAGCGTCTACCGCAGCCTCGAGCAGCTGACGCGCGACGGCTTCGTCCAGCGCGTCGACGTCGGCGCAGCGACGTCACGGTATGAGCCGATCCAGCCCGACGGGGAGCACCATCACCATCTCGTCTGCGCCGACTGCGGCAAGGTCGAAGCGTTCGAAGACCCCGAGCTCGAGCGCGCGCTGCACAAGGTCGAGGACGAGACCGGCTACGCCGTCGCCCACGACGTGGTCCTCCGCGGCGTCTGCGACGACTGCGTGGCCTAAGGCCGGTACCTAGTACTGAAACGAAGGGCACACGACTTTCACACGGGCGGCGAAGTGACGCGGCGTCTTTCGTGACGGAGTCGTGCCGGTACCTAGTACCGGCCTTTGACAGTGCTGTGCTGTAGCCGTGGCTTAGCGCCGGGGGACGGGTCCGCTGGATTCGCGCACGACGAGGCGCGTCGCGAGCTCGACGTGGAGCGTCTCGAGGCTGTGGCGCTCGAGGAGGCGCATGAGGAGGCTGACCGCCGTCCGGCCCATCTCGGCGAGCGGTTGCCGGACGGTCGTGAGCATCGGCGTCACGATCGTCGCGTGCTCGACGTCGTCGAAGCCGACGATGGAGAGATCCTCGGGGACGCGCAGCCCGCGGATGCGCGCGGCCTTGATCGCGCCGATGGCGTGGTTGTCGTTGAACGCGAAGATCGCCGTCGGCGGCTCGGCCATGTCGAGCAGCTGGAACGCGGCCTGCTCGCCGCCGTCGATCTCGAAGTTGGACTCCACCTCGAGTGCGGGATCCGGGAGGATGCCGGCCGACGCCAGCGCGGCGTGGTAGCCGCGGCGGCGATCCTCGGTCGCGACCCAGCCGCGCGGGCCGGTGATGATCGCGATCCGCCGGTGGCCGAGCCCGAGCAGGTGCTTCATCGCCTGGTCGGCGCCCGAGGTGTGCGCGGCGGAGACCGACGCGATGCGGTCGTCGAGCGGCATGAGCGGATCGATGACGACGAGGCGATAGCCGGCGTCGACGAGGTGCTCGAGCTCCTCGCTCGACTCCTCCGGCAGGACGATGAGCGCGCCGTCCGTGAGCCCGTGCATGAGCCGGTCGAGCAGCGTGACCTCGCGGTCGTGCTGATGGCCGGTCGGTGAGAGCACCGCGCGCAGGTCGTGCTCCTGCAGCGCCTCGGTCGCCCCGGAGAGGATGGCGGAGAAGTAGACGGGATAGACGAGCGGGACGAGCACCCCGACGAGGCCGGTGCGCCCGGCGGAGAGGGCCCGGGCCCCGCGGTTCGCGCTGTAGCCGCGCTCCTGGATGATCCGGCCGACGAGCTCGCGCGTCTCGGGCGCCACGTCGTCGCGGCCGTTGAGGACGCGCGAGACGGTGGCGATGGACACGCCGGCCTCGTCCGCCACCTCGCGGATCGTCACCCGCGTATGCGCGAGCTCGGCCATGCCTCCTATTGAAGCATGTTCCGGAAATCTTTTCGGCTCAGGGCCTGAATATCGTTGTAACCACCCCTTGACTTTCAATGTCGATCAGTGGTAACAACTTCCGGAAACGTTTACGGGCCGTCGCGCCCAACCACGCCCCAATCGCCCCACGCCGGGCGAGAAAGGACTCAGATGCGACGCAGCTTCCGCTCAAGCCGCCGGCTCACCGCCGTCGGAGTTGTCGCAGGTCTTGCCGTCCTAGCCCTCGTCGGGACCGCAGCGGCCCCGGCGGCGACGCATGGAACGGCATCCCTGACGGCGGCACACAAGTGCCTCGTCATGACGGGATCCGGTGACCCGGCCTTCGTCAAGAACTTCAACCCCTACACGGCCACCGGCCTGCCGAGTGGCTCGTTCGTGCAAGGCGCCTTCTACGAGCCGCTCGTCATTGTCGGCGAGGGCGGGCTCAAGCCCGTTCCGTGGCTCGCGAAGTCGTGGGCCTGGAGCAAGGGCAACACCGTCCTGACGCTCCAGCTCCAGAAGGGCGTCAAGTGGTCGGACGGCAAGCCGCTCACGTCCCTCGACGTGGTGTACAGCCTCACCGCAGGCCAGCAGAACGCGATCATGGATCGCATCGGCCTCACCGGTGCCGGCAACAACGTCAAGTCGATCAGGGCGCACGGGCCGTACGTCGTCACGATCTCGCTGAAGACGGCCGACTCGCAGTTCATCGCTGCGACGCTGAACCGCCAGTTCATCGTCCCGCAGCACATCTGGTCGAAGGTCTCCGATCCGGCGACGTATCTCAACTCGAACCCCGTCGGCTCCGGACCGTTCACCAAGATCACCCGCTTCACGACGCAGGACTACGTCTTCTCGAAGAACCCGAGCTACTGGCAGCCCGGCCTTCCGAAGATCCCGTGCCTCGAGTACGTCCAGGCCGCATCGAACGACAGCGCACTCGCGCTGATCCAGAGCGGGCAGGTTGACTGGACGCACAACTTCGTCCCGAACGTCGCATCGGCGTACGTGTCGAAGGATCCGAAGCACTTCCATGCGTTCTATGCCACGGCGGCGTATCCGATCTCGCTGCTGCTCGACACGACGCAGTACCCGTACAGCCTCGTCGCCTTCCGGAAGGCACTCAGCCTGGCGATCGACCGGAACACGGTGTCGAAGCTCGGCGAGTACGGCTATGCGCCCCCGGTCGACGCGATCGGTCTCGGCGGTCTCTTCCCCGGATGGGTCGTCGACCCAGCGGTCAAGGCTCAGGCCAAGGCCATGGCGACGTACAACCCGGCGGGAGCGAAGAAGATGCTCACCGACGCCGGCTTCACGTACAAGGGCAGCCAGTTGATCGATCCGAAGGGCAACGCAGTCTCCCTCGACATCCACGTGATCTCGGGCTGGTCTGACTGGGTCGCCTCGAACCAGATCATCACGAAGAACCTGAGTGACATCGGCATCAGCTCGAAGGTCGCCCTCGAGCCCGACTGGGGCTCGTGGCAGCCGAACGCGATGTCGACGAAGTTCCCGACGCTGCTCTGGCAGGGCGGGTCGCAGGGGTCGCCGTACGGCTACTTCTACGCCAACCTGTCGAAGAACGCGTTCATCCCCGCTGGCCAGGACGGCAGCCCGACCGGTAACTGGGAGCACTACTCGGATGCGCAGGCAACGAGCCTGCTCGACCAGTGGAAGGTGACCCTCGACCCGAAGAAGCAGCAGACGATCGCGACTCAGCTGGAGAAGATCTGGCTGAACGACCTTCCGATCGTCCCGCTGTTCATCGGCCCGCGGTGGTCGACCTACAGCACGAAGTACTTCCACTGCTTCGACACGCCGAAGAACTTCTTCGGAGATCCGATCTTCACCACGTTCCCTGACAACATCCTGTCGTTCACCCGCATCTGCCCGGGAGGGCAGGCCGGGGCCTAACCGTAGGGTAGGACCCTCCACCGGCGGGCGGCTCCCGCGCCGCCCGCCGGTCTACCCTTCGAAGGAACGTCATGCGCTGGTTCGCCCGTCGCCTCGCCTTCTACGTCTTCGCGATCTGGGTCGCGCTGACGTTGAACTTCCTTCTTCCGAGGCTGATGCCGGGAAGCCCGATCTCCGGGCTCCTCCAGCACCTGAGCCCGGCTCAGCTCGCGGCCAACCCCGGGATCGTCCAGACGTACGAGGCCCTGCTCGGCGGGAGCCACAACTCGGTCTGGCAGGACTACGTGACGTACCTGCACCGGATCTCGCACTTCAACTTCGGCATCTCGACGTCGAACTACCCGACGCCGGTCTCCGAGGTCGTCGGCCGCACGCTGCCGTACTCGATCTTCCTCGTCGGCGTCGCGTTCATCCTCTCCTTCTTGATCGGCACGGGCGTCGGCATGGTCGCGGCCTGGCGGCGCGGCCGCTTCACGGACAGCTTCATCGTCCCGACGTTCATGACGGTCAGCGCGTTCCCCGCCTTCGTCCTCGCGCTGCTCGGTCTCTACTTCCTCGGCCTCCAGGCCCACTGGTTCCCGATCCAGCACGCATACGACAACAACGTCATCCCCGGCTGGAACTGGACGTTCATCTGGAGCGCGTTCCGGCACGCGCAGCTGCCGATCCTCGTCATCATCGCCGCCTACGCGGGCGGCTGGGTGCTGAACATGCGCACGGTGATGATCAACACGATCGGTGAGGACTACGTCGGAATGGCGCATGCCAAGGGCCTGCGCGACCGGCGCGTGATGACGCGCTATGCGGGACGCAACGCCATCCTTCCGCCGTTGAACGGCTTCGCCGCGCAGTTCGCCGGCGCGGTCGGCGGCCTCGTCTTCGTCGAGATCATCTTCAGCTACCCCGGCGTCGGCTTCACGCTCCAGTCGGCCGTGCTCGGCAACGACTATCCACTCGCGCAGGCGATCCTCGTCGTCCTCTCGGTCTGCGTGATCGTCGCGAACCTGATCATGGACGTCCTCAACTTCGTCCTCGACCCGCGTCTGCGGACGTCCTGATGGCGCAGCTCGATCCGACCGCGCTCGACCTCCCGCTGGCCGCGCCGAAGCGGGGCATCCGCATCGGCCGCATCCCCGTTCCGGGCTGGCTCGCGCTCCTCCTGCGCAACTCGAAGTCGCGCACGGGTCTGCTCATCGTCGCGTTCATGGTGTTCATCGCGATCATCGCGCCGCTCATCTCGGTCGCGCATCCGAACGACTTCAACATCCTCGCCGCGCGGCAGGCGCCCTCGTGGCACCACCTGTTCGGCACGACCGACCAGGGGAGCGACGTCTTCTCGCAGGTCGTCGTCGGTGCGCGCCGTTCGCTCCTGCTCGGCGCGCTCGCCGGCGCGCTCGCGACGGTCGTCGCCGCGGTGCTCGGCATCACCGCCGCGTACGTCGGCGGGGTCGTCGACGAGGTCATCAACCTGCTGACGAACGTCTTCCTCACGATTCCCGCGATCCCGCTGCTCGTCGTCGCCTCCGGCTATCTGCGTGCGCGCGGGATGGGGACGATGATCGTCGTCATCGCGCTCGTGCTCTGGGCGTTCGAGGCGCGCATCCTCCGCGCCCAGGCGCTGACCTTGAAGAACCGCGATTTCATCCTCGCGTCGAAGGCGTCCGGCGAGCCGACCTGGCGGATCGTCTTCGGCGAGCTGATGCCGAACATGATCAGCCGCATCGCCGCGGCGTTCGTGCTCGTCTTCTACATCTCGCTGCTCGTCGACTCGGGTCTCGAGTTCCTCGGGCTCGGCGACATGTCGGCGACGAGCTGGGGCGTCACCATCTACTGGGCGCAGGTCAACTCGACCGTCCTGCAGGGCGAGTGGTGGCCGTTCCTGTTCCCGAGCATCGCGCTCGGGCTCACGGTGCTCGGCCTCGTGCTCGTGCTCGCCGGCATCGACGAGGTCAGCAACCCGCAGCTGCGCACGGAGCACAGGCGCGGCCGGCTCGTCAGGCTCCTCTTCGGGAAGGCCACCGTATGAGCGCCGTCGCCACGAAGACGCTGCTCCAGGTGCGTGGCCTGCAGGTGGAGTACGGGCGCGTGCGCGCAGTCGACGGTGTCGACCTCGACATCGCCGAGGGCGAGACCCTCGGGCTCGCGGGCGAGTCGGGCTGCGGCAAGAGCACGGTCGCGAACGCCGTCATGCAGATCCTGCGTCCGCCGGCGCACCTCGTCGGCGGCAGCATCCGCTTCCAGGGCGAAGACCTCACCGGCAAGACGAACGAGGAGCTGCGCCGCTTCCGCTGGCGCAACGTGTCGATGGTGTTCCAGAGCGCGATGAACGCGCTCAATCCCGTCATGCGCGTCGGCAACCAGTTCGTCGACATGATGCAGGCGCACGAGCACATCTCGAAGCACCGCGCGATCGTGCGCGCAGGCGAGCTGCTCGACCTCGTCGGGATGGACAAGCGTCTCGTGCGCGCATACCCGCACGAGCTGTCGGGCGGAATGCGCCAGCGCGTGATCATCGCGATGGCGCTCGCGCTCAATCCGGAGCTCGTCATCCTCGACGAGCCGACGACCGCGCTCGACGTCGTCGTGCAGCGGGAGATCCTGCAGGAGGTCGAGGCGCTCAAGCGCGACCTCGGCTTCGCGGTGCTCTTCATCACGCACGACCTGTCGCTGCTGCTCGAGTTCGCGAACCGCATCGCGATCATGTACGCGGGTGAGATCGTCGAGACCGCCCCGGCAGCGACGCTCGCCGAGAGCCCGCTGCATCCCTACACACAGGGGCTGCTGCAGTCGTTCCCGCCGCTGACCGGGCCGCGCGTGAAGCTCACCGGTATCGCCGGCGCGCCTCCCGACCTGCGCGACCCGCCGGCAGGCTGCCGCTTCCACCCGCGCTGCCCGCACTGCGTGCCCGAGAACGTCGCCCTCTATTTCCGGCAGACCACCGAGCGGCCGAAGCTGCGCGAGATCACGCCGGGCCACTTCGTCGCCTGTCACATGGTGGACGCATGAGCGTGCTCGAAGTCCGGGATCTCTCGAAGTCGTTCGCAATCGGCGGGGCGCTGCGACGCCAGCACGTGCACGCCGTCGAGGACGTCTCCTTCTCGCTCCGCCCCGGCACGATCACGGCGCTCGTCGGCGAGAGCGGTAGCGGCAAGAGCACCGTGGCGCGGCTCATCGCACGGCTGTACGACCCGACCTCGGGCGCGGTGCTCTTCGGGGACGAAGACGTCGCGCACGTGCGCCGGCGCAAGGACGTCCTCAGCTATCGCTCGCAGGTTCAGCTCATCTTCCAGGACCCGTTCGGCTCGCTGAACCCGGTCAAGACCGTGCGACACCACATCGCGCGGCCGCTGCGCATCCACCACATCGTGCCGTCGTCGCAGATCGAAGAGCGTGTGCACGAGCTGCTCGAGACCGTCGGCCTCGTGCCGGCACAAGAGGTGGCGGACAAGTATCCGCACGAGCTCTCGGGCGGGCAGCGCCAGCGCGTCGCGATCGCGCGCGCACTCGCCGTCGAGCCGAAGGTCATCCTCGCCGACGAGCCGACGAGCATGCTCGACGTCTCGATCCGCATCGGGATCCTGAATCTCATGCTGAAGCTGAAGGAAGAGCACAGCCTCGCGTTTCTCTACGTCACGCACGATCTCGCCAGCGCGCGCTACATCGCGGACGACATCCTCGTCATGTACGCCGGGCAGATCGTCGAACGCGGCCCGGTCGAGCAGGTGCTCGCCGATCCGTTGCATCCCTACACGCGGCTCCTGCTTGCCGCCGTCCACGGCGAGCACATCGAAGACCGGCGCGGGAGCGCGTCGGCCGCCGTCGACCCGGTCGAAGGATGCCGTTTCGTCACTCGCTGTCCACTTGCCGTTCCCGTCTGCTCGGTCATGACGCCGCAGCTCGTCGAAGCCCGGCCGGGACAGGCCGCACGTTGCCACGTAACCGCCCCCGCGAACTGAATCGAGGAAAACCATGTCCACCGCCAGAATCGACGCGTTCCCTGCCGACTTCGTCTGGGGGGCCGCGACGGCCTCGTACCAGATCGAGGGCGCCGTCCACGAGGACGGCCGCGGCGAGAGCGTGTGGGATCGCTTCTCCGCGACGCCCGGCAAGGTGCGCGCGGGCGACACGGGCGCAGTCGCGTGCGACTTCTACCACCGGTATCCGGATGACGTGCGCCTGATGAAGGACCTCGGCATCGACGCCTTCCGCTTCTCGATCGCATGGCCGCGCGTCTTCCCCGAGGGTCGCGGCACGGTGAACAAGGCGGGCCTCGACTTCTACGACCGTCTCGTCGACACGCTCCTCGAGCAGGGCATCGAGCCGTTCGCGACGCTCTTCCACTGGGACACGCCGCAGGCGCTCGAGGACGAGGGCGGCTGGTCGGTGCGCTCGACCGCGAACGCGTTCGCGGAGTACGCGGAGGTCGTCGCAGCGAGGCTCGGCGATCGCGTGAAGTACTGGATGACGCACAACGAGCCGTGGGTGTACGCGTGGATCGGCCATGCGTGGGGCGTGCACGCGCCGGGGCGCACGAGCGACGACGACGCGATCGCCGTCGCGCACCACCTGCTGCTCTCGCACGGCTGGGCGGTCGACGCGATTCGGCGTGTAGCGCCTGAGTCGCAGGTCGGCATCGTCCTCAACCTCTCGCACGTGTATCCGGCCTCGGACACGCCCGAGGACGAGGCGGCCGCGTACAAGGTCGACGGCGAGGGGAACCGCTGGTTCCTCGACCCGATCTTCCGCGGCGCGTATCCCGCCGACCTGCTCGAGCGCAACGCGGTCGTCGCGCCGTTCGTCCAGGACGGCGACATGGAGTCGATCGCGGCGCCGATCGACTTCCTCGGCGTCAACAACTACTTCCGCCACGTCGTCGCCGCGGGGCCGGACGGCCCGCGCATGGAGCGCATCCCGGACGCGCAGTACACCGACATGGACTGGGAGGTGTATCCCGACGGCCTGCACGAGCTGCTCGTGCGGGTCGGCCGCGACTACTCGCCGCCTGCGATCTACGTCACGGAGAACGGCGCCGCGTTCGGCGACGTGCGCGTGCACGACGGTGCGGTGCACGATCCCGAGCGCACCGAGTACCTGCAGACGTACATCGGCTCGGTCGGGCGGGCGATCGCCGACGGCGCGCCGGTCAAGGGCTACTTCGTCTGGAGCTTCCTCGACAACTTCGAGTGGGCACTCGGCTACTCGAGGCGCTTCGGGATCGTCTACATCGACTATCCGACGCTCGAGCGCGTGCCGAAGGACAGCTTCTACTGGTACCGCGACCTCATCGCGGGGCGTCGCACCGCTCCGAAGCCGGCCCCGGTGGTGAGCGGCTGACGTGAGGTACGGCGCGGCGGTGCTCGCGGCGCTCGCGTTCCTCCCTGGCCGGGGGGACGCAGCGTTCAGCCTGCACCGCCTCGTCACGGAGCGGGCGGATCCGCAGCTCGTGAACGCGTGGGGCCTGGCCGCGAGCGCGACCGGGCCCTGGTGGGTCGCGAACGAGGCGCGCGGATCGAGCACGATCTACTCGGGTACCGGGCGCAAGCAGGCGCTCACGGTGAGCGTGCCGGGCGGACCGACCGGCGTCGTCTACAACGGCGGGCCTGGGTTCATCGTGCATGCCGGGCGCGCGTCCGGGCCTGCACGCTTCCTGTACGCGTGTGAGGACGGACGCATCCGCGGCTGGTCGCCGAGCGTCCCGCACGGCTGGTCGAAGAGCGCCGTTGTCGCGGTCGACGCGACCGGGTCCGGGACGATCTTCCGCGGCGTTGCAATCGCAGGCGGCCGTCTGTACGCGACCGACTTCCACAACGGGCGCGTCCTGGTCTTCGACTCGAAGTGGCGGCGCGTTCGCGTCGCGGGCGGATTCAAGGACGCGTCGCTCGGTCCGGGCTACGCGCCGTTCGGCATTTCGGCGTTCGGCGGCCACGTGTTCGTCACCTATGCGGGCCAGGCGCCGGTGAACGGGAACGACGCGCCGAGCGGCGGCTACGTGAACGAGTTCGACCTGCAGGGCCGGCTCGTCGCGCACGTCGCGACGACCGAGGCGCTCGACGAGCCGTGGGGCGTCGCGCTCGCGCCGGACGGCTTCGGCCGCTTCGGCGGCGACCTCCTCGTGGCGAACTTCGGCAGCGGCCGGATCCTCGCCTTCAGCCGGACCGCGAAGGGTTGGGAGTTGCACGGCCGGCTTCCCGTGCGCGTTCCCGGCGTGTGGGGGATCGCCTTCGGCACTGGTGGCATGAGTGGGCCGCGCACGACGCTCTTCATCGCGGCCGGGCCGCACCGCTGGCACGGCTCGTCGGAGGCGGGCGTCGGCGGACTGCTCGCCGCGATCGAGCCCGGATAGCGATGAGCGTGCGGCCGACGATCCGCGACGTCGCCCAGAAGGCCGGAGTTTCCATCGCAACCGTGTCCCGCGTGCTGAACGAGAAAGGCGACGTCAGCCCGACGACGCGCGAGCGCGTGCAGGAGGTGGCGACAGAGCTCGGCTACAGCGTCGACTCGGTCGGGCGTGCGCTCGCATCGCAGCGCACGCGGCTCGTCGGCGTCGTGGTCGGCGACAACGCGGGTCACCGCGACCTGTCGCTCATGTTCTTCGGCCGGGTGCTGTCGGCCATCTCGCGTCGGCTGGGACAGCGCGGCTACGAGCCGCTCCTCCTCCAGGATGCGGACGCGGGCGGCGCGCCTCACCGTTTCGACGCCGCGATCGTCATCGGCATCGACGACGACGACCCGCTCGTGGTCGACCTGACCGAGCGCAAGATCCCGTTCGTCGGTGTCGACGTGGATTGCGGCGACGCGTTCGTCGGCTCGGACCACGCCGGCGGCGTTCGGCTCGCACTCGCGCATCTACGGTCGATCGGGCATCGCCGCATCGCGCACATCGCAGGTGCGACGAACACGCACGCCGGCGCCGAGCGACTGGCCGCATTCCGTGAGGTGTGCCCCGACCAGCCGGACGAGTACATCCGGTTCGGCGACTTCTCGTCCGCGTCCGGCTACCGCGAAGCGTGCGAGCTGCTCGCGCTGGACGAG
>CAVTGM010000010.1:0-292209 GCA_963734285.1 uncultured Actinomycetes bacterium | reverse complement strand
ATCTGCGCGCCGCATGCAGATGGGCGCCGCCGTCGAACGCGACGGAGTCGCAATCTCAGGACAGGCAGGCTCAACCATCACCCGAGTGCAGGTCACCATGAAGGACGGAACCCGCGTCTGGATCAAGTCGGTGCATGGATACGCGCTGTACCTGTTGCGCGAGCTGTCCGCGACATCGTCAAGGTCACCGGCGTTGATCGCCGTGGACGGCCGGTAGTTAGCGAACGCTGGCGACCATGAGCACGCGGAGCACGCTTCGAGCTCTGGCGGTGATCGCCACGATCGCTTGTTCTTGTCGGCGTAGGTGTCACGTCGGCGGCGACCGTTCCCTCCGACGTCGTTGATGCCGTGCATGGCCGGGTGGTCGGCTGGGCGCACAACGGCAGCGGCTGGTTTGTCGTCGACCCCGATCGGTCCGGGGTGACGGGTGCGGGTCGAAGGGTGCCGCGTGGCGGATCGCGCCCGTCGAGACGGCACGGCTGCCAGTTCACGTCACCGCCGACCGGCGAGTCGCGAGTGCGGGCTGCGGGAACTCGCTCGCGTGGGTGAGGGGTGGACGCTTCAGCGACGGGAGCCACGCGGAGGCAGCGTTCATGCTGTGGGCGACACCGTCGCTCGGCGCCACGACCTACGTCTACCGGCTCGGCGGCGGCCAACTGAAGCTGTTGGCGAGGTTCGGCGGCGACAAGGTCGTGCTCGGGAAAGGCACGGTCACGGTCTCGTTCGAGAACCGTGGCCGCAGCTCGCATGGCGAGATCGAGGACGTGTACCGGTTCGTCGACGGGCGGTACAGGCTCGCGCACCGACAATGAGCGGCCGGGGCGGTGGTCGCGGCAGTGTGACGATCGTGCCTGCGATTCCACGCCAGCCCGCTAAAGGAACTGGATCGTCCTAGCCTCTATCTGATGATGGACGAGCGGGGACGGTGGTTGAGCGGGTGTATCGGGAGCGGTATGTCGGGTTTCGCAACGCGGTGGCGACCTTCACCGGCGACTACGAGAGCGCGCGCGATGCGGTGCAGGAAGGCTTCACCGGGCGTACCGGTCGCCTTGCAATTTCGAGGCGAGGGATCGGTTCAGGAAGAAGGGGTGGGTGTGAGAGGATCGTGCTGCGCACACCGCTTGCGCAGCGTCACACGGATGTGCCAACGTCGCTGGATGAGCTCGCGAGAATTGGCGTTTCGTCGACGCCGAGCGTGACCCGCTTCTCGCTGATGCGCTGTGGGAGCTGCTCGCCAAGACGAAGGCTGATGGTGTTCCTGCGCCACTTCGCCGACCTCCCGTATGCGGCTATCGCGGACGCGTGCGAAGTCGACGAGGGAACGGTGGCGGCGACGTTGGCGCAGGCGCGGACAGCGCTTGCGCGACGACTGAGTGAAGAAGGGGTGCGGTCATGACGCAGCTTCGTGACGATCTGCTTGCGCCACGGTTCGCTGCGCTTGCGAACCCGGTCGACGACTCCGACTGGCAGGAGATCGTTCGCGCGGAGCGCTCGCAGCGACGAATGCCTTCTCATCATCGGCGGTCGTTGTTTGCGGTCGCGTTTGCCGTGGCCGGTCTGCTGGTGGCGACCGCGTTCGCGAGCGGACTTGCCGATCGCTTCAGCGCGTGGGTTTCCGGGAAGCCGGGCCGTCCCGCACCGGCAGGACTCCAGCATGGCTTCGACGTCCGTAACCGCGCCGCGTACGCCTCCTTCCCGGCAGGAACGAAGCTGCGTCTGCTGCTGACCCAGAAGATCGGCGGAACGACGTTCAACCTGCTCGGGTTCCGGGACGGTGCCGGCCGCCTACTGCCTGCGCCTTGTGCGCGCCGACCTGGCCAGCGGACTCGGCCGGAACGGAGGGGCTCTGCGCGCCGAGGAGCTCACCGGCGTCGCCCGCGCTCGTCGTCAGCGATGTGTGGTTCAGCGTCGGCAAGACCGCGCGGAACGTCAACGGCGTGTACGGGTTCGCCGCCGACAACGTGCGCGCTCTACGTGTCGAACGGCTGCGCGGATAGGATCAGGCTACGGTCGTGAACAACGTCTTCCTATCGCTGCGGTCCACGCCTGCTGGCAGCGTGCAGCATCACCCGCTGCCGAACCCGGTGATCGCGGTGCACGCGTTCTTGCGCGGCGGCCCGTCGAGCAACATCCCCTACAGCACCAATAGCGTCGGGGGCGGGATCGTGCCTGGGGGTACGCGGCCGAGCGGTCCGTCGTATTTCGCGGCGCCGCCACGATCGGCCGTCCCCGGGCCAGCGTTCGCGGCGCCAGGGCCGACAAAGTCGCCGCGCCGATTACGCATCCGACGATCCGCTGGTTGAAACGGCATGAGCCGCGCGGCAACCCGCTGCCCCGCACTCGCTTCGACTTCCAAAACCCGATCTTCGGGCGCGTCATCCAGCCCGACCCCGACGACCCGATCCGGATCGGCATCGGCGTAGGCCGACGAGGCGCTTTGTGCAGCTACTACTTCGCTCCGCTTGCCTCGATGACCAGGGGCTATGGCGGCGGCTGCGGGGCATGGTTCCAGACCGGCCCGATCCAGCTCGGGACGTGGCTGCAAGCTTCCATCCAGCACTTCAACGGGATCGTCGCCGACGGCATCACACACGTGACCGCGTTCCTCGCCGACGGGCGAGTCGTGCAGGCCGCGTTGCGCGACAACGTCTTCGAGGTCGCGATCCCGTCAACCGAACTCCCGGGACGGATCGTCGGCTACGACGCTAAAACCGCGTCGCCGGGATCGTCGAGCTCGCTGGCAACACGGTGCTGAAGGCATGTCCGCAATCGTCGTTCACCACGCCTGTCTCGCAACTGCCGCCGCCGAAACCGTGGGAGAAGATCGACCTCGGCGCGCTCACCGTCAACGGCCAGCACATCATCGGCATGACGGTGGAACAGGTCGAAGCGGTTCTCGGCAAACCGGCGAGCGTGTTGCACGCCGCGCAGCGAAGTAACGGCGTCCCCATTCCGGAGATCCGCTACGGCGGCAAGCTGCCGTCGGCGGTCGGCCTCACCGTCGACTTCTCGAAGACCGGCACACGCATCTTTGCGAACCGGCTCCTCCTCTCTGCTCCATCCGTCGTCGACGCGAGGCTCGGCCACGTCCTAGCGCATGCAGCCCGCCGCGCTTCAGCAGGCGATCCTGCACGCGTACGGCAACGTCTACCGGCTCTATCTCAGCTACGGCAGCAACCCCAGCTTCGCCTGCACCGCGACCCTGCCGCAGCGGAACGCGCCCAGCGGCATCAGCTTCGGCATCAACCCGTACCGGCCGTCGCGTCCCTTCCTCACCATCAGCGCGAACGCGCTTGGTAGCGCCGGGCCGTAGAGGTGACATTCGCATCGGTGGCGACGTACCAGAGCTGATGCGCTGGCAGGGAACGACGCCGGACGGATACGCGCTGCTCGTCGAACAGCACGATCGAGGGCAGTGGGTAGTCACGGTCGCTTCCGTCAGTCGCAGCCGCAACGACTCGCTCGAAGCAGCGCTCGTTGAGGCGGGCGGCGGCTCGGTGCCGCGGGCGTGGGCGGAACAGGCGGCCGCGCTGATCCGGGCGCATACGGCCGCGGGCGGCGCGATTTCCGTACCAGCCGCGTACGGTTCCCGAACAGGGCCGGCGTAGCTTCCAGGCGATGGCAGCTCGCGCGCTCATCGCTGCGCTCTTGTTAGGTGCGCTGACGGCGGTATGGGGTACTGCAAGCTCATTTGCCGCAACCCGCCAGGAGCAGCTCGCTCCTCAACCGCGCTGGCTTGCTCCTGCGGAGAAGCAGTTCCGCGACCGTGTGCTCGGTGGTGCGAGGCCGGTGAGGACGTACCTGTTTTCGTACCCGCGAAAGATCGCGGTCGTGTTCGAGTTTGATCGGGTGGTGATCTGCGGGGCGTGTAGCGCACCGTCGAACGCGTCGCTGCCGCGCGGCCGTCTCATCCGGATCAGCTTCGACCGGCGCACGCACGCGGCCCTCAACTCCGACGGGCCACGCTTCTGCGAGGCCCGAGGCATGTACCCACCCAAGAGCGCATGTCTACAGCGGTGACCGTCGTTCGTCGCTTGATCGTCGTTGCGGCGGTGGGCACCGCACTGTTCGCCGTCGCCGGAGAAGCAGCGGGGACTGGTTCTCAGCGTCCGCTTGTGCTGCTGAACGGATTGTCCGCCGGAGGGGATCCTGCGCTTGCTGGTGGCGGCCCATCGGGGCAGAACGTTCGCTTCATCGACAGCGGCACGTTCTGGATCGCGGTGCTCGTGCGCAACGACTCGTCGAGACCGGTCACGCTTGTGCAGGCGCGGACGCCGGAGCCGGTGAACAGCCTTGTGAGTCGAGACTCGTTCTGGGTCTTCGCACTACACGCCGTGCACCGGTGATCGCCTGTGCGCGTGGCCGAGCACGCCCACCTCGCCGAACCCGTTGACGTTGCGCCCGCACGCAGAGGCGGCTGTCAAGTTCAACTACCAGCTCGTCTCCTGCGCGCAAGTGGGCACGTCGACGACTGCGAGTGGCAGAATCGCTTGTGCTCGGCTACCGGTATCGGGAGCGGGCGGATGCAGGAGGAGACCGTTCCGCTCGCTGGTGCGCGCGGTTGCGACTCACCCGGCCCGTCGGAGTGGCGTGCCTTCCGCGTCCGTTCAGTTATGTCGGTCTCGTCGGATCGTTCACGACTTCGCCCGAGCACAAGCCGACCCCGGGCAGCGACGGCGACACGTGCACAAAGACCGGGGCGGGCGGGCTCGTGTTTCGCAGCCGCGAGTTCACCGACCGCAGCGGCACTTCATTCCGGATCGAGATCGACCTGCCACGCTACCGCGGCGTCGGCAGCTACGACACAGCCGGGCACACGCTCGGCCCGGCGTCTGTGACTGCGATCGGCGCGTTCGGAACGCCTGGCCCGACGACGGTCTTCCACGACCCCAATGGCACCGTGACCGTCACGACCACGCACGGCACGATGCTCGGCGGCCGCCTCACCGCCGTGTTCTCTGGCCACCGCCGCTTCTTCCGCGCCTACGGCGCCTGGCGATGCAGGGTACTCCGATGAGGCGAATGCTCGGCAAGCGCCGCACGACAAGCCGGGCGCTCTGGGCAACGTCGCTTCTTGTCCCCGCGGTCTAGTCAGTTCTGATCAGCCATCGCGCTGGCGAGTTGCGCGCGCATCCGGTCGAACAGCTCGCAGGCGCGCCGATAGTGATCGGTCGAGATCGCACCTGGATGGCTGAAGATCGACCCCGCCGCGACATCGACCTGTTTGACATATCGCTGGCCGTCCCGTAGACGCGGCACCGGGTATCGGCCAAACCAGCGAACGGCGTGGTACAGCGTCTGGTCGGCAAGAAATGCGTCGCCCGCGACGAGTTCAGCGCCAGCCTCTTCGAGCAGAGCATGGTCGATGTGCTTGCGACTGATCCGGTCGATGGTCGCCTCGCTCTGGTCGACGGCGACGATCGAGACCCTTCGCGACTACCTCAATCGCGTAGCCGATCAGCATCAACGCGGTCGGCCCAAGCTGAAACGCGAGGTCGCTCCCCTCCGTCCCGTCGACGCCAAGAGCCGAATACTTCAGCCACTCATTCGCCTCTCCCTGAAAGCGCGAGCCGACCAGGTCAGCCGCTCGCTTCAGCCGGTCGGCTTCATAAAGCCACGCGCGCGGATCACGCTGTGCGAGCATGATCCACTGACGGACTTCCGGCGACTCGACCATCGGCTATCCGCTCTCCAATGTCTCGCGGAGCTCGGGCCAGGTGGTGTTCTCAAGATGGCGTGACACGAAGGCGAGCAGTCCGCTCTGCTGCCACCGATCCCACTTCTGCTGGATCGCGCCGCGCGCGCCGTCGCCAAGGCCGGTCGGGTCGCGGTGCGAAACGACCATCCGCCGCTCGCCAGGCCGCTCCGCCCAGGCGATCAGGCGCGCGTTGATCGCCTTGTCGCGGAAGCCGTAGCCGACTACGAGGAGCCGGTCCGCGGCGGCGAGGGCGTCGTGGAAGCGGGCGTGCTGGTCGGCATAGATCGCGGTCGGGTAGCTGAGGATCTTGTTGAAGGTGCCGGTGAGCAGTAGACGGCCGGCCGGGTAGTGGATCGCGCCGTCGGGATCGCGGGCGTGGTCAGGGTCATGCTCGACGCGGGTGTCGAACTGGCCGCTCCAGCAGTCGACGCTGAGGTTGTAGCGGTACCAGTCGACCGAGCCGTGCAGCTTGAACATCCGCCGCTGCGGGATGCCGTAGCTGTCTGTCCAGAGCTGGATTGTTCCGTGTTCGCGCTCGAACCCATCCGAGAACGCAAGCCCGCGCTCACGCAGGTGCGTCTCGAACACGAGATCGTGATTGAGCGTGAATAGGTCGAGCTGCTCGAACGTCCCGTCGGCGAACGCGTCCGAGAGCGGCGCCAGGTAGCCGAGGTCGTTGCGCGGCCCTGAAAGTAAGGCGCAGACGACGTCCTCGATGTAGTCCGCGGCGTCTTTGGCCGCTTCCATGAGCTGGTATGGGTTGCGGCCCGAGTACGCGCCGCCGACGAGTTTCTCGATGAGCGGCACGAGCGCCGGGTTCTCGTACTCGAAGCTGAGCGCGTCATCGATCTGCCGGGCGAAGTACGCGAGGTCCTCGTAAATTCGTCTCCCGGCCTGGTTCGTGCACGCCGAAGTACGCGTCGCTGATCGCCTTCAGCTCACGGAGGAAGGAAACGGCGGCCTGGACTGGTCCGGTGTCATGGTGCGGCTGAATCTCCTCGACGGCGTAGAAGTGCTGGTCGCTGTGACGGAAGACGTTTTCGCCGCTCAGCACCCGGTCGGTGATCGCCCCGACCGAGGGCATCCCGGCACTGATCGAGCTGCCCGAGCCGAGAAGGACGACAAGCCGCATCGCGTAAGCCTCGCAGACCACCCAAGCGCGCGACACCCCGCCTACCCGGCGCCAGACTAGGGACGACAACCCAGGCCGCTCTTAGGCAACCAACCGACAGAGGCTCATCGTCCCAACGAGCGCCTGAGGGATCAGTGCTCGTGTGTATTTCGGCCGACACGAACCATGGTTCGCACCGGTTTCTACGACTTTCTAACGAGCGAACTTCACTTCTTAGAATCGCGCCACGCCTGGGCGCTGCCCTGGAGCTGCCCAATCGCTGCCCGGCAGCTTGCCATCGCGGACTCGCCGTGTCCGAAAGATGCGGCCGAATGTACTTACCTCTATGAGGAGTCGTCGCTTACCCACCGACGGCCCCGCGTGGATACACGCCAGAACAGAGCTTCCCTTGGGACGTTGCGTTTTGCGGAACCCGTAACCAGCAGGCACGAGAAACGTGCACAGATCTTGTGAGGCGCGTCCATGCGTTTCGGCCGTTCGGACGTTGTCTCGTGTGAGGGGCTCTTCCCGGTACAGCCCAGGCAGTCGACCGGCTCGCGCTGCCCAGCCCGTTAGCCATGCAACCGCAACGGTCGCGTGCTCCCGCTCCCGCCCAGTGATGCGGGGTTGGGCGTCGCTGCCGTTCGCTCCGCCTGCGGCTCCGCGTGCGTGACCTCCCTCCTTCCACCTCAGACGAGAGAACCGTCTGAAGGAGGGAGGTCACGCACCACGGCAGCGACGCCCAACAAGAGCGGGGCGGGAGCGGGAGCACACCAACACCAGAAAGACAAGAGACCAGGCAGCGGTAGTGGAAGGGAGTGATCTAGCTGCAGGAAGAGACGTACTCGATCCTCAACGAAGAGAGGACCAGCCCGGCGAGCACCACGGAGGGACCGGGGCAGCCACCAGGTCACCGAACGGGACCGGGAGCTGCTCGCCTTCATCGGAGAGCAGTACGCGATCACGCTCGACCAGCTCGCCGTCCTGATCGGTCGCAGCTACCGGACCGCCCGCGGTCTGCGCGACCGGTGGTGCGACGCCGGCTGGACGAAGTCGGCGCGCCTCTCGGTCGACCTGCCGTCGTTCGTCTGGCTGACGAGCCGCGGGACGACAATCGCCGGCTCGCGCTTCCGTACCTGGCAGCCCAACCACGGCCTCGTCCAGCACATCGAGGCCGTCACCAACGTGCGCCTCCTCGTCGAACACCAGCTCCGGCTTGGCCAGTGGCGCTGCGAGCGTGCGCTCGCCAAGGGGTTCGCCTCCCGTTCCGAGTGGCGTGCGCACCTCCCGGACGGTCTCCTGCTCACCCCGGAGAAGACGGCGATCGAGGTCGAGCTGACCCGCAAGAGCCGCAAGCGGCTCGAGCAGATCGTCCTCGATGTCGGCATCGCCTACGACCAGGTCTGGTACTTCGCCGCCCCGCGGCTCCTCCCCATCCTGCGCGAACTCGCCGCAGCCGCGCCCTACTCGAACGTCAGCGTCCACCGCTACCCGCCGAGCGCTTCCGACATCGCAGCAACCCGCTCGGCTTGATCTTCACAAGTCTCGCGCGTCGGGTGTTGCGCTCGATGATGCGCTCCGCGCACCGTCCGTCAAGCCGCCCTGCGCGCGGCTTCCCTCGCTTCGCTCGTGACGGCCGGCTCTCCGCGGAGCGCCGAGCGCACCAATCACCCGACGCGCGAGCCCGTCCTCACGAAAGGAGGCTCGTGCCCCACTCGCATCCTCGGGATCAGCACGGTGCCGATCTCGAAGCCGACCTTGTCGACCGCGTCCGCGAGACCGCCGAGGGCCGGCCCGCTGTCGAGATCGCCGTCGCAACCGCGCACGGCCGCGACGCCGAGCTGCGCTCCCGCCAGCTCGCAGCGATCGTCCGTCTCTTGCGGCACGCTGTCGAGATCAACCGCCGCGCCGCCTGACGCCGCAGCCAACGCAGGAGGAGCCCATGCAGTTCGCCTTCTACGGACGCGTCTCCACCGAAGACGCACAAGACCCATCCCTCTCCCTCCCACGCCAACTCGTCGCCTGCGAGCGCATCGTCCAGCAAGCGAGCGGCGAGATCGTCGCCTGCTACTGGGACATCGAGAGCGGCCGCAAGCAACTCGACAAGCGCGGCACCGGTGCCGACGGCACCCGCTTCGCCGTCAGCCTCCCCCGCGCCGGCGGCCTGCCCGACCTCCTCGCCGCCGCCGCCAACGGCCGCACCTTCGACGCGGTCATCGTCGAGAGCATCGACCGCCTCTCACGCATGACCGCCGACGCGACCCGGATCGAGCGCGACCTCGAGCAGCGCGACATCGCCCTCTTCGCGAGCGACGAGCCGATGACCGCGAACGCGACCGCGATCCTCACCCGCCGCGTCAAGCAGGGCGTCGCCGAGTGGTACGTCCGCGACCTGATCGAGAAGAGCCGCCGCGGCATGGAAGAGAGCGTCCGCCAGGGCTGGCATCCCGGCGGCCCCGCCCCCTACGGCTACCAGCTCGAACCGCACGAGCATCCCAACCCGCAGAAGGCGCGCGACGGCCGCAAGAAGCACCGGCTCATCCTCGACCCGATCGCGGCGCCGATCGTACGGATGATCTTCGAGGACTACTGCCTCAACGGGCTCGGGCTCGGCGCGATCTGCGACAAGCTCAACACCGACCTCGACCGCTACCCGCCGCCGACCCGCAACAAGAAGGACGAGAACGACCTTCGCCAGACCTGGAGCCGCTCGCAGATCCAAGCCATGCTCCGCAACCCGAAGTACACCGGCTTCAACGTCTGGGGCCGCCACGACAAACGTCCCGGCCGCCCGATCATCCGGCCGCGCGAACAGTGGATCTGGAGCCCCGCTCCGTCGCACGAAGCGATCGTCGACCGCGAGCTCTTCGACCGCGTCGAGGAGCGCGCGTTGCGCAACCACCGGCAGTCGACACTCAAAGCCCCGAAGACCTACGTCCAGCGGTCGGGCAACCGCAACGGACGCCTCTACGCGCTCCGCGGCCGCATCCACTGCGGACTCTGCGGCCGGCGGATGGAAGGCAGCCACCAGAAGGGCTCCAACTGGTACCGCTGCCAGTTCGTCTACCGGCGCGGCCTCGCCGCCGCCGACGCCGCCGGCCACCCGCGCGTTCTCGGCATCCGCGAAGAGGTCGTCCTCGAACCGCTCTTCGACTTCCTCGGCCGCCGCCTCTTCGGCCCCGACCGGCTGCGCCTCCTCCACGACGAACTCGCCGCGTCACTCACCAACGGCGACGACGGCCGCGCGGAAGAACTCGCCGCCGCCGTCCGGCAGCTCGCCGACCTCGACCAGGCGATCCGCCGCCAGGCGCTCCGCCTCGAAGAGCACGACGACCCGAACCACCCCGTCGTCGCCGCCGCGAAGATCCGCATCGAAGAACTCGCCGGTCAACGAGCCGCACTCGACGAGCAGCGACGCCAGCTCGAAGCACGCCGCGGCGACGCGCCGCAGCCGCACGAGATCGAAGCGCTCCTCGCCACGGTCCCCGACCTCCGCCCCGCGCTCGCCCGCTACGAACCCGCAGAGCTGGCAGACCTCTTCGACGCCTTCGACGTCACCGTCACCTACGACAAGCCGAACCACTCGCTCGAACTTGCCGCGACCGTCACCGCGGATCTCGTACCGGCCCCAGAAAGACTGCAACCGCCTCGTCGGCGGTCGCAGAATTGTGACATAGCGGGGGCAGGATTTGAACCTGCGACCTCCGGGTTATGAGCCCGGCGAGCTACCTGGCTGCTCCACCCCGCGTCGCGGCGTCAATTGTAGCACCGTCGTTACGATCGTTTCCATGTGGGACTGGCTCGTTTATGCGGCGCTGATCGTCGCAGCGCTCGCGATTCTCGGCGGGCTCGCGCTGCTCGCCGTGCGCGTCCTGCAGGCGTGGCGCAGCTTCAAGCGGCTCCGCCGGCACGTCTTCCGCGACCTCGATCTCGTGGCGCAGAAGGCGGAGGCGACGCTCGACAAGATCGAGTCGGTGTCAGACACCGAAGAGCTGGATACGAGCCTCGCGCACCTGCGCGTCTCGCTCGCGCAGCTCGCGCTCCTGCGCGAGGCGGTGGACGAGGCGCTCGCCCTCGTCCCGCGGTTGTGAGAGTCGCCGCAATCGACCTGGGCACGAACACGACGCGCCTGCTCGTCGCCGACGTCGAGGACGGCCGCGTCGAGGAGCTGCACCGCGAGTCGCGCATCACGCGCCTCGGCGAGGGCGTCGACGCGCGCCACCGCCTCCTCCCCCTCCCGATCGCCCGCGTGCGCAACGTCCTGACCGACTACCGGCGCACGCTCGAGTCGCTCGGCGCCGAGCGCACGCTCGCCGTCGCCACGAGCGCGGTGCGCGACGCCGAGAACGGCGAGGCATTCCTCGGCGAGGTGGAGTGGAGCTACGGGTTCGTCACTCGTCTCGTAAGCGGCGACGAGGAGGCGGAGCTCACGCGACGCGGCGTCGATCCCGCGCCGCGCACGCTCGTGCTCGACATCGGCGGCGGATCGACCGAGCTCGTCCTCGGCGACTTCCACGTCAGCCTGCCGATGGGATCGGTGCGATTCACCGAGCGATATGGAGAGGACATACCCGACGATCACACGGGAAGCGACCGCGCTTCTGCCAGGCATCTCCCCGGAACGTGCGATCGGCGTCGCCGGGACGGTGACGCAGCTCGCCGCGTTCGACACGGAAACGATCCACGGTCACCGGCTTACGCGTGCGCGCGCGCGTGAACAACTACAGCTGCTCGCCTCCCTGAGCGTCGCCGAGCGCCGCGGCCTCCCGCGCATGGAGTCGGAGCGCGCGCTGGTGATCGTCGCCGGCGCCGCGATCCTCGTCGCCGTCCTCGATGCCTACGGTCTCGACGAGATCGTGGTGAGCGAGCGCGACATCCTCGACGGGATCGCGCTCGCCGCCGCCGAGCTTCCCGCGCCGGTCGAGGGCGACGCGCCGCCCGGCGCCTACACCTGCTGCTAGCTCACTTCGACGGCGGGCGGATCGTCTTCGGCGAGCCGGCGCTGCACGACCGCGCGCGAGAGGACGCCGACGAGCCGGTCGCTCTCCACGACGGGCACGCGCTCGAGGTCGAGCTCCTCGAGCATGTGGAAGCCGTCCTCCAGCTGGAGTGATGCGTCGAGCGTGTAGTGCGGCGGCTCGGCGATGTCGCGCAGCACGACGTTGCGCGGGTCGAGACCGGCGGCGACGACTTCGCGCACGAGCGTCTTGCGCGTGATCACGCCGACGAGCGTCCCTTCCAGTGTGGTGACGAACACCGCGCGCATCTCGGGCGTGTCGGCGAACAGACGGCCGGCGTCCTGCGCGCTCGCGTCGTCGGCGAGTGTCGTCGGCTCGGGAACCATCGCGTCCTTGACCTGGGTCACGGGTAGATCCCCCGCGACTCGAGCGCAGCCGCGACCTCGCGGATCGCCGCCACCATCGCCGCCTGCCTGAGCGTGATCGACTTCTCGTCGCTCACCGACCACACGCGATCGAACGCGTCCGTCATCTTGTCGGCGAGCTTGATGCGGATCTCGTCGCGATCCCAGAAGAGGCGACCGAGATCCTGCACCCACTCGAAGTACGACACGGTGACGCCGCCCGCGTTCGCGAGGATGTCGGGGACGACGCGTATGCCGCGCTCCGCGAAGATCGCGTCGGCCTCGAGTGTCGTCGGGCCGTTCGCGCCCTCGACGATGAGCCTCGCGTGCACGCGGCCCGCGTTCTCGCCGGTGAGCTGATCCTCGCGCGCGGCGACGACGAGCACGTCGCACGGCAGCTCGAGCAGTTCCTCGTTCGTCAGGCGCACGCCGCCCTCGTAGCCGGCGAGCGAGCCGTGCTCCGCGACGTACGCGTGCAGCTCGGGAATGTCGAGCCCGTCGGGCGCGTGGAGACCGCCGGAGATGTCGGAGATCGCGATGACCGTCGCGCCGCGCGCGTGCAGCTCCGTCGCGGCGACGCCGCCGACGTTGCCGAAGCCCTGCACGACACAGCGCTGGTCGGAGAGCGGCATGTCGAGCCGCTCGCACGCGCGCTCCGCGCACATGACGACGCCCGCGCCGGTCGCCTCGCGGCGGAACAGCGAGCCGCCGAGCGAGATCGGCTTGCCCGTGACGACCTCGGGCACGGCGTAGCCCTTCTGCATCGAGTACGCGTCCATCATCCACGCCATCGTCTGTTCGTTCGTCGCCATGTCCGGCGCCGGGATGTCGGTCTGCGGCCCGATGGACTGGATCAGCTCCGATGTGAAGCGCCGCGTCAGCCGCTCGAGCTCGCGCTGCGAGAGCGCGGTCGGGTCGCAGCGGATGCCGCCCTTCGCGCCGCCGTACGGCAGGCGCAGCAGCGCGCACTTCCACGTCATCCACGCGCTCAACGCGGCGCACTCGCCGAGCGATACCTCGGGGTCGTAGCGCACGCCGCCCTTCGTCGGGCCGAGCACCGTCGAGTGCTGGACGCGGTAGCCGGCGAAGACCTCCCAGCGCCCGTCGTCGCGGCGGAGCGGGACGCTCACGATGAGGGCGCGCTCGGGGAAGCTCAGCCGCTCGATGACCATCGCCGAGACGTCCGCGTACGGGAGCGCCTGCTCGAACTGCGCGCGGGCCATGAGGAAGAGCGGCGTGTCCCACTCGAGGGGACGCTCGAGCGGCGATGCCTCCAGGCTGGCCACGCGCGCAGTGTAGTGAGGTGCCGGGGGCGGGACTCGAACCCGCATGCCCGAAGGCACCCGATTTTAAGTCGGGCGCGTCTGACCAGTTCCGCCACCCCGGCGCCCGGAGGTTAGCGCTGTGGCAAGGTCTCCCCATGACCCACGACGTCATCGTCGCCTTCGCAGTCCTCGCCGTCGCCGCCGAGGCGATCGCCGCCGCCCTCGCGCTGATCGGCCTCCTGGCCCTCGTCGGGCTCGGTGCGCCGCTCCGGGCCGTCCGCGCCGCGCTCTGGGGCTACGAGCTCTGGGCTGCGTTCGTCGTCGCCGCGCTCGGCACCGGCGGCAGCCTCTTCCTCTCCGAGATCGCCGGCTTCGTCCCGTGCGACCTGTGCTGGTTCCAGCGCATCTGCATGTACCCGCTCTCGCTCCTGCTCCTCTTCGCCGCCTACCACGGCGACTACAAGGTGGCGCGGTACCTGCTGCCGTTCCCGCTCATCGGCGCGTGCGTCTCCGTCTACCACATCCTCATCGAGAACAACGTCATCGCCGAGCCGAGCGCGTGCAAGATCGGCGGCGCCGGCTGCGCGGTGAAGTGGATCAACGAGTTCGGCTACGTCACCATCCCGACGCTCGCGCTCAGCGGGTTCCTGTTCCTCATCGGATTCTTAAGCCTCGCCGCGGCAGGCGGCAACGAGGAGCCAGCTACCCTTCCCGCCGGTGCCTAGCGGGAAGAAGAGCCGGGAGCGTCGCGCGGCGGCCGGCAAGACGCCGCCGCCCGTCAGGTCGACCGGCGGCCGCGGCCGCCAGGCTTCGCCGCGCGTGCTTGCGATCGCCGGCGGGCGTCGTTGTGCTCGCCATCGTCAGCGGGCTCTGATCATCCCTTCACCGGCGGCAGCAAGAGCAGCGGGCTTCCGAAGAACCACGTCACGGTCGGCAGCCTCGCGAACGGGCTTCCCGGCGCATCCGATGTCGCCAACGAGTTCAAGGGCATCCCGCAGACCGGCACGACGCTCGGCTGGCCGTCCGCACCCGTGACGCTGACCGAGTACATCGACCTCCAATGCCCGATCTGCCAGGAGTTCGAGACACAGGTCTTCCCGGACATCCTCACGAAGTACATCCGGACGAAAAAGGTGAAGGTCGTGATGAAGGCGTGGGCGTTCATCGGGCCGGACTCGATCCGCGCCCAGAAGGTCGCCCTCGCCGCCGCGAAGCAGAACAAGCTCTTCGACTTCACCGCCCTGCTGTACGACAACCAGGGCACGGAGAACACCGGCTGGGCGACCGACCAGATGCTCTACAACATCGCCGCCAGCATCCCCGGCCTGAAGATCGACCCGCTCTTCACCGAACGGAATTCGGCCGCCGTCGCGAACGAGGCGAAGCAGAGTCGCGACGGACGCGGCCACGCAGAAGGTCAGCGGCACGCCCACGATCTTCCTCACGAAGCCGCCCGGCACGACCGTCGAGGTGCCGATCACGAGCGGGACCGACGAGGCGACGCTCGTGCAGTACCTGAACGCCGCGCTCTAGTTCGCAAATAGCGGGTTTTTCCTCCTTGACGCTGCGCCCGGCTCGCACATAGTCTCTGCGAGCCGGTTCCGATGAACCTTCGGGTTGGTCGGGGCCGGCATATTCGTGGTCCGGGGACTGGATTCATCCTGTCCCCGGCGTACCTTCCGTCCGACCGGGTCTCTACCGTTCTTCGGCTCATGGTCGTCGGACTCCTCATCCTCGTCGTGCTCGCCGTCGTGGCGGCCGCCCTCCTGCTCCCGCGGCTCATCGGAAGCCAGCTCGCGACGCTGCGCGACGACACCGCCCGCCAGCTCAGCGAGCGCAACGCCGACGTCGACCGTCGGCTCGCCGACGTGACCGAGACGCTCGACCGGCGGCTCGCGAGCAGCAGCCAGACGGCGACGAAGATCCACGAGCGCCTCGGCGAGGTCACGCGGGCGACCGCGGAGATGAACGAGCGCGCCAAGGACCTCGGGCGGCTCGAGCAGGCCCTGCGCCCGCCGAAGGCGCGTGGCGGCTTCGGCGAGCTGCTGCTCGAGAACCTGCTCCGCGACCGGCTCCCTGCCGACGCGTACGCGATCCAGCACACGTTCCCGAGCGGCGAACGCGTCGACGCGGTCATCCGCGCGGCCGGCCTCCTCCTCCCTGTCGACGCGAAGTTCCCGCTCGACAACTTCGAGCGCATGACCACCGCCGGCGACGACGCCGAGCGGGAGCTGCACGAGAAGGCGTTCGCGCGCGACGTGAAGGGCCACATCGACGCCATCGCGTCGAAGTACATCCGGCCCGACTACGGCACGTTCGACCTCGCGTTCATGTACCTCCCCGCGGAGACGATCCACTACGAGCTCATCTCCGGCAAGACGGGCGCCCTGCTCGCGTACGCCCACGGAAAGCGCGTCTTCCCCGTCTCGGCGACGACCTTCACCGCCTATCTCCAGATGATCGTCCTCGGCCTCAAGGGCATGCAGATCGAACAGCGGGCCGAAGAGGTCATGAAGTACTGCGCCGCCCTCCAGAAGGACTTCTCGGTGTTCCGGGAGGACTTCGACCTGGTCGGCAAGCACCTCTCGAACGCCCAGGGCAAGTACGCCTCGGCCGAGAAGCGGCTCGACCGGTTCGAGACGAAGCTCGACCAGGCAGCGGACGAGCAGGCCGAGCTTCCGGCCGCCGCCCACGTCCGGGCGCTCGACGCCGCCTAGAGGCGGACCGCACAACCTCCCACGGTCGGGAACGTCCAACCGACCGAATTCGTTTAATAGAGAGCACACCTCTTTAGACGAAGGACGGACATGAGCGACACACGTGAGCTGATCATCATCGGAGGCGGCCCCGCCGGCTATACGGCGGCCCTCTACGCGGCCCGGGCGAACCTGGCGCCGCTCGTCATCGAGGGCTTCAACTGGGGCGGCCAGCTGATGGTCACGAGCGACGTCGAGAACTACCCCGGCTACCCCGACGGGATCATGGGGCCCGAGATGATGGCCGAGTTCCGCCGCCAGGCGGAGCGCTTCGGCACGGAGTTCGTCACCGACGACGTCACCCGCGTCGACTTCAGCGAGCAGCCGCTGCGCGTCTGGGTCGAGAACGAGGAGTACCGCGCGCACGCGGTCATCGTCGCCACCGGCGCGACCGCGCGCTGGCTCGGTCTCCCGCGCGAGCAGCACTACCAGGGACGCGGCCTGTCGGCCTGCGCCACCTGCGACGGCGCCTTCTTCAAGGAGAAGGAGCTCGTCGTGGTCGGCGGCGGCGACTCGGCGATGGAGGAGGCGGTCTTCCTCACCCGCTACGCGACCAAGGTGACGCTCGTCCACCGGCGCGACGAGTTCCGCGCCTCGCAGATCATGATCGACCGCGCGCGCGCGAACCCGAAGATCGAGTTCATCACGAACGCGGTCGTCGAAGACGTTCTCGGCGACGGCAAGGTCGAGGGCGTCCTGCTGCGCGACACCGTCACCGGCGAGACGTCCGAGCTCAAGACCGACGGCATCTTCGTCGCGATCGGGCACGACCCGAACACGAAGCTGTTCGTCGACCAGCTCGACCACGACGAGAACGGGTACCTCGTCACGAAGCCGCACTCGACCGAGACGAACGTCCCCGGCGTGTTCGCGGCCGGCGACGTCCAGGATCACGTCTACCGCCAGGCGGTCACCGCGGCGGGCTCCGGCTGTATGGCGGCGCTCGACGCGGAACGCTTTCTCGCGGCGCTAGAGGGGCATCCCGGCACGGCGCTCATCGCAGAGGTCTAGAGCCTCTCGCGTCGAACGCGGCCCCGTGGCCGCAACGTGGATCGATCTGCTCGACCCGAGCGCCGAGGAAGTGCGCGAGAAGGCGCCCAAGGAGCTCGAGGACCTCGCGATCGAGCGCCTGCTCGCGCCGCCCGAGCACGAGGACGAGCCACGGCCGACGATGCAGGGGCACGGGGACTACGTCTTCGGCGTGCTCCTCGTCGCCGTCGCGATCCCCGACGAGGACGACGTCTTCTACCAGGAGATCGACCTCGTGCTCACGCACGACACGCTGCTCACCGTGCGCAAGACGCCGCCGGGCAATCGCGCGGCCTGCGACGTCGCGATCGTGAGGAAGACGATCAAGCCCGACGACTCCGCCGGGATGATGGCGTACCGGCTCGTGGACGAGATCGCCGAGCGCTACCTCGACCTCGTCGACGCGCTCGACGAGGAGATCGACGAGCTCGAGGACAAGGTCGAGTTCCAGTCCGCCGAGATCACGCGCACGCGCATCTCCGCGCTCCGCCACGACCTGCTGCACATCCGGCGCACGCTCTCTCCGATGCGCGATGCGGTGCGGCGCGTGATCGACGGCTCCGTCGACGTCGAGGACGGACCCGAGGTATTCCCGAAGGACGTCGAGGTCGCGTTCAACGGCTCATACGACAAGCTCATGCGCGCGTTCGACGGGCTCGAGCTCTCTCGCGATTTGCTCGCGAGCGTGCGCGACTACCACCAGTCGAAGATCGCGAACGACCAGAACGAGGTGATGAAGGTCCTGACCGTGATCGCCTCGCTCGTGCTGTTCCCGACCTTCATCGTCGGCGTCTACGGCCAGAACTTCCTGCACATGCCGGAGCTGCACTGGCACTACGGCTACGCGTACTCGTGGGGCATCATCGTCGTCTCGACGTTGATCCAGCTCTGGTTCTTCCGCCGCAAGAAGTGGATCTGATCCGCGTCTACCGGATCCCGTTCTCGACGAACGTCGAGCGGGTCGCCCTCGCGGCCGGGCACAAGGGCGTTCCGATCGAGTGGGTCGACGTCGACGCGGACGACCGTTCGCCCGTCGAGGAGGTGAGCGGCCAGCGGCTCGTGCCCGTGCTCGTCGCGGGCGACGAGATCGTCGCCGACTCGCCGGTCATCCTCGAGTGGCTCGAGGAGCGCTTCCCCGAGCCGCCGCTGCTTCCCCGCGATGCGGCACGGCGCGCGGAGGTGCGGATCTTCGTCGACTGGTTCAACCGGGTCTGGAAGCGCGCGCCCAACGCGATCGCGGACGAGGGGCCGACGGACGCGCTCGCGGCGGAGATGCTCGCCGGCGTCGGGCTCTTCGAGGCGCTGCTCGACGGCCGCGACTACCTGTTCGGCGAGTTCGGGCTCGCGGACGTCATCGCGTTCCCGTTCCTCAAGTACGCCGTCCTCGGCACGACGCCGGACGACGACGAGCTCTTCCACCACGTCCTCGTCGACTACCAGCCCCTCCGCGACGACTCGCCGCTGCACGCGTGGGTACGGCGCGTCGACGCGCACCCTCGTAGCTAGCCTGAATCCGTGCCCTACTTCATCTGCCCGAACTGCAAGGAGCGGTCGATCGACACCGACCGCATGGAGGGCCTGTACGACGAGCCCGTCGCCTGCCACCACTGCGGCTTCGGCTTCCTGTTCGAGCTGCTCGACGACTACTACCCCGCGCCCGGGCACGGGGTTCGTCGTGTGCGACAAGGAAGCGCGCATCCTCGCCGTCGGCCGCGGCGTGTACGAGCTGACCGGCTGGGGCGACAGCGATCTCATCGGCGCCGATCTCGTCGAGAGCCTCGGCCTTGCCGGCTTCGACGAGGAGCGCAATCCGGCGAAGCTCGCGATCGAGTGGGGCGTCCGCGACTGAACGAGCCGCTGCGAGCTGCGCGCGCGCTCGGGACACACGAAGACGATCACCGGAGACTTCTTCCCGGCATACGACGACGACGGTGGGCTCCTCGTCGCATTGACGCCGCGCGCCGCCTGATGCGGACTGCGATCGCGATCGCAGTCGCGGGCGCCATCGGGGCTCTCGCTCGCTACGGGCTCGAGGGCCTCGTCAGCCGCCGGACCTCGACCGCGTTCCCGTGGGGCACGTTCGCCGTCAACGTCAGCGGCGCCTTCGTCCTCGGTCTCGTCTTCACGCTCATGACCGAGCAGTTCACCGTCGCACCGTGGATCCGCGGCGCCATCACCATCGGCCTGCTCGGCGCGTACACGACCTTCTCGACCCTCTCGTTCGAGACGTACCGGCTGCTCGAGGACGGCGCGCTCGGCCTCGCCTTCGCGAACATGTTCGGTAGCCTCGCCGCAGGGCTCGGGGCGGTCTACCTCGGCGTCGTCGCGGGGAGGGCACTGTGAAGCTCGAGGGCGAAGGCAAGCTCCTACGGCTCTTCATCGGCGAGTCGGACACCTGGCACGGGAAGCCGCTCTACCAGGCGATCGTCGAGCGCGTTCGCGCAGAAGGCCTCGCAGGCGCGACCGTCGTGCGCGGGATCGAGGGATTCGGCGCCGACTCACGGCTCCACACCTCGCGGATCCTCCGACTGTCCGAGGATCTCCCGGTCGTCATCGAGATCGTCGACACGGCGGAGAACATCGACCGCGTCGTCCCGCTGCTCGACGAGATGGTGCAGGAGGGCATGCTCACCGTCGAGCGCGTTCACGTCATCTCGTATCGGGGCAGCAAGAAGGAATGAGCGACGCGGATTCCCTCCAGGGCAAGCTGCTGATCGCCTCGCCGAGCCTGATCGACCCGAACTTCCGCAGGACGGTCGTGCTCGTCACCGAGCACAACGACGAGGGCGCAGCGGGCCTCGTGCTCAACCGCCCGTCCCCCGCGCCCGTCGCGGAGATCGTCCCGCAGCTCGAGCTGCTCGTGGACGACGGCGACCAGGTCTGGGTCGGCGGGCCGGTGCAGCCGAACGCGGTGCTCGTGCTGGGCGAGTTCCTCGATCCCGACGACGCAGCAGTCCCGCTCTTCGGAGCGCTCGGCTTCCCGTCGCTCGAAGACCCCGAGGACGTCGCCGCGATGACGGTTCGCCGGCGCGTCTTCGCCGGTTACGCCGGCTGGGGCGCAGGCCAGCTCGAGGACGAGCTCGAACGCGACGACTGGATCGTCGAGCCCTCGAGCCCGGACGACGCGTTCACGGAGGAGCCCGGTGAGCTGTGGGCCGACGTCCTCCGCCGCAAGGGCGGCATCTACGAGCTCGTCGCACGGATCCCCGAGGATCCGTCCGTCAACTGAACGCGAGATAGATCTCGGTCACGTACGGCAGCCGGATGGGCGTGCCGCGTCGCGCGCCGAGGGCGCGCAGCTGCTTCCTCGACCTCGGCCCGCTGCTCCGCCGGAGCGGCGGCGACGAAGCTGACCGACGTGAAGCGCTCGACGAAGGCGTCCTCGTCGACGAATTGCTCGTGGTCGAACGTCGCGGTCTCGGTCGCGTCGATCACGTCGCTCCAGTTCTGTTTGGCGCCACGCGGCACCTTCTCCTCGAGCGGCCGCATGATCGCGCTCGTCGCAGCGTGGATCGGGTCGCGCTCGTCGCGGATGTTCCAGACGAGGGCGAGCCCGCCGCCGGGGCGCAGCACGCGACGGATCTCCGCCAGCGCCTCCTCCGCACGGAACCAGTGGAACGCCTGCGCCACCGTGACCGCATCGGTCGACGCGTCCGGGAGCGGGATCGCCTCCGCCGTTCCCTCGAGGACGTGCGCGTTCTCGATCTTCGCGCGCATCTCCGCGATCGGCTCGACCGCGATCACCTCGGCGCCGCTCGGAACGAGCAGGCGCGTCAGCTTGCCCGTGCCGGCGGCGAGGTCGACGACCGTGCGTCCCGGCCGAAGGTCGAGCCGCTCGACGAGCCAGTCGATCGCGGCGGCCGGATAGTCCGGACGCCCGCGCTCGTATGCATCCGCCGCGAGCTCGAAGCCCCGCGTCGCGGGGTGTAACTCAGACACGGCTCGACGGGCAGAGGTCATTGACCACACAGTCTTCACAACGCGGCTTCCGTGCGTCGCACACGCGCCGCCCGTGCCAGATGAGCAGGTGCGGGAACCGCCCCCAGTCCTCGCGCGGGACGAGCCGCACGAGGTCGCGCTCGATCTTCACCGGGTCCTCCTCCTTCGTCAGCCCGAGACGCTGCGAGAGCCGGCGCACGTGCGTGTCGACGACGACGCCCTGCGGCTGGCCGAGCTCGGCGGCCACGACGTTCGCCGTCTTCCGCGCGACGCCGGGCAGCCGCGTGAGCTCGTCGAGCGTCCGCGGCACTTCGCCGTCGAACTCCTCGATGAGCATCCGCATCGTGCCGCGCAGCGACTTCGCCTTCTGCCGGAAGAACCCGGTCGCGTAGATGTCGCGCTCGAGCTCCTCCTGCGGGACCGCGAGGTAGTCCTCCGGCGCGTGGTACTTCTCGAACAATGTCGCCGTCACGCGGTTGACGTTCACGTCCGTCGTCTGCGCGGAGAGCATCACCGACACGAGCAGCTCGAGCGGGCTGCGGAACGTCAGCGCGATCGTCGCATCCGCGTGCTCGAGCGCGAGCCGCTCGATGATCGGACGGATGCGCTCGCGCTTCGGCCCGACGCGCTTGCGCGCCTCGGAGACGAAGCTACGCGGGGGCACTGAACGCGTACTCGTCGGACGGGTCGCGCAGGCGCGGCCCCGCGCACACGAGGTCGAGCGCCGGGCAGCCGGCGCAGGCGAAATCGCTCGGCGTCGGACGGAACTCGCCCGCCTGGATCTGCGCGATCGCGGCCGAGAGCTCCTGCTCGAGCTCGGCCACCTGGTCGCGCGCGAACGTCGTCGACACGACCGCGTCCGGCCGTTCGAGGAAGTGGTAGACGACCTCGACGTCGTCCGCACCTGCACGGAAGCACGCGAGCGCGTACACGAGACGCTGCAGGCGATAGTCCTCCTCGACGATCTCCTCGGGCGACGACTCTCCGATCTGGTTCGTCTTGTAGTCGACGACGAGCGCTCGACTGCCCTCGAGCTGGAAGACGTCGAGGAAGCCGTGGAGGAGCACGCCGTCGTGCTCGAACGTGAACGGCCGCTCCTTCGTCACGTTCGCGAGCGCACCGACGCGCTGCGCGAGCTCCGAGTCGCAGTACGCGAGCACGAAGGCGCGGATCCGCTCGTCCTCGATGTCCGGCGCGACCGGCGCGGCGAGGTCGAGCTCCTCGAGAAGCTTGTGCACCTTGCTGCCGACTTCCGTGGCCGACATCCCGCCGCCGCCGTCGCCGACGATCGGCTGCTCCCGCATCCCGGCGGCGTAGCGCGCGTAGTACTTGTACGAGCACTGCCCGAAGGTCGAGAGCGCCGTGAACGACAGGCGGCGGACGCGATGGAGCGGCGGATCCGGCGGCGACACGAGCGGCGGCAGCTCCGGTGCGGCCGCATTCACAGCCTCCTCGAGCGCGGCGAAGAGCTCGAGCTGCCCGGCCTCCGGCTCCACCTTCGGCGCGTCCACCCAGTCCGACTCCCGGTGGCGGTCGACGCGCACGAGCAGGCGGGCATCCCCGCGCACGAGCTCGACCGGCGCGTCACCGGCGGCGTTCAGCTCGTCGTCGGCCTCGAGGCGCGTCAGGACCCAGCCGATCGGCGTCGTCGCGTCGGCCTTCCTCTCGCGATCGATCGCGCCGGACACGATGAGCCGGTCGCGCGCGCGCGTCATGGCGACGTAGTAGAGACGCAGGCGTTCCGCGTCGTCCTCGGCGGCGCGAACGGCCTTGACCTCGTCGTAGTCGAACGCGCCGTGGCGCTTCGTCGTCACCGGGTCGGCGACGCGGAAGCCGAAGCGCCCGTCGGAGAGCGCGAGGATCTCCTCGGCCGAGGGCGGCGCCTTGTCGCGCCCCGCGTCGGCGACGATGACGACCTCGAACTCGAGGCCCTTCGCGGCGTGGATGGTGAGCAACCGAACGGCGTCGGCTCCTTCCTCCTCCGCCACCGCCTCGAGCTCGCGCGCGCCGAGCGCTTCCTGCTCGCGGACGAAGCGGACGAACCCTTCGACGTCCGGGCCACGCAGGTCCTCGTACGAGCGCGCGAGCCGCGCGAGCTTGCGCATGTTCGCGTAGCGCCGCTTTCCGTCCCACTGCGCGAGAACGGCGAGGTCGTAGTCGTGCTCGGAGACGACGCGCTCGCACAGCCGCTCGAGCGAGAGGCGCGGCATCGCGGCAACGAGCCGGTCGTAGCGCTGCTTGAACGCGCGCATGAGCCGTTCGTCGACCGCGGACAGACCCGGCGGCATCGACTTCTCCAGACCGGAGAAGAGCGGCCGCTTCGACGCGACGCGGCGCAGCAGCACGAGCGCGTCGTTCGAGACGCCGACGAACGGCGATGCGAGCACGCTCACGAGGGCGCGGTCGTCGTACCGGTTCTGCAGCAGCCGCAGGTACTCGAGCATGTCCACCACCTGCTGCTGGCCGAAGTACCCCTTGCCGGTCGCGCGATACGTCGGAAGCCCTGCGCGGCGGAGCTCCTGCTCGTACTGCTCCGCGTCGGTCCCTGCGGCGAACAGGACGACGATCTGGCCGGCCGTCGCCGCGCCCGTGTCGACGAGCTCGCGAACGCGACGGGCGATCGCGCGCGCCTCGGCGCGGCGCCAGTGCACGCCTGTGTCCTTGTACGCGGCCTTGTCGGTGACGAGGAGCTCGACCGGATGGCCGAACACCGGGTCGGGGAACTCGGCCGCCGCGGCGAGCTGCTGGAACTCGTCGCCGAAATGCGAGCCGAAGAGCTCGTTCACCGCGGCGAGCACCTCGGGACGCGAGCGGTAGTTCAGCGTGAGCGGAAGGAGATTCGCTGCTCGCGCGCGCCGCTCGCGGAACACGCCCACGTCGGCGTGGCGGAAGCCGTAGATGGACTGGAACTCGTCGCCGACGTAGAAGAGCTCGGCGCCGCCGCCGGCGAGCAGGTCGACGAGCTCGCACTGCAGCCGGTTCGTGTCCTGGAACTCATCCACCATGATCGAGCGGAAGCGGAGCGCCTCGCGCTCGCGGATGGTCTCGTTGTCGCGCAGCAGGTTGCGCGCGTGCAGCTGGAGATCCTCGAAGTCGAGCGCCGACTCACGGGCCTTCTCCTCGGCATACGCATCCGCAAAGCGCTCGAGCAGCTCCTGCAGCAGGTCGCGGTCACGCCCGGCCGTCTCGTCGAGCGCGGCCTGCTCGACCGCGATCCGAGCTTCCTCGTACACGACTGCGCTGTCGCCGCGGACGCGAAAGCCGGAGAGGTCGATGAGACGGTCGGCGCGCGCGTCGCGGTCGAGCAGCGCAAGGAGCTGTCCGGCCGTCTCGTGGTCGACCGTCGCCGCGGCCTCGCGCAGCTCTGCGATCCGCTCGGCCAGCTCGGGCCGCGCGCCGACGCCGAGCACGAGCTCGCGCCCGGCGGAGCGCAGCGTCTCGTAGACGCCCGTGAGCATCCGGCGCAGTCCGGCAGCGCCGTACGTCGCGAGCAGCTGCAGGCGCTCCGGCTCCCCGCTCGCGCAGAACTCGGAGAGCGCGCGCTCGAACGCCTCGCTGCGCAGCACCGCGCCCTGCGCGTCGTCCAGCTCGCGGAAGCGCGGGTCGAGCCCGGCGGCGAACGGGTACGCCTTCAGCAGGCGCAGGCAGAACCCGTGGATCGTGGAGATCCACGCGCCGTCGAGCTCGCGCGCGAGATCGTGGCGGCCGCGCTCCGTCAGCTCCGCGCGGATGCGCGTGCGCAGCTCGCTCGACGCGCGCCGCGTGTACGTGATGACGAGGATCGAGTCGACGTCGAGACCCTGGTCGCACACGGCGCGCGCGAACCGCTCGACGAGCACCGCCGTCTTGCCGGTGCCGGCGCCCGCAGAGACGAAGACCTCGCCCGTCGCCTCGACTGCGGCGATCTGCTGTTCGTTCATGCGCGCTCCACCCGGCACATCGGCCAGAGATCGCACCATGGAGGGCATTCGCCGCCGCGCGGGTCATGCTCCACGTCACCCGTGCGGATGCGGCCGGCGAGGCGGCGCGCGGTCTCCTCCGCGCTTGCGACCATCGCCCAGAACGTGTCCTCGTCCAGATAGTCGTTCTTGTAGGCACCCGACACCAGGTCGCCCTCTTCCTTGCGCAGCAGACCGCGCGCACGGCGCTCGCCGGCCAGCGGCCGGTAGACGCCGCCGAGCGGCTCGATGCCGACGAGGTCGCGCAGCACGAGCATGTACAGCGGGATCTGCAGACGCAGCTCCTTCTCGATCTCGACCGCCGAGTGCGCGTGCTTGCCCGACTTGTAGTCCTGCACGATCCCGCGCGCGCTGAACGGGTCGATGTCGATGCGGTCGATCTTTCCCGAGAGGCTGATGCCGTCGCCGAGGTCGAGCCCGCGCTGGAGCTCGGGTGCCGCGCGCTCGCTTCCGAACGCGACCTCGAAGCGGCGCGGGACGAGCTGCATCTCGCTGTGGCACTCCTCGTGGACGAGCGCTTCGAGGTCGCGCCACAGCGTCTGGTCGAGCTCGCGCGCCTGCATCTCGGTCATCTCCATGCGCACGCCGCCGATCGCCTCGTCGAGGCACGCGCGCATGAGGCGAACGGCGCCGTCCTCCACGCTCTCGTTGAGCTTCTCGACGCCGAGCTCCTTCGGAAGCCGCGTGAAGAACTTGAACAGCGCGCTGTGCGCGACCGATCCCCGCAGCTTCGGGTCGACTTCCGCGTCGATCGAGCGCGGGCCGATGAGGCGATCGATGAACCACGCCGACGAGCAGTCGGCGAAGCGCTCGAGCTCCGTCACGTTGAACGTCGTCCGCGAGCCGAGCTGCTCGAGCACGACTGGATGGATGAGCTTCGTTGGGCGCTTGTTCGCGGCGACGGCGCGGTCGAGCTTTCGCTCCCACCCGTTCGCGCGCGCGAGCGCCGCGGCGTGGTCGCCGTCGCGTGCGGCCAGCTCGGCGAGCGCGCGCAGCCGCTCGCGCTCGGTCGGCGCCTCGTCGAGCTTCCAGGTCAGCGCCGACAGCGGCCGCTTGCGCGTCCACCGTCGCACGTCCTCGAGATCGAACAGTGCGCGCACCTCGTCCCAGAACGGGCTCGCCTCGCGCGGCGAGCCGTCGTCGGTCGCCGCCTCGCGGACGAGGTAGAGGCGCTCGGACGCGCGCGTGCATGCGCTGTAGAAGAGATAGCGGTCGCGGCTCACCGGGTCGGGCCGCTCGAGACGCGCACCACGCTCGTCCAGTGCGCGCCGCACGTCGTCGTCGAGGAACGGGGACGCCGAGCCGCGCCGCGGCAGGCTCCCCTCCTCCAGGCCGAGCACGAATGCGACGTCGAACTGCCGCGTGCGCGCGCGCATGAGGTCGACGACGGCGACGCGGCCCGGCTCGTCGCCGCGCATCGGGCGCAGCGTCTGCCGGTCGAGCGCCGCGACCACGTCCTCGCGCGAGAGCGGCTCGGCCAGGAGCTGCCACCCGTCGAGCTCCCCGAGCAGCCGCGCGGCCGCCTCGTAGGCGCGCAGGTCGAGGCGGGACGGCTCGCCGACCGGAGGCCCCTCGAGCCCGTACGCGTTGCGGAGCATGCGCGCGGCGAGGTCGCGGACCGCGGCGACCGCGTCCTCGGCACCGCGGAGCACGTCGAGCATCGGCAACGGCGAGCCGCGCAGTTGCTCCGACTCCTCGACCACTCGCTCGGGCGACTGGATGGCGCGGCCGCGCAGACGGCCTTCGACGAAGTCGACGGCGTGCCGCGGGACGCCGGAGAACGGAGACCGGAGGTACGTGAAGAGGTCGCCGCGCGTTCCGCCGAGCCACGCGAACCGCAGCATCGACGCGAGTGCCTGACCGAACGGGATCTGTGTCAGCCGCAGCTCGCCGTCGACGGCGTACGGGACACCGAGCGTCGAGAGCGCCGTCTCGAGCGGAGCGCGCCAGCGCTCGACGCTCGGGCAGACGATGCCGATGCGCTCCGCGGGCGTGCCCGCGCGAAGGAGCGCGAGCAGCTCCTCGCCCACGAGCTCGAGCGCGCCGCGCGCACCCGCACCTTCGAAGAAGCGAACGGCGCCGTCGATCGGGACGGCCGGCGGCGGCGCGTCGTCGAAGAGCCCGCGCTCGAGATGCGCGAGCGCAGGCTGGGCGGTGTCGCCCCAGCGCGCCGGCAGCTCCTCGATGCGCGCGCCGGCGAGGCGCGCGAGATCTTCCGCCGTCCGCCGCAGCGACGCGAACGCGGGACGGCCCGGCTCGTACGGGAGCGACACGGTCACGTCGGTGCGTCCGGCGAGCGCCTCGAGCAACGCCCACTCGGCGCCGGTCAGATCCTCGAAGCCGTACGCGAACACGGGCTCGCCGTGCCAGGCATCGAGCTCCGACTGCAGCCGCTCGGCCGCGCACCGGCGGAGCAGATCGCGATCCCAGCGCTCGAGCCGGTCGAGCTCGCTGCGGTAGGCGGCGTAGAGCGCGGCGAGATCGCCGTCCAGCTCGTCCGGGTCGATGAGGCCGGACTCGAGCTCGCTCAGCGCCTGCTGCAGCGCGTCGGCGAAGCCGCCGAAGCGCGCCGAAGCCGCGAGCGTGTCGAGCTCGGCGTCCGCGAGGACGCGGCGCACGAGCAGCGCGCGCTGCGCCTGCGACACGAGCGGACGCACGTCGTCGCCGGCGTACGCGATGCGTTCGAACACGTCGTCGAACGTTCCGATCGCGCCCGCGAGCAGCGCCGGCCTGCGCGCGAGCAGCTCGCGCTCGACGCGCTCGACGTCCGATCGGTTCGGCACGATGAGCACGGGCTCCCGCTCGAGAGCGGCGAGATACCGGTCGAGGAGCGACTCGACCTTGCCCGCGTTCGCAGGCCCCGCGATCAGGCTGAGGGGCACCGCCCCATCCTAGAGGCGGTTTCCGACGGCTCTGACTAGCGCGGTCGCTGCGGATTTCGGCTTGCGGCCGCGGCGCGCGACGGCGCGGCCCGGCGTCGCTCCGGCGCAGTCGTCGCAGAGGTCGGCCTGCTTCGAGCCGCGGCGCGCGTCCGTGTACGTCACGCGGAGCATCGCGCCTTTCCCCTCTTCGACTTCCTTGCCGCAGTTGTCGCAAACGAGAACGGTTTTCCGTGCCATGGACCTAAAACTAGCGGAAATTGAGGAGCCCCAAGAGGGCAGCCTCTTCCGGCTCCAGACCGGCTTGGCGGGCGCCTACGCGCCGTAAATGCCGGGGCCGGAAATCCGCCAGGGTTCTGCCTTCGAGATACGCCTCGACGACCGCCGGGGCGACGTACGACTGCCGGCAGACGGTCGGGGTGTTCCCCAGCCGCTCGGCCACGGTGCGCATGACTGCGGTGATCGCGCCCTTGCCGTCGCCGTTCCCGTTGCGCTCCGCGAACGCGACCGCGGCGAGCAGTGTCCCGCCCCACGTCCGGAAGTCCTTCGCGCTGAACTCCGCGCCGAGGTGCGTCTTCACGTACTCGTTCAGCGTCCTGCTCGTGAGGTCGTACATCGCGCCGTCGCGCTCGTAACGGAAGAGGCGCCCGCGTCCCGGGACTGCGAGCAGCTCGCGCACGGCGGCCGCGAGCTCGTCGTCGACGAGCGACGTGCGCACCTGCGACTTGCCTTTCCCGACGAATTCGAGCCGGACGCGATTTCCGCGCACGGACACGTGGCGCTTGCGCAGCGTCGTGATTCCGAACGTGCCGGACGTGCGCGTGTGGCGGTCACTGCCGACCCGGAACCAGCCGAGGTCGATGAGACGCAGCGCGATCGCGCACACGCGGTCACGGTCGAGCTCGTCGTTGTCGAGGTGCTCGACCATCGCGGCGCGCAGCGCGGGCAGGCGCTCACCGAATCGAACGAGACGCTCGAACTTCGCGCGGTCCTGCTCCGCGCGGAAATCCGGGTGGTAGATGTACTGCTTCCGGCCGGCCTTGTCGAAGCCGGTCGCCTGGAGCTTCGCCCGCGGCCGCGCAGCGATCCAGACGTTCTCCCACGCGGGCGGAATCGCGAGGCGCTGGAAGCGCTCGATCGTCGCGGGATCGCGTATCTCGTTCCCCCGTCCGTCGAGGTAGCGGAACGATCCTCTCCGTCGTACCCGGCTCGGCATCTCGCGGGAACAACGTCATTACACTGGCCGCCGGATGCGCGACGAGAACGTCATCGTCGTCCTCGAGGGCGACCAGACCGGGCAGGAACTGCTGGAGGAGTCGCTCCGCGTGCTCGCCCCCGACGTGATCGGGATCGAGCTCGAGTTCCCGCGCTACGACCTCTCGCTCGAGTCGCGGCGCGAGACGAAGAACGGCATCGTCCACGAAGCAGCTGCCGCGATCCGCGAGCACGGCCTCGGCCTGAAGGCCGCGACCGTCACGCCCGAGGGACGCGGCGACGTCGGCTCGCCGAACCGGATCCTCCGCGAGGAGATCGGCGGCAAGGTGATCGTGCGCACGGGGCGCCGGATTCCGGGCGTCATCCCGCTCGGCGGCGTGTTCGCGCCGATCTCGATCGTCCGGATGGCCGTCGGCGACGCGTACGGCGCCGAGGAGTGGCGCGAGGGCGAAGGCGACAACGAGGTCGCGTTCCGCACGGAGCGCATCGAGCGCCGCATCTGCCGCGCGGTCGCGGAGTTCGCGTTCCGTCAGGCGGGGCGCACGAACGCGAAGGTCTTCGGCGGACCGAAGTACACGGTCAGCCCGACGTACGAAGGGATGCTGAAGGAGGAGATGGACGCAGCAGCGGAGCGCCATCCCGACGTCCCGTACGAGCCGCAGCTGATCGACGCGACCTTCGCGCTGCTGCTGTCGACGACGGGCGAGCCGCTCGTCATCCCCGCGCTCAACCGTGACGGCGACATCCTCTCCGATCTCGTCCTCCCGCTCTTCGGCTCGATCGCGGGATCGGAGTCGCTGGTCGTGGGGTTCGAGGACGACTTCGAGCCGGCGGCGATCATGGCCGAGGCCGCGCACGGCACAGCGCCGTCGCTCGAGGGCAAGAACGTCGCGAACCCGATGGCGATGATCCTCGGCGGCGCAGCGCTCCTTTCACACGCGGGCGACGCCGGTCAGCGCGCGGGCCGCGCGGTGCGCGAAGCGTGCCTCGAAGCGGTCGCGTCCGGCGCACGCACCGCCGACCTGGGCGGCGAGCTCGGCACGAGCGAGTTCACCGACGAGGTCATCTCCCGCGTCAGGCAGAAGCTCGAGGTCTGGGCCTCGATCTAGACGGCGACGGGAAGCTCTTCGCCGTGCCACACGGCGAGAAACGCCTCGACCATCGCCGGGTCGAACTGCTTGCCCGCATTCCGTTCGAGCTCGGCAAAGGCCTCGCCATGCGAACGCGAGGAGCGGTACGGCCTCACTGACGTCATCGCGTCGAACGCGTCGGCGACGGCAAGCAAGCGCGCTTCGATCGGGATCGACTTGCCGCGTAAGCCGCACGGATACCCGCTGCCGTCCCACTGCTCGTGATGGAGGAGCACGTACGGCAGGACGTGTCGCGCGTTCGGCAGCGGCAGAACGAGCGACGCGCCGGCGCGGGGATGCGCGCGCATCTCGTCGCGCTCCTTCGGGGACAGGGGCCCCGGCTTGAGCAGAACCTCGGCCGGGACGACGAGCTTCCCGACGTCGTGGATCGGCGCCGCGTGCCGAAGCATCGCGAGACGTTCAGGGCCCCAGCCGAGCAACCGGGCGACGGGCTCGGCCAGGGTGGCGACACGCGCACCATGACCCTCCGTCTGGTCGCGCTCCTCGAGGTGGCGGACGAGTGCAGCCAGCATGCCCGACCTCAGTTCCGCGGGAGGCGGGCTTTTCCTCTAGAGCTTTCGCTCCAGCCAGCGCTTCCCGTAGTGCGTCGCCAGCCATCCGAGGACGAGGATGACCGCGAGAACGCCCGCGGCGTAGATCCCGTACTTCTGGATCGCGTCGGCCGCCGACTTCCCGCCGTAGTAGGCGACGAGGCCGACGAGCGTCGCCCAGCAGATGCCCCCGGCCGCGTTCCAGAAGAGGAAGCGGGCCCAATGCATCCGCCCGAGGCCGGCGAGCCACGCCGCCGTGTAGCGCAGAACGGTGATGAAGCGCCCGAAGAAGACCGTCTTCCCGCCGTGCTTCTCCATCAGGAGCTCGGCGCGTGGCAGCACCCGCTCGGAGTACCGCTTCAGCCACCCCCAGCGCTCGAACAGACGGCGGCCGCCCCAGCGCCCGATGATCCAGTAGCCGAGGTTGTCGCCGACGATCGCCGCCGCCGCCGCGACCGCGATCACCTCGGCGATGTTGTAGTGCCCCTGCGAGGCGAGGACGCCGAAGAGGATGAGCGCCGTCTCGCCCGGGAGCGGGACGCCGAACGACTCGATCATCACGACGAGGAAGAGAAGCGGCAGCCCGTGCTGGGTGATGAAGTGCGTCACGCGCGCTCCGGCCGCCGCCGGCGGACGATCTGCACTGCGACGAGTGCGACGACGATGGCCGCGACCACGCCGACGCCGACCGCCGCGTCACGGACGACCGCCTCGCCGACGTAGTAGGAGGCGACGCCGACGGCACACGCCCAGGTCACGCAGCCGGCCACGGTCCAGAGCAGAAAGCGCGCAGTCCTCACGCCGGATAGCCCGGCCATCCAGCCGAGCGTCGTCCGGAGCACGGGCACGAAGCGCCCGAGGAAGAGCGCAGCCGCACCGTGCGCGCGGAAGTACTCCTCCGACCGCCGGAACCACGGCCGTGGCGAGTCGAAGCCGCGCACCCGCGCGAACGCGTACGCCGCCACCGCACCTGCGATTGACGCCGCCGCAGTCGCGACCACGATCCGCACGATGTGGCCGTGCCCGTCCGCCGCGAGCGCGGAGGCGATGATGAACGCCGTCTCGCCCGGGACGATCGCGCCGCCGGCCGCTTCGAGGAACACGAGGGCGACGACGACCCCGATTCCGTACTGCGACACGAAGTGCGCCACCGGGCCAGTCTACGGAGCGCATCTGCGGGAAGACCCGCACGCTCCCCGCCGCCGACCTGAATAGAGTGGGCACCGATGCGGGTCGGAGTAGTGCGTGAAACGGCGCCCGGAGAGCGCAGGGTTGCCCTTGTGCCCGAGACGGCGGGCAAGCTCGCGGCTGCGGGCTTCGAGATCGTCGTCGAAGCCGGCGCGGGCGATGCGGCCTCCTTCCTCGACGCGGCCTACGCCGACGCCGGCGCGACGCTCGGCTCCCCCTGGGAGGCGGACATCGTCGTCGCCGTCCGGCGGCCCGACGCCGCCAAGCTGCGCGACGGGCAGCTCCTCATCGGCTTCCTCGATCCGCTCGCCGATCCGGCGGGCGTCGAGAGCCTCGCCGCGCGTGGTGTGACCGCCTTCGCGATGGAGTCGATCCCGCGCACCACGCGCGCGCAGTCGATGGACGCGCTCTCGTCGCAGGCGACGGTCGGCGGCTACAAGGCCGCCCTGCTCGCGGCCGAGCAGCTCCCCCGCTTCTTCCCGATGCTCATGACCGCCGCGGGCACCGTCCCGCCGGCGAAGGTGCTCGTCATCGGCGCAGGCGTCGCAGGCCTGCAGGCGATCGCGACCGCGCGGCGCCTCGGCGCCGTCGTCACCGGCTTCGACGTCCGCCCGGCCGTGCGCGAGCAGATCGAGAGCCTCGGCGCGAACTGGCTCGACCTCGGCCTCGCCACCGCCGAGGGCGAAGGCGGGTACGCACGCGAGCTGACGCCCGAAGAGATGAAGGCGCAGCAGGCCGCGCTCGAGGCGCGCATCGGCGAGTTCGACGCGGTGATCACGACCGCGGCCGTCCCCGGACGCGCCGCGCCGAAGATCATCCCCGCGTCCGCGGTGCAGACGATGCGGCCCGGGCTCCGTCATCGTCGACCTCGCCGCCGAGACCGGCGGCAACTGCGAGCTCACCGTTCCCGGCGAGATCGCCGTCCGCGAGAACGTGACGCTCGTCGGCCTCACGAACCTGCCGTCGACGATGCCGTACCACGCGTCGATGCTGTACTCGCGCAACGTCCAGGCGCTCCTGCTCCATCTCGCGCCCGAAGGCACGCTCGCCCTCGACTGGGACGACGAGATCACGAAGGGAGCCTGCGTGACACGGAAGGCGGTGACCGCGTGAGCCACAACACCCTGCTGGTCTTCGAGGTGACGATCCTCGTGCTCGCGATCTTCCTCGGCTTCGAGGTGATCTCGAAGGTTCCGACGCTGCTGCACACGCCGCTCATGTCGGGCACGAACGCGATCCACGGCATCGTCGTCGTCGGCGCGATGCTCGTGCTCGGGCTCGGGCACAAGGGCCCGTTCCTCTGGATCGTCGGCTTCCTCGCCGTCGTGCTCGGCTCGGCGAACGTCGTCGGCGGCTTCGTCGTCACCGACCGCATGCTCGAGATGTTCAAGAAGCGCGAGCCGGCCAAGAAGGACGGCGAGTGAGCACCAACGTCTCGAATCTCCTGTACCTGATCACGATCGTGACGTTCATCCTCGCGCTGCGGTATCTCTCCGATCCGGCGACGGCGCGGCGCGGCAACCAGATCGGTGCGGCCGGCATGGTCCTCGCGGTCGTCGTCACGTGGATCAAGACGGGCGGCACGAGCTGGTGGGCGATCGCGCTCGGCATGCTCATCGGCGGCGGCTTCGGAGCGGTCGCCGCGCGCAAGGTGAAGATGACCGCGATGCCGCAGATGGTGGCGCTGTTCAACGGCGTCGGCGGCGGCGCGGCGGCACTGATCGCGCTGGCGGAGCTGCACCGGATCCTGCCCGAGCCGGGCCGCCCGAAGATCGACATCGGCACGGCGATCGTGCTCTCCGGGCTCATCGGCGCGATCTCGTTCTCCGGCTCGATGATCGCGTTCGCGAAGCTGCAGGAGCTGATCGGGGGCCGCCCGATCACGTATCCGGGCCAGAAGATCGTCAACCTCGCGCTGCTCGCCGCGTGTGTCGGCGTCGGTGTGGCGCTCGTCTCCGGCGTCCAGGACCAGTGGCTGCTCTGGATCGTCATCGCCGGCGGGTCGCTGTTCGGCATCCTCTTCGTCCTGCCGATCGGCGGCGCCGACATGCCCGTCGTCATCTCGCTGCTGAACGCGTTCACCGGCCTCGCGGTCGCCGTCGGCGGCTTCGAGCTCGAGAACAACGTGCTCATCGTCAGCGGCATGCTCGTCGGCGCGTCCGGCACCTTGCTGACGATGAAGATGGGGCAGGCGATGAACCGCTCCATCGCGAACGTCCTCTTCGGCGCGTTCGGCCAGGTGAGCGAGGCGGCGGCCGCAGTGGCAGCCGGCGACGGCGGCGCGGTGCGCTCCGCGACCGCCGAGGACGTCGCGATCATGCTCGCGTACGCGCACAAGGTCGTCTTCGTTCCCGGCTACGGCCTCGCAGTCGCGCAGGCGCAGCACGACGTGCGCCAGCTCGCCGACCTGCTCGAGTCGAAGGGCGTCGAGGTGTCCTACGCCATCCATCCGGTCGCAGGCCGCATGCCCGGCCACATGAACGTGCTGCTCGCCGAAGCGAACGTCCCGTATCCGCAGCTGAAGGAGATGGACGACGCGAACCCCGAGTTCTCCCGCACCGACGTCGCCCTCGTCGTCGGCGCGAACGACGTCGTCAATCCCGACGCGCGCTCGAACACGAGCAGCCCGATCTACGGCATGCCGATCCTCGACGTCGACAACGCGCAGGCCGTCGTCGTGCTCAAGCGGTCGATGAACCCGGGCTTCGCCGGCATCGAGAACCCGCTCTTCTACAACCCGAAGACGGTCATGCTCTTCGGGGACGCAAAGGCGTCGATCGTCAAGCTCATCCAGGACGTCAAGGCGCTCTAGCTAGGGCTTTCCACGGATGGGCCGGCGGGCCTCCGGTCGGAGACTCGCGCCATGAACGCACTGGTGCTCTACGAATCGAAGTTCGGCAACACCGAGCACGTGGCCGAGGCGATCGCGCTCGTGCTCCAGGAGTCGGTCCCGACCCGCCTCGCGGCCGTCGCCGACGTGGAGGACTGCTCGAAGGCGCTTCACGGCATCGGGCTGCTCGTCGTCGGCGGGCCGACGCACCGGCATGGGATCAGCCTGCTCCTGCACGAGGCGCTCGGTGAGCTCGACGAGCACGGGCTCGAGGGCGTCAAGGCCGCGACGTTCGACACGCGCATGCACGGGCCGCGCATCGTCACCGGCTCGGCGGCCGTCCGGCTCTCGCGGCTCCTTCGGCGCCACGGCGCCTGGGTCGTCGTCCCGCCGGCGAGCTTCCTCGTCGAGGCGAGCGAGGGGCCGCTGGACGGGTGCGAGCTCGACCACGCCCGTGAGTGGGCGCGCGAGCTGCTGCTGGCGCTGGGCATCCGCCCGCGCGAGCACGCGCTCACCTAGCTACGACGGTCGCGCGGCGATGTGCATGGTCTTGATCGCCTGCCCGTAGGCCTGCCAGCCCTGGGCCGTCATGTTCGTCTCGGCGAGATAGACCGAGAAGCCGGTCGTCCCTGCCTGCGCGAGAAGGCGCGTATACGTCTGCGCCGCCACCCACCCCTTCTGCCCGTGATAGCTGCCGACGGTGGGATGAACCTGCGAGGCAGTGAACGGTGCGGCCGCGCTGCACGCACGCGGACGGCGAGACCGAGGAGCCGAAGTCGTTGACGTACGCCTGCGGCAGAAACGCGAAGCCGGCAGACGCCCAAGGCGGACAAGCCGATTCCCTGCGCGTCGCACAGGGACGACAGCCCCGCCGTCATCGTCGGTTCGAGCGCGCGGAACCGCGAGACGAACTGCTGCGACGCTCCGGGCTTCGACTGGTACGACGCCTCCGCGTTGGCGATGTAGAACGTCGAGCCCGTTCCTCTGCAACTGCGTAGCGGCGAAGGCGGCGTCCGAGTGCGGGTATCCGACGAGTGATGTCCAGCCGCCCACGGGGAGCCCGCTCGCCTGGACGAAGCGGATCACCCAGCCCGGATCGATCGGCTCCGCGTTGCCGGAGGAGCCGAGGTAGACGGCGACCCAGCCGAAGCCCGCGCTGCGCAGCTGCTGGCCGAGCCAGTCGGATCGACGTCGTGCGTGTGCCAGACGAAGGCACCGGCGTTGTTCCACGACATCGCGACCCGCGGCGGCGGGGGCGGAGGAGGCGGCGCAGTCGTCGTCGGCGCCGGCGCGGGACGGTCTTCACGGTCGTCGTCGCCGGAGGGCGAGGCGCGGCGTGCGGGCTTCTTCGGCGTCGTGTGCATGAAGAAGCCGAGAAGAGAGGCAACGAACAGCAGGCTCATCCCCGCAGCCGCGAACTTCGTCGGCGCGGTCATGCCGCGGTCATGCGCGCCGGATCGAACATCGCGAGCAGCTCGTGCTCGTCGCCGCGCATCGCATCCGCGACGAGACGTCCGCAGCCGAATCCCATCACGTTCCCGTGCCCGGAATAGCCCGCCGCTACCCACACGCTGTCGCGGCCCGGGACGGGGCCGACGAGGGGGAGCATGTCCTGCGTCAGCGCGAAGATGCCCGCCCACCGGTGGCTGACGCGCGCTTCGCCGTCGCTCAGCTCGCCGAGGAAGCGCTCGAGCGACGCCTGGATCGTCGGCGTCATCTCCTCGACGTCGGTCAGCTCGTCCATGATCGAGACGTCGCGGAAGCCGCCGAGCAGCAGCCGCCGATCCGGGAGCTGCTGCCAGTAATCGAATCCCTGGCGCGCGTAGTGCGGCCGGTCGTAGAGAACGCGGTCGAGCGGCTCGCTGACGACCACCTGCCCGCGCGCCGGCCAGATCGCATCGGCGAGCTCGGGAAGCAACGCGCGGCCATAGCCGTCGGTGGCGACGAGCACGCGCTCCGCGTCGAGCGCGTCGACGTCCTCGACCGGATCGTGCTCGCGGATGTCGACGCCGGCAGCTGCCGCGCGCGCTGCGAGCCTGCGCACGAAGCGCGCCGGCTGGATCGTGCCGTCGCCGAGGTGATGGATCGCTCCGTGGAAGCGGGGAAACTCGTCGATCCACTCCGCGGCGAAGCCGTCGTCGTGCAGCGCCTCGAACTCGGCGCGAATGCCCTCGCGCTCCTCCTCGTCGGCGGCGAGGCGATAGCTCCCCGGCCGGCGGAGCGCGTCGCCCGCGAGCTCGTCCATGGCGTCGAGCGTCTCCTCGGTCCACCGCCAGAGCGCGCGCGACTGGTCGGCGCCGTACGTCTCGCGCGCGACGTCGTACCGCGCCGCCCCGCCGCGTAGCGCGAAACCGCCGTTGCGTCCGCTCGCGCCTTCGGCCACCCCACGCCGGTCGTGGACGCGCACGCGCAGGCCCGACTCGGCGAGGCGGAGCGCCGCGCTCATCCCGGTCACGCCGGCGCCGACGACGGCCACGTCGACGCGACCGTCGCGTCGGCCGTTCGCGCGTTCCGGTATGGCGTCCTCGAGCCAGTACGGATTCACGAACCACCACGGTACACCCCGTCGTAGACGATCACGCGGCCTGCCAGCTCGAGCTCGACGAGCTCCCGTGCGATCTCCGACGCATCGCGCCCGGTGCGGCGGACGAGCTCGTCAGCGGTCGCCGGGAGCAGTTCGAGGAGCGGAGAGCCGGTGTCGGGGACCTGAGGCTCGATCCCGAAGCTCGCGAGCACGTCGGCGGCATGCGTCAGCGGCGTCGCACCGAGCTTCAGCAGCCCGTTCGTCCCGGCACGAGAGCGCCGAGGTGATCTCGCCGGGGACGGCGAACACCTCGCGGCCTTCCTCGAGCGCGAGGTCGGCGGTGATGAGCGCGCCGCTGCGCTCGCGCGCCTCGACGACGACCGTCGCCGCGCACAGTCCGGCGACGATGCGGTTGCGCGCGGGGAAGCGCCACGGCGCCGGCTCGACGCCGGGCGCGTACTCGGAGACGATCAGCCCCGTCTCGGCGATGCGCCGCGCGAGCTCGGCGTGCGCCGCCGGATAGTCGCGGTCGATGCCGCAGCCGAGGACGGCGACCGTCGTCCCGCCCGCGTCGAGCGCGCCGCGATGCGCCTCGCCGTCGACGCCGCGCGCGAGGCCGCTGACGACGACGAGGCCGGCGGACGCGAGCTCGCGCCCGAGGCTGCGCGCGACCGACGCGCCGTATCCCGAGCAGGCGCGCGCGCCGACGATCGCGACCGCGGGACGCGTCAGGAGCTCGAGCGACGCGACGCCGCGCACGAAGAGGCCGACCGGCGGATCGTGGATCGAGCGCAGCAGCGGCGGCAGGTCGCTCGTGAAGCGGCAGCCGAGATCGGCGAGGCGCCGCTCGTACGCGCGCGCGTCGAACGCACGCAGATGCGCGTGCCAGCGCGCGCTCCCCGGCGCGCCGCAGCAGGTGCGCGCCCGTCTCCGACGCGAACACCGCGAGCGCGAGCTCGTTCAACTCAGCTCCTGGGGCGAGCGGTACGCCAGCGCTTCGGCGACGTGCTCGGCGCGCACCTCCTCCGATCCGGCGAGTGCGGCGATCGTCCGCGCGACGCGGGCGACGCGCGCGCGGCCGCGTCCCGAGAGCGGCAGCCGGTCGACCGCGCGCGTGAGCAGTGCGTCGGCGTCGGCCGAGCGGCGCAAGGGCATGATCGCGAGCGCTTCCCGCGCGAGAGCGACGCGGACGGCCACGGACGCCGATTCCTCCGCAGGCCCGGCGGCGAGCTCGGTCGCGCGCGGACGCGGCATCGCGACGACGAGGTCGAAGCGGTCGAGCAGCGCGCGCGACAGCTTCGCCTTGTACGCCGCGAGCCGTTGCGCGGTGCACGAGCACGATGCGCCGCCGTCGCCGCGCGCGCCGCACGGACAGAGGTTCATCGTCGCGACGAGCTGGAAGCGCGCAGGGAAGACGGCCCGCCCGGCTGCACGCGCGATGCAGACGACGCCGTCCTCGAGCGGCTGGCGCAGCGCCTCGAGCGCCGGGCGCGCGAACTCGGCGAGCTCGTCGAGGAGCAGCACGCCGTGGTGCGCGAGGCTCGCCTCGCCCGGCCGGATGCCGGGGCCGCCGCCGACGATCGCCGCGGTCGACGCGCTGTGATGGGGCGCGCGGAACGGCGGGATGCGCACGAGCGGCTGCTCGGGCGCGAGCAGCCCGGCGACCGAGTGGATGCGCGTCACCTCGAGCGCAGCCGCGTCGTCGAGCGGCGGCAGGATGCCGGGCAGCCGGCGCGCGAGCATCGTCTTCCCGGTCCCCGGCGGCCCGGCGAAGAGCAGGTTCTGGCTGCCCGCAGCGGCGATCTCGAGCGCCCGCCGCGCGCGCTCCTGCCCGCGCACGTCGGCGAGGTCGGGGAGCGGCGCCAGCGGCCGCCTCCGGCGGCGCGGGAACCTCCTCCGGCTCGCACTCGCCCCGGAGGTACGCGACCGCCTCGGCCAGGTGGGCGACCGGGATCGGCTGCACGCCCGCGAGCGCGGCCTCCGGCGCCGACTCGGGCGGGCACAGGAGCCGCTCGATCCCGAGCCGCCGCGCGCCCTCGGCGACGGCGAGCACGCCGCCGACGCGGCGCAGGCGGCCGTCGAGTGCCAGCTCGCCGATCGCGGCGTGCCGGCTCAGCTCCGTCTGCGAGATCTGCCGCGACGCCGCGAGGAGCGCGAGCGCGATCGGGAGGTCGTAGCCCGAGCCCTCCTTGCGCAGCCCCGCCGGTGCGAGGTTGACCGTGACGCGGCCGCCGGGAAACTCGAGCTCGGCCGCGATGATGCCGCTCCGCACCCGCGTGCGCGACTCCGCGCACGCGCGATCGGGAAGGCCGACGATCGCGAACGCCGGCAGGCCGTTCTCGTGCACGTCCGCCTCGACCTCGACGCGCCGCGGCTCGAGGCCCACGAGCGCATGCGTGACCGCGCGTGCAAGCACGACGCGACGCTACGCACGAAGTCGATACGACTCAGTCGAGGATCTTCAACGCGCCGAGACCGAGCAGCTCGCGGCAGAGCTTCACCGCGCGCTTGTCGGCGCCGAGCTTGCGCAGCGTCTTCTTCCCGTCCAGCCGCTCGACGAGCGCGATCGCCTCGGGCGTCGTCGGGAGGATCGAGCACGTGCCGTCGCCGAGCACGATCTCCGCCTTCTTGCGCCCGAGCTCCCGCTCGACACGGAGCGGCATCGCGCGCGCGATCTTCGCGTCCAGCAGGCCGTTCGACGCAACCCGACGGTTCGCGAACGCGCGGCGGATCTGCGCGTCGGCATCCTCGAGCGAGTCCTCGTCGATCTCGTCGATGCGCAGGCTGTTGCGCCCCGCGCGCTTGTGCAGCAGGATCGCTCCCTCCCCCACGCCGCGCGCGCCGAGCTCGCCGATGTACTTCGTCCACGTCTCGAGCGCCTCCGCGTACGTGCCGGAGTCGGCGAAGAAGCTTCCGTTCCAGCTCGCGGCGTGCTCGAGCGGGTCGCTCTCGATCGACGTGAGGATCCACGCGTCGCAGCCGGTCTTCTTCACCCAGTCCGCCGGCCGCTCCTCGGGCGTGTCTTCGTTGACGATGAGCCAGCTGCCGAGCAGCGTCGCGTAACCGCCCTTCGAGAGATGCGACGCCGCCTCGTGCACGACGTGCGCGGTGACGTCGTCGCCGCGGAAGCCGCTGTCGCGATACGCCCAGCGCTGCTCGGGCGAGACGACGAACGGCGCGTTGCACACGATCAGTCCGAACGTCTCTCCGTCGACCGGGTCGAAGAAGCTCCCGTTGCGACACTCGACGTTGTCGATCCCGTTGAGCGCTGCGTTCAGCGCGGTATAGGCGAGCGCGCGATCGTTGACGTCGATCGCGACGACGTGCTTCGCGTGCCGCGCGGCGAGGAGCGCGTGGATGCCGCTGCCCGTCCCCACGTCGAGGGCGCGGCTCACGCGCGGCCGCGGCGTGAGCAGGTCGCACGTCCGCGCGGTCGGCGTGTACGTCGCCACGTAGTCGGGCGGATCCTCCGCGTCGCGGGTGAAGCCGTCGGAGGCAAGCAGCGTCTCGTCCACCGGGACGATGCGCGCGTGCGGCACGAGCTCGTCGCCCTTGCGGCTGACGAGGTTCGTGGCGAGCAGCGCCTCGGCGAGGCCGGAGTCGACCTTCCGCTCCGAGACGGCCAGCTCGAGGTAGAGGAGCCGGATGACGGTCTCGAGCGGCGACTCCGACAGCCGGCGCTCCGCGACCACGACCTCCTCCCGCTCGGCGACGTCGTCTCCGATCAGATCGGAGATGGTGTCGCTCTCGTAGCCGAGCTCACGGAGGGAGCTGCCGACGACCTTCGCCGCGTCGCGGTCGGGAACGGGAGACTTCACGAACCGAGATTACTGACGTGCGACGAGGACGTCCTCGTAGTACTCACCGGCGCGCCTGCCTGTTCTCCGGTTGACGTGCCGGCGCAGGCGCTCCTCGAGGCGGAGGCCCGCCCGCTCGAGGATGCCCGGATAGAGATCGCGGCGGTCGTTCACGACGATCAGCACGGGCGCTCCCGGGGCGAGCGCGGACGCCGCGTTCGCGAGGGCCTGGGCGATTCCCTCGCTGTAGCTCTCGAGCGCGGCCTTCGTCGATCCCTTGCCGAGCTCGAGGTCGCGCTGCTCCTCGAGGCCGAGCAGCTCGTAGGCGTAGCGGTGCTGCTCGTGGTAGTCGATGAGCCCCGGATAGGGCGGCGACGTGAGGACGCCGTCGAACACGTCGTCGTACTCGATCGTGCGCGAGTCGCCGTGCAGCGACACGGGCACGCGCGTCGCTGCGCACCGCCGAGAATGCCTCGATCCGCGCGAGCGTGTCGAGCGCGTAGCGGCGCAGGAAGCCGTTCGCGGCCTCGACCGGGCGGCACGTCCGACGGTGCTTGTGGCACCAGTACTCGCCCACCTGCGGCGCGCGCGGCGCCTCGAGGTCGAAGTGCGCGGCCCGTCGGGCGGAGCGCGCGGCGCGCGAGAGGATCACCCGGAGCACATCGGAGTGCGCGTGCTCTCTGAACGCGAGCAGCTGCTTCGCCGCCGCCGGCTCGTACCAGCGGCGCATGTACGCGTTCGGCCGCGCGGCCGTCTTCAGCGCAGTCGAGCCGATCGACGAGGTCGTGGATCTCGTCGCGCAACGCCTCGGCGTCGTAGCGCGCCGTCTTGACGCGCATGAGCAGGCAGTTGAAGGCGGCGAGCTCGGCGCCGGTCGCGTCCAGCCCCGACTCGAGCGCCTGCACGAGCGTCGTCCCCGATCCGGCGAACGGATCGAGCACGTGCCCGCCGACGGGGAGGTACCGGTCGAGCAACACCTCGACGAGCTGCGGGATGAACTTGCCGTGGTAGGGATGGAGCCGGTGCACGTGCTTCGTGCGCACGTGCTCGGGCAGCGCCCGCTCCGACCAGGAGAGCTCCAGGTCGATCTCCGAGTACAGCTCCTCCTGCGTGACGGCCACGAGAAGGTGGCTTTCGCTAGAAGGCGTCCGGAATCCTGCGCAGGCGCCCCTGCCAGACGGCCACGACGTCGAAGCCAACGTCCAGGCCGCGCACCTCGGGATGGGACAGCAACCAGATCTGTGCTGCGCGCCGAACACGGCGTTGCTTCTCGGGAGTAACCATCTCGGCGGGATCGCCCCAGGCGATCCCGCCTTTCTCCTTCACCTCGACAAAGCGGAGCTGTCGTCCGCGGCGCGCGACGAGATCGATCTCGTTGCGTCCTGCCCAGACGTTCGCGCCGAGGATGCGCCAGCCGCGCAACCGGTACCAGCGCGCGGCGCGGCGCTCGGCCGCGTTCACCGATAACAGAGAGCCTGGAACGACAGGCGATGCACTGCGCATGGACCGATCTCGCGCACGACGGCCGAGTGTCCCGGCGTGATGTACCCGACGTGCTGCGCGAATCCGTACGCGGGATAGAGCGCGTCGAGCCTTCGCATCAGTCGATCGCGCGTCACCTTCGCGACGATCGACGCGGCCGCGATCGCGGCGCTCTTCTCGTCGCCGTCGACGACCGCCGTGTGCTCCGGCGCGAGCGGGCCGAGCCGGAAGCCGTCGACGAGGCACGCCTCCGCCGGCGGCGACAGCTCCTGCAGCATCGCGCGCAGCCCGGCGAGGTTCGACTTGTGCAAGCCGTTCCGGTCGATGTCGCCGGCGGGGATCGCACGGACGACGACCTTCTCCGCGCACCCGAGCACCGCGCGGAAGAGATCCTCGCGCCGCTCCTCCGAGCATTGCTTCGAGTCGTTGAGATACGCGAGCGGTCGCACGCGATGCTCCTTCAGCGCGCCGTAGTCGAGCAGCACGCCGGCGACGACGAGCGGCCCCGCGAGCGAACCGCGCCCGGCCTCGTCGGCCCCCGCCACGAACCGCGCCCCGAGCTTGCGGTCGAATCGGAGGAGCTTCTGGCCGGTCCGCTTCACAGCGGCGACGATAGCGCGCTACTCGGGCGTTGCGACAGTCTCCGTTTCGGGCTCGGCCTCTACGGCCGCGTCCTCCACGGGTTCTGCCTCTTCGACCTCGACTCTCGGGCTCTTCGGCCACGGGCTCGTCGAACACCTGCTCCGCCATCTGCGGGCCGCCGAAGCGACGCTCGCGGATGCGGGCCTTCTTGCCGACGCGGCCGCGCAGGTAGTAGAGCTTCGCGCGGTTCACGTCGCCGATCGAGGCGACGTCGATCTTCTCGATCTTCGGCGAGTGCAGCGGGAACGTGCGCTCCACGCCGACGCCGAACGACTGCTTGCGGACGGTGAACGTCTCGCGCGCTCCCGAGCCCTGCCGCTTGATGACGACGCCCTCGAACACCTGGACGCGGCGGCGCTGGCCCTCGATCACCTGGAAGTGGACGCGCACCGTGTCCCCCGCCTTGAAGCGGGGCACCTTGCGCAGCTGGGCGCGCTCGATCGACTCGATGACGTTGCTCATGAGAAGAGAGGCCCGAAGGCCGAAGGGCAGATTAGCGGAAGATGACTTACGCCGGTGTCAGACACCAGGTCGGTGTCTGACACCGGTCTACGTTTTTCGGGCGCGATCAGGGCGCGGAGCACCTCTTTCCCGCCCTGGAGGACGGGATCGCCGTGGGAGACGAGGATCCGCTCGAGCGGCAGGTCGAGGAGCGGCAGGAGCGACTTGACCAGCTGCTTCGTCGTCGCCCCCTCGAGCCAGTTCTCGGGGCACAGCCGGAGCGGCTCCGAGGTCGCGTGCGGCTTCGCACCCGCGCCGAGGAGGACGTCGCCGACGGCGATCGCCTTCTGCTGGGGCAGCCAGTAGATGACCTCGCCCTCCCGGGCGGTCGGCACGGCCTTGATCCCGCCCGGGAGCTCCGGATCGGCCTCGAACGGATCGGTGACGACGACCCCGCGGTTCTTCAGCTTGCGGACGCCGCGGGCAGGCGCCCAGACGTGCTCGGCGTCGAGGTCGCCGCCGGTGCGGGCGTGCCAGAAGACGGTCAGGAGCACGTGTGCGGGCGAGCGCACCTCGGGCGGCGGGTCGAGCGGGTCGATGAGGACGAGCCCGTCGGGCGTGTCCACGGCGACGGAGCCGACCTCCTGGCGCCATTCACCGTGCCAGGACGACCAGCGCCGGAGGCCCGGCGCGACCTGCTCGATCTTGCTCATCTACTTGAATCCGATGCGATTTGGAGGCCAGTACACGAAGAACACCGTCCCGATCAGGTTCTTCCTAGGGACCGACCCCCACTCGCGGGAGTCGCACGACTGCGCGCGATTGTCTCCCATGAAGAAGTAGCTGCCTAGCGGTACCTGCCAACTGTGTCCGAAGTGGGACGTGTCGGCGAGGCGCCGGGCGGGCTGGACGAACGGCTCCTTCAGCTCGTAGAACGAGTCCCCTCGGAAGGGCTCGATCCAGATGTTGCCCTTCGCTGTCCTCCTTCACCGTGTCCCCCGGCAGGCCGATCAGCCGCTTGACGAACGTGCCGCCGGCGCCGCATTTGACCAGCGCGAGCGGCGGCGTGTGGAAGACGATGATCTGGTTCCGGTGCGGGCTGGAGAAGTCCAGGCAGACCCGGCACGCGAGGACGCGGTCGCTGAAGCCGGCCTCGCACCCGGGAGCGGGCCGCGCGCAGTGGAGCGTCGGCTCCATCGACGAGGACGGGATCCGGTACGGGTTCACGACCCAGGCCTTGAGCGCGAGGACGATGAGGATGGCACCGGCGATCGTCAGCACCCAGTCGAGCGCGACGCGCACCGGGCGCGACAGGTTCGGGAAGAGGCGGCCGAGCGGGTCTCTCACCGGACATGCTCCTTGCGCCAGCTGTCGATCTTCGCGTGGTCGCCGGAGAGGAGCACGTCGGGGACGGTCCAGCCGCGGAACTCGGGCGGCCGCGTGTAGTGCGGGTACTCGAGCGCGCCGCCGAGCTCGGCGGAGAAGCTCTCGAGCTCTCCGGAGCCGTCCGCAAGCGCGCCCGGCAGCCGGCGCGCGATCGCATCGAGCAGCACCATCGCCGGGCAGCTCGCCGTTCGAGAGGACGTACGGGCCGATCGAGAGCGAGTCGGTGCAGAGGTGCTCGACGATCCGGTCGTCGAATCCCTCGAAGCGCGAGGAGAGGAGCGTGAGCGCGTCCTCCTCGGCGAGCTCCTCGACGACCGCCTGGGTCAGCTGGCGCCCCTGCGGCGTGAGCGCGATCACCCGGTTCGGCGGCGGGCCACCGTAGGCCGCGTCGAGCGCGGCCGCGACGACGTCGACGCGGAGCACCATCCCGGCGCCGCCCCCGTACGGGGTGTCGTCGACCTGGCCGCCGCGGAGCGGCGTCGTGTCGCGGTAGCTGAAGAGGCGCAGGTCGAGCTCGTCCCCGAGCACGCCGGCGAGCGGCCGCTGCTCCGTAAGCCAGGCGAACGCGTGCGGGACGAGGGTGAAGACGTCGATTCTCACGGGAGATCTGCGAAGCCTGGATTGACGACGATTCGCCCACCCTCGATATCCACCGACCGCACGCAGGCTCCGACGAGCGGCAGGAACACGCCCGAGTCCAGCTCGAGCACGTCGTTGGCAGGGTAATCGACCACCTCGGCAACGCGGCCCAGGAACCGGCCTCCCTCCTCCTCGACCTTGAGCCCGACGAGCTGGAAGGCGTAGTACTCGTCCTCGCCGAGCGCAGGGAGGTCGGCCCGCGGCACGGCCAGGGTCGCGCCGCGCTCGGCCGGCCGGTCGAGCTTGATCACGGGCCGATTTCCGCCGCCGCGCCGGGAGACGGTCACGCGCGCCGGCGCGCCGCCGACGTACAGCTCGGCGCCCTTTGCGAACGTGTCCGCACGGTCGCTGGGCTGCTCGACGAAGAACGCGCCGTCGATCCCGTGCGGCCGGCCGACGCGACCCACCGGGACGAGATCAGAGTCCAATGCGGGTGTACTCGGCGAGCGTTTCCTCGCGTGTCTGCTCCGGAGCGGGCGCGCCGTCGTACGGCGTGAACCGGTGCTCGAGGTCGAGCATCCAGTACGCGCCCGGTCTCTCCTCGAACGGCGCGCCGACGCTCCCGGAGTTGATCACGCGCTTGCCCGCGATCGTCCGCTCGAACTGCATGTGCGTGTGTCCGCAGACGACGACGTCGGCGTCGACGTCCTCGAAGAGGAATGCGATGCGCTCCTCGGGCGTGCGCTCGGTGAAGATGTCCATGTCGTTGCGCGGCGATGCGTGCACGTACAGCACGCGATCGATCTGCGCCGTCTGCGGCAGCCCGCGGAGAAAGGCAACCTGCTCGGCGCTCACGTGTTCCTCCGTCGTCAGCTCGCGGTCGCAGTTGCCGCGCACCCACACGACGCGATCGCCGAGAGCGCGCAACCGTTCGAGCGTCTCGGCCGGCTGCTCGCCGCGGAAGCAGACGTCGCCGCCGACGACGATCGTCGCCTCGTCCGGGATCTCCGCGAGCACCGCGTCGAGCGCGGCGAGATTCCCGTGGATGTCGTACAGAGTCGCGATCACCCGACGATCTCGAGCTGCAGCCGGCGCCCCGCGTTCGGGCCACCGGCGCGCACGATCGTCGCGCAGCGCACGCGCGATGCGTCCCTGCCGCCCGATCACCTTGCCGACGTCGGCTTCGGCGACGTGCAGGCGGAAGACGAGCGACCCGTCGTCGCCCTCGACCTGCTCGACGCGCACGGCGTCGGGCTCGTCGACGAGCCGCCGTGCCAACTCGGCCAGCAGCTCGCCCACGATTACGAGATGCCCTTCGCCTTCAGGAGCTTGGCGACGGGATCCGTCGGCTGCGCGCCCTTCTGGAGCCAGCCGCGCACCTTCTCCTCGTCGAACTCGATCAGCGACGGCTCGTGCTGGGGGTTGTAGCGGCCGACGATCTCGATGAACTTGCCGTCACGCGGCGACCGCGAATCGGCTGCGACGACGCGATAGATCGGGTTCTTCTTCGACCCGACCCGCGTCAACCTCAACTTCACTGCCATTGACTCACCTTCTCGCTTTCTTCTTCCGTTTGCTGGAGGCCTTGCGCGTCGCGCTCGGCCGGGGCTTGGCGGGTGCCGCGCCCGGGATCTGGGGCATCTTGCCTGACCCCATCATCTTCATCATCTTCGCCATCTGCTTCCGGGCCTCCAGGAGCTGGTTCACCTGGGTGACCGTCGAGCCGCTGCCGGCCGCGATCCGCTTCCGGCGCGACCCGTCGATGACGTGTGGGACACGCCGCTCGTGCGGCGTCATCGAGAGGATGATCGCCTCGACGCGGGCGAGCTGGCGCTCGTCCACCTGGTCGATCCCCTCCATCTGCTTGCCGAGGCCGGGGATCATCTTGAGGACGCCCTGGAGCGGCCCCATCCGGCGCAGCATCTTGTAGCTCTTGAGGAAGTCGTCGAAGGAGAACTCGCCCTTCATCATCCGGCGCTCGAGCTCTTCCTTCTCGTCGTCGCCGACCGCCGCCTCGGCGCGCTCGATGAGCGTGAGCACGTCGCCCATCCCGAGGATGCGCGACGCCATGCGGTCGGGATGGAACCACTCGAGCGCGTCGAGCTTCTCGCCGACCGACGCGAGCTTGATCGGACGGCCGGTGACGTGCTTCACCGACAGCGCCGCGCCGCCGCGCGCGTCGCCGTCGAGCTTCGTCATGAGCACGCCGTCGAAGTCGATGCGCTCCTGGAACGCCTTCGCGACGTTCACCGCCTCCTGCCCCGTCATCGCGTCGAGCACGAGCAGGACGTTCGTCGGCTTCGCCTCGCGCCGCACGGCGGCGAGCTCGTCCATGAGCGCCTCGTCGACGTGCAGGCGGCCGGCGGTGTCGAGGATGACGACGTCGCGGCCGTCGGCCTTCGCGCGCTCGATGCCGTCGCGCACCGCCTTCACGGGGTCGGAGCGCTCCTCCGCGTAGACCGGAACGCCGACCTGCGCGCCGAGCTGCACGAGCTGCTCGATCGCGGCCGGGCGCTGGAGATCGGCGGCGACGAGCGCGGGCTTCTTGCCGTCCTTCTGGAGCAGGAGGGCGAGCTTGCCGGCGGCGGTCGTCTTGCCCGAGCCCTGCAGGCCGGCGAGCAGGATCGTCGTCGGCGGCCTCGGGCTGAACGCGAGCTGCGACGAACCGGAGCCCATGAGCGCGGTGAGCTCGTCGTGGACGATCTTCACCACCTGCTGGCCCGGCGTCAGGCTCTTGAGGACGTCCTGGCCGAGCGCGCGCTCGCGCACGTGGGCGACGAACTCGCGCGCGATCTCGAGGTTGACGTCCGCTTCGAGCAGCGCGAGGCGCACCTCGCGCATGGCGCGGGAAATGGCCTCCTCGTCGAGGACTCCGCGTCCGCGGAGGTCGCCGAGAGCGCTCTGGAGCTTGTCTGAAAGGGCGTCGAACACCGCCGGTCAGGGTACCGGCACGGCTGCGGGCGGCCCGGAGGCCGCCCGCGTTGCTTCGAGGTTCAGCGTGTTACTGGATCAGGTTGCGCGAGCCGCCGTGCCCCAGCGGGAGCCGGACGCCGCCGTTGCCACCGAGGGTGTCGGTGATCATCGCGAACCGGTGTGCAGCGCGTGCCCTCTTGAGCGCGCGGGCCGCCGTCGTGAACCTCACGGCCTCGTAGCCCTGCGCCTGGATTGCCTCGCTGACCTGCGACGAGGCGCCGCCGTACACGTACGCCTGGGGGTTGTACGGGTTGCCGGCCTTGGCGCTCCGGGCCCCGACGACTGCGAGGGAGGCGGCGACTGCGATTGCCGCGACGAGCTTGAACAGATCGTGCTTGCGGAACATTTCTTCCTCCTCGATTGGATTTCGACCATTGGACGAGGAGGCGGCAAAGGCCCGGCTAAGGCTTGGTAAAGCGGAAACCGGGTGGTACCGTCGGCCGGGGGACACGTCCCAATGGACATCCGCATCCTCGGACCGCTCGAGGTGCTCGACGATGGCCGGGCGCTCGAGCTCGGCGGCGCCAAGCAGCGCGCCGTCCTCGCACTGCTGGCCCTGAACGCGAACCACGCGGTCTCGCTCGACCAGCTCGCCGTCGCGCTCTGGGACGAGGAGCCGCCCGAGTCGGCGCGGAAGGCGATCCAGGTCTACGTCTCGCAGCTGCGGAAAGCGCTCGGGAAGGACCGCGTCCAGACGAAGGGCGGCGGCTATCTCCTGCGCGTCGGGCCCGACGAGCTCGACTTCGACCGGTTCGAGGCGCTGCGCGACCGGGGCGACGTCGATGCAGCGCTCGCATTGTGGCGCGGCGACCCGCTCGCCGATCTCGCCGACTACCGGTTCGCCCGCACCGAGGCGTCACGGCTCGAGGAGCTCCGGCTCGCCTGCACCGAGCAGCGCATCGAGCGCGACCTCGCCGCCGGCCGACACGCCGACGTCGTCGGCGAGCTCGAGTCGCTCGCGAGCATGCATCCGGCGCGCGAGCGCCTGCTCGGGCAGCTGATGCTCGCGCTGTACCGCAGCGGCCGGCAGGCGGAGGCGCTCGAGTCGTACCGCGCCGCCCGCGACACGCTCATGCACGAGCTCGGGCTCGAGCCCGGGCGCGAGCTGCGCGAGCTGCACCAACGCGTCCTGCAGCAGGACGCGGCCCTCGACCTCCCGCGCCGCGAGGTGCCGAAGGAGATGCCGCCGACTGCTCCCACTGCCGTCATGCGCAGGACGGTCACGGTTCTCTTCTGCGACCTCGCGGAGTCGACGCAGCTCGGCGAGCGCCTCGACCCGGAAGCGCTCCGCACCGTCATGACGCGCTGGTACGACGCGATGCGCGCACCGATCGACCGCGCCGGCGGAACCGTCGAGAAGTTCGTCGGCGACGCGGTGATGGCGGTGTTCGGCGTCCCGGCCGCACACGAGGACGACGCGTTCCGGGCCGTGCAAGCGGCCGTCGAGATGCGCGACGCCGCCGCCGAGCTCGGCGTGGACGTCCGCATCGGCGTGAACACGGGCGAGGTCGTGACCGGCGACGCGACGACGACGCTCGTCACCGGCGATGCCGTGAACACGGCGAAGCGGCTGGAGGAGGCGGCGGCGCCCGCAGACGTCCTCATCGGAGCGGCAACTCGGCGCCTCGTCGCGCACGCGACCGAGCTCGAGCCGGTCGGACGCGTGGCCGCGAAGGGAAAGCGCGCGCCGGTGGAGGCGTGGCGCGTGCTCGCGACGATCCCGGGGGCGACGGCGTTCCCGCGCCGCCTCGACGTGCCGCTCGTCGGGCGGATGCGCGAGCTCGCGCTGCTCGACGCGGAGCTCGATGCCGCGAAGCACGAACGCGCATGCCGGCTCGTGACGGTCTGCGGTCCGGCGGGGGTGGGCAAGTCGCGGCTTGCGCAGGAGCTCCTCGCGCGCGCAGACGCGGAGATACTCACAGCGCGTTGCGTCCCGTACGGGGACGGGATCACGTTCCTGCCGCTCCGCGACCTGCTCGGCGAGATTCCCGCGGGCTCGAACGACGAGATCTTCTCGGAGGTGCGCCGGCAGCTACAGGAACGAGCGCAGGCGCAACCGGTGCTCCTCTGCATAGAGGACGTGCACTGGGCACAGCCCGCGTTTCTCGACCTCGTCGAGTACCTGCACGGCTGGTCGCGCGACGCACCGATCCTCGTCGTCTGCCTGACGCGACCGGACCTGTACGACAGCCGGCCACGCTGGCCGGGCACAGCGCTGACGCTGGAGCCGCTCACCTACGACGAGTCGACGACGCTGCTCGACGCGCTCGACGTGCCCGCTGGCGCGCGCGCACGCATCGCCGACGCGGCCGAGGGCAATCCGCTGTTTCTCGAGCAGATGGTGGCGATGCTCGCGGACGCGGCGACCGCGGAGATGCCACCGACGATCCACGCGCTCCTGACATCCCGCCTCGACCGTCTCGAGCCATTCGAGCAAGCAGTGCTGCAACGAGCCGCAGTCGTCGGCAAGGACTTCTCGCGCAACGCGGTCGTTGAGCTCTCTCCGGGGGACGAGCGCACGCAGGTGGCGGCGGCCCTGCTCTCGCTCACGCGCAAGGAGCTCGTCCGTCCCGACCATTCGGGCTTCGCCGACGAGGACGGGTTCCGCTTTCGTCACGCGCTCATCCGCGACGCTGCATACGCGATGGTGCCGAAGCGCGTGCGCGCCGAGCTGCACGAGCGGTTCGCCGACTGGCTCGCGCGACGCACCGACGTCGAGGAGCTCGTCGGCTACCACCTGGAACAGGCGTATCGCTGCCACGTCGAGCTCGGCGCTCCCGACGAGGCGCTCGCGGCGCGCGCGTTCAGGCTGCTCGCGACCGCGGGGAAGCAGGCGTACGCGCGCGACGACGTGAAGGCGGCCGTCAACCTGCTGGAACGCGCCGTCGATCTCGTGCCCGGCGATGCCGACGTCCTGATCACGCTCGGGCGCGCGTCGATGAGCGCGGGCGACTTCACCCGAGGGCGCGCCGCGCTCGAGGCGGCGCACGTGGCGGCTGCCGGCGACACGCGTCTCGAGACGCGGGCCGCGATCGAGATCGGCTTCAACGACGCACTGACGGGATCGACGACGGACGCAATCGTGGAGCTCGCCGAACGGTCGATTCCGACGCTCCTGGAGCTCGGCGACGACGCCGGGCTCTCGCGCGCGTGGCAGCTCGTCACCGACGCGAACGTCGGCGGCCGCTGGGCCGAGCGCACACAGGCGCTCGAGCGCGCGCTCCATTACGCAGAGCGTGCGGGCGACCGCCGGCAGCAGTCGAGCATCGTCGCGCTCCTGGCGCAGGCACTCCACTACGGCCCGACGCCGGTGGAAGCGGCGGTCGAGCGGTGCGAGCAGCTTCTGACCGATGCCGACGGCGATCGTGCGCTCGCCGCGGCGCTCATGAGCACGCTGGGCGGGCTGAACGCGATGCGCGGTGACTTCGATCGCGCCCGCGCGCTCTGGGCGCAGGCGCGCGGGCTGTACGAAGAGCTTGGCCTGCAGCACCGCCGCGCCGCCCGTTCGCTCATTCCGGCGACGATCGAACTCCTGGCCGGCGATGCGGTCGCTGCGGAGCGCGAGCTCCGGTACGGCTACGAGACGCTCGCCGCCATGGGCGAGACGTGGGTTCGGGCGACGGTTGCCGCGTATCTCGCTGCTGTGCTCGCGGAGCTCGGCCGCAACGACGAGGCGATCGCGCTCACGCGCGAGAGCGAGGCGAACTCGAGCGACGACGACGTCGTCACGCAGGTCGTCTGGCGCGGTGCGCGCGCCCGCGCGCTCGGAGACCCGGAGCTTGCCCGTGACGCGGTGGACCGCGCGCTCGCGACCGATTTCCTCGACCTTCGCGCCGGCGCCTATCTCGATCTCGCGGCGGTCGACGATCCGAGCGCCGCCGCGCTCGCCGTCGAGGAGTACGAGCGCAAGGGAAATCTCGTCGGCGCGGCACGTGCGCGGACGCTAACCACGGTTTAGGCTGACCCCGACCCCGCGAGGAGGAGAATCATGGCCGCGAAGCACGACCCGTTTGCGCTCGCCGAGAACACGTTCCACGGCGCGGGCAAGACACTCGACGAGGCGATCGCCGACGCCTGGGAGCAGGCGAAGGAGAAGCACGCTGCACCCGGGATCTATCGCGTCGTCGACATCTACCTCGCCACCGAGAACCCGATCAGGGAGTACAGCGTCGTGATCGGGAACGGCGGCTAGCTCACGAGCGCGCGAGCGTAGTCCTGCGCGTCGAACGGGCGCAGATCCTCGAGCCGTTCACCGACGCCTACGAGCTTGACGGGCAGGCCGAGCTCGTAGGCGATCGGAATTGCGACGCCGCCCTTCGCAGAACCGTCGAGCTTCGTCAGCGCAACGCCGGTGACGCCGACCGCCTCGTTGAAGAGGCGCGCCTGCTGCACGCCGTTCTGACCGGTCGTTGCATCGACGACGAGGAGGGTCTCGTGCGGTGCGCCCTCGAGCTTGCGCTCGATCACGCGCCGAACCTTCGCGAGCTCTTCCATGAGGTTCGTCTGCGTGTGCAGACGGCCCGCCGTGTCAACGAGGACGATGTCGCGCCCTCGCGCCTGCGCGGCCTCGATCGCGTCGAACGCCACCGCAGCGGGATCTCCCCCGCGCTCCGAGCCGACGAAGTCGGCGCCGGCGCGCTGCGCCCAGATCTCGAGCTGCTCCTCCGCCGCGGCGCGAAACGTGTCGGCGGCGGCGACGACGACGGAGTGTCCGTGCTGCGCGAGGACGGACGACAGCTTCCCGATCGTCGTCGTCTTCCCCGTGCCGTTCACACCGACGACGAGGATCACCGACGGCGTGTGCTTCACGTCCAGCGTCGGCGGATCGCCGAACAGCTCGGCGATCTCGTCGGCGAGCCCGCCGATGTCACCGCGCTGCTCGAGCCGCCGGACGAGCTCGGCCGTCGCGGGAACACCGACGTCCGCCTGCAGCAGCGCCTCCTCGAGTCGTTCCCAGGAGAGATCGTCGGCCGGGTCGAACGCGGCGACCTGGATCTGCTCCGTCAGCGCGCGTCGCGACTTCGACAGCGAGTCGCGCAGGCGTCCGAAAAGACCTGCCCGTTCGGCTTCCGGCTCGGGCGCGGCCCCCTGTTCACCAAGTAACTCCGACCAGCTGCGCGGCATCGCCGCAGACTAGAGCAGCGTCGCGGTGTAGTCGGGGACGTAGTGGAAGAGGTCGCGCGGTGGCCGTTCATAGTCACCCGCCGGCGGCCTCGGCGGGAGCTCGAGCGGAGTCTCGACCACGTCCTCGTACGGGACGATCGAGAGCAGGTGGTGCATGCAGTTGAGCCGCGCGCGCCGCTTGTCGTCGCCCTCGACGACGTACCACGGCGCCTCGGGGACGTCTGTGTGCACGAACATCTCGTCCTTCGCCCTCGAGTAGTCGACCCAGCGATTGCGCGAGTCGATATCCATCGGCGAGAGCTTCCAACTCCGAAGCGGGTCCTCGAGGCGGGACTTGAAACGGCGCTCCTGCTCCTCGTCGCTGACCGAGAACCAGTACTTGACCAGCTGGATGCCGTCACTCACGAGCAGCCGCTCGAAGATCGGGCACTGCTGGAGGAAGCGGCGGTACTCGTCCGGCGTGCAGAAGCCCATGACATGCTCGACCCCGGCGCGGTTGTACCAGCTGCGATCGAAGAGGACGATCTCTCCGGCGGTCGGCAGGTGGGCGACGTAGCGCTGGAAGTACCACTGGCCGCGCTCGCGTTCGGTCGGTGCGGGCAAGGCGACGATTCGCGCGACGCGAGGGTTGAGGTACTCCGTGATCCGCTTGATCGCGCCGCCCTTGCCAGCGGCGTCGCGCCCTTCGAAGAGGACAACCTGGCGCACACCCTTCGTGCGCACCCACTCCTTCATCTTCACGAGCTCGCCCTGGAGGCGCTGGAGCTCCTGCTCGTAGAGCTTGCGCGGGACCTTCGTCGCTTCGTCGTGTGGCATTACGCCACTGCGACGGCTTCCGCTTCTTCGCGCGGAAGACGGCGCGAGACGACCTGCGACACGCCGTCGCCGCCCATCGTCACGCCGTACAGGACGTCCGCCGCTTCCATCGTGCGCTTCTGGTGCGTGATGACGACGAACTGCGCGCGATCGGCGTAGCGCCGCAGCAGCTCGACGAAGCGCCCGATGTTCGTGTCGTCGAGTGCGGCCTCGACCTCGTCGAGGAGATAGAACGGGCACGGCCGCGCGAGGAAGAGCGCGAACAGGAACGAGATCGCGCCGAGCGCCTTCTCGCCGCCGGACAGGAGCGACAGGCGCTGCACGCGCTTGCCCGCCGGCCGCAGCTCGACCTCGATGCCGATCTCGCCCTCGTCGTCCTCGGGCTCGGTCATGCGCAAGCGTCCCTCGCCGCCGGGGAAGAGCGTTCCTGCAACCTCGGCGAAGTTCTCCTGCACCGCCGCGAACGTCTCCGCGAAGCGTTGCTCGACGGTCTCCGTCAGCTCGTTGCGGAGCTTCTCCAGCTCGTCGAGGCTCTGCTCGAGATCGGCGCGCTGCGTCGACAGCTCTTCGAGGCGCACCTTCTCCGAGTCGTACTCCTCCTTCGCGAGCGGGTTCACCTGGCCGAGCGACTCGCGCCGCCGATCGAGGCGTTCCGCTTTGTCCGCGAGCTCGTTGCGGTCGTCGCCCTCCGCGCGCTCCTCGGTGCCCGCGTCCGCGAGCCGGCGTCGAGCCTCGTCGGCCTCGGCTTCGATGCGCGCCGCTTCGACGTCGATCCCGCTCGCGCGCTCCGCCGCTTCCGAGAGCGCCTGCCGCAACTCGACCTCGGCCGCGCCGAGGCGGCGCAGCTCGTCGCCGAGCTCACCGGTGCGCGTCGCGCCCGCGTCGACGCGCGCACGAAGCGGCGTCTCGAAGCGGGAGGCCGGCACTTCGAGCGCACGCACGATCCGCTCCGCGATCGCAAGACTGCGAACGACGACGGGATCGCGCTCGACCGAGTACGCGGCGGCGGGGATCGGAGCTTCCGCGCGGCGACGTAGCTCGTCGCGCTCTGCGGCGAGTGTGCGCCGACGCGCCTGTAGCTCGAGCAGCACGGCCTCGGCCGTCTCGCCGGCGAACCACAGCTCACCGCGCTCCGGGTCGTAGCCGAAGCCCTCGCGCGTCACTGCCGCGACCGGTCGAAGACAGCAGCGCTTCTTTCGCGACCACCGGCAGATCGGGATCGCGTCGACCGATGACGACGGTGAGCGAACCGAGCCCGGCCGCCCGCGCGCGCTCGAGCAGCGCGAACGCGGCGTGGACGTCGTCGGCGACGACGGCGGACGCGCGCTGGCGCATTGCCGCGGCGACCGCGTGCTCCATCCCCGGCTCGACCTCGAGCAGCGACAGCGCGATGCGCTCGCCTTCTTCCGCCAGCGCACGCGCCGCCGGCGGCAGTCCCTCGCGCTCTGCGAGCGCGCGATCGAGCGCGCGCAGGCGCTCCTCGTGCAACGCCACCTGTTCGGCGAGCGCCGCACGTTCCATGCGCACGCGCTCGTCGAGGACGCGGCGCGGCTGCTCGAGCTCGTCCTGCAGGCGCCGCACGAGCGACTCCGCCGATTCGCGCCGCATGCCGACGCGCTCCGTCGCACTCCGCAGCCGGTACAGCTCCTGCATCGCCTGCTCGCGCGCACCGGCGGCGTCTGCGAGCTCCTCCTCCGCCTGGCCGCGTTCTGCGAGCACTGCCTCGAGCCGCTCTTCCGCGCCGCGCTTCCCGAGCGCGGCGGCGGCGCGACGCTCTGCAGCCTCGGCGAGCCGGTCGTCGAGCGTCGAGAGATCGAGCTCGGCGATGCGCGCGCGCAACTTCGCGAGCTCACCGCGCAGCTTCTCCGCACGCTCGGCGGCGGTCGCCTGCAGTGCGAGCGGACGCAGTCGCTTCTTCACTTCCGCCTCGAGGTCGCGCGCGCGCTCGACCTGGATGGCGACGCGCGTGAGCTTCAGCTCCGCGCGATGGCGACGCGCCTTGAAGCGACCGAGGCCGGCCGCCTCCTCGATCAGCGCGCGCCGCTCTTCCGGCTTCGACGCGAGGATCGCCTCGACCTTGCCCTGCCCGATGATCGAGTGCATGCCCTGGCCGAGCCCGAGGTCGGCGAGCAGCTCGACGAGGTCGATGCGCCGCACCGCGGTCTTGTTCAAGAGGTACTGGCCCTCGCCGCCGCGATGCAGCCGCCGCGCGACGGACAGCTCCGCGTAGTCGACGGGCAGCGTGCCGTCGGCGTTGTCGAAGAGGAGCTCGACCTCGCAGAAGTCTGCGGCGCCGCGTCCGGCCGCGCCGGCGAAGAGCACGTCGTCCGGCTTCTCCGCGCGCAGCTCGAGCGGGCTGAGCGAGCCGGCCGCCCAGCGGATCGCGTCGGACACGTTCGATTTGCCGGAGCCGTTCGGCCCGACGATCACGCCGACGCCCGGCTCGAGGCGAACCTCGACCGGATCGGGAAACGACTTGAAGCCGCGGATCTTGACGGCGCGGAGATGCACGAAGAGGACCCTAACGACGGGGTGGGACGGCGTTACTCGGCGTCGTTTTCCTCGGGCTCCCGGGCGATCGGGGCGTCCTCGTCCCGCTCGAACAGCTCGAAGATCCCCCGCGGCTCGTCCTTCTCGGTCTCCTCCTCGAGCCGCTCGTCCAGGCGCTTCTCGGAGTGCTTCTGGCGATGCATGAAGGTCAGGATGCCAGATGCGCGAGCGCGGCCATGGCGGCCTCCTGCTCGGCCGCCTTCTTCGAGTTGCCCTCGCCCCGCCCGAGCTCCTCCCCGTCGACGACGGCGGCGCAGGTGAAGTGCCGCTCGTGCGGCGGCCCGATGGCGCTCACGACGACGTAGTTGACCTGCTTTCCGAGTCGTGCGAGCGCCTCCTGCAGCTCCGTCTTGTGGTCGACGTAGGTCGTCAGCGCGTAGTCGATGCGCTCGGAGAAGGCGTCGACGATCGCCTCCTCGATCGGCGCGAACCCGTGCTCGAGGAAGAGCGCCCCGAGCACCGCCTCGAGGAGCGCCGCGAGGACGTTCCGGTTCTTTGCGAGCCTCGTCGCGTCCTCGCCGTACGCGGCGAGCCGCTGCCCGAGGTCGAGCTCGTTCGCGACCACCGCGCAGCTGGCGCGCGAGACGACGAACGACCTGACCTTCGCGAGCCGGCCCTCGGAGAACTCGGGATGGCCCGCGTACAGCGCGTGCGCAACCGCGAGCTCGAGGACGCTGTCCCCGAGGAACTCGAGACGCTCGTACGAGTCGGTTCGATCCGCCGCCCACGACGAATGTGTGAATGCCGTCGCCGCCGCCTCGGGCGGCAGCTCGTCGATCAGCCGGGAGAGCTGTCGGCCGCGCTCGCCGCTACTGATGCGACGCGACGTAGTCGACGGCCTGCCCGACGGTCGTGATCTTCTGGGCGTCCTCGTCGGAGATCTTGATCCCGAACTGATCCTCGAGCTCCATGATCAACTCGACCAGGTCGAGCGAATCAGCGTCGAGGTCCTCCTGGAACGAGGCCTCCTCCGTGATGTCGGCCTCTTCGATTCCGAGCTGCTCGGTCAGAACTTCCTTGACCCGCTCGTAGACTTCCTCACGCGACGCTGCCATGTCACCTCATTTGGTTTCCGGGGGCTAAAGCGCGCCGATCATACAGCCTCCGCGGGCTGATGCATCCGGGCTGCGAGCCTGCCGACCACGTCGTGCTCGACCCCGCGCGCCGCGAGGCGGATCGCGTTCGCGATCGCCGTCTTCGACGAGTTGCCGTGCGCGATCACCGCGAGGCCGCGCAGGCCGAGCAGATACGCGCCGCCGTGCGTGTCCGGATCGAGGCGCTTACGCAGCCTTCTGGCAGCGGGCCGGATGAGCAGACCGCCGACGGTGCCGCGCGTGTTCGCGGCGATCTCCTCGCGGAACGCGTCGAGCAGCGTCGTGATCGTTCCCTCCAGGAGCTTGAGCGTCACGTTGCCGGTGAAGCCGTCGGTGACGACGACGTCGGCCGCGCCGGCGAGGATGTCGCGGCCCTCGCAGTTGCCGCCGAAGTTGAGGTCGCTCTCCGCGAGCAGCGCGTGCGCCTCGATCGTCAGTTGGTTCCCCTTCTCCGGCTCCTCGCCGATGGAGAGAAGACGCACCCTGGGATTCGCGATGCCGAGGATCTCCTCCGCGAATACCGCTCCCATCGTCGCGAACTGCAGCAGATGCTCCGGGCGTGCGTCTGCGTTCGCGCCCGCGTCGATGAGGACGGACGGGCCGTCGCGCGCGGGAATGGGAACGGCGATCGCAGGCCGCATCACGCCCGGCAGGCGGCGGAGCTCGAGCAGACCCGGCGGCGAGCATGGCGCCCGTGTTCCCGGCGGACACGACTGCGTCGGCGTCGCCGTTCGCGACCGCGCGCACCGCGGAGACGAGCGAGCTCTCCGGTTTGCCGCGAACCGCCTCGGCCGGCTTGTCGTCCATCTCGATGACGCCGTTCGTCTTGCGCAGCTCGAGCCCCTGCGTGTCCGTGCCGGCAGAGCCGTACAGGATGGGAACGAGCGTGTCGCCGGCGGCCTCGAGCGCGCCTGCGACGACCTCCGCCGGCCCGCGGTCGCCTCCCATCGCGTCGACCGCGATCCGCGTAGGCATGAGACCTAGGCTACGGGGCGTCGATGCGGAGCGGCTCGACCTCGCGCCCCTTGTACGTCCCGCAGTTCGCGCAGACGTGATGCGGCCGCTTCGGAACGCCACAGTTCGGGCAGACGTTCACCTTCGGCGCCTCGATCGCGTGCGTCGCACGCCGCTTGTCGCGGCGCGAGCTGGATTGTCGTCTCTTCGGGACGGCCATGAGGGGGCGCAGTATAGCCTCCATCCATGAGGTCTCGGACGCTGGGGCAGGGATTGGTGGTCTCCGAGCAGGGCCTCGGCTGCATGGGCATGTCGGCCTTCTACGGCCGGGGCGACGACGAGGAGTCGATCGCCACCATCCACCGCGCGCTCGAGCTCGGCATCACCTTCCTCGACACGGCCGAGATGTACGGCCGCGGGGCGAACGAGGAGCTCGTCGGGCGCGCGATCGCCGGGAAGCGCGACCAGTTCGTCGTGGCCACGAAGTTCATCGGCGCGTTCAGCGACCGGCGCCCCGACGGCCGTCCCGAGACCATCCGCAAGGCGATCGAGGGATCGCTGCAGCGGCTCGGGACGGACTACGTCGACCTGTACTACCAGCATCGCGTCGACCCGGAGACGCCGATCGAGGAGACGGTCGGCGCGATGGCCGAGCTCGTGACCGCCGGCAAGGTGCGCCATCTCGGCCTGTCCGAGGCGTCGGCGCAGACGATCCGTCGCGCGCACGCCGTCCATCCGATCTCGGCGCTCCAGTCCGAGTACTCGCTGTGGACGCGCGACCCCGAGGGCGAGATCCTCGACACGCTGCGCGAGCTCGGCATCGGGCTCGTCGCCTACAGCCCGCTCGGGCGCGGCTTCCTGGCCGGGCGCTTCACCTCGACGGACGAGCTGGACGACGACGACTTCCGCAAGAACCATCCTCGTTTCACGGGCGAGAACCTCGAGCGCAACGCGCAGCTCGCCGAGCGCGTCAAGGAGCTCGCCGAGCGGAAGAGCGTCACGCCCGCGCAGGTGGCGATCGCATGGGTGCTCTCGCGCGGCGACGACGTCGTTCCGATCCCGGGAACGCGCCGGCGGACGTACCTCGAGCAGAACGCGGCGGCGAGCGATCTCGAACTGACGGCGGACGATCTCGCCGCGCTCGATGCGATCGGCGAGGCGGCGGGCAACCGCTACGCCGACATGTCGTCAGCGTCAACCGCTAGGGCTAGGCGGCCGGCAGCAGCATGCGGATGCGCGTCCCGGCACCCGGCGCGCTGTCGAGCTCGACAACGCCGCCGCACTGACGGACGACGCTGTCGACGATCGACAGCCCGAGGCCGCTTCCACGCTCGCGGCCCTTCGTCGTGAAGAACGGCTCGAATGCCTTGGCGCTCGTCGCCTCGTCCATGCCGATGCCGTCGTCGGCGACCGACAGCACGACGTGTGGCGCCTCGAACCTCGTCTCGATGGCGAGGCGGCCTCCGCCGGGCATCGCGTCGCGCGCGTTCGCGACGAGGTTGACGACCGCCTGCTCGAGCTGTCCGGCGTCCGCGTACACCGCGGGCGTCGGCTGCAGGTCGAGCTCGATGTCGACCCGCTCGCCGGCGATGCGCCCGAGCATCGGCAGCGAGGCTCTGCACGAGTGCGTCGACTGCGACGTCGCGCGGTTCGATCGGCTCGCGCCGGCCGAAGGCGAGCAGACGCCGCGTCAGCTGCGTCGCCCAGTTCGTCGCGTCGATGATCTCGCGCGCGTACCGGTATTCGTCCGATTCGTGCGGAAGGGTCTGCTCGAGGAAGTCGGCGTAGCCGCGGATCGCGGTGAGGTGGTTGTTGAAGTCGTGCGCGATCTCGCCCGCGAGCCGGCCGAGCGCGTCCGTCTTCTGCGCATGCAGGAGTTGCTCCTCGAGCTCGACGCGCTCCGTGATGTTCACGAAGTAGCCCTGAATCAGCTCGGGCTCGCCGGCCTCGTCGAGGATCGGCACCGACTCGTCGTGGATCCAGATGACGCGCCCGTCGCGCCCGATGAGCCGGTAGTCCTGGCTCAGCGCGCGCCGCTCGATGCGGCTCGCGCGGGCCTCGGCGAGGACGGTCGCTCGGTCGTCGGGATGGAGGATCGACTCGAAGAAGCCGGGGCGCCCCACCCATTCGTCCAGGCGGTAGCCGGTCAGGCATTCCACCTGGGAGCTCATCCAGACCGTCTCCGCGATCGGCCACACGAGGTTCGTGTAGGTGACGATCGGGAGGCGTTCCGAGAGCGGCAGCCGCGGTGCCGAGTAATCTGACATCGGATGCCATCTTACATAAACTGCCAAGTGCTGTAGAATGTCAGCAATGGGATCCGGGCTGCGCGAGCGAAAGAAGGCCCAGGTGCGCCGCGACCTCATGTACGCGGGGCTCCGGCTCTTCACCGAGCGCGGCTACGACCGGGTGACGATCGCCGACATCGCCGAAGCGGCCAACGTCTCCCCACGGACGTTCTTTCGCTATTTCGAGGCGAAGGCGGACGTCTGCTTCGGGCTCCACCGGGACGCATTCGACGAGATCGTCGATGCGGACGACCCGGTCGGCGTCACGTTCGGCCAGATTCGCGACTTCGCCGAGCGAGTCGCGGCCGAGCCGGAGCTGTACGCAACGCAGGCGCGACTCACCCGCGAGCATCCGGCGGTTCGGGTCCGGCGGCTCGAGATCCTCCTGGCCTTCGACGACGCCGTCCACAACGCCCTGCAGCGGCGGCATCCCGGCGCTCCCCCGGTGGCCACGAAGCTCGCCGCCTACGTCCTGACGCACCTCGTGCCGGCGGCGATGGAGTCGTGGGTCGAGGCGGGCGCCCCCGCTCCTGGCCCGGACTGGGACGAGGGCATCGCGCGCGTCAACCTGACGGTCGCGACGCTGCTCGCGGCCTAGAGGCCTTCGCGCAGCTGGTCGAGCGCGGCCCAGCGCGAGTCGCCGCGCTGCTCCTCGTGCGTGTGCGGCTCGACGTTCAGGTCCTTGCCGCACTCCGGGCAGAGGCCCGCGCAGTCGGGGTCGTGCAGGATCTTGTCCGGCAGCTCGAGGACGAGCGCGGCGTGCGCCCACGCGGAGAGGTCGAGGACGTCGTCGCCGTCGAGGTATGGCGTGCTCAGGTCGGGATCCTCTCCGGGCTTCACCGCCTGGTACTCGCGAGCGTTGATCCGCAGCTCGAGCTCGGTCTCGGCGAGGCAGCGGAAGCACGGGCCGACGAGCCGCGCGCGGAACGACAGCTCGAACACGGTGCCGGAGCTCGCCTTCGTCACGGTCAGGTCGGCGGGCACGAGCGCAGGCTCGGGCCGGTACTCCTGGCCCCCGAGGACGAGCGGCTCGAGCTCCACCTCGACCCGGTCGTTGAACTGGTCTCCGCTGCGCAGCCGCAGCCGGCGCAGGTTGAACGTCGTCACCGACCTACCGTAGCGCTAGGCCGCTGCGCGCTCGGGCGCCGGCGCCCGCCGCGGAAGCTGCACGACCTTCGCCGCCGGTTTCGGCTGCCGCGCGAGCAGGATGAGCGCGACGGAGGCGAGGACGACGAGGCCGGCGACGAACTCGCGCGCGCCGAGGTGCTCGCCGACGAATGCCCAGCCGAGGAGCACGGCCACCGCCGGGTTGACGTACGCATACGTGGAGAGGAGCGGCGTCGCCGCGTTCCGCAGGAGCCAGCCGTACGCCGTGTAGGCGAGGATCGAGCCGAAGCCGACGAGGTACGCGATCGAGCCGACCGAGGTGAGCGAGAGCGCGCTCGCGTGCACGTTTCCGAGGTCGCCCTTGGCGGCCGACAGCACGAAGAGCATCGCGCCCGCGGTCAGCATCTGCATCGACGCGGAGAGAATCGGGCCGCGCGGAAGCGGTGCGACGCGTGCGTAGGCCGAGCCGGCCGCCCAGGCGAACGACCCTCCGAGGAGGACGAGGGCCCACAGCGGATCGACCGAGCCGCCGCCGGCCGCGAGCAGGCCGACCCCGGCGAGCCCGGCGAGGATGCCGACGCCGGCGAGGAGCGGAATGCGAATGCCGAAGAACGCGCGGTCGATCATGGCCATGAAGAGCGGGACGCTGGCGACGATGAGCGCGGCGAGCCCGGTCGGGACGTGCTTCTCGGCGAACGCGAGCGCACCCGTCTCGACGACGAGCAGGAGGCCGCCGACGAGGGCGGCGGCGCGCCACTGGCGCAGGCCGGGGCGATGCTTGGCCACCTCGCCGCGACGGCGTGCCCAGGCGTACAGGAGCACGCCGGCGATGAAGAAGCGGATTGCGAGCATGAGCAGCGGCGGCAGGCCGCGCTCGGCCACGGAGATGCCGAGATACGTCGATCCCCAGACGATGTAGACGACCCCGAGTGCGGCTGCAAGCTTCACCAATCCAGCCTGCCTGCCCGCACAGTATTAGTGCAAATCCAGATATAATTCCTTTACATGAAAAAACGTGATGGACTACTCGGCCTCGAACTGCGCCATCTCGCCGCCCTCGAGGCGGTCGGGCGGACGCAGTCGTTCGGCCGCGCGGCGCGCGAGCTCGGGTACACGCAGTCGGCGATCAGCCAGCAGATCGCGCAGCTCGAGCGCGTCGTCGGCCAGCGCCTGCTCATCCGGCCGGGCGGGCCGAAGCCGGTGCGCCTCACCGAGGCCGGCGAGCTGCTCATGCGGCACGCGGACGCGATCGTCGCGCAGCTCGACGCCGCCCAGGCAGACATGGCCGCGCTGGCCGAGGGGGCGGCCGGCCCGCTGCGCGTCGGCATCCTCCAGAGCGTCGGCGCCCGCATCCTCCCCGCCCTGCTGCGGCGATTCCGCGAGGACTACCCGCGCGTCGACGTGCAGGTGCACGAGGAGGCGGACGTCGCCGACCTCCTGCGCCTCGTCGAGCGCGGCGAGCTCGACCTCACGTTCGCCGAGCTGCCGCTGCCGGAAGGCCCGTTCGAGTCGCGCGAGATCCTCCGCGATCCCTACGTGCTGCTCGTCTCCGCCAAGTCGGAGCTGGCCGAGCGCGACGGCGTCCCGCTGCGCACGCTCGCCGGCCTCCCGCTCATCGGCTGGCGGACGACGGGCGAGCCCGACCGCTTCCTGCGCGGCCACGTGTCCGACCTGAACGTCGTCTTCCGCACCGACGACAACGGGACGCTCATGTCGCTCGTCGCCGAAGGGATCGGCGCGGCGGTCGTCCCGTATCTCGTGGTCAACCCGCGCAATCCCGCGCTCGTCGCACTGCCGCTCGGCGGCCGGCTACCGCCGCGCGTGCTCGGGATCGTCTGGCATCGCGACCGCTATCGCTCGGCCGCCTCGCACGCGTTCGTCGAGCTCGCGCAGAGCTCGGAGACGACTACATGCAACGCGAGCAGTACGACGCCCGCCCGGCGCCCCGGCCAAGGGCCGGAGCGTAAGCCGAAGGCTTACGCGGAGGCCGAACCAGCGGTCGGGGATGGCCGCAGGCCACCACCGGCCGCGCAGCGCGTCGATCCACCCGACGCACGATCAAAGCTCGGCGGCTTGGCCGCCGAGCGATTCCCGCGAAGCGGCGCACTCCTACCCGCGTGAAATGCGAAGCATTTCGCGCGGCTAATAACCGAGGTCGTCTGCGGAGCCGTCCGTCGGGCCGATGCCCGCGACGACGGTCTCCTGCGAACGCTCGTGCAGCCGCTCCCGCCCGCGCTTCACGGCGGAGAGGAACTTGTCCAGGTTGACCTCGAGGGTCGAAAGGATCCCGTCGGCCCAGTCCTCCATCTCGAGACGCGTCTCGCGCGCCTGGCGACGGGCCTCGTCGACGATGTCCTGCGCCTGGTGCTCGGCGATCTTCACGATCTCCGTCTGCGACGCCTCGCGCACGGCCTGCTCGCGCGCCTCGGCCAAGAGGCGGTCGACCTCGCGCTTCGCCTCGGCGAGCATCTCCTGGCGCTCCTTGACGATCCAGCGCGCCTGCTTGATCTCTTCCGGGATGGTCGCGCGCATCTGGTCGAGGATGTCGTAGATCTCCTCGCGGTCGATGCGGACCTGGTCGGTCAGGGGGACGGCCTTCGCGTTGTGCACGAGGTCGTCGAGCTTGTCGATAAGAACGAGGACGTCCATGGTTTTCAGTTTAGCCCGTAGGGCTGTCAGTCCCCGGGATTCTCCGGCGTGCCCGGACGTCCTGCCGGGAACATCTCCTTGAATCGCCTGGCCACCGGCCCGGGCACGAGCTCGGAGACGTCGCCGCCGAACGCCGCGATCTCCTTGACGCCGCTGGACGAGACGAAGCTGACGTTCGGGCTCGCCATCACGTACATCGTCTCGACGTCGGGCGCGAGGTGGTGGTTGAGCTGGTTCATCTGGAACTCCCACTCGAAGTCCGACATGACGCGCAGCCCCTTGACGATCGCCTTCGCCTCCCACCGGCGCGCGAAATCGACCACGAGCTCGCGGAAGACGTCGATCTCCACGTTCGGCAAGTGCGCGAGCGCGGCGTGCAGGAACTCGACGCGCTCCTCGATCGTGAACATCGGCGACTTGTGGCGCGGCTCGCCGACGACGCCGACGACGACGCGGTCGAAGATGCCGGCAGCGCGCGAGATCACGTCGACGTGGCCGTTCGTCACCGGGTCGTACGAGCCGGGGCAGATGGCGGTGATCATCTCCCGTACACCGTCACGCGCGTCTGTCCGTACTTCCGGCTCGTGCGCTCGACGAGCGGAAGCTTCGGCTCGGTGCGCACGTCCGTCTCGAGCACGACCACGCCGTCGTCGCCGAGGACGCTCGGGAGATAGCGCGCGAGCTGGGGTTCGAGTTCGGTGTACATGTCGTACGGGGGGTCGACGAGCACGAGATCGTACTTCGTCCTCTCGCCGGCGAGAACAGTGACCGCGTCCCGCTGCAGGACGGTCGCCTTCAGGCGCAGCTTGTCGAGGTTGCGCTCGATCGCACGCACGGCGTCGCCGTCCGTCTCGACGAAGACGGCGCGGGCGGCTCCGCGCGAGAGCGCCTCCAGGCCGAGCGCGCCCGAGCCGGCGTACAGATCGAGAACGGCCGCCCCGTCGATCGGCCCGAGGATGTTGAAGACGTTCTCGCGGACGCGGTCCGACGTCGGCCGCGTCTCCTGCCCCTTCGGAGCGTGGATCGTGTGGCCCTTCCGCGAACCGGCGATGATGCGCATCGGTGGCAACGTACTCGCTCGTCCACGGCGCGTGGCACGGCGGCTGGGCCTGGGACCTCGTCCGCGCCGAGCTGGAATCGCGCGGGCACACGGTGAACGCACCCGACCTCCCCTGCGAGGACGTCGAGGCGACGCTCGAGGACTACGCCGCGGTCGTGCCGCCGGCGGACGTCGCGGTCGGGCATTCGCTCGGGGGCGTCGTCATCCCGCTCGTCGACGCCCGCGTCCACGTCTTCCTCTGCGCCGTTCTCGGCGAGGTCGACTGGGACGATGCGCTCGTCCCCGGCTTCGGTGACGGCACTCGCATCCGCGACGAGCTCGGGCGCTCGTACTATCCCGACCCGGCCGACGGTGCGCGCGACCTGCAGTACCCGCCCGAGCTCGCGCACCTCGCGGAGAAGCTCCGCCGCCAGGCTCCGCTCAACGGTCGCGACGTTCAGGTCGAGCGCGGCGTCTACATCGTGTGCGCGAACGACGCATGCGTCCGCCCGGAGTACCAGCGACGCGCTCCGTATCGCCAGGTCGAGATCGACGCCGGGCATTCGCCGATGCTCGAGTGCCCACTCGTTCTCGCCGACGTCCTCGAACACGCCGCGTGAGCTCGCTCGCACCGCTGCGGCGCAACCGCGACTTCGTGCTGCTCCAGGCCGGGCAGCTCTTCTCGAACGTCGGCACGCAGACGACGCAGATCGCCTACCCGCTGCTCGTCCTCGCGCTCACGCACTCGCCCGCGAAGGCGGGAGTCGTCGCGTTCGCACGTGCGCTGCCCCTCTGGCTGTTCGCGCTCCCCGCCGGGCTCGCCGCGGATCGGTTCAGCCGCAAGCGCCTCATGATCGCCGCCGATGTCGGCCGCACCGCGACCGTGGCGGCGCTCGGCGTCGCCGTGCTTCTCCATCACGTCGCGTTCTGGGAGATCCCCGTCGTCGCGTTCGTCGAGGGCGCGGGGGCAGCGCTCTTCGGCGGCGCGCAGATGGCGGCAATGCGCTCGGTCGTCCCGAAGCCGCAGCTCCCCATGGCGACGAACGTGCTCACCGCGCGCATCGCGATCGTCCGCCTTGCCGGGCCGCCGCTCGGAGGCGTCCTCTTCGGCATCGCGCGCTCGCTGCCGTTCTTCGCCGATGCCGGTTCCTATGCAGCGTCGACCGGGTCGCTTCTCGCGATGCGCACGCCGTTCCAGGAGGAGCGCGAGCGCGAGTCGGCTCCGATGATGCAGAGCCTCGTCGAGGGCCTGCGCTTCCTCTGGGCGAACCCGTTCCTGCGGACGATCGTCAGCATCTTCACGCTTGCGCAGATCGTGTTCCCGGGCGTGTCGCTCGCGGTCGTCGTCATCGGCAAGCGCCAGGGGCTCTCGGGCGGAGAGATCGGAGCGCTCGTCGCGCTCTTCGGCGTGTTCCTCCTCGTCGGGTCGGTGATCGCTCCGGTCGTGCGCAGACTCCTTCCGACGCGCGTGCTCATCGTGCTCGAGTTCTGGACGTGGGCCGGTTGCGGGCTCTTCCTCATCTGGCCGAGCGTCTACGTCCTGGCGGTGAGCCTGATCCCGACTGCGCTCGCGATCCCGACCACGGACTCGATCGTATGGCCGTACCAGCTCTCGCTCACGCCCGACCGGCTGATGGGACGGACACAGGCGGCCATCAGCACCCTCACGAATGGCACCGCGGCGCTCGGCCCACTCGCCGCCGGGTTCCTCCTCGCGAGCGTGTCCGCACGCGCGACGATCGCCGTCTTCGCCGCGTTCGGCGTGGCAATGGCGATCTGGGGGACGCTCAGCCCTGCGATTCGCGCAGCGCCGAGCCTCGAAGAGATCTAGCGTCGATATCCCGGACGCCGGGAACGAACAGCGCCGCCAAGGTCACAGCCGAGCCGATGACGGCCGCCCCGACGAGGGTCGTCCGCGCGCCGACGAGCGCGGCGACCGGCGCGGTGAGCCCGTACGAGAGCGGCAGCAGCGCAATGGAGATCATCCAGTCGAGGCTCGACACGCGCCCGAGCAGCCGGCGCGGCACGTGCCTCTGCTTGATCGTCGCCCACACGATCGTCCCTGCCGCCTCGAGCGCGTTGAAGACGAGGCAGGCGACCATCAGTTGCACCGTTGAGTGCCCGAGCCCGTATCCTGCGACGGCGATCGTCGCGAGCGTCCAGCACGCGTACATGAACGTGACGGCACGACGCGGCTGGCCGCGCTGGCCCATGACGAGCGCGGCGCCGATCGCGCCGATTCCGCCCGCTGCGAAGACGAGACCGAGCGACGACGCCGACGCGTGCAGGTCGTTCTTGACGACGAACGGGACGAGCGCCTCGGTCGGGCCGAGGAACGCGAGGTACGCGATCGCCGCCGAGAGGAGCGTCACCCAGAGCCACGCCTGACTGCGGACGAAGCGGAAGCCGTCCGCGATCGCCGCCGTCGTCGAGCCGACGGGCAGAGCGCTCTGCGCCACCGGACGGATCGCCGCGACCGCTGCCATCGATACCACGAACGACCCGGCATCGATCGCGAATGCGCCGCCGCTGCCGGCGAACGCGACCATCCATCCCCCGAGAGCGGGGCCTACGAGGCGCAGCGCGCCGGGACGCATGAACTGATCGAGGGAGTTCGCCTGTGCGAGCTCCTCGGGCGCGACGATGCTCGGCACGATCGACTCGAACGCGGGCGTGAAGAACGCCGTCGCAGCGCCGTAGAGCGCGACGAGCAACGCGAATGCGAGGAAGTCGAGCCTGCCCGTGAGGTCGAGCGCCGCGATCGCACCGACCGCGACTGCGCGCACCGCGTCCGACGCGATCATCACGCGCCTTCGGTCGAACCGGTCGCTGACCGCGCCGCCGAGCAGAAGGCACCCGATGAGCGGGACGGTCATCGCGATCCCGACGATCGAGAGCGACGCCGGCGAGTTCCACAACTGGAACGCCGTCCACGCCATCGCAATGAGGAAGATCCCGTCGCCGACGAGCGAGACGGTCTGCCCCGCCCACAGCAACCGGAAGTCGCGCGAACGCAGCGGACGGAAGAGCCCTATGCGCGAAAAACCGCCTGGGCGGTCGAGACCTTCGAAACTATGCTGCATGCTCGCGCGCTTCCTCGCGAGCGAGCGTCTTTGCGAGGTAACGCACCAGCGCGCGGTGCGGCATGGGCTTGGCGAAGAGGAAGCCCTGACCGAGCTCGCAGCCGAGCCCCTGGAGCGTCAGGATCTGATCCTCGAACTCGATGCCCTCCGCAACGACCTCGAGGCCGAGGCGCTCGCCGATGGCGATGATCGCCGCAGCGAGGCCCGTCGCGCCTTCGCCGTCGGGCGACAGGAACGAGCGGTCCATCTTGAGGATGTCGACCGGCAGCCGGCTGAGATAGCCGAGCGAGGAATAGCCGGTGCCGAAGTCGTCCATCGCGATGCGCGCACCGAGCGCCTTGAGCGCGTCGAGCCGCGCAGCGGCGACGTCCGCGTCGACCATCATCACGGTCTCCGTCACCTCGAGAACGAGCGTGTCGGGCCGCATGCCGCTCTCCTCGAGCGCCATACGCACGTCCTCGACGATCGTCTCCGACTGCAGCTGCTTGACCGAGAGGTTCACGCTCATCGTCAGCGGCACGTCGGCGGGGAACCGCTTCTGGAGCAATGCGCCTTCGCGGCACGCCTCGTGGATGACCCAGCTGCCGATCGGGACGATGAGCCCCGTCTCCTCGGCGAGCGGGATGAACTGCAACGGCGCGATTTGTCCGCGCTCCGGATGGTTCCAGCGCAGCAGCGCCTCGACGCCGTAGTTCTCGTCGCGGTCGAGCCGCACGACGGGCTGGTAGTAGACCTCGAACTGGCCGAGCTCGAGTGCGTGCTGGAGCTCGCTACGGAGCTCGAGGCGCTCGACCGCGCGCTCGTGCATCGCCGGCTCGAACAGGCGGTAGCTGCCCTTGCTGTCGCGCTTCGCCATGTACATGGCCACGTCGGCGTTCCGCACCATCGCTTCGGCGTCGAAGTCCACGCCGACGCCGTCGTTCAGGCAGATCCCGATGCTCGCACGTGCGTACACGTGCTTGCGCTCGATCGGCATCGGCGCCTCGAGGACGGCGAGGACGCGCTCGGCGACGAGCGCCGCCTCGTCGGAGTCGTCGACGCCGTCGAGAAGGATCGCGAACTCGTCGCCGCCGAAGCGGGCGACGGTGTCCGACGGGCGCACGGTGCGCTCGAGGCGCCCCGCGACTTCGAGGAGAACGGCGTCGCCTGCGGGATGCCCGAGGCTGTCGTTCACGGTCTTGAAGTCGTCGAGGTCGATGAACATGACGCCGATCATTCCGCCGGGGCGCTGGACGCTGCGCAGGCTGTGCTGGACGCGGTCGACGAAGAGCGCGCGATTCGCGAGCCCGGTGACGGGATCGTGGAATGCCTGATGCGCGAGCTGGTCCTCGAACGCGCGGCGCTCGCTCACGTCGCGGCTGTTGAGAACGATCCCGCGCACGGTCTCGTCGTGGAGGAGATGCGTGTGCCGCACCTCGAACTGAAGCCAGCGGCCGTCCTCGTGCCGGATGGAGCACTCCATCGCATGAGCGTCCCGGCTACGGAGACCGTCGTGCTCAAGGACCTGGGCGAGTCTCGGCCGGTCGGAGGCCGCCAGCAGCCTGTCGAACTTCATCCCCTCCACGTCCACAGGGCGGTAGCCGAGGATGCGCTCGACGGACGGGCTCTGGTACGTGACCACGCCGTCGGCGTCGAGAACGGTGATGAGGTCGCTCGAGTGCGCAACGAGGGACTGGAAGCGCGCTTCGCTCTTGCGCCGGTGCAGGTCGTCGGAGAGCGATGCGGCGTCGAGTGCAAGCGAGACCTGCGAGGCGAGCGACGCAAGCGACGCCCGGGCGTCCATGCTGAGCTCGTCCGTCGTCGCGACGACGATTACGCCGCGCAGCTCGCTGCGCGCGGATAGGCGTAGGAGGACAGCTGCCTCGGCGTCGTCGAAGCGCAGCGAGTGGCGGATCGCCGACGGGACGGGCGCCATCGTCACGAGCTCTTCGCCGCTCACTGCCTCGATGATCTGGCTACCGACTTCGGCGGGGATGGCCCACGGGGGCTCGGATGCGCTCGACGCCTTCAGCGCGAGCGGGTCCTCCGGCGACGAGAGAACGAGCCGGACGCTCGCGTCCTCGCCCACGACCTCGCGCGCAGCCGCGATGACGGCGCCGGTGATGCGCTCCTGTCCAGCCGATGCCGCGACGAGCTTGGCGCCGGCACGACGCAGCGCGAACTCGCGATCGGTCGCGCGCTCCTCCTGGCGGACGAGGCCTGCCATGCGCGCAACGACGAGCAGGAAGAGGACAGCCGCGGCGCCGAGCACGATCATGTGGTCGACGTTGTGCACGTTGTCGAAGAAGCGAATGCCGGGGGCGACAAGGCACGCGACGGTGAGCGCGACGAGGCGAGGCTTGGTCAGCCGCGTGCGGCTGACGGCCGCCGGCTCCTCGAGTGTGCGCATCGAGGGATGCAGCGCCGACGCTCCCCAGAGTACGAGGTACGCGATCCAGCCGATGTCGTAGTACAGCTGGTGGTCATACGCGTTCTTGAGGAGTGCGTAGTTGTAGGCGCAGTCGGTGACGAGGAGCGCGACGATGCTGCTCGTGAGGAGGTAGAAGGCGGGCGCGCGCTTACCTGCGTCGACCGCGAGACGAATCACGGCGGCGAGGAGGAGCACGTCGCCGAGCGGGTAGGCGGCGGAGACAGCCTTTGCGAGGTTCGACAGGCCGGAGAGATGGACGTTCGGCGCGATGAGGAACGTGAACGAGAGGACCGCGAACCCGACGGTGAGGATGAGCGCGTCGATGCCGGCCGCACGGTCGGCGACGGGATTCCTGCGCCGCATGAGCAGGAGCAGCCCGGCGACGAGCACGGGATACACCGCCAGGTAGATGCCGTCGCCGGCGGACGGGAACCCGACCTTCACGCCGAAGTACTGCGGAAGGGTGTAGGTGTACGTGTCGCCGGCGACGTACAGGAACTGGCCGACGAACAGCAGCAGCCATGCGAAGCGCGCGCGCGGCTTGTGCAGCCAGATGCCGACGCCGATCGCCGCCGTGGCGGCGACCCCGATGACGTTGATGACTGCCGCCTGGCCCTTGAGCGGAGGCACGAACAGGTACAGCACGGTGAGCACAGCCATCGCGGCCATGAACCAGATCCAGGCGCTGCCCCTGCGGAGGCGTGTGACCTCGAGCGGGCTCATGCCGCCGCCGCGCGTGCAGGCTGAAGGTCGAACGCGTTCGCGACCTTCGCCAGCACGTCCGTCAGATACTCGATCTCACCAACCGTGTTCGCGGCCGTCACCTGGATGCGGAAGCCGACCTCGTCGCGCGGTACGAGCGGATACGCGGCCAGCGTCACGTAGATGCCGTTCTCGAAGAGGAACCTGCCGACCGCGTCCACGTCCTCGTGGCGCGCGAGCGGGATCTCGATGATCGGGAAGCCGGAGTGGTTCGGCGTGTGCACACCGAGGCGCTCGAGGCAGGAGAGCACGACTTGCGTCTTTTCCCACAGGCCTTCGCGGATCTGGTCGCCGCGCAGGTCGTTGAGGTCGAGGCCGCCGACCACCGTCGCGAGCGACGCGACCGGGGACGGGCCGGAATAGAGATACGGAGGCGCCGCGGTCTTCAGCAGCCGCTTCAGCTCGGGCGGGCAGGCGATGAAGGCCGCCAGCGAGGAGTACGCCTTCGAGAGGCCGGCGACGAAGACGACGTTCTCGTAGGTCTCGCCGTAGTGGCGCACGATTCCGTTTCCGCGCGAACCGAACGGGCTGAGGTCGCGCCCGCTTCGCTCACCGATGATGCCGAAGCCGTGCGCGTCGTCGACGTAGAGGATCGCGTCGTACTTGCGAGCGAGCTCCGCGAACGCGCGGATGTCGGGCGTGTTGCCCGTCATGCTGTTCACGCCGTCCATGCAGATGAGCCGCGGGCCGCGCGCAGGCTCACGCAGGACGCGCTCGAGATCCTCAGGGTCCTCGTGCTCGAAGCGCTTGAGCTCTGCGCCGCGCAATGTTGCGAACTGGCAGCCCTCGTAGATCGTCTTGTGCGCGCGCCGGTCGACGTAGATCGTGCCGCCGCCCGCGAGCACGGGGATCACCGAAAGGTGGATGAGCGTGATCGTCGGGAGGATGAGCGTGTCCTCGCAGCCGAGGAGCTTCGCGAGCCGCCGCTCGATCTGCTCGTAGATGACCGGGCTGCCAAGCAGGCGCGACCAGCTGGGGTGGGTGCCCCAGCGCTCCAGGTACTCCGGCACGCGATTCATGATCGAGCGCTCGAGATCGAAACCGAGGTAGTTGCACGAGGCGAAGTCGACGAGCCAGCGCTCACCGACCCGGATGCGCCGTCCCTCGATCTCCTCGATGACCGCGTCGGTCATGGGATTCGACCGCTGCAGTTCCGCCAGGTCTTCGCACGCGCCGAGCCACTTGTCGATCCACCGGGGTGAATCGACCCACGGGTCGACAGGGACGAAGTCCGTAGGCGCCACTGCCATGGCGCACTCATCGGTAGGAATCGTTGGATTCCTTGAGAATGCATCGGCCTCCGTCTCCCTCATTCGAGGGAGCCGCGCCGCACAGTTACGTGAAGGCGCTTACCCCTTCGCGTGCCCGTTCGAGCAGGGCCCGGTCGCGGCGGAAGTCGGCGAAGCGGAGATCGGACACGCCCGACTGGCGGATTCCGAGCAGCTTGCCGGTGTTGCGGATGTCGAGGTCCTTCTCCGCGAGCGCGAACCCGTCGGTCGAGTCGACGAGCGCCTCGAGCCGCTGCCTCGCGCTCTCGGTCAGCTCGTCCTTCGTCCGGGAGACGAGAACGCAGAAGGACTGCTCCGCCCCACGCCCGACGCGGCCGCGCAGCTGGTGGAGCTGGGCGAGGCCGAAGCGGTCGGCCTCCTGGACGATCATCACGGTCGCGTTCGCAACGTCGACGCCGACCTCGATCACCGTCGTCGCGACGAGCACGTCGATCTCCCCCGCCTTGAACTGCGCCATCAGCTTGCGGCGCACGTCCGGACGCAGGCGCCCGTGCAGGCACGCGACGCGGAACTCGCTCAGCTCGGCGCGCTGCAGCCGCTCGGCCTCGGCTTCCGCGGCGCGGGCGGCGTTCGTCTCGGACTGCTCGATGAGCGGGCAGACGACGTAGGCCTGCCGGCCCTCGCGCAGCAGCCGCGTGAGTCGCGTGTACGTCTCCGGGACGCGCTCCTCGGTGATCCACGTCGTCACCACCGGCTTGCGCGACGCGGGCGGCTTCGCGATCGTCGAGACGGCGAGATCGCCGTACACCGTGAGCGCGAGCGTCCGCGGGATCGGCGTCGCCGTCATGTGCAGCTCGTGCGGGCCTCGGCCCTCGCCGCCCGCCGCGACGCTCTGAGCGCCCCCCGGTCAGCGCCTTGCGCTGCTCGACGCCGAAGCGGTGCTGCTCGTCGACGACGGCGACGGCGAGGTCGCGGAGCTCGACGCCTTCCTGGATGAGCGCGTGCGTGCCGACGACGACGTCGGCGCCGAGCATCGCCTTCTTCGACGCGCCGGTGAGCAACGTGCACGTGACGCCGAGCTCGAAGCAGATGTCGGCGATGGTGAGGAAGTGCTGCTCCGCCAGCGTCATGGTCGGCGCCATGAGCGCGCCCTGGCGTCCGTGCTCGACCGCGCGCAGGAGCGCGTACAGCGCGACGACGGTCTTGCCGGAACCGACGTCCCCTTGCAACAGCCGGTGCATCGGCGTCGTCAGCGCGAGATCCTCGTCGAGCTCACGGATCGCCTGCTCCTGGTACGGCGTCAGCGCGAACGGCAGCGCCTTCCGGTAGCGCGCGATCAGGTCGCCCGGCTCGCCGAGCGACGGCGCGAGCGTGCGCGCACGTTCCGCTGCGCGGGTCGCGATGGCGACCTGGAGCATGAGGAGCTCCTCGAAGGCGAGCCGCTCGCGGCCGCGCTCGGCCTCCTCCTCGCTCTCCGGGCGGTGCAGGACGGCGAGCGCGTCGCGCTTGAGCGGGAGCGACTCGCGCTCGCGCATCTCCGCCGGGAAGCGGGTCGAAGTAGTCGACGACGTGCGGGAGCGCCGCCTCGGCGACGCGGCGCACGGTCTTCGCCGGGATCTCGTCCGCCGCCGGGTACACCGGCGCGAAGTCGGCGGTCGCGCGAGCAGCGCCGAGGTCGTACGACTTGACGTCGAAGCCGTAGCGGCCGTTCTTCCCGCGGATGCGCAGGCGCATGCCGGGCCGCAGCTGGTCGGCCACCCACGGCTGGTTGAACCACGTCGCGCCGATCGTCGCGGTGCCGTCGGTGATGCGCGCGGTGACGAGCGTGCGCCGTCCGCGCAGCGGGCGCTTCGACACGTTCAGCACCTCGCCGACGATCACGACCTCGTCGTCGCCGTGCAGCTCCGCGATCGGCACTTCCTCCGCCGCCGACTCGTACCGGTGCGGAACGTGCTCGAGCAGGTCGCCGATCGTCTCGAGCCCGAGCTTCGCGAGGCGGCGCTTGAGCGTCACGCCGACGCCGTCGAGCGAGTCGAGCGCAGCTCCGAGGCGTTCCGGACGGGGGCGTCCGCGCGTGGCGGGCCAGGCCTGCGGTCGGTCCAGGCCTGCAAACGCCGTCTGTCGACGGATCTCGGTCATTGCGCTCAGCGCCAGAGCGTTGCAGACGTTAGAAGGCGGACCGGACGTCACGCGCCGCGCAGGCGCACGACCGCATCCAACCCGCCGCCCGGCGCATCGGCCAGCTCGACCGTTCCGCCCTCGGCCTCCACGAGTCGCTTCACGATCGCAAGCCCGAGCCCGGATCCGCCGGCACCGGATCCGACGCGCCAGAAGCGGTCGAACGCACGCGCGCGCTGCTCGGGCGTCATGCCGGGACCGGCGTCGCGCACGCGGACCTCGGTCGGACTGACGGAGACCGTGACGATCGATCCTTCGGGCGCGACGGCGAGCGCGTTGGCAAGGAGATTGTCGAGCACCTGCGAGAGACGCGCGACCGAGACGCGCGCGAGAGTCGCGCCATCGGCGTCCAGCTCGAGGGCGACGCCGTGCTCGGACGCGACGACGAGCCACGCGTCGATGCGATCACGGGCGACCGTCACGAGATCGGTGGTCTCGCCCGACTCCGCCTGTGAATCGGCACGGGCGAGCGCGAGCAGCCCGTCGACGAGATCCGAAAGCCGGAGCGTCTCGGCGAGCGCTCCGTCCACGTCCCCGTTCTCGAGACGCAGGCGAAGAGCGGTCAACGGAGTGCGGAGCTCGTGCGACGCGTCGGCCACGAACTCGTCCTGCGATTGCAACAGTCGACCGAGAGTGCCGACGGTTGCGTTGAACACGCGAGCGAGCGAGCGAACCTCGCTGGGACCGGCATCCTCTGCAGCACGCGCCGCTAGGTCACCAGAGCCGACGGACGCAGCGACGCGCTCGAGCGCGCGCACCGGTCGCACGAGCGCGTGGGCCAGCCGCACGCCGACGATCGCAGCCGCCGTGAGCACGACGCCGGCGACGGCTGCAAGCAGCAGCCAGTAGCGCAGGATCCTGGCGTCCAGCGTCGAGGTCGGGTACGTGATGCGAACGGCCCCGTGCACGGCGCGACCCGAGGCGACAGGGACAGCGACGTACAGGAGCGTCTGGTGAAGCGTCTCGGAGACGCGTGTTCCGGACGCGACCGTGCCGCCGAGCGCTGCGCGGATCTCCGGTCGTGACGCGAGATTCTCGCCGCCCTTCACGCGCCCGCTCGTGTCGACGCGCGCGACGCCGCGCACGTCGACGACGACGACGCGGCCGCCGGTCGAGCGCGCGTACGCGTACGCGGCGCCGGCCACGTGCGGCCACTGCGCAGCGGCACCGGAAAGCGCGTCCTCCGAGATCGCGGCGAGCGTCGTCGCGTCGTGCTCGACGCGCGCCTGAAGATCGCGACGCTCGGTGCGCTGGTTCTGCACACCGAGCGGGATCTCGAGCGCGACGAGGACGAACAAGGTGAGCCCGAGGTAGCCGAGCAGCAGCCGCCTGGTCACGAGTCGCGCAGCCGGAACCCGATCCCGCGCACGGTCTCGATCCACCCGGGATCGCCGAGCTTGCTGCGAAGGGCGGCAACGTGGACGTCAATCGTCTTCGACGACCCGTACCACGTCGTCTGCCAGACCTCCTCGAGCACACGTCGCCGGGTAACGACCGCGCCCGCGTCCCGCGCGAGCAAGGCGAGGATTTCGAACTCCTTCGGTGTCAGCGCCAGCTCTGTACTGTCGAGCGTCGCCCGTCGCGCACGCTCGTCGACCTCGAGCGCACCGACACGCATCGGTTGCGTCGTGCCCACGCGTGCGGATGTCCGGCGCGAGACCGCGCGTATGCGCGCGATGAGCTCGCGCAGGCCGAACGGCTTCACGACGTAGTCGTCGGCGCCCAGCTCGAGGCCGACCACGCGGTCAGCCTCCTCCCCGCGTGCCGTCACGACGATGATGGGCACGCTCGATCGCGCGCGCAACGTCCTGCAGACGTCGAACCCGTCCACGTCGGGAAGCCTCAAATCGAGCAATACGAGATCCGGCTCGTCCGCCTCGAGAGCCGCCGCGCCCGTCGCAGCCCGCTCCACCGAGAAGCCCTCTCGCCGCAGCCCGAGCGCCAGCGGTTCGGCGATCGAGTCCTCGTCCTCGACGAGAAGGATCTTCATGACCACAGCGTGACCGCGGCAGCGCTTGTCGCCATCGGCACTTTGCCGAATCTTTGCCAACCCCTCGCCAAGCCTTGTCGATCCCATGTCCCGGGCTTTGTTCGGGCGGTCGTAGCGTCGAGCCATCGACCCAGGAGGTCACCCGATGAAGCGAATCCACGTCACCTTGATCGCCCTACTGTTCGCGATCGCCGCCGTCTTCGGGACGGTCGCGGCAACGCGAACGGTCCACCTCGGCGCCGCCAGTCGCACGGCGAACGACGCCGCCTATCTGGCGCGGGTCAAGCAGCTCAACGCGTACGCGGCGTCGCTGCAACGGCAGCTCGCAGCCCGCACCCTTCCCTCGGCCGGCGCATCCGCGCCCGCGCCGCGCATCGTCTACCACCGCCCGCCGCCGATCGTGATCGTCAAGCACACGCACCACGGCGACGACGGCGGCTTCGAGAACGCAGCGGAAGGTGGTGGCGGCAATGACTAGCCACACCGGACGCCTGTACGCAACCGCGCTCGCGCTCGTCGTCTTCTTCCTCGGCTGGGCCGCAATCGCGGCGCGGCCGTGGGTGACGACGGCGAGGGTCGATCCGCGCATGCAGATGCTCGCGATCCGCCAGGCGGCGCTCCAACAACAGGCGAAGCTCGTCGCAACGATCGTCGCCCAGCGGCACACCGCCGCCGCGACGGCGAGCACCAGCCAGAACGTGTCGGCAGCGGTCAAGGTCGTCAACCTGCCGCCGCTGACCGTCACGAGGACATCGTGATGAAGCGCCGCACGTTCCGCGCCATGGGTACGGATATCGAGCTGCTCGTCGACGCCGACGAGGCCGACGTGCAGCTCGACGCGGCGGCTGCCGAGTTCGAGCGGCTGGAGGAGCTCCTCTCCCGCTTCCGCGAGGGCTCGGAGCTGTCGCAGCTGAACCGGGCCGGCTCGCTCACCGCCGGCCCAGACCTTCGCCGTGTCGTCGAGCTCGCGCTCGCAGCACGCGAACGGACCGGACGGCCGCTTCGACCCGACCGTGCACGACGCGCTCGTGGGCGCCGGCTACGACCGGACGTTCGACGAGATCGCCGACACGGCGGCACCCACCGCGACGCCGCGGCCCGCACGCGGCGGCGTGTCGATCACGGGCACGGAGATCGTGCTGGGCGACGGCGTCCACCTCGACCTCGGAGGCATCGGCAAGGGCTACGCGGCGGAACATGCCGCGGAGATCCTCGCCATCGCCGGTCCGTGCCTCGTCAACGCCGGCGGCGACATCGCAATCCGCGGCGGCAGCTGGCCCGTCGGGGTCGAGACCGCCGACGGGTCGCTGACGCTCGAGCTGAGCGTCGGCGGTCTCGCCACCTCCGGGCGCGACCGGCGCGTCTGGAGGCGCAACGGCCGCGAGCTCCACCATCTGATCGATCCCCGCACGGGTGCGCCGGCGGAGTCGGATCTCGTCCGCGTCACGGTCGTCGCCGGCGACGCGGTCGACGCCGAGGTCGCGGCGAAGGATCTCTTCTTCGCCGGCGCACAGGAGGCATCGCAGTCGGAGCTCGCGGCCGTACTCGTCACCGAGGACGGACGCAACGCTCCTGACGGGAGCACTCCGATGATCCACCACGACCCGACGTTCTGGCTCCTCGCACGCGCGAGCGGGATAACCGCGTACGTGCTCCTCACGTGCTCCGTCCTCGCAGGGCTCGTCGTCAAGTCCCGCCCGTTCGGGCGAAAGGTGAAGACGGCATCGGTGACCGACGTGCACCGGTTCTTCGCACTGCTCGGCCTCGGCATGATCGCGCTGCACGGCGTCGCGCTCGTGCTCGACCAGACGGTGCGCATGCCGGTGGCGGCGCTCTTCGTCCCGTTCCTCTCGCACTACCGCCCGGGAGCGGTCGCGTGGGGCGTCCTCACCGCCGAGCTGGCCGCGCTGATCACGGTCTCGTTTTCGCTTCGAAGCCGGATCGGCACGCGAAACTGGCGGCGCCTGCACTGGGCGACATACCTCGTGTTCCTCATGGGCACCGTGCACGGTCTCACCGCCGGCACCGACGCCTCGCAGCCGTGGGCACGGGCTCTCTACCTCGGCGCGGTCGGCTCGGTCGTCTTCGCAACCGCGTGGCGTGTGCTCACCCGTCCTGTTCGTCCCACACCCGCACTCGAAAGGAGCGCATGATGTTGAAGATCGTGATCGACAACTCCCTCTGTGCCGGATTCGGAGACTGCGCGGCCCACGCGCCGAGCGCCTTCGAGCTCGACCCGCAGGGCAAAGCCGTGCTACGCACCGTGCACAGCGACGACGAGGACGCGGTGCTCGAAGCCGTCGCTGCGTGCCCGATGGGCGCGATCAGCGTCGTCGAGGTGCAAGCGGCGTGAGCACCCGCTCGTCCCGGCTCGCGGCTGCGGTGCTGCTCGTCGGTGCCGCAGCCGCGGTCGCGGTCGTTCTCAACGTGCTCCTCCTCGGCGCCGCGTCCGCGCAGAACGATCCAGTCGGCCGTCTGACGCCGCGTGCGCACGTCCCGTCCGCGCCCGCTTGGGTCATGCGTCCGAAGCACGGGCACATCGAGGACGCGGGCGCGGACGACTAGTCGTCGGTAAACCAGAAGAGGCCGACGGTCCCGGGGCCAGCATGCGTTCCGATCACCGCGCCGAGCTCGGCTTCGACTTCGAGCGTCGCCTGGGGCCGCAGGTCGCGCACCATCTTCGCGAGCTCGGCGGCGCGCTCCGGCGCGTCCGCATGCGCGGTGCCGAAACGCAGCCCCGGGCTGTCGACCGTCGCCTCTACTGCGTCGACGAACTCCTGGAAGGCCTTCCTGTTTCCGCGCACGCGCTTCACCGGGACGACCTCGCCGCTGCGGATCGACAGGATCGGCTTCACGTTCAGCAGCTCGCCGGCGAATGCCCGCGCGCGCCCGATGCGTCCTCCGCGGGCGAGGAACTCGAGCGTGTCGACGGTGAACAGCATCGCGTGCTCGTCCGTGTACCGCGCCACGAGCTCGGACACCTCCTCGTCCGTCGTCCCGCGCTCGAGCCGACGCTGGATCGCGAGCGCGAGCATCGTGATCGCGACGGATGCCGTCGTCGTGTCGATCGTGCGCACGCGGTCGTCCGCAGCGAGGTTCGCGCTCTCATACGTGCCGGAGAAGGTGGCGCCGATGTGGAGGGAGAGGATCCGTTCGTACCCGCCGAGCTCCTCGTACACGGCCTTGAAGTCGCCCGGCGTCGGCTGCGAGGTCGTCGGCATCACCTTGCTCGTACGAAGCCGCGCGTAGAACTCCGTCGCCGTCATCTCGACGCCGTCGCGGTAGCTCTCCGTGCCGAAGTTGACGTACAGCGGCACGACGCGCCAGTTCGGGAAGCGCTCGGCTGCGTCGGGGAAGTCGGCCGTCGAGTCGAGGACGATCGCCGTGTTCGCCGCGTTGAGGTTCACACGCGGCTCTCGGCGGCGTCCTTGATGGCGTCGACGATCTCTTCCAGCTCCTGATCCTTGCGCAGGCACGCCGTCGCGCCCGCCTCCCGGAGTGCCTCCATCTCGTGTCCGCCCGCGGAGGCGGTGAGGCACACGACCGCCACCCCCGGGCACGCGGCGAGAACCGCACGGGTCGCCTGCACGCCGTCGAGCCCGGGCAGGCGGTAATCCATCAGGACGACGTCAGGGTGATGCTCGATGCACGCGGGAACCGCCGCCGTGCCGTCGCCCACCGACGCGACGACCTCGATGTCGTCACGGAGCGAGAACAGCAGCTCGAGCGCCTCGCGGAAGACGGCGTTGTCCTCCACGAGGAGAATCCGGACGGGCCGTGTTAACCCGGTCACCTTTGGAGCCTACTCGGCGGAGAGAAGCAGGTGGTAGTGCGGCTGTCCGCCGTCCTGGACGTCGACGTCCAGATCCGGATGGTCGGCTGTGATGCGCGAGACGAGCGCGTCGAGCGGCGGCGCGTCCTGTCCGGCGAGCAGCGTGAGCAGGTCACGCGGCGTCGGCGAGAAGCGCATTCGCGACCGCTTCGGCCACCTCCTCGAAGTCGGTGCCGCCGGCGACCGGCGTCCCGTCGGTGAGCCCGAGCCATTCGCCCTTGCGGATGGAGACGCCCGCGAGCTCGACGTCGCGCGAGGCGACCGTCACCTCACCGGTCGCAACGGCGGCGACGGCTTCGCGCATGTCGGCCGCGTTCTCGGCGGCGGTGCGCGATCCGTCGAACGCGACCATTGCGGCGAGGCCGGCGGGGATCGAGTCGGCGGCGACGACCTCGACCGGCCGTCCCGCGTGCGCGGCCGCGTGCTCGGCGGCGAGGACGATGTTCGAGTTGTTCGGCAGGATGATCGCCTGGTCCGATGCGAGCGACTGCACGGCCGTGAGCAGGTCGGCGGTGGACGGGTTCATCGTCTGGCCGCCCTCGACGATCGCGATCGGGCCCATGCCCTGCGCGAGCTGCTCGAACAGACGGCGGTTGCCGGCGCCTGCGACGACGGCGACGACGCCGGTGGTCACAGGCTCGGGAGGAGCGTCGGGGACAGCGGCGAGCAGGCGCTCCTCGCGCTCGTGCGTCTGATCGTGCATGTTCGCGATCTCGATGCCGCCGATCGTGCCGACGGCGGTGCCGAGCGAGAGCGCCGCACCGGGGTCGTCGGTGTGCACGTGCACCTTCAGCGCGTTCTCGTCGCCGACGACGAGGAGCGAGTCGCCGAGCTGCTCGAGCTTCGCCTCGAGCGCGTCGCGGTCGAGGTCCTTGCCCTCGACGAGGAAGACGGTGCAGTAGCGGTACGGCGACAGCTCCTGGTGGATCGCGTCGACGCCGAGCCGCTCCTCGCGCGGCTGAGGTGCCGGAAGCGGCTCGCCGCTGACGATCGCGGCGACGCCGCGAATGAGCTCGAGCAGTCCCGCACCGCCTGCGTCGACGACGCCGGCGTCGCGCAGGATCTGCAGGTGCTCGGGCGTGCGCGCGACGGCGAGCTCGCCGCGCCGCACGAGCTCGACGAGCAGGTCGCCGAGCGCCGGGCCTTCGAGCGCGCGTGCTTCGGCCTCCTCCGCGAGCTCGCGGATGACGGACAGCATCGTCCCCTCCACCGGGACGGCGCACGGCGCGATAGGCGGCGTCGGAGGCGCCGCGCAGCGCGAGCGCCGCGGCGTTCGCGTCGATGCGCGGCCCGTCGGTCTCGCCGAGCACGTCGGCGGCGCCGCGAACGATCTGCGAGAAGATGACGCCCGAGTTGCCGCGCGCGCCCATGAGCGCGCCGCGCGCGACGTCCCGCGCGAGCGACTGGCGGCTCGCAGCGGACGTGTTCTCGACCGCGTCCGCGACCGCGCGCACGGTCATCGTCAGGTTCGTGCCCGTGTCGCCGTCCGGAACCGGATAGACGTTGAGATCGTCGATGCGCTGCCGGCTCGCCTCGAGCGACGCGAGCGCGCCGTCGACGATCCTCTGCAGGACGACGAGATCGCCGTTCAGTTTCACTTTGGCCTCCGCACGTCGTCGATGTGGACTTCGACGGCGCGAATCGGGAGCCCTGTCATGCGGCCGAGCTCGTACGCGACGCGGTTGCGGATCGTGGACGCCACCTCGGCGAGGTTGAGGCCGTACTCGACGACGACGTGGAGGTCGATCGTGACCTCGTCGCCGTCGCGGCTGATCTCGATCCCCTTCCGCACGCGCTCGGGCAGCCACTTCGGGCCGGCCATCGCGACCACGCCGTAGCACTCGCGGGCGGTCTCGCCCACGATGTGCTCGATCGCGGCGTTCGCGATCGTGATCCGGCCGAGCGAAGACGTAGGAACGGCGTGCACCAACGGGTTGGACGACCCGCGGACGCCGGAGGTTGCGAGCCTAGATCGCCTTGGTGACTTTGCCGGCCTTGAGGCAGCGCGTGCAGACGTAGGCCCGCTGGGCCTTGCCGTCGATGACGGCGCGGACGTGCTGCAGGTTCGGGTCGAAGCGGCGCTTGGTGGCCACCATCGAATGGCTCCGGTTGTTCCCGAACCCGGGCTTCTTCCCGCAAATGGCGCAAACCTTGGACATCGGCGGGGCAGTGTAGCCGCTACGCAGAAGCCTTCGCCGAGGCGCGGATCTGGTTGAAGAGATCCGCCATCTCGAGCGCGCTGCGCACGGCCTCTGCTCCCTTGTCCGCGCGGGCCATCGCCTGCTCGAGGTTCTCCGTCGTGAGGACGCCGAACGCGACGGGCACACCGGTCTCGAGCGCCGCCAGCTGGAGGCCGGACGCGGCCTCGCCTGCGACGTACTCGAAGTGGGCCGTCTCGCCGCGGATGACGCAGCCGAGCGCGACGACCGCGACGTAGCGGCGTGTCTTCGCGAGTGCCATCGCGCCGAGCGGCAGCTCGAAGGCGCCCGGCACCGGCATGACGGTGACGTTCTCCCGGTCGATGCCCGCGCGCGCGAGCTCGGTCATCGCCGAGTCGAGCAGCCGATTCGTGACGTCGCCGTTGAACCGGGAGAGCACGATCGCGATCCGCTTGCGCGTCCCCTGCGGCGAGCCGGCGATGAGGTCGACGCCGTCGGGGATGTCGAGCGCGCCCGGCGCGTGCCCGGCGAGTTGCTCCTCGACAGGCTCCGCCTCGGGCTCGTCGAGCGCGAGCTGGTCCTCGCCGGTGTCCTCGTCCGGAGAAGCCTCTTCGGCCTCGACGACCTGTTCGCCCGGCCAGCTCTCGTTGCCCTGCTCGCTCACGCATCCTCCTCGAACCGCAGACCCTGATGGTGCAAACCGTGGCCGAGCTTATCCCGCTTGGCGGCCAGATACCGCCGGTTCTCCGGATGCGGCGGCATCTCGATGGGGACCTGCTCGGTCACCTCGAGCCCGAACGCCTGCAAGCCGGACACCTTCTTCGGGTTGTTCGTCAGCAGCCGGATGGTCGTCAGCCCGAGCTCGCTGAGGATCTGGTTGCCGATCCCCCACTCGCGCTCGTCGGCGCCGAAGCCGAGCGCGAGGTTCGCCTCGACCGTGTCGAGGCCGCCCTCCTGCAGCTCGTACGCCTTCAACTTGTTCAGCAGGCCGATGCCGCGGCCCTCCTGTGCCATGTACAGGAGCACGCCGCGCGGCTCGTCGGAGATGAGCTTCATCGCCGCGTCGAGCTGCTCGCCGCAGTCGCAGCGCAGAGAGTGGAAGACGTCGCCGGTGAGACACTCGGAGTGGACGCGGACGAGCACGTCCTCTGCGCCGTCGACATCGCCGTGCACGAGCGCGACGTGCTGCTTGCCGGTGAGCGTCTCGCGGAAGAGGACTGCGTCGAACTCGCCGTACGCGGTCGGCAGCTGGACGGTGATCTGGCGCTCGACGAGCTTCTCGTGCCGGCGCCGGTACTCGATCAGGTCGGCGACGGTGACCATCTTCATGTCGTGCTTCGCGCAGAACTCCTCGAGATCGGGGACGCGTGCCATCGTCCCGTCGTCCTTCATCACCTCGCAGATGACGCCGGCGGGGATGAGCCCGGCGAGTCGAGCGAGGTCGATCGCGGCCTCCGTCTGCCCCGCGCGCTGCAGCACGCCGCCGTCGCGCGCGCGGAGCGGGAACACGTGGCCGGGCTGCACGAGGTCGCTGCCGTCCTTCGACGCGTCGATCGCGATCTGGATCGTGTGCGAGCGGTCGTGCGCGGAGATGCCGGTGGAGATGCCCTCGCGCGACTCGATCGAGACGGTGAACGCCGTCCCGTACGGCGTCTCGTTGTGGTCGGTCATCATCCGCAGCCCGAGCGCGTCGCAGCGCTCGCCCGTGAGGCACAGGCAGATGAGGCCGCGGCCCTCCTTCGCCATGAACGCGATCGCCTCGGGCGTCGCGAACTGCGCCGCGATCGTGAGGTCGCCCTCGTTCTCGCGGTCGGCGGCGTCGACGACGACGACCATCTTCCCGGCGCGGACGTCCTCGATCGCTTCTTCGACGGTCGCGAAGCTCATCGGCTCATCGTAAGGCGCTCGACGTACTTCGCGATCACGTCCACCTCGAGGTTGACGCCGTCGCCGGGCGCGAGCGCGCCGAGCGTCGTCGCCTCGAGCGTGTGCGGGACGAGCGCGGCTGAAAAGCCGCGCTCGTCTAGGGCTGCAACGGTGAGCGACACTCCATCCACTGCGATGGAGCCCTTCTCGGCGCAGTAACGGACGATCGCGGGTGGCGCGTCGAACCACGAGAGGCCGTCCGCTTCGCCGCGGAACGAGCCGACGCCGTCGACGTGGCCCTGGACGATGTGGCCGCCGAGCGGCTCGCCTGCGCGGAGCGCGGGCTCGACGTTCACCTCGTCGCCTGCTGCCTTGCGGCCGAGCGTCGTCCGCTCGAGCGTCTCGCCGACGACGTCGAACGCGAGCGTTCCGCCGCCGCGCTCGACGACGGTGAGGCAGACGCCGGCGATCGCGATCGAGTCCCCGATCTCGGCCTCCGCCGCCGCCGAAACGACGAGCCGCTCGTCGTCGAACGAGACGATGCGGCCGCGCTCGCGCACGATGCCCGTGAACATCGGCACAAGGTAGCTGCGGCTTTCCCGCACACGGTTCAGCGCCGTTCGGTACAGACGCGCGCCCGGCGGCGGGCAAAGCTGACGAAGCAGCTGGGAGTTGTCCTCGCCAAGGGCTGTGACCGGGCTGGCCGGCCACGGAGTCCGCAGCAGCGACTCCCTGCGGACGAGAGAGGGGCGGCCACCACCGCCCCTCTCTCAGTTCTCCTGCAGGTACCCCTCGAGCAGCACGTCGCCGCCGATCGCGCGTGCGCGCAGGTCGTGCACCTGGAACGCCGCGGGCAGCTCGCCGACGAAGCGCGGGCCTTCGCCGGAGACGACCGGCGCCACGAAGAGCATGAGCTTGTCGACGAGGCCCGCTGCGAGGAACGCGGTCGCAAGGGTCGGGCCGCCCTCGAGCAGGAGCGACTGCACGCCCTCCGCCGCGAGCGCGCGCAGCTCGTCCGCGAGCGGGCCGCTGCGCAGCTCGAGCTCCGTCTCGCCGTGGCCGAACGCGAGCCGCCGCGGCTGCTTCGCCGCGTCGACGTCGCGCGCGTCGAGCCGCGGATTGTCGGCGCGCACGGTTCCCATCCCGACGGCGACGGCGTCGACCGACGCGCGCAGCTCGTGCACGAGTCGCCGCGACTCCTCGTTCGACACCCAGCGGCGACCGGGGACGACGACGCGTCCGTCGAGCGCGATCGCCGCCTTGTACGTCACGTGCGGCCGGCCGAGCGCGACCCACGTGCGCCACGCCTCGTTCTGGCGGCGCGCGTCCGGACTGTCGAGCACCTCCACGTCGACGCCTGCGTCGCGCAGCCGATCGACGCCGCCCGCGGCTTTCGGGTTCGGATCGAGCGCGCCGACGACGACGCGCGCGATGCCTGCCGCCACCACCGCGTCCGCGCACGGCGGCGTGCGCCCGTGATGCGCGCACGGCTCGAGCGTGACGTAGATCGTCGCGCCGCGTGCGCGCTCGCCCGCCTGCGCGAGGGCGACCGTCTCCGCATGGTCGACCGCGTCGTACTCGTACCAGCCCTCGCCGACGACCTCGTCGCCGGCGACGACGACCGCGCCGACGAGCGGATGGTCGTGCACCTTTCCCCGGCCGCGCTCTGCGAGCTCGAGGGCTCGCTTCATGTACACGGTGTCAGACACCGGACTCGGTGTCTGACACCGACAACAAAGTGCTCACGCCAGAGCTTGTACCAGGCGGCGATACGAGCGCGGCATGTCTTCGCGATGGAAGATCGCCGCCCCGGCGACCATGAGTCGTCGCGCCGGCCTCGTACACGCTGCGGACGTTCTCGTTGCCGATGCCGCCGTCCACCTGCACGAACACCGAGTCGGGCAGCGCCGCGCGCGTCCGCTTGATGCGCTCGATCGCCTCCGGCATGAACTCCTGCCCCGAGTAGCCGGGATGGATGCTCATGCACAGCACGATGTCCGCGTCACCGGAGACCTTCGCCACGTCCTCCGGCTCCGTCTCGGGATTGAACGCAACGCCGACCTGCAAGCCGTGCTCGCGTGCCGCGGCGATCGTCTCCGGGACGTCGAGGACGGCCTCGTAGTGGAAGGTGACGCTGTCGCCGCCGGCTTCCGCGATCTGCGGGAAGTGGTGCACCGGGTTGTCGACCATGAGATGGCAATCCACAACTGCGTCCATCGCATGCGCCATCGGTGTGATCGCGCGCAGCACGATCGGCCCCATCGTGATCGGCTCGATGAAATGCCCGTCGCCGACGTCGAAATGGAACACGCGCACGCCCGCGCGCAACAGGATCTCGACCTGCTCGCCCAGCCGCGCGAAGTCCGCCGCGTAGAGCGAAGGCTCGATCTCAACCGTCCGCACCCAGTCCTGCCAGCCCATCTCGTGTCGACTCTACGCCGTCAGTCGGGCGACGAAGAAGCCGCTCGTACCGTTTCCATACGGAGTCGTCAGCAAGAACTCGGGGCGCCTCGGGTGCGCGAACTGCGGCCACTCCTCGCCGAGCGGCACGACCGTGAGGCCGCTCGCCTCGACGACGGCCTCGTTCTCGTCCGTGTTGATCGTGCAGACGGAGTAGACGATCGTCCCGCCGGGCCGCACGCGCTCGGCGGCCGAGCGGAGCAGCGCGAGCTGGAGCTCGGGCAGCGGATGCGCGCGCCAGCGCATGTCCGGGCGCTGCGCGAGGACGCCGAGGCCCGAGCACGGCGCGTCGACGAGGGCGCGGTCGAAGCCGGTGAGCTCGGGCGGGAGAGCGGTGGCGTCGGCCTCGACGACCGTCACGTTCGTCGCGCCGAGACGGGCGACGTTGTCGCGCAACTCGCGCGCGCGGCCCGGGTCGATCTCGACCGCGGTCACGTCGCCGCGCTGCATCGTCGCCTTCCCGCCCGGAGCCGCGCACACGTCGAGCACGCGCTCGCCCTCCTGCGAGGCGACGACGAGGCCGGCGAGCTGCGAGCCGCGGCTCTGCGGCCAGATGCGTCCCTCGGCCATCGCCTGCTCGTCGATGCGCTCGACGCGGTACGCGCCGGGGATGTCGGTCGGCTCGCCCGGCGGGTCGCCGCGCACGAGGCGCACGACCGTCTCGAGCGGCTCGTTCTGCGAGCGCATGAGCTCGAGCGCGCCTGCTTCGCCGACGTCGCGCACCCAGGTCTCGTAGATCCAGTCCGGATACGACTCCTTCAGCGGGCCGTCGGGAAGCGCGTCGAGCAGATCGCGCATGCCCCTGGCGAGGCGGCGCATGACCGCGTTCGTGAACGGCACGGCGTGCTCGAGCCGCGCGCGGCGCACGAGCTCGACCGACTCGTTCGCCGCCGCATGCGGCGCCGTCTCCGTGTAGCCGAGCTGGTAGGCGCCGAGGCGGAGCGCGGCGCGCACGGGTGCGATCGAGCTTCCGCACGGGCCGCTTGCCGAGCGTCTCGATCGCGTGATCGAGCGTGCGCACACGCTGCACCGCGCCGTACGCGAGCCGTTGCGCGAAACGCGCGCTCGCGCTCGTCGAGGTCGCGCGCGGCGGTGCGGAACACGCGGTCGGCGTACGCGTCCTGCTCGAAGACGCGCAGCAGGACTTCGTACGCAGCCCGCCGCGCAGGGCTAACGGCGGCCACGGAGATACGCCTCGTACGTCATGCGCCGCCCGCCGGCGGGCTGAACCTCGACCGGGACGAAGGTGTCGCCGTCGACGCGCGCCTTCCACACGATGAGCCCGGCCATGCGCGCGCCGATGTGCGGCGAGAGCGCGCGGACGCGGTTCACGAGCTCCTGCGCGGGACGCGACACATCGAGCTCGCGGTCCTCGGGCGCGATCTTCTCCGCGTACGTGACGCCTTCCTCGGGCTGCGGCGTGAACGTCGGATGCTCGAGCACGCCGTCGAGCAGGCGCGCCGCCACCTCGGCTGCGCGCGCGAACACGTTGCCGGCGTCGTCGTCGGGTGCGATCGGGAACGCCTCCTGCGCGGCGATCGGCCCGGCGTCGAGCTCCTTCGTCGTGCGGTGGATGGTCACGCCCGTCTCCGTGTCGCCGGCCATGATCGCGCGCTCGACCGGCGCCGCTCCGCGCCAGCGCGGAAGCAGCGACGGATGGACGTTGATCCACAACGCACGCTCGAGCGACGAGTCGGGGATGAGGAGGCCGTACGCGGCGACGACCACCGTGTCCGCGTCGAGCGCATCGCGGTCGTGCACGACGGGAATGCCGAGCCGCTCCGCGACCTCCTTCGCGGCGGACGGTGCGACCTTGCGCCCGCGGCCGCGCGGCGCGTCGGGACGCGTGAGGAGCTGCGTGACCTCGTGCTGCGCGGCGAGGCGCTCGAGCACGTCCGCGCCGAAGGGAGCGGTCGCCGCGACCGCGAGCCGGGTCAAGAGAGGACGATGCGCGGGCGCAGCAGCGAAAGCGCCTCGCGGCGCGCCTCCGGCGTCGTCTTGTCGATGATCAGCACGCCGTCGAGATGGTCGAACTCGTGCTGCGCTGCGCGCGCGAAGATGTCGTCGAGCTCGAACCGCACGTCCTCGCCGTTCTCGTCCTTCCCGGTGAGCGTGATGGCGACGGGCCGCTCGATCGGGACGAGCACGCCCTGGATCGAGAGGCAGCCCTCCTCGACGACGTCCGTCTCCTTGCCCGTCGCGACGATCTCCGGATTGGCGACCGCGGCGACGACGTCCTTGCTCGGCGTGAAGACGAACACCCGGCGGACGACGCCGACCTGCGTGGCGGCGAGGCCGATCCCGTGCGCGTCGCGCATGAGCCGCTTCATCCGCTCGACGAGATCGCGCAACTCGTCGTCGAAGAGCTCGACCGGCCGCGCCTTCATCTTCAGCGCGACGTCGGGGTACTGGCGGATCTGCGCGAGGGCAAGGCGTCGCCGCGCCTCGTTCTCGGCGTCCAGTTCCTCCTCGACGACTTCGCCTTCGACCCGTGCCATGCAGAGGGCACACTAACGACGTGGATCCGCAGGAGTTGAAGGACATCATGAGCCAGGGCGCGATCCGTCCCGAGACGCAGCGCGATCGTGAGGAGCGGCACGTGCTCGAAGTCGATCTGGCCGACAGCCCGGTGAAGGGACGGCCGCTGCGCGAGCGGATGCGGAACTTCCGGCCGGACGCCGAGTCGGCGGTGCGCGCGCTCGGCGGCCCGCTGCACTGGATGCGGCGCCTGCGCGCGATCGAGGACGCGTTCGACCAGCACGAAAGACAACTGGACGCGGCGTGGCGCGCGACCGATCCCGCCGACTGGCCTCGCGTCGCACGCGAGTGGGACTTCTCCGAGATCAACGAGCTGATCGAACGTCACAACCGTCACTTCCCCGCAGAGGCACGGCTTCCGATGGATCCGCGCACGCGCGACTTCGTGCGGATCAACGGACGGCGGTACGAGCGCGAGCCGCTCGACGCCGAGTGGATTCTCAGGCGCTGGCCGGCTGACCGCTCAGAGGCTCTGCGGGTCGACGTCGACGACCGCGGTTAGCCCCGCCTGGCGCATCGCCGGCGCGGCCGCGGAGAGCAGCGCCGCTGCACGCGAAGCGAATGCGCGCGGGCGGTCGGTCTTGCCGACGAGCTGTGCCCGGTGCTTCCCGCGCAAGCGCAGCAGCGGCGCCGGCCCGAGCAGCTCGTGCCCGTGCAGCCCCGCCTTCAGCTCCTCGAGCGCGCGCATGGCGTCCGCCTGCTCCGGGCCGGTGACGACGATGCGCACGAGGTGCGCGAACGGCGGGTAGCCGAGCTCGCGCCGCCGCTCGAGCTCCTCCGTCAGGAACCCCGAGACGTCGTGCCGCGCGGCGTGGACGATCGAGCGCGCATCCGGCTGGAACGTCTGCACGATGACGCGGCCGGGCGCATCGCGTCCGCTCCGTCCCGCGAGCTGCGTGAGCAGCTGGAACGTGCGCTCCTCGGCGCGGAAGTCGGGAAGGCCGAGGCCCGTGTCGGCGTCGACGACGGCCGCGAGCTCGACGCCGCTGAAGTGATGGCCCTTCGCCACCATCTGCGTGCCGACGAGCACGGCGCGCTTCGTGCGCGCAAAACGCTCGAGCGCCTCGTGCGCGTCGTCGACGTCGGCGTCGAGGCGGATGACCTCGAGCTCGGGCAGATGCTTCGCGAGCTCGCGCTCGAGCCGCTGCGTCCCGGCGCCGATGCGCGCGAGCTCGGCCGAGCCGCACGCGGGGCACGTGTCCCCCATCGTCTCGCGGCGGCCGCAGTGGTGGCAGTGCAGCGCCTCGTCGCCGTGCAGCGTGAGCGCGACGTCGCAGTTCGGGCAGCGTCGCGTCGCGCCGCACGCGCGGCAATGGACGGCGGGCGCGAGACCGCGGCGGTTGAGCAGGAGAATGGCCTTGCCGTCGTTCTCGACGACGGCGCCGAGCGCGGCGAGAAGCGGCGCCGACAACGGATACCCGGCCTCGCGCCGCAGGTCGACGATGCGCACCTTCGGCAGCGGCCCCGCGATGCGGCCGCCGAGCACGAGCCGCTCGAGCGACTGCCACGTCTCCGGGCGCGGAGTCGCGGAGCCGAAGACGGCGACTGCGCCCTCGAGCGACGCACGCTTCGCCGCGACGGTGCGTGCGTCGTAGCGCGGATCCGACTCCTGCTTGTACGACGCGTCGTGCTCCTCGTCCACGCAGATGATGCCGAGCGACGCGAACCGGCGCGAACACCGCCGAGCGCGCGCCGACGACGACCGGCGCCTCGCCCGACGCGATGCGCTCGCGCTCGTCGCGGCGCTCCGCCTCGGAGAGCCCGGAGTGGAGCACGGCGACGCGATCGCCGAAGCGCTCGCGGAAGCGTCCGAGCGCCTGCGGCGTGAGCGCGATCTCCGGCACGAGCACGATCGCACCGCGGCCGCGTGCGAGCGCGGCTTCGCAGGCGCGGATGTACACCTCCGTCTTGCCGCTGCCGGTCGCGCCCCACAGGAGGACGTTGCCGCCGCCGGCGTCGAGCAGCTGATCGATCCGCGCGAGCGCGTCTTCCTGCGGCGGCGAGAGGTGCGCGGGCGCAGCTTCCGCTTCGATCGCGTGGCCGACGATGCGCCGCTCGCCGCGACGCTTCGGAAACGACGGTGCGACGAGCGCGAGCGCACGCGCAGGCGTCGAGCCGTAGTAGTCGGCGACCCAGAGCGCGAGCTCGACGAGCGCGGGCGGCAGCGTCTCGGCGACGCGCTCGATCGCGGTCGCGTCGACGCCTTCCGGCAGTTCCGTGTCGATCTCGGTGATGACGCCGCGCCGGCGCGCCTTGCCGAAGAGCACCTCGACGACGTCCCCCACGCGCGCTTCGTCCGGGACCTCGTACGTGAAGGCGCGCGCGACGGCGCGGGCGGTGACGAGCGGGTAGACGGAGGCGTAGCGGCTCACCGATCGAGCCTAGCCGGGGGTCAGGTCGTCAGACTCCCGCGGCCGTGACCACGAAGTCCGTGGCGAATCCGGCGATGATTCCGAGCAACATCAGCCACGTGATGAGCACGGGATGGCCGTAGCGGCGGTTGACCGCGAAGAGCTCGCCGACGACGTACAGGATCGATCCGGCCGCGACGGTGAAGAAGACGACGCTGACGGCGTCGCTCGACCACGCCTGGCCGACGACCGTGCCGAGGAACGTGGGCGCGCCGCCGATGAGGCCGAGGACCGCGAGCAGCTTCCAGCTCGGGCGGATGCCCTCGCCCGTCAGCGGCCCGCAGATGCCGAAGCCCTCGGTCGCGTTGTGCAGGCCGAAGCCGATGATCAGCGTCACTGCGAGGCTGATCTGGCTCGCCGCGGCGGCCTGGCCGATCGCGAGCCCTTCGCCGAAGTTGTGCACGCCGATGCCGATGGCGATGAGGAACGCGAGCCGTATGGCCGGCGTCGTCAGGTCGAGCCACTTCCGGTCGGCGAACTCGTCGATCGCGGCCGCCCCCGGGCCGACGAGCGTGGAAGCGCGACGGTTGGCGCGCTTCTTCATCCAGGCGTCGTAGTAGACGAGGATCATCAGGCCGGCGGTGAAGCCGGCGACGCCGAGCGCGGCGAGGCCGCTGAACCGGCCGTAGTGGTGGGCCGTGAGCGCCGCCTCGATCGGGTCGACGGCATGCGTGAGGACGTCCCAGAGCAGGAAGACGAGGATCCCGGTGGCGAAGGCGGAGAGGCCGGAGCGAGCGTTCGCGCTCAGGCCGCGGATCCGGCCCACGGGCAGGCCGAGGAAGATCGTCGCGCCCGCGATCGCGCCGAGCAGGAGAATGTGGCCGGTGCTCACTTGCGTGTAAGGGTAGCCTTACATCCGCGATGAGCGAGCGTCATTCCGTCGACGAGTACCTCGAGACGATCTACTTCCTCGCCTTCCCGATCGGCGAGTACACGCCGCGCGGAGCCGGCTCGCCACCCTTGGCGTCGCGCGTCGCGGAGATGCTCCACGTCTCCCGGGCGTCGGCGGGCGAGATGCTCAAGCGGCTCGAGGCCGAGGGCCTGATCGAGCGCGGCGCGAAGAAAGAGGCGCTGCTGACCGAGTCGGGCCGCGAGCGGGCGGAGCGCGTCGTGCGCAAGCACCGCATCATCGAGCGGCTCCTGACGGACTTCATGGGCTACACCGGGTACGAGGCGCACGAGCGCGCGGACGAGCTCGGCGACACGTTCGACGACGAGATGATCGCGCGCATCGACGAGAAGCTCGGGCATCCGGAGCGGTGCCCGCACGGCTGGCCGGTCGATCCCGAGCTGGAGCAGACGGAGAACCTCGAGCTGGCGCCGCTGGCGACGCTCGCGCCGGGGACGAAGGCGACGATCGTGCGGCTGGCCGAGCACGACGGCGAGCTCCTGCACTGGTTCTACGACCAGGGCCTCGTCCCCGGGACGACGCTCGAGGTTCGCACGGCCGAGCCGGCGGCGGATCAGTTCACCGTCGGCGTGAACGGCGGCGAGCGCGCGATCTCCGAGAAGGCCGCAGCCGGCCTCTTCGTGCGTCCCGCGTGACACTTCTGTAGCGGGGCCTGGCCCCGGCCTTTCGTGCTGAGCAGGCACTTCGGTCGAGACGGACACGTCTGGGGCCAGGCCCTGTTACGTGTGTGTGACGGGTGTGTGACTTAGCCGGTAAGGCCGCGGCGCGCGAGCTCGGCGGTCGCCTCGTCCACGCGGTCGACCGCGGTCTGGCCGGCGAGCCATTCGGCCAGCTCGGCGATGCCGTCGTCGAGCGTGACCTGCGGCTCGAAGCCGAGTGTCTCGCGCGCGAGCGCGATGTCGGCGAAGCAGTGGCGGATGTCGCCGACGCGGAACTCGCCCGTCACCTCGGGCGCGATGTCCTTCCCGAGCGTGCGCGCGAGCGACTCCGCGAGCGCGTTCACCGTGATGCTGTCGCCGCTGCCGACGTTCACCGCGAGGCCGTCCGCCCCGTCGCGCTCGAGCGCGAGCGCGAACGCGCGCGCGACGTCGTGCACGGAGACGAAGTCGCGCCGCTGCTCGCCGTCCTCGAACACGCGCGGCGCGCGATCGTTCAGCAGCCGCGCGGCGAAGATCGCGAGCACGCCCGTGTACGGATTCGACAGCGCCTGACCCGGGCCGTACACGTTGAACAGGCGCAGCGCGACCGTCGGGATCCCGTACGCGGCGCCGGCGACGAGGCACGCGCGCTCCTGGTCGTACTTCGTCAGCGCGTAGATGGACGAGAGCGCCGGCCGCTTCGTCTCCGGCGTCGGCACCGGCTCGTGCGCCGGGAAGTCCCACTCGCGGCGCTCGAGCTGCTCGCGCGTGCGCTCGCCCGGCTCGCCGCCGCGGTACAGCCCCTCGCCGTAGATGCTCATGCTCGACGCGACGACGAGCTTGCGCACCGGCTTCTCGGCGAGCGCCTCCAGCAGGACCGCGGTGCCGACCGAGTTCGCCGACGTGTACTCCGCCATCTCGTACATCGACTGCCCCACGCCGACGCGCGCGGCGAGATGGACGACAGCGTCGACGCCCTTGAGAGCGCCTCTGACCGCCTCCGGGTCCCGAACGTCGCCGACGACGTCGGGCTGCACGCTGTCGGCGCTCTCGTGCACCTGCGGCACGAGGCTGTCGAGCACGCGCACGCGCTTGCCGCTCGCGCGCAGCTCGTCGGCGAGATGCGAGCCGATGAAGCCCGCGCCGCCCGTTATGAGAACGTGCTCAGACAGCGGCCGGCTGCGAAAGACCCGCAGCCGCGCGCAGCGCGTCGGCCTTGTCGGTGCGCTCCCACGTGAAGTCGCGGTCGTCGCGGCCGAAATGCCCGTACGCCGCCGTCTTCGTGTAGATCGGCCGGCGCAGGTCGAGATCGCGGAGGATCGCCGCCGGCCGCAGGTCGAAATGCTCCTGGACGAGCGCCTCGATCTTCGCCGCCGGGATGGTCTCGGTCCCGAACGTCTCCACGAGGACGGACATCGGGTGCGCGACGCCGATCGCGTACGCGACCTGGATCTGACAGCGATCGGCGAGGCCCGCGGCGACGACGTTCTTCGCCACGTACCGCGCCGCGTAGGCCGCGGAGCGATCGACCTTCGTCGGATCCTTGCCCGAGAACGCGCCACCGCCGTGCGGCGCAGCGCCGCCGTACGTGTCGACGATGATCTTGCGCCCCGTCAGTCCGGCGTCGCCCATTGGGCCGCCGACCACGAACTTCCCGGTCGGATTGCAATAGAAGAAGTCCTTCGCCTCGAGGCGCCTCGGGTCGTACAGCTCCTTCGGGAGGATCGGCTCGAGCACGTGGGCGATGAGATCCGGCTTCATCAGCATCTCGATGTCGATTCCCTCGCGGTGCTGCGTCGAGATGACGATCCGCTCGATCTCGACGGGGCGCCGATGCCCGTGCTCGTCCTCCTCGTAGCGCACCGTCACCTGCGTCTTGCCGTCGGGGCGCAGATAGAGGAGCTCCTCCGCCTTGCGGACCGCCGCGAGCCGCTTCGCGAGCCGGTGCGCGAGCATGATCGGCAGCGGCATCAACTCCTCGGTCTCGTTCGACGCGTAGCCGAACATCATCCCCTGGTCGCCGGCGCCGACACGATCGAGTGGATCGTCGTCGCCGTGCTGCGTCTCGTACGACTGGTCGACGCCCTGCGCGATGTCGGGCGACTGCTCGTCGACGGAGACCATGACGCCGCAGGTCTCGGCGTCGAACCCGTACTTCGCGCGCGTGTATCCGATCTCACGGATCCGCTCGCGGACGACGCGGGGAATGTCGACGTACGAGTTGGTCGACATCTCGCCGCCGACGATGACGAACCCGGTCGTGATGAACGTCTCGCAGGCGACGCGCGCGTTGGGATCCTGCGCGAGAACGGCGTCGAGAACGGAGTCGGAGATCTGGTCGGCGATCTTGTCCGGGTGACCCTCGGTGACCGACTCGGAGGTGAAGGAAAAGGAGCGCTTTGGCATGGGCGGCAGGCTAGCCGACATTATTCCTCGGTCGGCTGACGACCCATCAGCCGTCCGAGCAGCTCGCCGATGCTGTGACCGGACAACACCGAGCAGACGCCCTCGGTGATCGGCAGCTCCACGCCGACGCGCCGCGACAGCTCCTGCAGGACGGGCGCCGTCGTGATCCCCTCCACCGTCTGGCCGATCGTCGCGATCGCGTCGGCGGGCGACGCGCCCTGCGAGATGAGCTCGCCCGCGCGGCGGTTGCGCCCGTGGCGGCTCCAGCACGTGACGATGAGGTCGCCCATGCCGGCGAGGCCCGAGAACGTCTCGGTGCGCGCGCCGAACGCGTCGCCGAGGCGCGCCATCTCGACGAGCCCGCGCGTGATGAGCGCCGCCTTCCCGTTGTCGCCGAGGTCGAGGCCGTCGACCGCGCCGGCGGCGAGCGCGATGACGTTCTTCGCGGCCGCGCACAGCTCGACGCCGACGAGGTCGGGGTTCACGTACGCGCGGAAGACCGTGGAGTTGATCGCGTGCTGCAGCTGGCCGGCGAGGAAGCCGTCCTCGCTCGCGATCACCGCCGCGGTCGGGAGGCCGACCGCGATCTCCTCCGCCATGTTCGGCCCGGAGAGGACGGCGACCGAGCGTCCGCGCACGCGCGTCGACAGCCGCTCGCCCGTGCTCGGGTCGAGGCCCTTCGTCAGGCTGAGGATCGGCGCGCTGCCCGGAAGTCCGGCGACGACGTCGGTGAACGACTGGCTCGGCACCGCGACGACGATGACGTCCACGTCGCCGGGCGCGTCCGCGAGCGCGACCGCCTGCGCGGGACGCAGGTCGACCTTCGTGAGATACCGCGGGTTGCGTCCCGTCTCCGCGATCGCGTCGGCCTGCTCCTGCGTGTGACACGCGAGCACGACGTCGTGACCGCGATCGAGGAGCACGCGCGTGAACGCGGTCCCCCACGACCCCGCCCCGACGACGAGGAACTTCACGACCGGCGAACGAAGTCGATCGACACGGGAACGCCGTCCATCCCGAACCGCTCGCGCAGCTGGTTCTCGACCCAGAACCCGTAGTCACGTGTGACGAGACCCGGATCGTTGACGAAGATGCGGAAGCGCGGCGGCCGCGTCGCGGTCTGCGTCGCGTACAGGAGATTGAGCCGCTTGCCGTTCTTCGACGGCGCCTGGCGCCGCTCGCGCAGCTCCTTGAGCGCGTTGTTCAGCACCGGCGTCGGGATGCTCGCGATGTCCTTGTCGAAGAGATCGGCGACGGTGTCGAGCAGGCGCTCGAGCCCGCGGCCCGTCAGCGCAGGAGATGGCGATGAACGGCGGACGCTGGCGGAGGCGCAGCCGCAGACGGCCGCGCACGTCCTCGATCCGCACGGTCGTCTCGTCCCACTTCGACAGCACGACGAGCGTCGCGCAGCCGGCCTTGCGCGCGACGTCGGCGACCGTGAGGTCGTGCTCGACGACGCCTTGCGTGGAGTCGATGAGCACGAGCGCGACGTCGGCGCGCTCCGCCGCCTCGAGCGCGCGCAGCTCCGAGTAGTACTCGATGCCCTGCCGGTGCTTGCGCTTGCGGCGCAGACCGGCCGTGTCGACGAGGACGAACGTGCGGTCGCCGCGCACGAGCACCGTGTCGATCGAGTCGCGCGTCGTCCCCGGGATCTCCGAGACGATGACGCGCTCCTGGCCGAGCAGCGCGTTGACGAGGCTCGACTTGCCGACGTTCGGCCGGCCGAGGATGGCGACGCGGATCGCCTCCTCCGGCAGATCCGCGCGCGGCGCGGATGTGTGCGACTCGAGATAGCGGACGATCTCGTCGAGCAGGTCGCCGGCGCCGTGGCCGTGCATCGCCGAGATCGGGATCGGGTCGCCGAGCCCGAGCTTGTGCAGCTCGAACGCGAGCGAATCCTGGCGCGGGTCGTCGATCTTGTTCGCGAGCACGAGCACGGGCTTGTGCGACTCGCGCAGGATCTGCGCGACCTCCTCGTCGCCGGGCGTGATCCCGAGCTGCGCATCGACGACGAAGAGCACGAGGTCCGCCTCTGCGACCGCCTCGCGCGCCTGCACGGCGATCGAGCGCGTGATCGGCGTCAGGTCGGCGACGTCGACGCCGCCGGTGTCGACGAGGAGGAAGCGACGGCCCGTCCATTCGCACACGAGCTCCTTGCGGTCGCGCGTGACGCCGGACGTCTCGTGCACGACGGCGGCGCGCGTGCCGGTCAGGCGGTTGACGAGCGTCGACTTGCCCACGTTGGGGAAGCCGACGATCGCGACGGTGCCGATGAGTCCTGTGTCAGACACGATTAGGGAAGTGTGACGTGGCGCGGCCGTCCGGCCGCGTGCAGGTCGACGAGCCACGACCACAGGCGGTGCAGCTCGGCCTGAATCTGCTCCGAGGCCTCGCGGTAGCCCTTCGACCCGCTCGGCAGCCCCTCGAACCGCATCGGCTCGCCCCAGACGATCGAAACGGGCGCGAAATTGCCGATCTTCCACGTCTGCGACCCGTGGATCGCGCCGCAGACGACCGGCACGTTCTCGTTCAGGGCCACCATCGCCGCGCCCGGCTGCACGGGGCCGGGAACGCCCGAGCGCTGCCGCGTGCCTTCGGCGAAGACGCCGAGCGCGTCGCCGTTGCGGACGATCTCGCGCATCCGCCGCACGGCTTCGCGGTCGGACTCGCCGCGCCGCACGGCGAACGACCCGAACAGGCGCAGGTACGCGCCGGCGACGGGCACGTCGTGCGCTTCCGCCTTCGCGAGGTAGTACAACGGCCGCGGCGTCGCCCAGCCGTACGCGGGGATGTCGGCCCACGAGAAGTGATTCATCGCGACGACGATCCCGCCCTCGCGCGGCATGCGCTCGCGGCCGTACACGCGCAGTCGCGTCATGAGCGCGGTCGGGCCGCCCATGACGACGCGGCCCCACTTCCAGTTGAAGTCGACGCTGTTCAAACCGCGGAGCGTTCGCGGACGAGCGCCTCGATGCGCTCGACGACGTCCTCCACCCGGAGGCTCGTCGTGTCGATCTCCTGCGCGTCGGCCGCCGGCTGCATCCGCTCGGCGTCCTTCTCGTCGCGCACGCGCAGGTCGGTCGCGAGCGCGTCTGCGCCGATACCGGGCCGCTCGGCGCTGCGGCGGCGCGCGCGCTCGTCGCGGTCGGCGACGAGATAGACCTTCACCGCGGCGTCGGGCGCGACGACCGTGCCGATGTCGCGGCCCTCGATGACGACGTTGCCGTCCTTCCCGAGCTGGCGCTGCCGCTCGCGCATGACCTCGCGCACCGGCGGATGCCGCGCGACGACGGGAACCATCCGGTCGATGCGCGCGCCGCGGATCGACGACGTCACGTCCGTACCCGAGATCCACACGCGGTCGGCCTCGTCGAACGTCACCGGCTCCGCGCGTGCAAGGTCGGCGAGCGCCTGCGCGTCGCTCAGGTCGACGCCGCGCTGCATCGCGAGCCACGTCACGGCGCGGTACATCGCGCCCGTGTCGAGGTAGCGGAAGCCGAGCCGCTCGGCCAAGGCGCGTGCCACGGTGCTCTTGCCTGCGCCTGCAGGGCCGTCGATTGCGACGATCATCGTTTCACCAGGGAGTCCAGAACCTCATAGAAGCCGGGGAAGCTTATAGCGACCGTCTCGGCGTCCTCGATCTCCACGCCCTTAACGGACGCGAGCCCGACGACGGCCCCGAGCATGGCGATGCGGTGGTCGCCGCGCGCCTCGACGACGCCGCCGCGCAAGCGCGTCGGCACGCCGGTGACGGCCCAGCCGTCCTCGCGCGACTTCACGTGCGCGCCGGTCGCGCGCAGGAGAGCCGTGACCGCCTCGATGCGATCGCTCTCCTTCACGCGCAGCTCGGCCGCGCCGCTGACGATCGTCTCGCCGTGCGCATTCGCGGCCAGGAGCGCGACGAGCGGGAGCTCGTCCACGAGCAGCGGGACCTCGTTCGCGTGCAGCTCGGTGGCGGCCAGTTGGCTGTGCTGCACCTGTAGGTCGCCGACGAGCTCGCTGCCGAAGCGACGCCGGTTGAAGATGGCGACGCGCACGCCCATGCGTTCGAGCACGGCGAGCAGCCCGATGCGCCGCGGGTTGAGCCCGACGCCGTGCACGGTCAGGTCGCTGCCCGGGATGAGCGCGGCCGCGACGAGGAGCGGCGCGGCGGACGAGAAGTCGCCGGGTACCTCGACCTCGCCGAGGCGCAGCGTCGAGCGCTCGACGGTGACCGACGTCGCGCGCCGCGTCACCTTCGCCCCGCCCGCCTCGAGCATGAGCTCGGTGTGGTCGCGCGTCGGCACTGGCTCGACGACCGTCGTCACGCCGTCGGCGGAGAGGCCGGCGAGGAGGATCGCGGACTTCACCTGCGCGCTCGCGACCGGCAGCTCGTAGTCGATCGCGTGCAGCGCCGTTCCGTGGACGACGAGCGGCGCGTGCCCGTCGGTCGTCTCGATCTGCGCGCCCATGCGGCGCAGCGGCTCGGCGACGCGTTCCATCGGGCGACTCGTTAGCGACTCGTCGCCGGTCAGCTCGAAGCGCCCTTCGCGACCAGCGACGATGCCCATCAGGAGCCGCATGAGCGTGCCCGCGTTCGCGCAGTCGACCGCGCCGGATTGCAGCGCGCCGCCGTGCACGATGAGCTCGTCCTCGGCGATGTCCTCGACCTCGACGCCGAGCGCGCGCACCGCGTCGATCGACGCCTGCGTGTCGCCGGCGCGGCCGAAGCCGCGCACGTGCGTGTCGCCCTCCGCGATCGCGCCGAGCAGCACTGCGCGATGCGAGATGGACTTGTCGCCGGGCACGGCGACGTGGCCGACGACGGCTGTGGCCGGCTCGATGCGCACCGCTACCCGATCGTGCGTCCCATGAGGGACACGAGCGCGCGGATCTCGGCCGCGAAATCGGGGAAGTCTGCTGTCGGAATCTGCTGCGGCCCGTCGGAGAGGGCCTCCTCGGGGCGGGGATGCGTCTCGACGATGATCCCGTCCGCGCCGGCGGCGACGGCCGCGCGTGCGAGCGGGAGCACGAGGTCGCGGCGCCCGGCCGGGTGCGACGGATCGACGATCACCGGCAGGTGCGTCTCCATCTTCAGGACGGGGATGGCGCCGATGTCGAGCGTGAAGCGCGTCGAGGTCTCGAAGGTCTTGATCCCGCGCTCGCACAGGATCACTTCGGAGTTCCCCTCCTTGACGATGTACTCGGCCGCCATCAGCAGGTCTTCGACCGTCGCGGAGAGGCCGCGCTTCAGCAGCACGGGCTTGCGCGCGCGGCCGACCTCGGCGAGGAGCGAGAAGTTCGCCATGTTGCGCGCGCCGATCTGGATGACGTCGGTCGCCTCCACGACTTGCTCGACGTGGCGGGGATCCATCAGCTCGGTGACGATCGGCAGCCCGGTCAACTCGCGCGCCTCCATGAGGATCTCGAGCGCCTCCTCGCCGAGCCCCTGGAACGCGTACGGCGAGGTGCGCGGCTTGAAGGCGCCGCCGCGGAGCATGGTCACGCCTGCGGCGGCGACGGCGCGCGCGGTCTCGAGCGTCTGCTCGCGCGACTCGACGCTGCACGGGCCGGCGATGAAGCCGAAGTAGCCGTCGCCGATGCGGCGGCCGCGGGCCTCGATCACGGTCGGATCGGGCGAGAGCTCCCGGGAGACGAGCTTGTACGGCTTGAGGATCGGCAGCACCTGCTCGACGCCGGCGTAGCCCTCGAGCGGGAGCGCCGCGAGCAGCTCGCGCTCGCCGATCGCGCCGATCACGGTCGCCTCGCGGCCCGGGGTCACGACCGCGCCGCAACCCGCCTCCTCGAGGCGAGCGACGACGTCGTCCACCTGCTCGGGGGTCGCGCTTGCTCCCATGACGATGAGCAGCTCGGGAGCACCTGTAACGGCCATGCCAACAGCTTAGGCAGAATCACCCCCCATGGCCGACCAGCCCCGCGTCTTCTCCGGTATTCAGCCCACGGGCCGAAAGACGCTGGGCAACTACAGCGGCGGCTTCCGCCAGTACGTCCAGACGCAGGAGTCGCACGACGCGTTCTTCTGCATCGTCGACCTGCACTCGATCACGGTCGAGTACGACCCGGCGGAGCTGCGCGGCTCGACGCTCGACCTGGCGGCGATGCTCTTCGCCACCGGGCTCGACGCGGAGAGATCAACGGTTTTCTGCCAGAGCCACGTGACCGCGCACGCCGAGGCGGCGTGGCTCCTGTCGGCTGTCGCGAGCTACGGCCAGTTGGGCCGCATGACGCAGTTCAAGGAGAAGTCCGACCGGCACGACTTCGTCTCGGCCGGCCTCTTCACGTACCCGGTGCTGATGGCGGGCGACATCCTCCTGTACCAGACCGATCTCGTCCCGATCGGGGACGACCAGCGGCAGCACCTCGAGCTCGCGCGCGACATCGCGGAGCGGTTCAACTTCCGCTACGGCGAGACGTTCAAGGTTCCCGACGGGCAGTTCCCGACGGTGGGCGGCCGGATCATGGATCTGCAGGATCCGACGAGCAAGATGTCGACGACGCTCTCGAGCGAGCAGGGCGCGGTGTACATCAACGACTCGGCGGACGCGATCCGGAAGAAGTTCAAGTCGGCGGTCACCGACTCGGAGCGCGAGGTGCGCTACGACCCGGCCGAGAAGCCCGGCGTCTCGAACCTGCTGGAGATCATGAGCGTCGCGACCGGCGAGCCGATCGACGCGCTCGCGACGCGATTTGCGAGCGCCGGCTACGGCGACCTGAAGGAGGCCGTCGGCGAGTCCGTGGTCGAGCTCCTGACGCCGATTCGCGAGCGCTTCGAGCAGCTTCGTGCGGATGAGCGCGAACTGCAGCACCTGCTCGCAGTGGGAGCGGAAAAGGCGCGCCGCGCGAGCGAGCCGACGCTCGAGCAGATGTACGAGCGCATGGGCTTTCGCGAAGGCGGAGTCCGGCAAGCTCTTCGGTGCTGCACGTCCGCGCGGCCTGTAGCGATTTCGTAACCTCCAGGTCACTACCTCGCAGCCCATTGGGGGGACCTCGGGCGAGAGGCTCTGCGGCGTCATACAAGCCGTCAAGTAGGGGGAAAACATATGAGGAGAAGAACAGCGCTCATTGCGCTGGTCGTCGCCGCTGCGCTCGCATCGGTGGCAGGCCTCCAGTTGAGCAGCGGGCCCGCCGCAGCGGCCGCTCCGAGCTGTCAGCTCGGCAACGGGGTGCAGCACGTGATCAACATCGTGTTCGACAACGTTCACTTCTCACGCGACAACCCGAACGTTCCGTCGGATCTCGAGCAGATGCCGCACCTGCTCAACTTCCTGAAGACGTACGGCACCGTGTTCTCGAACTCGCACACGCCGATGATCGCGCACACGGCCGATGACAGCCTCTCGATCTACACGGGTCTGTACGGCGACCGGCACGGTCAGCCGCTCACGAACTCGTACAAGACGTACAACCCCGACGGGTCGACCGATCCGGCGACGTCGTTCACGTACTGGACGTCCCCGATCATCGACACCAAGACGACACCCGCCGGTGCCGAACCGATCGACACGAAGCCGTCGATGGCGTACGCGGGCGGCGGCGTCACGCCGGCGCCGTGGGTGCCGTTCACGCGCGCGGGCTGCTCGGTCGGCGACTTCTCGACCGCCAACATGGTGCTCGAGAACGCGACCGTCGACGTCCCGACGGTGTTCGGTGCGAGCTCGGCGGAAGCGACGCAGACCGCGTCCGACCCCGAACTCGTTCAAGGACGCCGAGGTCGCGCAGTACCTCGGTGAGGCGATCCACTGCGCCCAGGGCGACACGATCTGCGCGAGCTCGTCGCGGCCGGTGGCCGACTCGCTTCCGACCGAGCCGGGCGGCTACAACGGCTACCAGGGCCTGTTCGGGGCGAAGTACATCGCTCCCGCGATCGGCCACGGCCCGAACTACTTCAACGCGCACGGCGACCGGGTGACCGACGCGAACGGGAACCTCGTCGCGCTCGACGGCCACACGCTCGCCGAGAACTTCGGCGGTCGGGCCCGGCTTCACCGGGTTCAGCCCGACGGCGACGGAGAGCCTCGCGGTGATGGCCGACATGCAGGAGGCCGGCATCCCGGTCACCTACGGCTACATCTCCGACCTGCACGAGAAGAAGTCGGACACGAGGACGGGCTGCACCCCGCCACCGTCCGCGAGCGCGGGCAGGCCGGTCGGCCCCGGGCGACTCCTGCTACGTCGCGAACGCCCAGCACTACGACGCGGCGTTCAACACGTTCTTCAACGCGTCTCCAGGCCGACGGCATCACGCCGGCCAACACGCTGTTCGTGATCAGCTCGGAGGAGAACGACCAGTTCGCCGGCGCGAACGTCGGGCCGCGCGACGCAGCCGACTCCGGCCGGCTGCGACGGCGTCACCGTTCCGTGCAACTACGCCGCCGGTCAGATCGGCGAGCTGCAGGCGAACATCAAGGGCCTGCTCTCGACGACCGCGAGCGCAGGCACGCAGTTCGACATCGAGCCGCAGGGTGCCTCGATCTACGTCCACGGCCAGCCGGCCGCGAACGACCCGACCGTCCGCCAGCTCGAACGCGACACGGCGGCGATGACGAACCCGCACGACCCGTACTCGGGCGTCGACGAACGAGAAGATCACCGACTACCAGGCGGGTGCGCTCGAGCAGCGGGTGCTGCACATGCAGACGATCGATCCGTTGCGCACGCCGACGTACACGCTCTTCCCGAAGCCGGACTACTTCTTCTCGACTTCGGGGGCGAACGTCAGCATCAACAACCAGTTCGCCTACGACCACGGGTACTACAGCCCGAACATCGACGTCACCTGGGTCGGCATCGCCGGCAAGGGCGTCAAGGTGAACGGCGTCGACGGGCCGGCCCGGCTGAGGGGCAATCAGCCGAGCGATCCGGAGTCGACGCACACGGTCCCGGAGGCGAGCACGGTCGGAACGTGGGTCGAGGAGACCGACATCCGGCCGACGATGCTGTACCTCGCCGGGCTGAAGGACGACTACCAGTCCGACGGGCACGTGATCACGCAGGCGCTCGCGTCAGTGCCGCCGGCGCTCGCCGCGACCGTCCCGCTCGCCGCCGCGTACGACCAGATCGAGTCGAGCGTCGGGCAGTTCGGAACGGACACGCTCATCGCCGACACGAAGGCGCTTGCGTCGGGGTCGAGCACGGACGACAAGGCCTACGCGAAAGAGCAGTTGGCGCTCCGCATTCTCGCGGACTCGCGCGACCTGCTCGGCCCGAGGATGGAGAAGGTGCTCTAGGACGCCGCGGCCGGCCACGCGCCGAACCACGGCGAAGTGACGAGCGGCCTCGCACTCGCGCGGATTCTCCTGCGCGGGGCCGATCGGGCTAGCCGGCTCGTAACGCATCGACCTCGGAGGGCTCGAGCTCGCGCCATCGGCCGGGCTCGAGCCCTTCCAGGGTCAGTCCCGCGTATGCGCTTCGGTGGAGATGCGTGACCGGGTGGCCGACGGCGTCGAGCATGCGGCGCACCTGGCGGTTGCGTCCCTCGTGCAGGATCAGCTCGATGCGGTTCGGGCCGAGGCGGCGGACGCGCGCGGGTGACGTGCGGCCGTCGTCGAGGTCGATGCCGTTCCGGAGGAGCTCGAGTGCAGCCTCATCGGGTTCTCCCTCGACGTCGGCCTCGTAGACCTTCTCGACGCCGTAGCGCGGGTGCGCGAGCCGGTGCGCGAGCGGGCCGTCGTTCGTGAGCAGGAGCGCGCCGGTCGTGTCGGCGTCGAGGCGGCCGACGGGGACGACGCGCGGCTCCTCCGGGACGAGCTCGACGACGGTGGGACGTCCCTGCGGGTCGCGCGCGGTCGTGACGACGCCGGCGGGCTTGTGCAGGAGGACGTACGCGAGGCGTTGCAATGCCACGGGCTGTCCGTCCACCTCGACGCGATCGCGTGACTCGACGAACGTGTTCAGCTGGCCGGGCGCGCCGTTGACGGTGACGCGGCCGGCCTTGATCAGGTCGTCGGCGGCGCGGCGCGAGGCGACTCCGGCGCGGGCGAGGTAGGCGTTGAGTCGCACGGCCTGAGAAGATACGCGCGGCCGTGCCGCACTACATCTCGCTCATGCGCTGGACGACGCAGGGCCGCACCGGCCTGCCGGCGTGGCGCGACCGGGTCGAGGACGGCGAGCGGCTGATCGAGGAGGCGGGCGGCAAGCTCGTCGGCGTCTGGGTGACGCTTCGGGCGCTACGACGTCGTCGAGGTGTTCGATGCGCCGGACGACGCGACCGCGCTCGAGATCATCACGAAGCTCGGCCAGGGCGGCGGCGAGGACACGGAGACGCTGCGCGCGTTCACGCGCGACGAGGCCGAAGAGATCATCCGGCGCCTGTGAAGGTTCCCGTCGCGGCGTGGGACGCCGCCGCGCTCATCGTGTTCGTCGTCGTCGGCGTGCTCACGCACGGCGCGTCGGCGGGTGCGTTCGGGCGCGACCTCGCGTGCATCCTCGGCGGCTGGTTCGCCGCTGCGCTCGTACTTGCGGCTGTACGCGCGCGGCGGGTGGTGGCAGCTGGCCGGCACGTGGGCGCTCGGCGTCTCGGTGGGCGTCCTCGTGCGCGCGGCCTTCGTCGGCCACATCGCCTACGACTTCTGGGGCGTCGCCCTCGCGTTCACCGCGCTCTTCGTGCTCGCAGGCCGCCTCGTTGCGTCGCGTCTCCCGTAGACACGGCCGGTGCCATGCACCGTCACGTCCCCGCCACCCTTGCGCGACGATCTCGCGACGCTTCTTCATTGCGTCAAGCCGACCACGGCGGCGCGCCTTGCGGAAGTCGTGACGCTCTCACGATCGGTGCCTGGCACCGGTCGTGTCCTGCGGGGCCTCGGCTACGCGGTGCGCTTTTCGGCCACGGTGTGCAGCCGATCGCGGATCTCGTCCACGCTGTCGCCGATGTCGTCGAGGCGCGGGAGTTGGGAGAGCGACTCGAGGCCGAACACGCGCTCGAACAACGGGGTCGTGCGATACCGGATCGCGCCCGCTTCGTCGTCGCGGCCCGCTTCGGCGATCAATCCACGCTCGAGCAACGACGCGACCGCCGAGTCGGCGGCGACGCCGCGGATGCGCGTCACGTCCGGCCGCGTGCACGGCCCGAGGTACGCGACGATCGCGAGCGTCTCCAACGCGGCCTGCGACAGATTCCGCTGCGCGGGCTTCTCGACCATGCGCGCGCATGCCTCTGCGGCCTCGCGCGACGCGCGGAAGGCCCAGCCGCCGGCGACGTGCTCCAGCACGATGCCGCTGCGCCCCTCGCGGTAGCGCTCGCCCACGAGCCCGAGCGCCGCCTCGACGCGCTCCGGATCGTCGGCCGCGGCCTCGGCGAGCTCCGCCGCCGTCAGCGGCGCGGATGCAACGACGAGCAGCGCCTCGACCGTCTTCGCGAGCTGGTCGAGCGGATTTGCGGCTATCAGGCGGAGCGGAGCGTCCATGAATCCTCTCTTTCGACGTCAGTACGGGAAATCCTGATCGGGGCGAACGGGGCCGCCTGCTCGATCGAAATCTCTCCCCCGCGGCGCAGTTCGAGCAACGCGAGAAACGCGACAGCCTGCTCGACGCGCGACAGCTCGGCGACCTCCTGATCGAAGTCGAACCGGCTCCGACGGCGCAGCACCGAGCGGAACCGCTCGAGGAACTGCGTCACCGGCGGGAAGCGCAGCGCCATGTGCGCGAGCGACACCTCGGGCGGCGGCGTCGCGAGGAAACGCAGCACCGCGGCGAGCTTCGCCGGATCGTGCGGCGCGAGCTGCGGCTCCACCTTCACCGCGAGCGGAGCCGGCCCCATGCGGAAATACCGGTCGCCCTCGGTCTCGAGCCGGTCGCGCAGCCACGCGGCCGCCTCCTTCATGCGCCGGTACTCGGCAAGGCGCCGCGCGAGCTCCTCCGCGGCCGCCTCCGGCTCCAGCTCGGCGAGCTCGGCCGCCTCCTCGGGGAACAACCCGCGCGCCTTCAACTCCAGCAGCGCCGAGATCAGAACGAGGAACTCGCCGCACGCGTCGAGGTCGAGCTCCTCGCGCTCCGCGAGCCGCTCCAGGAACGCCAAAACGATGGACGCGACGTCGATCTCCGCCAGATCGAGCTCGTCCTTGAGGACGAGCGTCAGCAGCAGGTCGAAAGGCCCCTCGAAGGCGTCGAGGTCGAGGTCGAGCTCCCGGACGATCACCCGGGGGACCCTATCCACGCGAGCGGACGCGACCCCTCGGGACAGCCATGGTCGGGCCCTTCGGGATCGGCCGCGCCTTCTTGACGTGCGGCTTCTCCTCGGACGGCGTCCGCAGGAACTGCCACCACACGAAGAACGCGACGGACGCGACGAAGCACGCGAGCGACACCCAGAAGTTGATGCGCTCCCCGAGGAAGTGATTCGACGGGTCGATGCGGAGCGTCTCCTCGAACGTGCGGAACGCCGTGTAGATCGCGACGTACAACGCGAAGAGCGCCGGCCGCCGCAGCTTGAAGCGCCGGTCGACCCACAGCAGCACGAGCGACCCCGAGCAGATCCCAGATGAACTCGTACAGGAACGTCGGGTGGTACTCGTTCAGCGCGCCCTTCCCGTGGATCTCGAGCGCCCACGGCAGCGTCGTGTGCTTGCCGTAGAGCTCCTGGTTCCAGTAGTTGCCCCAGCGGCCGATCCCCTGCGCGAGCAGCAGCCCGGGCGCGACCGCGTCCATGAACAAGCGCACCGAGTTCCCGCTCCGCCGCACGACCCACGCGCCCGCGGCGACGCCGAACGGGATCGCGCCCCAGATGCCGAGCCCGCCCGACCACACGGCGAACGGCCCGTACCAGTGCGCGTGAATGGCCGCGTCCTGGTTCCAGCTCGTGATCAGGTGGTAGATGCGCGCGCCGATGATCCCGAAGATCACGCCCCAGATGGCGACGCGGTAGACGAGATCCCAGTCCCCGCCCCACGCCACCCAGCGCCGGCCGGTCAGCCAGATGGCCGACGCGATCGCGAGCAGCAACATCAGCCCGTACATGTGGATCGTCAGCGGGCCGACGTGGTACACGCCCGTCGGCGGCGACGGGATAGAGGCGAGGACGGCGCCCACGGCGCGCCCATTCTGCCTGGAGTGGAGGCTAGAGGAGGATGCGAGCCGCGAGATCCGGCGGGCAGCCGCGCTCGACCAGGTCGATCGCCGCGTGCAGATCGACGCCGGGCTCGGCAGCCAGCAGGGTCGCGACCTCGACGTCGAAGCCGACGCGGAGGAACTCCTCCGTCCGCCAGCGCTCGACGCGCTCCGTCTCAGTCTCGATGTAGGTGTCTACCGCAGACATCTCTGTCCCTTCTTCGGTAAAACGGCCCATCCGGTTTAGGGGATATGTGCGGCCGCCAATTCCTTTCGCACGATTGGGGCCACCTCCGTCCCGAAGAGCTCGATCGATCGCATTACGGTCTTGTGCGGGAGCCGGCCCACGCTGAACTGCACGAGGAACCGCTGGTGGCCGAAGATCTCGTGCTGGAAGAGGATCTTCTCGGCCACCTCCTGCGGGCTGCCGATGTAGGCCGACCCGCGCAGGGTGCGCGAGGCGTCGTAGGTGGGGCGCTCGAGGGGCGGCCAGCCGCGCTCGCGGCCGATCCGGTCCATCATCTTCTTCACCGGCGGCCACGCCGTCTCGGCCGCCTCCTGGGAGGTGTCGGCGACGAGCCCGTGGCCGTTGATCGAGAGCGGCGGCGGCGGATCGAACCCGGCCTCGAGTGCGGCCTGCCGGTGGATCTCCGCGAACGGCGCGAACCGCTCCGGCAGGCCGCCGATGATCGCGAGCGCCATGGGCAGGCCGAGCGAGCCGGCGCGGTGCGCCGACTCGGGCGTCCCGCCGACCGCGATCCACACGGGCAGGAGCGGCTGCACCGGCTCCGGGTAGATGCCGAGCTCGGCATGCCGCGCCCGGATGTCGAGCAGCCGCTCGAGCTTCTCGGCGAACAGCCGGTCGTAGTCGCCGAGCTCGTAGCCGAAGAGCGGGAACGACTCGATGAACGAGCCGCGGCCGGCCATGATCTCCGCGCGGCCGTTCGAGAGGTCGTCGACGGTGGCGAACTGCTGGAAGACGCGGATCGGGTCGTCCGAGCTGAGGACGGTGACGGCGCTCGTCAGCCGGATGCGCTCGGTACGGACGGCCGCGGCCGCGAGGACGACGGCAGGCGCCGAGGCGGCGAAATCGGGGCGGTGGTGCTCCCCGACGCCGTACACGTCGAGGCCGACCTGGTCGGCCAGCTCGATCTCCTCGAGCAGGTCGCGCAGCCGGTCGGACGGGTGCTGCCCGTCCACCTCCGCGAAGCTGTAGACGCCGAGTTCCATACTTGAGGGCGCAAGTATACTCGAATTACGTGCATTTGACCGAGCGCTGACGTCGGCCGAACGCAGCGGGCGCACTGTCCGGAGTCGCAATCGATCGGACGGAGGAACCGGCAATGAAGTGGAAGGCGTTCGGCATCGTCGCGGCGGCGGCGCTCGCAGTTCCCGTTGCTGGCTCTGGCGGACAACAACCCGCCCAGCCTCATCGGCGGCACCACGACCACGAGCACAACGGCTACGCCGAAGTCGGCCCGCGCAAACGCGCAGTGGTTCGCCGGCGCGGTCACGGCGGCGAGCTCGAGCTCGATCAGCGTCGACGTGCTCTGGAGCAAGACACGGCGCAGTCACGGCAGACGTGACGGTCGGGATCGACTCGTCGACGAAGATCGTCTACGGGAAGCACCAGTCGAGCATCGACCCGGGCGACCTCGTCCGCGTCATCGCCGCGAACGGCACCGCGCGGCGCATCCACGTCAACTGCAACTGCCACTTCGCGGCGGGGACGCTCGACGCGATCTCGACCTCGAAGCTCCGCGTCCAGGTGGAGCGAACCGGCCCCTACGACGGCGTGCTGAAGGGGAACAACGTCACCTTCGACGTCGGCGGCGTGTCGGTGCCGAACCTCAGCATCGGCGACAAGGTCGCGGTCGTCTTCTCCGCCACCGGGTTCTTCAAGGATCCGAACTTCAACTGGCAGAACGCGACGTTCACCGTGCTGCACCTCCGCGTCGCCACGACAAGGCGAGGCGGCACCAACCCGTAGTCAGCTGACGAGCTCGCGCTTCCGCCGCGACGCGGCGGAAGCGCGCTTGCTCGCCGACAGCTCCACCTTGCGCAGGCGGATGCTCGTCGGCGTCACTTCGACGCACTCGTCGTCGCGGATCAGCTCGAGCGCCTGCTCGAGCGACATCGCCCGCGGCGGGATGAGACGCACGGTCTCGTCGGAGTTGGAAGCGCGCATGTTCGTGAGCTTCTTCTCCTTCGTCGCGTTCACGTCGAGGTCGTCCGCGCGTGCGTTCTCGCCGACGATCATCCCCTCGTACACCTCGACGCCGGGCTCGATGAAGAGCGCGCCGCGCTCCTGCAGGTTGATGATCGCGAAGGCCGTCGTCGGGCCGCGCCGGTCGGCGACGAGCGCGCCGGTCGGCCGCGTGCGCAGCTCGCCGTGCCACGGCTCCCAGCCCTCGAAGACGTGGTGGAGGATCCCCGTGCCGCGCGTCTCGGTGAGGAACTCCGTGCGAAAGCCGATGAGCCCGCGCGCGGGAACGAGGTAGTCCATGCGCGCCCAGCCGGTGCCGTGGTTGACGAGCTGCTCCATCCGCGCCTTGCGCAGCGCGAGGAGCTGCGTGACGACGCCGATGTAGTCCTCGGGCACGTCGATGGCGACGCGCTCGACCGGCTCGTGCTTCTTGCCGCCGATCTCGCGCGTGAGCACTTCGGGCTTGCCGACGGTGAGCTCGAAGCCCTCGCGGCGCATGAGCTCGACGAGCACCGCGAGCTGGAGCTCGCCGCGGCCCTGCACCTCCCACGCGTCCGGGCGCACGGTCGGGAGGACGCGAAGCGAGACGTTGCCGACGAGCTCCGCGTCGAGCCGGGCCTTCACCTGGCTCGCGGTCAGGCGCGTGCCTTCCCGGCCGGCGAGCGGCGACGTGTTGATGCCGATCGTGATCGAGAGCGACGGCTCGTCCACCGTCGTCACCGGCAGCGGACGGGGATCGTCGAGATCCGCGATCGTCTCGCCGATCGTCACCTCCGGTAGGCCGGCGAGCGCGACGATCTCCCCCGGGCCTGCTTCGTCGACGGGAACGCGGTCGAGCGCCTCGCTCACGTACAGCTCGGTCACCTTCGCGGGCTCGATCGTGCCGTCGGCGCGGCACCACGCGATCGTCGTGCCCTTGCGGAGCGTGCCGTGGTGGATGCGCAGGAGCGCGAGCCGGCCGACGTACGGCGACGCGTCGAGGTTCGTGACGAGCGCCTGCAGCGGGTGGTTCGGGTCGTACGACGGCGCGGGCACGGTCGCGAGCAGCGTCTCGACGAGCGGCGCCAGGTCGGGCGCGAGCTCGTCCGGCTCGAAGCCGGCGCGTCCTGCGCGCGCGTTGCAGAAGACGATCGGGAACTCGATCTGCGCCTCGTCCGCGTCCAGGTCGAGGAAGAGCTCGTACACCTCGTCGACGACGGCCTTCGAGCGCGCGTCCGGCCGGTCGACCTTGTTCACGACGAGCACGACGGGCAGCTTCGCCTCGAGCGCCTTGCGCAGGACGAAGCGCGTCTGCGGCAGCGGTCCTTCGCTCGCGTCGACGAGCAGGACGACGCCGTCCACCATCGTCAGCCCGCGCTCGACCTCGCCGCCGAAGTCGGCGTGGCCGGGCGTGTCGACGATGTTGAGCTTGACGCCGTTCGCGAGGCGGACGGCCGTGTTCTTGGCGAGGATCGTGATGCCCTTCTCGCGCTCGAGATCCATCGAGTCCATGACCCGCTCGTTGACGTCCTGGTTCTCCCGGAAGGAGCCGGACTGCCACAGCAGCGCGTCGACCAGCGTCGTTTTGCCGTGGTCGACGTGCGCGATGATCGCGACGTTGCGGAGATCTTCCCGGCGGGCCATGGAACCACGGTAGCCGGGTTTGGCGTTTATCGGTTCGCGCGACGCCAGGTCGCGGTCGTGCTCGACGTGGACGAGTACCGGCGCCTGACCTCGCATGGAGGCGACTTCAAGAAGTTCCTGTTCGAGGGGCCGCGCTTCGAGCTCGAGATCGAACGCTCGAAGGAGCTTCCGCGCGAGATCGAGTTCTGAGTTACCTCCTCGATACGAACGTCGTCTCCGAACCGCGCAAGCCGATGCCGGACGCGCGCGTCGCAGCGTGGTTCGACGGCATCGGTGCCGAAGAGCTCTTCGTCAGCGTGCTCTCCCTCGGCGAGATCCGCGATGGAATCGAACGACTGCGTCGCCGAAGCGACCATCGGCAAGCTGACGTAATCGAAGCATGGCTCAACGAGGTGAAAGCAGACTTCGCCAGCCGCGTCATCGACGTCTCGGCCACCGTGGCCGAGCGGTGGGGCAGGCTCAACGCGGTACGCCCTCTTCCGATCATCGACGGCCTACTCGCCGCGACGGCGATCGAGCACGACCTCACACTCGTCACCCGCGACACGGCCGCGGTCGCGGGTACAGGAGTGGCCGTACTCGACCCTTGGTCGAGTTAACGGGTCTTCGCGGTGAAGCTCTTGCTCGCCGACTGGCCCGCGTCGGAGACGGTGACGGTCGCGTGCAGAGCCGCATGCTTCGGCGACTTCGGCACGCGGAACGTGCACACCGCCGAGGAGCCGCCCCCGCCGCCCGATGACACGAATGCGTGGCTGACGACGGCGAGCTTCTTCGAGCCCTCGGTCGCCTTGCACGCGATCGAGCCCTCGGAGCCGACGGTCGCGTTCGTGTCCGAGCGCACCGCGTTCATCGACACCGTCCACGTGCCGCCCGCCTTCGCCGCGCCGTCGTGCGAGGAGCCGGCCGAGAGCGTGAAGACGGTCTGGTAGTTGTAGGTGAACCAGCCGTCGCCGGACGGTGCGTCGTCGAAGTGGCCGTCGCTCCCGTCCTGGTCGAGGCTGAGAAGGAAGAAGTCGAACTTCGTGACGTTGCCGATGTCCGACTTGTTCACCGTGAACGTCGCCGACATGTTGTCGGACGCGATGCTGACGTCCGCTGTCGTGTGCGGGCGCTTCGTTCCAGTCCGAGTTGCTCCACGAGTAGAGGTCGAAGCTGTGCGAGCCGTGGTCGTCGGCGAACAGGTACTCGGCACCGAACGAGTTACCGGTGGCGCCGTTCTGGTCGGTGTTGAGGAAGAGGGCGAGCCCGGCGGTGTCGGTGTACGGCGTCGCGAAGGTGACCACGAACGCTGTACAGGCCGTGGTCGTCGTTCGTCACGGAGATGCCGGTGATGTCCGGCGCCGTGCCCGCGTCGCCGCTCGGATCGGCTGAACGGTGTCGGCGGCGCGGTGATCGCTCCGGCTGTTGACACGACGACGCACGCGGCAGCGACCGCGACCGCCAGAACCATGAGCCTGCGCACGAGACCGTCCCCCCAAGAGCCGTTGACAACTGCCAGCAGGCACAGTTGTATCGCCTTGTTCTAGGGTTTTCGCGCGGCGCCAGGTCGCGGCGGCCGTCTTGTCCACCTGGCCGCTGCCTCCGTCGCCGTCGAGGCTCTGGACGGAGAAGCGGAACGTCTTCGGGTTTCCGAGCTCGGACGCGTCCACGGAGGCCGCGAGCGCCCGGCCGCCGGGCGCGACCGAGAACGTCCCGGACTCGGAGCCCATCGGCTCGTACTCGTTCGCCGGCGGGTCCCACACCTCGAGCCCGCCCGGGCCGAGCCGGTACTGCGAGCCGATGTACACGTACAGGCTCGAGTTCTTCCCGTACGGCGTCTTGAAGACGACGATGAAGGTGACGACGCCCGACTTCTTCGTCGTGACCGTGACCTTCGTGATGTCGGGCGCCGTGCCGCTGTCGCCCGCCGGGTCGACGACGACGATCGGCGGAGGAGGCGCAGCGATCAACGACGGACGAGGCGCCGCAGCGGGCCGACGGCAAGCGCGAGGAGAGCGGCGACGTTCGCGGTCAGGCAGCTCCGGCAGGCGTTGCAGCAGCCGGTGACGACGGGAGTCGCCTCGGTCATGCGGCCGACGAGCGGCAGCGCCTTCACCGTGGTGCGCTCGAGCACGCTCTTAGAGTACTGCGGCTTCGCCGAGCAAGGCCTTCACCTCGGCGAAGAAGTCCGGCACGGGCCTCACGCGGTAGTCGGGCCCGAGCTCCATCACCTTCGGCCCGTTCGACGTGAGCAGGTCGAGATAGACGGGCGCCTCGCCGGGGAAGTCCTTCACGACGGCGGCGAGCTCGCGCACGATGCCGGCGGCGGCGATGCGCGCGTCCACCTTCAGGCGCACCTCCTTGCGCTCGGGCGTCATCTCGAACGCGGTGATCTCGAGCGCGACGAGCTTCGTCTCCCCCATCTGCTTGTGGTCGACGCGGCCCTTGACGATGAGCACGCCGTCCTGCACGAGCAGGTCGCGCGCCTGCGCGTACGTGGAGTTGAACGCGACGACCTCGACCGAGCCGGTGAGATCCTCGATCGTCGCGAACACCATCGGCTCGCCCTTCTTCGTCGTCAGCTGCTTGAGCGAGGAGACGAGGCCGCCGACGAGGACGATCTCGCCGTCGCGCCGGCGCTCGAGCTCGATGATGGGACAGTCGGTCTTGCGCTTGAGCTGGTCGCGCACGGCGGAGAGCGGATGCTCGGAGACGTACAGGCCGAGGCTCTCCTTCTCCATGTGCAGGAGGTCGGACTTGTCGTACTCCTCGGTCGAGAGCGGCGGGTACTGCACCTGCAGCGGCTGGTCGCCGAGGTCGAAGATCGATCCCTGACCGAAGCGGCGCGCGTCGTGCGCGGCGTTGCCGGAGCCGAGCGCCTGGTCGAGGATCTCGAGCATCGCCTTGCGCGAGCCGGGGAGCGCGCCCGCCTTGACGAGCGATTCCAACGCGCGCTTGTTCACGACTTGCGGGTCGACGCGGTCGGTGAAGTCCCAGATGTTCGTGAACGGCCCGCCGTCGGCGCGCGCGGCGACGATCGCGCGGCACGCGTTCTCGCCGACGTTCTTCACCGCGTTGAGCCCGAAGCGGATCTTGCCCTCGACGACGGCGAAGTCGATCTGCGACTCGTTCACGTCCGGCGGGAGCACCTCGATCCCGAGCTCGTCGCACGCGTTGACGTAGAACGGCACCTTGTCCTTCGTGTTCATCACCGAGGAGATGAGCGCCGCCATGTACTCGCGCGGATGGTTCGCGCGCAGCCAGGCGGTGCGGTAGGCGATGAGCGCGTAGCAGGCGGCGTGCGACTTGTTGAAGGAGTAGTCCTGCGCCTGCTCCATGTCGGCCCACAGCTGGTTGGCGACCGAGGCGGAGAATCCGTTTGACGCGCAGCCCTCGAGGAACTTCCCCTTGAGCGAGGCCATCAGGCTGTGGATCTTCTTGCCGATGGCCTTCCGAAGGTCGTCGGCCTCCGCGGGGGAGAAGCCGGCGACCTTCTTTGCGATCTCCATGTACTGCTCCTGGTAGATGCAGATGCCGTACGAGGAGCTCGTGATCTCCTTCAGGCGCTCGTCGATGTAGCTGACCTGCTCGAGGCCGTTCTTGCGGCGCGCGTACACGGGGATGTACTGCATCGGGCCCGGGCGGTAGAGCGCGACGAGCGCGATGACGTCCTCGAACCCGGTCGGCTTGACGAGGCGGAGCGCCTCGCGCATGCCGGACGACTCGAACTGGAAGACGCCGGTCGCCTCGCCCTTCGCGAGCATCGAGTAGACCTTCTTGTCGTCGAGCGGGATGTCCTCGATCTTGAGGCCGCCGCCGATGAGCGCGACCGCCTTGTCGATGACGTCGAGGTTGCGCAGGCCGAGGAAGTCGACCTTGAGCAGGCCGAGCGCGGCGACGGTGTTCATCGAGAACTGCGTGACGATTTCCTGGTCGGCGCCCTTCTGCTGCAGCGGGACGATCTCGATGAGCGGCTGCGCGCCGATGACGACGCCGGCGGCGTGGATCGAGTCCTGCCGCGTGAGGCCTTCGAGCGGGCGCGCGAGGTCGACGATCTCCTTCGTCTGCGCGTCGGCGTCGTACGACTGGCGCAGCTCCTGCCCGGGCTTGAGGCAGTCCTCGAGCGTCTGCCCCGGTCCTTCGGGGATGAGCTTCGCGATCTTGTCGACGACGCCGTACGGCACTTCGAGCACGCGGCCCGCGTCGCGCACGGCTGCGCGTGCGGCCATCGTCCCGAAGGTGATGATCTGCGCGACGCGGTCGGAGCCGTACTTCTCGCGCACGTAGTTGATGACGCGCTCGCGACCTTCGACGGCGAAGTCGATGTCGATGTCCGGCAGCTCCTTGCGTCCCGGGTTGAGGAAGCGCTCGAAGAGGAGGTCGTAGCGGATCGGGTCGAGGTCGGTGATCTCGAGGCAGTACGCGACGAGCGAGCCGGCGGCGGAGCCGCGGCCCGGGCCGACCGAGACGCCGTTCCGCTTCGCGAAGCGGATGAAGTCGGAGACGATGAGGAAGTAGTCCGCGAAGCCCATCTCGCGGATCGTCTTCAGCTCGAACTGCAGCCGTTCGCGCAGGTCGGAGTCGACCTTGTCGTAGCGGCGCGTGAGGCCCTTCTCGCACAGCTCGACGAGGTAGTCGAACGCGTCGCGGTCGTCGGGCGTCGGGAACTTCGGCAGGAGGATGCGGTCGAGCTCGATCTCGACGTTGCAGCGCTCGGCGACTTCGAGCGTGCGCCGCATCGCGTCCTCGTGGCCGGGGAAGTCGAGCGCCATCTCCTCCGCCGACTTGAAGTAGAAGTGATCGGTGTCGAACTTCCAGTGGTTCGGGTTCTTGAGCGAGTCGCCGGACTGGATGCAGAGGAGCGCCTCGTGTGCGCGCGCGTCGTCGTGCATGAGGTAGTGCACGTCGCCGGTCGCGACGGTCGGGAGGTTGCGCTTGGCGGCGAGCGCGGCGAGCTCGGGGAGGATGCGCTGCTGCACGTCGAGGTGCGCGTTCTGCAGCTCGACGTAGACGTCGCCTTCGCCGAAGACTTGGACGAGGCGGTCGAGCTCGCTCTCGGCGTCGTTGGGGCGGGACTCTTCGAGCGCCTTGCACACGCGGCCGGAGAGGCAGCCGGAGAGCGCGATGAGCCCGTCGGCGTGGCGGGAAAGCAGCTCCCAGTCGACGCGCGGCTTGTAGTAGTAGCCCTCGAGGTAGCCGAGCGAGGAGAGCTTGACGAGGTTCGAGTAGCCGGCGGTCGTCTCGGCGAGGAGCGTCAGGTGCGCGTAGCCCTTCGTCTGCGCGCGGCGGTCGTCGGCGACGTAGACCTCGCAGCCGATGACGGGCTTGATCCCGTTCTTCTGGGCCGCCTTGACGAGGTCGATCGTGCCGGCGAGGGAGCCGTGGTCGGTGAGCGCCACGGCGGGCATTTGCAGCTCCGCGGCGCGTGCGGCGAGCGCCGGAATGCGGCACGCGCCGTCGAGGATCGAGTACTCCGAGTGGACGTGAAGGTGGACGAAAGGAGCGGTCTCGGGCACGGCCAAGCCACTCTACAAGGGGGTCCCGATCAGCCACTCTATCCGGGCGGTCCGACGGGGTCCCTTGGCGGGAAAGTGGCCGATTCGCGCTTGAGTCGGCTGCCCGCCAAGCCGATGTGAAACCGATGCTTCTACGGAGGGACACTGACGCTGGTAAGGCGGGGTCCGACTACTACGAGCATTCGCTCGAGGCGTGGAGGCGGCACATGACGCGCACCATTCGTGGGCTCGTTCGTTCTCGCGTTCGGGGTCGCGACGCCGATGTGGATGTTCGTCCCGCACGGCTCGCTCTTCGCCGCCTTCACGGTCGGCGCGGTGTATGGAATCGTCTCGTGGCTCTGGTCAGAGCCGCCGGAGTTCATCGCCAAATGGAAGCGAGGCGCGGAGGGCGAGCGGAAAACCGGGCGAGTCCTCCGTCGCCTGGAGCCGGACTGGCGGAGCGTTCACGGCCGCGAGGCGCGTTACGGTGACCTTGATCACATCGCTGTCGGCCCCGGTGGCGTCTTCTTGTTGGACTCAAAAAACCTCACGGGGCCGATCACGCTCGACGAGAAGGGCCTGACTTCGACATACGGATTCTCAGAGCGCGACTCCTACACGCATACGAAACTGTCGGCCGCGATGGGCGCGGCGGCGGCGGAGCTCAAGGCACGCATTCAGTCGGCGACAGGCCTGACGTACTTTGTTCATCCAGTAGTTGTCGTGTGGGGATACTTTCCCGCGGGCCAAGGTCTGCACGATGGGGTTGACTACGTAAGCGGCACGCTCCTCGAAGGCTGGCTACGGAAACAACGCCGGCGTCTGTCGCCTCGCGACGCAGAGTTCATCCAGCTCGGGCTCGAGTCGGAGATCATCGTGCCGCGGGCAAAGCCACTGCTCCCGCCCGCGGCGGTGTAGGTGTGGATTGCGCGACCTCTCGGTCCCGCCGCGGGTTGAGTCGCCTCGCCTAGGACTCCGAACCGTTACCCATCTGGCGTTCGAGCGATTGGCGTACGAGCCCCATGATGTACGGAACGTCGTCGGTGCTCGCCAGCGCGAGCTCCATGTCCCCGTTGCCCCAACGACCGAGGCCGGCCACGTTTCGACTCATCTCGCGAGGGTCGCTGAGTTCGACTTGCGGAATGTTCAAGGTAAGGACGAGCCTCCTCGCCTGCGGCACCACGTCAACGAAGTTCGTCTCGGCCTTGTATGCCACGTAGAGCTTCAGGAACTCCTCGCTCACGCATGGATCTAGCGCCAGGATCTGTTGGCGAAGAACGTCGAACACCGATCGCATGGCTCCGTCGACAAGGTGGTGGTGATCAGCGATCGTGTAGCCATGTGACGTGGCGGCTTGAGGTCGATAACCGTCTAGCTACACCGGCAGCAAGTTTCGGGGGCGGCCAGACTTCGAGCACGAGGGCGCGAGCTTCCGAGCGCGCTCCTTGATTGCCTCCTCGTTCCAGTCGTCAAGTTGGCCGAGACCGTCGTTCAGCCTGAGCGGGCTGTCTTTGAAGCCACCGTCCATGTCGCGCTTTTCGGGAACGGACGGTCGCTGTACTCCGAGTTGTAGCCGGTGAGCGTCAGGTTGCCGAGCGTGTGCAGCCACGTCTGCTGGATGCGCTCCCACTCCGGCCCGAGTGCTGCCTTCCACGCGGCGGAGAGATTCTCGTTCTGCGGCAGGATGTGCTCGATGGTGTATTCATCGACCGGCACGCGCTCCTTGCGGCCGTGGTTCTCCAGCCGCCGCAGCCAGTAGCTGCGGCTGCGGAAGTTGTAGAGATCGCGGGTCTGAGCATCGCGCTGGAACTCCTCGTCGCTCGGGAAACCGCGATACGACGGCAGCACGAGCAGAGTGCGCCTGGATGCTCTCGAGGTAGCGGTCCTTCTTCAGCGCCTTCGCCAAAGTGGCGAAGGTCTTGTTCATCGAGTTCGTCGGGATGGCGCAGATCGCCGGCGGAACACGTAGGCCTCGACCAGTCGCACCGCCGTCGCGAAGCTCCGCCTGCGGAGAGCACCCCGTGGCGTAGTCGTGGTACAGCTCCAGCAGGAACGGATAGGCCACATCGACCTTCAGCTCGCGCAGGTCGTGGAAGGCGTGCGCTCAGGTCCGGTTCGGTCTCGGCGCCCAGCGCCATCGCGCAGAAGTAGCGGGCGAAGTCGCGGATGTCCTTCGACCAGCGCTTCGACGCCGGCTTGCGCCACCGTCGGCGTGCGGGCGTGAGTCCTTGAACGCCTCGTAGACCTCGCGCACGTTCGGGATCTCGCCCGTCTTCACCGTCAGGTAGTGGCGCATGAAGCCGTCGAAGTGGGTGCCGTAGGCCTCCTGCCCGAAGTCCACCTCCATCGGTCGCCAGTACTGCTCGTAGAGCCGGGTCTGGAGCTGCTGGCTCCAGGCCCATCAGGATGAAGTTGCGGATCAGATCGGCCTGGCTCAGCTCGCGGCCGGTCGAGTTCATGCTCTCGAAGATGAGCTGCGGGTTGTCCTGATCGCGGTTGAGCGAGATGTCGACGACGACCAGCTTCGCGAGTCCCTTGCAGAGCGCGACGAGGTCGCCTTTGCAGTCCGGCGATCAGCTCTCGAAGAGCTCGAAGTTCTGTGTCACCCGCAGCGAGTGCTCCGTCGGCTGTTCGGCGCCTGCTGACGATGCGCCATCAGCGAGGTCTTGTCGGTCTGCGACAGGAGCAGCTTGTAGTCGCGCTCGCCCGCTTCCTCAGCGGGTTGAGCAGGTAGTAGTTGCGGAGCTTGCGCGGCGAGAAGCCGTCGACCGGTTCCGTGTCGCCCGAGCGCGCGGCCAGCGCCTCGATCAGCAGCGTCACCGTCGTCAGTCGCTGCTGGCCGTCGATGACCAGCAGTGGCGACTGGCTGGAGACCTGGTACAGCCCCTTCTCGATGTAGACGATCGAGCCGACGAAGTGAACGGAGATCTCGTCGTTTCCGCCGGTGCGCAGGATGTCGTCCCACAGCTGGCGGCACTCCTTCTCGGTCCAGGAGTAGGTGCGCTGGTAGATCGGAATGACGAACTGCGGCGACTTCTTGAGGAAGTCGAGCAGCTTGGCTTCGGTGGCTTTCATCGACCGTTTCCCGAGCTGACGATCGAGGGAGAACCTGACCGTCTAGTCGTCTTCCTCGTCGGCACATTGCATCGCTTCACACACGTCGAGAGCCGTCCCGGGACCCCGGCTCGGTTGTGCTGCCGGACGTGCGCGTGGGCACCTGCCTCCCGCCGCCCTGCGTATTCGGCGGCGCCGACCGCCCCGAACTCGCTCTGCCACCTGTTGAAGCGAGCGAACGCCCATGTCCTCGAAGAAGAGGTGAACGCCGCTCGGTCCGAACGAAGACCGCTGACAGCGTCAGGCGGCTCTGGGATGGTCCGTTCGAAGAGTCCGACGTCCTCTTCTCCGAGTTGCGCGCGCATCCCTCAACCATACGGGCTGCGAGCCCAGGATTTCGCGCTCCGGTAGCTCCTTGGTAGCTGGACATCAGCGACCACCTGCAAACCTGGCCCTAAAGGAGGCCGGCTCGAAGCCCGCACGCAGGTTGTCTGACCGCTCTGCCGTGTAAGCCTCACCGTGCCCTACCGAAGTCCTCGATCTGGTGGCTCGTTCAGTCACCAGATGGACGCGACAACGCGGGGTTTACGTGCCCGATCTGCGCGACCGTCGTTAGCGCCAGGCCACTTCGCGTCCCCGAGCGCGCGAGCACGACGCCGCGGAGAATTGCGCAGACGCGTTCAATTCGCTTTGCGGCGCCGCGGTTGCTGCGGGCAAGCCAAACCTGCGATAACAGTCAGTGGTGTTGCCGCAGGATTACTGGGAGTCGTATGAGACGAGCGCCTCGTCATTAACTGAGTTCGTGGACCATGTCACGACACTCAGCAAGACATGGCCGGACCGGCGATTCGTGTGGCGGGGCGTTTCAAGCGCGGACTACCCATTGCATTCGTCTCTCTACCGCCTTGCGTCGGCAAAGCGCGGCGCCCTGTTGAGGGAGGGCACACCGCGAGCTACGCAGGCGAGCCTCACTCGCAGCGAATCGCGAGTATTCCGAGAGGCGCGAGACTGGGGACTCCAACGCACAGCGACAGACCGGCTTAGCGCCCTTGAGCTTCTGGCCGCGTTGCAGCACCAAGGTATTCCGACACGCCTTCTTGATTTCTCCCACAATGCGCTCGTTGGCCTTTGGTTCGCCGTCGAGGAGCGCGTCGACTCGCAGACGCGCGAGCCCCACCCGGATGTCGACGGCCGCGTCTTCGTCGTTCAGTCAAACGGCCGTCAGGTGCTCGCAGTCTGGCCCCGTTTGGCAAATCTCCCGTGGGGACGCGCGCGGCCGGACGATTGGCTAAGTGACATCTACGTCTGGACGCCACCGCCGATTGACCCACGAATGACACGTCAGCAAGGGTGCTTCGTTTTCGGCGGTGTCCCCACGACCGAGGGTGGCTGGAACATTCGGGCTGCCGGACGATGGCGCCCGATGAATGCGGACGAGATTCGCGCGTGCGTCTCGATTCCGGTCCGGCTGAACAGTCCCATCTACATGCGCGAGCAGACCGCACGCGGGCGGAAGCCAGGGTACGCGCTTGCGTTCACAATTCGCATCCCTGCGTCAGCGAAGGCAACGATGCGGTCGGAGCTCGACAAAGGATTCGGGTTCACGCACAAGATGATGTACCCCGACTATCCCGGATTCGCTTCGTTTGGCAGGTCGATCCCGCCACTGCGACTCTTCACGTCTTAGGTGCGCACGCGGAGCGCGGTAGACCGTCGGCAGATGGCGAGAGATTTCGCGTGGGTGTTGTCGGAGGGACGTCACTCGACCCCTCCGCGGCTTCGCGCACGCGGTTTGGGGAACCGCTCCGCTCCTTGGTGATCGGCGGGCCTGTGGACGTTCGGCGGAGCCAGCCAGGGCCCGCTGTCAACCTCTGGCCGCCTCTCCAGCAGTCACTCCATCGGCTTGACCTCGGCCTCGATGAAGGCAATCTCCTCGGAGTCGAGCCCGTACTTGGCATACAACTGCTGGTCGACCTCCGCGATCGGGGTAGACCAGTCGATGTCTGAGGACGCGGTGAAGTCCTGAAGGGGAACGTACTTCCAAACGCTCGCCGGGTTGTGTTGGGTGACCTTGAGGACACCGAGCATCGCCCGCGCGAACTTGGACTTCACATACGTCAAGCACGCCTCGGCCTCAGCCTTGGTACCGAAAGATCCGATGGTGATGAAGGTCTGGGTGACCGCAACTTGTGGGCCGAGGACGAGTGGGCTTGACAGCACGTCACCCAAAGTGCCGGGACCGTTCGACTCTGGAAGCACGACCTTGAACTTGCCGTAGCTCTCAGGTCCTGTGATGTAGTCGCTCCGAATCCAGCGGGACACACGCCTGTTCCTGATGACCCCGAGCACACGCACGTACTCGTTGCGATCGGCCGGCTTGTCTGCGTGGTAGAGAAACGAGAACTGCTCGAACGTGTTCGTGTTCACCAGGAAGACGTTGCCTTCCGGTCGAAGTGCACGCGCCTCCGGGTGGTCCTCGTACAACTTTTCCGTATAGCGGTACGAGCGCGAACTCGTGATCCCGACTCGCTCGAGTGAGGTCGTGCCGTTCTCGGCCACCTTATGGAGGATCGTGTTGAGCTCCGGGTGCTTGGTGAATGTGCCAATAGGCTCGCCGCCGCGATCCTCGTCGCGGTAGGTGACAACGATGCCGCCCTTGATATCTGTGCCAGGGAAGAAGCTCGTCGCTATTCGGAACGTAGTGCGCGACGGTCAGGTGGGGGTCGGCCAGCATCTTCTCGTTCCAAGCCTTGGGCGTGAAGCCCGCGTTGAAGAGGAAGCGCGCTGGGGTGATGAGCACGGCCTTCTTCCCGATCTCGTAGGCCGCATCCATGAACAAGTGGTAGACCGGCGTGTCGCGAGTGCCTCCACCCTGAGCCTGCTCCTGGTAGGGCGGGTTGCCGATAACGACGTCGAACTTCTTGCTCATGTCAGTGACCTTCCGTCAGCATGTCGTGGGCCATCTTCTGCCGCTCCTCCGGGGTCATCCGGGCAAGGTCGCCGACCCTGAAGTGGCCGGAATCCTCGATCCACGCCCTGCGCTCTGAAACGCCGCCGGAGACGGCCTCGACGGTGATGCGGTGCAGGATCGTGTTGTGGCTCATTTCGAAGACCTGGGAGGTCAGGATGTGCTGCAGCCGGTCATCCTGATCTGGGAACCTGCTGGCGAGACCGGTGTCAAGGCGGCGCACGAGTTCCATCAGGAACAGACCTGCGGTGGAGAACAGATCCGCGAAGGTCTTGGTCGGGTCGGTGAAGATGCCCGCGTTCTCGGCCTCAAGGGCGTCAACCATCATCTTCACGACCGGCTGCGGGGTGAAGACCAGGGACGTCTTCTGCTGCGGGATGTAGGCAAAGATGTTCTCGGTTTGCGCGTCGTCGAAGTAGTCGGCAAGCGACTCCTTCTTGTCCAGGAACTCCTGGACGGCCTGGTCGAAGACCGCCTTGTCGAAAAGGCCAGGGATCTTCGTGACGGTGCCGTCTTCCTCGGTGACCTCCTGGCCCTCGCGTAGGAGGCGGAATTCCGCTTCGGTGATCCCGGTGATCTCCTCGAACACGTCGTCGGGCGTGTAGTCGTCGAAGTTCGACAAGCGGATGCCGCGATCTCCGTAGGCCATGAGGAACATGGGGATCGTCCGCGCGAAGCCGCGGAGGTGGGAGCGGGCGTCATCCATCGTCTGGTTAGCACGCTGCTGCTCCTTCTTGGTCTCTTCGCGGGTGACCACATCGGGCACGATCGAGTCCATCGTCTCGCTCACGATGGCAAGGATGTCCGCCTGGAAGGCCTTGTACTGCTCGGCCTGCTTGGCTTCGACGGCCTGGCCCTCGGCCTCGGTGGCCGCGTTCTTTAGCTCGTCTTCCAGATGCTTGTTGGCGATCCCGTGCTCGGTGCAGGCGCGCTCGACCTTCTCCTTCACGGCCTGCTCGGTGCGCTTCTCGTCGCGCTCAACCTGCGTGGCGGTGAGACCGTAAGCCTCCTTGAGCTCCTTGCGCTTCTGGTGACTCTGCTCGGTCACGGCCTTCGCGATCTGCGTCGCCGCCGTATGCGCGGGGACGCCGGGCCCGGGCGTAGGAATGTCCTCGACCCTCCAGATTGGCTTGCCGAGCTCGGCGACCTTGGGGTTGATGACAGTCTCCACGTCGACATGGACGTTGCCGTCGGGGTCGGTGACGGGCGGCGGATACGGGATTTCGATCGGCTGCCCGTTGGTGACTTTGCCCTGCTTTGCGGTAGGCAGCTTGTCCAGGATCTCCTTGAGGTGTTCGGAGTACCGGAAGATTCCGGCGACGTTTGCGAACAGCAGGTTCGACAGGAACCCCCGGCGTACGACCTCGCGGGCTTTGAACATCTGCGGGAACGTCAGAACCTGGGAGGCGTCGAGCTCGATCATCCGACCCTCAGCGTCCTCACCCAGGACTGGGAAGAAATTCAGGAGCGTGCGGATGTTCTCCTGCCGCGCTCCCTGGTCGCCGGATGGGTTCGGCAGCAGGTTATTGGCGAATGCGTCGAAGATCGTCAGCGTGCGCTCGGGCGCGAAGTCGAAGATGTACGCGTTCTGCTTCTGGAACACCTGCCCGGCGCGCTCGAAGGTGCACGGGTTCTGCGCCCGGAACGCCGCCTGCATGTACTGGGCCGGGGAGGACAGGTTGGAAAGCATGATCACTGCGGTCCACTCGGGCACCGTGACGCCCGTAGTTAGCTGCCCGACCGACAGGGTGATCGTCTTCCCGTTCGACTCCTCGGCCTCCGCGATGGCCGTGCGCACCTTGTCCAGAGACTTGCCGGCCGCGACCGGGTCGGTGCTGTCGTCGGAGCGCCCGTCGCCAGCGGCCAGAACGACCGTGTAGTTCTTGAATACGTCGTGCTTCTTGAGCAGCCTCTCCATGGCCTTGGCAGACGCGACACGGTTGAGCAGCCAGAGAGAATGGCGGATCTCGTCGCGCAACTCGGGAGTGGAGAACGGATACTTCTCGTTGGTCGCCAGACAGTCGAGGAACTTGATCACCTCGGCTTCGTGCTCGAAGAACCCATTGTCCTTGGTCTCAAAGAACTCGTTGAGGTCGAAGGCGTAGTCGATGTTCGCTTCGTCCTCGTCGATCGCGACGCCCTCGGCGAGACGGTCCGTGATCGTCCGCGATATCTGGTAGGTCAGCAGGTTAAGCATCGGCAACGCCGCGTAGGGGTTCTCCTGCCCGTCGTCCTCCCACTGCTGGCGCGCGGTCTGCTCGTCCTCGTACGTCCAGTTGAAGATCTGGTCCCGGTCGAACTTGCCCGAGGCCAGCGCCTTGAACGGTGTGCCCGACAAGTGCAGCGTCCACTTGCGCTTGATCTGGTCGAACGCGACGTCGGTCTTGGTGGTGTCAATGCCCTCGTGGGCCTCGTCGATCACCAGCAGGTCCCAGTCGAACTGAGCGATGTGCTTGAGCTTGTCGTACGAGCCACCGAAGTACTGCGCCCCTTTGAGATCCTGCAGCGAGAGGAACTCCACGATGCGCGGGTCCTCATCCTGATGGTTGAGCGAGAAGGCACGCCACTGCTCTCGGGTCATGGGCGAACGGCTGGCCACTGAGGGCGACTCGGAGACGAACCGGTACGTGGTTTGGTGGCCGATGAAGCGCGTGAAGTCGTCGAACCAGGAGTTCGCGATCGCCGGGCGGTTGGTGACGATCAAGACCCGCCGGACATCCAGTGTCCGCATCAGGTCAAACGTCGTCAGCGTCTTGCCGAACCGTGGCTTGGCGTTCCACAGCACTTCGGTCTTCCCGGCCTCAAAGGCAGCCACGGCCTGATCGACAGCCGCCTGCTGCTCGGGACGCAGGACATAGTCGTCTTCCCCGCCGTTCGGGACGTTCGAGAAATCCTGGCCGGCGAAGTCGTGGAAGTACTCCAGCGACGTCCTCGGCGCGGTCGCGAAGTGATGCCACTCGGTCCGCTTCGGCGTGGTCTCGCGCACCACGCCTTGTTGGCGCAGATAGGCGTGGAAGTCCTTGTCCGTGAAGCGTCCGCCGGCCTCCGACGTGAACAGCGCCCGCCGCGACCACAACTTCTTCTTGTCGACGGACAGCTGGGACGCTTGCTGCGCGATGCGCGCGTCTGCACTCTCCTGCTCGGTGTACCCGATCTTCTCCCACCCCGCGTACTTGGGGATGTCCGGCGTCATCCAGGAGTAGATGAGCGGAGTGATCTCACGGAAAGTGGAGATCTTCGGACTAGGCATCCGCCCTAACTCCCTCATGGACCTTATCGATCCTGCAAACCCGGTAGTTGTCGTAGACGGTGACGTCGAGGGCGAGGCCGCGCCGCAGTGAGGCGAGCGTGAACGGCACGCGCTGCACCATCCCGGGTGCCTCGGTGATTCGGTTCCACCACGAGAATTCGATCTCTTCGCCTCGCCAGTCCCGGCCGGCCAAGGTGTCGCCGCGAATAACGTTCGTGTCGATGAGGAAAGCCGCGGCCTTCCGCAGGCTAGTAGCCAGGCCACATGCGACACCGTGTTCTTTGTGGAAGAGCAAGAACTCGGCGAGCATGGACGCCTTGGCGTCGCGGTGGTTGTCCTCCAGCAGCTCAATGCCATAGACCGAGGCGAGGGCAAACAAAGACGTCTCCAGCCACTCCTCGGGCGGAAAATTCGTCTCGACCGCACGGAGCTTGCGGCGCAGGATCGCGACCAGGAAATTGCCGTGTCCGGCTGCCGGCTCTAGGAAGGTCTTGTCGACGAAATCGGGGCCTGCCTCCAACTCCTCGCGGACCAACTCGAGCATCCGGTCGACCATGTGGCGCGGAGTGAAGACCTCGCCGTGTGCCCTGACACGGTGTCGCGACTTCACGAGCTGCTCCTCGACGATCGACTGCGCCACCGGTTCTGGTTGGGACACATGCACTCCAGTCTTCTCTGCAGGCCGAGGCTTCGCGTCAGACGCTAGCGGCACCGTCTGACGGGTCCCTGTTGCACGCAGGCCTGCCGACTGACGGCAAACGGCAGATCAGACGCAACCGAACTACCCGGCCGACCGCAGGCCTCTCGGCGCTCCGGTAGACCGTTGGTAGACCGAATCGCGTTCGCGGGAGAGCGTGGGGTGTCGCCCGAACCTACTCACCGTTCCAGGAGGGCAATCGCGGGTAGCGCCTCCGGGCCGGATCGAACGCGCCGCACGCGGTCTAGAGAACCGCGTACGCCATCAAGATCGCGTCCACCATCTCGCCGGCCCGCTGGTAGTGCCCCTTGCGGAAGCCCTCGCGCTCGAAGCCGAACTTCTCGTACAGCCGGATCGCGGGCTCGTTCCACGGGAAGACGTGCAGCTCGAGCTTGCTCACGCCCGCCGTCCGCGCCCACTCGACCGCCGCCTCCAGCAGCGCCCACCCCACGCCCTGCCGGCGCGCGTCCTTCGACACCATCAGCCCGATGTCGGCGACGTGCGCGCTCGCGGGATGCGCGTCGCGCGCGACTGAGAGCCGCCCGACCAGCGCGCCGTCCTCCCGCTCCGCGACGAACACCGCCGCGTGCGCGTAGCGGCGCACCGCTTTCAGATATCTCCGCTCGTCGCCGACCGAGCGCCACTCGCCGTCCGCGCTGATCAGCCACGCTTCCGGTTCGCCGCTCACTTCCTCCGCGAGACGCGTCAGTCCTTCCGCGTCACCGGGCTCCGCACGACGGACGACGAAGTCGCTCACGCCACCACCATGCCCGCACCGCCGCGGCGCGGGTCGCCGGCTGCGGCGAGCGTCCCGTCCGCGCGCACCTCGACTGCGCTCACGCCGCCGAAGTACAGATTCTTCCGCCCGAAGTGCACGTCGCCGTCCAGCCCGGGCTCCGCGTAGACGAGACCGTCGGCGAGATGGCGACGCGGCGCGTCGACCGCCTCCTCCACGCCCATCCCGCTCCCGATCACATTCGCCACGACCTGCAGGATCGCGCCTCGCAGCCGCTCCGAGCCGGCTGAACCGACGACGAGCCGCGGGTGACCGTCCTCGAGCACGACCGACGGCGCCATCATCGACGTCAATCTCTCTCCTGGGCGCGCGCTCGCGATCAGATCCCGCTCGCCGAGCATGTTGTTCAGGTGAATGCCGGTGCCGGGGACGACGACGCCGCTCCCCGAGCCCAACGAACACGAAAGCGACGCGGCGTCGCCGCGCGCGTCGACGACCGAGATGTGCGTCGTCCCGCCCGCCGCGGGAACGCGCGCGGCCTCCATCACTTCCATCGCGTGCACGACGTCGCCGTCGGCGAGCGCGTCGAGGCCGAGCGCGATCAAGCTCCCTCCGCTCGACGGCGGCGGGTTCGATCGGAACTCGCAGCCGCCGTAGCTCACGCTCACCGGCTCGCGTTCGATCACCGCGTACGAGTCGAGGTCCTCGCGCGAGAACGGAAGCAGCTCGCCCTCGTACAGGACGCGCGCGCCCTCGGACGCGATGCGGTCGATCGTCGCGCGCGAGATCCGGCAGGCGGAAGACCTCGCCTGCCTTCAGCAGGCGCCCGCCGTAGAACGCGTCGCCCTCCGGCGAATGGCGCAGCAGCGGGTCGAGGATCCGGTGGAGATAGCCCTGCGCCGGCGTCAGCTCCACGCCGTCGCGCGCCAGCTGCGGCCGCCGGCGCGGCGAGCTCGGCCCACGGCAGCGACCCGAAGCGCGCGTGCGCCGCCTCGAGCCCGAGCGCCGTCCCCGGGACGCCGGCCGACCCCGGCCCGGTGTGGAACACCTGCTGCGTGTCCCCGTCGAAGTCGACCGCGAGCGCGATCAGCTCCGTCTCGGCGTGTTCCCGCGGCACCGCCACGAACGCGTCGAACACGACCGTCTCGCCGCCCGCGTGCACGAGGAAGAACCCGCCCCCGCCCGGCCCGGTCAGCATCGACTCGCACACCCACGACGTGAACGCCGCCGCCACGCAGGCATCCACGGCGTTTCCGCCCGCCTCCAGGACGGCTGCCCCGGCGGCGGCGGTCAGGGGATGGCCTGCTGCGATCGCCCCGCGCACATACCAACTAAAACCGATAAACCCCGTCTCAGCTAGTGAGGACAGTTGGGGTTGTTGGTCGCGCTTAGACGGAGGGTCAGCAGGAGCAGCCTCGCCGCAGGGGCGCTCCTGCTGTGCGCGCTCGCCATTGCGGTGGCGACGCCTCAGCTCCTCGGGACGCGGGTAGAGAGCGCGCTCGACACACTCGGGCGCGCCGACCCGCGCTGGCTCTGGCTCGCCGCCATCGGCTTCGTGTTCGCCGTCGTCGGCTCCGCCGGCGCCTGGCGCTCGGCCATCGGCCTCTGCGGCGGACGGACGACGCTGACCGACGCGACCGCCCGCTACGGCGTCGGCTCCCTCGTCAACACCTTTGTGCCCGCGCGCGCGGGCGACGCGCTGCGACTCGCGCTCTTCTCGCGCCTCGTCCCGGGCGACCACCCGGTTCAGGCGACGGGCGGCGCGTTCGTCGCGCTCGGCGCTGCGCGCGCGGTCGTGCTCGGGACGCTCGTCCTCATCGGCGCCTTCGCCGGCGCGCTCCCGCTCTGGCCGCTGCTCATAGCGGGAGCGGTCGATCGCCGTCGGCGCCGTCCTCGCCCGTCGCAAGCGGATCCCGGCGCGCGCCGCGCTACGCCCCGTCGGCTGGGTCGCGCTCTCGGTCGTCGGACGCGTCGCCGCGGCCGCCGCGGTCGGCGCCGCGCTCGGGATCGACCAGCCCTTCGTCGCGGCGCTCGCGATCATCCCGGCGCTCGACGTCGCCGGGATCGTCCCGCTCACGCCCGGGAACGTCGGGATCGCGAGCGCGGCGATGGCGATCGCCTACCGCGCGAACGGCGCCTCCTTCAACACCGGGCTCGCCGCCGGCATCACCTTCCAGGCGGTGGAGACGGCCGTCGGCGTGACCATCGGGCTCGCCGGCCTCCTCTGGCTCGCGCCCCATCCCCGCCCGGTCCGGCGGATCGTGCTCGCCTCCGCCGTCCTCGGCGGTGCGGTCGGCGCGGCCGTGCTTGTTCCGCTCCTCTAGGGGTAGCCTTGGGGCATGGTTCGGCGTCACCCGCTCGCGAGCGAGGCGCTGCTGTCGGCATGCGCAGCAGCATCGATCGCCGCCATCCTCGCGTGGCTCGGGCCGCCCGGTAGCGATCTCGCCGCGCACGCGTACCAGCGCACGCTCTTCCTCGAGCACGGCTTCTCGCTCTGGAACAACTTCTGGTACGCGGGCCGCTACAGCTTCGTCACGTACAGCCTCATCTACTACCCGCTCGCCGCCGCGCTCGGGATCAAGCTGCTCGCGGTCGCCACGGTTGCGCTCGCGTCGCTTGCGTTCGCGGTCGTCATCTGGCGCGAGTGGGGACCGACGACGCGCTGGTCGAGCCGCTCGTTCGCGGTCGTGTGGGCGGGGATCGTGCTCTCGGCCGCGTTCCCGTTCGCGCTCGGGATCGCGCTCGCGCTCCTCGCGCTGTGGGCGCTGCAGGCGCAGGCGCGCTGGCGCTTCGCCGCGCTCGCCGCGCTGACGCTCGCCGCGTCGCCCGTTGCGTTCCTGTTGCTCGTCGTCGTGCTCGCCGGCGTCGCGCTCGCGCGGCGGAAGTCGGTGCCGCGCAACTGGCTGCCGGTCGCGGCGATCGCGCTCGCGGGCGGTATCGAGCTCGTGCTCTGGCGGCTCTTCCCCGGAGGCGGGAGCTATCCGTACTCGTTCGCGGAGCTCGCCGCAGGCATCTCGTTCTGCCTGCTCGGCCTCGCGTTCACGTGGCGGCTCGAGAGCGCGCGCGTCCTGCGCTACGTGTTCGCCGTCTACCTCGCGGCGATGATCGTCTCGTACCTCGTGCCGTCGGCGGTCGGCGAGAACGTCGCGCGCATGCGCTACGCCGCCATCCCGCTCGCGCGTGCTCATCTTCTCGCTGCGGCGCTGGAAGCCGCTCGTACCGGCGCTCGCGGTGATCGTGCTCGCGGTGTCGTGGAACATCACGCCGCTCGTCTTCAACTTCGCGAACGCGTCGGCGGACGCGACGACGAACGCGATCGGCGTGGACGGGTGCGATCGCGTACCTGAAGGCGAACGCCGGCCCGAACACGCGCGTCGAGTCGGTCGACACGACCGGGCACTGGGGCGCGACGTATCTCGCCGACGCGAACATCCCGCTCGCGCGCGGCTGGTTCCGGCAGGACGACTTCCCGCAGAACGAGGTGCTGTACTCGAAGCTCGGCCCGCGCGCGTATCTGCGCTGGCTGCACGGGCTCGGCGTCGGATACGTCGTGGTGGCGAAGGCGCCGCTCGACTACAGCTCGCGCGCGGAGGCGAGGCTGATCGAGAGCGGGCGCGCCGGGCTGCAAGTCGTGTACGCGGATCTGACGACGGAGATCTACCGCGTGCCGAACTTCGTCCCGATCGTCACCGGGCCGGGGAAGCCGCGCGTGCTCGCGCTGACAGCGGAGCGCGTCGTCGTCGCCGTGCCGCGCGGCGGGACGTACCGCATCGCCGTGCGCTACTCGCCGTACTGGCGCACGTCGGACGGCTGCCTGAGCAAGGGCAAGGACGGGATGCTGCGGCTGACGACGCTGCACGCGCGCGTCGCGCACATCGGGTTCATCCTCAGCGCGGACAGCGCGTTCGACCAGCTCGCCGGCACACGGCAGAGCTGCAAGCTGCCCTAGCGGCGAGCGTCTCGCGGGGAGGCATGCCGACGCTGGGCGACCAGCCACAGCGCCGCGCGGGCCAAGAACAGTGCGGCCACGAACATGAGCGGTCGCCAGAAGTGCGTGAGGAAGTAGCCCGGCTCCTGCAAAAGAACGTGCCAAAGCACGTGACCGACCTGCGGCTGCTGCACGCTCGTCGCGCCTATCACGCTGCGTCTTATCGGCACCTGCGACCGGCGAGATGAGCCCTACATCAGTTCAGCATCGCCCTCCACGCGCGCTTCGCGACGCTCGTCCTGCTGACGCGCGAGCTCCATGACGATCGCGCGCGCCGTCTTGCTCCGGCCGCCCTTGGCCTCGAGGTCGGCGAGCGCCTCCGCGTCGCCGACCCTCCGCACCGACTCGAGCGCAGGCTCGCGCAGCCCCTCGATCCCAGATGTTCGGCGTCATCTCGAAGCACCAGTGGCGAGCTTCCTTCGGATCGTCATAGTGACATCGACACGAAGCTGAGACAAGCCTGGCAGATCGGCAGGCGGTCGACGTCAAGGCCGAGCTGCGCGGGATCCATCCGGCACATGAGATCGCGAGAAGCGCTACGGGAGTGTCATGGCTTCAGCAGAATCCTGACGTCGTGCGCGATCGCAGCGGGCTTCGCGGTCGCGTCGTAGAGGACGCGGTCGCGCCCGCTCTTGTCGATGAGCATCGTGTACAGCGTGTGGTAGGCGTGCGTGCCGTAGCGCGTGGTCGAACGTGGTACGCGCTCCAGATCGAACGCATCGTCGCCTCGGGGCCTGTGAGGTAGTGGAACTCGGAATGCAACCCGTGCGAACGCACGAACGCACGAACGGCGCTCGCCGTGTCGCCCTTCGGGTCGACGCTGACTGCGAGGACGCTGAGATTCTTCGTGCGCGCCTCGAGTGCGACCGTGTCGAGATGCACGGCCGTGAGCGGACACAGGCCGCGGCAGCGCGTGTACATGAACGTCAGCAGCACCACCTTGCCGCGCTCGTCCGACAGCCGGACGAGATGGCCGCTCTGGTCGCGTAGCGCGAAGTCGGGGACGCGCGTCGGATTGGCGATCGTCGGCCCGTCGAAGCCGCCGGCGCGCGCAGCGCCGGCGGCGACGAGGGCGACCGCACAGGCGACGAAGAGCTTCTTCGTCATCGAACGACGATCGTGCCGTCCATGTTCGCGTGGACGACGCACTCGTAGTGGTAGACGCCCGCCTTCGTGAACGTCACCGCGAACGACTTCGGGCCGGCGGCGGCAGGAGCACCCTGCGGCTGGAGGACGCCCGAGTTGACGTAGCCGTTGCCGTGGTTGCGTCCGTCGTACTGCACGGGGCCGCCCGGCGGATCGCTCGGCAGCCCGCCGAGCGGGCTCATCAGGACCTGATGCCCCTTCGGGAAGACGAATCCCTTCTCGATCGACTCCCGTGACCGACTCCGGGCCGAACGTGACCGTGTGGATGTCGGTCTGGTCGTGGTTGACGAAGGTGACGGTGTCGCCGACGTGCACGCTCAGCTTCGACGGGAAGAACGCCGTCACTTCCGCGCCCGTCGCGTTGTCGCCCGCGCCGACGAGCACGTGGAGCGGCGTGCTCGCGTGCGTGTGTTCGAGACGGGCCGCATCGGCGACCGCCCGCCCGACCGCTTGCTTCACGGCCGCCGCCTCGCTCGCGGCCGACGGCGTACCCGTCGACGCGGGCGCGACGATGACGACACCGTGCATGCCGGGATGGACTGCGCACTGGTAGTGGTAGACGCCCGGCTGCGTGAAGGTCAGCGAGAACGAGGCCGGCGGCGTCTTCGGCGGCGCGGTGATGATCCGCAAGAGCCCGGAGCTCGCGACCTGCGACGGGCTCGAGATCGTCCCTCCACCCTGCGGCACCAGCGTCAGCGGGCTGATCACGAGCTGCGGCAGCTTCCCGGCCCACCAGAACGGCGAGCCGGAGGCGTCCTTCGCAGCCGGCTGGCTGCCCGTCGGCGTGATGAACGGGTACGGGCGACGCGGGCCCGCGAACGTGACCGTGTGGAAGCCGGTGAACTGCCACGTCACGGTGTCCCCGGCGTGGATCGTCACCGCGCGCGGGAAGAAGGCGAGGGCGTCGGCGTGCGCGAGCCGTCAGCGTCTGCGGCGGCGGCCCCGCGAACACCGTCACGCCGCTCGCGTGCGCGCGCCGCCGCGTTCCCCGCGAAGGACAGGACCGCAAACACGACCGCAGCAATCGTCATCCTCACGGCTCCACCTCCAGATAGTAAGAAAGACTGACTATCCGGCATACTGACAAGATGAAGGGTCGCGATGTCAAGTCCTCCCACCCCACTCCCCGGCTCGGCCGGCCACGAGCGGCCGAACGTCGGCATCCTCCTCCGCGTCCCGTTCCAGGAGATCGTCGCGCGGGTCAGCGCCGGGCTCGCGGAAGCGGGCTTCGACGACCTGCGGCCCGCGCACACGGTGGTCTTCCAGCACATCGGCGCGGAGGGCTCGCGGCTGACCGATCTCGCCGAACGCGCGCAGATCACGAAGCAGTCGATGGGGTACCTCGTCGACTACCTCGAAGAGCGCGGCTACCTCGAGCGGCGTCCTGACCCGACCGACCGGCGCGCAGCGCTCGTCTGTCTCACCGACCGTGGCTGGGCGCAGGTGCGCACCGCGCTCGCGATCATCGCGGCCGTCGAAGCGGAGTGGGCTCGTGCGCTCGGGCCGCGCCGCATGGAGCAGCTCCGCGCGCTGCTGTCCGAGCTCGGCGCAAACGCCTCGTCCTAGCCGAAAGAGACAATTGCGCGCGCCTTTCCGGCTGTGCTTGCATGGTGCTAGCATGGTCGGCATGCCCACCCTGTACGTCCGCGAGATCCCGCCCGAGCTGTACGAGCAGCTCAAGCAGTGGGCGAAGGAGTCCAAGCGGTCGGTCAACTCCGAAGTGGTGGCGCTCCTCGAGCAGGAGGCGGCACGGCGAGGCGGCCGTTCGGAGTGGTTCGAGGATCTCTTGCGGCTCCGAAAGGAGCTCAACCTTTCGCGGGAGGACGCCGACCTCATGATTCAGGCGATCCGGGACCACCGCGATGGCGTCGACCGCTGACATCGTCCCGGATGCGAGCGTCGCGATTCGCGCGCTCGTCGACGACGACGCTGAGGCGCTCGGCTGGTTCGAACGTGTCGAAGCCGGCGCCGGCATCGCGTGCCGGTGGCCTCAACTCGCTTACCTGGAGATCGCAAACGCGCTTCGAAGCGGTGTGCGGGCAAGACGACTGATCGAGATCAAGCGACGGCGGCAATGGATCGGGCGCTGCGCTGGCCGATCATCAGCGTCTCGCTCGTAGAGCTCGCAACGCCCGCGCTGGCGATTGCTCTCGACCGGTCGCTGACGCCGTATGACGCGTGCTACATCGTGGTCGCCGACCTCCACCGTGCGACGCTCGTCACTGCCGACCGTAAGCTCGCCGCAGCGACGCCGAACGCGGTGCTGCTCGACTAGATCGAGATCGAGTCGCCGACGCGAATAACGCCGTCGGTGAGGATGTCGGCGTTCAGCCCGGCGCGGTGGACGAGATCCTTGATGATCCCCGGCCGCGTCATCGACTCGAGGTGCTCGCACGGCTCGCACAGCTCGACGCCGTAGCACTCCACCTCGCCCACCTTGAAGTGCTTGCCGACGAGGTCGTTCAGCCCGACGCCGCGCACGGTGACGTTGCGCCGCGTCTCGCCGTGCGCGAGCCCGACGTCCTCGACCTGCTCCGCCTCGACGAGCGTCAGCGCCTGGCCGGGCTTCGCGCCGCCGTCGCGGAAGCTCCGGTCACCCTCGAGACCCTTGCCCGCGAACGCGCGCACCGACTCGACGGACTCGAGCGGCCCGCCCTCCTCCGGCCCGATGTGGATCGCTTCGATCATTTCGAGCCCGCGATGAAGGAGACGAGCGCGTCGATCTTCGCCGCGCTGAGCGTCGAGCCGAACGTCGTGGGCATGACGCCCTTCGGGAAGCCGGGCGCGATGAACGCGTTCGGATCGAGGATCGACTTCTTGATGAACGCGGCAAGCGGCGTGCCGGTCGCCTTCGCGTCCTTCGCCGGCACCGTGTCGAGATCGGGACCGACCGTGCCGCTCGCGCCCGCCGCCTTGAACGTGTGACACGCGCCGCAGCCGGCGGAGAGGAAGACCGCCTTGCCGTCCACGGCCGGCGTTGCCGAGGCGGTGGTGGTCGGCGCCGCGGCAGTCGTCGTCGCCGGCGCGCTCGCCGTCACGGTGACGGTGCGCGTCCCGCTGCCCTGGTGGCCGGTGTAGTGGCCGATCGCCCACCCGACCGCGCCGGCCGGCGCGAGGAGCGCCGCGAACAGCAGCCACACGAGGATCTCGCTGAGGGCGACGACGGGCTTCGGCTTCCTGCGTCCGGGCACGGCCGAGAACCTATCGAATGAGGAGGTCGTCGAGCGGCTTCCGCTTCGCACTCGCCGACCAATCCTCGGCGCTGCGCGCCTCGACGTGCAGCTCGCGCTGCGGATAGCCGAACGTGAGGATCATCTTCACCTCGCCGCCCGCAATCTCCGACGCCTTGCCGGAATCGCGGATCCCGTTCGGGCACGAGATGACGCCGAGATCCCACGCCGCGAGCATCATGTTCTGCGCGCAGCGGCCGACGTCGAACATTCCCGCCTCGCCGACGATCGCGACGACGAGCCCCGCCGTGGCGACGTTCCCCGGCGCGTACACCGTCTCCGCGAGCGCCGCCGTGTCTGACACCACGACGAACTGCCAGTTCTGCGTGTTGCGCGAGCTCCCGCTCAGGCGCCCGGCGTCGAGGATGCGCAGCACGTGCTCCTCGGCGACAGGACGATCGGCGTAGCGGCGCTCGTCGCGCTTGCTCGCGATCGCGAGGAACGTCTCCACCGCTACTTCTTCAGGAACGAGGGCACGTCGACGTCGCCGTTGTCGACGAGCGACGGAGGAGCGAACGTCGGCCTGCGCGCGTGCCGCCCGCGGCCGATGCCGGTCGCGACGACGGTCACCCACACCTGCCCGCTGAGCCGGTCGTCGACGGTCGCGCCGAAGATGATGTTCGTGTCCTCGGTCGCGGCGGCGCGAATCACCTCCGCTGCCTCGTTCACCTCGATCAAGGTCATGTCGTCGCCGCCCGCGACCGACAGCAGGATCCCGGTCGCGCCGGTGATCTCCTCGTCGATGAGCGGCGAGCGCAGCGCGCGCTCGGCTGCGTCCTGCGCTCGGCTCTCCCCCGACGACGCGAAGCCGATGCCCATGAGCGCGGTTCCCGAGTTGCTCATGATCGTGCGCACGTCCGCGAAGTCGAGATTGATCAGGCCGGGCAGCGTAATCAGGTCGGTGATGCCCTGCACGCCCTGGCGCAGGACGTCGTCCGCGACCTTGAACGCGTCGAGCATCGAGGTGGAGCGGTCGAGCACCTCGAGCAGTCGGTCGTTCGGGATGACGATCGTCGTGTCGCACGCGGCGCGGAGCGCCTGGACGCCCTGCTCGGCCTGCGTGCGCCGCTTCGTGCCTTCGAACTTGAACGGCATGGTCACGATCCCGACCGTGAGCGCGCCGAGATCGCGCGCCATCTTCGCCACGACCGGCGCGGCGCCGGAGCCGGTGCCGCCGCCCTCGCCCGCCGCCACGAACACCATGTCCGCGCCGCGCAGCGCCTGCTTGATCTGGTCGTAGCCCTCCTCGGCCGAGCGGCGCCCGACGTCGGGGTCGGCGCCTGAGCCGAGGCCGCCGGTCAGCTCGCGACCGATGTGGATCTTCTGCGTCGCGTCGCTCATGTGCAGCGCCTGGCTGTCGGTGTTCACCGCGATGAAGTCGACCTCGCTGATGCCGGCGTCGATCATCCGGTTGACCGCGTTCAAGCCTGCGCCGCCGACGCCGACGACCTTGATGACGGCGAGGTACGCGCCCGTGTCGGCGGACGGCGCGCGATACAGCCGCGGCGGCGCCTCCGGCATCGGCTCGACATAACGGGTTACGGGAGGCGGAGGCGGTGCCTGCACCGGAGCAGGCGGCGGCGGTGCGGCCGCACGCGGCGGGGGCGGCGCGGGCGCTTCGGTCCGCGCGGTCTCCTCCCACGTCGGGATGTGCTCGACCGTCCGCTCCTCGGGCTCCTCCTGCGCAGGCGTCGCCGGCGGCTGCTCCTGCGCCGGGCCGCCTTCGGCCTGGCGCTGCGCTGCCTCGGTCGCCCGGAAGAGCTCCGCGAGCGGGCCCTCACGCATGCTGGCGCGCCGACGCGCCATCGAGTACCTCCTTGGCGAGGTCGCGGTACATGCCCGCAGCCTCCCCGCTCGGGTCGTATCTCAAGACCGACATTCCCTTCACCGGCGCCTCCGCATACCGCACAGTCTTGCGGATCTTCGTGTTCAAGACGAGATCACCGAAGTTCTCCTTCAGGATCTCGACCGCCTCTTTCGAGTGCAGGAGCCGCTTGTCGTACATCGTCGGCAGGATCCCCTGGATCGCGACGTTCGGGTTGAGGTTCTCCCGGATCATCGTCAGCGTGTTCTCCAGCTGGACGAGGCCGCGCAGCGACAGGTACTCGCACTGCACGGGGACGATGACGCCGTCCGACGCGACAAGCGCGTTGATCGTCAGCAGACCGAGCGACGGCGGCGTGTCGATGAGGATGTAGTCGTAGTCGCCGAGGATCGGCGCGAACGCCTTCTCGAGCGCGCGCTCGCGACCGATCATCGAGGACAGCGCGAGCTCCGCGCCGGCGAGGTCGATCGAGGAGACGGCGAGGTCGATCTCGCCCTTGCGCACGATCTCCGAGATCGGAAGCTTGTGGACGAGCACGTCGAACATCGAGCGCTCGATCTCGTCCGGGTTCCACCCCTGCGACATGGTCAGGTTGCCCTGCGGGTCGAGATCGACCGCGAGCACGCGCTTGCCCTTCTCCATCAGCGCGACGCCGAGGTTGAGCGTCGTCGTCGTCTTCGCGACGCCGCCCTTTTGGTTCGCAAAGGCGATGACCCTAGCCACCGATGGTCCCCGATCCTGCGCGCCCCCGGCCCTGCGGGCGCGGAAGCAAACGCGCAAGCGCCATAGTCGTCCACCATTCCAGCCGACACAGCCGAGTCCTGCTCGGTTACGGTCGCAGGCATGGACCGGAAGTGGCGCACGCTCATCATCGTCTGTGTCGCCATTTTCATGCTCCTGCTGGACATCACGGTCGTGAACGTGGCGCTCCCGAAGATCCAGCGGGACCTCCACGCCTCGTTCACGGACCTCCAGTGGGTCGTGGACGCGTACTCGCTCATGCTGGCGACGGTCGTCCTGAACGCCGGCTCGCTCGGAGACCTGCTCGGCCGGAAGCGGGTCTTCCTGATCGGCGTGGTGCTCTTCACGGCAGCCTCCGCGGCCTGCGGCGCGGCGACGAGCCCTCTGTTCCTGAATCTGGCACGGGGCGCGCAGGGTATCGGCGGCGCGATCATGTTCGCGGTCTCGCTTGCCCTGCTCACGCAGGAATTCCATGGCGCCGAGCGCGGAACGGCCTTCGGGATCTGGGGCGCGACGATCGGTGCGGCCGTCGCGATCGGGCCGCTCGTCGGCGGCGCGCTGACCGAGTGGGCGGGCTGGCGGTGGATCTTCTTCGTCAACCTGCCGATCGGAGCGGCCTGTTTGTTCTTCGGCGCGCGCATGCTGCGCGAGTCGCGGAACGAGGAGCACGGCGGGCTCGACTGGCCGGGGCAGATCACGCTCTCGGCGGGGCTCTTCGCGCTCGTGCTCGGCCTCCTGCGCGGGAACGACTGGGGCTGGTCGAGCGGCCGCGTCGTCGGGTTGGTCGGAGGCGCGGCCGCGGCGCTCCTCGCCTTCTGCATCGTCGAGCTGCGGCAGGCGCGGCCGATGTTCGACGTGCGGCTCTTCCGCGTGCCGGCGTTCACCGGCGCGCAGATCGTCGCGTTCTCGATCTCCTCGTCGATGTTCGCGCTCTTTCTCTACCTGACGCTGTACCTGCAGAACATCCTCGGCTACTCGCCGCTGCAGGCGGGGCTGCGCTTCCTGCCGCTGTCGATGATCTCGTTCTTCGCCGCCCCGCTCGCGGGAAGGCTGTCGGGGCGATTCCCGATCCGGATCCTGCTCGGGACCGGGATGGCGCTCGTCACACTCGCGCTGTGGCTCATGCACGGCGTGCACACGTCGTCGGGTTGGACGACGCTCCTCGCCGGCTTCCTCGTCGGCGGCATCGGCATCGGGATGGTGAACCCGCCGCTGGCGTCGACCGCGGTCGGCGTCGTGCCGCCGCAGCGCGCCGGCATGGCCGCGGGCGTGAACAACACGTTCCGGCAGGTCGGGATCGCGACCGGCATCGCCGGGCTCGGCGCGATCTTCCAGTCGTACTACGGCCCCGGCGGCACGCCCGCGCAGTTCGTGCACGGGCTGAACGAGATCCTGCTCGTCGCGACGTTCGTCGCGGCGGCGGGCTCGATCGCTGCGTTCGCGCTCGTGCGCGGGAAGGACTTCGTGCTCAGCGGACCGGCAGCGCCGCCGGCCGCGTAGAAGCCGCGCATCTTTCGTACAGGTACTAAGTACCGGCCTTTGAGGTACGGCGCGGAACACCAAAGGCCGGTACTTAGTACCCCGGCGTCGGTGTGACGAGTTATGCGCGGACGAGCGCGGGCACGAGGCAGACGGCCGCGGTTGCGCGTCGCCAGGTGCCACCCGGCGAGGAGGAGCATGACGATCGCTCCCGTTCCGACGACGAGCACCTGAGCCGCGACCGCGAACGCGATCGCCTCGCCGGCGTGCACGCCGCTCGCGATGAGGATCGCCGAGCCGGCGCCGGCCTGCGTCGCCGCGCCCGCAGGCGCGATCGGCAGACGCCGCCGATGCCGCTGACGCGCACAGGAACGCGAGCGCGAGCGGGAACGAGCTGCGCATCGACAGCGCGTCGAGCAGCAGGAAGACCGCGGTCGCACGCAGCGTCCACGAGATCGAGATGAAGGCGAGTGCCGCGACCGCGCGGCGGTTGGAATGCGTGTGCGCGGCGAGCCAGCGGCCGACGCGGAAGCGCATGAAGAACGCCCGGCCGGCGAGCTTCGGAAGCGAGGCGACGAGCGCCGCGGCGAGCACGCCTGCGAGCGCGACGACGGCGAAGCCGACGCGCACCGTCCACGAGTGCGCGGACACAGCGGCGACGGCTGAGAACGGTGCGAGCGCAACGTTGTCGAGCAGTCCGAGGACGACGAGGCTGAGGGCGACGGCGCCGAGGCCCGTGCGCACGCCGGGGAAGCGCTTGACGCACGCGATCCGCAGCGCGTCGTCGAGACGGCCGGGAAGCGCGACGCCGCCGACGCAGGCCGCGCCGCCGGCGAACGCGAGCGCGCTCGAGCAGGGGCGGTCGTCGGCCGCGAACAGCCGCTGCCAGCCCCACGCCTTGAACGCGTAGGCGATCAGGAAGAGGAGGGTCGCGCCGGAGAGCAGGAGCGGATCGGCGTGGCGGAGGGCGAAGCCGCTGTGGGCGAACTTCCGCCCGCCGACGATCATCACGACCAACAGCACTGCCGCAAAGCCGCCGTTGAAGCCGACCTGAACTTTCCGATTTGAGAGAACCCGCCGCACAGTTGTTCCGATGCGGTTATCGGCAGGAAGCTCACCAACTGGACTACCCCCATCCAGCGATCAGGCCGGCTCCCCGTCGAAGTAGTCGAGGAGCTCGAGCCGGGCGATCACCCCGAGCCCGCGGTAGAAGACCTTGTTCGAGCGCGGGTACCAGCAGACGTCGTTCGAGTCGCGCGTGCCGTACGCGAGATACGTCAGGCCGGCCTCCCCCGCCCGGAAGGAGTGCGGCACGCGCGTCCCCGGCGGCCGGGAGACGATCGAGCCCGGACGGACGGCGTGCGTCTCCTTCGGCTCGGCCGGGAACGGGTTCTTTGGATCGGGCGACGGCCACAGCTCGAGCTCGCCCTCGCCGGCGAGGACGACGAAGAGCTCCTCCTCCGCCGTGTGCGCGTGCGGCGGCGCGCCCTCTTCTCCGGCCGGGAGCGAGACGAGATTGAGACCGGTCAGCGTCGCGCCGGCGGCGGCACCCAGGGCTCGCGACCGGCCGTTGAAGCGAACCTCGACCGCGTCGACGTTCACGATCGACTCGGGCCGCGCGATCGGGTCGGGCCACTCGAGCTTCTGGTCGCGGTCGAACGGATGGTCGCCCGTGCCCGCCTCCGTCCACGTCGGCCACAGCCAGTAGATGCCGATCCGCGGGAGATAGCTGCCGCCGAGGCGCGCTCGCGGGCCGAAGGCGAGGACGTCGAGGCCGCGTTCCCCCGCGCGCAGCGTGTGCGCGCGCTGGCGCGGCGCGTGCACGAGCGTGTCGCCGGGGTTGACCTCGTACGTCTCCCCGTCCTGCCACGACAGCCCCGACCCGTTGAGGACGAAGAACGTCTCCTCGTCGGCGCCGTGGACGTGCGCAGGCGTCGAGATCTCGTGCGGGCCGAGCAGGATCCGGTTGACGCCCACAGCCGACGGAGCCGGCTGCCTCGCCGAGGAAGTACCAGTCGCCGCCGGACGCCGGATGCGGGGATCGGCGCGGCGCGACCTCGTCCCAATGAACGACCGTCACACGGCGATCATCGCACGCGCTGCAAGAGCGGCCGCCGCGTCGCTCGCGCGCTCGTCGCCCTCGAGCCGTGCCCAGGCCTCCGCCTCGCCGACGAGGGCCTGCATCTCCGCGAGGACAGCAGCGGGGTTCGCGCCCTCGCGCTGGAGCGCCTCGATGCGATCGAGCCGCTTCATGACGGCGCGCGCTTCGTCCATGCCGTACACGCTAGGAGGCAATGTGCGCCAGGTTCCTCGTGGCTCCGTCACGAGCGCCGAGCAACTTCGCGTCGAGCTCGCGCAGCAGGGCAGCGCGGTCACCGTGCTCGAGCATCGCGACGAGCGTGCGCCGCATGAGATCCGGCGTCGGCGCGCGGAACTGCTCCGCGTCGGTCTCGCCGAGGAGCGCGGCGGCGCGCATCGCGGCCGCCCACGTCCCGTCGCCGTCGCCGAGCGCCGCGTCGAGCGCGTGCCGCAGCTGCTCACGGCGAAACGGGTCGTCCTGGAAGAGCGACAGCTCCCACCGGTCGAGCGCGTCGCCGAGACGCGCGTCCCCGTCCGCGAGCGCGAGCTGCGGGATGAGCCTCACGGCCACCTGCGCGCGGAACAGGTCGAGGCGCGTCGGCTCGCCGGGCGGCGGCGTCGCCGCGATCGGGAGCACGGGACGGATGCCGAACGGCTCCCAGTCGAGCCGCTCGAAGAGCACGGGGCCGGCGGCGAGCGGAGCAGCAGTCGCGAGGCGGAGCGCGGTGACCGCGTCGGCGAGCTCGCCGGGCGCGTCCGGTGCTTCCTCCGCGCCCTTGCGGGAGCGAGCGCTCGAGCTCGAGCACGCACAGACGGTCGACCTCGCGGCCGAAGTCGCGCGGCAGGAGACCCGACGACTCGGGCCACAGCGCCGCGAACTCACCGGTCGCGCTCGGCCGGACGCGCAGTCCTTCGCCGAGCTCGATGACGGACGTGCACGCGATGCCGACGAGCGGCGCCACCGCGCCGTACATGTGACCGTCGCCGAAGAGGCGCCCTTCCATCTCCTCGAACGCGCGGTCGAACGCGGTGTCGTCCCAGTCGAAGCCGCCGCAGCCTTCGGCCGTGCGGATGAGCAGCGGGACGAGGATGCCGCGATACGGATCGACGTACATGCGCGCGGCGGGCTCGCGCGCGAGATCGCGCAGCGCCTCCTGCACGTCCTCGCGCACGCGCAGGCGCTCGGCCTGGCCCTCGATGAACGAGCGCACGAGCGGCCTGTACTCGTAGAACGACGGCGCGTGCTCCTCGAAGGAGAACGGCAGCTGCTCGCCGTGGAAGACGGCGAACGCGCCGAGGCAGAAGCGGCGCAGCGTGTCGTACAGAAGCGGAGATCTTCACGGACCTGCTGCTTACGACCTCGGCTCCCTGCCTCCTCTCTGGCAGGTCGGGCACCAGTAGGCGACGCGGGCGCCGTCGCCCTGCGCATGCGCGCGGATCGGCGTCCCGCAGCGCCGGCACGGCCGGCCCGTGCGGCGGTACACGCGGCGGAGCGGGCGCGCGCCGTTCACCGAGGCGGCCATCAGCCGGTGCGCCGCCTCGAGCGCCGCGCGCAGATCGGTGTCTGACACCTCGGAGAGCGGGCTCCACGGCGACACGCGCGTCTCCCACAGCGCCTCGGCGCGCCAGATGTTCCCGATGCCGGCGACGAGCTTCTGGTCGAGGAGCGCGTCGCCGATCTCGCGGTCGGGCTCGAGCGCAGGCGCGCGACCATCGCGTCGTACTCGGGCCGCTCGTCGAGGATGTCGGCGCCGGTCGCGAGCGGCTTGTCCAGCTCGAGGACGGGCCCGTTCCAGAGGACGGCCTCGTGCTCGTCGCCGCGCAGGATGAGCCACGGCTGCCCGGCGCGGGCCGTCCCGCGCGGGTCGACGCGCCAGCGGCCGGTCATGCGCAGGTGGCTGCGGAGGACGTGGCCGCCCTGGAAGCGGAGCAGGAGGTTCTTCCCGACCGCGTCGACCGACTCGAGCACGAGCCCGTCCAGCCGCTCGGCCAGGCGCTTCGCGGCCGCCCTGGGATGGGGCGTCTCCACGCCGACCGTTCTGACCGACGAGCACCTGCAGCCGCAGTGCCGCCCGGTGCAGCGAATCGCCTTCGGGCACGGGACCAGCCTACGATCTAGGCATGACCCGCCGGTTCATCGGCGTGCGCTGGTGGCTCGGAGCCGCGTTCGCCGTCGTTGCCGCCACCTCGACGGCGATCGTCGTCTCCCAGTTCTCGAGCCGCTCCGAGAACGTGTTCCGCAGCCACGCCCAGGAGCTCGTGCTCGCGAACGCGCGCGTGGCGGCGCACCGCGCGACGCCGGCGAACCTCGTCCGGCTCGGGAAGCAGCTGAACGTCCTCCTGCGCATCGAGAACGTGCAGGCCGTCGGCGAGAAGGTCACGGGCAGCTCCGACGGCGGGACGTTCGTCGCCACCGTGCCCTGGCACGACAAGACGCTCGTCGCCACGAGCCGGCGCCCGGACGTCGCGGCCGCGCTCAGCACGATCAACGGCGAGGCGCTCCGCGCCGGCGTGATCGCGGGCGTCGTCGGCGTCGTCGTCGGCCTGCTGCTCGCGCAGCTCATCGCGCTGCGGCTGCGCAGACTCTCGCTCGCCGCCGAGGCGCTCGCGCACGGCGACTTCGAGACGCCGCTGCGCTACCGCTTCCGCGACGAGTTCGGCGCGCTCACCTACAACTTCGAGCGCATGCGGCGACAGCTACGCCGCTCGTTCCGCCACATCGAGGGAGAGCGCGACCGGCTGCGCATGCTGCTCGAGCGGCTGCACGAAGGCGTCGTCACCGTCGACCAGCACCTCGCCGTGCACTTCGCGAACAACGAGGCGCGACGGCTGCTCGGCGTGCGCCTCGCCGAGGGCGACCAGCTGCCGGAGCCGTGGGCAGGCTTCTCACTGCGCGAGTTCGTCGAGCGGCTGTTCGACGCGGACGCGTCGCTCGCGCAGGCGCACGTGCGCCCCGGCGAGGAGCGCGCACTCGGGCTCGTCGGCATCCCCGCGCAGCCCGAGGGCGACACCGTGTTGATCGTGCTCGACGACCTGACCGAGCAGGAGCGGCGCGAGCTCGCCGAGCGCGAGTTCGTCTCGAACGCGGCGCACGAGCTGCGCACGCCGCTCACGACGATCATCGGCGCGGTCGAAGTGCTGCAGGCCGGTGCGAAGGAGAATCCCGAGGAGCGCGACCGCTTCCTCGCACATATCGAGCGAGAGTCGGCGCGGCTCGCACGGCTCGCCCATGCGTTGCTCGCACTCGCGCGCGCGCACGCGGGACAGGAGAAGCCGCGGCTCGAGCCCACCGTGCTCGAGCCGATCCTGCGCGAGGTCGCCGACGATCTCCGTCCGCGCGACGGCGTCGTCGTCGACGTCGAGTGCCCGCCCGGCCTCGCCGCGAACGTGAACCGCGACCTGCTCGAGCAGGCGCTGCGCAACCTCGGCGAGAACGCGGCGAAGCACACGCCGTCCGGCCGCGTCGTCCTGCGCGCGTACGCGGTGGGCAGCGCCGTCCGCGTCGAGGTGGAGGACACGGGCGTCGGCATGAGCAGCGAGACTCAGGGCCACGTGTTCGACCGCTTCTTCCGCGGCGCCGACCGCGACGCCGAGGGCTTCGGCCTCGGGCTCGCGATCGTCCGCCAGGCCGTGCGCAGCCTCGACGGGCGCATCGAGCTCGACTCGGCGCCGGGCGAGGGGACGCGCGTCCGCATCGTGCTCGAGCGCGCGCGCGTGCGCGAGCAGGTGCCGGCATGAACTCCGTGCTCGTCGTCGACGACGACCCCGGCGTCCTCGACGTCGTCGCGTTCACGCTCCGCCGCGAGGGCTTCGACGTGGACGAGGAGACCGACGGCGTGCGCGCACTCGAGGCGGCACGCGCGCGCGCGTACGACCTCGTCATCCTCGACGTCATGCTCCCGCAGCTGTCGGGCACCGACGTGTGCCGCGCGCTGCGCGCCGAGAGCGACGTGCCGATCGTGATGCTCACCGCGCGCGACGCGGAGCGCGACCGCGTGCTCGGGCTCGACGTCGGCGCCGACGACTACGTGACGAAGCCGTTCTCGAGCGCGGAGCTCGTGAGCCGCGTGCGCGCGATCCTGCGCCGGCGCGAGCTCGACCGCCCCGCGATCCGGCGGCTCGGCGGTCTCCACCTCGATCTCGTCCGCCACGAGGTGACCGTGGACGGCGACCCCGTGCGGCTGACGCTGTCCGAGTTCAAGGTGCTCTCGCTCCTCGCCGAGCAGCCGGAGCGGGTCATCTCCCGGCGCGAGCTCATGCAGCACCTCTGGGCGAGCGACCACGTCGGCGACGAGCACGCGTGCGAGGTGCACGTCTCCAATCTCCGCCGCAAGATCGAGCGCGACCCGGCGCGGCCGCAGCGGCTCGTGACCGTGCGCGGGCTCGGGTACAAGCTCCTCCCTGTTTGAAGGCGGGGTTTAAGGCCATAGACGCCAATGGGGCTGCGCTGCCGATGACGGTCGGAGGCGGGCGAGTCGGGCAGCTGCAGGCGATCACCGACGCCGCGCTCTCGACGCTCGAGCTCGACCCGCTCCTCGACGAGATCGTCGCCCGCATCCCCCAGATCCTCGGCGTCGACTCGTGCGCGATCGTCGTGCGCGCCGACGAACGACGACCGCCGCGTCACGTTCGGGCCGCAGGACGACACGGCGGTGTCGTACGTCTCGAGACTCGAGCTCGGCAACGGCACGACCGGAGAGCTGCTCGTCGCAGCGTGCGAGCCGCGCGACTTCGACACCGAGCTCCTGCACCTCGTCGCCGAGCGCGCGAGTATCGCCATCGAGCACGCGCGCCTGTTCGAGTCCGAGCGAAAGACACGGCGACTCGGCTCGAGCGGTCCAGGCCGTCACCGACGTCGCGCTCGCGCACCTCGAGCTCGAGGAGCTGCTCCGGCGCTGCTCCTGCCGCACGCGCGACATCCTCGGCGTCGACACGTGCGCGGTACTGCTGCTCGATCCCGAACGCGACGAGCTCGTCGCGCGCGCCGCCGTCGGGATCGAGGAAGAGGTCGAGCAGGGCGTGCGCATCCCGGTCGGCGGCGGCTTTGCCGGGCGCGTCGCCGCCGAGCGCCGTCCGGTCATCCTCCCCGACGTCGACCACGCGCACGTGCTCAATCCGATCCTGCGCGAGAAGGGCATCAAGTCGATGCTCGGCGTGCCGCTCATCGTGCGCGAATGTCGCATCGGCGTGCTGCACGTCGGCACGCTGCTGCACGACTTCAGCGACCGACGACGTCGAGCTGCTGCAGCTCGTCGCCGAGCGCGCGGCGCTCGCGATCGAGAAGGCGCGCGTCCACGAGGAGACCGTGCGCCTCGACCAGCTGAAGCTGAACTTCGTCGCGATCGCGTCGCACGAGCTGCGCACGCCGGCGACGAGCGTCTACGGCGATCCTCACGACGTTGCGCGCGCGCGGCGACGAGCTGCAGCCGGAGGTGCGCGCGAGCTCGAGGAGACCGCGTGGCGATCAGACCGACCGCCTGCGCCGGCTGATCGAGCAGCTGCTCGACCTCTCGCGGCTCGACGCGCGGGCGATCGAGGTGCAGCCGGAGCCGATCGTGCTCGAGCGGGCTCGCCGACGCTCGCGCCGGCGGCGACGACGTCGTCATCGCCGTCGACCCGGCGCTCGCCGTCGTCGCCGACCCGCTCGTGATCGAGCGTGTCGTGACGAACCTCGTCGCGAACGCGCGACAGCACGGCGCGCCGCCGGTGGAGATCCGCGCCGAGCACGGATCGCCACGTGCGCATCGTCGTCACCGACCGCGGCCGCGGCGTGCCGGAGGGTCTCGTCCCGCGGCTGTTCGAACGGTTCGAGCACGGCGGCGGCCGGAACCGGCCTCGGGCTCGCGATCGCGAAGGCGTACGCGAACGCGCACGGCGGCGACCTCACGTATCAGCCGACGGGCCGTGGGGCACCCGGTTCGACCTCGTCCTGCCGCGCGGCTAGCTGCGGAGGACGGCGCGGCGCGGGCCGGCGAGGAAGCCGGCCTCGACCAGCAGCGGCATCACCATCGTGTCGACGACCGGCTCGCCGTCGAAGCGCTCGACCGCGAGCCGCTTTTGGCCGACGGCCTAGTTTCACATGGGCGACGAGCTCGGCGAGCGCGACGCGCAGCCACTCCTCCTCCGGCTCGCGCAGCGGCACGAGCGAGCGGCCGCCGCGCTCGACGAAGAGCGCCGCCTCGCCGCCGAGCAGCACGACCTGCGCGCCGGCGACGCGCGCGGCGCGGGCGTTCGCCCGCTTCGGCCACGGCAGCGCGGCGCCGTACGGCTGGGCCGGGTCGGCGGCCGCGAGCACGAGCGCCTCCGGCTCGTCGCCGTCGCGGGGCCGCAGCTCGCGCAGCCGCTCGACGGCGCCGCCGAGCGCGAACTGCGCGCCGCCGAGGCCCTCCACGAAGTAGCCGCGGCGGCACGTGCCGAGCGTCTCGAGCGCGCGCAACTGCTGGTACACCGCGCCGTAGCCGCCGGCGATGCCCTCGCCGCGGACGCCGTCGCGCGTGACGATCCCCTGGCGCTCGAGCAGGAGCTCCGCGAGCGCGCGCCGGTCGGGCTCGCCGGCGAAGAGCCCGGCCGCGAGCGACCAGCGGCCCTGCGTCGAGGTCGCGACGGCCGCGCGTGAGCGTGAGAACCGTCTTCCGTGACGCTTCTGTGACGGGGCCTGGTACCGGGACGTGGCCCGAAGGGGCTGCCACGCGTCGTTCGTCACCTCGCCCGCCCAGACGAGGTCCCACAGCGCCGGCAGCAGCTCGTCGCTGCCGAAGTCGGACCAGAAGAGCGCGCCGCCGGCGAGCGCCGAGCGGATGGCGTCGTGCTCCGGCCCCTCCGGCGCGGGCGCGGCCGACGGCCGTCCGAGCACCGGCGCGTCGTCGCGGAAGAACACGGCCACGCGGTCGAGCCCCGCGCCCGCCCAGACGAGCTCGCCGGACGCGCACAGCTGGTCGAGCTGCTCCGCGCGGTAGTCGGGAACTCGGCGGCGCAGCACCTCCGACTCCCACAACGACACCGGCAGCGGCAGCCCCTGCAGCGGCACGAGTGCCTCGCGCAGCGACGCGCGCCGGTCGATGCCGTGCCAGTTCGGAAGGAAGCGGCCGAACGCCGCCTGCTCGGTCGGCTCGACCTCGCGGCGCAACGCGGCCAGCGACGCACGCCGCAGACGGCGCAACACGTCGGGATCGCACCACTCGCGCTCGTCGCCGCCGGGACGCAGCTCGCCGCGCACGAGCTGGTCCTCGCGCTCGAACGCGCGCAGCTCCTCCTCGACGTCGACGCCGAACGCGGCGTTCGCCTGCGCCGTCGTGAACGGCCCACGTCCCCTCGCGAACCGCCGCACGAGTTGGCGCAGCGCATCGGGCGCGCCCTCGAGGAACACCTCCGGCAGCCCGGACGGCGGCATGACGCCGAGCGCGTCGCGGTAGCGGCCCGCGTCCTCCGCCGCGGCCAGCGCATCGCCGAACCGGAACGCACGCCGCTCGCGCACGAGCGTCTCGGCGAAGCCGGGGTCGAACTCGAACTGGTGCCCGCGCAGCCGCAGGAGATCGTGCAGCTCGTCGGCGTTGCGCGGCTTCGGCCGCAGCGACGCCTCCACCTCGGCGAGTGCGTCGACGTCGATGAGCTCGCGGAGCTCCTCCTGCCCGAGCAGCTCGCGCAGGAGGTCGCGGTCGAGCGACAGCGCCTGCGCGCGGCGCTCCGCCGGCGGCGTGTCGTCCTCGTACATGTAGGTGGCGATGTAGTCGAACAGCAGCGACGACGCGAACGGCGACGCGCTCGACGTCTCGACGTCGACGACGTCGATCTCCCGCGTCTGCAGCTCCATGCAACAGCGTCTTCAGCGCCGGCAGGTCGAACACGTCCTGCAGGCACTCGCGGTACGTCTCGAGGACGATCGGGAAGCTCGCGTACTTGCGCGCGACCTGGAGGAGGTTCTGCGCCTTCAGCCGCTGCTGCCACAGCGGCGTCCGCTCGCCCGGCCGGCGCCGCGGGATGAGCAGCGCGCGCGCGGCGTTCTCGCGGAAGCGCGCGCCGAAGAGCGCCGTCTGCCCCACCTCGGCGATGACGAGCTCGTCGAGCTCGTCCGGCGACAGCAGCAGCTGGTCGGTCGCCGGCGGCGCGTCCGACTCGGGGAGATGGAACGCGATGCCGTCGTCGGACCAGATCGACTGCACGTCGACGCCGAGCGACTCGCGCAGCCGCGCCGCGACCGCCATCGCCCACGGCGCGTGCACGCGGCCGCCGAACGGCGTCAGGATGCAGATGCGCCAGTCGCCGATCTCGTCGCGGAAACGCTCGACGACGACCGTGCGGTCGGACGGGACGACGCCGGTCGCGCGCTCCTGGTCGCGCAGGAACTCGAGCAGGTTCCACGCGGCGCGATCGTCGAGGCCCTCGATCGCGGGATCGCTTCTTCGCGAGCAGCTCGCGCGAGAACTTGCCGATCGCGGCGCCGAGCTCGTACGGCCGCCCGACGCCCTCGCCCTTCCAGAACGGCACCGCGCCGGGAACGCCGGGCGCCGGCGAGACGAGCACGCGGTCGCGCGTGATCTCCTCGATCCGCCACGACGACGCGCCGAGCACGATCACCTGGCCGTCGCGCGCCTCGTACACCATCTCCTCGTCGAGCTCGCCGACGCGGCCGCCGCCGTCGGCGATGAAGACGCCGAAGAGCCCGCGGTCGGGGATCGTGCCCGCGTTCGTGACCGCGAGCCGGCGCGCTCCCTCGCGTCCGCGGACGACGCCGCCGGTGCGGTCCCACATGATGCGCGGCCGGAGCTCGGCGAACTCGTCGGACGGGTAGCGGCCCGCGAGCATGTCGAGCACGTTCTCGAGCTGCGCGCGCGAAAGGTCGGCGAACGGGTACGCGCCGCGCACGAGCGTGTGCAGCTCGGCGACCTCGATCTCCTCGTCCGCGCAGATGGCGACGATCTGCTGCGCGAGGACGTCGAGCGGGTTGCGCGGGATCTGCGTCTCCTCGATCGCGCCCGCGAGCATCCGCTGCAGCACGACCGCCGACTCGAGCAGGTCGGCGCGGAACTTCGGGAAGATGCGGCCCTTCGACACCGCGTCGAGCGTGTGGCCGGCGCGCCCGATGCGCTGCAGCCCGCGCGCGACCGACTTCGGCGACTCGACCTGGACGACGAGATCGACCGCGCCCATGTCGATGCCGAGCTCGAGCGACGACGTCGCGACGAGGCACGGGATGCGCCCCGCCTTCAAGTCCTCCTCGATGACGACGCGCTGCTCGCGCGCGAGCGACCCGTGGTGGGCGCGCGCCACCTCCTCTTCCGCGAGCTCGTTCAGGCGCAGCGCGAGCCGCTCCGCGAGACGCCGGTTGTTCACGAACACGATCGTCGACCGGTGCGCGCGCACGAGCTCGAGCATCGCGGGATAGATCGACGGCCAGATCGAGCTCTGCTCCGTCGGCTCGCGCATGTCCTCGAGCGGGACGACGACCTGCAGGTCGAGCGCCTTCGCGACGCCCGCGTCGACGAGCTCGATCGGGCGGCCGCCGGCGACGAACCGGCCGATCTCCTCCAGCGGGCGCTGCGTCGCCGACAACCCGATCCGCTGGAAGCCTCCGGTGAGGCGCTCGAGCCGTTCGAGCGACAGCGCGAGGTGCGCGCCGCGCTTCGTCCCCGCGACGGCGTGCACCTCGTCGACGATCACCGTCTCGACGGTGCGCAGCATGTCGCGCGCCTGCGACGTGAGCATGAGGAAGAGCGACTCCGGCGTCGTGATGAGGATGTCGGGCGCGTCGCGGAGGATCGCCTGGCGCTCCTTCTGCGACGTGTCGCCCGTGCGGACGGCGACGCGCAGCTGCGACTGCAATCCCGCGAGCGGGCCGCGCAGGTTGCGCTCGACGTCGTAGTTCAGCGCCTTCAGCGGTGAGACGTACAGCACGCGCAGTCCACCGCCCGGCGTCGGCGTCAGCTTGTCGATCGCGTACAGGAACGCGGCGAGCGTCTTGCCGGAGCCCGTCGGCGCCTGGATGAGGGTGTTCTTGCCCGACGCGATCGCGGGCCAGCCCTTGGCCTGCGCGGGCGTCGGCGCGGCGAACTCCCGCTCGAACCAGACCCGCGTCGACTCGCTGAACGCGCTGAGTCCGTCCACCGAGTCAGCATAGAGTCCGCCCATGACTCTGCCGATCTTCCTTTTGGCAATGGCCGCGATGATGCTTCCGAGCGAGCTCGCGTACTTTCGCCTCGACTACGCGACCGCCCGTTCGCCGCTGCGGACGGCGACGGTTGCGGCCGGCTACGTGGCCGTCTGGACGGCCCTCGCGGCGCCGCTCTTCTTCCTTCCCGCGCCGCCCTGGGAGATCGCCGTGGCGCTTGCAGCGGCGTACCAGCTCACGCCGTTCAAGCGCCGCTGCCTCGCCGTGTGCCGCGCGCCGCTCGCGCGCATCGTGCACGGCTGGAGGGACGGCCTCGTCGGCGCGTTCCGCACCGGGATCGGCAACGGACTCTGGTGCGCCGGCTGCTGCGTTCCTGCGATGCTCTTCCTCATCGCGCTCGGAATGATGAGCTACTGGTGGATGGCGCTCGCAGGAGCAGCGATCTTCGTCGAGAAGCGAGGGTTCTCGTGGGCGACCTGAGTTACCGCGTCCGCGGCTCGTACTTCGAATCGTGCAACTGCGAGGCGATCTGCCCGTGCCGCAAGATCGGCAGCACGCTCGGCGGCCGCTCGACCTACGGCGAGTGCTACGGCCTGCTCTCCTGGGCGATCGAGAGCGGAACGGTGGACGGAATCGAGGTCGGCGGGCTCTCCGTCGCGCTCGTCTACAAGTACGACGACGACGAGGCGGGATCGCCCTGGAGCGTCGTCCTCCACGTCGACGACGAGGCGGACCGGAAGCAGAGCGCGGCGCTCAAGTGGCTCTTCCTCGACGGGCTGCACCAGCTGCCGTGGATCCGCAAGGCGCGGCACCTCATCGGCGTACGCCAGAGCCCGATCGCGATCGAGGGGACCGACGTGCGGGTCGGGATGAAGATCGCCGCGCGGGCGTCGAAGCGGTACGAGACCGAGCTCGCGGTCGCCTGCGGCGTCCCCGGCTACGACCGCAAGGGCTACGAGATGGTGGCCGACGAGCTGCGGGTCGAGGACGACGGCTTCGAGTGGGAACTGCACGGCAACTGCGCCTACGCGGCCGATTTCGATTACGCCTCAGCGTAGGATCCCTCCATGGCGGCGCCCGACCGGCTCTGGTTCACCGAGAACGACGACGCGAACCGGCTCCTCGCCGAGGATCCGTTCGCGCTCCTCGTCGGGTTCGCACTCGATCAGCAGATCACGGTGCAGCAGGCGTTCCAGGGCCCGCTCCGGATCAAGCAGCGGCTCGGCACGCTCGACCCGAAGACGCTCGCGAAGACCGACCTCGAGCCCGCGTTCCGGGAGAAGCCGGCGGTGCACCGCTTCCCCGGGACGATGGCCGCGCGCGTCCACGACCTCGCCGCCTACGTCACGGACGAGTACGGCGGCGACGCGTCGCGCGTGTGGGGCGACGCGAAGGACGGCGCCGACCTGAAGAAGCGCCTCGCGGCGCTGCCCGGCTTCGGCGACATGAAGGTGCGCAGCATGACCGCCGTCCTCGCGAAGCGATTCGGCGTCGCGGTCGCGAAAGAAGTCGCACCGGACCACCCCACGCTCGGCGACGTCGACTCGGCGCAGTCGCTGCTCGACTACCAGGCCGCGAAGCGCGAGTACAAGCGATCGAAGTCCGCACGCTGACCGACGGCGGCCAGCCGGCCGCCGAGACCGCGCAGGCGCTCGCCGACTTCGTCGACGCCGCGCAGCACTCGCTCGACATCGCGGTGTACGACCTGCACCTGCCCGACGATCTCGCGGCGACGGTCGGCGGCGCGCTGCGCGCCGCCCACGAACGCGGCATCGCCGTCCGCCTCGCGTACAACGTCGACCATCCCGGCAACATCCCGGTCCCGCCGCCGCCGCGCACCGACCCGGACCTGATGGCGTCGCTCCCGTTCCCCACGGCCGCGATCCCGGGTGTCCCGGATCTCATGCACCACAAGTACATCGTCCGCGACGGCGCGTCGCTGTGGACGGGATCGACGAACTGGACGTCCGACTCGTGGACGCGCGAGGAGAACGTGATCGTCACCGTCGACTCGACCGACCTGGCCGCGCGTTACACCGCCGACTTCGAGCAGCTCTGGACGCGGCGCGACGTGCAGCACAGCGGCAAGGTGGACACCGCGCCGCTCACGGTGTCGGACACCGTCGTGCGGCCGTGGTTCTGCCCCGGGCGCGGCGACCAGCTCGCGCACCGGATCGCGAAGGCGATCGGCACCGCGACGCGGCGCGTGCGCATCGCATCGCCGGTCCTCTCGTCGGCGCCGATCCTCGCGACGCTCGCGCAGGTCGTCACCGACGGGAAGGTCGACGTCGCGGGTGTCGTCGACCGCACGCAGGTGCTCCAGGTCCTGAGCCAGTGGCACGCGAACGGGAACGCGTCGTGGAAGGAGCCGCTCCTGCGCACGGTGCTGACGCGCGCGCCGTTCTCGGGGAAGCGCTCGACGCCGTACGCGCCGGGATCCGTGCACGACTACATGCACGCGAAGGTCACTGTCGCCGACGACGTCGTCTTCGTCGGCAGCTTCAACCTCTCGCATTCGGGCGAGCTGAACGCGGAGAACGTCCTCGAGATCGCCGACGCGAGCATGGCCGAGCGCCTGGCCGCGTTCATCGACGGGATCCGCGCGCGCTACCCCGCGGTCGATCTCACATGAGGCGCGCGATCCTCAGACGCCGCTACGTGGTCGGCGTGCTCGCAGCGGTGGGGATGATCGTCGCCTTCGTCATCACGCTCGCCACCAACTCGAGCAACCTCCTCGGGGTGATCATCTACACGCCCGGCGTGATGCTCATCGGCGTCGACATCGGTATGGCCGCCGGGCTCGCCGCAGGCCTCTTAGGGGGCGCGTTCTGGCTGGTCGGCTCACATGCCGACGGGATCCATCCCACCACCTCACAGTCGATCGTGCGCTTCGCCGTCCTCTGCGTCCTCGGCTTGGGCTCCGCCTTCGTCGGCAACCTCCTGCGCACGAGCGAGTCGCGGCGCACGAGCACGCTCGCGCGCCAGCGCGCGCTGCTCGACGCGACCATCGACGGCATCTGCCTCACCGACGTCGAGGGAAACATCCTCATCGTCAACGAGCCGCTCGTGCGCATGGCCATCGATCTCGGCATGCCGACAGAGGGCACGGTCGTCGAGCGCCTGCTCGCGGTCGCCGACAAGCTCGCCGATCCCGATCGCTACCGGAAACGCATGGTCGAGATCGCCGAGACGCCGGGGAACGCGACGACGGACGAATTCGAGCTGCAGGGGACCGGTCGCGTCTTCCGCGGCTACACGTCGCCGGTGAGCGACCGGCGCGGCCGTGCCGTCGGGCGCATCTGGACGCTGCGCGAGGTGACGGCGGACAAGGAGCTCGAGCGCATGCGCGACGCGTTCGTCGCCACCGTCTCGCACGAGCTGCGGACGCCGCTGACGTCGATCTCCGGCTTCATCGAGATGCTCCAGGACGAGGAGCACGGGCTCGGCGAGAGCGGCAAGACGTACCTCGACGTCATTCGCCGCAGCACCGACCGGCTCCATCACCTCGTCGAGGATCTCCTCCTCGTCGCGCAGATCGAGGCGCAGCGGGTCGAAATGCGACGCGATCCGGTCGACCTCGGTGCGCTGACCGAGCGCGCAGTCGAAGCCGTCCGGCCGTGGGCGAGTGAGAAACGCGTCGAAGTGGAGATCGAGGCAGGTGACGTGCCCACCATCCTCGGAGACGAGCGGCGAATCGCCCAGGTACTCGACAACGTCCTGTCGAACGCGGTGAAGTTCAGCCGCGAAGGCGGCCGTGTGCGCGTCGAGCTCGGCGGCGACGGGACACATGCACGCCTCGTCGTGACGGACACGGGCATCGGCATCCCGGCCGACGAGCAGGGCCACGTGTTCTCCCGCTTCTACCGCGCGCGGGCGGCGAACGACCTTGCTGTCCCCGGCACGGGGCTCGGCCTCGCCATCACGCGCGCGCTCGTCGACCAGCACGGCGGGACGATCGAGCTGGAAAGCCAAGTGGGCGAAGGCACGACCGTGACCGTGACGCTCCCTGCCGCATGAAGCGCGCCGCGCTCATCGGCGTCGTCGTCCTCGCGCTCGGCGGCGGGTCGGCGCAGGCACTCCGGCTGCCTGGAGCGTCGAGCTGCTCGATCTTCCCGGCAGGGAATCCGTGGAACGAGCGCGTCGACAAGCTCCCGGTGGCCGCGAACTCGGCGCAGATGATCGCGTCGATCGGGATCGACACCGGACTCCACCCCGACTTCGGCTCCGGCCTGTACGACGGCGGGCGCATCGGCATCCCGTTCGACGTCGTCTCGAAGTCGACGCCGCGCTCGCACGTGACGTTCGACTACTCGGACGAGTCCGACCACGTCGCGTACCCGATCCCGACGACGGTGCACATCGAAAGCGGCAGCGACCATCACGCGCTGCTCGTCGACAAGAGCGCGTGCAGGCTCTACGAGCTCTTCGCTCTGCAGCGGACCTCGAGCGGCTGGCACGCAGGATCGGGCGCGACGTGGAATCTGCGCTCGAACCACGTGCGGCCTGCCGGCTGGACGTCGGCGGACGCGGCCGGGCTCCCCATCTTCCCGGGGCTCGCGCGGTACGACGAGGTCGCGCGCGGCGTCATCGACCACGCGCTGCGCTTCACGGCCGAGCGCACCCGCAAGGCGTACATCTATCCCGCGCGGCACTACGCGTCGTCGTCGGACGACCCGTCGCTGCCACCGATGGGACTGCGCGTCCGGCTGAAGGCGAGCGTCGACATCTCGGGCTTCCCGCGGCAGACGCGCATCGTCCTCCAGGCGCTGAAGACCTACGGGATGATCCTCGCCGACAACGGCTCGAACTGGTACATCAGCGGCGCGCCCGATCCGCACTGGTCGAACGACGCGCTGCACACGATCGGCCGCATCACCGGGTCGGACTTCGAGGTCGTCGACACGACCTCGCTCCACCCGTAGAACGTTTCTTACTCCCGATTTACATAGGAATGCGCAGAATCCCGCCGTGGGCCGGATGACCGCGGCAGTGCTGGCCGCCCTCGTGGCGGGAACCGGAGCGTCGAGCTCGACGGTGCACGTGACCGTCGGGGGCGGAGCCTGCACCCTCTCGACGAAGACCGTCCCGCTCGGCCCGGTGACGTTCGTCATCTCGAATCGCGGCTCGAGCTTCGACGACTTCGTCGTGGCCGGCTCGCGCACCCGGCTCCTCCGGCCCGGCCGCACCGCGACGCTGACCGTCGACTTCTCGAAGGCCGGGAGCTACGTGTACCGCTGCACGGCCGCGCACCGCAGCGGCCGCCTCGTCGCCGCCTCGAGCACGCCCGCCACTGCACCGCCGGCGGTACCTGCGCTGACGCAGCTCGCCTCGGGGCTCGGCGCGCTGACCGACGTGGCGGTCGCCCCGAACGACGCGAACCGGGTCTTCGCCGTCCAGCAGGACGGGAAGGTCGTGATGCTCGACGGCGGCGCTCAGGAGGTGGTCGCCGACTTCGGAAGCGACATCCGCGACGACGGCGAGAACGGCCTCCTCGACATGACCTTCTCGCCGCAGTTCGCGCAGGACCGGACGGTCTACTTCTATTACATCTCGAATGACGGGAGCGGCGACGACACGCTCGTGTCCGCGACGATGGACGACGACTGGACGGTGGACATGCACTCGGTGCACACCGTCCTCCTTGTCGACACGCCGGGAGCGAACCACCGCGGCGGCGACATCGCCTTCGGGCCTGACGGCTACCTGTACGTGCCGATCGGCGACGGCGACAACGGCACGTACACCGTCATCGGGCAGTACGCGCAGGATCCGGCGAGCATGGTCGGCGCGATCGTCCGCGTCGACCCGGCGACAGGTGCGGCCGAGATCTGGGCGAAGGGCCTGCGCAATCCCTGGCGCGACTACATCGACGCGAAGACGGGCCTGTACTACATCGCCGACGTCGGGGAGGATGCCCAGGAGGAGATCGACGTCGTTCCGCTCGGTGCCGGCGGGTTCAACTTCGGTTGGCCGTGCGTGGAGGGGACTCAGTCGGACGCGACGACGGTGCAGTGCCCGGACGCGTCGCAGCTGACCGCGCCCGTGCTCACGTACTCGCACGAAGGCCGGTGCGCCGTCATCGGCGGAGTCGTCGTCCACGATCCGCGCCTCACCTCGCTCGACGGAAGCTTCGTCTATTCCGATCTGTGCGACGGCGAGCTGCGCGCGTTCACGTACGCCGACGGGCAAGCCGGCGACGAGCGCGACCTCGGACTGCACGTGGACAAGCCGACGTCGTTCGGCGAAGGCCCCGACGGGCGGGTCTATCTCGTCACGAACGCGGGGAGCGTGTACCGGCTCGATCCCGCCTAGGATCGGGCAGCGGCGTGAGCATCGGCTCGACCTCGGCGCGCAGGTGCTCGAAGTCCGGCGGGAGGATGAGCTTCTCGCCGAGATGCGCCGGATCCTCGTCGGTCGCGAAGCCGGGGCCGAGCGTTGCGATCTCGAACAGCACGCCGTTCGGCTCGCGGAAGTAGATCGAGCGGAACCAGAAGCGGTCGATGACCGTCGTCGGCCGCCCGCCGGCGTCGATCACGCGCTGCCGCCACGCCTCCTCGTCCTCCATCGTCGACGACCACGCGACGTGATGCACGGTGCCCGCCCCCGGGAGGCCCGTGCCGGGCGACTCGTCGTAGCGGATCCATCCGCCGCGCGTCTCGCCGCGCGTCTCGCCGTCGACGAAGCCGAGGCTCTCGAGGAACGCGGCGTTCGCACTCGGATCGGACGCGTACGCGCGCACGCCCTCGAATCCCTGCAGCGCCATCTCGCGCGGGATCTCCGGGTGGTCGGCGACGAGCGGCTCGTCGGGCACCGTCGCGACGACGAGGTCGTGCTGCAGCCCCTCCGGGTCCGTGAACGGGACGGAGCCGACGCGGTCGCGCCAGAAGTCGAGCGCCTCCTCCGAGCCGACGCGCCACACGACGGTGTGCACCATCCCGGAGCCGGCGCGGCCGGGAGCAGCACCCGGGTACTCGAAGAACGTGATGTCCGAGCCCGGCGTCCCCTTCTCGTCCGCGTAGAAGAGGTGGTAGACGGTCGGGTCGTCCTGGTTCACCGACTTCTTCACGAGCCGCAGGCCGAGCGTGCCGGTGTAGAAGTCGACGTTCCGCGGCGCGTCGCCCGTGATGCACGTCACGTGGTGGATGCCGTCGAGCCTCATTCGGCGACGGATGCCTCGAACGCGGCGCGATCGGTGATGTCGCCGTGCGTCGGGCACACCAGCTCGAACGGGAGATCGAGCAGCGCGCGCAGTCGCGCGCTCGCCGCGTCGGGATCGTCGGTCGCCAACTCGAACGGAGGAATGTTCCCGTCCATGAATGCGTCCCCGATGACGATCGCCCGTTGCTGCGGCAGCCAGAACACTCTCTCCTCGGCGAAGAAGCCGGGCCGCCACTCGATGCCGGCCGGTGGATCGTCGAGCACCTCGACGTCGAGCTCGTCCGCCGCCCGCCGGTGCCACGGCACGGTCAGCAGGATCCCGTCGGCGCGCGGCGCCGGCAGCACCGGATCGATGAGGTAGCGCTCGTCCTCGATCTGCACCGCGTACGAGCGGACCTCGGGGCCCCACGTGAACTCCGGCGTCCACTCGGGGTGCTCGCCCGTCCACGTCCAGAGACCGGGGCGGATCTCCTCCATCAGGCGACGCCCGCGAGCAGGAACGCGCGCGATTCCTTCAGCATCTCGCGCGCGATCACGAGCCGCTGGATCTCCTGCGTGCCCTCGTAGATCTGCGTGATCTTCGCGTCGCGCATGAACCGCTCGACCGGGTACTCCTTGATGTAGCCGTAGCCGCCGAGGATCTGCACGGCGTCGGTCGTGACCGCCATCGCGACGTCGCCGCACTTGAGCTTCGCCATCGCGGACGCCTTCGTCAGCTCGGCGTCGTCGACGCCGTCGTCGACCATGTGGCCGAAGCGATAGAGCAGCCCGCGCGCGGCCTCGCACTCGGTCTCCATGTCGGCGAGCTTCGCCTGGATGAGCTGGTGCTGCGCGATCGGCTTGCCCATCGTCTCGCGCGTCTTCGCGTACTCGAGCGCGTAGTCGGTCGCGCCCTGCGCGATCCCGAGCGCCTGCGCGGCGACGCCGGGGCGCGAGCGGTCGAGGATGCGCATCGCGATCTTGAAGCCGTCGCCCTCCGCGCCGAGCAGGTTCGCCGCGGGGATGCGGCAGTCGTCGAAGGCGAGCTCGCCCGTCGTCGAGCCGCTGATCCCCATCTTCGGCTCGAGCCGCGTCACCTCGAAGCCGGGCGTGTCCGCCTCGACGACGAACGCGGAGATGCCCGCGTGGCCGGCGTACGGATCGGTCTTCGCGAACACCGTGTACAGGTGCGCGACGACGCGTTCGTGATGAAGCGCTTCGACCCGTTGAGCACGTACTCGTCGCCGTCGCGCGTCGCCGTCGTGCGCATCGCCGCCGAGTCCGAGCCCGAGCCCGCCTCCGTCAGCGCGTACGCGCACAGCCACTCGCCGCTCGCGAGCCGCGGCAGGTACTGCGCCTTCTGCTCGTCGTTGCCCGCGAGCTTGAGCCCGAGCGAGCCGAGCTCCTGCACCGCGAGGATCAGCGCCGATCGTCGCGCAGACCTTCGAGACCTCCTCGATCGCGATCAGCGCCAGCAGCGTGCCCGTGCCGAGTCCGCCGACCGGCTCCTCGAAGAAGAGCCCGAAGATGTCGTTCTCGCGATAGAGCTCGACGACGTCCCACGGGAACTCGTGCGACGCGTCGATCTCGGCCGCCCGCGGGGCGATCCGCTCGCGCGCGATCGTCCGCACGAGGTCGCGCAGCTCGCGCTGCTCCGAGGTCAGCTCGTCCCACGGCATGGGGCGATTCTATTCGGGGAATTCACTGATGAGCCCGCCAAGCGCCGGACAGAGACTCGACTCGATCCCCTCCTCCGCGGGAGGAACTCGCCGCCGGCTCCTAGGCCGGCGGTGTCGTTTCAGCCGCGTGGCAGACGGCCTCGATGTTGTTCCCGTCGGGGTCGAGGACGAACGCGCCGTAGTAGTTCTCGTGGTACCAGCGCAGGCCGGGCGGCCCGTTGTCGGTCCCGCCGGCGGCGAGCGCCGGCCGCGTGGAACGCGTCGACGGTCGCACGGTCGTCGCACGTGAACGCAACGTGCGTGCCGGTCCCGTACGGCTCTCGCTCATGGAGCCAGAACACGGGACGACCCTGGTCGCCGAACCCGACCACGCCGTGATCCGGCCACTCGGCGAGGACCGTCCAGCCGAGCAGCGCGAGTGACGTCTCGTAGAACGCGCGGCTCGCCTGATAGTCCTTCACGTTGAGACCGACATGATCGAACATGAGACCGAATGATCCTCGATAACGGCGTCGTCCGCACGCTCGACCCGTCGCTGCCGCTCGCACGGTCGCTCGCGGTCGCCGGCGACCGCATCGCAGGCGGCGTCGGGACGCACGAGACCGCGCTCGCCTCGCCCGAAGTCGTCGACCTCGGAGGCCGCTGCGTCCTTCCCGCCTTCACGGACTCGCACGTCCACTTCCCGACGTGGGCGCTCGCGCAGCGCCAGGCGAAGCTCGACGGCTGCGGCTCGCTCGCGGAGGCGCTCGACCGGATCCGCTCGAGCGGGTGGAGCCGCGGCTACGGGTGGCGCGACGCGGAGTGGCCCGACGGCCCGCCGACGAGGCAGGCGCTCGACGCGATCACGAACGAGCCCGCCGCGATGTGGTCGAAGGACTACCACTCGCTCTGGCTCAACTCTGCCGCGCTCGCGCTCGCCGGTGGCGACCTCGACGTCGGAGGGCGGTGTGGTCGAGCGCGACGGAAGCGGCGAGCCGACCGGCGTGCTGCGCGAAGAGTCCGCGTGGCGCTTCAAGGACCGGCACCTGAGGGTCCCGGACGACGAGTACCTCGACGCGATGCGCGCAGGCGTCAAGGTCGCGCACGCGCGCGGCGTCGCGTGCGTGCACGACAAGGACGGCTGGCTCGGCGCGGCCGGGTTGTGGCAGCGGCTCGACGCGCAGCTGCGCGTGTGGCAGTCGGTTCCCGCGGAGATGCTCCCGCAGCTGCGCGACCTCTCGTTCCACAGCGGCCTCGGCTCGCCGATGCTGCGGATCGGCTACCTGAAGGTGTTCATGGACGGCACCCTCGGCTCGGGGACGGCGTGGATGCTCGACGGCAGCGGCGTGCGGATCACGAGCGGCGAGGAGCTCGCCGAGATCGTGCGCGCCGCGGCCGAGGCCGGCTGGCCCGTCGGCGTGCACGCGATCGGCGACCGCGCGAACCGCGAGGCGCTCGACGCGTTCGAGGCGACGCGTGACGTGTGGGAGCCGCGCGGCCTGCGCCAGCGCATCGAGCACGCGCAGTGCCTCGCACCCGAGGACGTCGCGCGGTTCGCCAAGATCGGCGTCGCCGCGTCCGTGCAGTTCGCGCACGCGCCCTCCGACGAGCAGCTGGCGAAGCGCTTCTGGCCGGACAAGCTCGACGGCACGTACGCGTACCGCTCGCTGCTGCACGCGGGCGCGGTGCTCGCGAACGGCTCGGACGCGCCCGTGGAGGAGCTCGACCCGTGGGCCGGCGTCGTCGCCGCCGTGCAGCGCCACTGGCGCGAGGCGGAGCGGCTGACGCTCGAGGAAGCGCTGCACGCCACCTGCGTCGCGCCGGCGTGGCTCTCGCACGACGAGCGCTCGCGCGGGACGCTCATCCCGGGCCGCGCGGCCGACCTCGTCGTCCTCGACAAAGATCCCTTCGAGGGCGACCTCGACGTGCAGATCGTGGCGACGATGGTCGCCGGCCGATGGGTGCACAACCCGCCGCCCTGGGACTAGCACCGGCGGTGCGTACAATTCGGGGCATGGCCACCAAAGAGACCCGGACGATGAATGCCGTCCACGACCCGTCCACCTGCGCCGTGGCCGCCTCCGCCGAGATCATCGGCGCCAAGTGGACTGCGCTCCTCGTCCACGACCTGTCCGAGGGGCCTCGCCGGTTCTCCGAGCTCGAGCACTCGTGCTCGGGGATCAGCCCGCGCACGCTCGCCGAGCGGCTACGGGCGCTCGAGCAGGAGGGGATCGTCGAGCGGCACAGCTATCCGGAGTCGCCGCCGCGCGTCGAGTACGAGCTCACGGGCAAGGGCGAGTCGCTGCTGCCGATCATCGACGCCATGCGCCAGTTCGGCCACTCGTGGCTGCCGTGCCACCATCAGCACTAGCCCGCGCGACCAACTTCCGCACACAAGGTTTACCGCGTCGCAATGCGGCTGTCCGTACCGTGAGAGGTATGGAACAGACTGAGAATCAACTGCAGCGCCTGCTGCAGCTCGTGGAGTCGGCGCAGCGCGCCGGCCACTCGGAGACCGAGATCGCGCAGCTCGTGGACGACGCGATCGACGCCGACGTCGAGCTCGACGCCGCCGCCTAAGTCAAGGGCGAGGGATTACGCGGCAGATCGCCGTACGCCGTGTAGAGCGCGGCGGCGGTCTTCGACGCCTGCCTCGAAGTAGCGGACGAGGAACTTCTCGTTCGGCGAGTGCACGTTCGACTCGGGAAGGCCGAAGCCGGTGAGCATCGTCGGGATGCCCTTGTCGGCGAGCGCCGGCACGATCGGCAGCGTCCCGCCGGAGCGCACGAGTAGCGGCCGCACGCCGAGCACCTGCTCGAACGCCTTCGCACCGAGCTGGATCGCCGGCGCGTCGGGCTTCATCAGCCCGGCCGGCACGCCCGTCCACTTGATGTCGAGCTCAGCGCCGGCCGGCGCAGCGTCGCGCATGAGCTTCTCCGCCGCGGCGCCGATCGTGTCCACGTCCTGGCCCGGCGCGAGGCGGATCGTGACCTCGCCGGCCGCGTGCACGGAGAGCGTCGTGTTCCGAATGCCGGGCTTGCCGCCGATGATCCCGTTCACGTCGGCGGACGGCTCCGCCATCGTGCGGATGTTGAACTGCTCCGCCGCCTTCGGATCGAGCGGCGCGCGCGCCCTGCGAGCGCGAGCTCGTCCGCGCCGGACGGCAGCGCCTTCCAGTTCGCGAGCTCCTCCGGCGTCGGCGGGACGATCCCCTGGCGCAACGGCTCGGGCAGCAGCCCGTTCTCGCCCGCGGTGACCGCGCCGAGCGAGCGCATCAGCACGTGGATCGCGTTCAGCGCCGCGCCGCCGTACATCCCGGAGTGGAGATCGCGCTCACCGGTCGTCACCTTGACGTCGAACGCGATGAGCCCGCGCGTCGAGAGGCTGAACGTCGGGACGTCGATGCGCAGCATCCCGCCGTCGAAGATGACCCCCGCGTCGGCGCCGATCTCGTCCGTGCGGATCCAGTCGACGATCGTCGTGCCGCCGATCTCCTCCTCGCCGTCGCACGCGAAGCGGAGATTCACCGGCAGCGCGTTCGCCTCGACGAGCATCTGCGCCGCCTTGAGCAGGATGAAGACCTGCCCCTTGTCGTCGGTGATGCCGCGCGCGTACGCCCACTCGTCGCGGATGGTCAGCTCGAACGGGTCGCTCTCCCAGAGGTCGAGCGGCGCCGGCGGCTGCACGTCGAAGTGGCCGTAGACGAGGACGGTCGGCGCGTTGTCGGGATCGTGCGACGCGCGGATCTCGCCGAGCGCGAGCTCCTTCTCGCCGTACGGCGTCAGCTTCGCCGTGCCGCCGCACTTGGAGCGGATGAACTCGCACACCCACTCGCCCGCCGTCTTCACGTCCTCGCGGTGCGCAGGATCGGCGCTCACGCTCGGAATGCGGATGAACTCCGCGAGCTCGCTGCGCCAGGCCTCGTCCATGAGGCGGACTCTACGCAAGCGGCGCGAGGCGCGCGTCAGTCAGGCGACGTCGCGCAGGCTGAGCGAGTCCGCGAGAGACCGGAGCTTCTTCAGGCTCTGGTTCTCGATCTGCCGGATCCGCTCGCGCGTGACGTTGAACGTCCGCCCCACCTCGTCGAGCGTCCGCGGATGCTCGCCGTCGAGCCCGTAGCGGAGCTCGAGCACGCGGCGCTCGCGGTGCGAGAGCGTCGAGAGGATCCTCCGCAGCTGCTCCTTGCGCATCGCCTCGTCGGCGACCTCGTCCGGGAGCAGCGCGTTCTCGTCGGTGATGAAGTGGCCGAACTCCGACTCCTCCTCGTCGCCGACGGGCTTCTCGAGCGAGACCGGCGTCTGCGAGCTGCGCATGATCTGCTCGACCTCTTCGATCGGCAGGTCGAGATCCATCGCGATCTCGTGCGGCGTCGGCTCGCGGCACAGCTCGGCGCGGAGCTTCCGCTCGGTGCGCACGATCTTGTTCAGCTTCTCGACGACGTGGACGGGCATGCGAATCGTGCGCGCCTTGTCGGCGAGCGCGCGCGCGACCGCCTGGCGGATCCACCACGTCGCGTACGTCGAGAACTTGAAGCCCTTGCGGTAGTCGAACTTCTCGGCGGCGCGCACGAGGCCGATCGTCCCCTCCTGGATCAGGTCGAGGAACGGCAGCCCCTGGTTGCGGTACCGCTTCGCGATCGAGACGACGAGGCGGAGGTTCGCCTCGATCATCTCCTGCTTCGCGAGATGGTCGCCGCGCTCGATGCGCTTCGCGAGCTCGACCTCCTGCGCCGCGGTGAGCAGGTCGACCTTGCCGATGTCCTTGAGGAAGAGCTGCAGCGAGTCGGTCGAGATCTCGCGCGCCTCCGCCTTGACGGCTTCCTCCTCCACCTCGACCTCGCCGGGCGGCGCGACGACGTCGATCTGCAGCTCCTCGAGCACGTGGTAGAAGTCGTCGAGTTGGGCTGCGTCGAGGTCGAGCTCGTCGAGCGCGAGCGCGATCTCTTCCGTCGAAAGCGATCCGCCGGCGGCCTGTGCGACCTCGAGGAGTTGACGTCCTTCGTCCGTCTCCAGAACGTCCGCGGCTGCGCGAACCTCCGGGGCTTCCTTCGCGCTCATTGGGCTCCCCTGCTCGGCGATGCCGCACTATGCCTGCCGGTCGGACGAGGCGCCATGGGCCGATCGGCTCATATTTCGTCTACTTGGACCCACCGCCCGCGAGAGCCTTCAGGATCTGGCTCGCGGCCTTCGCGTACGCCGATCCCGGCTGGATCGAGGCCGCGAGCCGCAGCTGCACCTCGGCCTTCTTCAGCTGCCGCGTCCAGAGCAGGAGCTCGCCGAGGTGGAGACGGACGATCGGCCGCCTGCGGAAACGCCGCGGTGAGCGGCCCGAGCTTCGGGAACGGCGCGAACGGATGCGCGGGCGAGTACTCCGCCACCGCCGCGGCGACGAGCGCCGCCGGGTCGTGCGGCGCGAGCGCGACCGCCGCGTCGAACTCACGCTTCGCCGAGACCGGCTGCTCGCGATCCCACGAGAGGATTCCGTGCGCGAGCCGGCGGCGCGCCTTTGGGTCGACCTGCGCGAGCTCGACGACGATGTACGGCAGCCCGGGCGCGACGTTCGGGTGGAGGAAGTCGAGCGCGGTCACCGCGGACGGAGGAGTCCGGCTCGAGCGACGCCGTGCTGCGCCACGCGACGACGGCGTCGGCGTCGCGTCCCGACCAGTAGTACGCGAGCCCGAGATGGAGCTCGGCGAGGCCGCTCTCCGGGTTCTGCGGCGACGAGCTTCTTCACGTCGTCGAGCGTCCCGTGCGGCCAGCGCGAGAACGCGGCACCGATCTCGTCCGGCAGGTCGTGGGAGCGCGAGAACAGGGTCTCGGCCTCCTTGAGCTTGCCCGCCCGGTAGAGCCGGAGAGCCGGGACGCCGGAATGTCGAGCGGCGGGAGGCCCTTCCGCACGGTCGTTCCCGAGCTCTCGCCGCGCGTCTGGAGGAGCGTGATGCCGACCGTCGCGCCGACCGCCACCGCGGCCGCGAGCGCGACGATGGCCACGACCCGGGTCTTTGCGCTCATCGCCGGTCAGCCTAGCCCGGTCAGTCTCGCTATCCTTTTGAAAGTCATGGCGAGCTATCGCGATCTGCTCCAGCAGGTGAAGACCGAGATCGACGAGGTCGACGTCCCGCGTGCGCGCGAGATCCTCGACGGCGGCGAGCGGCCGCTCCTCCTCGACATCCGCGAGCTGGACGAGTGGACCGAGGGCCGGATCCCCGGCGCGATCCACATCCCGCGCGGGTTCCTCGAGTCGCGCATCGAGCAGGCGGCGCCCGACAAGGCGCAGCCGATCCTCGTGTACTGCGCCGGCGGCGCGCGCTCGGCGTTCGCCGCGAAGTCGCTCGGCGAGCTCGGCTACGAGAACGTCACCTCTCTCGCGGGCGGCTACACCGACTGGAAGCGCAGCGGGCTCCCGACCGAGCTGCCGCGCACGCTCGACGCGGCGAAGCGCCAGCGCTACAGCCGCCATCTCCTCATTCCCGAGGTCGGCGAGGAGGGCCAGCTGAAGCTGCTCGAGTCGCGCATCCTCCTCATCGGCGCAGGCGGCCTCGGCTCGCCGGCGTCGCTCTACCTCGCCGCAGCCGGCGTCGGCCGTCTCGGCATCGTCGACGACGACGTCGTCGACGCGTCGAACCTGCAGCGCCAGATCGTGCACTCGACCGAGCGGCTCGGCGACTCGAAGGCGGAGTCGGCCAAGCGCACGATCGAGGCGCTCAACCCCGACGTCGAGGTGGTGACGTACAAGGAGCGCCTCACCTCGGAGAACGTCGACCGGATCCTCGCCGACGGCTGGGACGTGATCGTCGACGGCGCCGACAACTTCCCGACGCGGTATCTGCTCAACGACGCCGCCGTCTGGCACGACATCCCGATCGTCCACGGCTCGATCTATCGCTTCGAGGGCCAGGTGACGGTGTTCAAGCCGCACGTAGGCCCGTGCTACCGCTGCCTCTTCCCGCAGCCGCCGCCGCCCGAGCTCGCACCGAGCTGCGCCGAGGGCGGCGTCCTCGGCGTGCTGCCCGGCATCGTCGGCTCGCTGCAGGCGAGCGAGGCGCTGAAGGTCGCGCTCGGCATCGGCGAGCCGCTCATCGGCCGCCTCCTGCTGCTCGACGCGCTTTCGACCGAGTTCAACGAAGTGACGCTTCGCCGCGATCCGGACTGTCCGGTCTGCGGCGAGCACCCGACCATCACCGAGTACATCGACTATGTGGAGTTCTGCTCCGGGAGGCCGACGCACGCATGAAGACCGTGAGAATCCCACCGACGCTTCGCACCGAGACCGAAGGCAAGCGCGAGGTGCACGCCGCCGGCGGCACCGTGCGTGAGCTGCTCGACGATCTCGTCAGCCGCTTCCCCGGCCTGCGCTCGCAGCTCGTGAACGACGACGAGATCGCGCCGTTCGTGAACGTCTACGTCGAGGGCGAGGACGTCCGCACGCTGGACGGGCTCGAGACCGAGGTGCACGACGGCTCGACCGTGATCTTGCTGCCCGCCATGGCCGGCGGCTGATGCCGACGGTCCAGGAGCTCTACGAGCTCTGGGCCGACGAGGCGGAGCTCAACGAGGCGCTGGGGCACAGCCTCGAGCCTCGCGGAACGGACTGGCTCTTCGAGGCGTTCGCAGCCCTCGGGCCGCAGCGGGGCGACCTCGTCGCCGACGTCGGCGCGCGCGACGCGAAGTACGCAATCGAGCTCGTGCGCCGGCACGGAGTGCGCGCAGTCGCGCTCGACCCGGTGCCGCTGCACTGCGAGATGGCGCGCACGGCCGTCGCGGCCGCGGGATTGGACGCCGAGATCGACGTCGTCGAGGGATCGATCGAGTCGATGCCTCTCGACGACGCCTCCGTCGACTGGATCTGGTGCCGCGACGTGCTCGTCCACGTCGACGCGCCGCGCGGGCTCGCCGAGTGCGCGCGCGTGCTGCGTCCCGGCGGCGCGATGCTCGCATACGTGACGCTCGCGACCGAGCAGCTCGAGCCGCGCGAGCGGCCAGATCGTCGCAGCGACGCTCGAGACGTTCGACGCAGACGTGCTCGAGCGCGCGGCGGCGGCAGCCGGCCTCGAGCAGCGCTCCGTCGACCGCCTCGGCTCGGAATGGCGCGAGTCGATGATCGAGCAGGGAACGTGGAACGCCGGCAAGGACCTCCTCGAGATCGCGCGCCTCCGCCGCGGCGACTTCGCCGGCGCCGGCGCCGAGGCGGCCTTCGGCGGGCTCGTGTGGGGCATCTACCAACTCCTGGGGAAGACGTGTCCAACCGTCTACGTGTGGTCCAGAACCTCCTCGATCTCGTCGGGAACACGCCGCTGGTCGAGCTGCGGCGCCTCTCGCCGACCGGCGGCGCGCGCATCTACGCGAAGCTCGAGGGGCAGAACCCGACCGGCTCGATCAAGGATCGTGTCGCGAAGGCGATGATCGAGGCGGCCGAGGCCGCCGGCGAGCTCGAGCCGGGCCGCGAGCTGCTCGAGCCGACGAGCGGCAACACCGGCATCTCGCTCGCGCTCGTCGCGAAGCTGAAGGGCTATCCGCTCACGTGCGTCCTCCCCGAGAACGCGACGGAGGAACGGCGCCTGCTGCTCCGCCTGTACGGCGCGACGATCGTCGAGTCGCCCGGCGCCGAAGGATCGAACGGCGCGGTTCGCCTCGCGCTCGAGATGGCTGAGAGCGACCCGCGGTATTTCATGCCGTTTCAGTACGCGAACCCGATGAACCCGCGCGCGCACTACGAGGGCACGGGTGCCGAGATCGCGGAAGCGCTCGACCGCGTCGACGTGCTCGTCGCCGGACTCGGCACGGGCGGCACGCTCATGGGTGCCGGCGCGCGGCTGCGCGAGAGCTTCCCGGACGTCGTGGTCGCCGCGGCGGAGCCGCTCCCCGGCGACGCGGTCATGGGCCTGCGCTCGCTCGAGGACGGATACGTCCCGCCGATCCTCGATGTGTCGAAGCTCGACCGGAAGGTGCTCGTGTCGAACGAGGAGTCGGTTGCAGCGGTGCGCGCGCTCCTCGATCGCGAGGGCATCTTCAGCGGCGTCTCCGGTGGCGCGGTCGTGCACGTCGCGCGCAAGCTCGCCGAGGAACTGGACGAGAGCGCCGTCGTCGTGTGCGTGCTCGCCGACGGCGGCTGGAAATATCTGAGCGCCGACTTCTGGACGACGAAGGACGTCGGCGGTTCGATGGAACGGACGCTGTGGTGGTAGTCCCCGCGGCGATCCGCGAGCAGATCGCCGCACACGCACGAGAGGAAGCGCCGAACGAGTCCTGCGGGCTGCTGCTCCTCGACGGCGACCGCGCGGTCGAGTACGTCCCGGCCGTGAACAAGGCCGCGTCACCGTACCGCTTCGAGCTCTACCTCGAGCCCGTCCGCTGGTCGGAGATCGAGCTCGACCAGGCGGTCGTGCACTCGCACCTCTCCTCGCCGCCCCGTCCGTCGCGCACCGACGTCGAGAACGTCGGGCTGTGGGAGGGCAGGCCGTACCTCATCTACGCCGTGCGCACGGACGATCTCGCCGCCTGGCGTATCGCAGGCGGCGAGATCGTTCCGTTGGATCTGAGCGACTAGCTCGTCGGCTTGCGGCGGGCGACGAGGCGCACGCCCGCCGGTGCCGATCAGCCCGAGGGCGATCAGCTCGACGATCCAGAGGCGCAGCCCGGTGAAGGGCGAGCGCCTTCAGCTGCACGCCCGACGAGCCGTTGCAGCCGGCGTTGAAGATCGCCTGACCGTTGGCGTCCCAGTTCTCCGAGTACGTCTTCCCGTTCAGCGTGAACGGCGGGACGATGTCGCGGTTCTCTTCCGGGTTGCCGTCGAACTCGTGCTTCGCGACTTCGGAGGCGTCCTTCGTCTCGAGCTTGCCGCTCGTCGCCGACTCCATGTCACAGAACGTGACCTGCTGCTCGCTCGTCGTCGTCGTGGTCGGCGGCGGCGTGGAGCCCTTGCAGCCGGCGTTGAAGATCGCCTGGCCGTTCGCGTCCCAGTTCTCCGAGTACGACTGCCCGTTGTAGGTGAACGGCGGCACGATGTCGCGGTTCTCTTCCGGGTTGCCGTCGAACTCGTGCTTCGCGACGTCGGAGGCGTTCTTCGTCTCGAAGTCACCGGTCGTCGCCGAGTTCATGTCGCAGAACGCGACCTGCTGCTCCTGCTGGTGCTGGTCTTTCTGCTTCGAGCAGTCCCCGCCCTTGTAGGCGTGGACGTCGCGGCCGCAGATCTTGTGCGGCTGGCTATTCCCCGGCCCCGTGATGCTTCGTGTCGGCCGGAGCGCCCTTCCCGTTCGCGATCTGCGCGGCGGTCTCTCCGTTGCCGTACCGCTTCGATGCGTCGCTCTTCGAGGAGTTGTCCGAGTGGCACGTGGCCGAGCTGCCCTGTCCGCCGCCGGTCGAGCACGACGTGTTGTGATCCGTCGTGTTGTCCGGCTTCTGGCCCGACTGCTGATCGGTCGAGCTCTGCGGCTTCTGGGCGGATTCCGACTTCTGACCATGCTTGGAGCCCTGATCGCCGTGGTGATCGCCCGCGAACGCTGCTCCCGAGAGGGTGGCCAGCGAAAGCGCGACAACCGCCGCAGCGAGCGCGGCGACAGTTTTCTTCATCTTTTCCACCTCGTACCTATAGTGGTTTACGAGAGCAGAGAGGCGATTTACAAGCGATAAACGCCTCGGCCCTCGGACCAGGTACGGCTGGCGCTACTCGATGTCGTCGTCCGAGGAGTGATCCTCGGACGACTGGCGCTGCTGCGGCCGCTCGACGAACGTGACGGCGAGCCGCTCGATCCGGTTCCCCTCCACTTCGAGCACGTCGAAGCGGAGCCCGTCGTACGGGACGTCGTCGCCGGGCTCGGGCGCCCGCCCGAGCTGGCCGAAGACGAAGCCGGCGACGGTGTGGAAGTCCTCGTCCGGCAGGTCGGTGCCGAACCGCTCGTTGAACTCGTCGATCGGGAAGCGGCCGTCGAGGCGCCAGGTGTCGTCGTCCACCTGCTCGATGGCCGTCTCGGGGACGTCGAACTCGTCCTCGATCTCGCCCGACGATCTCCTCGATCAGATCCTCGAGCGTGCAGATGCCCGCGAGCGCGCCGTACTCGTCGACGACGATCGCGAAGTGGTTGTTCGTCCGGCGGAACTCCTGCAGGAGCGACGCGAGGTCCTTCGTCTCCGGCACGACGTACGCCGGCCGGAGCAGCTCGTCGAGCTGCACGTTCTCCTCGCCGCGCTCGTGGATGGCGGAGAAGAGGTCGCGGACGTGAACGACACCGACGACGTCGTCGAGCGTGTCCCGGTACACGGGATAGCGCGTGTACGGGTGGTCGAGCACCGTCTCGATCGCCTTCGCCGCCGGCATGTCGACGGAGATGGCCGTGACGTCCGGCTTCGCAACCATCACGTCGGCGGCGTCCTTGTCGCCGAAGACGAAAACCTTGTCGATCATCTGCTGCTCGCCGACCTCGATCTCGCCCTCGCGCGTCGAGCGCGAGACGAGCATGCGCAGCTCGGCCTCGGAGAGCACGTCGCGCTCCGCTCCCACAGGATCGACACCGAACACGCGGAGCACGGCTTCCGTCGAGCGCTGCAGCACCCAGATGAGCGGCTGCGCCACGGTGAAGAACGCGCGCACCGGCGCAGACACCCACAGCGCCGTCCCTTCCGAATGCCGCAGCGCGACGCCCTTCGGCACCAGCTCGCCGAGCACGACATGGAAGAACGTGAGGATGAGGTACGCGAGCGCGATCGCGAGCGCGGTCGCCGCCCACTTGTCGAACTCCTTCGTGAGGACGTGCTCGCCGACGGCGCCGATGGCCAGCGAGGTGAGCGTGACTCCGAGCTGCATCGCCGCGATGAAGCGCGGCGGGTCGCCGGTGATGCGCAGCACGGCGCGTGCCCGCCGGTTTCCCTGGTGCTGAAGCTCGATGATCCTGGTTCGACGCGCGGTGACGAGGCCGTACTCGGCCGCGACGAAGAACGCGTTGAGCAGGATCAGGGCCGCGACGCCGAGTAGCTCGAAGAAGAGATTCACGGCGCGAGGCTGGTACTCGGAGGTTTCTCGCCCACCAGCTAGCGCGCAGTGTAGGCAACGATGCGGTCGTCCTCGTGCCGGTGGGCACGACCGAGGACGACGAGACGCTCGAGGTGCGACAGCGTCTCGGCGACGGCGAACCTCCGCTGGATGGCCGGGAGCGCAGTCCCGAAGAGCACGTGCGAGACGTCGTACCCGCTGTGCGGCTCGTCGCCGAGCGCCGCATGGGTGCGATCGAGTCGCTCGTCGTGGTGGATGAGGATCTCGTTCGCGCGCGCAGCCGGCTCGGGGATCGTCTCGCCGTGGCCGCCGTAGGAGACGCGCGGGTCGAGCTCGGCGAGGGCGCGCAGCGTGCTCCGAATAGTCCCCGAGCGGATCAGGGCGGCTCTCCGGATAGAGGCCGATCGCGGGCGTGATCGGGGCGAGGAGCGTGTCGCCTGCGATGAGGACGCCGTCGCGATGGAGCGAGAGGTGGCCGTCCGCGTGGCCGGGCGTCGCGAGCACCTGCCAGCCGTCGATCTCGTCGCCGGGCTCGACCAGCGTCGGGTTCCACGCGAACTGGACGAAGTCGGCGAACACGTGGCCGGACTCGATCAGCTCGTCGGCCACCGCAGGCGGCACGCCGTTGCGGACGAACCAGACGGCGATCCGCTCCGGCCAGTCGGGCGACCCCCACACGCGCTCGCACTGGGCGTAGTCGAGCCGGCCCTGGAAGACGGGCGCGCCCGTCAGCTGCGCGGCCGGAGCCGCGCCACCGACGTGATCCGGGTGCATGTGCGTGATGAAGATCCGCACGACCGGCCCGTCGACCTGGGCGAGGACGTCCTCCCACGACGGCTCCGGCAGCCCGAGCCCCGTGTCGACGAGCGTCCAGCCGTCCTCTCCGCGGAGCAGGAAGCAGTGGACGTGCCGCGGCCCGCTCGGCAGCGGCATGGTCACCCGGAGGATGCCGGGCTCGACCTCGACTGGCGATGCGAACGTATGTTCGATAAGCTTCGGCACGGGGATGCGAGTCGAGTATCGCGAAGAGCCCTGTCGCTCCGCGTTGAATCGAGTCCAGGGCATGCCGTTCGGGTGGTCGCTCAACCCGTACATGGGGTGCGTCCACCGCTGCACGTTCTGTTACGTCAGAGCGTTCGAGCGGCGCGCCGACCGTCCGTCGGACGAGCGGTACGGGACGAGCATCCGCGTGAAGACGAACGTCGCCGAGGTGCTGCGGCGCGAGCTCGCCCGTCCGTCGTGGCAGCGCGAGGGGGTCGTGATCGGCGCGGCCACCGACCCGTACCAGCCGGCCGAAGGGCGCTACCGGCTGACGCGCGCATGCCTCGAGGTGCTCGCCGAGGCGGCCACGCCGTTCGGGATCATCACGCGCGGACCGATGATCGTCCGCGACCTCGACGTGCTCGTCGAGGCGGCGAAGCGCGCCGACGTGAGCGTGACGTTCTCCATCCCGACGCTCGACGTCGAGATCTGGCGGCGCACCGAGCCCGGCACCGCTCCTCCCCACCAGCGGCTGCGCGCGCTGTCGCAGCTCGTCGAGGCCGGCGTGAAGGCGAGCGTCGGCATGGCGCCGATCCTCCCCGGGCTGAGCGACAAGCCGGAGCTGATGGCCGACGTCGTGCGCGCGGCGCGTGCGGCAGGCGCGACCGGCGTGTGGGCGAACGTGCTCTACCTCAAGCCGGGGACGAAGGAGCACTTCCTCGCGGCGCTGGAGCAGGACTGGCCGGAGCTGCTGCCGCAGTACGAGCACCTGTACGGTCGCCGCGCGTATCTCCCGGCGGAGAAGACGAATCCCGTGCGCGAGCAGGTGCGCGCGCTCGCGCGCGAGCACGGCATCCGCGACCGGCGACGTGTGCGCCTCGAGCCGCCTGCGGATCCGGAGCAGCTCAGCCTCGCCGTCTGATCAGTAGGCGCCGACGAGCCAGAGCACGAACAGCGCGAAGAGCGAGAGCACGATCGCGCCGACCATGAGCGCGACGTTCATCCCGAGGATGAGCGCGAAGCAGCGCGCCCGGATCGCGGCCGCCCGCGAGCTTCCGGATGCGGAGGTTGACGCGTGCACGCGAACTCGGCGGCGGCCCGATGCGGCGAACAGGCAGACGGAACCTCGCGAGCGCGCGCTCGAGGTCGAGGTCGGCCGACGCGCCCGCGACGACGATCTCGGTCGCGGGGAACTCGACGAGCGCGTCCGCGACCGCCTGCACGGGATCGACGTCACCCGCAGCGCTCGTCACCGGCACGAGCCCCGCGAGCGCACGCTCCGCCTCGAGGCCGCGAACCTCGGCGCGCAGGTGCGCACCCTCCTCTGCGTTCGAGAGCCAGTCGAGCGGGCCGACGACGGTCGGCGCGACGACGTGCACTCGCCACGGGCGGCCTGCGAGCGACTGCCGAATCGTCTCCGGCGACGTATCGCCGACGACGAGGAGCAGCACGTTCAACGCGGGTTCGGCCGGTCGATCTGCCAGTGGCGGATGACGTTGACCGCCACTCGTCGCCCTCCCGCATGACGCCGAAGCGCGAGACGACGCGCTGGCCGCCCTCGTAATCGCCGTACAGGAGGTCGACGGTGAAGTGGCCGGACTCGACAGCTGAACGCACTTCGTCGCGACGGGCATCTTCCTCGCGGTACGCGATCTGCCAGAAGCCGATCTTCCCCGGCGGGATGTACAGGTCGAGGGTGAGCCTGCCGGAACTAGTCGAGCGGAGCGTGCTCGGTGCTCGGCCGCGGCGACTCGGTAGACGTAGCCACCGTGAAGGACGCCGATGCCGGGGCCGACATTCCGGAGCGAGATGGCGAGAAGACATTGCCGTCGACCACCTCGACGCCGGCGCTCGCCCCTGGCACGACGAGAACGTACGCCGTCGATGAAATTGGCCTCGGAGCGCCGGAATCGTCCGCGGACGACTGCACGAGCAGCGGCCGGAGCCCGGCGAGGAGTGACGTTTCGGCGACACGCGCCGCCCGGTTGGCCGAGCGCACGGACGCGTACGTCGTGCCCGCGAGCACCAGCGTCCCGCCCGCGGTTGCAAGCGCCGAGATCGTCACCCAGTCGGCCATCGGGGCCATTTGTATCTCGTCGTCAGAAGGCAGGCATAGACTGGGCCTTCCCGCGATGGCCGATTCCGAGATCACCGTCCTCATCGTCGACGACCACGAGGTCGTCCGCGAAGGGCTCCGTCTGTCCCTCTCCAGGGCGCCGAACATCCGCGTCATCGGTGAGGCGCCGGATGGGGAGAGCGCGGTCGCGCTTGCCGAGCGCCGCCGCCCGAACGTCGTGATCATGGACGTCCGCATGCCCGGCATGGACGGGCTCGAGGCGACCAAGCTCCTGACGGAGCAGGACCCGGACGTCGCCGTCCTCATCTTCACCGCCTACAGCGAGCGCAGCCTGCTGAGCCGCGGGCTCGACTCGGGCGCGAAGGGCTACATCCTCAAGGAGGCGCCGCACGAGACGCTCGTGCGCGCGATCGAGAAGGTGGCGGAGGGCGAGGGCTACGTCGACCCGGCGCTGATGCCGGCGTTCCTGTCCGGCAAGGACAAGGAAGAGATGCTCACGGCGAGGGAGCGCGAGATCCTCCAGCTCCTGGCCGACGGCATGTCGAACGCCGACGTCGCGACGAAGCTCTTCATCAGCCAGGAAACCGTCAAGAGCCACGTGCGCCACATCCTCGCCAAGCTCGAGGCGGACACGCGCACGCACGCAGTCGCGATCGCGCTCCGCGAAGCGATCATTGACTGACGAGCCCTCGCCGCACGAGCCGACCGACGAGATCCTCGCCGCCGAGCAGGACGAGCGGCGGCGCATCGCGCTCTTCCTGCACGACGGGCCGGTGCAGTCGCTCGCAGGCGTCGCGCTCATGCTCGACGCGGCGGTGAACTTCCTGGGGCGCGGAGAGACGAAGGAAGCGGGCGAGGTGCTCGACCGGGCGCTCAGTCGCACGCGCACGACGATCGGCGAGCTGCGCGACCTATCGTTCAACCTCGAGCCGGTCGTGCTGCGCGACCACGGGCTCGGCGTCGCGCTGAGCGCGCTCGGCGACAACCGCGGCGCGCCGCTCGGCATCGCAGTCGAAGTCGACGCTGCCGCAGGCGGAGACGTTGAGCGAGCGCACGCAGGCCGCGCTGTACGCGATCGTGCGCGAGGCGCTCGAAGGTGCGATCCGCCGCGGGCCGCCCACCGTCTTCGCAGTGCGCGTCCGTCCCGCCGAGGAAGGCGGGCTCGAGATCGAGATCTCCGACGACGCGCCCGGCGAGCGGCGGCAGCGCTCGCTCGAGGTGCTGCGCGAGCGTGCACGGACGCTCGGCGCCGCCATCGACGTCGACCACGGTGACGAGGGCACGACGATGCGACTCGTGCTCCCGACGTACCCGCGGGGCGAGTAGGATCCGCGCCGCGATGGCCGAAGCGCACCTCCTCTTCGTCTGGAAGACCACCGGCTACGAGCTGCGCGAGGAGCCCGGCGACGCGCCGGCCGTCGGCGCCGAAGTCGAGACCGACGGTCAGCTCCTGCGCGTCACGAAGGTCGCGCCGTCGCCCCTCCCGGGCGACAAGCGCGCGTGCGCGTACCTCGCGGGCGACTAGGTCGCTGCGTCCTCTGCGGCCACGAGGCCGAGGACGAGCGCCTGCGCGAGGCCGCTCGAGTATCCGCCCGTCGCGATGCCGCCGACGTCCACGCCTGCCGCCCACACGCCGTCGAGTCCCACGACGCGCGCGTTGTCGTCGACGCGAAGCCCGCCGATCGTGTGCGTCACACCCGCGCAGACGTGCACCGCGATGCGGCCGTCGTCGTGCTCGACGACCGTGCCGCCGGCGGCGCGCGCGGCCTCGATGCGGTCGTTCGTCCGCGTGACGACGTACCACGCGCTCTTGCCGATCAGCTGCGCGAGATCGTTCTCGTGCCACGCGACCTTGCGCGGCGTGATGTCGCGGCCGTCGTCGGTGAGGACGCGCGCCTCGCGCCCGTACAGCTGCGAGAGCCGGACGAAGTCCTGCTCGCCGATCCGCGCCGGCCGCGCCGGCATGGCGCGCCCGTAGAACTCGCCCATGCCCGAGGAGATGGACGCGCCCTGGGCGATCGCCCAGTCGAGCGCGTCGCCGGCGCTCCACGGGTTCGCGCGCAGGAGCAGCCCGCGCTCCTCGGCGAGGCGGCGGCCGAAGCCGCCCGTCGCGAGCACGACCGGCGGCTCGGCGTCAGGCGCGAGCGCCGTCTGCAGTCGCACGTCGACGCGCGCCGAGAGCAGCTCCGTGAGCGCGCGCGGATCGAAGCGCTTGCCGGTCGTCCGCGGGTTCTCCGTGTCCTCCCACACGGGCTCGGCGCCGAGCGACACGAGCCACGCGAGCGCGTCGTCGAGCCGCTCCCACACGAGCCGCTGCAGCGTCTCGTCACCGCCCGGGCACTCGGCGCGGAAGTCGTCCCACTCCAGGTGCCGCCAGACGACGCCGCTGGAGAGGAGCATCGAGCCGCCGGCGCGCGTTCCCTTCTCGATCACGACCGGGTCGAGGCCGAGCTCGCGCGCACGCACGGCAGCGACGAGCCCCGCCATCCCCGCTCCGGCGATCAGCACTAGGTCAGGGAGAACGTCGGCTTGTGCTCGACGTACTCGATGCGCACGCGCTCGGGCCCGCGCAGGAAGACGGCGTACGTGTTCGGCGCGTCCTTGATGTCGTCGATCTCGACGCCGAGGTCGTTCGCGGCGGCGATCGTCTCGTCGGTCGAGTCGACGAGCACGGCGATGTGATTGAGCAGCGGACGCTCGGGATCGCCCGGATCGCCGGGGTGGAACTCGATCCACGCGCCGCCGACCTCGACGCGCGGTGCGCCCGACGGCCCCGGCGAGGCCGGGGCGAAGCCGAGCCGGATGTACTCGGCCGCGGTCTCCTCCGGCGTCGCCGAGTAGAGCGCGACGTGATCGAGATCCGGCTCGCCCGGTACGACGAGGATCCGAACGCCTTCGCCGACGCTCGAGCTCACGCTCGGTGCCGACGTCCGGCATGCGCCAGGCGACGTGCTTCAACGCGCCCTGCTCGCGCGGCCCCTCGGCGGCGAAGAGCGTCAGCTTCCCCCGGCGCGCGTCCGACCCGACGAGCGTGAACGCATCCGTCCGCTCGATGACGTGCATGCCGAGATTCGCGATCGCGAAATCCGCGATCGTGTCCCGGTCCGCCACCCAGTATGCGACGTGATCCAGCTTCGTCGGATTCACACCGAGAGCGTAGTTACTTGCTCTTGCCCTTCGTCTCGCCCTTCTTCGCGCGCTCCTTGTTGACGGTGCGCGCGGCGATCTCCTTCGCCCGCTTCAGCGAGCGGCCCTGCTTGCGTTCGCTCTCCTTGATGTGCTCGTACTGCCGTTCGCGCTTGTCGGACCATGCCTGCTGGGCATACGCATCCCTCCTTTACAGGAGAAACGAGTAGCGGCAGGCTCGGGTTACGCGATGGGCTCGTTGTGGACGTCGTTCTCGACCGCGTACTTGTCGGTGAGCTCGTTCACGACGTCCATGCCCTTCGGAAATGCGTAGTTGATCTCGACGAAGGCGTTCCATTTGTCCGGGAGCGCGTCCTCCGGGAAGATCGCCTCGACCGGGCACTCCGGCTCGCAGGCGCCGCAGTCGATGCACTCCTCCGGATCGATGACGAGGATCCGGCCGGCCTCGTGGATGCAGTCGACCGGGCACACGTCCACGCAGGAACGGTCTTTGATGTCGATACAGGGCTCGGCGATGATGTAGGTCACGGCGCCCACTTTAGTGGAGCAGCGAAACCGAACATCCGGAGAACCTCCCTATCCGGGAAGGAGCTCCGCCACGATGTCGGCGGCCCGTTCCACGAGTGCCGATTTCGCGAGCACCTGGTCGAAGCCGGCGGCGTGCGCGGCCCGCAGGCCGGCCGTGTCGGTGTGGTTCGTGTAGCCGACGATCGGCACGTCCGGGTACGTGTCGGCCACCTCCAGCGGCTCGATGCGCGCGATGTCGCAGATGACGAGCTCCGGATCGTCCGTGTGGTCGATCGTGACCAAGCGGTGCCCGGGCAGCAGCGCCTCGAGCTTGCCTCGGAAGAACAGGTCGACCCCACACAGCAGGATCGTGGCCACGTGACAAGGTTAGAGGGGAATGGCTGACCCGTTCAAGACGGGGCTCGAGCACATCCGCGCCGGCCGGTACTTCGAGGCCCACGAGGAGCTCGAGATCGTCTGGCGCGCGGCCCCCGCCGAGGAGCGCGACTTCTACCAGGGGCTCGTCCACGTCGCGGTCGCCTGGTACCAGGCCGGGCGCGGGAACCGGGTCGGGACCGAGCGGCAGCTGGAGAAGGCGCTCCGGCGCCTGGAGCCGTTCGAGCCGGCCCATCTGGGCGTCGACGTGGCCGCGCTGCGCGCGCAGCTCGCCGAGCTGCGCGAGACGGTCGACCTAGGGGGACGTCAGCCCGATGGCATCTAGCGCGCGGTTCACCGCGACGTGCAGCCACCAGTCCCGGTGGAAGAAGAGGAGCAGCCCGAGCACGACGAGGGTGATGCCGCTCGCGACCTGGATGAGCGTGTAGCGGGCCCTGATCCAGCGGAAGGCGGACATCGCGCGGCCGAAGGCGAGCCCCGCGGTGAGGAACGCCGCCCCGAGGCCGAGCGCGTACGAGAGCGAGCAGCGCAGCGCCGCGGAGGACGGTGCCGGTGTCGCTCGCGAGCACGAGCACCGCGGCGAGGACGGTGCCGATACACGGCGCGGCGCAGACCGCGAAGGCACCACCGAGCAGCGCGCGCGAGCCGCGCTTGCGCGCGCCCACGAGCAGTCCGGGCGCAACGACGCGCTCGGGTACCGGCAGGAGCCCGACGAACGCGAGGCCGAGGACGACGAGCACGAACCCGGCGATCTCCGTCTGCGCGTTCGGGGAGACGACGTTCGAGATCGCCGCGGCCCCCGCGCCGACGGCGACGAACACGACCGTGAAACCGAGAATGAACGGGACGCTGGCGATCGCGACGCGGCGTGCCGAGCCGGCGCGCCCGAGCTCGTCGGGATCGACGCCCGAGACCGCGGAGAGATAGCCGGGCACGAGCGGCAGCACGCACGGCGTCAGGACCGACGCGTAGCCGGCTGCGAACGAGACGACGAGCCGGACGAGCATCAGTCGAGGCGCGCGAGCATCTCGTCGAGGCGCTTCTCGGTCTCGGGATCGAGCGCCTCGGCCTCGACGGGGAGCTCGGGCTCGTGCTTGCGGCTCCAGCGCCAGACGCCGAGCGCGAGGAGCGCGGCGCCGCCGAGCACGCCGCCGAGCGGCAGCCACCACGCGAGCAGGTCGAAGCCCTTGTGCGGCGGCGCGGCGAGGATGCCCTCCCCGAAGTTGCCGACGAGCTCGTCCTCGATCTGCTTCGTGCTCCAGCACTGCGCGATCCGCTTCGAGATCTGCCGCTTGATCTGCTGCGCGGCCGGCGCCTCCGACATGTCGAGCGTCGTGTGGCACGTGGGGCACATGACCTGGCCCTCGAGAAACGAGAGCGACGTCTTCGGGGTGCACGCCGCAGCCGGGCCGGCGAGCGCGAGCGCGGCCGCCGCCACGGCGAGGACGCGGAGGATCACTGGTCGAGCGCCGCCCGGATGCCGCTGCGGAACGCGGAGGCCTGGTTCGTGATCGTGCCGACGATGTGCGTGCCGACGAGCCGGCCCTGGCGATCGACGAAGTACGTCTCCGGCACGCCGGTCAGGCCGTAACGGTCGCCGATCGAGCCCGAGCCGTCCTGCACGATCGGATACGTGATGCCGTGGTGCGACATGAACGTGCGCGCGTCGCTCGTCACGTCGTGGTAGTCGACGCCGACGAAGACGACGCCCTGCGACTTGTACTGGTTCCACGCCTGCTCGAGCATCGCCGCCTCGCCCTTGCACGGCACGCACCACGAGGCCCAGAAGTTGATGACGACCGGCTTGCCGCGCAGCGACGCGAGGTCGAGCTTTCCGCCTGCGTCGATCCGCCGGAGCGTGAAGTTCGGCGCGGGACCGCCGATCTTCGGGGCGTGGGTCTGATGCGTGAGACGCCACACGAGCAACCCGAGGAGGCCGGCGACCGCGACGAGTGCGAGCGCCTGGCCGGTGAGCTTGAGACTCCGCGTCACGACGCGACGATGAAGACAGGGGTGCCGACCGTGACGTGGTCGAACAGCCACTCCGCGTCGGGCACGAGCATGCGGATGCAGCCGTGCGACTCCGAGTAGCCGATCGACGCCGGCTCGTCGGTTCCGTGGATGCCGACGCCGGGCGAGCTGATCCCCATCCAGCGCGTGCCGAGCGGGTTGTTCGGGCCGGGCGGCACCGGCTTCAACCCCTTCGCCCACGCATCCTGCGTCGGCGGGTACCACGTCGGGTTCTTCCACTTGACGACGATCTGGAAGTCGCCGAGCGGCGTCGGATACACCGACTGCCCGGTGGCGACATGGAACTGCCGCACGTAGTGGTCGCCGCGGTAGAGCGTGAGCAGGTTCGACCCGCGTCGAATCACGATCACCGAGCCGATGGCCGTCGTCTGCGGCGCGAGCCGCTTCACCGGAACGGCGATCGGTGTCCGCGTCCCGTGCGTGAGCTCGTCTGCGAGCAGCGCCACGGTCGCGCCGCGCTGGATGCGCAGGCCCGTCTGCGGCGGCGTCACGAGCGGCCGGTAGTTGCGAAGCAGCAGCCGCGGCGAGCTCGGATCGCGGTCCATCCGGCGCGCGAGCGCGGCGACGTAGGCGGCGACGCGCGACTGGCTGAACAGCGCGCGGAAGCCGAGCTGAGTGCCCGGGGCCACGGTCAGCGCGTCCGCCACCGCGGTGTTCGCCCAGACCTTCACGCCGAGCGCAGCGGGCGAGACGCTCACCTTCGTCCGCCCGACCTTCAGGACGACCGGCCGCGAATACCGCTGCAGGACGATCGACGTCGCCACGTCGGGGCTGAGCCCGCCGATCGCGATGCCCCCGAGCATGACGCCGTCGGGAACGACCGGAGGCGTATCGGCAGCCGCGGTCCCGGCGGCCGCACACGCGACGACGACGGACGTCAGGAGAAGGAGCCGCTTCAAGGCCGAAAAGGGTACCGCCGCCCTCACGTTCGCCGGATGACGACGACCGCGAGGTCGTCCGCGAGCTCGCCGCCGGCGAACGCGCGCGCGTCCTCGGCGACGGCGGTCGCGAGCCGGCGCGGCTCGAGCTCGCGATGCGCGCGCAGAAGCGCGTCCAGCCGCTCGGTGCCGTACAGCTCCCTGTTCCGCCGCGCCTCGATGACGCCGTCGGTGTAGACGACGATCGTCGCGCCCGGCGGCAGCTCCGCCCGCACGGCTTCGTAGCGCTGCCCCTGCTCGATGCCGAGCGCGAGGCCGCGCGACTCGAGGCCGCGCACGCTCCCGTCCGGCAGCAGGATCCGCGGCGGCGGATGCCCGGCGCTCGCGCAGGCGACCTCGCCGCGCGCGCCGTCGATCGCGAGGTACGCCATGGTGATGAACTTGCCGGTCGCGATCTCGTCGACGATGACGTCGTTCGCGGAGGCGAGAAAGTCGGCCGGCTCGGGATGCTCGCGCGCGAGCGACCGGAAGACGAACTTCGCCATCGCCATGTCGGCGGTCGCGTCGACGCCGTGGCCGGTGACGTCCCCGAGCACGACGGCGAGCCGGCCGTCGTCGAGGGTGACGAAGTCGTAGATGTCGCCGCCGACGTCGACGCGGGCGGACGACTCGTACACCTCGCCCACCTCGAGACCGGCGAGCAACGGGCGCGAGCGCGGCAGCAGCGACCGCTGCATCGTGTCCGCGAACTCCTTCTGCTGCTGGTACAGGCGCGCGTTGTCGATTGCGAGCGCCGCCTGCCCGGCGATCGCGATCGCCGACTCCACCGTGTCCGCGCTGATCGGGCTGCCGGGGCGGAACGAGAGAATGCCGAGCGACGCGATCACCTCGGCCGGCGTCGCGACGGGGACCATCGCTCCCGTCCAGCCCTTCTCGAGGAACGGGTCGAGGAGATCGTTCGCCATCCGGCGGCGCAGGCGGATCGGCGTCGCCTCGCGGAAGAGCCGCTGCACCGGCGTCGCCCCGAACGGCTGCGGGCGCCACAGCACCGTGCGCACCGCGGCGGCGAGCCCCGAGTCCTTCACCCACAGCGCGCGCGGCTCGAGGAGCTCGCGGCGCTCGTCCGGCATGCGGATGATGGCGGCATCGACGTCGAGCACGTCGACGACGGTGCGGACGAGCGCGTCGAGCGTGGCGTCGAGCGAGAGGCTCTGCGCGAACGAACGCGAGATCTCGTACAGCGCGCCGAGGCGGCGGGCGGCTTCGCGCTCGGACGCGAGCGCGGCCTCGCGCTGTGCGGACAGCTCGGCGGTGCGCTCGTGCAGCTGCGCGTTCTGGACGGCGACGGCCAGCTGCGACGCGAGCGCGGTGAGCAGCGCGGCCTCGCTCTCGCTCGTCGCTCGTCCCCGCTCGGGATAGGCGGCGAGGAGGCCGATGACGTCGTCGCGCACGACGAGCGGCACCGCGAGAGCAGCGTCGATGCCTGCTTCGCGCGCGGCGTCGCGCGCGTCGCCGAGGCGCACGTCCGCGACGGTGTCCTCCACTTCGACGAGCGGGCGCCGGCGGCGCGCGGGACCGATGCCGAGCTCGAGCAGCCGCTCGGCGACGCGCGTGTGCGGGCCGGTGAGGCCGTGACCGGCCGCAGGCGTCAGCCGGTCGCCGGAGACGCGGAGGTACACGGCCACGCGCTCGACGTCGAGCAGCTCCGCGATGCGCGCGACCGCCGTCTCGAGCGTGTGCGTGAGCGAGAGCTCGGCCGTCGCCTGCCCGACGACCGCGAGGAGCGCACGCGAGCGCTCGAGCTCCACTTCCAGCTCGCGCTGGCGTCGGCCCGAGCGCAGGACGTGCGCGGCGCGCACGCCGAACGTCGTCAGCCGGCCGAGCTGGTCGGCGCTCGGCTCTGCGCCGTGCGCGAAGAGGAGCTGCAGGAAGCCGAGCGGCGGCTCCCCGAGCGCGAGCGTCGTCGACACGCCGCAGCCGCCCGGCAGCAGGCTGCTCTCGATCGCACGGATGCCGCTTCGCTCGGCGAGCGCCGCGGCCACGAGCTCGGGCGCGTCGCCGAGGTCGGCCGCCGGATCGAGCCCGTACGAGCCGACGAGCGCGAGCGCGTCGTCCTCGTCCCGCTGCCAGAGAAGCGCGACCGGGGCGCCGACGACGCCGGCGGCGAGACGGACGACCTCGGCCGCAGGCTCGGTCTCGTGCAGCGCGGCGGCGAGCGCCTCGCCGGCGAGATCGAGTGCGTGGCGGGCAGGAGGCCTGGACGCGAACGCGCGGAGCACGAGCGCGACGAGGCCCGCCGTCAGCTCGCCGAGCAGCTCGTCGCCGACCGAGAACGATCCGGCGCGGTACAGCTCGAGCGAGGCGCCGTCGAGCGGCAGCACGAGGATCGAGGTCGCGCCGGCCCGCTCGGCCACGCGGCGCGCCGAGGGCGGTGCGATCTCGAGGAGGTCGATGCGGCCTCCGGGCAGCTCCGACGCCGGCACGCGCTCGCCCACGAGCTCGGCGGCGAGCGACGCCGGCCCCGCCACGGCCGCCGCCTCCAGCTCGTCCCCCACCGCGACGCGGACGACCGCGAGGTCGGCCCCGGCCGCCCCCGCCACCGCCTCGAGGGCCTCGTGGAGGGTCGACCGCGAGCCGGCGTCCACGACCGCGCGGGCAAGCGCGGCCAGCACGTCGACCGAAATCTCGGATTCAGCCTGGACGGTCATGTCACCGGCCCCCGCCGAAAGTATCGCCTCAGGTGCCACCCCTTTACAATCCCGACTCGTGGCCAGGCCAGCCCAGCGCATGAAGGAACTCCCCCGTGAGCCCTCGACGGTGGAGCTCCGCTACCGGTACCACCGGGCGCAGCGGCAGGCGCGCGTCCGGCGCCGCGAGGAGAGCCGCCTCGCCCGCTACCGGTTCTACATCGTGCTGGCGGTGCTTCTCGCCATCTCCGCCGCCTTCGTCGTCGGCGCCTGGCACGAGATCAACCACCTGTTCGGGCTCTAGGCCCATACTGGCCCCGTGCAAACGCCTGAGCCCCTGCTGCCGCCGAGTGTGACCGCCTCCCAGGAGAGACGGCCGCTGCCGCGCCCGGCCGTGCCCGGGTACTGGGGCGACCGGCTCGCGTGGATCGCGGGGCTCGTCCTCACCATCTCGGCATTCACCGACTGGTACGCCGGGACGCAGGCGGACGGGCTGACGTTGTCGGTCACCGGCTGGCACACCGGCGCGCTCGGCAAGCTCGTCTTCTTCATCGGTCTCGCGACGCTCATCCTCGAAGCGCTGCGGGAGGCCGGCGTCGAGTTGCCGGCGGCCGTGCCCGAGAGCCTCGTGCTCATCGCCTTCGGCTCGCTCGCGACGATCTTCGTCCTCATCCGGCTCATCTCGATCCCGGACACGTTCTTCGGAACGGCCGGGCGCGGCATCGGCGTCTTCATCAGCCTCGTCGCCGCGGTGCTGCTCATCGTCGCCGGTTTGCTCCGAGCAGCAGAAGAGCTGTAGCGACACCGAGCGCCGCGCCGGCGAGCACGTCGAGCGGCCAGTGCACACCGAGGTACAGGCGCGAGTAGGCGATCGCCGCCGCGAGCGCGACGAACGCGGGTGCCGCGCGCGGCACGAGCACCGAGAGGACGGTCGCGCACGCGAAGCTCATCGTCGCGTGACCGGACGGGAACGACGACGAGCGAGGCATCGCAACGAGCGGGTCGTAACCGCGCGGCCGCTGCTCCCCGACCACCGCCTTCACCGCATCCGACAACCCGTACGCCGCGGCGTCGGCGAGCAGCACGAGCACGAAGGCGCGTGGGCTGCGGCGGCTGAGCGAGATCCCCAGCCCGATCGCGAGCCACACCGCGCCCCAGCTCCCGATCCGCGAGAGCCAGACGAAGACGTCGTCGAGCGGCGCGAAGCGATGCTCGACGATCCAGCGCTCGAGACGGTGGTTCAGAGCGGCGCGAGTTGCTTCGTCTGCTCGACGAGCTGCTGCAGGTCGAACGGCTTGCCGACGAACGCCTGCACGCCGCGGCTCGCTGCCTCCTGCGCCGCCTGCTCATCGGCCTTGCCGCTGAACATGACCACCGGGATCGAGCCGGCGCCGTAGCGCTCCTGCATGCGGCGCAGCATCTCCCAGCCGTCCACGTGCGGCATCATCACGTCGAGGAGGACGAGGTCGGGCTTCGCCTCGTCGATCGCCGCGAGCCCCTCGTCGGCGTCCGCCGCCTCGCGGACGGTGTAGCCCTCGAACTCGAGATTGATGCGGACGAGCTCGCGCACCTTCTCGTCGTCGTCGACGAGGAGCACGAGCGGGCCGCTCTTCGCCTGGCCGCCCGGGCCGGAGCGCTCGAGGAACGTCTCCAGGTCGGCGCGGCGGTACCGGCGATGGCCGCCCGGCGTGTAGAAGGCCGGGACGCGGCCCTGATCCGACCACTTCCGGATCGTGCTCTGGGCCACGCCGAGGAACCGAGCCGCCTGGCCGAGGGTGAGCCACTCGCTGTCGTCTCGCATCGCCATTGCTGAAGAACCTGCCCAATTCTCAACGTTCCTAACGCGTCTACAGGTTACGGGTGGACGGTTTTCTCCGTTGTGAGCGTGATTCCGGGCTTCGGGTTGTCGTGAATCGCCTCGCCGAGGGCGATCCCGACGGCGAAGACGACGGTCGCCGCGAAGAAGACGAGGAGCCAGCGCGTCCAGCCGCTTCATGTGCCGTAGTCCGAGGCGCCGCGCTGGTAGGCGTGGAAGGCGGCGGCGAGGACGAGGGAGAGGTCGCGGGGCCAGCCCGGCCCCGGGGCGTGATCGGCGACGGCCGCGCGCGCCCAGACGTCGGCGTCGCGGTAGACGTCGGCGAGCTCCGCGAGCGAGTACGTGCCGCCGACGCGCCGCCGCAGCTCGGCGAGGACGGCCTCGACCTGGCCGACCAGCCGGTGGTACCGGGTCGGGTCGTCGCGCTCGGCCTCGAGCCGGCGATAGCCGTCGTCCCACTCGTGGCGTGTCAGCTCGAGGGCCTCCATCACTCGGAGCAACACCGTGGGGGCCACAACGGGTTCACCTCGCCGAGGATACGTTCGCCCAGCTCGTAGCCGGGACGCGCGAGCGCGAACGCTGCGTGCGCGTGCAGGCACTTGAGCGAGCCCGGTGCGACCGGCGCCGCCGACGCCGAGCTCGAGCGACGCGCCGCCGTCGCGGCCGGTCGCGCCGTTCGCGAGCTCGCGGCGGATGCGGCGCTGCTCCTCGTCGGCACGCGCGCGACTCGCGGCGAGCTCGGGCTCCGCCTCCGACGCGCGCGCTCCAGCGTTCGACGCCGCCGTCCGCCTCGATCCGCGAGAGCGCCGCGACGAGATGGCGGCACGTCACGTAGTACGTCGTCGGGAACGGCTCCCCGTCCGGCGTGTACGCGTGCTGCTCGGTCACCGCCGGGCGCCCGAACGGGCAGCGGACGGCGACGCGGCGGAACGCGCGCGGCTCGCGGCCGATCTGCTGCGCGACGGCGTCGCGGTCGGCGTCAGTTTCCATGCGGCTGCAGGCTAGCCCGCAACCGTTTGCGCCACTCGTCGATGTTCTTGACGATGAAGAGGTGCTCGCCGGGACGGACGTACCCGAGCGCGCGTGCCTCGCGGGCGACCGTGGCGACGGACGTCGAGGCGCCCAGCCGGTGCTCGAGCGTCGCCTTCTCCCGCTCGAGCCGGTGGACGACCGTCTGGCGCTGGCCGAGCTGCGAGCGCGCGTCGACGTACGCCTTCAGCGGGCGGTAGTACAGGAGCGCGACGAGCACGAGCGCACCAACGGCGATCCAGCGGCGAACGGTCATCCGCGCGATGTTCTCCGGCCTCGCGACGTGTCCTGCGCGGACAGACCGGCACTGGACACGACCGGTGCCAGGCACGGATCGTGAGAACGTCACGAAATGCGCGCGGCGCTCGAGCCCTGGCCTCGGAAACGGTCACGAAGGGCCATAGCGAACGTCACAACAGTCACGTGACGGTGCCTGGCACCGGTCGTGTCCTGCTACGCGATGTCGACTTTGATGACGTTCGTGGAGCCCGGAATGTTCACGGCGGTGCCCGCGGTGATGACGACGCGGTCGCCGGTCTGGACGAGGCCCGCCTCGCGTGCGGCGTCGATCGACGTGCGCCAGAGATCCTCGACGTTCGGCCGCTCGGAGATGAGCAGCGGCGTCACGCCCCACTCCAGCGCGAGCTGGCGCATCGCCCAGTCCATGTGCGTGAGCGCGACGATCGGCCGGCGCGGACGCAGGCGCGCGACGGCGTTCGCCGTGCGCCCCGTGAACGTCGGCACGAGGATGGCCGCCGCGCGCAACGCTTCCGCGAGGTCGCACGCGGCGTTCGACATGGCGCTGCCGATGGTCGGGTTGTCCGCCGCCTCGGGAAGCTCGTGCCGGTAGTCCATGCTCGGCTCGACGGCGCGCGCGATGCGATCCATGTACGCGACCGCCTCGACCGGATACTCGCCGACTGCGGTCTCGCCCGAAAGCATGATCGCGGACGTTCCGTCCAGGATCGCGTTGGCGACGTCGCTCGCCTCCGCGCGCGTCGGCTCCGGCGAGTGCACCATCGACTCGAGCATCTGCGTCGCGGTGATGACCGGCTTCCCGCGCTCGAGCGCCGCCGCGATGATCTTCTTCTGCAGGAGCGGAACGACCGCGGCTCCGATCTCGACCCCGAGATCGCCGCGCGCGACCATGACGGCGTCCGTCTCCGCGAGCACCTCGTCGAGGACGTCGATCGCCTCGGCCTTCTCGATCTTCGCGATCACGTGCGCGTGCGATCCCGACTGCTCGATGAGCCTGCGCAGATCGCGCACGTCGTCCGCCGAGCGGACGAAGGAGAGCGCGACGAAGTCGACGCCCGTGCGGAGCGCGAACTCGAGGTCGGCCGCGTCCTTGCGCGTGATCGACGGGATGGGAAGCGGGACGCCTGGCAGGTTCACGCCCTTGTGCGAGCTGACCGGGCCGCCGACGATGCACGGCGCAGCGCGCGCGACCTGCGGAGACCTCCTCGACGCGCAGCCGGACGTGCCCGTCGTCGATGAGCACGTCGTGCCCGGGCTGGAGCACCTCGCTGATGACCGCCGGCGCGACGGGCAGCTCGCCGTCGACGGCGGAGTCCTCGGCGCAGACGATGATCTCCTCGCCCTTCGTCAGCGATCACGGGCGCGGCGAGCTCGCCGACGCGCAGCTTCGGGCCCTGCAGGTCGGCGATGAGCGCGACCGGGCGGCCGATCTCGGCGGCGATCTCACGGACGAGCCACGCGCGCTCGGCGTGATCCTCGTGCTTTCCGTGCGACAGGTTCAGGCGAACGGCGTCGACGCCGGCGGAGATCAACTCGTGCAGGCGCTCCCGCGTGTCCGTTGCCGGACCAAGCGTCGCCACGATCTTCGTCCGACGCTGTTCCACCATGGAACTCAGAGTACGTGACGCGCGCGCGGAAACGCCGTCCAACCCGGATAACCCGCGCGACCGCCCAGCTCTTCCTCGATCCGGAGCAGCTGGTTGTACTTGGCGACACGATCGGTGCGCGCCGGCGCGCCGGTCTTGATCTGCCCCGTTCCGAGTGCGACCGCGAGATCGGCGATGGTCGCGTCCTCGGTCTCGCCGGAACGATGCGACATCACCGCGCTGTAACCGTTCTGTTGCGCGAGCTTCACAGCGGCGATCGTCTCGCTGAGCGTTCCGATCTGATTCACCTTGATGAGGATCGAGTTGGCGACGCCGCGGTCGATTCCCATCTGCAGCCGTTCCGGGTTCGTGACGAAGATGTCGTCGCCGACGAGCTGGATGCGGTCGCCGAGCTTCTCGGTCGTCGCCTGCCAGCCGTCCCAGTCGTCCTCGGCGTTGCCGTCCTCGATCGAGACGATCGGGAAGCGGTCGACGAGGCCTGCGAGGAAGTCCGCCATCTCCTCCGGGCCGGCCTCGCGCCCTTCGAAGCGGTAGACGCCGTCGGAGAAGAACTCGCTCGACGCCGGGTCGAGCGCGATCGCGACGCGATCGTGATGGCCCGCGCGCTCGGCCGCGCTGAGGATGGCCTCGATCGCCGCCTCGCTCGACGGCAGGTCGGGAGCGAACCCGCCCTCGTCGCCGACCGCGGTCGCGAGCCCCTCCTCCTTCAGCACCTTCTGCGAGCGCGTGGTACGTCTCGGTGCCGATCTGCAGCGCCTCCGCGAACGACGTCGCGCCGACGGGAACGACCATGAACTCCTGCAGATCGATCGAGTTGGCGGCGTGCACGCCGCCGTTGATGACGTTCATCATCGGCACGGGCAGCGTCGTCGCATCGTCGCCGCCGAGATGGCGGAAGAGCGACACGCCCGCATCCGCGGCTGCGGCCTTCGCCGACGCGAGCGACACTGCGAGGATCGCGTTCGCGCCGAGCCGCCCCTTGTTCGGCGTCCCGTCCAGCTCGATCAGCGTCTTGTCGAGCGCCTCCTGGTCGGCGGCGTCGAGGCCGCGCACGGCGGCGGCGATCTCGCCGTTCGCGTTCGCGACCGCCTTCGTGACAGCCTTGCCGCCGTACGCGTCGCCGCCGTCGCGGAGCTCGACCGCCTCGTGCACGCCCGTGGACGCGCCCGACGGGACGGCTGCGCGGCCGAACGCGCCGGACTCGAGCTGCACCTCGACCTCCACGGTCGGGTTGCCGCGGGAATCGAGGATCTGGCGGGCGTGGACGTTGGCGATGCGGCTCATCGGGTCTTCTCCTTCGCGAGGTCGAAATACGTGTCCTGCTGCTCGAGCGGAAGCTCGGTCCAATTCTCGCCGCGTTCGGCGGCAAGGCCCTCCGCAGTTGTTACGCGATCACGAAAACGCTGAGCCGCGCGGCGCAGCTCGAGCTCGGGATCGGCGTCGATGCGCCGCGCCACGTTCACCGCTGCGAAGAGCACGTCGCCCAGCTCGGACGGATCGAGCTCGGCCTTCAGCTCCTGCAGCTCTTCCTCGAGATCGGCGACCGCGCCGTCCGTGTCCGGGTACTCGAAGCCGACCGACTTCGCCCGCTGCTGGATCTTGCGCGCGTAGAGCAATGCCGGCAGCGACTCGGGAACGTCGTGGAAGATCCCTTCGCGCCCTTCGTCCTCGCGCTTGATCCGCTCCCAGTTCGAGCGCACCGCGTCGGCCGTGCGCGCCTCCACGTCGCCGAAGACGTGCGGATGACGCGGACGAGCTTCTCGTGCACATTGCGCGTCACCGCTTCGAGATCGCCGAGTCGCGTTCCTGCAGGAGCAGCGACAGGAAGAAGACCTGAAAGAGGAGGTCGCCGAGCTCGTCGAGGAGCTTCGCGTCGTCGTCCGCCATTGCGGCGTCCGCGACCTCGTATGCCTCTTCGACCGTGTGCGGCACGATCGTGCGCACCGTCTGTTCGCGATCCCACGGACACTCGCGGCGCAGCCGCTCGGTCAGCTGCTGCAGCTCGAGAAGGGCTTGGGCGAGATCAGCCAGTGGTGGACGTCGTGGCGGTCGTCGTCGTCGCCGACGGGATGTAGCCGGCCGCGTACACGACGTTCTTCGAGAAGTCCTTCTTCACCTGGTCGAGCCACTTGTTCATCGTGTCGCTCTTCTTCTGCTGCAGGAGCGTGCTCTCGATCGACTGGCGCACGCTCGCGAGCGGCGTCGTCTTCGAAGGCTTCACAGCGGAGAGCGCCTGGATGATGTGCCAGCCGTACTGCGTGTGCACGGGCGGCGAGGTGGCACCGGTCTTGAGGGCGAACGCAGCCTTGTCGAACGGCGGAACGGTCTGGCCCTTCGTGATCGTCAGCTTGCCGCCGACCTTCGCCGAGCTCGGGTCCTTCGAATACTTCTTCGCAAGTGCCGCGAAGTCGGCGCCGCCCTTGAGCTGCGTCTCGAGCTGGTCAGCGAGCGTCTTGCTGTTCACGAGGATGTGGCGCACGTCGCGCGAGGCCGCCTGCGTATAGGACGACTTGTGCGTGTTGTAGTACGTCTGCACCTGGGCCGGCGTGACCTTCACGTTCTTCGTCACCTTGGCGTAGATCGCCTGGCTGAGCAGCTGCGAGCGCCACTCGAGCCGGTAGATGTCGAGCGTCAGGCCCTGTGACGCGAGACCGGTCTCGAACTTCGCCTCGTTGCCGCCGAAGTACTGCTTCTTGACCTTGACGATCTGCGCTTCGACCTGCTTGTCGGTGATCGTGACGCCGAGGGTCGTGCCCTTCTGCGTCAGCTCGTCGAGCTGGACGAGGAACGCCATCACCCGGTCCTGCACCTGCTTGTACGCAGCGGTGCCGGCCTTCGGGCGGCGTCTGCTTGTTCACCTTGTCGACCTTGGCGGTCGCGTCCATCAGGCTGTTGAACTGCACCTTGGTGATGGTGTCGCTGCCGATGAGCGCCACGGAGTCGGACGGGACGTTCTTCGTCCCGCCACCGCCACAGGCAGCGAGCACGCCCGTGAGCAAAGCGATGCAGAGAACGATGAAAAGGCGCTTGGTCATGAAGAACGCCGGGCTCAGGCCGCCCGACGGGCCTCCAAGATAGCATCGACCAGGCGGAGCGCCTGGGGGAAGCCGTCGTCGCCGCGGAGACTCACTTCGCGGTTCCCTACGGTGTAGACGGCCGTGTGGATTCGGTCGCGCAGGTCCTGTAGCTCCTTCGAGCCGAGCACGAGCCGCCCGACGGTCGCCTTCCCGCCGCGGAAGACGAGGTAGTCGGCGCCGAGCTGCGCCAGCTTGATCTTCGCCTCCTGGATCGAGAACAGGTGCTGGACGGGCTCGGGCAGCGGCCCGAACCGATCGTCGAGCGAGGCCGCGAGCTCGCGCAGCTCGTCGTCGGTCTCGGCGAGGGCGAGCCGGCGGTGGATGTCGATTCGGAGCGCCTCGGAGCCGACGTACTGCTGAGGGACGTATGCGTCGATCCGCGCGTCGACGCGCACCGGGCGGGCGGCGACGCGCCGCTGACCCTGGAGCTCGGCGACGGCCTCGTTCAGCATCTCGACGTACAGCTCGAAGCCGACGGCGGCGACGTGGCCGGACTGCTCGGCGCCGAGGAGCTCGCCCGCGCCGCGGATCTCGAGATCGCGCATCGCGATGGCGAAGCCGGCGCCGAGCTCGGTGTGGTCGGCGAGGGTCGCGAGCCGGGCGCGCGCCTCGGGCGTCAGCTCCTGCGCGTCGGGATAGAAGAGGTACGCGTACGCGGTCTCGTCCGAGCGGCCGACGCGTCCGCGGATCTGGTAGAGCTGCGAGAGGCCGAGCATGTCGGCGCGCTCGACGATGAGCGTGTTCGCTTGCGGGATGTCGATGCCCGACTCGATGATCGTCGTCGAGACGAGCACGTCGGCATCGCCGCGCAGGAACGTGTGCATCTTCTCCTCGAGCTCCTTCTCGCGCATCTGGCCGTGCGCGACGAGGAACCGCAGGTTGGGGCACATCTGGCGCAGCTTCTCGGCCGCCTCCTCGATCGTCTCGACGCGGTTGTGCAGGTAGAACGCCTGACCCTTGCGCTCGATCTCGCGCTCGAGCGCGAGCTTCACGAGCTCCTCGTCGAACTCGCCGACGGTCGTGCGGATCGGGCGTCGCCCTTCCGGTGGCGTCTCGATGATGGAGATGTCGCGCATGCCGGCGAGCGACAGGTGCAGCGTCCGCGGGATCGGCGTCGCGCTGAGCGTGAGAACGTCGACCTCGAGGCGCAGCGACTTCAGCAGTTCCTTCTGCGCCACGCCGAAGCGCTGCTCCTCGTCGAGGACGACGAGTCCGAGCTCCTTCGGGATGACGTCGCGACTGAGGACGCGATGCGTGCCGATGAGGACGTCGACTTTGCCTTCAGCAAAGTCGACTAGGACTTGCTTCACCTCTTTCGGAGCTCTGAAGCGAGAGACCATCTCCACTCTGACCGGGAAGTCGCGGAATCGCTCGCGGAAGGTGTTCCAATGCTGCTCGGCGAGAATCGTCGTCGGCGCGAGCATCAAGACCTGCTTGCCGTTGACGGCAACCGCGAACGCCGCGCGCACCGCCACCTCCGTCTTTCCGAAGCCGACGTCGCCGCACACGAGCCTGTCCATCGGATTCGGCGTCTCCAGGTCTTCCTTCACCGCCTCGATGGCGGCCTCCTGATCGGGCGTCTCGCGATACGGGAACGACGCCTCGAGGCGCGCGATCCACTCGTGGGAGAGGTCGAACGCGATGCCCGGCCGCGTCTGGCGCTGCGCATAGAGCGCGATCAGCTCGCCGGCGAGCTCCACCACCGATTCGCGCGCACGCGACTTGAGCAGCTGCCACGCCTTGCCTCCGAGCTTCGACAGTGCGGGTGACTTCGCGTCGGCGCCGACGTAGCGCGACACCTTGCCGAGCTGCTCGTGCGGGACGTACAGGCGATCGTCTCCCGCGGAACGCGAGCAGGAGGTAGTCGCGCGTGACGCCGGCGACCTCCTTCGTCTCGAAGCCGAGGAGCTTGCCGACGCCGTGGTCCTCGTGCACGACGTAATCGCCGGTGCGGAGATCTGCGAACGACTGCAGCGCGCGGCCGCCTCCCAGGCGCCGCTCCTTCGGAACGCGCCGGCGGAACACCTGGTGATCCGGGAGCAGGACGAGCCCGAGATCGCGCCAGACGAAGCCGCGGCGTGCCGGCGCGATCGCGAACACCACCTCCGGCTCGGAGGGGAGCGCTTCGCCCGGCTCGAGCAGACGGGCCGACACGCGACGCAGCAGGTTCTGCGTGCGCAACGCCTCGCCGCGGTGCGGGAACGCAACGACGACGCGCTGGCCTGCGCGCACGAACGCGTTCAGCTCGTTCTCGGCCTCGGCCAGCCCGCGCGCGGCAATGGCGGGTCGCTGTGCCTCGAACGCGAACGGCTGCGTCTGCGGGAAGGGATCGAGCTCGGTCGAGCCCTTCAACGACGGCTGGGCGTGCACGCCGTCCTCCTCCCACACCCGACGAACCGCGTCGGGCTGGAAGACGAGGTCGGGGACGCGGTCGAGCGCGGGCACGAGATCGTCGGGGACGCCCTCCGCCTCCGGATCGACGAGGTCGATGCGCCGCTCGGCGGCGGGATACACGACCGCCTGCTCGACGGGATGAAGCGCGCGCTGCGTGAACGCGGAGAACGCACGGATCGACTCGACCTCGTCGCCGAAGAACTCGACACGCAGAGGCTCGCTGCCCGTCGCCGGGAAGATGTCCACGATTCCGCCGCGGACGGCGAACTGACCGCGGTCGTCGACGCGCTCGACACGCGCGTAACCAGCGAGTGCGAGCGACTCCGCGAGCGGCTCGACGCCGAGCTCGGCGCCCGCGCGCAGCTCGATCGGCTGCGGCCGCGCACTCTGCGGAGGCATCGGCTCGGCGAGCGCGCGCGCCGACGCGCACACGAGCCCGCCGCGGGCGAGAACGTCGAGCGCGCGGTTCCGCTCGCCGACGAGGTGCGGCGGCGGCTCGAGGCCGGAGTCCCAGCCGACGCCGCGGCTGGGCAGGAACCCGACGTGCTCCTCCCCGAGGTACCAGGCAGCCGCCTCGGCGGCATCGCGCGCGTCCGCGTCCTCCGGCAGGAGGCAGATCAAGCCGCGTTCGAGCTTCTCGTGCAGCGTCGCGAGCAGGAGCGGGAGCGCGGCCTCGCTCACCCGGGCACGCGTGGGCATCGCGTCCGTGAGCGCGGCGAAGCCCTCGTTCTCGACGAGCTCGCTGACGAATGCGTGGAGTACCGGACGGTCCATGACGAAAGGCGGAACCGGCGGTTCCGCCCGGCGCATGGTAGTTATGTCGGCATGTGCCGGAACATCCACACGCTCTACAACTTCGAGCCGCCCGCGACCGAGCACGAGGTGCGCGCCGCCGCCGAGCAGTTCGTCCGCAAGGTGAGCGGGTTCACGAAGCCGTCACGCGCGAACGAGGACGCATTTGCGCGTGCAGTCGAGGACGTCGCCGTCGTGACACGGCGCCTTCTCGGTGAGCTCGTGACGCAGGCGCCGCCGCGCGACCGCGAGGTCGAGGCGGAGCGAGCGCGCGAGCGCGCGAAGAAGCGCTTCCAGGCGGCCTGAGCCGAGCTCGTGCGGCGCGTCCTGCTCGCCGTCGCAGTCGTCCTCGTCACCGCTGTCGCGACGCCGGGCGCCTCCGCGGCCGGGCCGTTCACGCCGTGCGCGCCGAACGGGCTCGAGTGCGCGACGATCAGCGTGCCGCTCGATTACTCGGGCAGCGTCGGCGACCAGCTCTCGCTCCATGTCGAGGAGCTTCCCGCGGCCGGCACGCCGCGCGGCGTCATGTTGATGCTCGCCGGCGGACCGGGGCAAGCGTCGGCTCAGACGTTCGATCTCACCGATCAGGCCGCGTACTGGCAGTCGTTCTTCCCGGGCTACACGCTCGTCGCCTATGACGACCGTGGCACGGGCAACTCCGGTGCACTCACCTGCCCCGCCACCGAGACGGTCGACACGTGCGGCAACTCCATCTCCGGCCGCCCGTTCTTCACCACACGCGAGCACGCCGAGGACATCGAGTCCGTGCGCACCGCGGTCGGCGTCGACAAGCTCGCGATCTACGGCGTCTCCTACGGGACGAAGCACGCCGTCGCGTACGCGCTCGCGCATCCCGCCCATGTCGAGCGACTCCTGCTCGACTCGGAGCTCCTTCCGCAGCGTGAGTTCTTCGGGCTCGCGTCCCTCCAGACGCTCCCTGCGTCGATCGACGGCATCTGCGCCGCCGGCGCCTGCCCGACGCTCGGTGGAGGAGTGGGCGAGCGGTACGCGATCTACGCGAACATGCTCCACGCCTCACCGCTCTCCGAGACCGTCACGCTCACGCCGGGGACCCCGACAGCGATCAACGTCACAGGCGACACGCTGGTGAGCCTCGCGTACGAGAGCGATCTCAGCTCGGGCGTCTCGTCGCAGCTTCCCGCCGCCCTCGATGCGGCGATGCGCGGCTGGACGCTCCCGCTCGCACGGCTCGTGGCGCTCGACAACCTCGTCGAGCAGGCAACCCTCGGAAGCGTCAATTCGGCGTTGTTCCTCGCGACGACGTGTGGAGACGGGCCGTTCCCGTGGGTGCCGACCGATCCGGTCTCGACGCGGATCTCGGATCTCAGCCGCGCGATCGTCGGACTGCCGCCGGACGCAACCGGCCTGCTCGGTCAGTGGGCCGTCTTCGACAGCGCCGCGATCGAGTGCGTCTTCTGGCCCTCGCCTTCCGGCGGCGGCGTGCTCGGGACAGGCCCGCTCCCGGACGTGCCGGTGCTCGTGCTTTCCGGCGACCGCGATATCCGCACGCCGACCGTGTCGGCCACGCAGATCGCGACCCAGTTCCCACAAGGGCGCGTGCTCGTCGTGCCCGGCTCCGGCCACGACGTCCTCGACCGTTCGACGTGCGCAGCGACGGCCGTGCGCGGCTGGCTGGACGGCGCGACGCCTCCGTCGACGTGCACGCGGATCGCGCTCGGTGTGCCGCCGCTCGCACGCTGGCGCAGGACGGTGGCGGGGACGCCTCCGGCAGCGCACGTCGCCGGGCTACCGGGGCGCACGCTCGCTGCACTCGTCCAGACGCTGCACGACGCCGAGGACGCATGGCTCCTCAGCCGGCAATCGACGACGACGGTCACCGGGCTCGTCGGTGGGACGATGACCCCTGACTCGGTGAAGACGATTCACCTCCAGGGCTACAGCAGCGTCGGCGGCCTCGCCGTCACCGGAACGGTCGTCCTCGCGCTCGCAGCGAACGGCCAGCCGTCCATTCCACTCCGAGCGGCGAGCGGGACGTTGACCGTCTCGGGCTCCGGTGCGTCGCACGGCGTCGTCAAGGTGCTCGGCAACCGTCTGACCGGTGCACTCGGCCGGCAGAAGATCGCGACGTCGTTCTAGCCGGTCGCGACGAGCTCTTCGACCGCGTCGGCGGCGCGCTCGACGAGCACGCCGGCATCGTCGTCCGGCACGAAGTCGGCGAGGACGTAGTCGGCGAGCGTGCGCGGGTCGCCGCGCTCCGGGCGGCCGACACCGATCCGTAGCCGCGCGAAGTCCTGCGTGTTCAGATGCTGCGCGATCGAGCGCAACCCGTTGTGGCCTGCAAGCCCGCCGCCGCGCTTGACCTCGATGCGACCGAGGTCGAAGTCGCCCTCGTCGTGCACGATGAGCACGTCCTCCGGCTCGACCTTGAAGAAGGCGGCCGCGGCGCCGACCGAACGACCCGACTCGTTCATGTACGTCTCTGGCTTCAGCAGGACGAGCTTCTCGCCGCCGACCTTGATCTCCGCGAGCTGCCCGGAGAACTTCGACTTCCACGAGCCGTCGTGCCGGCGCGCGAGCTCGTCGACGACGAGATAGCCGGCGTTGTGCCGGTTCCGCGCGTACTCGCGGCCCGGGTTGCCCAAGCCCGCGACGAGGAGCAGGGACTACTCCTCTGCTGCGGGAGCTTCGCCGTCGGACTGTTCGCCCGCGGCAGGTGCTTCGCCCTCGGCCACTGCACCCTCCTCACCCTCGACAGCCTCGCCCTCTTCGCCCTCGACGGGCTCGGGCTCGACCTCGCGGGTCGGAGCGGTGATGGTCGCGACGACGAGCTCGGGATCGTCGAGCAGCGTGGCGCCCTGCGGCGGGGTGACGTCTGCGAGGCGGAGCGTGTCGCCCACACCCATGTGCGAGACGTCGAGGTCGATGTGCTCCGGCACTTCGAGCGGAAGCGCTTCGACGTTCAGCTCGCGCAGCGGCTGCGAGAGCACGCCGCCCTCGCGCACGCCCGGCGCGTCGTCGCCGCCGATGAGATGCACGGTCACCTGTGCGTGGATCGCCTTGTCGAGCGGGACCTCCTGCAGGTCGACGTGCGTGATGTGACCGCGCACCTTGTCCACCTGGTACTCCTTGAGAATCGAGGCATGGGTCGTGCCGCGGCCGTCGACCTCGACGTCGAGGATCGAGTGCAGGCCTGCCGACCCGGTCAGCGCCCGCCGGAGCTCACGCTCGGCGACGGAGATCGCAACCGGCTCGCCACCTCCGTAGAGGACGCCCGGGATCTGGCCGTTCTTGCGCAGGCGGCGCGTCTCGCGCGACCCGAGGGTCTCGCGAGCAGTGACGACCAGCTTTGTGCGTGCTCCAGCCATACCGGCGGCGGAGTGTAGCCGAAGAAGGGCAGAATCAGACCATGTTCGAGGATCTGCTGCGGGGCTGGGACGGCGAGGAAGCGGTCATCCGCTACGACGCCGACAGCGGCGCGTGGATGTTCGTCTGCGTCCATTCGACCGCGCTCGGGCCCGGCGGCGGAGGTACGCGGCTGCGGGTGTACGAGACGCCTGCCGACGGGCTCGCCGACGCGATGAAGCTCTCCGGCGCGATGACGCGGAAGTTCGCTGCGGCCGACATCCCGCGCGGCGGGGCGAAGGCCGTGCTCGCCGTGCCGGAGCTGCCGCAGGGCGACGCGCGGCGCAAGCTTCTGCTGCGCTACGGCGATCTGGTCGCGTCGCTCGGTGGGACGTATCGCACCGCCGGCGACATGAACATCTCCCCCGCCGACCTCGACGTCGTCGCCGAGCGGTGCCCGTGGGTGTACGGCACGACCGGCAAGGGCGGCAACAGCGCGCGCGGCACCGCCATCGGGACGCATCACGCGATTCGCGCGACGGTCGAGCACGTCTTCGGCTCGCCCGATCTCGCCGGCAAGCGCATCCTCGTGCAGGGCGCGGGCTCGGTCGGCGCCGACCTCGTGCGGCTTCTGCAGGCGGACGGCGCGCATGTCCTCGTTTCCGACGTCGACGAGTCGCGCGCGGCGGCGACCGGAGCGACCGTCGTTCCCGCCGCGGACGTGATCGGGACCGAGTGCGACGTCTACTCGCCGTGCGCGGTCGGCGGCACGCTGAACGCCGACACGATTCCGCGGCTGCGCTGCCGCGCCGTCGCCGGCTGCGCGAACAACCAGCTCGCCGAGCCCGAGGACGGCGACCGCCTGCACGCGGCGGGGATCCTGTACGCGCCCGACTACGTCGTGAACGCCGGCGGCGTCATCCAGCTCGTCGGCCTCGAGGATCTCGGCTGGGACGAAGACGAGCTGCAGCAGGGGCTCGCGAAGATCGGCGACACGCTGCGCACGCTGTTCCGCAGCGCGTCGGAGCAAGGGATCACTCCGGCCGCCGCCGCGGAGCAGCTCGCGATGCAGCGCGTCGCCGCCGCGCGGAGCTAGTGCCCCGCGAGGCAGGTCTTGTCGCCGATCGTCTTGAGGATCGACACCTGCTGCTGCTGGTACTGGACGTCCGACTGCGTTGCCCGCGTCGAACGGATGAAGCCCGCCGATGTCCGCCTCGACGTTCGGCTCGACACCGGGGCCGAGCGCGATCAACCGGTACTTCGTGCCGATACCGGGGCCGCGTGGAGTCGTCGCGCCGGCCGGGTGCCGGTAGCCGCCCTTCGTCGGGTCGAACTTGTAGAAGCCGTAACAGAACGCGCCCGTCGGGTTGTGCGGGACGAACGAGTTCTCACGCCGCCAACCGTTGCCGTACGGCGAGTCGAACGTGTCGAGAAAGATGAGTCGCCCGTACGAGTCGCTCGGGACGCCGTAGCGGCTCGTGCCGAAGCCGTGCACCGGCTTCCCCGCGTATGTGTAGACGCCGAAGACCTCCTGGAAGCGTCCGCTCCACACCCAGTCCGTGTATGCGGACAGCGTCGGGATCTGTCCCTGCCAGTGCGAGATCTCGAGCCACTTCGCGCTCAGCGTCGCCGTCCACGGGACGAAGCCGAGATCGGGGAGCGGCTGCGCCCACTGCTGCGCCGCCCAGTACGTGCCGTCGGGGAGCGTGCACGCGGCGACGACGTCCGGTAGCGCCGGGCCGTTGTACGGCCGGCACATGTTCGTGAAGCTCTGCCAGTTCTTGCCGCCCGAGTAGTCGAGCTTGAACTTCACCTGCGGCTCGGTCGTGCTCGGATAGAGCGCGTTCATCGCGCCCCACGCGAGCACGTGCCGCTGCCGGCCGTGCGCGCGGTAGACGAGCAGCGCTTGGCCGTTCGTGTTCGCCTCCAGCTTCACGCCGGTCGCGTTGCGGTCGACGAGCTGCGACGCGAACGCGTTGCCGCTCAGCGCAAGCGCGACGACGATGAATGCTGCCGTGACCCCAAGACGGCGCATACACCCCGTTTACCCGGGGCGCAGAATCTACTTCTCAGAACAGCTGGTTCTCGCCGCCGAAGATGCCGGAAACCGACTCGTCGGAGAAGACGTTCATGATCGCCTCGGCGAGGAGGCCGGAGACGCTCAGCACCGTCATGTTGTCCGGCTGCTTGCGCGGGTCGACGGGAATCGTGTCGGTGACGACGACGCGCTTGATGTCGGAGTTCCCGAGCGCCTCGAGCGCGTGGTCGGAGAAGAGCGCGTGCGTGACGAAGACGTTCACTTCCTCGCGCCCCGTGCTCCATCAGCGCCTTCGCACCGGCGATGAGCGTGCCGCCCGTCGTCGAGACGTCGTCGCCGACGATCGCGATCTTGTCGCGCACGCGGCCGGTGACCTCGGTCACCTCGACGCGGTCGGCGGCCATGCGCGTCTTGTGCATGATCGCGAAGTTCGCTTCGATCATCTCGCCGAAGCGCACTGCGTGCTTCGCGCGGCCGGCGTCGGGAGCGACCGAGACGACACTGTCGCCGGCGAGCCCGAGGTCGCGGAAGTGCGTCGCGAACAGCTGGAGCGCCGTCATGTGGTCGACGGGGATGGTGAAGAAGCCCTGGATCTGTCCCGCGTGCAGATCCATCGTCAGCACGCGGTCGACGCCCGCGAGCTGGAGCATGTCGGCGACGAGGCGCGCGGAGATCGGCTCGCGCGGCTTCGCCTTGCGGTCCTGCCGCGAGTACGGGAACCACGGGATGACCGCCGTGATCCGCTTCGCCGATGCGAGCTTCGCCGCCTGGATCATGAGCAGCAGCTCCATGAGGTTCTTGTCCACCGGCGGGCAGCCGGTCTGGACGATGAAGACGTCGGCGCCGCGGATCGACTCGTCGTAGCGGCAGTAGCTCTCGTCGTTCGCGAAGGTGCTGAGCATGACCGCGCCCGGGCTCGACGCCGAGCTGCTCGGCGATGCGCGCCGCGAGCTGCGGGTGCGAGCGGCCGGCGAACACCATGAGCCGCTTCCACGGCCCGCGCTCGATCCAGTGGCCGGGAGCGGGATCGCTCACGACCTGGCTCGATTCCAGCCCCGGCAGGGCGACTTCAGCCGCGCTCACGCTTTCCATGCCTGTCGTAGACCCACCCTTCTTTTGTCTCCTGCCGCGGGGCGAACCCGGCCAGCGATCCCGGGGGGACATCATCCGTGATGACCGTACCCGGTGCAATCCAAGCGTCGTCACCAACGTCGACAGGAGCATCGAACGTATTGTCGACACCGGTCCTGACGTTGTTCCCGATCCGAGTCCGCTTCTTGGGTTGCCCGGGCTCGTGGGCGAAGTTGGCGGTGACGTTCCCGGCGGCGATGTTCGTGTCCTCGCCGATCTCAGCGTCTCCGATGTAGGAGAGATGCGGCACTTTCGTCCGGGCGCCGATCGTGGAGGCCTTCACCTCGACGAACGTCCCGATCTTGGCGCCCTCGCCGACCACCGTGCCCGGCCGCACGTAGGCGAACGGGCCGATCTCGGCATTGCCTGCGATCCGGATATGGCCGCGCAGGACGCTGAAGGGGTGGATGGTCACGTCGGGCTCGATCTCGACCTCGGCATCGATCCACGTCGAGGCGGGATCGACGATCGTCACGCCCGCGAGCATGTGCCGCTCGTTGATGCGGTCGCGCAGCGCCTCCGCGGCGAGCGCGAGCTCGGTGCGCGTGTTGATCCCCTCGACCTCGAACGGGTCGGGCGCAACGTGAACGGCCACGACCTCGCCGTCGCCGACGAGGAGGCCGAGCGTGTCGGTGACGTACAGCTCGCCCTGCGCGTTGTGCGGCTCGAGCCGGTCGAGGACGGGCCAGAGCTTCGCGCCCTTGAAGACGTAGATGCCGGAGTTGACCTCGCGCAGCGCGAGCTCGTCCGGGCTCGCGTCCGCCGCCTCGACGATGCGCGCGAGGCGGCCGTCGCCGTCGCGCACGATCCGTCCGTACGAGCGTGCATCCGCGGGCTCGAAGGAGAGGACGGTGCCGGCGGCGTTCGCGCTGCGGTGCGTCTCGACGAGCGCGAGCACCGTCTCCGCCCTCAGCGCGGGCACGTCGCCGTTCAGCACGAGCACGTCGCCAGTTGAATCCTCGAGCGCGGGGCGAGCGGAGCGAACCGCGTCGCCCGTGCCGAGCGCCCGCTCCTGCACCGCGACTTCGAGACCGTCGTACGAGTCCGCGCTGTCGGGCGACGCGACGACGACGACGCGTTCGACGCCGGCGTCGCGCGCGGCGGCGATCACCCAGTCGACCATCCTGCGGCCGAGGAGCGGGTGCAGGTGCTTCGGCGTCGCGCTCTTCATGCGCGTGCCGAGGCCGCCGGCCATCACGACTGCTGCGAGGTCGTCAGACATATGCGTCAAAAGTGGCTGGGGCGCCAGGATTCGAACCTGGGATCACGGGACCAAAACCCGTTGCCTTACCACTTGGCCACGCCCCATCAGGGGTCGGAATGTTACCGCCGGTCCGTGAAGACGAAGAAGAGAGCGACGAGGGCGAAGATGCAGACGAAGACGATCGCCGTCCAGAAGACGATGAACGCCAGGATGGCGGCGATGACGGCCAGGAGCTGGGAGACGGCGAAGATCCAGGACGCCTGGTGGAACGTGTTGGATCGCGTTCGCCGGCCGCCGTACCAGTACAACGCGACTGCCAGGGCGGCGAGCACGATGACCGTGATCCGGGAGACGTCGTGGAAGACCGCGACGATGATCGCTTCGGCTGCTGCGATCCAGAGGGCGATGCGGACCCGGCGATGGCGCAGCCAGCCGCCCGGGCCGCGTTCCAGTGCGTGTGACGAGTCCATGACTCGTTTCAACCGTACCACGCTGGTGCAGTCAGCCAGCTCTCGCCGGCCGCCTTCAGCGCCCGTTGCGCCGCCTTCGCGCGATCCTTGTGGTGGAAGAGGCCGTACACGGCCGGCCCTGCGCCGGTGACGTCGGCGCGGAACGCGCCGTGCGCGCGCAGCTCCTCGGCGAGCGGCGACGAAGCGAGGTCGTTCGGCGGCAGCGCGGCGAGGTCGCGCGGGCGCCTCACCTGCTCGAGCGCGGCGAGGAGCGCGGCGCGCCGCTCGTCGAAGCCTGTCGCGCCGTCCCGCTCGTCGAACGCGGCGTAGACGGATGCCGTCGACGGCTTCTCGATCGCGCGCGGGACGACGAGCAGGACCCAGAAGTCCTGCGGCAGGTCGATCGGCGCGAGCTCGCGGCCGTCGCCCGTGCCGATCTGCGGGCCGTCGACGAGGAAGAACGGAACGTCGGCGCCGAGACCGGCGGCGAGCTCGCGCAAGTCGGTGTCTGACACCGGTTCGGGGAGCGTGGCGTTCGCGAGCCGGAGCGCCGTGGCGGCGTCGGAGCTGCCGCCGCCGATGCCGGCGGCGATCGGCAGGCGCTTCTCGATGCGCACGTGCCAACGCGGCTCGACGCCCGCGTGCGCGGCGAGCGACTCGAGCGCGCCGCGCACGAGCGTGTCGGCGTCGAATCCCTCGACGAGGAGCTCCGGCTGCCGATGCGAGATCGAGCCGGTCGGCGATGCCGATCCGCTGGTACACGGTCACGACCTCGTGCTTGCCGTCCGCACGCGTCGGCCCGACCACGAGCGCGAGGTTGATCTTCGCGGGCGCGGACGCTCTCACGACAACGCCTTCGCGAGCTCGACGAACTCCTGCGGCGCGAGCGCTTCCGCGCGCACGTTCGCGTCGCGCCCGATCGTCGCGAGCGCGTCGACGGCGGCGGCGCGCTGTGCGACGCCCGAGAGCTCGAGCGAGTTGGGCAGCGTCTTGCGCCGGTGCGCGAACGACGCGGTGACGATCTTCTTCACGCGCGTGTACGCGTCGGGAAGCGCGACGCGGCGGAAGGCGACGAGCGCGGAGTCGACGTTCGGCGGCGGCCGGAAGACGGTGCGCGACACGGGATGGAAGCCCGTTCGCTCGGCGGCGAGCTGCACGAGCACCGAGACGGCGCCGTAGTCCTTCGTCGACGGCTTCGCGAAGAACCGATCCGCGACCTCGCGCTGCACCATCACGCACCACAGCCCGACGTTCGGCAGGCCGTCGAGGCTCTCGACGACGATCGGTGTCGCGACGTTGTACGGCAGGTTGGAGACGAGCTTCGTCGCGTCCTGCGGCAGCTCGAGGTCGAGCGCGTCGCCGAACGTGACGTCGACGTTGTCGCCGAGGTCGACGAGCATCGGCTCGAGCTCGCGGTCGATCTCGATCGCATGCACGCGGCTCGACGCGCTCGGCGAGGTAGCGCGTGAGCACGCCGTGCCCTGGGCCGATCTCGAGCACGACGTCGTCGGGGCCGAGCTCGGCGAGCCGGCCGATCACGTCGAGGATGTTCCGGTCGGCCAGGAAGTGCTGGCCGTACTCCTTCTTCACAGCCCGAAGCACGCGGTCGCGTTGCGGTCGATCTGCTCGCCGAGCTCGCGCGCGTCCTCCCCGCGCGCCTGCGCGAGCGCGTCGACCGTGTGCACGACGTACGCGGGCTCGTTCCGCTTGCCGCGCACCGGCTGCGGTGCGAGGTACGGGCAGTCGGTCTCGGCGAGGATCCGGTCGGCAGGCACCTGCGTCGCGGCGACGCGCAGCTCCGGCGCGTTCTTGTACGTGACGTTCCCCGCGAACGAGACGTACCAGCCGCGCTCGAGCGCGGTCGGGAGCATGTGCGGCGATGAGAAGCAGTGGAGGACGACGGTGCCGTCGAAGCCGGCGAGCGCTGCGAGCGTGTCGTCGTCCGCGGCCCGCGTGTGGATGACGACGGGTTTCCCCAGCTCGGTGGCGAGACCGAGCTGGGCTTCGAACATATCGCGTTGCGCCTCCGGTGTCGCGTAGTCCCGGAACCAGTCGAGTCCCGTCTCCCCCACCGCGACCGCCTTCGGATGCCGCTGCAGCCGCCGCACCTCCTCGACGTCGCCCGTCGCGGACTCGTGCGGATGGATGCCGACGATGGCCCAGACGTCGTCGAACCGCTCGGCGAGCTCGACCGCCTGCGCGGTCCCGACCGTGAGGATGCGCGTCACGCCGGCGGCGCGCGCGCGGGCGATCACCTCGGCGGGATCCTCGTCGAGCGCGTCGAGGTGCGCGTGCGTGTCGATCACGCAGTTGCGGCCGCGAGCTCGATGCGCGGAAAGAGCGGCTCCGCAGGCTCGATCCCAGCGGCGGCGACGGCCGAACCGTTTCGGACGCGCTCCCAGCCGAGGTCGGGCGACTGTCCGAGCGCGGCGAGGATCTTCGGCGTCGACTCCGGCAGGTACGCGTGCAGCGCAACCGCGACCGCGGTGAGGCCATCGACGAGCGTGTAGAGCACAGCGTCGATCCTGGCAGCGTTCGCGTCGTCCTTGGCCAATTGCCATGGCGCCTCCGCAGTCACGTACTGGTTGAGCCTGCGCACCGCGTCCCAGATGACGTCGAGAGCACCGGTGACGTCGAAGGCGTCGATGCGGCGTGCAACGTCGTCGCGCAACGCGTCGAAGTCGACCGGGCGGTCGCCGGCGACCTTTTTCAACGCTCCGCCGCGGTAGCGCGAGATCATCGCAGTCGTTCGCGAGAGGAGGTTCCCGAGGTCGTTGCCGAGCTCCTGCTCGTACCGGTCGCGCACGCCGTCGACCGACGCGCTGCCGTCCTGGCCGAACGAAACCGCACGCGCGATCCAGAACCGGACCGCGTCGGACCCGAACACGTCGATCAGTTCGAGCGGCTCGATGATGTTCCCGAGCGACTTCGAGATCTTCTTGTCATCGAGCAAGAGGTAGCCGTGCACGAACAGCTGCTGCGGCGGCTCGTACCCGGCGGACATGAGCATCGCCGGCCAGAAGACACAGTGGAACCGAAGGATGTCCTTCGCCAGGAGGTGATGTGCGACCGGCCAGAACGCCTCGCGGAGATCGTCGCCGTCACGCGCGTACGTGAGCGCGCTCAGGTAGTTGATGAGCGCATCGGCCCACACGTACGCAACCTGGCTCTCGTCCCACGGAAGCGGGATGCCCCAGGGCTGGCCCGCGCGCGAGATGCTGAAGTCCTGCAGTCCGCCGGCGATGAACGCGCGCGCCTCGTTGAAACGAAAGCCGGGCAGCACGAAGTCGGGCCTCTCGTCGTAGAGCGCGAGCAGCCGATCCTGATAGGCGGAGAGCCGGAAGAAGTAGTTCTTCTCCTCGATCCACTCCGGCTTGATGAGGTGGTCGGGACAGAGACCGTCGGCCGTGAGCTCCTCCTCGGCCTTGAACGCTTCGCAGCCGACGCAGTACCACCCGGCGTACACGTCCTCGTAGATGTCGCCGTTGTCGTACATGCGCTGGAGGAACTCACGGACGAATCGCTTGTGCCCGTCATCGCTCGTGCGAATGAAGAAATCGGTCTCCGCGTTGAGGCGCTTCGGCAGCTCCTGCCAGGGGACGGCGATCCGGTCCGCGTACTCCTGCGGGGCGAGCCCCTGCTCCTGCGCGACGCGGAACACCTTGGTGGCGTGCTCGTCCACGCCGGTGAGGAAGAACGTCTCCTGCCCGCGCTGGCGCCGGTTCCGCACGATCATGTCGCCGATCGCCGTCGTATAGGCATGGCCGATGTGCGGGGTCGAGTTGACGTAGTAGATCGGCGTCGTCAGGTAGAAGCGCATCGTCCAATGATAGGAACGCGGCGCGCCTCGACAGTCGGCGCCGGCCGAGCAGGGAGACGGCGACTGCTGCACATGCGCACATGAGCGCGAGCACGAACGGCCAGATCGCGTGGCTGCGCCGCCGGTGGAGGCGCACGGCGATCGGCCGCGAAGGCGCCGGCGGCGGGACGATCGGACGGGACCGCCGAACCGGGACGGTGGCGGGGGCGCGTCGCGTCGAGCCGTGCGCCGCGGACGCGAGGGGGCGCGTGCGTGCCGCGGGGACCGGGATCGTGGCGATCTTCGGCGTACGAACCGCGGGCTGCACGGCGGCGGCTGCCGTCATGGCAGCCTCGACCACGACGCCGGCCGGCGTCATCGCGCGAACGACGAACGCGTCGTCTTCTGCGGCCGCAGCCGTCGAGACCGGCGCGGTCGGTGACGCAGGCGTGTCGCCGACGACCGACTCGGGCGGCGCGTCGTCCGCGGTCGGGTCGAAGCCGGGATCCGGGTTGAGCACGGTCGCGTGCGGCGGCTTCGGCGCAGGAGCCACGTGCGGCTGCGACGGCGGGTCCTTGGGCGTCCCCGCCCGATGTGTCGGCGGCGGAGGCGCTGGCGCAGGCGCCGGCGTCGGCGCGGGGGTCGAATCGGTTGCGCCCGCGTCCCCGGCGGGAGGCGGCGCGGGCGCGTCGCTCCCTGTGTCCGGCGGCGGTGGATCCACAGGAGCGGAAACGTCGCCTGCGCCGCTCGTCGGCGTGCTCGTCGCCTCCGGCGTCGGATCGGGCGGCGCGGCCGTCGCATCCGGCGGCGGCACCTCTGCAGGCGTCGTCGTCGTGTCCGGCGGCGGTGGATCCACAGGAGCGGAAACGTCACCGGCGCCGCTCGTCGGCGCGCTCGTCGCCTCCGGCGTCGGATCGGGCGGCGCGGCTGTCGCATCCGGCGGCGGAGCCTCTGCAGGCGTCGTCGTCGTGTCCGGAGGCGGCGGCGCAGGATCGGGCGTCGTCGTCGCAGGCGGAGGCTCGACGGTGCCGCCGACGTCACCGACGGTCGAAGGCTCGGTCGCCGGCGGCGGTGCGGGCGAGGAGGCGACCGGCGGCGGCAGCGCCGGCAGGAACGACAGCGGGTCGAGGTACCCCTGCGCGTTCGCGGTCACGCGCACGCCCATGTACAGATACGGCACGTCGAGCTCGGGTGTCCCGCTCGGACCGACCGTCCCGACCTCCGCCCCCTCGCCGACAGCTGCCCCCTTGGCAACCTCGATCGAGCCGAGATGCGTAAGCGTGACCGAGTAGCCGTCGGCCGTGGCGATCGTCACCGACTTGCCGCTCGTCGGCACCGTGCCCGCGAAGCTCACCGTCCCGGACGTGGGCGCGCCGACCGGCGTCCCCGTCGCTGCGCCGATGTCGATGCCGCGGTGCTGCCCGCCCGCGTACGGATGGCTCGGGTCGAAGACGAAGCCGAGCAGCACGGGCCCTTGCACGGGCCACGTCCATGCGTAGGCGCCTGGAGCCCAGAGCAGGAAGAGCACGGCGGCGAGGACGAGCGGGCGACGCATGGAGCCTCCTCTGTTGTCTGGATTGCAAACGACGGAGGCGGCAAGCTAGCAACGTCGTCGGACGTTGTCAAAACTGCTTACAGAGAGCCGCGGTAGAGGCGATTGCGCGCGATGCCGGTGACGCGCGCGATCAGCTCGGCCGCGCGCCGGCGCGGCACGCCCGCCTCGACCAGCTCGGCCACGGCCGCGAGGGCCACGCCTTCGTCGGCCGCCGTCTCTCCCACACGCGGGCCGAGGACGAGCGTGATCTCGCCCTTCGGCGGCTCCGCGAATTTGGCCGCGATCTCGGACGCAGTCCCGCGCGCGATCTCCTCGAAGCGCTTCGTCAGCTCGCGGCAGACCGCGACCTCGCGCTCCGGATCGACCTCGGCCAGCGACCGCAGCGTCGCGGGAAGCCGCCGCGGCGACTCGAACGCAACGGTCGGCCACGGCACGCCGGCGATCGCGTCCCAGTCCTTCGCGCCGCGCGGGAGGAAGCCGACGAACTGGTACCGCTCGCCGACGAGCCCGGACGCGACGAGCGCCGTCTCGACCGCGGACGCGCCCGGCAGCACGGTCACGGGAACGCCCGCATCGAGCGCCGCACGCACGATGCGCGCACCGGGATCGGACACGCCCGGCATCCCGGCGTCGGACACGAGCGCGATGCGCTCCCCCGCCTCGAGCCGCGGCAGGAGCTCCGCCGTGCGCACTGCCTCGTTGTGCTCGTGGTACGAGAGCACGCGCGCGTCGATGCCGTGCCGCGCGAGCAGCGTGCGCGTGTGCCGCGTGTCCTCGCACAGCACGACGTCCGCCTCGCGCAGCTCCGCGAGCACGCGCAGCGTCACGTCCTCGAGGTTCCCGATCGGCGTCGCGCAGACGGCGAGCGGCATCTACTCGGCCGCGTCGAGCGCCTCGAAGGCGACGAAGCCGGCGCCGATGAGGCCCGCCGACGTCCCGAGCTCGGCGCGGACGACGCTCACCTCGTCGCGCATCGGGCGAAGCGCCTCGCGGCGGAGGATCTCGTCCGCCGGCCCGATCAGATGCTCCCAGGCGGCGACGCCGAAGCCGCCGCCGATGACGATGAGCTCCGGCTCGAAGATGTTCGCGAACGAGCCCATGCCCGAGCCGAGATGGCGACCGATGTCGGCGAGGATCTCTCGCGCGCGCACGTCGCCCTCGTTCGCGAGCCGCACGAGCCGGTGCGCGTCCGCGGCGGGCCCGAACTCATCCTGCGCAGCGCGCGTCGCGGCAAGGCCGGTCACGTACGGCTCCAGGTGGCCGCGTCCCGTGCAGCGTCCCTGGCACGGCCGTCCGTCGTGGACGATGACGACGTGGCCGAGCTCGACGCCGGCGCCGTGCGCGCCGCGAAAGGGACGGCCGCGCGAGATCACCCCGCCTCCGAGGCCGGTACCGAGGGTGAGCATGATGAGGTTGTCGACGCCGCGGCCGGCTCCGACCCGCCATTCCGCTATCGCCGCGGCGTTCGCGTCGTTGTCCAGCCCGACCGGCAGCCCGAACCGCTCCGCCATGTGATCGCGCAGCGGAAAGTCGTGGAACGGCAGATTGACCATGTCGTACGTCCTGCCGTTCTCGAGGTCGAGCGGGCCGGGTACGCCCATGCCGATCGAGGCCACGTCGTCGTCGAGCACCTCGGCGATGGCCGTCTCCAGCTCGGCAACGAGGCCCTCCTGCGACTCGAGCGAGGTCATGCGCTCGTGCCGCCGCACCACCTCGCCCTCGCGCGTGACGACTCCCGCCAGGATTTTCGTCCCGCCGAGGTCGACGCCGATGGCGTGCGTAGTGCTCACCGTGAGCGGGTACCGTAACCCGCCGGATGGCTGCCCCTGGGGACAAGCCCTACCGCGTCTACAAGGGCGGTCGACAGAAGGGCAAGGTCCCGCTGTCGGGACGCGACCAGCGCAAGCCGGATCGCGGCGACGGAGGGAACGTCGTTCGGCGGCCGCGCAAGACGTGGACGTGGAGACGGTGGACGGTGCTCGTGCTGGTCGTCCTCGTCGTGTTCCTCGTCATCTGGGGCGCCGCCGGATACCTCTCCGTGAACAGCGGCGTGTCGGACGCGAACAAGCGCCTCACGCCGGGAACGACGGACGCGCTGACGAAACAGAACGGCCTCGTCCTCGACTCGCCGACGAACATCCTCCTGCTCGGCACGGACCACTCGAACAACGGGCAGGCGGGCCGCAACGCGGACGAGCACTCCGACTCGATGATGCTGCTGCGCACCGACCCGAGCCGCCATCGCATCACGTACCTCGCGATCCCGCGCGACCTCGGCGTGCAGATCAACGGCGTCTACCAGAAGATCAATGCGGCGATGCAGATCGGCGGCCCGAAGCTCGCCGTGCAGACCGTCGACCAGCTGCTCGGCTCTGCGCTCCCGATCAACCACGTGGTCGTCGTCGACTTCGGCTCGTTCCAGAAGCTCATCGACGCGGTCGGCGGGATCGACGTGAACGTGCCGGAGAAGATCCTCTCCAACCGCTTCGACTGCCCGTTCTCGACCGCGACGCGCTGCCAGCAGTGGCCGGGCTGGCGCTTCCACAAGGGCGTGACGCACATGGACGGGCACACGGCGCTCATCTATTCGCGTATTCGCGAGAACCAGCTCGACCCGGCGTGGACGGACTTCAAGCGCAGTCAGAACCAGCAGGCGGTCATGCAGGCGACGCTCTCGAAGCTTGCGAGCCCGATGCGCTTCTTCTCGCTGCCGTTCGACGGCTCGTCGCTGCTCGCGCCGATCTCGACCGACCTGTCGACGTGGGACTTCATGCAGCTCGCGTGGGTGAAGTTCCGCGCGGGCGAGATCCTCCATTGCCGTCTCGGCGGATCGGCGACCGGCAACGGCTACATCACCGGGACCGAGGAGAACATCCAGGTCGTGCAAGAGGTGCTCGGCAACTCTGCGCCGCAGCCGCCCGCACCGGGCACCGGGCTCTTCGGCCCGGGCTGCGTCGTCGGCAATCAGCCGTTCAAGTAACTACGCCGCGTCGCCGCTCGAGCCGGCCGGCTTCTTCTCCACCGGCTTCGACTCCGCCGGCTTCGAGTCGGACGACGATCCGCCCTCGCCGCCGCCGTCCTTCTTCGCCTTCCCCTTGCCGTAGTCGGTCGAGTAGAAGCCCGATCCCTTGTAGTGGATCGCGACCGGATAGAGGACGAGCTCGAGCGGCACGGCGCCGCAGACGTCGCATTTCTCCGGCGCGGGAGCCGTCATCGACTGGAATCGCTCGAAGGTGTGGCCGTTGGGGCAGCGGTACTCGTAGATCGGCATTGAGCCTCAAGCGTAACGTTCGGGCATGCGGATCCTCGTCGGCGTCCTCGGAGCGTTCCTCATCGCGCTGATGCTCTCGGAGTTCTTCGTCGCGTTCCTGCTCCCGCGGCGGGTGAAGCGCGACCCGCGCATCGCGCGCGGCGTGTACGAAGCCGTGTGGCGACCGTGGCGCTTCGTTGCGCACCGCCTGAGCCCGATCCAGGCGGACGCGTTGCTCGGCTACTTCGGCCCGCTCGCGCTCCTGATCGAGCTCGCCGTCTGGGTGCTCGGCCTCGTCATCGGGTACGCCTGCCTGCTGTGGGCGGGCGGCGGCGCCTTCAGTCTCGACGCGAGCGCGGCCACGTTCCTCAGCGCGTCGTTCGAGCACGTGGGCACATGGCACCGCGCGATCGGGTTCGTCGAGGCCGCGACTGCGGTCGGCGTCCTCTTCACCGTCATCGGTTACCTCCCGGCGGTCTACTCCGCGTACTCGCTGCGCGAGATCGCGATCTCGCGGCTGTCGACGCGCGCGGGTGCGCCGACGAGCGCGGCCGGACTGCTCGCGCAGGGCTGGAGCGAGGTCGAGCTCACGCTGCGCGACGCAGAGCAGTGGGCGACGGAGATGATGGAGACGCACCTCGCCTATCCGCTGCTCGCGTACTACCGCTCGCAGCACGTCGGCCAGAACTGGCTGGCCGCGCTCACGGCGATCACGGACGCGTCGGCCGTCGTCCTCGCCGCCGTCGACGACGCCGCAGTCGCCGAGCGGCGCGCAGCCGACCTTGCGTACCGGGTGGGCCGGCACGCACTCGCCGACCTCGCACACCAGCTGGCCGAGGGCCGCAGCGGGCCTGTGCGCGAGATCGCAGACGATGATGCGGAAGCCCTGCGCGGCATGCTCAAGAAGGCCGGGCTCACGCTCGTGCCCGTCGGCGAGTGCAAGAAGCGACTCGTGCAGCTGCGCAGCGAGTACGAACCGAACGCGATCGCGCTCTCCACGCAGCTCGCACTGCGGCTGCCGCCGTGGCGGCCGGACGAAGAAGCGCTCTCGCGCCGCAAGCTCGCGCCTGCGTACCGTCGCTGACGGACCATCCGGGGTCTCCCGGATGGGGTCGCTCCCGGGCGACACGACTCTCGTGAGGAGATGCCGGAGTCGACCAACCTCGCCGGACGGGCGGGCCGCTGGAGCGCAGCCAACTGGAAGAAGGCGCTCTTCGGCTGGCTCGTCTTCGCGATCGCGGCGATGGCGCTCGGCACGGCCGTGGGCCACGTGCAGATGAAGGACTCGCAGACCGCCTCCGGCGAGGCGGCGCGCGCGCTGCAGATCCTCGAGCAGGCGCACTTCAAGCAGCAGGCGAGCGAGAGCGTCCTCATCCAGAGCTCGCAGTACACCGCCGAGAGCCCGATCATGCAGTCCGCGATCGGTGGAGTCATCCAGACGCTCGCCGTGCAGAAGGACGTCACGCGCCTGCGCGACCCGAGGACGCTGCCCGGGAACGGCGGTCTCGTCTCGCGCGACGGGCACTCCGTCCTCGTCCAGTTCGCCGTGCGCGGCGATCCCGACAAGGCAAAGGACAAGATCGCGCCGATCATCGAGGCGGTCGCCGGCGCGCAGCGCGCGAATCCGAACGTCTCGATCCGCGAGGTCGGCGACGCGAGCGCGAACTACGAGCTGGGCAAGACGTTCACCAAGGACTTCGCCAACGCCGAGCGGATGACCGTCCCGATCACGCTCGTCATCCTGCTCGCAGCGTTCGGTGCGCTCGTCGCCGCCGGGCTACCCGTCCTGCTCGCGTTCTCGGCGGTGCTCGCGTCGCTCGGCCTGTTCTCCGTCGTCACCCACGTGTACGCGGCCGACTACCAGTCGACCTCCGCCGTCGTCCTCCTCATCGGGATGGCGGTCGGCGTCGACTACTCGCTCTTCTATCTGCGACGCGAGCGCGAGGAACGCGCGATCGGCAGCGAGCCGCGGCATGCACTGCTGCGTGCGGCCTCGACGTCCGGACAGGCGGTGCTCATCTCCGGCGCGACCGTGCTGATCGCGATGGCGGGGCTGTTCATCGCCGGCAACCGCATCTTCACCGGCATGGCGATCGGGACGATGCTCGTCGTCCTCTCGGCCGTCATCGGATCGGTGACGGTCCTGCCGGCGATGCTCGCGAAGCTCGGCGATCGGGTCGACCGCGGCCGGATACCGCTCGTCGGCAGGAAGAAGCATGCGGCGGGCGAGTCGCGCTTCTGGGGCTTCGTCCTCGACCGCGTGCTGCGACGCCCTGTGCTCTCGCTCGTCCTCGCCGGCGGACTTCTCGTCGCGGCCGCGACGCCGGTCCTCGGCATGCACACGAAGCTGCCGAGCTTCACCGACATGCCGCGCGAGCTGCCGATCGTGAAGACGTACAAGGCCGCGGTCGCGGCCTTCCCTGGCGCGCCGACGCCGGCCGAGGTAGTCGTGCATGCGGCGAACGTGCAGACGCCGGCGGTGCAGGCGGCGATCCGGAGCACCGAACAGGCGGCCGCGGCGACAGGCCGGATGTTCCGGCCGATGGCGGTCACGGTCAGCCAGGACCACACGGTCGCGAAGATCGAGATCCCGCTCGCCGGCAACGGCGACAACAAGGCGTCGCTCGCCGCACTGCAGACGCTGCGGACGACGGTGCTGCCGGCCGACGTTGGGCAAGCTCGACGGCGTCAGCTACGCGGTGGCCGGCGTGACGGCCGGCACGTACGACTTCAACCAGCAGATGAAGTCGAGCATGCCGTACGTCATCCTCTTCGTGCTCGCGCTCGCGTTCATGCTCCTGCTCGCGACGTTCCGCTCCATCGTCATCCCGCTGACCGCCATCGCGCTCAACCTGCTGTCGGTCGGCGCTGCGTACGGCTTGCTCGTGCTCGTGTTCCAGCACACGTGGGCGGAAGGCGTCTTGCAGTTCACGTCCAACGGCGCGATCACGTCATGGCTGCCGCTGTTCCTGTTCGTCGTCCTCTTCGGGCTCTCGATGGACTACCACGTCTTCATCCTCAGCCGGATCAAGGAGCTGCGCGACGGCGGGCTCTCGACCGAGGAGGCGGTCTCGCGCGGGATCAGGCGCACGGCGGGAACGGTGACGAGCGCCGCGATCATCATGGTCGCCGTCTTCGGGATCTTCGGAACGCTGCGGCTGCTCCAGATGAAGCAGATGGGCGTCGGCCTTGCGATCGCCGTGCTGATCGACGCGACCGTCATCCGCGGCGTGCTGCTGCCGGCGTCGATGAAGCTGCTCGGCGAATGGAACTGGTACATGCCGCGCTGGCTCGAGTGGGTACCGAAGCTCACCCCGGAGGAGCGGAAGCCGCCGCTCCGGGCGATCCCGCACTAGCTAGTCGCGATCCCGTTCCTGCTCGAGCAGCTCCTGGAAGCACGGCGCCTCTTCGAAGGCGGCGAGACCCGCTGGATGGAGCCGCCGCTCGCGCCGGAGCCGGGCGAGGTTGCGGCGGCGCCGCGCAGCCGCGACGGCAGCCGATGCGCCGACGACGCCGCCGATGAGGAACGAGCGCAGTCGAGCTGCCCTGTCTTCCCCTTCCATGGGACGATTGTAGGAAGTGCGGATCGCAACCCTCGGCGACGTGATGCTCGACGTGATCGTTCGGCTCGAGGAGCCGCTCGCTCCCGGCGGCGACGTGCGCGCGGCCACGCGGGCCGGCGCGGGCGGCCAGGCGGCGAACGTGGCGGCGTGGGCGGTCGCGCTCGGCGCAGAGGGACGGTGCATCGCGAAGCGCGGCGGCGATGCGACCGGCGAGCTCGTCGCGCGCGAGCTCGAAGGACGCGGTGTCGAGCTCGTGGGACCGGTCGCCGACGGCGCAACGGGTGTCGTCGTCTCCATCGTCGGCGCCGACCGTGACCGCGCTCTCGCCTCCGACCGGGGCGTCGCGCCGTCGTTCTCGCCGGACGAGCTCGACGCGGCGTGGCTCGACTGCGACGTCCTGCATCTCTCCGGCTACGCGCTCCTGCGCGAACCGGTGTGCGACACCGCGACCTTGGCGGCGTCCCTCGCGCGCGGCCGCGGCGCGCGCGTCTCCGTCGACGTCGCGGCGTGGACGGAGATCCGCGTCTTTGGCGCGGTGAAGTTTCGCGAGCTGATCGACACGATCGCGCCCGACGTCCTGTTCGCAACCGAGGCCGAGTGGGAGATCCTCGGCGGCGCGTATCTCACCGCGCCGACCGGCGTGATCAAACGCGGCCCGCGCGGCGCGACCGTCGTCACCGAGGACGCGCGCCTCGACCTCTCCCCCGTCGAGACCGAGGTCGTGGACACGACCGGCGCCGGCGACGCATTCGCGGCCGGCTTCCTCCTCGGCGGATCGCTCGAGGAGGCAGCGCGGCGCGCACTGGAGGCGGCGGCCCGCTGCGTTTCGACGGTAGGTTCGTTGCCGTGAAAGTCGAGCCGCTCACCGAGGAGCACGCCGCGGAGATCGCGACGTGGCGGTACGAGTTCCCGTACGAGTGGTACGACACGGCGTCCGACCCTCGGCGCATCGAGCTGTTCGCGAACCCGGCGCGGCGCGACGGACTGCGCGCGATCATCGGCGACGACGGCACGCTCGTCGGCTTCTTCAACTTCGTGCGCGAGAGCGACGAGGTGCGCGTCGGGCTCGGGATGCGTCCCGACCTCACCGGTCACGGGCTCGCGCAGCCGTTCATCGACGCCGGGCTCGAGTACGCGCGCGCGCAGTGGGAGCCGCTGCGCTTCCGCCTGTGGGTCGCGCGCTGGAACGAGCGCGCACTGCGCGCGTACCGCCGTGCCGGGTTCCGCGAGGTGACGCAGGGCGACAGCCGCTTCGTCGAGATGGAACGGCCCGCGTGATGCGCATCTCCGACGAGGTGCGCGAGGCGACCGCGGTCGTCGCGCTCGAGACGACGCTCGTCGCGCACGGTTTCCCGCCCGGCGAGGGCGTCGCGGTCGGGATGGAGTCGGAACGCCAGGTGCGCGCGGGCGGCGCGGTGCCGGCGACGATCGGCGTGCTCGACGGCGAGATCGTCGTCGGGCTGACGGAGGACGAGCTCGCGCGCTTCGACGCGTCGGCGCGCAAGATCGGCCCGCGCGACCTCGCGGTCGCCGTCGAGCAGCGCGCGGTCGGTGCGACGACCGTCGGCGGCACGCTCGCGGTCGCGCGCGCGGCGGGCATCTCGTTCATGGCGACGGGCGGTCTCGGTGGCGTGCATCGCGGATTTCCCGATCCGCCCGATGTCTCTGCCGATCTCGGCCAGCTCGCGAAGACGCCTGTGCTCGTCGTCTCGGCCGGGGTGAAGTCGCTGCTCGACGTGCCGGCGACATCGGAGCTGTTGGAGACGCTCGGCGTCCCCGTGCTCGGCTTCCGCACCGACACGCTGCCGCTCTTCTACGCCGCCGCCGGTGGCCCGCCCGTGTCGGCGCGTGTCGAGTCGGCGGAGGAGGCGGCGCGCATCGCGCGCGCACACTGGGAGCTCGGCGGCGGCGGCCTCCTGCTCGGACGGCCGCCGGACGAGCCGCTCGACGACGTCGACCCGCTCATCGACGCGGCGCTGGCCGCCGCACACGCCGAAGGGCATCTTCGGCCAGGCGGTGACGCCGTTCGTCCTTTCCTATCTGCACCGCGAGAGCGGCGGGCGCACGCAGCGCGCGAACCGGGATCTCATCGCGCAGAACGCGCGCCTCGCCGGCGAGATCGCTGCGGCATGACCGCGCTTGGCATCGTCGCCGCGTCGTGGGGCGTCGCGATGGCGGTCTCCCCCATCCTCCAGATGCGCACGATGATCCAGCAGCGCTCCTCCGCGGGGCTCTCGATGGGCTACCTGCTCGTCCTGATCGTCGGCTTCGGGCTCTGGATCGCCTACGGCGCCTCGAAGCACGACGTGCCGATCATCGTGCCGAACGCGGTCGCGCTGTTCGTCATGGCGTGCACGCTCGGCGTCGCGCGCCGGTATCGCTGACTAGAGGTCTTTCCGCGCGAACGCGGCGAGCGCGATGGCGCCGACGACGAGCACGTAGCCGACCGCCCACACGCGGATCCCCCATCCGTGCACGTATGCGCCGCCGAACGGGCCGAGCTGGAGGAGGAAGCCGGTGAGGCCGGACGCGTGCTCCGTGATCATGCGCAGCCCGTCCTGGTAGAGCGCCTCGAACGGCAGCGCCCACGACGCGATCGTCGACGCGTGCTTGATCGTGTGCGAGTTGAGCGCGTGCCCGATCGAGCCGAGCAAGCCTGCAACGAGACCCGCGCCGAAGAGCATGAACACCGCGATGCCGTTCGCCGTCGACGACAGGACGACGGAGCCGAGCAGCGAGAGCGCGGTGACGACGAGCACGGCGCCGGCGAGCTCGATCCCCGGCCATGCGACCTGGTCCGGCCACCAGTGCCCGGTCAGCCCGGTGATGAGCAGTCCAGCGAAGTAGACGGCGAGCACGTACGCGGTGCAGACGGAGCCCGCGCCGACGAAGCGCGCGAGCAGCAGCGTCGAGCGTCCGATCGGCCGCGCGACGAGCGGCTGCAGCAGCCCGCGTTCCGCGTCGCCCGTGACCGCGCCGAGCGTGAGGAAGACGGCGAGCACGACGCCGAGGAAGAGCGTCGCGAACATGGACGAGCCCGACGAGGAACGCGCCCGCGAACGTGCGCGTGTCGACGTGCACGTCGGAAGGCGGCGTGATCGTCGACAGATCCCTGAAGACGTAGTGGTTCGCGAGCCAGAAGAGGAAGAGGAACGCGACCGTGAGGACGACGACGACGGCGAACATCTTGCGGCGCACGGCCTCGCGGAAGCCGTAGCCGACGATGACGCGCACCGAGCTCACGACGTCTCTCCGCCGACGGCTTCGAGATAGACGTCCTCGAGCGTGGACGTGAGCACGCGAACGCCGTACACCTTGCGCCCCGCCGCGACCGCCTCCGCGACGAGCCGCGGCGCGTCCTCGCGCAGCGCACCTTCGATCGTGATGGTGCCCTCGTCCGTCTCCAGCTCGACGCCACGCGGACGGGAGAGATCGTGCGGCGAACCGGCGGCGACGAGCTCGCCGCCGAGCAAGGATCGCGACGCGGTCGCAGACGAGCTCGATCTCGGAGAGCAGGTGCGAGTTGAGGAGGACGGAGACGCCGCGTCCGCGCAGCTCCTCGAGGAGCAGGCGCACGGTGCGGCGGCCGACGGGATCGAGCGCGGACGTCGGCTCGTCGAGCATGAGGATGCGCGGCTCGCCGACGAGCGCCTGCGCGACGCCGAGCCGCTGCTGCATGCCCTTCGACATTCCGTCGACGCGCCTGCCGGCGGCGTCCGCGAGCGCGACGAGCTCGAGCAACCGCTTGCGCTCGGCCTCCCCGCCGCGCGATCCGGCGAGCCGCTGGTGCAGCTCGAGCACCTCGTCCGCCGTGTACCAGCCGGGGAAGCGGAACATCTCCGCGAGGTAGCCGAGCTGTGCGCGCGCGGCGCGCGAGCCGGCGCGGGCGCCTGCGATCGAAGCCTCGCCGCCCGAGGGCCGCACGAGCCCGACGGCGATCTTCACGAGCGTCGACTTCCCGGCGCCGTTCGGCCCGAGGAGGCCGACGAGCTCTCCCTCGGCGACCTCGAGATCGACGCCCTTCAGCGCCTGGACGGAGCCGTAGCGCTTCTGCAGATTGCGGACGGCGAGCGCGGCGGGCACAGTGCCACTATGCCGCGTGGGTACATGGAAGGTCCCGCCTCCGAAGAGGCGGAGCGCCGCGCGGACGAGATCGCGAGCGGCAAGCGCACCGACGCGCCGCAGGCGAAGGTCTACCCCGCCGTGTTCGGCTCGACCGAGGACGAGCCCGAGTCGCACTTCCTCGGCTGGCTTGCCGATCTCGACCCGGACGAGCTCTTCGCCTCGGGCAAGGCGTGGGGCGTGACCGTGCGGCGCGTCGCGGTCGAATGAATGGACGCCGGTGTCAGACACCGAACTTCGTGTCTGACACCGGTGTGACTAGGAAAGCGTCTGCGACGAACTCGTCGATCGTCAGCGCGGGCAGCGTCTGGATCCGCGTCGATCCGCGCGCGGCGAGCGCGACCGAGACACGCGCGATCGTCGCCGTGTCCGGCGCCTCGACGACGTTGACGAAGTCGAAGTCGCCGAGCGTCGCCCACTGGTGCAGGACCTTGGCGCCGAGCTCCTCGACGTCGCGGTTCACCTCACGCAGGCGGTCCGGGTTCGACTTGAGCGTCTGCACGCCCTGCTGCGACAAGCTCGAGAGCAAGATGTAGATGGGCATGCGGTGAACCTACTTCACCCGGGCGGCCTGATCCAGGTACAGCAGCACCGCGCCGACGAAGAGGAGCGGCGACATGACGACGTTCGCGAGGAACAGCGCGGTCGAGAGCGCCGCGCCGCCTGCGCCCCGCAGGAGGAAGACGAGCACCGTCTGCGTGAGGAAGACGACGATGGCGAGCGTCGCGAGCGTCCCGAGCGCGTGCACGAAGTCGGCGCGGCCGAGCTGCCAGGCGCGGCCGAATCCCGCCTTGAGCGAGAGCGGCTCGACGACGAGCGCGGGGACGACGAGCCCGACCACGGCGAGCCACGCGAGCGCGGGCAGGATGAATGCGAGGACGAAGAACGGCACGGGCGCGAACACGAGCCAGCCGGCGATCCACGCCGAGAGCAAGCGCCGGCGATCCGGACGCGCGTCGAGGACGAGCATCGACGCGTAGACGAACGACGCGCTCAGGAGCGCGCCGTACAGCGTCGGGGCGAGGATGATGCCGAGCGTTCGCGAGACGTGCGGCGTGAGGACCGCGAGCGCAGCCGGCGCCACGCCGACCCCGAGGCAGCGGCGGAAGTTGTCGCCGTAGAAGCGGACCGACTCGGCGACGAGCTGGCCGACGGTGCGCTCCGCAGGCGGGAGAGCGAGAGGACGCGACGTGGCCACGCGCCGGAGGGTATCGTCGCCCCATGGGCTACGACGTCGTGCAGCGGGGCGATCTCGCCTGGGATGAACGGCCGGGCCACGAAGGCCAGGCTCCGCGGCACACCGCATCGATCACCGATGCGGCCTCGATGACGGAGTCACGCGCGCGCATGTGGCGCTATCCCGCGCACGTGCGCGGCAAGCGGCATTCCGACCCCGACCAGGAAGAGGTCTTCGTCCCGGTCGTCGGCACGCTGACGATGCTCCTCGGCGAGCCGCCCGAGCGGGTCGACGTCGAGCCCGGCGGCGTCGTCGTCGTCCACATCGGCACGGCGATGCAGGCGCGCAACGAGACCGACGAAGAGATCACGTTCTTCGCGTACGGCGCGCCGGCGAAGCACGGCAACGCCGAGTTCCTAGACGACGTCGAGTCGATCTAGCGGTCGCACCGAGCAGCTCGAACGCCTCGTCGAAGCGCCACTTCGTGCGATCGGGCTCGTCGACCGCGTTCGAGATCGCACGGAGCTCGACGGCGGGAACGCCTGCGAGCTCGCACACGCGCAGGACGCCGAATCCCTCCATCGCCTCGACCTCGCACTCGCGCGCGCCGCCGACATGCGCGCTCGTCCCGATCGGCACGACGTGCGCCTCAGGCAGCGCGGCACGCAGACGCGCAAGCAGTGCGCCGTCCGGCGCGACCCGCGAAGCGACGAGCGGGCCGAGCGCATCCTCGTACACGGCCTCCGAGCCGAGAACGAGAGACAGGGGCTCGATCGCTCGAGCCCCTGCAATCCCGATGTGAAGCACCGCGTCCGGCGTGCGCTCGGCGAGAGCGCGTGCGGTCTGCGCGGCAGCCTCGACCGGCCCGATGCCGCACACGAACGTCTCGAAGCGACGCACGTGGGCGAGCTCGCGCTCGGTCGCGGCGACGATCAGCACGCGACGGAGCCTAGCCCTCCGACAGCTGCCCCCGAATCTCGCCGTTCGGGTTCTTCGCCGTATGGACGTTCACGTACAGCTTGTGCGTCTTCAGATCCTTCAGCAGCGAGGCCGGGAACGTGACCTTCGCCATCACCGGGCTCTTGCACGGGCCGCACAGCGGCACGACGACGTTGCCGGCCTTGCCCATGCCGCCGAGGTGGATGTGCGCGGCGGTCGCCGGGCCGGTGAGCCCGGAGAACTTCAGGTCGAACGTCGCCTTCGTTCCCGTGATGTCGATCGTGAACGAGCCCTTCGCCTTCGTGTTCTTGACGACCTGCTTCGGAACCTCTTCCTTCGCGGTCAACTTCGTTGCGGCCATGATCGGGTTCGCGCGCGGCGCGGCGCCGGCGAACGCGGTCACTGCCAATGCAGCGACGACGCCTCCCAGTACGACTGTGACGAGCTTCCTCACGATTCCTCCTCGGATTGACAACCGAGAGATTCACGGGAAGCTCATGAACGGTTTCTTAAACCGCGGTTACGGCTTCGTTGCCGACGCGCTCGAAGACGATCTCGCCCTCGCGCGCGTCGACGCGGATCGTGTCGCCGTCGGCGAAATCGCCCTCGAGCAGCCGCAACGCGAGCGGGTTCTCGACGAGCCGCTGGATCGCACGCTTCAGCGGCCGCGCGCCGTACGCCGGATCCCATCCGGCCTCGGCGAGCGCCTCCTTCGCGGCGTCGGTCAGCTCGAGACGGATTCCACGCTCGCCCAGCCGTTCGCGCAGGCGCTCGAGCTGGTGCTCGACGATCACGGCGATCTGCTCACGCGAGAGCGCGTAGAAGACGACGATCTCGTCGATCCGGTTGAGGAACTCCGGACGGAACCGTTCGCGCATCTCGTCGATGCTGCGGATGTTCGACGTCATGATCAGCACGGTGTTGCGGAAGTCGACCGTGCGGCCCTGCCCGTCGGTCAGGCGGCCGTCGTCGAGCACCTGCAGCAGCACGTCGAACACCTCCGGGTGCGCCTTCTCGATCTCGTCGAGCAGGACGACGGAGTACGGGCGCCGCCGCACCGCCTCGGTGAGCTGGCCGCCCTCTTCGTATCCGACGTAGCCGGGCGGCGCGCCGACGAGGCGCGCGACCGTGTGCCGCTCCTGGTACTCCGACATGTCGAGCCGCACCATCGCGCGCTCGTCGTCGAACATGAACTCCGCGAGCGCGCGGGCGAGCTCGGTCTTGCCGACGCCGGTCGGGCCGAGGAAGACGAACGAGCCGATCGGCCGGTTCGGGTCCTGCAGCCCGGTGCGTGCGCGTCGCAGCGCGTTCGCGACCGCCTCGACCGCCTCGTCCTGGCCGACGACGCGGCGATGGAGCCGCTCCTCCATGTGGATGAGCTTCTCCGTCTCGCCCTCGAGCAGCCGCGCGACCGGAATCCCCGTCCAGCGCGCGACGACCGCGGCGATGTCGTCCTCGTCGACCTCTTCCTTCACCATTGCGGTCGACTGAAGCGTGTCGCGCTCTGCGAGCTCCTTCTCCAGCTGCGGCAGCTCGCCGTAGCGGATCTCGGCGACGCGCTGGAGGTTGCCGGCGCGCTCCTCGCGCTCGGCCTCGCGCTTCAGCTCGTCGATGCGCTTCGTGATCTCCTTCACGCGCTCGAGCGCGGCCTTCTCCTGCGCCCAGCGCGCGGCCAGCGCGTCGCGCGTCTCCTGCGCGTCGGCGAGCTCGCGCTCGATCGGCTCGCGCACGTCCTTCGACTCCTTCTTCATCGCGGCGAGCTCGATCTCGAGCTGGCGCACGCGCCGCTCGGCCTCGTCCAGCTCGACCGGCGAGGAGTCGATCTCCATGCGCAGGCGCGACGCGGCCTCGTCGACGAGGTCGATCGCCTTGTCGGGAAGGAAGCGGTCGGAGATGTAGCGATGCGAAAGCACCGCGGCGGCGACGAGCGCAGCGTCGCGGATGCGCACGCCGTGGTGCGACTCGTACGTCTCCTTCAGGCCGCGGAGGATCGCGATCGTGTCGGCCACCGACGGCTCGCCGACGAAGACCGGCTGGAAGCGCCGCTCGAGCGCCGCGTCCTTCTCGATGTGCTTGCGGTACTCGTCGAGCGTCGTCGCGCCGATGCAGCGCAACTCGCCGCGCGCGAGCATGGGCTTCAGCATGTTCGCCGCGTCGACCGCGCCTTCGGCTGCGCCCGCGCCGACGATCGTGTGCAGCTCGTCGATGAAGAGGATGAGGTTGCCCTCCGCCGTCTTGATCTCGTTGAGGACGGCCTTCAGCCGCTCCTCGAACTCGCCGCGGTACTTCGCGCCTGCGAGGAGCGCGCCGATGTCGAGCGACCACACGCGCTTGCCCTTCAGGCCTTCGGGGACGTCGCCGTCGACGATGCGCTGCGCGAGCCCTTCGACGATCGCGGTCTTGCCCGTGCCCGGCTCGCCGATCAGCACCGGGTTGTTCTTCGTGCGGCGCGAGAGCACCTGGATGACGCGGCGGATCTCCTCGTCGCGCCCGATGACCGGGTCGAGCTTGCCCTGCTCCGCCGCCTCGGTCAGGTCGCGGCCGAACTTCGAGAGCGCCTGGTACGTGCCCTCCGGATCCTGCGAGGTGACGCGCTGGCCGCCGCGCACCGCCTTGATCTTCGCCTCGAGCTGGTCGCGCGGGACGACGTCGAGCGCGAGCAGCAGATGCTCGGTCGACACGTAGTCGTCCTGCATGCGCTTCGCCTCGTCCAACGCCTTGTCGAGGACGCGCGAGAGCTGCGCCGACACGGTCGGCTGCTGCTGCGCGCCCTCGATGCGAGGCTTCGCGGCCAAGGTGGCCTCGGCGTGCGCGCGCAGCGCGTCGGCGTCGGGGACGAGCTCGCGCGGCAGCTCCTGGTCGAGAAGCGCGATAACGAGGTGCTCGGGGTAGAGCTCGGGATTGCCCGTTGCGGCGCGCCAGCTCCTGTGCGGCGGCGACCGCTTCCTGCGACTTGATGGTGAGCTTGTTGAAGTCCATTTACGCTTCTTTCGGGTAGTCGCTCCTCGCGATAGAGCACGAGGTCGCGGCGGTACTGCTTGTGCACGTTCTGCACGTCCTGCTTCGCGCTCGCGCTGCAACCGTTCGATCTGCGCGTGCGCCTTGCGCAGCTCGTCCTCGAGCCGCAGCACGAGCTCGACGCCCGCGAGGTTGAGCCCGAGCTCGGTCGTGAGCCGCTGGATGATGCGCAGCCGCTCGACGTCCGCTTCGCTGTACTGGCGCGTGCCGCCGGGCGTGCGCTGCGGGCGGACGAGACCCTTCGTCTCGTACAGGCGCAGCGTCTGCGGATGCATGCCGACGAGCTCGGCCGCGACGCTGATCGCGTACATGCCGCGGTCGCTCATCACGCTGCCGCCTGCCTCTGCTTTCTGTAGTAGACGAACGCGGCGATCGCGGCGGCGATCAGGATGATCCCGATCCAGCCGCCGAGGAGGAACGCGCTGCGCACGCCGTTCCAGAGGAACAGGTAGATGAGGAACTTGCCGAGGAACCCCGCCTTCGCCAGGCCGATGCCGCCCGCGGCGATGCCGCCGCCGGCCGTCTTCATCCCCTTGTGACTCGTGCGCTCCTCCGCCGTCAGCGGCTCGGGAGCTTCGCGCGGTCCCTGCTTGAGCAGGTCGTCCTTCATCAGCCACCAACCTTCTTCAACTCTTCGAGGAGCTCGCGCTCCTTCTTGTTGACGCGCTTCGGCACCTGGATGCGGACGCGCGCGAGCACGTCGCCCTTGCCGGAGCCGTTCAGCTTCGGCGCGCCGCGGCCCTTGATGCGCAGCAGCTTGCCGTCCTCGGAGCCGGCGGGGATCTTCAGCGACACGGGGCCGTCCGGCGTCGGCGCCTCGACCGAGCCGCCGAGCCTCGCGGTCGCGTACGACACAGGCACCTGGACGACGAGGTCGTCGCCGCGCCGCTCGTACGTCGGCGACTACGCGACACGCGTCACGACGATGAGGTCGCCGGCCGGCCCGCCGTTCTCGCCCGGCTCGCCCTTGCCCTTCAGCTTGATGCGCGTGCCGTCCTTGACGCCGGGCTTGATCTTCACCGTGTACGTCTTGATGCGGCGCTCGCGCCCGGTGCCCTGGCACTTCGGGCACGGCTGCTCGATGACGGTGCCGTTGCCGCGGCAGCGCGGGCACGGCTGCGACAGCGCGAAGAGCCCCTGGCTCTCCGTCTTCACGCCGCGCCCGTTGCACTCGGGGCAGATGACCGGAGCGGTGCCGGGACGCGCGCCCGTGCCGGCGCACTCGCGGCAGGCGGCCATCATCTCGACGGGCACCTTCGCATCGGCGCCGCGGAGCGAGTCCTCGAACGAGAGATGCACCTCGGCCTCGACGTCGCGTCCGCGGATCGGCTGGCGCGCCGTACGCGTGCGAGCACGCGTCCCGCCGCCGCCGCCGAACATCCCGCCGAAGATGTCGCCGATGTCGCCGAAGTCGAAGTTGCCGAAGTCGACGTTCGGGCCGCCGGCCGGACCGGGCCGCCCGTTCTGCGAGCCGAAGCGGTCGTACTGCTTGCGCTTCTCCGGATCGGAGAGCACGTCGTACGCGCCCTGCACCTCCTTGAAGCGCTCCTCCGACTCCTTGTTGCCCGCGTTCGCGTCCGGATGATGCTCGCGCGCGAGCCGGCGGTACGCCTTCTTGATCTCGTCGTCGGTGGCGCCCTTCTTCACGCCGAGCGTGTCGTACGGGTTCGTCATTCCGCGACGATCACCCGTGCCGGACGCACGACGCGGTCGCCCAGCTTGTAGCCCTTCTGAATGACGTCGAGCACGTCGCCCTGCTCCGCCTCGTCGGACGGCTGCGCGAGCAGCGCCTCGTGCACGTGCGGGTCGAACTTGCCGGCGGTGGCGATCTCCTTCACGCCCTGCCGCTCGAGCAATGACGCGAGCGAGCGGTGGACGAGGCGCACGCCCTCCTCGAGCTGCGCCTCCTCGTGCTCCTCGGCCGCGTTCAGTGCACGCTCGAGATCGTCGAGGATCGGGAGGAGCTCCTTGACCAGCCGCTCGTTCGCGAGCGCGACGTACTCGGCCCGCTCGCGCGCCGCGCGCTTCTTGTAGTTGTCGAAGTCGGCGGCGAGGCGGAGCAGGCGGTCGTCGACGACCTCCTGCTCCTCCTGCTGCTGCTCCTGCTCCTGCTCGACGTGCTCGTCAGTCATTGGTCACGTCTTCGTACTCGGCGTCCTCGACGACCTCCTCGTCAGCGGTCGTCGAGCCGTTGCCGCCGGCGGACTGCTGTTGCTGCGCGGTCGCCTGGGCATAGACCGCCTCGGCGAGCTTGTGCGAGGACTCCTGCAGCGCCTCCGCCTTCGCGCGGATGTCGGCGAGGTCGTCGCCCTCGAGCGCCTGGCGCAGCTCCATGACCCGGCCCTCGATCGTCGAGGCCTCGGACTCTTCGAGCTTGTCGCGGTGCTCCTTGAGCGAGCGCTCGGTCTGGTACGCGAGCGTCTCCGCCATGTTCTTCGTGTCGGCGGCTTCCTTCAGCCGGTGCGCCTCGTCGGCGTGCGTCTCGGCCTCGTTGATCATCCGCTTCACCTCGTCCTCGGACAGGCCGGAGCCGCCCTCGATGCGGATCTGCTGGACGTTCCCCGTGCCGAGGTCCTTCGCCGAGACGTTGATGATCCCGTTCGCGTCGATGTCGAACGTGACCTCGACCTGCGGCATGCCCCGCGGCGCCGGCGGGATGCCGACGAGCTGGAACTTGCCGAGCGTCTTGTTGTACGCGGCCATCTCCGACTCGCCCTGGAGCACGTGCACCTCGACGGAGGGCTGGTTGTCCTCAGCCGTCGTGAACGTCTCCGACTTCTTCGTCGGGATCGTCGTGTTGCGCTCGATGAGCTTCGTCATGACGCCGCCCTTGGTCTCGATGCCGAGCGACAGCGGCGTGACGTCGAGGAGGAGGATGTCCTTCACCTCGCCCTTGAGCACGCCGGCCTGCAGCGCGGCGCCGACGGCGACGACCTCGTCCGGGTTGACGCCCTTGTGCGGGTCCTTGCCGACGATCTCCTTGACCTTCGCCTGCACCGCGGGCATGCGCGTCATGCCGCCGACGAGGACGACGTGGTCGATCTTCGACGAGTCGAGGCCCGCGTCGGTGCAGCGCCTGCTTCGTCGGGCCGACGGTGCGGCCGAGCAGGTCGGCGGTGATCTCCTCGAGCTTCGCGCGCGTGAGCTGCAGGTCGAGGTGCTTCGGCCCGTCCTGCGTCGCGGTGACGAACGGGAGGTTGATCTGCGTCGTCATCGTCGACGACAGCTCGATCTTCGCCTTCTCCGCCGCCTCGTACAGACGCTGGAGCGCCATGCGGTCCTGCGCGAGGTCGATGCCCTGGTCCTTCTTGAACTCGGCGACCATCCAGTCGACGACCGCCTTGTCGAAGTTGTCGCCGCCGAGGTGGTTGTCACCCGCGGTCGACTTCACCTCGAAGACGCCGTCGCCGAGCTCGAGCACCGACACGTCGAACGTGCCGCCGCCGAGGTCGAAGACGAGGATGGTCTGGTCGGCGCCTTCCTTGTCGAGGCCGTACGCGAGCGCTGCCGCGGTCGGCTCGTTGATGATGCGCAGCACGTTGAGGCCGGCGATCTTGCCGGCGTCCTTCGTCGCCTCGCGCTGTGCGTTGTTGAAGTACGCGGGGACGGTGATGACCGCGTCCGCCACGGGCTCGCCGAGATACGCCTCGGCGTCGGCCTTGAGCTTCTGGAGGATCATCGCGCTGATCTCCTGCGGGGCGTACTCCGTGTCCTCCGCCTTGACGCGCACGTCGCCGTTCGGGCCCTTGTCGACCTCGTACGGGACGATCTTCATCTCCTCCGACACCTCGTCGAACTTGCGCCCCATGAAGCGCTTGATCGAGGAGATCGTGTTGGTCGGGTTCGTGACCTGCTGCCGCCGCGCCGGGAGCGCCGACGAGCCGCTGGCCGTCCTTCGTGAACGCGACGACGGACGGCGTGGTGCGCCCGCCCTCCGCGTTCGGGATGACCGTGGGCTCGCCGCCCTCGAGGACGGCCATGCACGAGTTGGTCGTGCCCAGGTCGATACCGATTGTCTTCGCCATGCTGGTTTATGCCTCCTGTGAGAAAATCTGAGCCTCTGTATATCAGATTTTGAGGCATACCCGCCCGTGACGAAGCCGTAACACCTTCAGGCGGGTACTTAGTACCGGCCTTTTGCGGCTGAGCAGGGGTTTTTGGGTCGCCGGGGCGGCCGGTACCAGGTACCTCTACGGGTTCGTTACCGAAATGCGCCGATGAGAGCGCCGCCGGCGACGATGAAGGCGGCGCCGATGACCAGGCGGCGGCCGACGAGCTCGGTCTTCCGGAGGAGCAGCGCCGAGAGCCCGACGCCGACGAGCGACTCGGTGGCGACGAGCGGGCGACACGATGCTGACCCGCCCGCGGTAGAACGCCTCGAAGAGGGCGACGTACGAGAGCCCGAAGCAGATCCCGGCCGGCACGAACGGGAGCGCGCGCCTCGAGAGCCGCGGCCGGGCGACGACCGTGAGCAGCGCGAGGCCGCCGAGGAGCGCGGCGGACGCGGTCACGGCCGGCGGCGCGCTCGTGCTCTTCGACAGCCAGCGGACGAGGTTGTCGCGCGCGCGAACAACACGACCGTGACGAACGCGTACACGAGCCCGATCCGCCGCAGATGCGCGGGCCGGTCGCGCTCGCGCGCGAGCTCCACGCTGCCCCCGACGATCAGCACGGCGCCGACGATGAGCGGGACGCTCGCCGGCTCGCCGAGGAACACGAGCGCGATCGCCACCGCCACGAGCGGCGCCGTGCCGAACACCATCGACGCGCGCGACGAGCCGGTCTCGCGGATCGCGAGCGTCGCGAAGAGCTGCCCCACTCCCGGCTGCAACAGCCCTGCGAGCGCGAACGGCCACGCAGCGCTCGCGTGCACGCCGCGCGACGGCGCCTCGGCCGCGGCCCACGCGAGCGCGACGACGAGCGCCGTGGACACCGTCGCGAACGTCCCGAGCATGACGTCGCGCTCGCGGTCGAGCGCGAAGCGGAGCGCGACGCTCATCCCGCCGAAGAGCACGGCGGAGAGCAGCGCGAGGCCGACGGCGATCAATTGCCTTCGAGCACCGGCGCCGGCACGCGATCGCGCGTGAAGAACGGGACGAACACGTGCGCGAGCGGCCCGATGCAGACCGCGTACGCGACGGTGCCGACGCCGACGGTGCCGCCGAGCAGCCAGCCGATGACGACCACGCTGACCTCGAGCGACGTCCGCACGACACGGATCGAGTGCCCGCGCCTCGCGAGCCCGGTCATCAGCCCGTCGCGCGGCCCTGGCCCGAGGCCGGCGCCGATGTACGCCCCCGTCGCGACGCCGTTCAGGAAGACGCCGGCGACGAGGCAGACGATCCGCACGGTCAGATCGTGCGGCGGCGACAGGTGCGCGAGCACGACGTCCATCGTCCCGCCGATGAAGATGACGTTGCTGACCGTTCCGATTCCCGGCCGCTCCCGCAGCGGGATCCAGAGCAGCAGAACGACGAGCCCGACGAGGATGCTCCACGTGCCGATCGCGAGATTCGTGTGCTTCGCGAGGCCCTGGTGGAGGACGTCCCACGGACTGAGCCCGAGACCGGAGAGCACGAGCAGCGAGGCGCTGAACCCGTACAGGATGAGCCCGAGATAGAGCTGGACGAGGCGCCCACGCATGTGCGCAACCGTAGACTCAGCCACGTGGAGCTCGCCGCCCAGCTTGCCGAGGACGCCGCAGAACGGCTCCTCCGCTACGTCCGCATCGACACCCAGTCGGACGAGGACTCGGAGAGCTACCCGAGCACCGCGAAGCAGCTCGACCTGCTCCGGCTCCTGCTCGACGAGCTCCGCGAGCTCGGCGCGACCGATGCCGAGATCGACGAGCACGGCTACGTCACCGCCACGATTCCGGCGACGGTCGACCACGACGTCCCGACGATCGCGTTCTTCGCGCACGTCGACACCGCGCGCGAGGTGACGGGCGCGAACGTCAACCCGCAGCGCATCCGCTACGAGGGCGGCGACGTCGTGCTCGGCAGCTCGGGCAACGTGATCCGGCCCGCGGAGTCGCCGCAGCTCGCCTCGCACGTCGGCCACGAGCTGATCACCACCGACGGGACGACGCTGCTCGGCGCGGACGACAAGGCGGGCGCCGCCGAGATCATGGCCGCCACCGCGTACCTCGTCGCGCACCCGGAGGTGCCGCACGGGACGATCAAGGTCGCGTTCAACCCCGACGAGGAGATCGGCCGCGGTGTCATCCACTTTCCCGTCGACACGTTCGGCGCGCACGCCGCGTACACGCTGGACGGTTCGACGATCGGCGAGATCCAGGAGGAGACGTTCTCCGGCGCGCAGGTGCGCATGCACGTCCGCGGCCGCTCGATCCATCCCGGTCTCGCGAAGGGCGAGCTCGTGAACGCGATCAAGCTCGCCGCGCGCATCGTCGAGCGGCTGCCGCAGGATCGCCTCTCGCCGGAGACGACCTCCGACCGCGAGGGCTACATCCACCCGGTGCTCGTCAACGGCGACTCGACCGAGGTCGAGCTCCGCTTCATCGTGCGCGACTTCGACGACGAGCTGCTCGACCGCAACGTCGAGTTCCTGACCTCGATCGCGCACGACGTCGCGGCCGAGGACCCGCGCTGCTCGATCGAGGTCGAGTCGCGCATCCAGTACCGGAACATGCGCGCGACGCTCGAGCGCCATCCCGAGATCGTCGAGAACCTCGAGGAGGCCGTGCGCCGCATCGGATTCGAGCCGAGGCGGACGGCGATCCGCGGCGGCACCGACGGCTCCGCGCTCACCGAGATGGGCCTGCCGACGCCGAACATCTACACCGGCGGGCAGGACGCGCACAGCGAGCGAGAGTGGATCTGCGTCGAGGACATGGGCCTCGCCGCGGCCACGATCGTCGAACTGGTCAAGGTCTGGGCCGGCCGCTAGTGGCTTATTCGGACGTGAGCACCGACCCGGCGCGCGGGCCGCGCCTGCCGAAGACCCCGCAACGGCCGCGCATCCGCGTCGGCTGGTGGATCGGCTGGGTCGCCGTCCTCCTCTTCATCAACTTCTACGCGGCGTCGCGCGCGACGAAAGCGCCCGCCGCGCGTCCGCGTGCCGTACAGCCCGTTCTTCCTCCAGCAGGTGCGGACGGGCACGTCGCGGCGATCACGTCGAAGGGCACCGCGGTGCAGGGAACGTTCACCGTCTCCGAGAGCTACGCCGGCTCGAAGAAGACGACGCAGTTCCAGACGGAGATCCCGGCGTTCGCGAACACGGACGCGCTCTCGTCGCTCCTGCAGAAGAAGGGCGTCGTCGTCAACGCGAAGCCGCTCGACACCGGCGCGCCGTGGTGGGAGAACCTCCTCGTCGGCTTCGGCCCGACGCTGCTCTTCATCGGCCTGATCTACTTACGCGATGCGGCGCGGCGCGAGCATGCAGAGCGTGCTCGGCCAGTTCGGCCGCTCGAGCGCGCGCCAGTACGAGCCGGGCGGCGACAAGGTCACCTTCAAGGACGTCGCCGGCATCGACGAGGCGAAGGAGGAGCTCTCCGAGGTCGTCGACTTCCTCAAGGACCCGGAGAAGTACCGCAAGCTCGGTGCGCGCATCCCGCACGGCGTTCTCCTCAGCGGCCAGCCGGGCACCGGTAAGACGCTGCTCGCGCGCGCGGTCGCCGGCGAGGCGAACGTACCGTTCTTCTCCATGGCGGCGTCCGAGTTCGTCGAGGCGATCGTCGGCGTCGGCGCGTCGCGCGTGCGCGACCTCTTCACGAAGGCGAAGGAAGCCGCGCCGTCGATCATCTTCATCGACGAGCTCGACGCGATCGGCCGCTCGCGCACGTCGGGCGTCGCCGGCTTCAGCGGCGGCAACGACGAGCGCGAACAGACGCTCAACCAGATCCTCACCGAGATGGACGGCTTCGACTCGTCGACCGGCGTCATCGTCATCGCCGCGACGAACCGGCCCGACGTGCTCGACGCGGCGCTGCTGCGGCCCGGCCGCTTCGACCGGCGCGTCGACGGTCAGCCCGCCCGACCGCAACGGGCGCGAAGCGATCCTGCGCGTGCACACGCGCAGCGTCCCGCTCGGCGACGACGTCGACCTCGCCGGACTCGCGGCGACGACGCCGGGCATGGTCGGTGCCGACCTCGCGAACCTCGTGAACGAGGCCGCGCTCCTCGCCGCGCGCCGCGGGCACGACAAGGTGATGGAGGCGGACTTCACCGACGCGCTCGAGAAGATCGTGCTCGGCGCGGAGCGCAAGGTGCTGATGAGCAAGGAGGACAAGCGCCGCACCGCGTATCACGAGGGCGGGCATGCGCTCGTCGGCATGCTCACGCCCGGCGCCGACCCGGTGCGGAAGATCTCGATCATCCCGCGCGGCCTCGCGCTCGGCGTGACGTTCTCGGCGCCCGACGCGGATCGCTACAACTACTCGCGCGACGAGCTGATGGCGAAGATCAAGGTCGCGCTCGGCGGGCGCTCTGCCGAGGAGGTCGTGTTCGGCGATCTGACGACGGGCGCCGAGTCGGACTTCCAGCAGCTGACGCAGATCGCGCGCGGGATGGTCGGCCGCTGGGGCATGGACGAGAAGGTCGGGACGGTCACCGTCATCCCGCAGGACGGACAAGGCCCGCTGCTTCCCGGCGCGTCCGGCATCTCCGAGGAGACGCAGCGCATGATCGACGAGCAGGTGCGGACGATCGTCGCCGGCGCGCGCACCGAAGTGCTGGAGCTGCTGCGCGACAACCGCGACAAGCTCGACTCGCTCGCGCACGCGCTGCTCGAGCACGAGACGCTCGACCAGCCCGACGCGTACAAGGCCGCGGGCATCGACCTGCCTGCAGACCGCGAGCTGGCGGCGGTGACGTGACCGAGCCGCTGACCGACAGACTCGGCCGGCCGCTCGAGACGCTGCGCGTGTCGATCACCGACCGCTGCAACTTCCGCTGCGTCTACTGCATGCCGAAGGAGGTCTTCGGCCGCGACTACTCCTTCCTCGACCGCGCCGAGCTCCTGAGCTTCGAGGAGATCGCGCGCGTCGTCGGCGTCTTCGCGCAGCTCGGCGTTCGCACCGTCCGACTCACCGGCGGCGAGCCGCTCGTGCGCCGCGACGTCGAGCGGCTCGTCGCGCAGCTCGCCGCGATCCCCGATCTCGAGCTCGCGCTGACGACGAACGGCGCGCTCCTCCCGCAGAAGGCGCAGGCGCTCGCCGACGCGGGCCTCTCCCGCGTCACCGTCAGCCTCGACTCCGTCGACGACGCGCAGTTCCGCGCGCTGAACGACGTCGACTTCCCCGTCGACCGCGTGCTCGAAGGGATCGACGCAGCGGCGGCCGCCGGCCTGCCGGTGAAGATCAACGCGGTCGTCAAGCGCGGCGTCAACGACGACGGCATCGTCGCGCTCGCCGAGCGCTTCCGCGGCACGGGCCACGTGCTGCGCTTCATCGAGTACATGGACGTCGGCCACACGAACGGCTGGCGCCTCGACGACGTCGTCTCCGCCGACGAGATCGTGCAGCGCATCGGCGCGCGCTGGCCGCTCGAGCCCGTCGAAGCCGGACAGTCCCGACTCCACCTCCCTGCGCTGGCGCTACGCGGACGGCGCCGGCGAGATCGGCGTCATCGCCTCCGTCACGAAGCCGTTCTGCGGCGGCTGCTCGCGCGCGCGGCTCTCGGCCGAGGGAAGCCTGTACACGTGCCTCTTCGCGCTGCGCGGCCACGACCTGCGCGCTCCGCTCCGCGCCGGCGCGACCGAACGAGGACCTGGGACAGACCCTCCGCGACATCTGGACGAAGCGCACCGACCGCTACTCCGAGCTCCGCACCTCGGAGACGGCGTCGCTGCCGAAGGTCGAGATGTCGTACATCGGCGGTTGAACCGGCGTAAAGTCTCTCCTCTGAGACCAGGCAAAAGGAGAGGCATGACAGGGAAGCGCACCATTGCCGTTGCAGGCGCGTTCGCGACGGCGCTCGCCGTCGCCGCGGTCGCCGCAGCAGCGGTCACCCCGCCGGCGGCGATCAAGTCGGCCGGGAAGATCGTCTTCTGCACCGACGCGACGTACCCGCCGGAGGAATCGATCCCCACGGGCTCGACGAATCCGATCGGCTCGGACATCGACATCGGTACCGCCGTCGCCAAGCAGATGGGCGTCTCGGCATCGTTCAAGAACACGACCTTCGACTCGATCATCGCGGCGCTGAAGGCGAAGAAGTGCGACGCCGTGATCAGCGGCATGAACGACACCCCCGATCGCCGGAAGCAGGTCGACTTCGTCGACTACCTCAAGGTCGGGCAGTCGATCATGGTCAAGAAGGGCAATCCCGAGAATCTCTCGTCGCTCGCGAGCCTGTCCGGTAAGAACGTCTCGGTCGAGTCCGGGACGACGGACCGCGACTTCCTCGCCGCGCAGTCGGCGAAACTCGTGAAGGCCGGCAAGAAGGCGATCAACATCAAGACGTTCCCGAAGGACACCGACGCGGCCTCCGCGCTGAAGGCCGGACGCGTCGACGCGTACTTCGGCGACTCGCCCGTCGCCGTGTACTACTCCCTGAAGGACAAGTCGTTCCAGGTCGCCGGTTCGCCGATCGCCCCGCTCGCGATCGGGATCGCGATCCGCAAGGGCGACCCGCTGAAGGCGGCAACGCAGAGCGCGCTGAACGCGCTGTACGCGAACGGCACGATGAAGAAGATCGTCGCCAAGTGGGGGATGACCCACGCAGTGAGCCTGCTGAAGTAGTTGCTCGCTGCAGTTGACTGGCACGTGGTCTGGGTGCGCATCGCGCATCCAGACCACGTCTTCTTCCTCGCACTGACCCGCACGGTGTACGTGGCCGTGATCGCGCAGGTGATCGGCGTCGTCCTCGGCATCGCCGCAGCCCTCATGCGCATGTCGAAGACCGCGCCGTTCCGCTTCATCTCCGGCGTGTACGTCTGGATCTTTCGCGGGACGCCGCTGCTCGTGCAGATCTTCTTCGTCTACTACGGCGCGAACGAGTTGCTCGGCTTCACGCTCATCCCGAACTCGCTGAACATCGGCCTGTTCAGTCTCGACGGCGCGATCGTCGGCGGCATCCTCGCCCTCGGCATCAACGAAGGCGCGTACATGCGCGAGATCGTCCGCGCCGGCATCGACTCGATCGACAAGGGCCAGATGGAAGCCGCGAAGTCGCTCGGCATGGGGTACGGCCTCGCCATGCGCCGCATCGTGCTGCCGCAGGCGGCGCGCGTGATCATCCCGCCGCTCGGCAACGAGTTCAACAACATGCTGAAGAACACGTCGCTGCTCTTTGCGATCGGTGTGTACGAGATGTTCGCCGACGCGGAGATCGGCTACTCGAACTCGTTCCAGCCCGTCGAGTACTTCATGGGCGTCGCGTTCTGGTACCTCGTGCTCACGACCGTGTGGACGTTCATCCAGGCGGCGATCGAGCGCAAGCTGGCGGCCAGCGAGCGCGGTGAGGAGCTCTCGTTCATCGAGCGCGTCCAGGCAGTGTGGAATCCCGTGTCCGCATGGCGGAGCACGCGATGAACGACGTCGTGATGCGAGCGGAGGACGTGCACAAGCACTTCGGGCGGCTCGAGGTGCTGAAGGGCGTCTCGCTCGACGTCAGCCAGCGCGAGACCGTCTGCATCATCGGCCCGTCCGGCTCCGGCAAGACGACGTTCATCCGCTGCATCAACCACCTGGAGAAGGTCGACGGCGGCCGCATCACGGTGAACGGCCACCTGATCGGCTACCGCCAGAAGGGCGACAAGCTCGTCGAGGACTCCGAGAAGAACGTCGCCCGCCAGCGGACGCAGATCGGAATGGTCTTCCAGCGCTTCAACCTCTTCCCGCACAAGACCGCGCTCGAGAACGTCATCGAGGCGCCCGTCCATGTCCTCGGTCAGTCGACGGAGCAGGCGACCGAAGAGGGCGTTCGCCTCCTCACGCGGGTCGGCCTGGCGGACAAGACCGGCACCTACCCGGGGAAGCTCTCGGGGGGCCAGCAGCAGCGGGTCGCAATCGCCCGCTCGCTGGCGATGAAGCCGGCGCTCATCCTCTTCGACGAGCCGACGAGCGCTCTCGACCCCGAGGTGACGGGCGAGGTGCTGACCGTCATGGAGGAGCTCGCCCACGAGGGGATGACGATGATCGTCGTCACCCACGAGATGGGCTTCGCCCGGGAGGCCGCCGACCGCGTCGTGATGATGGACGAAGGCGTGATCATCGAGGAAGGCACCCCAGAACACTTCTTCGAGGCGCCCGAACAGGAGCGCACGAAGCAATTTCTGTCCAAAATCCTCTAAAAATCTGTCGCGCAGAGGGACGCGGCCGGTCTAGACTCCCTCTGTGACCGCAGTCGTCGCAGCTGGACGGCGGGTACTCCCGCGGGGTTGGACCGATTTCGGGCGTCAGCTCGCGATCTGGTTCGGCTTCTACGTCGCGTACTTCGCGGCGCGCAGCCTTGCCGACCGCAACCCGGCCCAGGCCTTCTGGAACGGCTGGCGGGTGCTCACCTTCGAGCAGCGGACGACGCACCGCCTCCTCGAGACGACGACCCAGCAGATCGTCAACTCGTCCCACTGGCTGCTGACCGCGACCGCCTGGACGTACTGGAACTCGGAGTTCACCGTCGTCGGGCTCGCGCTCCTCTACGTCTACATCCGGCATCACGAGCGCTTCAGGGCCTTCCGGAACACGGTGCTCCTCGCGAACGTGATCGGGCTCTTCGGCTACGTCTTCTGGCCGACGGCGCCGCCGTGGATGTTCACCACGTACTTCCAGGACGGCGTCAACCACTCGAACGGCGCGCTGGCCGCCCTCGCGAACCCGTACGCGGCCATGCCGAGCCTGCACGCGGCCGACGCGCTCATCGTCGGCGTCTACCTCGTCACGCTCTCGCGCCGCTGGTGGGTGAAGGCGGTCTGGGCGCTGTGGCCGGCCTGGGTCTGGTTCTGCGTCCTCGCCACCGCCAACCACTTCCTGCTCGACGTGGTGGCCGGGATCGGGGTCGCGCTCGTCGTCGCCGTCTGGAGGCCGTCGCAGAGCGACGCCCCGCGCGCGAGAGCCCTCATCGCAAACCTGCTATAGTCGGCACATAGCAAGTTTGCGATTGGAATCCGCTCCCAGCCGCGTCAAGGAGAGCTACACCAGCGGCGCGCGCAGCCTGGCCAGCCGCTCGGTGAGCGGCCTCGCCCGCACGCGCATCACGCCGAACGCGCTGACCGCGACCGGCGTCTCGCTGTGCCTCGCCGCCGCGGTGCTCGTCCCCTTCGAGGACCGCAACAAGCTCCTCTTCTACTGGCTCGGGGCCGGCGTGTTCGTCGTCGGCTCCGTCCTCGACATCCTGGATGGCGCACTGGCGAGAGCCGGCGGCAAGACGACGCCGTTCGGCGCATTCCTCGACTCGACCACCGACCGCGTCGGCGAAGGCGCGATGCTCGCTGCCATCGCTCTCGTCTTCGCGCGTCAGGGCAACGACACCGCGGTCGTCTTCACGGTCGCGGCCGTCGCCGGCTCGTTCCTCGTCCCGTACGCCCGCGCGAAGGCGGAGGCGCTCGGCCTGCGCGGCGACGTCGGCCTCGGCTCCCGTGCGGAGCGGGTCGTCGTCATCACCGCGGGCCTCGTTCTCGCTCCCTGGGGCGGTCTGCAATGGGCAATCGTCCTGCTCGCCGCCACCGCCTGGCTCACCGTTCTGCAGCGCATCCTGTACGTCAGAAAGCAACTCGGAGGATCCAATGTCGACCAACGGTAGTTCGAACGGCCACGCGCGCCTCGACGACGGCAAGGTGCGCGTCGCGATCATCGGCGTCGGGAACTGCGCCAACTCCCTGCTTCAGGGGACGACGTACTACAAGGACGCCGCCGAAGACCAGTTCGTCCCCGGACTCATGCACGTGAACCTCGGCGGGTACCACATCCGCGACATCGAGTTCACGGCCGCCTTCGACGTCGTCAAGGGCAAGGTCGGCGAGGACCTCGCCGACGCGATGTGGGCGCACCCGAACGACACGATCAAGTTCGCCGACGTGCCGAAGACCGGCATCAAGGTCTCGCGCGGCATGACGCACGACGGCATCGGCAAGTATCTGTCCGAGGTCGTCGAGAAGGCTGACGGCCCGACCGACGACATCGTCGGCATCCTCAAGGAGACGAAGACCGACGTCGTCGTCAACTATCTCCCGGTCGGTTCGGAGATGGCGACGAAGTGGTACGTCGAGCAGATCCTCGAGGCCGGCTGCGCGATGATCAACTGCATGCCGGTGTTCATCGCGCGCGAGGACTACTGGAACAAGCGCTTCCAGGACGCCGGCGTGCCGATCATCGGCGACGACATCAAGTCGCAGGTCGGTGCGACGATCACGCATCGCGTCCTGACGTCGCTCTTCCGCGAGCGCGGCGTGCATCTCGACAAGACGATGCAGCTGAACGTCGGCGGCAACTCCGACTTCCTCAACATGCTCGAGCGCGACCGCCTCGAGTCGAAGAAGATCTCGAAGACGAACGCGGTCACGTCGATGCTCGACTACGACCTCGGCCCGGGCAACGTGCACGTCGGCCCGTCCGACTACGTGCCGTGGCTGACCGACCGCAAGTGGGCGTACATCCGCATGGAGGGCACGTCGTTCGGCGACGTGCCGCTCAATCTCGAGATGAAGCTCGAGGTGTGGGACTCGCCGAACTCGGCCGGCATCGTCATCGACGCCGTGCGCCTCGCGAAGCTCGCGCTGAACAACGGTGTGTCCGGCTCGCTCGTCGAGCCGAGCTCGTACCTGATGAAGTCGCCGCCGGAGCAGATCCAGGACGACGACGCACGCGAGCTGACCGAGAAGTTCATCGAGAAGTACCGCCGCAGCGCGCCCGTCCAGGCGCCCGCTACGGCAACGAGCTGAGCCAGGTCACTTCGTCGGGCTGGTAGCGGGACTCGGTCGAGAAGCGAATCTCGAGCGGGCCCCGCTCCTGCCCGTGCGACGCGACCAGCGGGTCGTCGCCGGGCACGAGCACGACCGCGCAGTGATGGCCGGGGTACTCACCCCAGACGACGAGGTCGCCTCTGAGCACCAGCCCGCCGGTCGATGTTCTCCATCGCCTCCATGAGCGTCCCCGTCCAGCCCGTCCCGTCGTAGTCGCGGCCATTCGGATCGGGCGCCCCGGCGAGGAAGTAACAGAGCGTGGCGAAGCCGGAGCAGTCGGTCGTCAGCGGCAGCTCGCGTGCGAGCGGGAACGGCCGGACGGCGCCGTAGTGGATCAGGGGCTCGTTTCGGATCCCCCACCGGGCCGCAGCGACGATCCGCCCGCGTACCGTCACTAGACTCGGTTGGGAACGATGCCACTTCGCATCGCCCTCGTCACCCCCTTTTCCTGGTCGCAGCCGCACGACGTGAACGAGCACGCCGCCGGGCTGGCCCACGAGCTGCGCGAGCGCGGCCACGGGGTGACCATCCTCGGGCCGTCCAACCGCACGCGCGACCTCGCCGCCGGGCGACGCGCCCTCGCCACCGGCCTCGACGGAGACGACTTCGTCGCCCTCGGTCCGGCCGTGCCGATCTCGCGCCGCAGCCGCATGGGCGTGCCGGTGGGCGTCCGCGCGAACCTCGCGATCGCGCTCGCCGGCGGCCGCTTCGACGTCGTGCACGGCTTCGAGCCCGCGCTCCCCAGCCTGTCGTACCTCGCGCTCCGCCACGCGGACGCGCTCACGGCGGCGACGTTCTTCTCGCCCGAGCGGCTGTCGTACCCGCCCGGCAAGGCGCAGCGCGAGCGCCTGCTCGGCCGGCTCGACGCGCTGCTCGCGACGAGCGAGGAGACGGCGGAGGCGGCGGCGCTCCGCTTCCCGGGCACGTACGAGCTCGTCCCGCTCGGCGTCGACCTCGAGCGGCACGCGCCCGGACGCAAGAGCAAGACGGTCGTCGTCGAGTGGCGCCAGCTGGAGCGGCCGCTGCTGCGCGCGATCGCGAGCGAGCTCGCGGTCATGCCGGACTGGGAGCTGATCCTCCTGCGCACGCGCCCGCTCAGCGGGCGGCCGCCGCTGCCGCGTGCCCTGCGCGGCCGGCTGCGCGTCCGCACCGGCTTCGACGGCGACAGCCGCGCCGAGATCTTCCGCACCGCGTCGGTGTTCGTGCCCGCTCTCGACGGCGTCCCGCGCGTGACGCTCGAGGCGCAGGCGGCGGGCGTCGCGATCGCCGACCCGCCGGGGCGCGCGCTCCAGCCCGAGCTCGCCGCCGCCGAGACGGCGCGCCTGCTCGAGGACGACGCGTTCCGCGCGCAAGCGCAGCGAGGCCGCGAGCAAGGCGGCCGCGGGCCAGTCGTTCACGGAGCTCGCCGACCGGGTCGAAGAGGTGTACGGCCGGCTCGGGAAGCGGCGCCGTCCGAGCGCGCCCGCGCAGACACAGGATCCCGACTGGATCGTCGTCGACCTGCATCTGCACACGAGCTGGTCGCACGACTGCTCGATCGAGGTGGACGAGCTGCTCGACCACGCCGAGGCCGAGGGCCTCGGGGCGATCGCGGTCACCGACCACAACGTCTTCGGCGGCGCGCTCGAGGCGGTCGAGCGCGCGCGCGGCCGGAAGCTCGTCGTCATCCCGGGCGAGGAGGTGAAGACCGACGGGCAGGGCGAGGTGATCGGGCTCTTCCTGCGCGAGGAGATCCCGCGCGGGATGTCGTTCGCGGAGACCGTCGCCGCCATCCGCGCGCAGGGCGGCCTCGTGTACGTGCCGCATCCGTTCGACCGCATGCATGCGATTCCCGATCCGGCGACGCTGCATCGCCATCTCGCCGAGATCGACGTGCTCGAGGTCTACAACGCGCGCCTGCTCTTCGAGGCGTACAACGAGGAGGCGCTCCGCTTCGCGCGCAAGTACAACCTCACCGCGGGCGCCGGGTCGGACGCGCACGTCCTCCCGGGCATCGGCACGGGCGCCGTCCGCATGCGTCGCTTCACCGGGCCGGAGGACTTCCTCGTCTCGCTCCGAAGCGCGGAGATTTTGCGTCGTCCGAAGTCGCTCGCGTACCTCCAGGGGCTCAAATGGGTGGCTCAGGCCAAGGAACGGGTGCGGTGACCCCGAACCTTCGTTGGGGGCAAATGTGACCGTGGCGACCGACGAGATCTACGACAAGTACCTGCAAAAAGCGATCACCGAGATCAACACGCTCGGGGACGAGGTTGTGCAGGCGGGCGGCGGCATGCGCGTGCCCGTCGTCGGCTCGGGACATCCGCTCGCGGACGTGATGCTGCTGAAGTACGCGCCGCGCCCGTCGGAGTTGCAGGAGGGCGTCGCGTTCTTCGGACGGTCCGGCAACGCGATCCTCAAGTCGCTGCAGCGGCTGCACGTCGACCCGATGGCGATCTACGGGACGAACTGCCTCAAGTTCGCCGACGGCACCGAGGAGGAGTCGCGTCCCTTTCTGCTCCGCGAGCTGCACATCGTCCAGCCGAAGTTCGTCGTCGTCATGGGCGAGCAGGCGCTCGCGTTCCTGAACGCCATCGCGTTCCCGCTCGCGCGCACGCTCGAGCCGAAGGAAGGCGAGCGGCAGCACTTCACGCCGACGATCGAGGCGATCTTCACGCCCGACATCGACGCGTCGCTCGACGAGCAGGCGGAGAAGACGCGCTTCTGGAACGCGTTCAAGCCGCTCGGCGAGTGGTGGGAATCTCTCCCGCCGTACTGAGGTTCACCGCGTGGTTCGCGGTGGTCATCGCGTGGTTCGTCGCCGCGCCGCACCTGCCCGCGCTGTCGCTGTGGACGGACATCATCCTCGTCAGCTTCGTCGTCATGCCGGGGACGCTGCTGCTCGTTCCGCTTGCGCTGCCCTTGTGGAACCGGCGCTGGCTTCCCGGCCGCTGCTGTCGCGCTCGCGCTTGCGGCGTTCGGCTTCGCCGAGGCGGGCTGGGGACTGCCGGAGAACTTCGCGAAGCTCTTCGCTGCGGTGTTCGCCGGGTGGGCGTTCCTCGTCCTCTTCGAGCGCCTGTCGTGGGTCGTCCTCGTCGCGGTGCTCATTCCGTTCGTCGACTCGATCTCTGTGTGGCGCGGGCCGACGCACTCGATCACGACGCATCACTTCCACGTGTACCTCGACGTCGCGATCGCGTTCGTCGTCCCCGCCGGGCGGGCGGCGTACCTCGGCCCGCCCGACGTTCTCTTCTACGCGCTGTTCCTCGCCGCGGCTGCACGTTGGAACCTCCGCGTCTGGTGGACGTGGTTCGCGACGACGTTCATGTACGGGATCACGATCGTGATCGCGAACGCCGTCGACGTCGGCGGCCTGCCGGCGCTCCCGTTCCTCTCCTTCGGCTTCCTCCTCGCGAACGCGGATCTGCTCTGGGCGAGCCTCAGACGCCGGTCGGTCTTCTTCGGCCCCGGAGTAGAGCTCACCGCCGACTCGCCGAACGTGAACGGCGCGCGGAACGACGCGATCACCGCGAAGATGATCCCGATCGCGACCGCGAACCATCCGCCGCCGGAGTCGTAGCCCGACACGACCATGTAGAAGCCGAGCGCGACGATGGTGAAACAGAGAAACCACGCCGGCCCCTGCACCCAGAGGTGGAACCGCTTCACGGGCGTGCCCACCTGCACGTGCAGGTTCGCGTCGTCCTGTATCTGAGCCGCATCGATCCGGGCCGCAACCGGAGGAGTTGCATCGTTCATGCCTGCCTCCGTGTTCCCGAGTTGACGGCCGACCTTATACCGTTGCGGCATGCTCGCCAGCCTCCATTCCGTCATCCACTGGCCCGATCACGGCGGATACAACTTCGTCAGCGGGCCGCTCGCCGACATCACGCTCGCGACGGCATTCTTCAGCTGGCTCTACCTCTTCCTGCGCCATCACAACTGTCACGTAGACGGCTGTCTGAGGCTCGAATGGCACGTGCATCCGGACACCGGCCATCCGGTGTGCAAGCACCACCACCCGGACGGGAAGACGCTCGCTGCCTAAGCTCGTTCGAGCAGCGCCACCGACTCGACGTGCGGCGTGTGCGGGAACATGTCGACCGGCGTGACCGTGATGAGCTCGTAGCCGTACTCGCCGCGTAGCGTCTTCACGTCGCCGGCGAGCGTCGTCGGGTTGCACGAGACGTACACGAGGCGCGGCGCGCCGAGCCGCCCGAGATGGCGCAGCGCCTTGCCGGCGAGCCCCGCACGCGGCGGGTCGACGACGACGACGTCCGGCGCACCCGAGCGCTCGACGAGCTCCTCGACGACCTGGCCGACGTTGCCCGCGAAGAACGCCGCGTTCGTGACGCCGTTGATCTCCGCGTTCTCGAGCGCGCACGCGACCGACTCCTCCGTCACCTCGATCCCCCACACCGTCAACGCCTTGCTCGCGAGCGTGAGGCCGATCGTGCCGATGCCGCAGTAGAGATCCCACACGGTCTCGTTCCCGGTGAGCGCGGCCGCGTCGGCTGCGAGCGCGTACAGCTTCTCCGCCATCGAGGTGTTCGTCTGCAGGAACGCGTTCGGCCGCACGCGGAAGCGGAGACCGCCGATCTCCTCCTCGATCCACTCCTCGCCCCACAGGAGCTTCGTCGGGAGGTTCGTCACTTCGGCCGGCCGGTCGTTGATCGACCAGTGGATGGAGCGCACCTGCGGGAAGCGGCGCACGACGTCGACGAAGTAGCCGGGCTCGAACTTGTCTCCGGGCGCGGTGACGAGCTGAACGAGCGCCTGGCCGGTGTTCCGTCCCTCGCGCACGACGAGGTGCCGGAGGTAGCCGCTGTTGTCCGCCTGCGAATACGGCGCCAATCCTTCCTCGCGCGCCCAGTCCCGTACGGCGTCGCGAACACCGTTGCCGAAGTCGGTCGTCAGCCAGCACTTCTCGAGGTCCAGCACCTCGTCCCAGCGTCCGGCCTTGTGGAAGCCGAGCGCCGGGCCGTCCGGCGTCTGCGTGAACGAGTACTCGACCTTGTTGCGGTAATGGAAGATCTCCGGCTCGCACGGGACGATGTCGCGCAGCGGCGGCTCGGCGACGCCGCCGAGGCGCTGCAACGCATCGCGCACCTGCGCGTGCTTCTGCTCGAGCTGCGTCGCGTAGTCGAGATCCTGGAAGCGGCATCCGCCGCACACGCCGAAGTGCACGCACGGCGCGTCGACGCGATGCGGCCCCGCGCGGAGGATGTCGGTCGCGAACGCCTCGGCGTGGCTGCGCTTCACCCTCGTCACACGCGCGCGCACGCGATCACCGGGAAGGCCTCGGCGAACGAAGACGACGTAGCCGTCGAGGCGCGCGACGCCGTTGCCGCCGTACGCGAGCGACTCGATCTCGAGCTCGACCTCCTCGTCTCTTGTCACCGGCGCGGCCATCAGGCCAGACTAGCCGGGCCTCGGTGTCAGACACCGAAACGGTGTCTGACACCATCTGGCGGTTAGCTGAACGGCGGGTGTAGCGGCAGAATGAGCGGCGGGCGCGGCTTCTGCGTGAAGTCGAAGTCGTTCGCGAGGTCGCCGAGGATCGCTGCGTTCTCTCGCACGTCCGGGCGCGGGTCGGGCCGCCCGTCCGTCTTCGGGTCGATGCGCGCACCGCCGAGGAAGTCGTCCTCGATGAACTTCAGGTACGCGTCGTGGCTCAACACCTGGTGGTCGACGAAGCCGCGCCGCGCGTACGGGCTGATGACGAGGCCGGGGACGCGCAGCCCGTATCCCTGTCCGTCGACCTGCTGCGGCTGCACGTGGTCGTAGAAGCCGCCCCAGTCGTCCCAGCTGAGGAAGATCGCGGTCGACGGCCAGTCCTTGCTGCGCATGATCGCGTCGACGAGGCTCGTCACGTACGTCTGACCGCGCGACACGAGCGCCGGCGGATGCTCGCTCACTGCCTGCGCGGGCGTGATCCACGACACCGCAGGCAGCGCTCCCCTACGCGCCGCGCGGAAGAAGTCCGGAAGCGGCGCGACGTTCTGCAGCTGGCCGTCGCGTCGCACCGTGTCGAAGTACGGCAGCGGGTTCCAGATGCCCGGCGTCTTCGCGCTCTGCGGTACCGGCGCGCAGAACATCGCGCTGTCGCCGCAGTCCGGCTGGCTTCCCTTCGCGACGTAGTAGCGCCAGCTCACATGCGCCTTGTGCAAGAGGTACGTGAGATCGGTCCAGGCGTAGTCGGGAACGGCGCCCGTCGTATTCTGCGGCTCGCCCGGCGGCGATCCCGGCGCCTGTACGGCCGCGCGGCAGCTCATCGGGTCGCCCTTCGTCGCGCACATCGCCGACCAGCCGGAGACCATGTACAGGTGCGCCGGCAGGCTCCACGAGAGGTCGGGCTGGAACATGTGGTCCTGCAGGACGAAGTGGCGCGCGTAAGACCAGTAGTTCGGGATCTCGTGCCAGTCGTGGTAGCCCATGACGTCGGGTGCCTTCGGCGCGAGCGAGCACGTCGGCGCGTCGACGTGCGCCGCGCACGCGAGCCGGCGTCCCGACTCCGCCTGCGCGACGAAGCCGTCCATCTTCCCGCTGTCGATGTCGCGGACCGCATCGACGTGGTCGTGCGGCCCGCCGGCGTTGCGATCGGCGGTGTCGTGGTACGGCTGCAGGCACGACTCCGTGCGCGGATCGGGCACGCACGTCCCCTGCGGGATCCCGTCCGCGCCCGGGTACGTCCCGAAGTAAGAGTCGAACGATCGGTTCTCCTGCATGATCACGACGACGTGCCGGATCAGATGGATGCCGGCCGGCCGGCCGTTCGCGCCCGACGCCGACGCTGCAGCAGCCGCGACGAGCAGCACAAGAACGATGGCCCGCCGCACACATCGAACCTACGACTGCTGTGTTGAGCTGAGGTTCAGCCCGCGTTACTGCAGCGTTGTGACGTACACCTTGCGCTCGCGCGGCCCGTCGTACTCGCAGAAGTAGATGCCCTGGTAGCGGCCGAGCGCCAGCAGGCCGTCGCGCAGCGGGATGAGCACCTGCGACCCGGTCAGAGTCGCCCGGACGTGAGACGGCGCGTTCGGGCCGTCGGGGTCCTCGGTGTGCTTCCACTGCCAATCCTCGTGGACGACCTTCTGAAGCGCGCTCTCGATGTCCTCTCCGACGAGCGGGTCGGCGCCCTCGTTGATGGTCACGCCGGCGGTCGTGTGGGGCACGTAGACGAGTGCCGCATGCGCGCCGTTCGAGTCGGCGAGCGCATCCTGTACCTGTCGCGTGATGTCGACGAGTTGGGTCTTGCGGTCGGTCTGGAGGCTGATCTCCTTCATGGCGCGACTATCCTAAAGCGGTGGAGCAGGTGCAGGCGTGGGAGTCCGTTCGAGCAGACGGACGCGCGGGAGACCCGCGCGTCCTGGAGGCGGCACCGGCAAGCGGTGCCGCAGGACCCTCGTGGCCGAGCCGCTGAGCCAACGTCAGCTCGACGACCTGAGCGAGGACGCCGATCGCTTCATCGCGGAGCTGGACGAGGAGACGTACCTCCACTTCGCCGGCTTCAAGGACAGCTACGAGCTGACCCCGGTCTACGAGCGGCACGCAGAGCTGACGAAGCTCGACACCGCGCTCGCCGTCGGGGCCTCGGTGAACGGGAACCGCAACACGCGCGAGCTGTGGCGCTTCGCCTGCGAGGGCTACCTCGGCAACTTCGTCCGCGACGAGGCAGAGCGCGCCGCCGAGCTCGAGGCAACGCTCGTGGCCGAGGTCGACGGCGAGTCGATCCCGTACCGCAACCTGCGGCCCGCGATCATGAACGAGCCCGACCGCGGGCGGCGCGAGCGGCTCGAACAAGCGCGTAACGACTTGACCGAGGAGCACCTCAACCCGCTGCACCTGCATGCCGTCGACGTGATCCACGGCGAGACCGCGCGCCTCGGCGCAAAGACGTACACCGACCTGTACCGCGGCTTCGGCTTCCAGCTCGATCCGCTCGCCGATCAGTGCCGCGCGTTCCTCGACTCGACGGAGCGCCTGTGGGAGGACGCCGGCGACCGCTTCCTGCGCGGACGCATCGGGCTCGGCCTGGGCGAGGCGCAGCGTTGGGACGTCGCGCGCGCGTGGCGCGGCGCGAACTGGGATGCGGCGTTCCCCGGCTCGCGCATGGTTCCGGCGCTCGAAGCGAGCCTCTCCGACCTCGGCGTCGACCTGCGCTCGCAGCGCAACGTCGAGCTCGATCTCGAGGACCGGCCGAAGAAGTCGCCGCGCGCGTTCTGCGTTCCGATCGAGGTGCCCGGCCGCGTCATCCTCGTGATCAAGCCGGCGGGCGGCCCGGAGGACTGGGGCGCGCTGTTCCACGAGGCGGGACACACCGAGCACTTCGCGCACACGTCGCCGTCGCTCACGGTCGAGGAGCGCAGGATGGGCGACAACGCCGTCACCGAGGGCTGGGCGATGCTGCTCGAGCACCTGACCATCGACCCGGTCTGGCTCGAGCGGCGGCTCGACTTCCCGCGGCCGCGCGAGTACGCGGCCGAGGGCGCCGTCCAGCTCCTGTGGATGCTGCGCCGCTACTGCGCGAAGCTCCTGTACGAGCTCGAGCTGCAGTCGTCGGGCGACGTCGCGTCGCTGCGGCCGCGCTACGTCGAGCTGCTGAGCGAGGCGCTGAAGGTGACGCCGAGCGACACCGACTACCTCGACGACGTCGACCAGGGCTTCTACTCGTCGGAGTACCTGCGCGCGTGGGCGTTCGAGGCGCAGCTGCGCTCGCACCTGCGCGAGCGCTTCGGCAACGCGTGGTTCACGCAACGAGAGGCCGGCTCGCTCCTGCGCGAGCTGTGGAACGAAGGGCAGAAGCCGACGGCGGACGAGATCCTCGCGGAGACGAGCGGCGACGGCCTCGAGCTCGAGGCCGTCGCTGAGAGGATCCGCGAAGCGCTCTAGTGCTTCCGCTCAGGGACAACAACCCGACCCGCTCGACGCCGTTCGTCACGATCGGCCTGATCGTCGCCTGCTTCATCGTCTGGTTCTGGGAGCTCGGAAGCCCAGGCGTCGACGTCCACGTCTTCCGCGACGGCTTCTATCCCTGCGCGGTCCAGGGGCCGTGCCACCTGCCGCCCGGGTTCCACGCGCTGCCGTGGTACGAGGGCGTCTTCACCGGCATGTTCATGCACGCGAGCTGGGAGCACATCCTCGGGAACATGCTCTTCCTCTGGATCTTCGGGAACAACGTCGAGGACGCGATCGGCTCGATCGGCTTCCTCTTCTGGTATCTCGCGGCGGGGGTCGCGGCGATGGCGACGCAGACAGCGGTGACGCTCGCGTTCACGGGCACGAGCGGCGCGAGCATCCCGAACATCGGCGCGAGCGGGGCGATCGCCGGCGTGCTCGGCGCGTACCTCGTCCTCTATCCCCGCGCCAAGGTCCTCACATGGATCTTCATCGTCATCCGCGAGATCCCGGCCTTCTGGTTCCTGCTCATCTGGTTCGGGCTCCAGGCGTGGTCGGGCGGGCTCGCGATCCTGCAGCCGCAGGGCAGTGGCGGAGTCGCGTTCTTCGCGCACATCGGCGGGTTCGCGTTCGGGGCGGTGACCATCCTCTTCGTGGCGCGGAACAGGGCGCGCGCGCCCGCGTGAGATTCGAGGACCACGTGCGCGCGGGCGGTGGAGTCGCTCCCGCCGGAGCTGCGGGCGGCCGTCCGGAACCTCGAGATCTCGGTCGAGGACGAGCACCCCGACGACCCCGACCTGTTCGGCCTGTACGAGGGCGTCCCGCTCCCGGAGCGGGGCGACTGGGCCGGCGCGCTGCCCGACCGGATCCGGATCTTCCGGCTCCCGCTCGTCGAGTCGTTTCCCGACCCGGCCGAGCTGCAGGAGGAGATCCGGGTGACCGTCCTCCACGAGCTGGCGCACTACTTCGGGATCGACGAGGACCGCCTGGACGACCTCGGATACGGCTAGCCCAACCTCTTCGTTTGCTGCGGAATGAACCGGGTACCCCGGGCGTTTCACAGGTCATGAGAACTTTCCAGGAGATCCATCAGGAGATCGATCGTTTGAGCGCGGAGCGCGCCGAGCTGTACAAGCGCCTCTCCGCGGAGTACGACGCGGCCGTCGTGGCCGACATCCACCGGCTGGACGCGGAGCTCGACCGTCTTTGGGACGAGCATCGCGCCCTGCGCGCGCGGGTGCGCTTCGGTGACCGCAACAAGATCGTCGCCCGGGCGCGGGTCGAAGAGCGCCTCGAGCGCGCCGCCTAGTTCCCTCCGTAGGCGCGTCCCTGGGATCCCCTTTTCGGGGTTGACAGGGGCGCGCCCGACGCCGATGCTCTAAGCGGTCTGCGGCACAGATCATTCGAGGGAGCACGCCGCGTTGACCATTTCCCGCCTGCCTGAGGAAACGCCGACCGAGACCGAACTGCATCAGCGCATGCGCGAGGTCGAGCGGCGGGAGCGTCAGCTCGACCAGGCACTCGCGGCCGTCGCAGCGCAGCGGGAGCAGCTGTCGGCGATCCAGTCCGAGTACGAGCGGCGCCGGGATGGGCTCATCGAGCGGACGCGCGAGGTCGAAACCGAGCGCGACCGTCTGCATGCCGAGCGGGCCGAGGTCGTGGCGGACAGCCTCGCCCGGGACCGCGCTCTACACTGAGCGGCACGGGGCGTTAGCTCAGCTGGGAGAGCGCCGGCTTTGCAAGCCGGAGGTCATCGGTTCGATCCCGATACGCTCCATCGATCTCACCGAATAAGCGACAGTGCGCAAACCGGCAGTCTGTCGGACTACGCGGCGACCGAGTAGAGCCGCCCTTAGCGACTAGGGAATCGACGGGGGCGCTCGGAAATTGAGCTAGTGCAGCGCGAACGGCGGCGGGACGATCGCCCGCACGCACCGCGTCCGGAGGCCGGCCGCGCTCGCGTGGTCGATGAAGTCGGAGACGAGCCCGCCGAGGCAGCCGAACTGCCCGACGGCGTGCCCGTATCCGGGTACGACGATCGCCCGGGCGTTCGGGAATCGCGCTCGCAGGCCGGCTACGTCGCCGATCGGGTCCTGCGGGTCGGCACCGCCCGCGAGCACGAGCATCGGCACCTCCGAGCGCGACGGCAGGCGCCATGCCGCCGGCGGCTCGACTCTCTTCGGCACCGAACTGCACACGTGCCGGTACTGCGCGATCGTACGTCCCACATAGCCGTCGAAGAGCGTGCGCCACGGCCCCCGCACGTTCAACCCGACCCACGGCTCGTTGCACCAGATCGACCAGAACATCATCTGGGTGTCGCGCACGCCCGGCCGCACCTGGAGATCGAGCGGCCCGTAGTCGCCGGCGGCGGCGCGCGTCACGACGAGCGGAATAGAGGCCGCCGTGTCCGCGCTCAGGAGCATCGTCTGGACGACGCCGGCGAGGTCGTCACCCGTCATCCCGTGAACGGCATGACGGTTCCAGTCGCGCACGAGGCGCGCGAACGTCTGCGTCCAGTGCGGGAACGCGCGTGCGCAGGAAGCCTGTGCAGCACAGCGCGTGGCCACTTGTGCGAATGCACGTTGGGCGTTCCGCGCGAATCCCGCGTACAGCGGCCGGTCGATCAACGTCGCGCCGTCGAGGACGATCGAGCGCACCGAGTGCCGATGGCGCTTGAGATAGACCTGAGCCGCGGTGGCGCCGTACGACGTGCCGTAGATGTCGATCTGCGCGAAGCCGAGCGCCGCGCGGACGGCATCGAGATCGTCCATCGCCGCGCGCGTTCCGTACATCGTCGGGTCGGCGTTCCGGGGCGGCCTCGACTCGCCCGTCCCGCGCTGGTCGACGAGGAAGATGACGTGGTTCTCGTTCACCGCGGCGAGGATCGAGACGACCGCGTACGTCTCGTTGGTCGCGGCGGCGCCGGGACCGCCTGCGAGATACGTGACGGCGTCGGGCTCCGCCTTGTGGCGTGCGGGCACGACGACAATGTGGAGCCCGATCGTCCGGCCGTCGGGCTTCGCCCGGTTCTCGGGGACGCGAACGGTGCCGCAGCCGGCGAGCATCGGCCCCACCAAGCAGCGATGGAGGGCGACCGGCGGCGGATGCGCCGGAGCGGCGAGCGCGATCGCTGCGACGAGGGCGGCGAGCATTGTCCCGAAACGCTATCCCCGCGGGTCGCGCGGGTGCCATCGTCAGTGATTTTCCGTAGGGCGTATCCGGACAGGCACGGACGTACGGGTCGGTCCAGTCTTATTGGCTCACGCACATGCGCACCCCAGCATCCGCGGTTCTCGGTTCATGCCGCCTGCAACGGAACATCGGCATCGACGAAAAATGCTGCGAGGACTGCCTCTTCTACGAGCTGGCTAACGGGGTGGGGTGTTTGCTCCGGAGCGTCGACTCAATGCCGCAGGGGATCGGCCGTTCTCTCTTGAGAAAGGCAGGACGGCGGTCTCGCTGAGACGGCGCGGCCCGAGTCGGTCACGTCTGCACGCCGGCCGAGGCTCGCTCGGTCACTCGACGAGCTGACGGGCGAGCGCCGTGAAGTCGGCGAGGAACCGGCTGCGGGTGTGATGGGTCAGCACCCACTCTCGGCCCGTCTCTCCGAGCCGCTCCCGCATCCCCTGGTCATCGAGGAGCTGCTCCAGCCCATCCACGAAAGCCGGGAGCGCGTCCATTCCGTCGCCGTCGAAACGTCCCACGTACGTCCCGAACCGGGACGTCACCTCTTCGGGATCATGGCAGCTGAGGAGTGGCACACCGCAATGAAGCGCCTCGAGAAACGACGTGGGAAGTGCTTCGTGGATTGACGTGTTGACCAATACCCAGGCTCCGGCGAGCAGCTCGGCCTTCTGCGGGCCATCGACATGCGCAAGCACTCGCAGGTTCGTCGGAGCCGTCGTCATCCAGGCCGTGCCGGCACCCGCGCCGCTGAAATGTGGCTGTCCGAGCATTAAGAAGTCGACCTGAGGAAACCGACGCGCGAGCTCGGCGAACAGCCACGGACGTTTGATCGGGTCGAGGCGACCGATGAAGAGCACGCTCGGACGAGCCGTCCGGCGCGGAAGCGCCGCCATGGGCTCGAGCGCGTTGCCCAGGAAGCTCATTTCGAGATCGGGAATGCCGTACGCGGCACGCGCCTTCGAGCTGAGAAACACCGGAGCGGGCGAGACGGTCGCCAGCGCCCGACCCTCGTCGCGGGCGCGCCGCCAGATGGGCCCGAACGACGACGAGTCGTTCGGCTCGATCCCCAGAGGTCTCGCCGCCTCGCCCGGGATCGCGAGCGTCTCGATCTTCTCGAGGTCTGCCTGCGGTCGTGGATCTCTCACCCACACGATGACCGGCGTCGTCGGGAGCGCCTCGATCGCCTCGTTGTAGGTCGGACGGTGCTCGACCGTCAGCAGCACGTCCACATCGAGCTCGCGAAGAAGGCGGAGCCACCGCGCTCGCCTGCCACGTAGGAGGATCGGAAACGTGTTCGAGGTGCCGAGGAGGCGTGGGGCAGGGCGCCACGGGCGCGTCGGCGCCGCCCGATGCTCGCCGCTCAGAAAGATCGGCCGGATCGCTTGGTCGGCGGCGGTCGATAGAGCGCGGGCGGCGAGAAGCGCGTTCATGCCGAAGCCTCCCATGCGACCGAGCTCGGGGTCGTAGAACTCGTTCGCGACGATCCCGACCGTCAGCACCGGGCCCCCTCCCCACCGGCTGCGTACTCGAGGATCCGCCAGAGACGATCGATGCTCGCATCGATCCCGAAGTGCATCTCGACACGTCGACGGGCAGCGCGGCCAAGGGCACCGGCGAGCGCCGGACGCTCGACGAGCTCGGCCATCCTTGCGGCCATGGCATCCACCCCTCCCTCCTCCACGAGGAATCCAGTCACGCCGTCGACGACGATGTCGGCGATCCCGGAGTGGCGGGTGGATACGACGGGGAGGCCGCTCGCGCCCGCCTCGATCACGCTGACGGGCATGCCCTCCATATCGCCGTCCGGCGCCACGACGGAATGCTGGACGAAAGCCCGAGCGGTCTGCAATTCGCGCACGACCGCGTCATGGGGCTGCTCCCCCAGAAACTCGACCGCGCGTCCGCAGCGCAGCTTCGCCAACTCCTCGCATTGCTCGCGCAGAGGCCCACTGCCGATGAAGCGAAGCCGCGCGGTCGGATGGACCGCGAGGACCTTCGCGAAGGCCTCGATGGTGAGCTGCGGCGCCTTCTTTTCGACGAGCCTGCCGACTGCGACGAACACAGGCTCGGCTCGTTCGGGCTGTCCGCGCAGGAACCGCGTGCAGTCGACCCCGTTGGCGGAGGTATACGTCCTGCCGGGCGGCGCTCCGAGCGAGAGGAGCCGGAGCCGCAGCGCCTCCGACGGCGCCACGAGGGCGGCGGCCTCTGCGAAGAGCCGTCGGTACGACCGGCTGTAGCCGGCGAGGACGGCGCTCGAGCTGGCGTCGTAGCCGTGGAAATGGACGACCAGCGGAACGCGTTCAACGCGGCAAGCGTCCATCGCCTGTACTCCTACGGGGCCGAACTCCGCGAGGGCGACGTCGGCGCGCGAGCGCCGGAGGGCGGTGCGGTACTCGGGCGTGTACCTGGCGGCGAGCATGTCCGCGCCGACGGCTCGCAGGGCAGCGCGACGACCGAACCGCCATCCGCGGGCACGCACAGACGAGGACGCAAGGGGAACATCGTCGAGAAAGAGGGGCCGATCGGCAGTCCCGTGCAGGACGGACACGCGGCACGGCAAGAGCGCGGCGTGGGCGCGGATGAAGGTCTCGCTCGCCTCCTCGCGATCGAGGTGCGCGAGACAGACGCTCAGAGTGCGCGGGACTTCCCGCGTGGCGACGTTCCTTTGCATGGCCTCTGCACGTGAGGTTATGGGGGCGGACGGCGGACGTTCGACCGAGCCGGCCTGCACGCGACCGCGCAAGGCTAGCCGAACGTTCAGTTGCCCTCCGAGCGCATTGATGGTGCGCTGGGGTATGGGCCGCGTCAGCCGCCCGAGATCAGCCTCACAATGCTCCCGGTACCCGGCGGCATGGCGACGGCTCGCGACAATCGCGGCCATCACCATCGCCTCGGTCGGCGCGCTTGCCCCTCGAGCGTCCGCCGATCCGCCCTCGGGATCCATTCCGGACATCACGGCCGAAGCGACCAGCTCGAGCGGAGCTTCGGTCTCCTTCGACCTCAGCGGCGTCACCGACGAAAACGGGGCACCGTCCGCTTCGTGCGCGCCCGGAGCGGGGACGTTCCCCCTCGGCACGACGTCGGTGTCGTGCACGTTCACGGACACCGTGACGAGCGAGACGGCGACGATCGGCTTCAACGTCACGGTGCAGGACACGACGCCGCCGTCGCTCTCGCTTCCCGGGACGATCACGGTTCCATCAGCCGGCGGCGGGGGGACGTCGGTCAGCTTCAGCGCGACCGCAACGGACATCGTCGACGGCTCCGTCACGGTGAACTGCAACCCGGCCTCGGGCTCCGCCTTCCCCGACGGGGTGACGACCGTCGACTGCTCCGCAACGGACTCGCACGGTAACGCCGCCAACGGAAGCTTCGACGTCGACGTCCAGGCCGGCCCTCCTCCTCCTCCGCCTCCGCCGCCGCCGCCCCCTCCGCCGACGCCTCCGGTCGTCCCGGCGCCCCCATCGCCTTCGGTCGACCGGACGCCGCCCGTGATCTCCGTGCCGAACTCGATCAGGGTGAACGCCGACGGCCCTCCTGGCACGAGCGTCAGCTACTCCGTGGACGCTGTCGACGACAGCGACGGCCCCGTGCCGGTCAGTTGCACACCGGCATCCGGCACGCCCTTCGCGGTGGGGGCGACGACGGTCACCTGCCACGCGCAGGACAGCAGTGGCAACGACGCGACGAGGACCTTCGTCGTCGTCGTGGTCGACACGACGCCGCCGCCGCCCGTCGCAGGTCTCGCCATCCAGGCAGTTGCCGACCATACGGTGCTGCGCTGGCAGAGCCCGACGTCGCCCGACCTCGACCACATCGAGATCCAGCGGACGCGGCTGCCAGGAGGGTCGACGCTCGTCCTCTTCCACGGCGATGCCTCGTCGTTCACCGACATGCACGCAGCGGCCGGCCGTCGTTACCAGTACACCGTCTTCACGGTCGACGCCGAGGGAAACCGCGCGGGCGTCGCAGTGATCGTGAGCCCGAATCCGACGAACCTCGTCCGTCCAGCAAACGGCGTATCAGTGACCGCGCCTCCGCTTCTGCTCTGGGTGCCAGTCAGTCAGGCGGACTACTACAACGTCCAGCTCTACCGAGCTGGAACAAAGGTGTTGAGCGTCTGGCCGACGAAGGCGCGCTTTCAGTTGGGCAAGCGCTGGCGGTTCGCGGGGACCGCACACTCGCTCGAACCAGGAATGTACAGATGGTTCGTTTTCCCCGGCTTCGGACCGCCCCGCCGTAGGCGCTTCGGCCCTGCGGTCGGAACGAGCACGTTCGAGGTGCCGGGATGAGCCGTCTACGTGGCATCGCCTGCGTTCTCGCCACCGCCGCCCTCCTCGTACCCGCCCTCGCACTCGCCGATTCGCCGACCGACACCACGACGACGGAGCCGGTCTCGACGGTGACGACGGTCCCAGCGCCGACTTCACCGGCGGTTACGGCACCTGCGCCCGACGCTGCACCCGCGCACAAGGCGGCTCACACACGACCGAAACCCGTCGTGCATTCGGCGCAGAGCCCACGTCGCGCGGTGACGCCCGCTCAGCCAACGGCCCCCGTGCGAATCTCACCGCAGCCGCAAAGCTCGCGACCGGTCGCGATCACGCACCCGGCGAAAAGAGCGGCCGTCCACCACCGCCACCGCGCGACGCCTTCGCCGCCCCGAAAACACCCGGCTCGAGCGAAGCACGCGCGCCCGGCAACGAAGGCGCCGAAGCCTGCGCGCGCACCTGCACCGACGCCGGTGCCGGCACCGGCGGGGCAGTCGGCCGGAAACTCATGGATCGCGCCCGCAGGAATCGGAGGACTCATCGCGCTGCTCGCGGCGCTCGCCCTGTTCGCGGGAATCCGGGAAACGCGGCGGCCGCAGGGCCTGGACTCCCCACAGGCGGTCGTCCCGCCACCTATCTCGATGCCCGCGGCCGCACCGGCGACCCCGATCGCGAGCGAGCCGGAATTCGAGCCGGCGACCGCGGCACTCGCCACGCCGGCCTCCTGCCGGATCGCGTGGTGGCGCGGGTACATGCGCTCGCGCTTCTACGCATATGAGGAGGACGACGGCGAGCCCGTGCTCGTCGCCGAGTCGCCGCTCTTTCCGTGGCGCTCGAGCGCGCCGCCGCCGGAGAGCCCGGCTGCCCTCGCTGCGTACGCGAGTCTCGTGGAGAAGCTCGGCCGTCTCGGTTGGGAGGCGGACGGCGGCGGAGAGACCTGGTTCAGCGGCCACTTCCGGCGCACGGTCGCCGATGCGTCGCATCACGATCTGGCTCAGACGGAGCACGAGATCAGCTTCGGGAACGGCATCGAGCCCGATCGGGCGCCGACGCTCTCCCTGTCCGGCGAGTCCAACAGGGAGACGCACGGCGTCTTCGGGCACGTGGATCCGAGCACCTAGAGCACGCGGCCCAGGGCCAGATCGAGTGAAGCACACCGCAGAACCACCAGTTGAGGGTTAGGTGAACAGCCCTGCAGCAACGATGTTCTTGGTCATGACACTCCTCAGAGAACGACTCAATCCGATCGATTCAGCCGAGCCGCGGAACACGTCGAGCGGGTCCGGGCCACAACCGCTGTGGGTGCGCTACGCCGAGCTCGTCAAGCTCGGTTTCTCGCCAGAGACAAGCATGATCGTTGCGGAGGCTCCGCTGACGGTTGACGCTGTCAGGAACGTGCTCGTTCCGGACGGTCGGCCGACCTAGAGCGCCAAGTCTTTGCCGGCACCCTACGGGTGAGGCGGCCTCGTTCAGCGCCATCGCCTCCACCCTGCTGCAGAACTAGACGGCCAAGGTCGTCGGCGCTGACGCCCGCAGATGCTTGCCGTGCGCGTCGAGCGCGACCACGGCGACCGCACCGCTCGTCACCGGCAGCGGGATCGCCGTCTCGAAGCCCGTGCGCCGCACCGCGGCCACCGGCTTCATCGCAGCTGCTGTGGCGCCCGCGACGAGCTGCCACCTCGTCACCTGCGTCGAGCCGTTCCAGCTGACGTAGAGCGTCAAGGAGCCGTCGGCGTTGCGAACCACCTCGGTTGCGGGCCGGCCCTTCGGCTGCGCGACGAGCTCGAATCGGAAGGCGCGATAGGACACGCTGCCGTCGGCGAAGCGGCCGTCGAGGCGGACGCTCCCGTCGGGGCCGATCTCCGTGAACGATCCGTCCGTCCCCCAGCCGATGAAGACGCTGCCGTCGGGGAGCTCCTGCATGTTTCCCATCGCCCAGCCCGTCCGCGACGTCGGAGCGAGGTACTCCTTGACCAGAGACGCGCGCTTCTTCTTCGTGTCGACCTTGATGCGCAGGCCGCGCGATGAGGTCGTGGCGCCGGGTACCGCGGCGTTGTTGTCGAACATCGTGATCGTCCCGTCCGCGCGGCGCCGCACGTCGTGCTGAAACGCGAACGACGCGGCCGGGTCGACTGCGAAGTCGCTCTTCATCCCCCCGAGACGCCACAGGACCTCACCGCTCTTGCGGTCGATCTTGTAGATCGTCGACGTGTTCCGCGCCGAGATGAGGAGATTCCCATCCGTGTCGAGGGCGATCGAGTTGAGATGGAAATAGTCGACGTTCCCCGCCGGCGCGACCTGCGGCATGTACGACTCGTCGACACCGACGTGCTCATTGCTCCGCCATTCGAACAGCACGCGGCCACTCGCGACATCGACCTCTTGGATGATCCCGGTGACGAGGCGCGGCACCGCAGACGTCGCGATCTCGCGGTAGATGGTGATGAGCGCAGTGCCTTCCGGCGTCAGCAGCAGCTCGTGCAGATCGCCGTGGCGCCCGCGTCCGGCCTTCACCGTGGCGACCTGGTGATAGGTCGGGTCGAAGATGACCCAGCTTCCGCCTTCAGCGCCGAGAACGGTGCCCTCGTACCAGGTCAGCACCGTGCGGCCCTGGTACTGCTGCATGCGCATGTCCATCGCGGTGGTCGAGCCGAGCGGAAGGAACCACAGGGGCTCCCCGGTGTCGTCGACCACGAGCGGGCCGGAATGGCTCTGGCTGTTCGGTGTCGTCTGGTACGCGCCCGCCGCCGCGGCGATGTTGAACGGCGCGAGGAAGATGGAGCCCGGAGCGGTGCCGTCCGCGGGGAAGTCGATCGACAGCGCAGGCGGCAGCAGGTCGGGACGGCTTACGTAGCCGCGGATGGTCGATGCGGCCCGCGCAGTCGGCAGCCGCAGCCCGGAGAGCGCGGCCCAGCCGGCCGCGCCCAGCGCGATGAACCCCCTGCGGGTGAGAGCGCCGCCCTCGAGCACGAGGGCGATTCAACCAGCTATCGAAGCCAGGGCGCTAGGGATGCCTCGAGATCGCGGCACCCGGTGGGCGCCACGATGCGCTTCCGCACCTTGCGGCCCTCGACGACGAGCAGTGTCGGCACCTCGTCGACGAGGAAGCGGCTTGCGAGATCCGGCCTGCGGTCGACCGGCACGCGCACGAGGTCGAAGGTGTCGTGGTTCTTGCGCCGCTGGAGCACCTGCGCGAGGAATCCCTCCGTCCGACGGCAGCGGCCGGACACGGACGAATAGAAGAGGATCAGCCGCGGGCGCTCGGCTTGAACCGGCGCCGCGAGTTCGGGGAGCGGCGGCGAGGCGGCCACGTGGCGGTTATGTCCACCGCCACGTGGCCTGAAACGTCGCCGTGCCTGGCAACTACCCGAGCGGCTCCTGGACGAGCCGCCGCGCGGAGACGCCCGCGAGGAGGCTGTCGCCCGGCTTGCGCGCCCGGACGAACATGACCAGGTCGCCGCGCCGGAGCGGCAGGTTCCGCGTCGGCCGGATCTGGATCGTCGCCCACCCGGTCGAGTCGGTCGGCTGCTCGGGCGCGCCGTAGACCCACCCGTACGGGAGCCCGAGCGCGTAGACGAGCGCGCCCGAGATCGAGAAGCCCCGCGTGTCCGACACGTGGAAGCGGGCCGTGATGATCCCGCGGGTCGTTGCCGGGCTCGGCGAGAACTTCACGCCGTCGATGATCAGCTGGTTCGGCAGGCTCACCTGCGCGACCTGGATGGCCGCGCCGCCCGGACTTCGCCGGGGCGATGAGGCCGGTCTCGGCGGTGTTCGCCGTGCTCGTGCCGGTCGCGTTCTTCGCCGTCACCTGCACGAGCAGCGTGTGGGCGACGTCAGCGGACGTCGCAACGTACGTCGTGTTCGTCGCGCCGGAGATCGCGGCGCAGCCGCCGCCCGTACCGACGCAGCGCTGCCACTGGTACGAGAAGCTCGGCGCAGGGGTGCCGCCCCACGAGCCCGGGCTGACCGTCAGCGTCGCGCCCTCCTGCTGCAGTGCCGGAGATGGTCGGCGGCGCGGTGTTCTTCGGCGCTGTCCCGGTCGGCTGCACGACTCCGGTCGGACGCGAGACCGCGACACCGGAGCCGCTGCTGTTCGTCGCCGTCACCTGCACGCGCAGGCGATGGCCGACGTCGGCGGTCTGCACGGTGTAGTTGTTGCTCGTCGCGCCGGGGATATCGGCGCAGCTCCCGCCCTGCGCGTCGCAACGCTGCCACTGGTACGCGATAGCTCGTCGGGCTCCCCGTCCACGATCCGTGCGACGCGGTCAGGAGCGACCCGTCGCGGGCGGAGCCGGAGATGGACGGAAGCGAAGTGTTCGACGGCGCTGCCGTCGCCTGGCCCTGCGATGCGGCCGCGACGGTCAATGCCGACACGGCCGCCGCGCACGCCAGGACGATCAATCGTCTCATGCGCATCGTGCCTTTCCCCCTTCTCGTAGTCGAAATCCAAAGGCACGATTCCCGCGGGCGGCGGAATCTATGTGTTTGCTGGGTGTAAGTTTTCAAGATGGACAAACGCCGCCAGGGAGGCACGCTGCGCGTCGACCTCGACGAGCTTCGCCGCCTCGCGCGCGACCTCGCCTCGCGCCGCGACTCCGCGTACGCAGAGATGCAGGGCGAGGTCGAGACGATGAAGGCCTCCCTCCGCCAGCGGGCGATGGCGATCGCCGAGCGCGAGCAGCGGCTCGCCGAGCTCGAGCAGCGTGTCGGCGCGAACGGGCTCGAAGAGGAGCTCGCTGCCGCCCGGCGGACGGTGGCCGAGGCCGAGGCCGAATGCGCCCTCGCCGCCGCGGAGCGCGAGCGGCTGGACGAGCGCGAACAGCAGATCCGGCGGGTGGAGAAGGAGCTGGCCGCCCGCCGCATGGACCTCGAGCACCGAGCAGCGGGCTCCGGCGCGCCGTCCGGCCGCGTCCGCGCGCCAGCGTGAGCTGGACGCGCGCGAGGCCGAGCTCGACGAGCGCGAGGCGGCGCTCGAGCTGCGCGAGGCCGCGCTGCGCGGCGACACGATGTCGATGCCGGCCCTCGGGTTCGCCGAAGGCCTCGCCGTGCTCGCGCATCCCGACACCGGTTAGTTAGTCTCGAAGGGTGCCGCGGGCGCAGGGCCTCGCGGCCCTTCGTCATGCCCGAGCACGCGAACCCCGTCGATCCGCCGGACCTCGGCCTGCTGCCGACCTTCCGGCGCCTACTCCGCCTGTGGTGGGGCGAGCGCCGCCTGGGCGCGATCGGCCTGAGCTTCGCGCTCGCCTACACGCTCATCTCCACGACGATCCCGATCCTCATGCAGCGGGCGATCGACCACGCGATCGTCAAGCACACGCAGCCGCTGTGGCCGTATCTCCTCATCATCCTCGGGCTCGGATCCGTGCGCTTCGCCGTCAACTTCCTGCGCCGCTACGCGACGGCGCGCATCGGCATCCGCATCGAGGCGCGCATGCGCGAGCTCCTGTACGACGCGTACCTGCGCTATCCGCGCGCGTTCTACGACCGGCACGCGACCGGGCAGGTGCTCTCGCGCGCGACGAACGACCTCTACCCGATCCGCTACTTCATCGGCTGGGGGCTCGTGCAGGGGATGCAGAGCGTGATGATGATCATCGGCGCCGGCATCGTCCTCGTCGTCGTCGACGCACGCCTCGCGCTGTACACCGCGATCGCGATGCCGCCGATCACGGTGCTCGCGCTGCGCTTCGCGCGGCGCGTCTCGCCCATCTCGCGCGAGGTGCAGGAGCGCAAGGGCGACGTGACCGAGGCGGCCGACGAGGCCGTCGTCGGGATCGAGATGGTGCAGGCGTTCGGCCGCGAGGACGACGTGCGCGAGCGCTTCGGCGGCAAGGCGGAAGCCGTGCGCGACACCGTGCTGCGCCAGGCGGGCGTCGAGGCGCGACACCTTCCCGGCCTGTACTACCTGCCGTCGCTCTCGATCGCCGCGGTCGTCTTCTTCGGCGGCAAGCAGGTGATCGGCGGCCACCTGTCGATCGGCCAGTTCGTGCTCTTCGAGACGCTGCTGCTCCAGCTCGTGTGGCCGCTCGAGGCGCTCGGCTGGATCACGAACCTCGGCCAGCGCGCACTCGCGTCCGCGGGCCGCAGCTTCGCCTGGCTGGAAGGGATCGCACCGCTGCCGGAACCGAGCGTGCCGCAGCATCTGCCCGAAGGCGCCGCTCCCGGTCCGCTTCGAGGCGGTGCACTTCGCGTACGGCGGCGAGACCGACGTGCTGCGGAGCCTCGACCTCGTCGTCGAGCCGGGCGAGATCGTCGCGATCTGCGGCTCGACCGGCAGCGGCAAGACGTCGCTGCTCAACCTGCTGCCGCGCTTCTACGACCCGACGGGCGGCCGCGTGCTCGTCGGCGGCGTCGACACGCGCGACCTGCCGATCGCCGAGCTGCGGCGGTCGGTCGCGCTCGTCACGCAGCGCCCCGTCCTCTTCTCCGTCCCGCTGCGCGAGAACCTCACCGCCGGGCGCGAGGACGCTGACTGGGACGACGTGCTCGCCGCCTGCGCAGCCGCGGGAGTGGACACGTTCGTGGACGAGCTGCCCAACGGCTACGACACGCTCATCGGCGAGCGCGGCATCAACCTCTCCGGAGGCCAGCGCCAGCGTGTCGCGCTCGCCCGCGCGCTCGTCACCGGCGCGCGCGTCGTCGTCCTCGACGACCCGCTCTCGAGCGTCGACACGCTCACGGAGCGGCGACTCGTACGGCGGCTGCGCCCCGCGCTCGACGGGCGCACGGTGCTCGTCGCGACGCAGCGCCTGTCGACGGTGGAGATCGCCGACCGCGCGGTCGTCCTCGTCGACGGCGAGATCGTCGAGGCGGGGAAGCCGGCCGATCTCGTCCGGGCGGGCGGGCCGTTCGCGGCGCTGTTCGGCGAGGAGCTCGCGGCATGAGGCGGCTGACGCGGTACCTCGAAGGCCTGAAGATGCGCGTGGCGCTGATGATCCTCGTCGCCGATCGGAAACGCTGCCTGCCAGACCGGCGGCTGGCTGCTCGTGCGCGACGCGATCGACAACGGCATCCGCGCGCGCAACACGCGTCATCTGACGATCGTCGTCGTCATCTACCTCTGCGTGGCCGCGGTCGGCTGGGTGCTGCAGGCCTTCCTCATCCGCGGGCTCGCCGGCATCGGCCAGCGCATCGTGCTCGGCCTGCGGCGCGATCTCTTCGACCACCTCACCGGGCTCTCGCTCCGGTACTTCTCGCAGCAGAAGGCCGGCTGGATCATCGCGCGCCTGACGAGCGACGTGGACGCGGTCTCCGACGTTCTCTCGGCGGGGATGCCGACGCTCGTCTCGAACGTCGTGCTGCTCCCGTCCGCGCTCGCCGCGCTGCTCATCGCCGACTGGCGTCTCGGCCTCGTCGTGTGCGCGGTCCTCCCGCCCGCGCTGCTCCTCACGCGCTGGTTCACGCACACGTCGCACGTCGCGCTCGTCGAGCAGCGCAACCGGATCGGCGCCGTCACCGCGCAGATCGCGGAGTCGGTGTCGGGCATGGCGGTCGTGCAGGCGTTCAACCGCGAGCGGGCGTTCCAGGCGCAGTTCGACGAGCTGAACGCGGCGAACCGCGTGCAGTCGATCTACGTGCAGAAGATCTTCTCGGTCTTCTTCCCGTCGATCGAGTTCCTCGGCGTGATCGCGACCGGTGCCGTCCTCTTCGCCGGCGAGAAGCTGCTCGCCCACAACGCGCTCACGATCGGGACGCTCATCACCGCGCTCTACCTGCTCCAGCTCGTCTTCCAGCCGCTGCAGGAGCTCTCCGACGTGTACGGCCAGCTGCAGTCGGGCGCGGCGGCGATGGTGAAGATCGCGGCCATCCTCGACGAGGAGCCCGGGATCAGCGACCGTCCCGACGCGCAGGAGCTTCCGCGCATCCACGGCGACCTCGACATCGACCACGTCGTGTTCGCGTACGGCGCCGACCCGGTGCTGCGCGGCATCGACATCCACGTGCCGGCCGGCGGCTGCCTCGCGCTCGTCGGCGAGTCGGGCCACGGCAAGTCGACGCTCGCGCGGCTCGTCGGCAGGTTCTACGACCCCGACCAGGGCGCCGTGCGCGTCGACGGCGTCGACCTGCGGAGCGTGAAGCTCCGCTCGTACCGCCGCCAGCTCGGCGTCGTGCTGCAGGACCCGTTCCTGTTCAGCGGAACGATCGCGTCCAACATCCGCTTCGCGAAGCCGGACGCGACCGACGAAGAAGTCGCGTCGGTGGCCGCGGCGGTCGGCGTCGACCGCGTCGCCGCGCGGCTCTCGGGCGGGCTCGACCATGCGGTGCGCGAGGGCGGCTCAGGCCTCTCCGCCGGCGAGCGTCAGCTCATCTCGATCGCACGCGCGCTGCTCGCCGATCCGCGGATCCTCATCCTCGACGAGGCGACGTCGAACATCGACCGGCCGACGGAGGTGCTGGTCGAGCGCGCGCTCGACCGGCTGCTCGCCGGCCGCACGTCGATCATCATCGCGCACCGCCTCTCCACCGTCCGGCGCGCGGACGAGATCGTCGTCGTCGAGCACGGCCAGGTCGCGCAGCGCGGCGCCGAGCGCGAGCTGCTCGCCGAGGACGGCCCGTTCCGCCGCCTCGCCAGTGCCCTCGAAGCCGCCTGAAAGTGGTGCGCACTTTCAGGACGGGGCGCTTCAGAGCAGTAGACCTCCCGCCCAAGCCACCGCAGAGGCCGGAGCGTAAGCCGGGCGAAGCCGGCTTACGCGCAGGCGAGCCAGCGCGTGGGGACGGCGCAAGCCCGCCACCGCGCGCGCAAGACATCCCTTCGTCCACGACCCCAAGAGCTCGCGGGCTTTGCCCGCGAGCGCTCCCGCGAAGCGGGACCCTCAGAAGCCGAAAGTGCGGAGCACTTTCGGCTTAGTACGAAGGGCGGTCGTTCTCGAGCACGCCGAGGCAGACCTCGACGACGCGCGGGTCGAACTGCGAGCCCGAGCCCTCGCGCAGGCGGCGCATCGCTTCCGGATGGCTCAGCTTGCGGCGATACGGCCGGTCGGTGGTCATCGCGTGATACGCATCGCAGACGAAGATGATGCGCGCCTCGAGCGGGATGTCCTCGCCGGAGAGGCCGTCCGGGTAGCCGCGCCCGTCCCAGCGCTCGTGGCAGTGACGGACGATGCCGCGCACCTCGTGCAGCCGGTCGATCGGCGCGATGATCTTCTCGCCGAGAACGGGATGCATCTCGATCACCGCGCGCTCGTTCGAGCTGAGGCGGCCCGGCTTGGAGAGGATCGTGCTCGGGACGCCGATCTTGCCGATGTCGTGGAGCAGCGCGCCGAGCTCGAGGCGCTTCAGCGCGTCCTCGTCGAGACCGAGCTCGCGGCCGACGCGGAGCGACAGGTCGGAGATCCACCGCGCGTGCGTCGACGTGTACTCGTCGTTCGCCTCGAGAGCGTTCGCGAGCGCCTCGACCGTCGTCACGAACGTGCGCTCGAGACCCTCGTAGCTGCTCGCATTCGCGATCGCGAGCTTGGCCTGATGCGCGAGACCGCCGAACATCCGCAGCTCGCGCTCGCCGTACACCTCGTCGTCGGGGAGCGCCGCGACGATGAACGCGATCCGCCCGTCGACGTCGAGCGGCGCGATCGCGTAGGACGCAGCGGCATCGAGCGGGTCGTCTTCGACGCCGGCGATCTCGCCCGGCGTCATCACGAACGGCTCGGCGGCGGCCATGGCACCGGCCTTGCGCGCCTCGTACCGCCGCGCAGCCACGTTCTCGCGCTCCGCGGGCGTGTGCCCGAAGAACGCGCGCGGAGCGATCCATCCGTCGTCGTCCTCGAGCCAGAGCGACGTGCGCGGCGACCCGAGCAGCACCGCGGTCAGCTCGACCACCCGCTGGAGGATGTGGTCGAGGCTCGACGACGTCGCCAGCTCGCGGCTGAACTCGAGCAGCGCGGTGGCGCTCTCCGCCTCGCGGCGCGCCGACTCGTACAGGCGCGCGTTCTCGACCGCGACCGCGGCGTGGCCGGCGAGCACCTCGAGCAGGCGCACGTCGTCCTCGTCGAACTGGTCGAGGCCGAGCTTCGAGACGACAATGACGCCGGCGACACGCGAGCCGTAGCGAAGCGGGACAGCCACGAGCGACTCCTCGATCACCGGCGTTCCTTCGATGCGATGCCCGAACTCGCAATTGGCGGCATCGCCGATCAGAAGAGACTCTGCCCGCTCGGCGCACTGGCCGGTGATGCCCACTCCGATGCGGACGCGCAGCAACTCGAGTGGCAGCGCGCCGGTCTCGGCGCCGAGCGCGCCGCGGAACGCGACCGGGACGAGCACGTCCCCGTCGACGACGAACACGCGGCAGTTGTGGTAGTCGATGAGCGACCGCAGCTCCGACGTGATCTCGTCGCCGATCTGGCGCACGTCGGTCAGCCGGTTGAGCTTCCCGGTCAGGCTCTGGAGCATCTTCATGTGCGCGAGCGAGCGGACGTCGCGCACGATCGTCGGCGCGTCGGGCCGCTCAGTCTCGGCCTCGTCGTACAGGACGACGCGGTTCTTGCCGTGCGCCTTCGCGGTCATCATGGCCGCCTCCGCGCACGCGGCGAGCTCGCGCGGGTTCATCGCGTGCTCGGGGCCGAGCGAGATCCCGACCGAGACGGTCACCTTGCCGACGCCGGGCGGATCGAGCTCGCCGAGCCGCTCGACGATGCGTCCCGCGACCTGCGCCGCGTCCGTGCCGTCGCACGCGCTCATGATCACGCCGAACTCCTCGCCGCCGAGGCGGCAGACGACGTCCTCCGGCCGCACCGTGCCTCGCACCGTGTCGGCCAACAGCTTCAGCAAGCTCGTCGCCGATGCCGTGGCCGTGCACGTCGTTGACACGCTTGAAGTCGTCGATGTCCATCATCAGGACGGCGACCGGCCGTTGCGTGCGGCTCGTCTCCTGGAGCGCGTGCAGCAGGCGCTCGTGGAAGCTGCGGTGGTTGAACAGGCCCGTGAGCGAGTCGGTCTGCGCCTGGTGCTCGAGCCGCGCGCGGATCTGCGCGTTGTCGAGCGCGAGCGCCGCCGCGTCCGCGAAGCGCTTCGCCAGCTCGAACTCGTCGTCGCTGAAGCCGACGTTGGCGCCGGCGCGATAGAGGTTGAAGACGCCCTTGATCTGCGCGCGGGCGACGAGCGGAATCGAGATGAGCGCCTCGGGCTCGAGCGGCGTGCCGGGAATCGTCTTGACGCGCGAGTCGAGGTGGGCCTGGTTGAGGAGCACCGGCTCGCGGCGGCGCGCCGCCCAGCCGGTGACGCCCTCGTCGAAGCGCACGCGCTTCTGCATGACTTCGTCCGCCCACCGGTCGCGCGCGAGGACGGGGATGAGAATCCCCTGGCCCTCGTCGGCCTCGTAGATCGTCATCGACTCGTGCGGGACGAGGTCGGCGAGCGTGTCGGCGATGCGCACGAGCAGCGCGTCGAGGCTCTGCTCCGCGAGCACCTCGTGGAAGACGTCGGCGAGGCGCCGGTACGACTCCACGATCTGGAGCTGCGGCGCAGGCGACGAGGTCCCCCTGCGTCAGGGAGCAACTCGAGTCGCCGAGTTTCTGGACGCGCTACCACGGCGCGTCGTTCGGTGCGGATGCGGCCAGCCGCAAGGCCTTGCCTCCTCGTGGGTAGACCCGCCTACCATCGTCGGCTTCCGCGCCGGTAGCCTCCCCCGGTTGAGGGAACCGGCGCCGGGGATTCGGGTCAGCTAAGAGGCCGGCGGGCGGTGCGCAAGCACCGCCCGCCGAAAGTCAGTCGCCCCAGTCGAAGTCGCGTGCGCGGTCGACGGACCAGAATCCGTTGGACTCCGAATCGTCGACGTCGGCCGCCGCGGTCGTGTTCTCCACGGTGGCTTCGCCGGGCCAGGGCAGGCTCTCTGCAGCGACGAAGGCGGGCTCGCCGTCGATCGTCTCTTCGAGGCGCGCCTGCTCCTCGGTCTTGAACAGCGGATGATTCTCGAAAGGATCGTCCGCCTTGTAGCGGTCGATCGGCATCCGGGGGTCGAGCGAGGAGTTCCGCTCCTTCAACTCCAGATGGTCTCTGATCACTTGCGCGAAATACGACGGTGTCTCAACCGGCATCCGTTTCCTCCCGTTTGGGGCCCCCTGCAGGGAGAGTCTAGCCCCCTTTCAGGCTGGTTTGCGACCCGAGACTACTAAAGGGTCCGGATTCTGGCGCTCCATTCGACCCGATCCTTCCCAAGCCTCTTTGCCTGGTACAGGGCCCGGTCGGCCTCCCCGAAGAGTCTGCGATCGCCCTCTCCGGGCTGGAGCTGAGCCACGCCGAAGCTACTGGTGACGCCAAAAACGGCCCCATCCCGGCCGTGGAACGACCGCTCGCGGAGGGCCGCCCGGACGCGCTCAGCGAGCTGGACGCCGCCCTCGGCGTCCGTCGCCGGGAGGAGTAGGACGAACTCCTCGCCGCCCCAGCGGCCCGGGAGGTCGGACTCGCGAAGGGTGAGGCGCAGGACGGAGGAGAACTCCCGGAGAACGTCGTCGCCGGCCTCGTGCCCGTGGACGTCGTTGATCCGCTTGAAGTCGTCGAGGTCGGCGACGACGAGCGTGAAGGGCGTGCCCATCCGGCCGGCGCGCGCGATCTCGTGCGCGAGCGCGTCCTCGCATCCCCGCCGGTTCGCGATGCCGGTGAGGCCGTCGACGAGCGCTTGCCGCTCGACGATCTGGTGCAGCCGCGCGTTCTCGAGCGCGACCGCTGCGTGCGCGGCGAGCGATGCGGCCGTCATCCGCTCCTCCGCGTCGAAGGAGCCGACGAGCGTGAGCGTGCCGAGGTGGCCTTTGCCGATCGTGAGCGGGAACTCGAGCCGCTCACCGTTCGCGCGATCGTTCCCCGCTGCAGCTGAGAGGCCGTTGCTCTGGATGGTCGCGCCGACTGCGCCTGTCGCTTCGACCGTGGTCTCGACGACGACGCGCAGAAGCTGCTCGACATCGCTCGTCGCCCCGAGCGCCTCGCCGAACCGGGAGATGGCGATGCGCAGGCGGCCGCGCTCCGCGTCGAGCTCCTCCAGGCGTGCCTCGAGCTGCCCGGCCATGTCGTTGAACGCACGGCCGAGGGTGGCGAGCTCGTCCGAGCCCCGGACGGGGACGCGCTGTGCGAGGCGGCCCTGCGCGATCGCGCGCGCGGCTTCGGCGAGGCCGCGGAGCGTGCGCACGATCGAGCGGCCCTCGATGAAGGCGACGATCGCGACGAGCACGACCGCTCCGAGGAGGCGCGAGGAGGAGACGGTCGCGCGAGCGCGCGTCGGCGGCGTCGACGACCGACTGCGGCGTCAGCACGGCGAGCGACACTCCGGGCAGCGGCGGCGCGACGAGTGCGCGGTAGCGCGTGCCGCCGACGCGTACGACCGCGATGCGCCCGACAGCGAGGTGGACCTCCCCAGCGAGCGGCGGGCTCGCCGCGACGATGCGGTCGCCCGCGAGAAGGAGAAGCCGGTCGTCCTTCGCGAGCCCGGCGTGCACGCGAAGACCGGCGACGAACGCCTGGTCGAGCCGCACCGACGCGACGACGACGCCGGCGAGGCCGTTCCTCGTGATCACGTCCACCTCGCGGTGCACGGCGAGGGCGGGCGCGCGTCCGACGCGGAACGTCCCCGCGTGAACCGAGAGGCTCGGGCTTCCCTTCAGCAGCGCCGCCACCGCTGCAGCGTCACGGCGCTGCAGCGCGACCTGGAATGCGCTGTTGTGCGCGAGCCGCGACGCAGCTGTCTGCGCCGCGTCCGCGCGCTCCGCGTATCCGGCGAGCGCGACCCGCAGGTCGGCCTGGAGGCGCGTATCGACGCGGCGCGCCTCGCTCTGCGCCGACGCCGAGGAGAAGCCCCAGACGGCCGCGCCCACGGGCACGAGCGTCAGAAGGACGAAATAGATCGCGAGCTTGAATTTGAAGCTGCCCAAAAGCCGCCTCCCGGTAATTCAAGCCCTCGTCCCGACCTGCCGATACCCCGTTCGAGTGATGCTTTCGGCATCGGGGGTCGGAACCATGAGTGGTATCACGAGGGGGGTCGTCGTAGTGCTGTTGCTCGCCGGTGCGGTGGCGGGCGCCGCCGCATTCCCACGCCTCTTCGCCGGGCCCGGAAATGGCCAAACACCCAGCTTCGCTCTCGTGCCCGCCGCGGCGCAGCCGGCCATCGTCCAGGCGCCCGCGCTCCCTCTTCCGCGCGCTGCGCCTGAGCCCGCCCGCCGAGCGCATCGTCGTCGCAGCGGCCGTTCATCGCCCGACGCCCGCGCCGGCACGTGTGCAGGTCGCGCCGAAGCCGATCGTCATCCATCGCATCGTGCCGGCCCGGTCCCCCTGCGTCGGAAACTCCGGCGCCGGTAACGCCGGCACCGGTGCCCGCGCCGTCGGAGACGCCGATCCCGGCGGCTGCCCCCGCGCCGCGCCCGCGCGCAGCATCGCCGCTGCTTCGGCGCCTACCGTGCCGCCGGCGACACCGGCGCCAGCCGTGAAGGACGACGGAAACGGGCACGGCAAGGGGCACGGCAAGGGGCACGACGACCGGCCTGACGTTGTCGTCACCGCCGCGCCGCCGGCTCCCACGGTGACGCCGCCGCCACTAGGATCCGACCACCATGGCCCGCCTGCGCAGCAAGCTCCGCCCGGGACCGCTAGCGGTGACGGTGGCGATGTACGACATCTGGAAGCGCCTGACCCCGGCGCAGCGCCGCAAGATCATGGCCATGGTCCGCCGCCATGGTCCCACGGTCATGGCCAAGGCCACTGAGCTCCGCCGCAAGCGCCGTTAACTGACGCCGAGCGCGGCGCGCACGATGCGGTCCTGCTCGCGCAGGTGCGCCGTCGGTAGCCCTCGCTCGGGCTCGCGCGCCACGGGCGGCCGACGTAGAGGAGCGGAACCTCGTTCGGCTTCGCTTCCTCGAGGCGATGCCTGATGGCGCGGTAGGGCCCCATGTTCTGCGGCTCCTCCTGCACCCACACGAGCTCGCGCAGGTTCGGGTAGCCGCGCACGAGCTCGGCCGCCTGCAGGACGGGGAACGGATACAGCTGCTCGAGCCGCGCGACCGCAACGCCCTCGGCTTCCGCGCGCCGCTCGTGCCCGACGATGTCGTAGTACACCTTCCCCGAGCAGAGGATGAGACGCGTCGTCCGCTCGCGGTCCGCGCTCGCGTCGTCGAGCAGCGGCCGGAACGAGCCTTCCGCGAGATCGGCGAGCGTCGACGACGCCTGCTTCAGGCGCAGCAGCCCCTTCGGCGTCATCACGACGAGCGGGCGCGCAGTCGCGTCGAGCGCCTGGCGCCGAACGAGGTGGAAGTACTGCGCCGACGTCGTGCAGTTCGCGATGCGGATGTTCTCCTGCGCTGCCAGCTGGAGGAACCGCTCGAGGCGCGCGCTCGAATGCTCGGGCCCGTTGCCCTCGTAGCCGTGCGGGAGGAGCAGCGTCAGCCGTGACGTCTCGCCCCACTTCGACAGGCCGGCGGACATGAACTGGTCGACGATGATCTGCGCGCCGTTGACGAAGTCGCCGAACTGCGCCTCCCACAGGACGAGCGCCTCGGGCGCTGCGGCCGAGTAGCCGTACTCGAAGCCGACGCACGCGTACTCCGACAGCGGCGAGTTGTGGATCTCGAACGACGCGACCGCGTCGTCGAGATGCTGCATCGGCGTGTACGTCGCACCGGTGTTCACGTCGTGCAGCACCGCGTGACGATGCGCGAACGTGCCGCGCTCGGTGTCCTGGCCGGTGATGCGGACGGGGATGCCCTCGACGAGGAGCGACCCGAACGCGAGCGCTTCCGCCTGCCCCCAGTCGATCCCGCCCTCGATCAGCGCATCGCGCCGCCGCTCGAGCTGCTTCATCAGCTTCGGATGCGGCGTGAACCAGTCGGGGACGCGCAGCAGCTGCTCGTTCAGGTCGCGCAGGCGCTCGGCCGGGACGGCGGTGTGCACCGAGAGGCCGGTCGCGGCGGGGAGCCGGTGCTCGACCGGCGTGACCTCGGGGTCGATGCCGAACGTGCTCTTGAGGTGCTCGTGCGCGGCCTTCAGCTCGGCCTGCACCTCGGTCACCTGCTCGGTCGCCTGCTGCTCGGAGATGACGCCTTCCGCGACGAGCCGTGCGGCGAACTGCTCGCGCACGGTCGGGTGATCGGCGATGGCCGCGGCCAGGAGGGGCTGCGTGTACGCCGGCTCGTCCTGCTCGTTGTGCCCGTAGCGCCGGTAGCCGACGAGATCGACGACGACGTCGTGCCCGAAGCGCCAGCGGTACGCGAGCGCGAGGCGGATCGCGGAGATCGCGGCCTCCGGGTCGTCGGCGTTGACGTGGATGATCGGAACGTCGAAGCCCTTCGCGAGGTCGCTCGAGTAGCGCGTCGAGCGTCCGTCCTCGGGATCGGTGGTGAAGCCGACCTGGTTGTTCGTGATCAGGTGCAGCGTCCCGCCGGTCGAGTAGCCGTACAGCCCTTGCAGGTTGAGCGTCTCCGCCACCTCGCCCTGTCCGCTGAACGCCGCGTCGCCGTGGATGAGGATCGGCAGCGCGACGGTCGGGTCGTGGTAGCCGTCGCGCGTCGAGCGGTCGGTCTGCTCCGCGCGCGCCCGTCCCTCGACGACGGGATCGACGGCTTCGAGATGGCTCGGGTTCGAGGCGAGCGTCACGGTGATCTCCCCCGCCTCGGTCTTGCGCTGCCCTTCCGCGCCGAGGTGGTACTTGACGTCGCCCGTGCCGCCTTCCTCGCTCGAGACGACGGCCTCGATCGTCCGCTCGCCCTCGAACTCGCGCAGGATGACGTCGTACGGACGGCCGACGATGTGCGCGAGCACGTTGAGGCGGCCGCGGTGCGCCATGCCGATGACGACCTCGTGCGCGCCGGCCGCGGACGCCTCTTCGATCGCCTCGTCGAGCATCGGCACCATCACGTCGAGGCCCTCGAGCGAGAACTGCTTCTGCCCGAGGAACGCGCGGCGCAGGTAGTGCTCCATCCCCTCGACGCGCGAAAGGCGCGCGAGCAATGTCTTGCGTTCGTCCGCGTCGAGCTGCTGCCGGTAGCGGCCGGACTCGATCGCCTGGCGCAGCCACACGCGCTCCTCGTGGTCGGAGATGTGCTCGATCTCGTACGCCATCGTTCCGGTGTACGTGTCGCGCAGGCGCGGCAATGCGTCGGCGAGCGTCTCGCCGAGATGCGAAAGGCGGAGGACGGACGTGGGGATGCGCGCCTGCAGCTCGGGCGTCAACTTCGGGATGAGCCGCTCGGGCTCGAGCGCGGGATCGCCGGGCGGCTCCGATCCGAGCGGATCGAGATGCGCGGCGAGATGGCCGTGCATACGCAGCGCCTTCACGAGCGACATCGCAGCGCCGACGCCGGCGAGGAGCTCGTCGTCGACGACCGTGACCTCGCGGACGACCTCTTCGACGGCCGGCTCGACGACGGCCGGGTGGCCGTTTCCGGCTTCGCGCTCGAGCAGTCGCGCGAGGCCCGGCTGGGCGGAGAGGAGCTCAGGCGGCGCGTTCTCGAACAGCGCGCGCCATTCGGGCGGGACCGCGGCCGGGTTGTCCAGGTACTGCTCGAGCACCAGGGCCGCGTAGCCGGTGTTCAGTCCATCCACAGATCCGTTGTAGCAGCCGCTACCAGAGCGGGCGTCCGGTGAGGACGGTGATCATCATCCCGAGGAAGAAGCAGATCGCGACCGTGAACGTGGCCACGAGCGGGAGGCGCTTGCCGCGGCCGGCCATCCCGGCGCTGATGAGCGTGAGGAGCAGCGCGGGCGCGAGCAGGCGGATCGGGTGCCAGGCGAGCGAGATGAGGCTCGCGAAGATCGCGATCGAGGCGAGCCAGCCGGCGATGACCTCGACCTGGCTGCTGTCCTCGGGCTGCGACCTCGAGGGTGGTGAAGGGCTCCGCGCTCATCGCCGTTCAGCGTACGCGCGCGCGGCGCGCGCCGTGCGGGGGTACGTGCGGGCCGGGCCGCCATGCGGCCGCCGCGGGCGATCGCGGAGCGGACGGCGCCAGCCGGGCCCGGAGTCGTCCGGCCCGATCCGGGCGGTGACCGCAGCGCCGTCCTGCCCGTGCGGCTCGGCCTTGATGGCGTAATAGACGACCGTGCAGAGATAGACGATGGGGATCTTCAGGATCACCATCAGGAACACGATCTCCCAGATCGAGTCCGGCCCAGCCACCGCCCGTGAGTTTACCCGGGTTAGAGGCCTCCAACCTCTGGGGATGGAAGAAGCATGAGCCAGGAACAGCTCCAGTCCCTACTCGACCACGGCGAGGAGATCGGCTCCATCAACCTCGCCGCGTTCAACGAGCTGATCGCCGACCTCGAGCTCGAGGGTGACGACCTCGCGGCCGTGTACGAGCAGCTCGACCAGCGCGGGATCGACCTGAACGACGACGGGCACGAGGAAGCCGAGGAGCCGCACTACGCGAACGACGAGGTCGCGGCGATGACGACCGACTCGCTGCAGCTCTTCCTCAACGAGGCCGGCCGCTACCCGCTGCTGACGGCGGCGGAGGAGGTCGAGCTCGCGAAGGCGATCGAGCGCGGCGACCAGCGTGCGAAGGACCGGATGATCAACTCGAACCTGCGCCTCGTCGTGTCGATCGCGAAGAAGTACCAGGGGCACGGACTGTCGCTCCTCGATCTCATCCAGGAAGGGATCATCGGGCTCATTCGCGCGGTGGAGAAGTTCGACTGGCGGCGCGGCTACAAGTTCTCGACGTACGCGACGTGGTGGATCCGCCAGGCGGTGCAGCGCGGCGTCGCGAACAAGTCGCGCACGATCCGCATCCCCGTGCACATCGTCGAGCGCGAGCAGAAGATCGCGCGCGCAGAGCGCGAGCTGACGTTGCAGCTCGAGCGGGCGCCGACCGACGAGGAAGTGGGAAAGAAGGCCGGGCTCGCGTCGAAGCACGTGCGCGAGGTGCGACACGCCGCGCGCACGGTCGCGTCGCTCGACAAGCCGATGGGGAACGAGAACGACACCGCGTTCGGCGACCTCGTCGCGCACGACAGCGGCGACGTCGAGGAGGAGGTCGTCCTCGGGTTGAGCGAGCAGACGCTGCGCACCGCGATCGAGAAGCTTCCCGACCGCGAGAAGCAGGTGATCAAGCTCCGCTACGGCATGGACGGCGACCCCGATCCGAAGTCGCTCGAGCAGATCGGCCGCGAGATGGGAATCACGCGCGAGCGCGTGCGGCAGATCGAGCTGCAGGCGCTGCAGCGGCTCGCCGGCCAGCGCGAGATCGCGGCGCTCAGTCCCGCGGCCTAGTCACTGGTCGGCGCCACATCGGTCTCTCTGACTATCTTCCGGACGATCTTCTCCTCAATCGGGTCCTCGCGCTGTTTGCGGGCCTCGCGCTCCTGAACGACCTCCACTCGAGCTGCTTGCCACGACGACCAGTGGCTCGCGACCAGGGCCCACAGTGAAAGCGCAGACACATAGACCACGCTGCTGAGCCAGTGCATCGTGTAGGAGATCGGGATCATCACCAGCCAGAACACCGTCAGCCAACCGTTGACTCGACGCATGAACACCGGGTCGCCTTGCACGGACGACCAGACTGACTTTACGAGGCTCATGGCGGCTCCTCGAGGTCGGAGGGATGCGAGCTAGATGCGGCGGCAGCGGCTGTCGGCGAGCTCGACCTTGGCGAGGGCGCCCGATGACGAGATAGACCGCACCACGGGCGACGAAGCCGGCGCGTGCGAGCCACTCGAAGCCGCTGTTGCGTGCACTCGCGGCCCGCCTCGGTCTGACTGTGAAATCCGCCATCGCTCGGTCGTTGAACGGTCCGAGCAAGCCCTCGGTTACGCGTACCTCGCCGACGTGTTCGCCCGTTGATGCACCAGCAACTGTTGACGGCCGAAAAGGGAGGGTTCATGGGTCTGGGAGTCAGCATCATCCTCATCGCCGTCGGTGCCGTGCTCGCGTTCGCCGTCCACGTGACGACGTCCGGGTTCAACGTGAACACCGTCGGCTACATCCTTCTCGTCGTCGGCATCGTCGGCGCGCTCATCTCGCTCGTCTTCTGGTCGAGCTGGCGGGGTGGCTTCGGCGGCCGCACCGTCGTCGAGGAAGGCCCGGCGACGCGCCGGCGCACGATCGTCGAGGACGAGGTCCGTTAGGAGAGAACATCGGGCTCGCCGCGTCCCCGTGGAGGCGGCGAGCCCGGCTAGGCGGAGAGCAGGCCGGCCGCGACCTTGCCGACGCGGCGACCGAGCTCCGTCAGCCGGTACTCGACGCGCGGCGGGCGTGTATCGAGAACGCGCCGCTCGAGGATGCCCGCGTCCTCCAGCTCCACGAGACGCGCCGCGAGCGTGCGCGGCGGGATCGTCTCGAGCGCCTGCTTGAACTCGTTGAAGCGGACGGCGCCCGCCTCGGACGAGGCCCACAAGATGTGGAGAACCCAGCGCCGCCCGAGGAGGTCGGCCGCACGGGCGACCCCCTCGGGCAGCGGCTGACAGTTCCTACACCGCATGGAGCTTTTGGCTCTTCGGCTCGAGAGCGAGCTCGAGCACCTCGCCGAGCGTCATCACCGGATGGAAGCGCATCGCCTCGCGCACGTCCGCGGGGACGTCGTCGAGGTCGGCGCGGTTCCGCTCCGGGATGATCACGTCGGTGAGCCCCGCGGCATGCGCCGCGAGCACCTTCTGCTTGAGCCCGCCGATCGGAAGCACGCGTCCCTGCAGCGTGACCTCGCCGGTCATGCCGACGGTGTGCTTCACCGGCCGTCCCGACAGAAGCGACGCGAGCGCGGTCGACATCGTGATGCCGGCACTCGGGCCGTCCTTCGGGATCGCGCCCGCAGGCACGTGCACGTGGAACGTCTTGTCCTTGAACGCGTCGGCGTCGACGCCGAGCTCCTCGGCGTGCGAACGGACGAACGAGAGCGCGATGCGCGCGGACTCCTTCATCACGTCGCCGAGCTGACCGGTCAGGACGAGATCGTTGCCACCGTCCATCGACGTCGCCTCGACGAAGAGCACGTCGCCGCCGGTTCCCGTCACTGCGAGGCCGGTGGCCACGCCGGGAACTGCAGTCCGCTCCGCCGCCTCCTGGAAGAACTTCTGGCGGCCGAGCGCGTCGCGGACGACGTCGACGCCGACCTCGACGGGCGGTGCGACCTGCTCGGATGCGATCTTCGTCGCGGTCTTGCGCAGGATCTTCCCGAGCTCACGCTCGAGCTGGCGGACGCCGGCCTCGCGCGTGTACTCGGAGACCACCGTCTGGACGACGTTGTCGGCGATCGAGACCTCGTCCTCACGCAGGCCGTTCCGCTCGCGCTGACGCGGCCACAGGTAGCCCTGCGCAATCGACGTCTTCTCGTCCACCGTGTAGCCGTCGAAGCGGATGACTTCCATCCGGTCGAGCAGCGCGGTCGGGATCGTGTCGGCGATGTTCGCCGTCGCGATGAAGAAGACGTCGCTCAGATCGAGCTCGACGTCGAGGTAGTGATCGCGGAACGAGTGGTTCTGCGCGGGGTCGAGGACCTCGAGCAGCGCCGCGGACGGGTCGCCGCGCCAGTCGGCGCCGACCTTGTCCACCTCGTCCAGCAGGATCACCGGGTTCATCGTCCCCGCGTCGCGCAGCGCGCGTACGAGCCGGCCCGGAAGCGAGCCGATGTACGTGCGGCGATGGCCGCGGATCTCCGCCTCGTCGCGGATACCGCCGAGCGACATGCGCACGAACTCGCGGTTGAGCGCGCGAGCGACCGACTCGCCGATCGAGGTCTTGCCCGTGCCGGGCGGCCCGATCAGCGTGAGGATGGCGCCGCTCTTCTTGTCGTTCGGGATGCCGCGGTCCTGCCGCAGCTTGCGCACGGCCAGGTACTCGACGATGCGGTCCTTCACGTCGTCGAGGCCGGCGTGATCGCCGTCGAGGACTTCACGCGCGTGGACGGGATCGAGACGCTCCTCGGAGCGCTTCGACCACGGCACGGACGTGAGCCACTCGAGGTACGTGCGGATCATCGACGCCTCGCCGGAGCTCTCGCCCATCGTCTCGAGGCGGCGCAGCTCACGCTCGGCCTGTGCGCGGACGTCGTCCGGCATGCCGGCTTCCTCGATCTTCGTGCGGTACTCCTCGACGACGGACCCTTCGTCCTCGCCGAGCTCCTTGCGGATCGAGTTGAGCTGCTGGCGCAGGAACCACTCGCGCTGCTGCTTCTGCGCACCGGACTCCACGTCGTCGCGGATGCGGGCGCGCACCTGCAGCTCGGCGAGCCGCTCGCGCTGCAGCTTCACGGCGAACTCGAGGCGCTCGACGACGTCGACCGTCTCGAGCAGCTCGACGCGCTGCGCGAAGGAGATGTCGGGCGCGTACGCGCACGTGTCCGCGAGCGCGCCGGCCTCGGTGATGGAACGCAGGAACTGGCCGATGCGCTCGTCCGCGTCACGCAACTCGAGGATCTCCTCGACGATGGCGCGGTACTCACGCTCCAGCTCGCGCGTCTTGACGGGGGCCGGGTTCTCGTCCTCGATCTCCTCCACCTCGACGCGCAGGTTCCCCTGAACGTCCGTGCGGGCGGCGCCGATGACGCCGCGATGGAGGCCGGTCAGGACGACGGCAGTCCCGGCGCCGCGCGGCAGGCGGACGCGTTCGTCCACCCGGGCGACGGTGCCGACCTTGGCGTACTCCGCCCCGTGCTGGGGCACGAGCAGCACTTCGGTCTCGGCGCCGGTGTCGACCGTCAGGGTGACGGTCATGCCCGGGAAGACGACGGTGTCTTCGAGCGGGACGAGCAGCAGGTCACTCACGATAGATCTTCTCCAATCCGTGTACTAGGTATCCGGATTGTAGCTACTGCCCTGCGGCCACCGTCAGCACGATCCGGCCCGCGCGCACGAGCGCTTCCTCGCTCATGCCCTCGGGGACGTGGACGAATCCGCCCCTCGTGTCGGGCCGATCCCGCTCCAGGAGCCGCATGAGGACGTAGAAGACGTGGTTGCAGAGGAAGCCGCCCGCGCTCCGCGACGCCTCGGCCGGGAGGCCCTCCGCCGCGAGAGCGGCGACGATCTCGTCCACCGGGAGCCTCGATCGGTACGCGACCGGGCCGTCGGCATCGATCTCCGCGATGGAGCGGAGGAATCTCCGGTGGTTTGGGACGAGTCCGGGTTATTGCCTTGCACCGCTTCGTCGCTCTGCGCCAGGACGAGCTGAGCGCGAGAGACCGAAAACCAGGCAATAAACGCCAAACTAAGAAGTATTAAGTAAACACGGCGGATCAATTTGATTTCCTCCGGTGAGCGAACGTAGGGACTCAAATTATCCTACGGTCTGCAAGAGGTTGCAAATGTCGCCAAGTCTCGGGGAGCGATCCCGGGTATCGCCAAGAATTGTCGGTTGCGTCGTTACCTTCGACGAATCTTGCAAAAGCTGACGAATGATGTGGCGGCCTTTTTTGGTCGTACAAACCATTCGCCGATTACTCAGTTGGTTGCGAACTGTCCATACCTAGCAATTGCTCAATGCCGTTGAGCGGCACATGTAGCCATTCCGGTCGATTGTTAAGTTCGTATCCAAGTTCGTAGACCGCTTTTTCCATCTGAAAGGCATTAAGCAGGATTCGCAACTCCGCATTAGCCTTGGGCAAAAACGGCGCATTTCCGGCGACACTAATGTATTCTTTCAAGAACGCCCAGGAAGACCAATTCTGCCAGCGTCGAGCCCAAGCCATGATTGGAGCCGAATCGACGGCACCGAGCGGCCCGTGTTTCATCTGCACATTCATCGCCGAGAAGGTGGCATAGGAGAACGAACGGAGCATTCCAGCGACGTCCCTCAGAGCTGACCGCTTGCGTCGGCGCTCCGCGAGGGACTGAGCCGGCTCCCCTTCAAAATCGATAATGACGAAATCCTTACCGGTATTGAGCAACTGACCTAGATGCAGATCGCCGTGGGTGCGCATTCGAACACAGGTGATGCGGCGTTTAAGGAAGTTCTCGAAACAAGCGATGATCTGCGGCTCATAAGCCGGCACTTTTTGGGCAAGCTCGCGAGGCCCGCCAGGAAGCGTAGGGACCTTACTGGCGAGATGCCGCAGAACGTTTCCGAGCAAATTGCGCATCGATTGATAAGTCGACCGCTGATAGAGAGTCGTATAAGGCTGCGGCGCAAATGCCTGATCGTGAGTATCCGACGAGAGCGCTTGATGCAGTTCCGCGACCCTGCGCCCCATCATGCGCGCCGATTCCAAATACGCGCCCATCAGTTCGATGATCCGCGGATCCGGATCGGCAATGATTGCAATCCAGTCAACCAAATCGCCCGGTGGCATCGAAGGCGGCGCCTCCGATTCGGCTCCGGCACGTTCGAGATAGTGATCCAGTTCGTGCAAACTGAACTGCCAGGCATCGCCCTGGTTCGGCACAAAGCTCTGCAGAATACCGAGCGTTCGTGCTTCCGCCTTCGGCGTCAGATACTCAACGGATCCGGCAACAGGAGGCGACTGTCCCAGACGATTCTGTTCACTCAGAAAGCGACCGACTTCGAGATCCGGATTCATTCCGGGATCGAGCCGACGAAACAATTTCAGAATCAGGCGATCACCGAACACTATGGAGGTATTACTCTGTTCGGTACGCAGTACGCGCGGCTCGCAAGGGTCGTCGCGCTCGCCTCGCAACTCGCGGAAATGTGGCGTCGGAGCTGTTAGAACCTCGCCCAGCTGGGTACGAAAACGGCGGCGGCGTTCCATGCATTCCAAAAGGGCCTGAAGAAATTTCGGCTCACCGGAAGCATCGATTAAAACACCGGCTTCGCGGCCACCGCCTGATCCGACGCTGGCAATAACTATTTCGGGAGAGCGTTCCGCGATACCCTTCGCCTGATCGCCGGTTTCCAGGCTTAACGGCAGAACATACACTTCCGCCTCGCCGTCGTTGAACTCGACATTGAGTAGAGCGATGAGACCGTCGTCCTCGTGATTGGGAAGGGTGATAAAGTCAAAAATCGCTATGGCACGAATCGTTCGCGCTTTACTACGAAACCATCGGCAATGCGGCAGATATCTCGACAGTATACGTTCGAGACCCTGGCGGGAATCGCCCGCGAGAAAACCTGCGAGCGAATCGCCGATCTCAACTTCCCGCGGCTGATATGCAGGCAACGCAGTATTGACGCGATTCTGCGGCGATTCGATCGAAAACCACAGAAAGGTATGCGGTCCCATGGTCAACAGGTAAGGCAGATCGCCGATCGCCGGGAAGGGATTGCGCCCGAACAATTCGATCGGAATCATCCCCTTGAACTCCGCCAGGTTCAATTCGACGTACTGAACGAAGCGCGAGAGATTTGCCACGACCAGGATACGCTCATCGGCAAAGCTGCGGATAAAGGCGAGAACTCGCGGATTTTCAGGACTCAAGAATTCGATCGTGCCGCGTCCAAACGCCTTGTACTGTTTGCGCATCACGATCACCCGCCGCATCCACCACAGCAGCGAGTGCGGATTACTCTCCTGCGCGTCAACGTTTACGGTTTGATAGTGATATTCGTAGTCGATGATGACCGGCAGGATGAGGCGCTGCGGATTGGCGCTGGAGAAACCGGCATTGCGATCGCCGGACCATTGCATAGGAGTCCGGACACCGTCGCGGTCTCCCAAAAATACGTTGTCCCCCATGCCGATCTCGTCTCCATAATAAATCACTGGAGTGCCGGGCAGAGAGAAAAGTAGACCGACGTTAAGCTCGATTCTGCGCCGATGATTACCCAGTAATGGAGCTAGACGGCGGCGAATCCCCAGATTCACGCGCATCCGACCTTCCTGCGCATACGCTCGATACATATAGTCACGTTCCTCGTCGGTGACCATTTCGAGCGTCAGTTCATCGTGATTGCGCAGAAACAGCGCCCACTGGCACTTGTCGTCGATCGCAGGAGTCTGAGCCCAGATATCGGTAATCGGGAAGCGATCTTCCATTCGCACCGCCATGAACAAGCGCGGCATCAGCGGAAAGTGGAATGCCATGTGGCACTCTGCTCCCGCCGCGAGATACGAAACCGCATCCTCCGGCCATTGATTCGCTTCGGCGAGCAACATGCGATTGGGAAAGTTACTATCAACGTAGCGGCGCAAGTCCGCGAGAAAAGCGTGGGTCTCGGGAAGGTTTTCGCAACTCGTCCCTTCACGCTCGAACAGATACGGAACGGCATCCAGGCGCAATCCGTCAATGCCCATCCCGAGCCAAAAGTCCACAACCTCGATCATCGCTTTGCGTACAGCGGGATTATCGTAGTTCAGATCCGGCTGGTGACTATAAAAGCGATGCCAGTAATATGCTTTCGCTATCGGATCCCAGCTCCAGTTAGATAACTCGAAATCCTGGAATATGATCCGTGCCTCACTATATTCCTCGGAACTATCGCTCCAGACATAAAAATTCCGCTCGGGGCTGCCCGCCGGGGCACGGCGTGCGAGTTGGAACCAGGGATGCTGATCGGAAGTGTGGTTGAGCACCAGCTCGGTAATCACATAAAGACCCCGATGGTGCGCTTCCTTTAGAAAGTTTCGAAACTCGTGCAAGGTGCCGCAGTCGGGATGAACTTCCATGTAATCTGCGATGTCGTAGCCATCATCCCGCAGAGGAGAAGGATAAAAAGGCAATAGCCAGAGGGCAGTTACACCCAGATGTTGCAAATAGTCGAGTTTTTGCGTGAGGCCCTGAAAGTCGCCGATACCGTCGCCGCCAGTATCGTAGAATGAGCGAACGCGCAATTCGTATATGATCGCGTCCTTGTACCATAAAGGATCGGTGCCCAGGCCCTGGACTAGAATTTTCGGACGTTCGCGTTTCATGAGCGGGCTTCGACCCTCAAGATATGTGCGGGTTCGACTGCCGGATCGAGGCGAACATAGTTGCTATCGCCCCAAACATACGATGCGCCGGTCAGGAGATCGGTGACCCGGTAACGTTCGCTCGCGGCGCGGCCGACTACATCCGCCGGAACAAATGCGGTGCAGATCTGCGGATTATGCGGATCAAGATTCACGGCCACTAGAATAATGTTGTCGCGAGCGGGACTGGTCTTCGCATAGAATACGATCTGTTCATTGTCGGTCGCCAGAAACCTCACATTGGTCAGTTCCTGCAAGGCGCGATTCTCGCTGCGGATGGTGTTCACGCGCGTGATAAAACCAACGAGATTGTTGGGATCCTTCCAGTTTCGCACCTTGATCTCGTACTTCTCGGAGTTAGCATACTCCTCGGTTTCGGGTATCGCCTCATTCTCACATAGTTCATAGCCGCTATAGATCCCGTACGTCGGTGAAAGCGTAGCGGCGAGTATCAGGCGGCTCTTGAATGCTGCACGCCCACCCTGCTGGAGCATCGGCGGCAGAATATCCGGCGTGTTCACAAAGAAATTAGGACGGAAATAGTCTGTCATGTCTGTTTGGGCTAGTTCCGTCAAATACTCAGTCAGCTCAACCTTGGTGTTGCGCCAGGTAAAGTAGGTGTATGACTGAGTGAAGCCGGCTTTCGCCAGTAATTTCATCATCTTAGGTCGCGTGAAGGCTTCGGCCAGGAACAAGACGTCCGGATGCTTCTCTTGGACAGAGGCTATTAACCATTGCCAAAAGGCCGCAGGTTTCGTGTGGGGATTGTCGACTCGGAAAATTCGAACTCCGTGACCGATCCAGAAAAGTACGACGCGCCGTAGTTCTTCGAGCAGAGACCGCTGCTCCGGAGTATCGAAGTTGATCGGGTATATATCCTGGTATTGTTTGGGCGGATTCTCCGCATTCTTGATGCTTCCGTCCGGTCGATGCTCAAACCATTGCGGATGTTGTGTGACCCATGGATGGTCGGGAGAGCATTGAATCGCATAGTCCAAGGCGATCTCGAGACCCAAACCGTTCGCGGTACTGACAAAATGATCGAAATCGGCAAGTGTCCCGAGCGCCGGTTCGACCGCGGTATGGCCCCCTGCGCGGTTGCCTATTGCCCATGGACTCCCGGGACTGTCCGCGGACGCAACCAGCGAGTTGTTCGCACCCTTACGATGAGTAAGGCCGATCGGATGAATCGGTGGGAGATAAACGACGTTGAAGCCCATGTCCCGAAGTTCAGGAAGACGCATTTCGGCTTCCCGAAAAGTCCCGTGACGGCCCGGCGTGGCTCCGTATGAACGAGGAAACATTTCATACCACGCACCGAACTGCGCTCGCCTCCGGTCGGCCATAATTACTGACGTACTTTCGTAAAGGACCAGGTCTGAGCGGGCTTCATTCGCTGCGACCACGGTCTCCAATTCTTTCTCCGCGACGATCGAAACGGCGCGCTTCGGGTCGTCAATTTTGCGAAGCCGTGCCAGATAGCGGCCGATCGCGTCGCGATCACCGCCCTCCGCGCGACTGTGAACGGCTTCGAGCATCACCAATCCTTCGGCGAGATTGGCAGCGATATCCAACCCGCTCCCGGCTTTTTTGATGAAGTAGTCGCGCCATGAAACGAACGCACGGGTCCACGCCTCGATCACGAAAAGGTAACGGCCCACTTTGGAAAGTGGGAATTCGCCGCGCCATCTGTCGTTATCAACGAGGGCCATTGGCGTCGCTGCAAAATTTGTATCGGCAATGAACCGCCACTTGATACTTGCTGCGATAGCGGCCGGACCATCTCGAAAGATATCTGCCTCGACGATACAGGCATCGCCCGCAACTCGTTTGACCGGATAACGCCCGCAATCAACGCTTGGAGTCACGCTCTCGATTACGATGTGAGGCAGTCCAGTTTTTGTCGTGGAATCCTGTTGCATGCTGTTCGATTTGCCTTCGCAATCGTTCTCTATGGTAGAGCGATCAAAAGGATCAGTCATCACGGCTCGAAATTCAATTTGCTGGCGAACACTTTCAGAATAGCACTGTTCTGCGCCGCTATCCGCGCTTTCTTCGAAGCTTTAATTGGCCAATCACGGTGCCGCGCCAACGCTTTCTAGATCGCGAAGAGTCGTAAAAGGTTAGTTTGGCAACAGCTACAATCTCGACCGATCAGCTGCCACCAACGAAAATATCTGCGAAGGACATCTGTAATGATCGCAGCAATCAACTTCGGAAGCGAGAGAGAAGTTTTTTCACGATCGGTGGAGCGATCGCCTCGTTTTTCTGGACGTCACCGAATTCGCAGATAATAAGCGCGAATCTTCGTCGAGCAATCGGGAGATCCTGATTCCTGGAAGTAAGATCTACATATTGTGAGGCGAGTGGCTCTTTTACTTATTGGCATGAAATAGATACTAAAAGTTGCTGGAGATTTGTGCCTCTTCTTCTGTGAGACAGAGAACCGACGTGGATCGGAGACGCTCGGGTAAATACGCGGAGGTTCCCGCGAAGCTTCAGTACGCAGGAGCGCTCGTCGGATGCGCGGAGCCAGTTGCTCGAATTCGCCCGCTATGATAGTTGCTTGCCTGCCCGTGTCATGGCATATCTGGCGCGCTATTTGAATATGACCCTCAACAATGCTTGGCCGTCAATCACGCCTTGGGCGGCGCGTCCGTGGAATGCAGAATCGAAGACCGGTACCTCTTTTCGCGATACCTGTGCAATTTCTCAGCGACTAGTCGCGACTACGTGGCAAAACTCTACACTATTGGCACTTGCCTACCTCTAAAGGAGAGGATTGGTGGATAGACATCACAGACTTTCGGGCCCAAACGCAAAAGCTTTACGGTGGCGTGGGTTTGGCGCATGGCTCGTCCTCTTGTTCGCCGTCGTATGGGCCGTTCCTGCTCTCGCCGACTCTTCACGCCGTTACAGGTCGCGTACGCGGGCTCGATGGGTTCGATGATGGACGGCGGCATCAAACCGGCGATTGCAAAGTCGCTCAGCGCGGACTTCCAGGGCCGTGCACAAGGTTCGACCGGGCTGGCCAACCTGATCATCGCGGGAAGCATTCGACCCGACGTTTTTATCTCAGTAACACCGGGTCCGATGCGATCGGTTCTAAAGGCTGGCAAGGCTGGCGAGGCGTGATCGCTCGAACCGAAATGGTCATTGCGTACAGCCCCAAAAGTCAGTTCGCGGCTGATTTCGCGAAGGCTGGCCAAGCCGGCGCGAAGTCCTGGTGGCAGATTCTCGAAACCTCGGGGGTGCGCTTCGGCCGAACGGATCCCGTAACCGACCCGCAAGGCATGAACATCATTTTTACGATGCAGTTGGCGGCCAGCTATTACCATCAGCCGAACCTCGCCAAGAAAATTCTCGGACCGGAATTTAACCCGCAGCAGATATTCAACGAGCCTGAAGTCATGGCGCGCCTGCAATCCGGGCAATTCGACGCTAGTTCAGCCTACAAGACGCAACCAGCCGCGCTTGGACTACCATTTGTTGAGTTACCCAAGGAGATCAACCTTGGAGATGCTGAAATGGCGGCTGAATACCAAAAAGCGAGTCTAGAGCTGAAGGGCAAGACGCAACATCCACAGCCATTGGTTTTTTATGCAGCGGTTTTAAAGGATGCGCCACAACCCAAGCTGGCAGAACATTTCGTGGCTTGGCTCCAAAGCGGCGATGCTCGCGCGATTTTAACCCATTACCATTACGACGATCCGGGGGATGCGACGCCGCTGAGACCTTGATGTCTCGACCTTCCGCCGGCTGAAAGATTGCGAGCCTGAGGATCATATCGCTGCGAAGCCCATGATCCTTCCTTCTCCAGGTTAGCGGCCCATTCGCAAGTGACGCTTGCCCGTATTTAGGCTCGTTTCTTCCCGCAGGTTTTTTCCGGCCGTGCCTTTCGGGAGAACTTTGCCATATTCAACCGATGGTGGAGCTATCGTCCATTGTTCGTCCGCTTTACACCTCGTCCAGCAGTGTCCTAGTAGACGCAAGAGGGCAGAAATAGTCAAAAGCGATTCGGCAGAGGGCAGAATGCCGCTCCGGCCGCCTTTTTTGAAGCATTACATTAAGGAGAACAGAAATGCCTACAACGTCTGATCCTCGTGAAGTCGTTCGCACAGTCGCACCGAAGCTGATCGACCTAACGGAAAAGGTGCTTTTCGGCGATGTTTGGGAACGGCCGGGGCTGTCAAAGCGCGACCGCAGTCTGATAACCGTCGCAGTTCTGACCGCACTTGGACGCGGTGAGCAACTCCGTGGCCATCTAGCACGTGCGCTTACCAACGGCGTGACGAAGGACGAGATCGGCGAGCTTATTACGCATCTCGCCTTCTATTCAGGGTGGCCCACAGCCATCTCGGCAGGAATGATCGCGAAGGACGTTTTCGAGCAGAACAAGTAGCGACGGTCGAAGCGAAAAAAATTCGAAAAAAGAAAGAGCGTTCCTTTTCGGAACGCCCTTTCTTGTAAACTAGGGTCGGGGGTGTCAGGCAGCTGGCAGAGATACCGCCGGTTCAGGCAGTGGGTCGGCCTTCCATTTCTTGACCTCGGGCAGGACATGCTTCGCGAAGCACTTCAGATTCCGCTCTGCTTCTGCGTACGGCATCCCGGCATAGCTGAAGTTCAGCATGAAGCCTTTCGCGTCGATCGTCTTGTGGATCATCGAAAGCTTCTCGAGAACTTCGTCGGGCGTTCCCCACGGCATCAGGTTGGCAAAACCCGCGGCCGCTCCGTCGATTCCATGCTTGGAAATGAACTTACCGATCTGGCCATAGAACTCGTAGCTCTTATGCGTGCCGAACTTCTGCGAGGTCATCTCGTAGTGTTTGATGACCGTCTTATAGTTCCCTGACAGCCATTTCATCGCCTGCTCTTCAGCCCGATCTTTATTTTCGTCAACGACGACAAATCCGCCGCTGAGAGGTTTTGGCGGAGGCACTGAGCCGTGAATTTCGCGCCAGGATCGATGATAGACCTCGAAATCTTCCTTGACTGCTTCCCATGGCTTCTGCGGGATTACGAGAAGGCCAACTCCGAGCTTGGCCATAATCGGCATCGAGTCGGGCGAAACTGCGGCCGCATAAGTGCGTCCCTTGAAAGACTTAAAGGGGAAGGGGCGAAATTCGCGCCGCGGCTGCCTAGTGAACCGCCCTCCTTCCATATAGCCCTTTTCGAGGGCGTCCGTAATCAGTTCGGCATATTCGACGAAGAGGCTGCGCCCTTCGTTTTGGTCAATACGAAAGCCGTCATATTCGATCGGTGCGAGACCGCGTCCAATTCCAAAAATGAAACGACCATCCGAAACGTGATCGAGCATCGAGACCTGCTCGGCCACGCGAATGGGGTCATGCCATGGCAGGACA
>CAVTGM010000009.1:0-116889 GCA_963734285.1 uncultured Actinomycetes bacterium | reverse complement strand
CGGCGCCCACAAGGCGCCGAGCACACCCGCGACGAGGAGCAGTGCGGCCCCGCCGATGGCGAAGTCGACGGTGACTTCGTTGATTCCGGGGGCGCGGCCGAGGCTCGAGCCGAGCTTCTTGTACGCGTCCGCGACCGCGCCCGCCGACTTCGCCGCGTAGAACTTCCCACCGGTCGTGTCGGCGATCGCGTGCAGCGTCTTCGGGTCCGGCGCGAGCGCCTTGCGCAGACCTGGGCCGCCGCCGAACACGCTGCCGCTGAACGAGCCGCCGCCGCCGAAGTTGAAGTTCGTGATCTTCCCGCCCAGCGTCCCCAGTGCGACGGTGTACACGGGGATGCCGGCCCGCTTCGCGATCGCGGCGCCCTGCAGCGGCCGCAGCAGCCCGCGGTTCTGATGCCCGTCCGAGAGGAAGAGGATGGACACGAGCGTGCTCGACGGGCCGGGCGCCGTCTCCGGGTCGTACGCGGCGAGCCCGCGCGCGCCGGCGATGCCGGCCGATCGCAGCCCGACCTTGACCGCCGCCGACAGCGCATCGCCGATCGCGGTGCCGCCGAATCCGCCCTGGAAGACGTCGGCGTCGTCGACCGCCTGCGCCACGAGAAGACGATCGGTCGTCGGCGGCGTCGCTTCCTGCGGCACGCCCGCGAAGAGGACCAGCCCGACCTTGACGCGCTTCGGCACGCGGTCGAGGAAGACCTTGATCGCCTGCTGCGCTGCAGCGAGTCGCGTCGGCTTCACGTCGTTCGCCTGCATCGACCCGGACACGTCGAGCACGAGCACGATCGTCGCGCGATCGCTCGCGACGAGCGCGTGTACCCGCGGGCGCGCGACGGCGACGCACAGCGTCGCGATTGCGAGCAGGAACACGGCCGGCGGGATGAACCGCCGCAAAGAGCGGCCGCCGACGACGGATGCGAGCACGTCGACATTCGTGTACCGCACCGCGTAGCGCGTGCGCTGCCGTTGCGCGAGCACGTACAGGCCGATCGCGAGCGGCACGACGAGCAGCGTGATCAACATGAAGGGGCTGCCGAACGTCACGCGCAGTCCATCTCCACCTGGACGATCGCCGTCACGCCCGGCAGCGGCCCGGAGCGAATCACGACGAGCACGACGCCCGCGCGCACGGTCTGCGTGACCGCGATGCTCCTGACGAGCGCCGCCGTCGGCGGCGTCGCGGTGAAGAACCCGACCGCGTGGCTCGCACGCGCGAGGTGCCTCCGAGCCGGGCACCGCTCGGCGTAGTGGTGAACGCCCGGCTGGACTGACAGCTGCACCGCCGTCGGCGCGAGGGCAGGCGCGGGGCGGTGAACGGTGGGGAAGCGCTGGCCACCGCCGGCCGCTGGCACGCATCCGATGTGCGGCCTGAACGTCGCGGGCTCGCCGCCGGCGAGCAGGCGCGCGAGGAACTCAGCCGCCCGGGACGTCGTGATCCCGGGATTGACCGGGCTGCCGAGGGAGCCGCGGAACGTCACGTCGACGCCGCGGCGGCTGAGCTCGGCGTCGAGCCCCGCGACGACGAAGCGCCTCGGGCACGCGAGCTGGAACGACACCTGCGCGCCCGGGCTCGCGACCACCCACGGCCCCGCGACCGGGACGCACACCTGCAGGCCGCGGCACTCCGTCGTCGCGCCCGCAGTTCCGGCGGCGGCGAGCGCAGCGGCGCAGAGTGCCACGACGACGACGGCGCGCCTCACACGACTCTCCGGAAACGGATCACGGAGAAGACGCCGCCCGCGAGGAGAAGCACGAGCGCGCCGACGACGAACAGATCGGTGATCTCCCGGTTCTCCGTTCGATGGCCGAGACGCGTCGCCAGGTTCTTGTACACGGTGTCAAGCGCGGCGGCAGACCGTGCGCGGAAGAACGTGCCGCCCGTCCCGCGCGCGATCAGCTCGAGCGTGCCCGGGCTCGGTGGCACGCGGATCTGCGCGGTGTAGCCACCCGTAAGCGTGCGCGTCACGACACCGTGATTCGTTCCGACGAGAACGGCCGAGACGGGAACGTGCAGCGTCCGCGCCATCTTGACCGCATCCGCCGCCGATGTCCGTCCGCCGTCCGGCGCGCCATCGGAAAGGACGAGCACCGACTCAGGCGGCACGACTCCGTCGACCGGCTTCTGTCTCCGACCGAGCTCCGCGGAGAGCGCCACCGCGTCACCGATCGCGGTCCCCTCGCCGGGCGTGAGATCGGCGAGCGCCTGCTCGACGATCGCGCGATCCCGCGTGGGCGGCACAGCGACGTACGCGTGGCTGCCGAAGCCGACGACCGCGATCGAATACGTGTCCGGCACGCGCGCGAGGAAGGCGCCCGCAGCGCGCTCGGCCGCGATCATCCGCGTCGGCGTTACGTCGCGAGCCTGCATCGAGCGCGAGACGTCCATCGCGAGGACGACGGTCGCCTCGTGTCGCGGCACCTTCACACGTGCGTGCGGGCGCGAGAACCCGACGACGAGCGCCGCGAGCGCCACGAGGAAGAGCGCAGGCGCGATGAGACGCAGCCGCCCGGGCGCGCGCTCGACGAGGTTGGGGAGCAGTGCGAGGTTCGTGAACGCGCTCGCTGCGCTGCGACGGTGGCGGTCATACACCAGCCACAACCAACCGAGCACCGGCACTACCGCCAGCGCAGCGAGCGCTAGAGGATCGGCGAAACTCATCGCTTCCCGCCCAGGAACGCGGCGAAGGGGCGGAGCCAGTCGCCGCTCGTGGAGAGGACGACGTGCGAGACGCCGAGCGCGGAGAGCACGCGCGCGACGCCGCTCCGCTCCTCCGCCGCAGCGGTCGCGAAGCGCTCGCGCAGCGACGCGCTGCGCGTGTCGACCCGAACCTGCCGTCCGGTCTCCGGATCGACGAGCCAGAGCTCTCCGACGTCGGGCAGCTCCTGCTCGCGCGGGTCGCGGATCTCGATCGCGAGCACGTCGTGCCGGTCGAGCACGCGCAGCAACGGCGAGCGCCAGTCGAGCGGCCCGCGGAAGTCGGACACGACAGCGACGATCCCGCGCTGGCGCGCGACAGCACCGATGCGCGTGAGCGCAGCGCCGAGCGACGTCGCACCGACAGCCTTCTGCTCGGGCTCGCGCCCGAGCGCGCCGAGCAGGCCGAGCAGCCCGTGCCGTCCCTGCGTCGGCGGCATCGTCACGGGGTCGTCGTCACCGAACGTGACGATCCCGAGCCTGTTTCCGCGTCGCGTCGCGATGTGCCCGAGCCCGAGCGCGACGCCGGCGGCGACGTCCGCCTTCCGCCGCTCGCCGGTGCCGAACTGCATCGACGGCGACGTGTCGAGCACGAGCCACGTGACGAGCACGCGCTCTGCCAGCAAGACGCGTACATGCGGCTCGCCCATACGCGCGGTCACGTTCCACTCGATCAGGCGCACGTCGTCGCCCGGGACGTACGGGCGAACCTGCGCGAGCTCGGTGCCAGGCCCGTGACGCGCCGACCGGTAGTCGCCGGCGAGCATGCTCTCGAGGCGCCGCGCGACGTCGAACTGGAGCGCGCGCAGCAGCTCCGGCGGCAGCGGGCCGGGCCCCGGCCGCTCGGGCGATCCTTCCCCGAGCAGCGGCCGCTGCGTCATGCCGCGGGCGGCCGCGCGGGCTCGATCTCGGGTGCCGGCACGGAGGCGAGCACGCTGTCGAGGATCGCGTCGGGCGTGACGCCCTCGGCGAGAGCCTGATAGCTGAGCACGATCCGGTGGCGGAACGCGTCCTTCGCGAGCGTTCGCACGTCCTCGACCGTCGCGTAGTCGCGCCCGCGCATGAGCGCGAGCGCACGCGCAGCCTGCGTGACACTGATCGGGCCGCGCGGGCTCGCGCCGTACGAGACGTACTCGCTCGGCTCGCGTGTCGCTCCGGCGAGCGCGACGGCGTAGCTGACGAGCGCCGGATCGACGTAGATGTCGAGCACCGAGCGCTGCAACTCGCGCAGGTCGTCGAGGCTCAACATCTCGCGCAGCGCCGGATGCGGCGCGAGCTGGCGCTGCACGACGGTCAGCTCCTCGTCGTGCTCCGGATAGTCGATGAGGATCTTCAGCATGAACCGGTCGATCTGCGCCTCCGGCAGCGGATATGTCCCCTCGGACTCGATCGGATTCTGCGTCGCGAGCACGAGGAACGGATCCGGCACGGGGTACGAGGTGTGCGCGATCGTCACCTGGCGCTCCTGCATCACCTCGAGCAGCGCGCTCTGCACCTTTGCCGGCGCGCGGTTGATCTCGTCGGCGAGGAGGAAGTTGCAGAACACCGGGCCGAGCTCCGTGTCGAAGCTCCCCTGGTCGGGCCGGTAGACGCGCGTGCCGACGAGGTCGGCCGGGACGAGATCCGGCGTGAACTGGATGCGCGCGAACGAGCCGCCCAGGACCGCGGCGGTCGTCTTGATGGTCAGCGTCTTCGCGAGGCCGGGCACGCCCTCGATCAACAGATGCCCCTGAGCGAGCAGGCACACGAGCACGCGCTCGAGCATTGCGTCCTGTCCCGCGATCACCTTGCGGATCTCGAAGAGCGCTTGCTCCAGCCGGTCCTCTGCCACGGTCCCTCCTACGCTCGCCGGTGAGTCTCGGATTCTCCACCCACAGGCTAAGCCCAGGATGAGCCTTTATGGCGGCGTGATCGAAAGCGGGGCGTCGAACCCGCTGTACTGCTCGTGCATGAAGTGCGCGGTCGTGGTCATCCGCAGGTCGAGCGTGCGCATCGTGCGCTTGTCGACCGTGATCTCGAACCAGGCCGGCGTACGCGGATCGTAGAACGTGATCCGCCACGCCGTCCCGGTCTCGCCCACGACGTGAGCGTCGGTCGCCGACTGCCACACCGGGCACGGGCTGCCGCAGGAGCGCGGTCTGCGGCGACTCGATCCAGCGGCCGCCGGGCGCGCGGTCCCAGCGCTTGCCGCCGACGATGACCGCGCTGTACCCGCCGGGGATGACGTACGCGACCCGGTCGGGCGCGACGGCGCGCCAGTTGCTGAGGACGACGTGCGTCGTGTCCGAGCCGAGCCGGTCCGAGAACGCGAGCGAGTGCAGCGAGCGCCAGACGTGCGTGGCGCGCGCGACGAGCGCCGTTCCGTCGCGCACGGGCGGCACCGTCACATGCCACCGTGTCGCGCCGACGCGCACGTCGAGCAGCGCCTTCGACACGGGTGCGCGGTAGCAGCCTGCGCCGCACGCAGTCGTCCGCGCTGCCGTTGACCGTCACCGCGAGGCCGGAGACCCCATCCGCCTGCTGGCCGACGACGGAGATCTGGACGAACGCCTTCGTGATCGCAAGCGCCAGCGCGTTCGGCCCGTCCTCGCGCGCGAAGACGACGGCGCCCGCGGGAGGTGCCGGAAATCGACGCGTCGGAGGCGGTGATGGCGCCGCGGCCACCTGCGCCGGCGCGGTCGAAGACACCGGGCCCGGCGTGCCGTGCAGGAGCAGCGCCGCGAGCGCAACCGCGGTGACGCCGGCCGCGAGGGCGAGCAGCGCCGCGGTCAGTCTCAGCGTCACACCGTGACGGTAGCGGTGCTAGCCGGCTTCGTACGAGGGAGCTGCCGGGATCCTCGACGCGCAGGATGCGCGCGAAGGAGCTCGGCAACCACCAGTTCCACGAGCCGAGCAGCCGCATGAGCGCGGGGACGAGCAGCGCCCGGATGACGGTCGCGTCGAAGATGATCCCCGCCGCGAGCCCGATGCCGAACTGCTTGATGTCGGTGCCGGGGCTCATCGAGAGAACGAAGAACGCGAACATGAGGATCGCCGCGGCGCTCGTCACGAGCTTCCCCGTGCGCGCGAGCCCGAGTGCGATCGCCTTCGGCGTGTCGCCGGTCTCGTCATATGCCTCGCGCATGCGCGTGAGCATGAAGACCTCGTAGTCCATCGACAGGCCGAAGAGGAACGCGAAGATCATCAGCGGGATCCACGGGATGATCGATTGCGTCGCGGGAACGCCCCAGATCGCATTCGAGCCGTGACCGAGCTGGAAGATGAACACGATGATCCCGAACGCCGCGCCGAGCGAGATGAGGTTGAGGATCGCCGCCTTCATCGGGAGCACGATCGAGCGGAACGCGCGCATCAGCAGGATCACGGTGAGGAGCACGACGAGCCCGAGCACGTACGGGAAGTTCCCGTACACGGCGTGCACGAAGTCGCGGTCGGCGGCCGCGACGCCGCCGAGCGTCGCCTGCGTGCCGTTCAACTCCTTGTGCACGCGCGTGACGAGGCTCTGGATGTGCTTGCTCGATCCGTCGATTGCCGGGAAGGCCTCGACGATCGAGTCGTTGCCCTGACGCCAGCTCGGCCCGGTCGGCGCGACCGCGCCGACGATGCCCGGCGTCGCGCGCAGCTTCGCCGCGATCGGGCCGGGCGCCGCGCCGTGCTCGACGAGCACGTCGAACGGCTTGAACACGCCAGGGGAGATGCCCGCCGCCGCGATCGCGTCGCGCCCGACGATTGCGTCGCCGCTGCCCGGCAGGTCCTTCGCCTGCGCCTCGCTCGGGTTGAGCTGCACGCCGAAGAAGATGAGCACGCCGACGATCGCGAGCCCCGCAATCGCCACCGGCCACGGACGGCGCATGACGAAGTTCGCCCAGCGGCCCCACGCGCCGTCCTCGGGATGGCCGTGGTCGACGAACCGCTTCGGCAGCAGACGCAGCTGTTGATCCGCTCGCCGAGCACGGCGAGCATCGCCGGCAGCAGCGTGATCGCCGCCAGCACCGACACGAGCGGGATGAGCAATCCGCCCAGGCCGATGGAGCGGATGAACGGCAGCGGCAGCACGATCATCGACACGAGACCGACGGCGACGGTGGAGCCGGAGACGATCACCGAGCGGCCGGCGTGCGTCATCGTCTGGACGAGCGCGGTCTCGACGTCCTCGCCCTCGCGCAGCTCGTCGCGGAAACGGAAGATCATCAGCAGCGCGTAGTCGATGGCGACGCCCAGGCCGACGAGCGCGATGAGGAACTGGACGATGATCGACACGTTCGTGACGTAGGTCAGCGCCCACACGAGCGAGTACGTGTTGAGGATCGCCGCGATCGCGATGGCGATCGGCATGAGCACGGCGGGCAGCGTCCCGAAGACGAAGAAGAGGATGATGAGCGCGCCGCCGCCGCCGATGAGCCCCTCCGTGAGGACGCTCGGGCCCTTCCCGCCGCCCGACGAGGCCTGCTCGAGCGCGTCGCGGCCGGTGAGGTAGGCGCTGACGCCCGCCGGGGTTGCCTTCTTCAGCGCGGCGCGCATCTCCTTGATGTGCGTGTCCGAGCTGAACGTCGGCGAGCCCGGCGGAAAGATCTCGGCAAAGGCCGTGTGCCCATCCTTCGAGATGAAGGCGCGGCTGCCGGTCGTCCAGTACGACGAGACGCGCGAATGCGGGTTGACCGCCGCAGCCTGGTCGACCGCCTTCTGCGAGGCCGGTGTCCTTCGTCACGTCGCCCTTCGTCTGGAAGACGGCGACGAGCGGCGCCTGCATGCCGGTGCCGAAGCGGTCGAGTGTTCGCTTGTTCGCCTCGTACGCGGAGTAGCCCGGGATCGAGAAGCTCTGGAACCAGCGCTTCGACACCTGCGAGGCGGAGAACGCGCCGAAGAGGGTGAGGGCGATCCAGATGCCGATCACCATGCGGCGACGGCGAACGATGACGTGCGCAAGGCGTTCGAGCATGGGCTGGACGCTAGCCAATCGGAATGGTAGGATGTCAAATCATTGCACCTCCAAGTAATTCGGGTAACAACATGGAGCCGCTCGGCCGCGATCTCGTCTTCACGGCGAAGGAGATCCGCGAGGCCTTCGAGCACGCGATGGAGCGCGCCGGCGGCTCGCTCGGCATCTGGATCGTCCTGAACGCGATCAAGGCCACGGGCCTCGTCTCGCACAGCATCCTCGCCTCGCATGCGCACGTCGACGGCGCGACGATCACGTACCACGTCGACCGCGCCGAGAAGCTCGGCCTCGTGCAGCGAGAGGTGGATCCCGCCGACCGGCGCGTGAAGCGTCTCCGCCTGACGCCTGACGGCGAGCGTGTCTACAAGGAGCTCGGAGTCGCTGCGCGCGCGCTCGAAGCGCAGGTGATGACCGGCATCAACGAGGCGGAACAAGCTCGGCTTCGCCGGACGCTGGCAAAGCTCCGGGCGAACCTCGCCGCTCCCGACGGCGAAGGACCAGCACACCGAAAAGGAACAGCAGCACCTCCACGAGCGTGATCGCGACGCGGTTGAGGAGCGTCGCCGACAGCGCGGCGCCCGACGAGACGATCGCGAGCATCAACCCGTACATCGATCCCTCGCGCGCGCCGAGCCCCGACGGTGCGAAGAAGGCGAGCACGGCGACGATCGCGCCGACCGCCGACACCCCGCCGAGGAAGACGACGTTCGAGAGGGCCGGATGCGCCCCGACCGAGCGCAGCAGCAGCCACAGGCCGAGGCCGCCGATCACCCACGTGCCCGCGTAGAACACGAGCAGCGTGGCGAGTGTCGACGCGCGCATCGGAGGAAGCTCGCGATAGCCGAACCGCCGCAGGAACCGTGTCGCGAGCGCGTGGAACACGCGTGGATGGAGCAGGAGCGCGACGACGATCCCGAAGATGGCGATCGGGATGACCGGGCCGTTGACGCCGCGCACCCACACGAGCGAGATCACGAACACGAGCACGCCGGCGACGGCCGACAGCCCCGCCTCGATCAACATCGCTGCGGTGACGAGCGCCGCATCGTTCACACCCGCGCGCCGCATCGCGACGACGCGCGCGGCCGGCGTCCACACACCGCCCGGAACGTACTTCGCGAGCATCGAGACGATCTCGGAGTTGAGCGCGGTCGCGTACGAGATGCGGACGTCCCACTCGAGGAGGATCCGCATCCAACCGAGGACGAAGACGAGGTAGTACGCAGCGACCGCGAAGCACGCGAGCACGAAGTACGCGGGATCCGCGTTGCTCAGGTCCTTGCCGGCCGCGTCGAACGACCCGCGGACGCCCCAGATCAGCAGGCCGAGGAAGATCGTGAGGAGGGCGAGCTCGACCGCGACTCGAAGTCGCGCGTTCGCCCTCAGGAGAGATGTGATTCGAGCCACTCGCACGTCAACTTGTACGCGCGGACCTCGTTCGCGTAGCGCGTGAACCCATGGCCCTCGTCGTCGAAGACGACGTATTCGACGTCGCGACCGAGCTCGCGCAGCTGCTCGACCATCTGATCCGACTCGGACTTGACGACCCGCGGATCCTTCGCGCCCTGGATGACCATGAGCGCAGCGCGAACCTGGTCGACGTACGTGATCGGCGAGCGCTCGCGGAGGAACTCCTCCTCGGTGTCGGGATCGCCCACCCACTCGGCCATGAAGCGCAGCCACTGCGGCGGAACGGCGCGCACGAACGTGACGAGGTTCGACGGGCCGACGATGTCGACCGCCGTGCGCCAGTACTCCGGGAGGCGCGTGACGCAGGTGAGCGTCGCGAAGCCGCCGTACGAGCCGCCGAACACGGCGAGCCGGTCCGGCGTCGACGTACGACTGCGCCTTGAGCCACTCGGCCGCGTGACGCCAGTCCTCGAGGTCGCCGCCGCCCCAGTCGTGGTGGATGAGCTTCTGGTACGTCTTGCCGTAGCCGGTCGACCCGCGGATGTTCGTGGCGAGCACGCCGATCCCGCGCGACAACAGGTACTGCACGTACGGACGGAAGATCGGGCGCTCCTGCGCCTCCGGGCCACCGTGGATGAGCAGCGCGAACGGTGACGGCCCGTCGCCGTCCGGCCGGTACAGCCACGCCGGGATCTCGCGCCCGTCGAAGCTCGGATACGCGATGAGCTCGGGCGCGCGGAGATCGAGCGCGGACAATCCGGCCGCGCGGCTCTCGGTCACCGGAAGCGCGTCGCCCGTCTCGGTGTCGACGACGAACACCTCCGCCGGCCGCGTCGGCTCGTCCCAGACGATCGCGAGCCTCGAGCCGTCATGCGAGAGCGACAGTCCCGAGCCGAGGATCGAGACGGCGCCCTTCGGCAGCCGCGGTGCAGGCAGGTCGACGCCGCGCTCGACGTCGCGGACACGAAGCTCGCCCCAGCCGTCGATGTTCTCGGTCCACGCGAGCACGCGACCGTCGGCGGAGCCGGAGAGCTCCTCGACGTCGTGGTCCGGCGCGGCGATCCACTCGCGCTCACCCGTCTCGAGCGTGTGGAACGCGAGCCCGGTGAACTCACGCCCTTCGTCTGTGAGCACGTAGAAGCCGGAGCCGTCGCGCGCCCACGGGCCGGGCAGGAACTTGACCTGTTCCTCGTGCGGCGTCGCCTCCGTCGCGTCGCCCGACTCGACGTCGATCACCCAGATGGACAAGTCGGTGTTCGAGCGCGCTTCGACCGCGAGCAGCTTCGATCCGTCCGGCGAGAAGCTGATCGCGAACGCGTACTTGCCCTCGCCGAAGAGGTAGCGCGGCTCGTCCTCGCCTTCGCGCCAGATGAACACCTCGCCGTCGGTCGGCTTCCGGAGGTTGCCGGCGAACGCGAAGCTCTTGCCGTCGGGCGCCCATGCGCCGCCGGAGATCTCGTGCTGCACCTGCGGCGCGTTCGTGAGCTGCTCCGGCCAACCGCCGTCGGCGGGGATGCGGTAGAGCTGGTGGAACTCGTCACCGTCGTGGTCGGCGTTGAAGAGAATCGTCCCGTCCTCGCGCATTGCGACGCCGCGCACGGTGTTGTCGGCGAACGTCGTCAGCTGTTCCGGCCAACCGCCGTCGAGGTCGACCGCCCAGAGGTTGAACTGGCCGGAGATGTTGGAGACGAAGAGGACGCGCTCTCCGTCCGGCGTCAGCTGCGCGACCGGAAGGAAGCGGCGATAGGCGAAAAACTGCTCGAACGGCGCCCTGCCCACTCGCGCAGCCTATAGACGCAGTACCGCCGCACCGCGAACCTCGCCGCGGCGCAGGAGGTCGAGCGCGACGTTTGCGTCCTCGAGCGCGAACACCTGGACCTCGGTGCGCACCGGGACCTGCGGCGCGAGCGCGAGGAACTCCTCGCCGTCCTGCCGCGTGAGGTTCGCGACCGAGCGAACGCTGCGTTCCTCCCACAACAGCTCGTACGGGAACGACGGGATGTCGCTCATGTGGATGCCCGCGCACACCACGCGACCGCCGCGGCCGAGAGCAGCCAGCGCGGCCGGCACGAGCGCCCCGACGGGCGCGAACACGATCGCCGCGTCGAGCTCCTCCGGAGGACGCTCGTCCGACCAGCCGGCCCATTCGCAGCCGAGCGCGAGCGCGAACGCGCGCGCATCCTCGTCGCCGTGACGCACGAAGCCGAAGAGACGGCGACCCTGGTGGTGCGCGACCTGCGCGACGATGTGCGCGGACGCGCCGAAGCCGTACAGGCCGACGCGCTCGGCGTCGTCGGCGAGGCGCAGCGAGCGGTAGCCGATCAGGCCCGCGCACAGGAGCGGCGCGGCGTCGACGTCGGAGTAGCCGTCCGGGACCGGAAGGCAGTAGCGCTCGTCGGCGACGACGTACTCGGCGTAGCCACCGTCGAGGTCGTAGCCGGTGAAGCGCGCGTGGTCGCAGAGGTTCTCGCGACCGCTCGTGCAGTAGCGGCACGTGCCGTCCGTCCACCCGAGCCACGGGACGCCGAGCCGGCGGCCGTCGTCGGTCTCGCCGACGATCTGGTGGCCCAGAACGAGCGGCAGCTTCGGATGCGGCAGGTCACCGTCGACGACGTGCAGGTCGGTGCGGCAGACGCCGCAGGCGCGGACGCGGAGTCGGACCTGGCCCGGTCCCGGCTCCGGCACTGGGAGGTCGCGCAGCTCGAGCGACTCGCGCTGCGCGGGGAGCACCATCGCACGCATGAGTAGATTCTTGCCGTGCAGAGCACCCTGCCGTACAGCTGGTACACCGACCCGGAGGTCCTCCGCCGCGAGCAGGAGTCGATCTTCCGCTCGGCGTGGCAGTACGCCGGCCACCTCGGGCAGCTCCCGGAGCCCGGCACGTTCTTCGCCGGCCGCTCGGGACGGACTCCTATCGTGGTCACGCGCGCGCGCGACGACGAAGTACGCGCGTTCGTCAACGTCTGCCGTCACCGCGGCTTCCCGGTGGCCGAGGGCGAGGGAAAGCGCGAGACGCTGCAGTGCCCGTACCACGCGTGGACGTACGGCCTCGACGGGAAGCTGCGCAGCGCGCCCCGCTCCGACGAGGAGCCGGACTTCCCGCGCGGCGAGCTCGGGCTGCGGCCGGCAGCCGTCGGGACGTGGGGCCCGTTCGTGTTCGTCAACACCGGGCCCGATCCGGAACCGCTGGCGCACGCGCTCGGGTCGATGCCCGAACAGGTCGCCGAGCTCGGGCTCGACGTCGACGACCTCGTCTTCCACACGCGCTGGGAGGCGGAGCTCGACGCGAACTGGAAGATCGTCTGCGAGAACTTCCTCGAGTGCTACCACTGCCAGGTCGCGCACCCGGCGTTCGCCGAGGTGATCGACGTCTCGACCGACGCGTACGCGCTCTCGACCGACGGGCGGCTGTCGAGCCAGCGCGGGCCGGTGCGCGAGAACGTCCAGCTCGAGGGCGAGCTCCAGCGCTCGCAGTTCCACTTCCTCTGGCCGAACCTCGGCGTGAACATCTTCGCCGGCCGCGCGAACATCTCGATCGGGCCGATGGTGCCGCTCACGCCCGACCGGACGTACCGCTTCCTCGACTACTTCTTCGGCAGCGACGTCGACCAGGCGTGGATCGACGACCTGATGGCGTTCGACGCACAGGTCGGCGCTCGAGGACCGCGGCCTCGTCGAGGGCGTGCACCGCGGGATGGCGAGCGGCGCGCTCGAGCACGGCGTGCTCATGGGCCGGAGCGAACAACTGATCGGCCACTTCCAGTCGTTGACCGCCGCTGCTCTGGAGGTTCCGGCCGGACCGCGATAGATTCGGCCCTCTCGGTATCTCCAGAGGAGGGTGACTTTGAAGCGTCTTCTTCCGGCCGTGCTCCTTGCGGCCCTCGTCGCCGTTCCGGCGGCGTCCGCCAAGCCGGCCTCCCCGCCGACGTTGAAGTCGGGCGAGCTGATCGTCGCGTTCGGCGATCCGGCCGTCGGCTTCGCATCCGGAACCGTCCGCGGCAGCACGATCACGAACCCGCGCGGCTACGAGGTCGACCTCGCGTCGGCGATCGCCAAGGGTCTCGGTCTCAAGCCTGTGTGGATGTACACCTCGTGGAACGGCCTCTTCCTGCCGGGCACGAAGAAGTTCGACGTCTCCTTCCAGGAGGCGACGATCACCGCCCAGCGCAAGCGGACGGTCGACTTCACGAGCTCGTACCTGAACGCGAACCAGGGCGTCCTCATCTCGAAGCAGACGACGCCGCCGAAGAGCATCGCCGACCTGAAGAACCTGCAGACCTGCGCGCAGACGAACACGACCGGTCTCGACTGGATCAACAACCGGCTTGCATCCCGGTAAGCGGCCGTTGACGTACCCGACCACCACGGCCGCCTTCCAGGCGGTGCAGCTGAACCAGTGCCAGGCGCTGATCCTCGACGTGCCGATCGTCGCGCTCGAGCGCAAGTCGAACCCGACCAGGTACGGCGCCGTCGCCGGCCAGATCGCGACGCACGAGCAGTACGGCGCCGTGCTCCAGAAGGGCTCGCAGCTCCTGCCGCTCGTCGACGCTCAGATCAAGAAGCTGACGGCGAACGGGACGATCGGGAAGCTGCAGAAGAAGTGGTTCAACCTCAACTTCGCGACCATCCCGGTCCTGAAGTAACGACGTGCACGCGCTCCACCAGGTCTACCGGACGTTCTTCTACCCGCACAGCTTCCGGCTGTCGCTTCCGAACGTCTGGGCGGGCTTCCAGGTGAACCTCAAGATGATGTTCATCGCGGAGGCGCTCGTCCTGGTGCTCGCGCTCGCGCTCGCGATCGTCCGCGGTCTGCCGGGGCCTGCAGCGAAACCGCTGCGGGCCCTGGCGATCGCGTACACCGATTTCTTCCGCGGCACGCCGCTCATCCTCGTCATCTTCATCGTCGGCTTCGGCATCCCGGGTCTGCAGCTCGGGTACATCTCCAGCCGGCCGGTGATCGTGTACGGCGTCGTCGCGCTCACGCTCGTGTACACCGCGTACGTCACGGAGGTGTACCGCGCCGGCATCGAGTCGGTGCATCCGAGCCAGCGCGCGGCTGCGCGCTCGCTCGGCCTGACGTACGCGCAGACGATGCGCTACGTCGTCGTGCCGCAGGCGGTGCGTCGCGTCATCCCGCCGCTGCTCAACGACTTCGTCGGGCTGCAGAAGGACACCGCGCTCGTCTCCGTCATCGGCGTCGCCGAGGCGACGCAGCTCGCGCAGCAGTTCTCGACGCAGAACAACGACTTCCCGTCGCTCGTCGCGGCGGCGGTGTTCTTCATCCTGCTCACCATCCCGCTCGCCCGCTTCACCGACCATCTCGTCGCCGAGCGCGAGCAGCGCGAGCGCGCACAAGCATTTTAGGCATGGGTTTCGAGGCGATATGGCACGTCCTGTAACTCAGGCGCGGAGCGCTTAGTGAGCACCAACGGCGACGCTCCGTTCGTGCATCTGCGCGGCGTGAGCAAGTGGTTCGGCCCGCTCTGCGTGCTCGACAAGATCGACCTCGACGTGCACGAGCACAACGTCGTCTGCCTCATCGGCGCGTCCGGCTCCGGAAAGTCGACGCTGCTGCGCTGCCTCAACCGGCTCGAGCGGGTCGAGGAGGGAGAGATCGTCGTCGACGGCCAGCGGATCACCGGCGAGAAGCTCGACGTGAACGCGCTGCGCCGGAAGGTGGGCATCGTCTTCCAGGCGTACAACCTCTTTCCGCACATGACCGTGCTCCAGAACGTGACGCTCGCCCCGCGCAAGGCGGGCGGCTTCAGCCGCGAGGGGTCGGAGGCGCAGGCGCGCACGATGCTGCGGCGCATCGGCCTCGAGGCGAAGGCGGACGAGTATCCCGACCGGCTGAGCGGCGGTCAGCAGCAGCGCGTGGCCATCGTCCGCGCACTCGCGATGGGGCCGAAGCTGCTGCTCCTCGACGAGATCACGAGCGCGCTCGATCCGCAGCTCGTCTCGGAGGTGCTCGCGCTCGTGCGCGAGCTCGCTGAGAGCGGCATGACCATGGTCATCGCGACGCACGAGATGGGGTTCGCGCGCGAGGTCGCCGACAAGGTGTGCTTCCTCGACGCAGGACGGATCCTCGAAGAGGGGCCGCCGGCGCAGATCTTCACGGAGCCGCGCGAGCCGCGCACGCGCGAGTTCCTGTCGCGCGTGCTCGAGGCGGAGAAGCTCGCGTGAAGCTGCCCGCGGTTCAGAGCAAGGCGCCGCTCGGGATCGCGGCGTTCATCGGCATCCCGCTCTTCTTCTCGACGCTGATGTCGGCATCGCTCGCGCTCGAGAAGCCGCGTGTCGTGCAGTGGCGCGACGGAGCGGTCCTGCGCCAGCGCTTCCACGACCCGTCGGCGTCGAACGAGGTGCGCATCTGGCTGTGGTCGCTGCTCCCGCCGCTGCTGCTCGTCCTCGCCGGCTGGGTCGCGACGCGCCTGCCGCTCGGCTTCTACGTCGCGTGCATCGCAGCGGTCGTCGACGCGATGGCGGTCGTCCACGACACGAAGACGTGGGCCGCGCACCACACGACGCGGTTCCCGCAGGGCGTCGACCTCATCCCGACGGCGAGCATCTCGAATCGCTACGACCCCGGCGAGTGGGAGGCGCAGGCGCGGCAGACCGCGCTCAGTCTCCAGCACTGGACGATCGGCATCGCGCTCGCGGCGATGCTCGCCGCCGCCACGTTGACCCTGCGCCGACGTCTCGTCGCGCGCCGCTTCGTCGACATCGGCGCGGCTCAGCTCGAGGGCGTGCACGCCCCCGACGCAACGCCGCCCGGGCTCGGCTAGCTGCGGTCGAGCAGGGCGCGCGCGGTGTCGTGCGCCGCTTCGTCTCGCTCCGACCAGAGACGTTCGCTGAGGAAGCCGAGAACATCCTTGATCGAGACGATGCCGACGAGGTTGCCGCCCTCGACGACCGGCAGGTGGCGGAGGTTGCGCTCACCCATGAGCTGCGCCGCCTCGAGGATGCCGGCGTCCTGCGTCACGGTGAGCGGGACCGACGTCATCACGTCGCGGAGGAGCGTCGTCCCGAAGGCCGCATTGGCCCCGGCGAGGCGGAGGACGTCGCGCTCGGTGAAGATGCCGACCAGTTCCGGCCCGTCCACGATGAGGACGGAGCCGACGCCCGCCTCGAGCATCGTCCGGATCGCCTCTGAGGCCGTCTGATCCGGCCTCGCGGTCACGAGCTGGGTGCGCATCACGCCGCCGATCTGCATCCTCGACCTCCCCGTCGCTGGTGGCAAACGGCACGTTACTCGACCTAGGGGTGCCTTGTCTGTTTAGGATCGCGCACACACGCCGAACGGGAGGGTTCAGCAGTGGCGGGAGTGACGTTCGATCGGGTCACGAAGACCTACGCCGACGGCACGACGGCGGTCCAGGATCTCAACCTGGACATCAACGACGGCGAGTTCATGGTTCTCGTCGGGCCGTCCGGGTGCGGGAAGACGACGGCGCTGCGCATGGTGGCCGGCCTCGAGGACATCTCGAGCGGCGTGCTCAAGATCGGAGAGCGCGTCGTCAACCACGTGCCGTCGCGCGACCGCGACATCGCCATGGTCTTCCAGAGCTACGCGCTCTATCCGCATCTCTCCGTCTACGACAACATCGCCTTCGGGCTCAAGATCAAGAAGCTCCCGAAGGAAGAGATCGAGAAGCGCGTCGCGAACGCCGCGCGCATCCTCGGGCTCGAGCCCTTCCTCAAGCGCAAGCCGCGCGCGCTCTCCGGCGGCCAGCGGCAGCGCGTCGCGATGGGCCGCGCGATCGTGCGCGAGCCGGCGGCGTTCCTCATGGACGAGCCGCTCTCGAACCTCGACGCGAAGCTCCGCGTTCAGATGCGCGCCGAGATCGCCGGCATCCAGCACGACCTCGGCGTCACGACCATCTACGTCACGCACGACCAGATCGAGGCCATGACGATGGGCGACCGCGTCGCGGTCATGCGCAAGGGCGAGCTGCAGCAGGTCGCGGATCCGCAGACGCTCTACGACCGCCCCGTCAACCTCTTCGTCGGCGGCTTCATCGGCAGCCCGGCGATGAACATGATCGAGGCGACGCTCGAACGGCAGAACGGCGGCTTCTCGGCGAAGGTCGGCGAGCAGTCGATCACGATCGAGGCCGACGAGATCAAGTCGCGCCCCGGCCTCGCCGCGTACGCCGGGAAGCAGGTCGTGCTCGGCATCCGGCCCGAGGACCTCGAGGACGCCGCGCTCGTGCCGGCTCGCCGAACGAGCAGCGGCTGCGCGGTACTGCAGCGCTGACGGAGGCGCTCGGCTCGGAGATCATGGCCCACTTCACGATCAAGGCGAAGCACGCGACGACGGAGGACGTTCGCGAGCTCGCACAGGACGTCGGCGACGAGCGTGCGATCGACGAGGCCGCCGACAGCGACACCGCCACGCTCGTCGGCCGCTTCGGCGCGCGTTCGCGCGTCCGCCCCGGCGAGGCCATCGAGGTGGCCGTGGACACGCGGTCGCTGCACTTCTTCGACCCCGCAGACGGGGCTTGGCATCTACGACGGCAATGGCAGTACGAAAGGAGACGCATGATCCGCACTCGCATCGTGGTCGTCGCTGCAGCTGCAGGAGCGACCGCGCTGCTCGTCACCGGGCTTGCAGGCGCCCGCACGAGCTCTGCCGGGAGGGCGCACCAGAACCTCGCCGTCTCGGGATCGATCACCTTCGACGGCATCTGGACCGCTTCCTCGGGCCAGAAGCAGTTCGCCGGACGTGATCAACGCCTTCAACAAGACCTACCCGAACGTGCACGTCAAGTACAAGCCGGTCGGCGACAGCCTGCCGACGGTGCTCGCGACGGCCGTCGCCGGCGGCAACCCGCCGGACATGGCTGACATCGCGCAGCCCGGCACGGTCGCGCAGTTCGCGAAGCAGGGCAAGCTCAAGCCGATCACCTACGCGAAGTCGGTCATCGGCCAGAACTTCGCGCCGGCGTGGCAGCAGCTGGGCACGTACAGCGGCAAGCTGTACGCGCTCGTCTTCAAGGCGGCCAACAAGTCGGTCGTCTGGTACAACGTCCCCGCCTTCAAGGCGGCCGGCGTGAAGCCGCCGAAGACGTTCTCGCAGCTTCTCACCGTCGCGAAGACGATCAAGGCGAGCGGCACTCCGGCGTACTCGATCGGCGGCGCCGACGGTTGGACGCTCACCGACATGTTCGAGAACATCTATCTGCGCACGTTCGGCGCGGCGAAGTACGACGCGCTCGTCGGCCCACACGATCAAGTGGACCGATCCCTCGGTGAAGACGGCTCTGACGACGATGGCGAAGATCATCGGCGATACGTCGAACGTCGCGGGCGGGACGAGCGGCGCGCTTCAGTACGGGTTCAACGACTCCGTCACGAACGCGTTCGGCTCTCCGCCGAAGGCCGCGATGGTGTTCGAGGCCGACTTCGTCGGCGGCGTCATCTCGTCGTCCACGAAGGCGAAGGCGAAGACCGGCTTCAACACCTTCACGTGGCCGGCGATCACCCCGGGCGCAGACGCGGGCGGGGTCGAGATCGGCGGCGACCTGTTCGTCACGTTCCGTGACACCCCGGCGATCGAGGCGTTCGTGAAGTTCCTCGCGACCGCACCGGCCGCCGAGGCATGGGCGAAGCAGGGCGGATTCGGGACCGGCAACAAGAACGTGCCGGCGAGCATCTATCCGGATGCGATCACGAAGGCGACCGAGGCTCCGATCGGCTCGGCGAAGTCCGTCGTGTTCGACATGTCCGACGAGCAGCCGCCGTCCTTCGGCGCCACCGCGGGCCAGGGCGAGTGGGGGCTGTTCCAGGACTTCCTGAAGAACCCCAAGAACGTCGCAGGGATTCAGAAGAAGCTCGAAGCTGCCGCAAAGTCGTCGTACGCGAAGGGGAAGTAACCGAGCTGTGAGCGCAGGGGGAATCACCGCGGAGCCGCCCGTCGTGGCGGCTCCGCCCCCCTCCGGCGAGCCAGGGCGGCTCGGCCGCGTTCTCGTGAGCGCGTTCTTCCTCGCGCCCGCGCTGTTCATGCTCGGCGTGTGGATGGTCTATCCGGCCATCTACACGATCATCCGCAGTTTCTTCGGCCAGACCGGCTTCTTCGGTCACTGGGTCGGCATCGACAACTACAAGACGCTGTTCACGACGTCGACGCTGACGACGGCGATCAAGAACAACGCGATCTGGGTCGCGGTCGTGCCTGCGCTCGTGACCGCGATCGGCCTCGTCTTCGCGGTCCTCACCGAGCGCGTGCGCTGGGCGGTCGCGTTCAAGACCGTCGTCTTCCTTCCGATGGCGATCTCGGCGTTCGCGACCGGCGTGACGTGGCGGATCATGTACCAGCAGGATCCCGGTCTCGGCGCCGTCAACGCGCTCGGCAAGACGATCAGCGGAGTCTTCAGCCCCGCCGGCGTGCTCTCGTCGGCGCTCCCGTCGACGCCCGCGCTGCAGTCGGCCGGCGGCGCTCTCGTCCTCAAGACACCCGCGCACCCCGGCGGCGTCGTGCTTGCTCGGGCTGACCGGCATCGCTCCCGACCAGGTACCGAAGAGCAGCGCCCAGGCGGTGACGCCGGCCGCCAAGCCCGGCGACATCGTCGGCACCGTGTGGCGCGACTTCAAGCCGGGCGGCGGCAAGGTCGGCGTCGTCGAGAAGGGTGAGCTCGGTCTTCCGGGCGTGACCGTCCAGCTGCGCGACGCTGCCGGGCAAGACGGTGCAGTCGACGAAGTCGAATCGCGACGGCGTCGTACGACTTCTCGAACGTTCCGGCCGGGACGTATCACGGCGCGATCGGCGCGCAGACGTTCGCGAAGCCGTTCGGCGGCTACGCGTGGCTCGGGCCGAACCTCATCGTTCCGTCGCTGATGATCGCGTACATCTGGATCTGGGCAGGCTTCGCGATGGTGGTGATCGGCGCCGGGCTCGCGTCGATGCCGCGCGACGTGCTCGAGGCGGCGCGCACGGACGGCGCGACCGAGTGGCAGACCTTCCGGCGCGTAACCGTTCCGCTGCTCATGCCGGTGCTGAGCGTCGTCTTCGTCACGATGATCATCAACGTCCTCAAGGTGTTCGACATCGTCTATGCGCTCGCACCACAGTCGGAGTACGCGAAGGCGAACGTCATCGCGCTCGCCATGTACTTCGCCGCGTTCCAGGGCGGCGGCAACTTCGGCGTCGGCTCCGCGATCGCGGTCTTCCTCTTCCTGCTCGTCATCCCGGTGCTCGCGCTCAACATCCGCCGCTTCAAGAGGGACGCATAATCGTGGCCGCCGCCGCCGAAGCGATCGTCGTTCCCGACCCGCACGACTCGGTCGCCTCGAAGATCGTCCGTGCCGTCGCGCGCGGACCGATCAACATCTTTCTCATCGTGCTCGGCAGCCTCTGGCTCGTCCCGACGATCGGGCTCTTCATCACGTCGATCCTCCCCGCGTCCGCGCTCGCGTCGAAGGGGTGGTGGCAGTTCTTCTCGCATCCGAGCGTCGCCACCTGGTCGAACTACAACGCGCTCTTCCACAACTCCGGGCTCATCCAGGCGCTGAAGACGACCGCCTACATCGCGGTCGGCAACACCGTGCTCGTCGTCATCCTCGGCGCGATGGCCGGCTACGCATTCGCGTGGCTCGACTTCCCCGGACGCGACTGGTTCTTCGTCGGAGTGATCGGGCTCCTCGTCGTGCCGCTGCAGATGGCGCTGATCCCGATGTTCCGTCTCTACAACACGTTCGGGCTGTTCGACACCTGGTACGGCATCGCGCTCTTCCACACCGCGTTCGGCTTGCCGTTCGCCGTCTTCCTGTTGCGCAACTTCTTCGTCGGGCTTCCGAAGGACATCCTCGAGTCGGCGCGCATCGACGGTGCCAACGAGATCGTCATCTTCCTGCGGCTCATCCTGCCGCTCGGGCTGCCCGCGATCGCGTCCCTCGCCATCTTCCAGTTCCTGTGGACGTGGAACGACCTGCTCGTCGCGCTGACCTTCGGACAGAACACGACACCGATCACCGTGTGGATCGCCGGCCAGCTGCGTGAGTTCGGGACGAGCATCGACATCATCGCGCCGGCATCGTTCATCTCGCTCGTCGTCCCGCTCTGCGTGTTCTTCGCGTTCCAGCGCTACTTCGTCCAGGGACTGCTCGCCGGCTCGGTGAAGTAGTGCAGGTCGCCGTCGTCGGATCCGGCCTCGCCGGATTCACGGCGTACCAGACGTTGCGCCGGGAGCTCGAACCGGACGAGATCGCGGTCTTCGGGCTCGACGACGATCCCGCTGCGTCGTTCCGCCGCCGGGCCGCGGCGATCCGGCAGCGCGAGATGCGCTCCGAGAGCGACGGGCACTGCCTGCCGACGACGTTCCCCGGCCTTGCGTTCCGCTCCGCGATCGCGCGGCGGTCTCCCGCCCCGCTCGTCGGCACCCTCCTCGACCGCTACCACCCGACCGTGGACGAGTTCCTCGCGCACGTCGAGCGCCTGCGCGGGCGGAGCGGCTGGGATCGCAGCTTCCGCCAGGCGCGCATCGAGCGGATCCTGGCCGTCGACGGCGGCTTCGAGCTCGACGGCACCGGGACATTCCGCCACGTGCTCGTCGCGACCGGCCATCCGGGGCTCAACGTCCCCGACACGTTGCGCGACGACGCGCGCGCGGTCCACTCGTACGAGCCGCACGACTACGCGTCGACCGTCACGGTCGTCGGCGCGGGACTCGCCGCCGCGACCGAGTGGGTGAACGCGCTCGACGCAGGCGCCGAGGTGATCTCGGTGCGACGCCGCGAGCCCGTGCGCCAGCAGCTCAACGTCCCGCGCGAGTACTTCTCGCGGCGCGGGCTCGCCGGCTTCCACGGTCTTCCCGCGCAAGAGCGCGCGGGAAGACTGTGGGCGCTGCTCGCGCCCGCTATCCGCCCGGACGCCAGTGGGACGAGCCGCTGGCCACGGCGGAGATGGAGGGGCGATTCCGCGTCGAGGAGTCCGTGAACGGAACGGAGCAGGTGATCTGCGCGACGGGATTCCTGCGTGGGTTCCAGCACGATCCGCTGCTCGCACGGCTCGTCGGCGAGCACGGGCTCGAGACCGTCGACGGCTGGATCGTGCTCGCGCCCGACGCTGCCGTTCCCGGCCTGAGCGACGAGACGCGCACGCTCGCGCTCGGCGGCGTCGCCGCGCAATGGGCATTCCCCGCGTCGGACACGCTCGCGGGCGCGCGATTCGTCGCGCACGGCTTCCTGCACAGGATCCGGTCGTGTCGTACACGCTGAGAGGACGCCTCGAGTCGCGGGTTGGTGCGACGCTGCTCGTCGTCGTCGCGGCCTGCGTGCTCGCGCTCGCGGAGCACAAGTGGTGGCCGGTCGAGGCCGCCGGGCTCATGCTCGGCGTCGGTCTCACACTCGACGTGCTCGCGTACGACCGGCTGCTGCGCTACCAGCCGGGCTGGGCCGCGCTACCGCTCGGACTGCTCGAGCTCGGCCTCGTCATCCTCTTCATGCACGTCGCCGGCGTCGCCGCACCGCTCTCGCAGGCGGTCGCGCTCTTCGCCGCCGGCTGGCTCGTCGCGCAATTCCTCGGCCACGCCGCCTTCCCGCTCCTGCGTCTCGGGTACGCCGAGGAGGGCGGCGAGCTCGGCGGCGCCGGCGGCGCCGCGGCGGTTTCCGTCGGCGTCCTGCTCGCAACAGCGGGCGCGACAGCGTACGCGCTGCGGCCGCCGGTCGTCCATCTCGCTGCAGGCGTCCACCAAGGCCCGCTCGTCATCACCCACCGCGAGGTGCTCGTCGGCGATCCGGGCGCGGTCGTGCGCGGCGGCATCGTCATCCGTGCGAACGGCGTCACCGTGAAGAACGTCTCCGTCGTCGGCGGGGAGAACGGGATCACGGTCGAGCGCGTGCGCGACACGGTCCTCGACGGCGTGTCCGTCTCGGGGCCGAAGCTGGACGGCATCCACGTCAGGCTCGCTGGCGTCCTCATCAAGAACTGCAACGTCGACATGCTCGGAAACACGCTCGGCCAGGGCATCGACATCTCCTACAACATGGACATGGGGATGAGCATGGTCGAGGGCTGCACGATCACCGGAGGCATGGAGGGGATCACCACGCACTCGTCGATGAGCGACATCATGCGCAACTCCGTGAGCCGTACGACCATGCGCGGCATCTCGGTGACAGAGATGTCGATGGGCATGGTCATGGGCAACGAAGTGCGCGACGCGCGCGGCATCGGCATCTGGTGCAACGACCGGTCGATGTGCATGATCGAGCGGAACACCGTGATCGACACACGGCCGGACGCGATGGGGCACGCCTTCGGCGTCCTCGCGAGTTTCCAGTCCGAGGCGAACCTCTGGAAGAACGAGCTCGGCGCGAATCCGGTCGCGTCAGCGGCAATCAGCCAGTCGGAGGTACAGAGCAGCAGCTCGTTCAGCTATCGTTAACTGAGTTAACGATATGCCGAAGACTGCAGCAGTGGACACCGTCGCACTCGCAGACGCTCTTCGGCCGGCACTCCTCCAGGTCGGCCGCGAGCTCCGCCGCGAGGCCCGTGCCCTTGGCGTCTCGCCGGAACAGGTCTCGCTCCTCGTCGCGATCAAGCGCGCGCCGGGCGTCGGCATCCGCGACCTCGCCGCCGGCGAGCGGATCAGCCCGCCCGCGATGACGAAGCACGTCGACCGGCTCGAGCGCGACGGCCTCGTCGCGCGCACGCCGAGCGACGACGACCGGAGGCGGGTCGGGATCTCGCTCACCGACGAGGGCCAGCGCCTGCTTCGCCGCGTCCGCTCACGCCGGACGGTCTGGCTCGCGCAGCGTCTCGCCGGCTTGACGAAAGAGGAGCTGGCCGCCATCGAGGCCGCGGTCGGCCCGCTGCGGAAGTTGGCCCTGTGAAGCGCACGTTCTCGAGCTTCCGCTACCGGAACTACCGCCTCTTCTTCACCGGTCAGCTCATCTCGCAGACCGGGCTCCTGGATGCAGCGGATCGCGCTGGGCTGGTTCGTGCTCGAGCTCACGCACAACGACGCGTTCGCCGTCGGCGTCATGGCGTTCGCGCAGTTCCTTCCCTTCACGATCTTCGGGCTCTTCGCCGGCGTCGTCACCGACCGCCTCGACGCCCGCCGCCTCGTCATCTGGACGCAGGTCGCACAGACGATCAGCGCCGTCGTCCTGACGTGGATCGCGCTACGGAGGCTTCGCGCGTCCGTGGATGCTCTACGTGATCGCGTTCGTGAACGGAACGGTGCTCGTCCTCGACGTTCCGTCGCGCCAGCAGCTCACGTACCGCATGGTGGGCCGCGAGTCGCTCCCGAACGCGATCGCGCTCAACTCGAGCCTCTTCAACGCGTCGCGCATCTTCGGGCCGTCCGTCGCCGGCATCCTGCTCGGCTTCGCCGGCGTCGGCGTGTGCTTCCTCGTCAACTCGATCAGCTTCATCGCCGTGCTGGTCGGGCTCCTTGCGATGCGGACGCGCGACTTCTTCCCGCTCGAGGAGTTCGAGCGGCCGCGCATCTTCGCCGGCACGCGCGAAGGACTCGCCTACGTTCGGCGCCAGCCGCGCATGCTCGCCGTGATCGGCCTGACCGTCGTGCTCAGCACGTTCTGCTTCAACTTCAACGTCACGCTGCCCGTCCTCGCCAAGCTGACGCTGCACGGCCACGGGACGGTGTACGGATTCCTCTCCGCCGTCTTCGGCGCGGGCGCGCTCGCCGGTGCGCTCATCGCGGCGTCGAAGGCGCGCGCATCGACGCGGGTCATGGTGATCGGCGCGCTCGTCTTCACCTTCGCCGAGCTGCTGCTCGCACCGGCAAAGAACGAGTACGCGGCCGGCCTCCTCCTCTTCCTCGTCGGCGCCGGCTTCACCGCCTGGTCGGCGAACTCGAATGCCTCGATGCAGCTCGCCGCGCCCGACCGGCTGCGCGGCCGCATCATCGGCATCTACTTCTACGCCTTCAACGGCACCGGGCCGGCCGCGGGCCTCCTCGCCGGCTGGCTGTGCGCGAAGGGCGGCACCGAGCTCGCGTTCGCAGTCGCGGGCGTCGTCGGCATCGCGGGCACGATCGGGGCCGCGGCGGCGCTCCGGCGCCGCCCGATCCAGATCCCGCGCCGCACCCAGCGGGCGCACGCGACCTAGCCGCGCAAGTTTTCGCCGGTTGGGGCATCAGATGAGGGAGGCGGGGCGGTGGGCCGCAGCCCGTCCCGCCTCATATGCTCCGTTCGTGCCTGCGCTCGACTTCGACGGCCTGCGCATGCACTACGTGGACGAGGGCGACGGCCCGCCCGTCCTTCTCCTGCACGGCGAGCCGACGTCGTCGTACCTGTGGCGCAACGTCATCCCGCCGCTCGTCGCCGCGGGCCGGCGCGCCGTCGCGCCCGACCTGATCGGCTTCGGCCGCTCGGACAAGCCGGCCGACATCGGCTGGTACTCGTACGACCGGCACGTCGCGTCGATCGCAGAATCTCGTCGAGGCGCTCGGCCTGAGCGGCATGACCCTCGTCGTGCACGACTGGGGCGGGCCGATCGGCCTGCGTTTCGCGGTCGAGCACGAGGATCTCGTCGACCGGCTCGTCATCCTCGACACGGGCATCGGCGGAGGACGCGCGCCGAGCGACACGTGGCTGCGCTTTCGCGAGGTCGTCCGCACGATGGGCCCCGCCATCGACCCGGTGCGTCTCATCGAGTCGGGAACGGTGAACGGGCTCGACGACGACGCACGCGCCGCGTACGCAGAGCCTTTCCCGACGCCGGAGTCGAAGGCGGGAATGCTCGCGTTCCCCGAGCTCGTTCCTGCGGAGCCGGATCATCCGAACACGGAGCCGATGAACCGCGTGCGCGATGCGCTGCGCTCGTGGACGAAGCCGACGCTCGTCATCTGGGGCGCCGAGGACGCGGCGCTGCCGCCCGCCCTTGCGCACGGCTTCACCGAGCTCATCCCCGGCGCCGGCGAGCCCGTCGTCGTCGAGGGCGCAGGGCATTTCCTCCAGGAGGATCGCCCGGACGAGGTTGCCGCCGCGATTGTCCGATTTCTGGCCTGAGGTCTACAGTTGACCGCAGGCGATGCGCGTTTCGCGTGACTACCGGTTGGGGGCCGGCGTCCTGGGCGTCGAGCTCCTCCTGAGCGGGATCTACTTCCTCTTCCCGTCGAACGATCGTCACGCAGGACACGATCTACGAGATGTTCGGCGGCGGCTGCTGTCGCTCGCGATCGTCTGGGGCATTCGGCGCTGGCGGCCCGAGCCGCGACTGCCGTGGTTCGTCTTTGCGGCCGCGAACATGCTCTTCGTCGCCGGCGACATCGCCTTCGACATCTCCCCGAACGCGGCGACGCCCGCCGTCGCCGACTACCTCTACCTCATCGCCTATCCGCTGTTCGCCGCGCTGCCCGTAATGCTGATCATCGCGCTCCGGCATCCACCGCCGGATCGGCTGCGCTGACCGACGCTGCTATCGTCACGCTCGCCTTCGTCGTCTTCGAGTGGATCTTCGTGATGTCAGCCGAACCTGCACGCGGGCGGCCCGCTCGGACCACGGCATCGTCGCAGGCGTCCTCTACCCGGTCATGGACATCGTCCTGATCGGGCGCCTTTGCGGGATTCTTCGTCTCCCCCGCGTGGCGAACTCCTGCCTTCGCGCTCCTCGTGCTCGGAGCGTTGAGCCAGCTCCTCGGAGACACCGCGATTCGGATCAACGCCGCGTACGTACTCGGGCAGCGCGCTGGATCAACTGGCCATGGATGGCGTCGTACATCTTCTGGACGCGCGGCCGTCCTGCACCCGTCGATGCGCAGGCTCGGCCAGCCGAGCGAGGAGCCGGAGACGCGACGTCGACCGCTGGCGCCTCCTCGCGCTCGCGCGGCGCGCTGCTCACCGTCCCCGTCGCCCGCGTCATCGCCGACTCCGAACACAGGATGGTCGGGCATCTGGGTGCTTGCGGCTCTGCAGTCCGCCATCGCGCTCCTTGTCGTCGCTCGTATGGGCGCGATCGTCGACACGGTCGACAGGACTCGCGCGCGAGCTCGTCGAGAAGAACGAAGAGCTCGTCCAGGCTGACCTCTTGAAGGACGAGTTCATCGCGCTCGTCTCCCACGATCTGCGCACGCCGTTGACGTCGATCATCGGCTACGTCGAGCTCGCGCTCGACGACGACGGCGGTGCGCCGCTCGACGAAGAGCGGCGCCGCTACATCGAGGTCGTCGCGCGCAGCTCCGACCGGCTGCTGCGACTCGTCGACGACCTGCTGCTCGCCGCGCGCCTCCAGTCGGGCCGCTTCATGCTCAGCATCGAGGACGCCGACCTCGAGTCGGTCTCTGCCGACGCGCTCGACGAGACGCATGCCCGCGCGGATCGCAAGGGCGTGTCGCTCTTCCTCTCGTGCGACGGGCCGATCCGCATCGAGTGCGATCGCCGCCGCATCTGTGCAGCTCCTCGACAACCTCGTCGGCAACGCGGTGAAGTTCACGCCGGAGGGCGGGCGCGTCGAACTGCGCGTCGAGCGCACGCTCGACGGCGCCGCGATCGAGGTGCGGGACACGCGGCATCGGTATCCCCCTCGGCGAGGAGGAGCGCATCTTCGACCGCTTCTACCGCGCTCAGAGCGCGGTCAGCGAGCAAGTGCCCGGCACCGGTCTCGGGCTGTTCATCGCCCGCGCGATCGCCGAGCGGCACGGAGGAACACTGGTCGCGCATCGGCGCGAAGGCGGCGGGAGCATCTTCCGGCTCGAGCTGCCGTCGCATGCAGCGCGACCGACCGTCGATCCCGAGAGCGAGCTCGTCGCATGACGACGGTGCTCGTCGCCGAGGACGACGAAGACATCCTGCTCCTCGTCGCGACGCGGCTGCAGCGCGACGGCTTCGACGTCATCACCGCCCGCACCGGTGTCGAGGCGCTCGACCTCGTGCGCGAGCGTCACCCGGAGGTCGCCGTCCTCGACATCGGCATGCCGCCGCCCGACGGGCTCGAGGTCGTTCGCCGCATCCGCAGCGACGCAGAGCTCGCATCGACGCGGCTTCTCCTCCTCACCGCGAAGGCGCAGGAGTCGGACGTGCGCCGCGGCCTCGAGGCCGGCGCCGACGCCTACGTGAGCAAGCCGTTCTCGCCCGCGGATCTCTCCGCGCGCGTGCGTGATTGCTTCTGACCTAAGCCGGAGGCGCGATGTAGCGGTAGCCGAAGCCGCGCACGGTCTCGATCGGCACCCCGTCGGGCGTGTCCGGATCGAGCTTGCGCCGCAGGTACCCGATGTAGAGCTTCACCTGGTCGCCGCCGACGCCGTACGTGTCGCCCCACACGAGCTCGAGCAGCTGCTCGCGGCTCAGCACCTGTCGCGGATTGCGGACGAACGTCGAGAGCAGCCGGAACTCGAGCGGCGTGAGCTGGATCTCGCGGTCGCCCACCGTGACCCGGTGCTGGCCCCAGTCGATGGTGAGGTAGCCGTCGCCGTACGAATCGGCCTCCTCGGCGCGGCCGGCGCGTGCCGCGCGGCGGAGGAGCGCCTGCACGCGCGCGATCAGCTCCTGCTTGCCGAACGGCTTCACGACGTAGTCGTCGGCGCCGGCGTGCAGGCCGCGCACGCGCTCGAGCTCGTCGGCCCGCGCGGTGAGCATGAGGACGGGGACGTCCGACATGTCGCGGATGCGGTCGAGCATCTGCCAGCCGTCCAGCTCGGGCATCGAGACGTCGAGAATGACGAGATCCGGCCGCTGCGCGTGGAATTCGCGCAGGCCTTCGCGCCCGTCGGGGGCCTCGAAGACGATCGCGCCGGACCGCTCGAGAAGCGTCCGGACGAGGGTGCGAATGTCCTCGTCGTCGTCGACGACGAGCACGCGGGCAGCGCTCATACCTCTTTCATACCACGCTCAGGCGCCGTTCCCCCGGGGATGGACGATGTTTCTCCCGTGGCGACCATCCTGATCGTGGATCCAGATCCGGCAAACCGGTCGCTGCTCGAGCTTCTCGTCCTGCGGCTCGGTCATAGACCGATCGGCCAGCGTGAGCTGTCCGAGGGCGAGGAGCCTGACCTGATGCTGCTCGAGCCGGCTTCCGGGCCGGGCCTGCGGCTAGCGCACCGACTGCGGCAGCGGCTCCTGCGGCTGCCGATCCTCTGCGTCAGTATCGAACCGCCCAGCGAGGAGACGGCAAGCCTCGAGGCGGTCGACTACGTGATGAAGCCGTTCCGCCGATCGACCCTCGAGCATGCGCTCGAGCGGGCTTTGATCCAAGCGCGGAACGCGCACGAGGTTCGGCAAACGGCCTAAGCCGGGCGCGTTCCCCCGCGCGCCCGGCATAGGTCACCTGTCGCCTGAAAGTGCTCGCACGCGTTCAGGCGCCGAAGACGGAGTCGTTCCGCGCGCGGCGCGGCGCTTAAAGCGCCTAAGCGATGTTCCAGGTCTCGCCGCTGTGCAACAGCGCCGCGAGATCGCCTTCGCCGCGCTTTGCGACCGCAGTCGTGAGCTGCTCCGCCATCAGGTCGTCGTAGACGGGACGCACGACGTCGCGGAAGACGCCGACCGGCGTTCCGCCATGGGAATCCTGGGTGACGCGCGAGAGCGCGAAGGCCAGAGCGGCGCCTTCGTGATGGGCGTCGTGGACGAGCACGCCTTCCTCGCCGGCGGCGCAGATCTCGATCGACCCGTCCGAGCGCTGGCGCAGCGCCTTCTCGCCGCCTGCGCCCCACGTGATCGGCTCGCCGTCGCGCAGCGGGATGCGGTTCACGCCCTCCTTGTCGTCGCGGACGAACGCGAACGCGTCGTCGTTGAAGATCGGGCAGTTCTGGAAGATCTCGACGAACGCGCTGCCGCGATGCTCGGCTGCCGCGCGCAGCACAGCCGTCATCCCTGCCTTGTCCGTGTCGATCGCGCGCGCGACGAACGTCGCCTCGGCGCCGATCGCAAGCGACAACGGGTTGAACGGCCAGTCGAGCGAGCCCATCGGCGTCGACTTCGTCACCTTGCCGAGCTCGCTGGTCGGCGAGTACTGCCCCTTCGTCAAGCCGTAGATGCGGTTGTTGAAGAGCAGGATCTTGAAGTTCACGTTCCGCCGCAACGCGTGGATGAGGTGGTTCCCTCCGATGGAGAGCGCGTCGCCGTCGCCGGTCGCGACCCACACCGAGAGATCGGGCCGCGACGTCGCGAGCCCGGTCGCGATCGCAGGCGCGCGCCCGTGGATCGAGTGCATGCCGTACGTGTTCATGTAGTACGGGAAGCGCGCGGCGCAGCCGATGCCCGACACGAACACGGTGTTCTCGCGCGCGATGTTGAGCTCGGGCATGAACGCCTGCATCGCGGCGAGGATGGCGTAGTCGCCGCAGCCCGGGCACCAGCGCACTTCCTGGTCGGTGCGGTAATCCTTGGCGGTCAATTCGCTCATTGGTCGGCCAGCGCTCCGATCGCGTCCGCCACCTCTGCGGCGCGCAACGGAAGCCCGCTCACGCGGTTGTACCCGACCGCGTCGACGAGGTACTCCGCCCGCACGAGCTTCAGCAGCTGTCCGAGGTTCATCTCCGGCACGAGCACCTTGTCGTAGCGGCGCAGCACCTCGCCCGTGTTGCGCGGGAACGGATTGAGATGGCGCAGGTGCGCATGCGCGACCGCGCGGCCGCTCTGCCGGACGCGCCTGCACGCGGCCGCGATCGGCCCATACGTGCCGCCCCAGCCGAGCACGAGCACGCGAGCTTCGCCGCTCGGGTCGTCCACCTCGAGCTCGGGAATGTCGCCTGCAATCCCCGCCACCTTCTGCGCGCGGAGCCGCGTCATCAGATCGTGGTTGTCGGGGTCGTACGAGATGTTCCCCGTCCGGTCGGCCTTCTCCAGGCCGCCGATGCGATGCTCGAGGCCGGGCGTGCCGGGGATCGCCCACGGCCGCGCGAGCGTCTTCTCGTCGCGCAGGTACGGGAGGAACTCGTCGCCGTCGTTCGGCTCCGTCGCGAACGTCGTCGAGATGTCCGGCAACGACTCGATCGAGGGCAGGAGCCACGGCTCCGATCCGTTCGCGAGATATGCGTCGGAGAGGAGATAGACCGGCGTCCTGTACTTGAGCGCGATGCGGCACGCCTCGATCGCAGCGTCGAAGCAGTCCGACGGCGAGCGCGCGGCGACGACCGGCACGGGCGACTCGGAGTTGCGGCCGAACAGCACCATGAGCAGGTCGCCCTGCTCCGGCTTCGTCGGCATCCCCGTCGACGGGCCTGCGCGCTGGATGTCGCAGATGAGGAGCGGAAGCTCGAGCATGATCGCGAGCCCGATCGTCTCCGCCTTCAGCACGATGCCGGGGCCAGCCGAGGTCGTCACGGCGAGCGCGCCTCCGAACGCGGCGCCGACGGCGGCACCGGCTGCAGCGATCTCGTCCTCCGCCTGGAAGGTCCGCACGCCGAAGTTCTTGTAGTCCGCGAGCTCCTCGAGGATCGCGCTCGCCGGCGTGATCGGGTACGCGCCGAGGAAGAGCGGAAGCTTCGACAGCTTCGACGCGGCGATCAGGCCGAGCGACAGCGCCTGGTTCCCCGTGATGTTGCGATACGTCCCGGGCTGGAGCTTCGCCGGCTTCACCTCGTACGTGACGGCGAACGTCTCCGTCGTCTCGCCGAAGGCGAATCCGGCCTGCAGCGCCTTCACGTTGGCGGCCGCGATCTCCGGGCGCTTCGCGAACTTCTCCTCGAGGAACTCGACCGTCGGCTCGATCGAGCGGCCGTACAGCCAGGACATGAGCCCGAGCGCGAACATGTTCTTCGAGCGCTCCGCCTCGCGCGGCGTGACGCCTTCGATGCCCTTCAGCGCGCCGACGGTGAGCGACGTCAGCGGCACGGAGTGCAGCTGGAACTCGGCGAGCGACCCGTCCTCGAGCGGGTTCGTGTCGTACCCGGCCTTCTGGAGGTTGCGGTCGTTGAACGCGTCCGAGTTGACGATCAGCGTCCCGCCCTTGGGCAAGTCCTTGATGTTCGTCTTCAGCGCGGCCGGGTTCATCGCGACGAGCACGTTCGGCGCGTCGCCGGGCGTGAGGATGTCGAAGTCGGCGAAGTGGACCTGGAAGCCGGACACGCCGGGCAGCGAGCCGGCCGGCGCGCGGATCTCTGCCGGGAAGTCGGGGAACGTCGAGATGTCGTTCCCGAGGAGCGCCGTCTCGGAGGTGAACTGCGCCCCCGTCAGCTGCATGCCGTCGCCGGAATCGCCCGCGAAGCGGACGATCACCTGGGACAGCTGCTCAACTGGCTTGGCCAAACCCTCGGTTACAGGTATAGCACTGGGCTAGGCGTCATTCAGGAGAGCGTCGAGGTCGACCGGTCTCGTCCACATCGTGGGATTCCCGGACTCGTCCCGCGGCCACTCGTCCTTCGGCCGGTCGTAGTAGAGCTCGACGCCGTTCTCGTCCGGATCGCGGAGATAGAGCGCGATCGAGACGCCGTGGTCGCTCGCCCCGTCGAGCGGGATGCCCGCCTCGAGGACGCGCCGCAGCGCGTCGGCGAGCGTCTTCCGGTCGGGATAGCGGATGGCGGTGTGGTACAGCCCGGTCGAGTTGCGCGGCGGCGGACCTGCGCCCTTCGACTCCCACGTGTTCAGGCCGATGTGGTGGTGGTAGCCGCCCGCCGAGATGAAGGCCGCCTCGTCGCCGTAGCGCGCGAACACGTCGAAGCCGAGCACGCCCACGTAGAAGCCGAGAGCGCGCTCGATGTCGGCCACCTTGAGATGCACGTGGCCGATGTCCACGCGGGGATCGATCGCCATGCGTCGAAGGCTACCGCCGCCCGCGCCGGGCCAGAACCGTGTCCACGCGGCGAGCGCGCTCTGCCAGCTCGTCCTGCTCGTTCAACTCCGCAAGGGCCGCCATCAAGGCGTACAAGGAATCTCGCAGGGCCTCCGTACCCTCGAACTGCTTGGCGACGCGCTTCTCGAGCCGCCGGGCCGCACGGTCCCGCGGTCGAGGTCGCGCCGCCCCTGCTTCGTCAGCCCACGTAGTACGAGCGCGCGTCCTGCGGATTCGGGTCGCGGTCGACCAGGCCACGATCGACGAGCGCCTGGATGTTGTCCCGGATCGTCGTCGCGCTGAGGCCGGTCTCCGCTGCGAGCTCGGAGGGGGTGACGTCGTCGCGCGCGCCCACATGGAAGAGCACCCCCCAGTGCACCGGGTCGACGTCTTCCGCCGAGAACTCGCGCTGGACGAGCGGCCACATCTTCGACGTGGCGAGTGCCAGCGTGAGGAAGAACTCGAGGTTCTCGGGAGGGTCCATGCCCACGTCGGGACTCTAACTTGCGTCTGTTTCGGTGTCGCAGTATAAATTGCGGATCCGCAGTACATGCCTCTCCTCGGTTCTCCTGCTCGTTGCGACGCTGGCCTGCGCCTCGGCGCAGGCCGCGACGAGCAAGGGCTTCCACTTCGCGAAGATCGGCACCGGCTTTCCGGAAGCCCTGTACGTGACCTCGGCGCCGAACGACGCATCGACGCTCTACGTCGTCGAGCAGAGCGGCCGGATCGTGATGTCGCGCGGCGGCGTCCCGGCGGGCACATTCCTCGACATTCACAGCGAAGTTCGCGACGACGGCGAGCAGGGCCTCGTCGGCTTCGTGTTCAGCCCGGCATACGCAAGCGACCACACGTTCTACGTCGACTACGTCGCGACCGATGGCGACACACACATATCGAAGTTCACCGCCGACCAGGGAGTCGCGGTTCCGACGAGCGAGCAGCAACTCCTCGACGTGCAGCAGCCCTTCGTGAACCACAAGGGCGGGATGCTCGCGTTCGACAAGCGCGGGCGCCTGTGGGCCGGCCTCGGCGACGGCGGCACCGACGACACCGCGACGTACGCGGATCAGGTGGGACGCGCGCAGAACATGAACGTCCTGCTCGGCAAGCTCCTGCACCTCGACACGCGTACGCCCGGCGCGACCTGGCAGATCGCCGCGCTCGGCGTGCGCAATCCGTACCGCTTCTCGTTCGACCGGCAGACCGGCGATCTGTGGCTCGTCGATCCAGGCACCCACCTGTTCGAAGAGATCGACTTCCGGACAGCCGCACAACTCGACACGCTCTGGAACTTCGGCTGGTCTCGCTTCGAGGGGCCGATCGTCTACGACCCGCACATGGCGCTCACCGTCGGGACGCTCGTGAAGCCGTGGTACTCGTTCCGCTGGGGGAAGTTCGGAGCGTGCGCGACGATCGGCGGCTACGTCTACCGCGGGAAGAACGTCCCCGCGGCTCGCGGGCGCTACTTCTTCGGCGATTACTGCACCGGCTGGATCCAATCGTTGAAGCGCAATGCGAAAGGCCGCCCCGTCGACTTGGAGCGGTCGAACGGCATCGCCGAGCAGCTCACGTCGTTCGGCGAAGACGCGAACGGTGAGCTGTACGCCGTCACGGCGACCGGCGATCTCTGGGGGCGCGCAGCGCGCCGGCTAGCCCTGCGTGTGCTTCAGCGTCGACTCTTCTTCCTGCGCCTGCGCCAGCGTCAGCGCACCGTCACAGATCTTCGCGTTCAACTCGTTCTCGATCCGATCGACCTCTGCCGCGCGCGGGTACGGCTCCGGCCAGAGATTGCGCGGGTCGGTAGGATCGCCGCCAACCTCGAGGCTGATCAAGTGATCCTCCTGGTACGCCGACGGCGAGCCGTGCAGTCCGTACGCGCGCATCTGCGTCAGCTTCAGCTCGTTCGTGTAGTCGACCGGCGGACGAATCGTCGCCGTCCAGCCGCGTACGCAGATGGTCGAGCCGATCGTCGCCTGCGTGACGTCCGGGTTGAGAACGCCCGGCACGCGCGGCAGCACGCGCCAGGACGCGGGCGCGGGACGATGAAAGCGCAACGCGAGCGCAAGGACGAGCAACGCGATCGCCGAGAGCACGAGCACGTGGCGGACGGTCACGCGGCCGACGGTACGGCCCGTGCCTCCTTCGTCGCAAGATGCACTTGCAGACAGGTCCCGGCGAGCGCCCACACGACGTACGCGACCCACGGGTCGCCGATGACGTCCGTCTGAATCGCGAGTGCAAGGATGGCCGCGAACGCCGCCGTCATGCGCACCGCACGTGCGCGCCAGAGCCCGAGGAGCACGGCCAGTCCCCACGCGATCCAGAGCAACGCGCCGAGGATGCCGAGCTCGGCGCCCATCTCGGTGTAGTTCGACTCGCCGGCCTTGATCGTCGTCCCGGTGCGCGACGCCGTCTGGCCGACGTTGCCGAGCCCGAAGCCCTGCGGATGGTGGATGACCGTGTGCACGCCGTCCTTCAACGCGAACCAGTGCTCGTGCAGCGAGGGCTCACTCTCGGAGAGCGCGCTCCCGCTCGCCGGCCCGCTCGCCTTCGCATGCTGCCGCTGCTTGACGAGATCGGCCTTCGTCCAATGTCCCGTCGGCCCGATCGACGGGAACACGTGCGCCCAGCCGATCGCGACGCCCACGATGACGACCGCGATCGCGGCGGGCCGCCAGGTGCGCGCGGCGAGCGCAAGCACGACGAGCCCGCCTGCGAGCGCGGCGAGCGACGAGCGCGAGAACGTGAAGAGGAGTCCCGCGAACGCGAGCGCGGCGAACGGGATCGCGACGCGCCGCCGCGGCAGCAACAGCAACGCGACGACCATGAGGTAACCGGACGCGAGCGGACTGAGGAACGTCGACACGAGCCGCCGCAGGAAGTGCTGCTCCGAGCCGGTGTTGTAGATGAAGTTCTCCGGCAGACCGCCCGTGCCGTTGTAGTGGTAGCCGAGTTGCTTGCTGAAGTAGTCCACGACGCCGTTCGTCCGCCACCAGCCGATCGACACGGTGTAGACGTCGACGATGCCGAGCGCGGCGACGAACGCAGCGGTGCCGACGAGCGTCCAGGCGAGCCGGCGCAACTCGTCGCGGCCGAGCGCGAGCGCGCGGCCGAGGAAGAACGCGCCGACCGGAACGAGGTCGTGCTTCGCAGCGAGCGCGACGGCGTGATGGCCGGCGCCGCCGCCGAGCGCCGACTGGGGCACGAGGGCGTACACGACGACGAGCACGCCGTACGCGAGAGCGAGCCAGTCGACCGCCCTAGGTTGGAACGGCAAGCGTCGATCGCGTACCGCTCCCTGTATGACGCGCGCGAGGGCGACCGCGAGGAGGATCTCCTTCCACGCGGCGATCGCGGTCAGCGTCCCGCCGTGCACCCCGGCCGCATAGAGCGCCGCCATGACCGCGTTGTGGAGCGCGAGCCCGACGACGAAGAGGTAGAGCGCGACCACCGGCCGCCTCCAGACGGCTACCGCCGCGACGGCCAGGAGCAGCGCATAGACCACGAGCTCGAGGGCCGCCACGGCGGCAACGCTACAACCGGGTCAGGCTAGGCAGGGCCCCACGGGAACTCGCCGGCCAGGACAGCAAAGGCCGCGAGCGCCGCAAGCAGGACGATGAGCTTGACGCTCAGCGCACTCCGCAGCATGGTTCCTCCTCTCGTCTGACAGGGGACAACGCGAAGCATGTCCCCTGGGCAAGACGGAGCGGCCCATTGACGACCGTGGCAGAAATCGCGAGAATCAGGCGATGCCGTCGGAATCCCCGTCGCCTTCGGGCGAGACGATCGGGCTCCGGCTCAAGCGATTGCGCCTGGAACGAGGGCTCTCTCAGCGCGAGCTGGCCGCGCCAGGCGTCTCATACGCCTACATCTCCCGGATCGAAGCCGGAACGCGGCAGCCCTCGGTCAAGGCGCTGCGCAAGCTCGCCGCCAAGCTCGCCGTCACCGCCGACTACCTCGAGAGCGGCTCCGAGCTCGACCCGGAGTCGGCCCGTGAGCTCCGCCTCGCCGACCTCGAGCTGGCCGTGCGGCTCGGCGACGGCGACGGGAGCGAGCCGCCGCTGGTCGCGCTCCTGGCCGAAGCGGAGGCCGCTGCGGACACGCCGTGCGCCTTCCGCGCGCGCATCGCGCTCGCGGCCGTCCGGGAGGACCACGCCGACCTTCCCGGAGCCATCGAACTGCTCGAAAGCGCAGTCGCCGAGGAGTTCGCGAACCCTGCGGAGCACGTCGACGTCTACTCGCAGCTCGGCCGCGCGTATGCCGGCGTCGGCCGGACGCAGCAGGCGGTCGAGCTCTTCGAGCGCTGCCTCGACGCCTGCGCCGACAGCTCCTCGGCCGAGGCGCGCTACGCGGTCCTGCTCAGCTACGCCCTCAGCGACGTCGGCGAGCTCGGTCGCGCGGAAGACGTCGTCCGCACGGCGCTGAAGAAGACGCGCGACACGGAAGACCCGTACATGCGCGTGCGCCTGTACTGGTCGATGGCGCGCCTCGCGGGAGTGGAAGGCCGGGCCGGCCTCGCGCTCTCGAACATCCGCAAGGCGATCGCGCTGCTCGAGACGACGGAGGATGCGCTCAACCTGGCGCGCGCACACGTCCTCGCTTCGCGGCTTCTCGTCGAGCGCGAGAAGGCCGACGAGGCTGCGGAACACCTCGACCGCGCAGACCTGCTCCTCGGCGTCCAGCCCTCGATCTCGGACGTCGCCGAGATCACGATCCTCCGCTCCCGCATCGCCCGCATCGGCGGCGACGCTCCCGCGGCGATCACGTTCGCCCGCGGAGCGCTCGCGATCGAGTCGACTCCCGCAGACCATGGATACGCGCTCGCCGCGCTCGCAGAGGGGCTCACGCTCAGCGGCGAAACGGACGAGGCGGATTCCGCGTATCGCGACGCAGTTCGGATCCTCGAGGACGAGGGCCGCTGGCGCGCAGCCGCGAACGCCGCGCGTGCCTGGGGAGGATTCCTCCGGTCGGCCGGACGCGAGGCGGAGGCGATGGACGCGCTCGACCGCGCTGCCGAGCTCGGCATGCGGGCAACACCGCAGCACGCGCTCACCGACCGGTGAGCGTCGAGCTCGCGGTTACGCCGCGCGGCCCGTACTCGCTCGCACTCTCCGCGCGCACCTCGAGCGACGCGACGCGCACGTTCCGCGAAGGCGTCTTCACGCAGGCGCTGCCGGTCGACGGCCGCATCGAGCTCGCACGCGCGTGGCAATCCCCGTCCGGCACCGTCACGATCCGCGCCGAGTCCGCCGCCGCAGCGGAGCGCGTTCGCTGGCTGCTCGCGCTCGACGACGACCACTCCGACTTCCTGACCCGCGTTCGGAACGACCCCTTGCTCGGGCGCGCGTCACGCGAGTTGCGCGGTCTTCGCCCGGTACGCGTGTCGACAGTCGCGCAGTCGCTGCTGCGCGCGTTCTGCGGCCAGCTGATCGAGGCGAAGCGCGCGCGCCGGCTGGAACAGACGATCATCCGCACGCTGTGCGCGGCGGGCCCGGAGCGGCTCCATGTCGCGCCGACGACCGGCGACCTCGGTTCGCTCGCGCCCGTGCAGCTGCGCAAGCTCGGCCTGCACGCACGGCGTGGCGCCGCGCTCGTCCGGCTCTGCCGCTCGCTCGACCTCGAGCGGCTGCACGACCAGAAGACCGCGACGATCGTCGAGCGCCTCGAGCGCGAGCGCGGCGTCGGCCCGTGGTCGATCGGCGTCGTCTGCCTCGAGGGGCTCGGGCGCTTCGACCACGGCCTCGTCGGCGACCTCGGCCTCGTCAAGCTGCTGCGTGCGATGCGCGGCCGCCCGGTCGAGGGCTGGGAGACGGCGGAGCTGCTCGAGCCGTACGGCGAGTTCTCCGGTCTCGCGAGCGTGTATCTGCTCGCAGGATTCGGCCGCGGCCTGCTCACGTTCGACGCCGCCGCCGCGGCCTAGGCAGACTCTTTTCCATGATTGCGATCCTCGGCTGCGGCCGAATCGGCGAAGCGCTGCTCACCGGCCTGCTCGGCGCGGGGTTCACCGACATCGTCGTCACGAGCAAGACCGAGGCACGTGCAGCCGAGCTGCGCGAGCGGCACGGTGTCGACGCGACGACCGACAACGCCGCGGCTGTGAAGAAGGCCGACCTCGTCGTCGTCGCGGTGAAGCCGCAGGACATCGACTCGCTCCTGGACGAGGTCGGGCAGCTCCTCACGCCGGAGCAGACCGTGCTGTCCATCGCCGCCGCCATCCCGACGGCGCAGGTCGAGGCGCGCGTCGCGCCAGGTGTCCCCGTCGTCCGCGCGATGCCGAACGCGCCGTCGACGGTGCACGAAGGCATGGCCGGCATCTGCGCCGGCGCCCACGCAAGCGAGGAGCACCTCGCGCTCGCGGAGGACGCGCTCGCGCACGTCGGCCGCGTCGTCCGAGTGCCGGAGTCGCAGATGGACGCGGTGACGGCGCTCTCCGGCTCCGGGCCGGCGTATTTCGCACTGCTGGCGGAAGCGATGATCGAGGCCGGCATCCTGCTCGGCGTGTCGCGCGAGATCTCGACGACGCTCGTCGTGCAGACGATGCTCGGGACGGCGAAGCAGCTGCGCGACAAGGGAATGCATCCGGTCGAGCTGCGCGAGTCGGTCACCTCGCCGGGCGGCACGACCATCGCCGCCATCCGCGAGCTCGAGCAGGCCGGCGTGCGCGCCGCGCTCCTCAACGCCGTGCAGGCCGCGATGACGCGCGCGAAGGAGCTTGCGAACGAACATGCGTGACGTCGAGATCGTCGTCGCCGACGACCCGGCGAGCGTCGTCGCGGACATGCTCGCGGCGAGCGCGCGCGAAGGCGGCCACATCGTCCTCACCGGCGGGCTCGACCGTCGGCGAGGCGTATGCCGGCGCGGCTCAGCGCCAGCCGGACTGGAGCCGCACGGAATTGTGGTGGGGCGACGAGCGCTGCGTCCCGCCGGACGACGAGCTGTCGAACTACGGGCTCGCAAAAGGCACGCTGCTCGACGGGCTCGAAGTCCAGCCCGCCGCGGTGCATCGCATGCGCGGGGAGCTCGGCCGCGACGCAGGCTCCGAGGACTACGACCGCGAGCTCGGCGACCTCGCACGCTTCGATCTCGTGCTGCTCGGCCTCGGACGCGACGGGCACATCGCGTCGCTCTATCCCAACCAGCCGACGCTCGACGAGTCGGAGCGGCGCGTGATCGGCGCCGAGGCGCACCTCGAGCCGTACGTCGACCGCATCACGCTCACGCTGCCGATGCTCCGCGCAGCGCGCGCGATCCTGTTCGTCGTCGCGGGCGAGGACAAGGCGGACGCCGCCGCGCGCGTCTTCGCGGGCGAGCCGTCGCGCTCCACGCCGGGAAGTCTCGTGCGCGCGGTCAGCGGAACGACGACGGCGGTGCTCGACCCCGCCGCCGCGTCGAAGCTCTAGCCCGGAAGCAGCTCCGACGGCGGCAGCTCGACCGCCATGTCGCGCGCGCCCGCGAGGATCTGCAGCACGATGACCGTGTCGGCGACGCGCACGTCCTCGAGGAACTCCTCGCGCCGCTCGAAGTCGTCGAGCAGGTTCTCGACCGCGACCGCGTAATCGGTGCGGTCGAGGCCGGCGATCATGAGCAGCGCGTCGGCGACGTCGCGCGGGAAGTCGTCGCGGTCGACGATCGTCTCCGCGGCCATGCGCGCTTCGACGTCGCGGGCGAGCACGAGATACGCGAGCGTCGCGGCGTAGCGGCCGATGGGCGACTCCGCCTCCGCCGCCCCCGCGTCGAGCGCCCAGCGCGCTGCGGCGGACGCGTCGTCGCCGGCGATGAGCAGCGCCTTCGTCGCGGCGATCGGCCGCCCCCACGAGTCGGGCGGCGCGCCCGCCTCCCAGCTCTCGCGATACCGCTCCGCCGCGCGGCGGAGCCACTCGGCCGACTCGTCGCGCCGCCCGTCCATCAGCAGGCACATGCCGGCCGCCCAGGCCGCGTTCCCGCGTTGCGTCAGCTGGCGCTGGTCGAGCTCCCGCTGCTCGCCGCCGTCGTAGCGCGCGATCGCGTCGGCGGCCTGCTCGCTCCAGCCCATCCCAGGAGTGTACGAGCGTTTGATTGACTACCCAGTCATGCGAGAGCGGCGCGAAGTCTTCTTCGTCGACGGCGTGCGCACCCCGTTCGGGAAGGCAGGCCCGAAGGGCCAGTTCTGGCGGACGCGCGCCGACGACATGGCGGTCAAGGCCGTGCGCGAGCTCGTCCGCCGCAATCCACAGATCCCGCCCGAGCGCATCGGCGACGTCGTCTTCGCCGCCACCGCCCAGGTCGGCGACCAGGGGCTGACGCTCGGCCGCGACGTCGGGCTCCTCGCCGGCATCCCCGACACCGTTCCGGGCTTCGCCATCGACCGCATGTGCGCCGGCGCGCTCACCGCCGTCACGGCCGCCGCGGGAGAGATCGCGCTCGGCGCCGTCGACGTCGCCCTCGCCGGCGGCGTCGAGCACATGGGCCACCACCCGATGGGCGACGACGTCGACTTCAACCCGCGCTTCGTCTCGGAGCGGCTGATCGACGAGTCCGCCGCCGTGATGGGACGCACGGCCGAGAACCTGCACGACCGCTTTCCGCACATCACGCGCGAGCGCGCCGACGCGTTCGCCCTCGCGTCGCAGCAGAAGGCCGCGGCGGCGTGGGAGAACGGCGTCATGCGCGAGACGGTCGTGCCGATGTCCGTCTTCTCCGACGACGGCTGGAAGCTGGCCGAGCGCGACGAGTTTCTTCGCGCCGACACGAGCCTCGACGGCCTCGCCGCGTTGAAGCCTGCGTTCCGCGCGGGCGGCCGCGTCACGGCGGGCAACTCCGCGGGACTGACGGACGGCGCGACCGCCGCGTTCCTCGCAGCCGAGGACACGGTCGCCGAGCTCGGCCTCGCGCCGAAGCTCCGGCTCGTCGGGTTCGCGTACGCGGGCGTCGAGCCGCATCTGATGGGGATCGGCCCGGTTCCTGCGACGCGGCGCGTGCTCGAGCAGGCGGGCATCACGCTCGACGACGTCGACCTGTTCGAGCTGAACGAGCCGTTCGCGGTGCAGGTCCTCACCTGGTGCGACGAGCTCGGCGTCGCGCCCGACGACCCGCGCCTCAATCCGTACGGCGGCGCGATCGCCTGCGGGCATCCGCTCGCGGCGACAGGCGTGCGCCTCGTCGCGCAGCTCGCCTACGGCTTGCGCGAGCGCGGCGGGCGCTACGGGCTGACCGCGCTCTGCATCGGCATGGGCATGGGCGCCGCGATCCTGTGGGAGAACGTTGGCTGACACCGTCTTCAAGCTGAACCGGGCCGGCTCGGTCGCGCTCGTCACGATCGACAACGGCGAGGACTACCGCGTCCCGACGACGCTCGGCCGCTCCGCGTTCGAGTCCGCCGTCTCCGTCATCGAGGAGCTCGAGCAGGGCGACTGGACGGCGGCAGTCTTCACCGGCAAGCCGTTCGTGTTCTGCGTCGGCGCCGACATCGACGAGTTCGGCCGCATCGAGGACCCGCGCGAGGGCATCCGCGCAGGGCACGAGATGTTCGCGCGCATCCGCGCGCTGCCGTTCCCGACGGTCGCCGCCATCAACGGCGCGTGTCTCGGCGGCGGGCTCGAGCTCGCGCTGCACTGCGACGCGCGCACGATCGCCTCGAACGTCCGCCACATCGGCTTCCCCGAGGTGGCGCTCTCGATCATTCCCGGCTGGGGCGGGACGCAGCTCCTCCCGCGCCTCATCGGGCCGGAAGCCGCCGCGAAGGTGATCGTCCTCAATCCGCTGCGCCAGAACCGGCTGTTGAAAGCCGAGGACGCGATCGAGCTCGGCATCGCCGACCGCATGCTCGATCCCGTCGAGTTCGTGGACGAGTCGCTCGCGTTCGCGCAGACGCTGTCGCTCGAGCGCGCGGAGCCCGACTGGTCGGAGCTCGAGACCGTGGTGCGCAAGACGCGCGCGAAGATCGACGACGCGGTGCACGGCGCGACGCGCGCGCCCTACGTCGCGCTCGATCTCATCGCCGGCGCGCGCGACTGGACGATCGACGAAGGCTATGCCGCCGAAGAGGACGCGATGGCCGAGCTGCTCGTCGCGCCGCAGGCGCAGGCGGCCGCGTACTCGTTCACCGTCGTCGAACGGCGCGCGAAGCGGCCGCCGAATCTTCCCGACGCGAAGCCGCGCCCGGTGCAGAAGGTCGGCATCGTCGGCGCTGGGCTCATGGCGACGCAGCTCGCGACGCTGTTCCTGCGACGGCTCGAGGTGCCGGTCGTGCTGCGCGACCTCGACCAGGCGCGCGTCGACGAAGCCTTGAAGTCGATCCGCGACGAGGTCAAGCCGTTCCTCGGGACGATCGTCGAAGGCGGAACCGGCTGGGAGCACTTCGCCGGCTGCGACCTGATCCTCGAGGCGGTGTTCGAGGAGATGGACGTGAAGCGCGAGGTTCTCGCCGCGGCGCGCGAGGCGGCGCCGAACGCGATCCTCGCGACGAACACGTCGTCGCTCTCGGTCGAGGGAATGGGCGCCGACGTCGGCCTGCACTTCTTCAACCCCGTGGCGGTCATGCCGCTCGTCGAGATCGTGCGCACCTCGCGGACGACCGACGAGCAGCTCGTCACCGCATGGGACGTCGTGAAGAAGCTGAAGAAGCGCGGCGTGCTCGTCGGCGACGCGCCCGGCTTCGTCGTCAACCGGCTGCTGACCCGCATGACCACCGTGCTCATGGAGTCGATGGCGAGCGGGAACACGCGCCGAGGAGGTCGACGACGCCATCCTGTCGCTCGGCATGCCGATGGCCCCGTCCGTCCTGCGCGAGATGGTCGGCCCGGCGGTCGCCCAGCACGTCCTCGAGACGATGCACGGCGCCTGGCCCGACCGGTTCCCGCTCTCGCCCGCCCCGGCCGAGCGTCGGACGCCCGAGGAGATCCGCGAGCGGGCGCTCGAGGCGGTCGCCGACGAGGTGCAGCACCTGCTCGCCGAGGGGGTCGTCGCCGACCCCGCCGACGTCGACGCCTGCCTCATCCTCGGGGCCGGCTGGCCGCTCTTCCTCGGCGGGGCCGTAACCCGCCAGCCGCTCCGGACCTAAATTCCGCAAACTGCGGTCGATTTCCGCGCCTGAGGACACGTTCGTGTCCCCTCAAGAGCAAAGGAGATCGACGTGTTCAGGCATCTTGGCAAGCGCAACACGGCCGGCATCGCTGCCGTCCTTGTGGCGGTCGTCGCAGGCGCGAGCGCCTACGCGTACACCGCCAGCGTGGGCGTGTCGGCCCACAACGCAGGCGCCGGCTCGGCCGTCGTCAGCGGGTACACGGTCAGCGGCCCGACGAACTACACGTTCAGCGCGGACGGCACGACCGTCGTCGGTGTCGACTTCGACCTCGACGCCGCGGCAACCGACGTCGCTGCCGCGCTCAGCGCGGCCGCACCCGTGCACAACGACTGGGTCGACTGCGGCGCCTCCGCCGGCGTCGGCAACTCGGTCACCTGCACGTTCGCGACCCCGGTCGCCAACGCGAACGGCCTCCAGCTGTCGGTCGCGGCCGTCAGCACCGGCACCGTCACGATCGCCCCGTAAAGCGATCAGCCTCACAAGGAGCGGCCGGCCCCGCCGGCCGCTCCTACCTCTCCCCGCACATGAGGATCTCGCTCACCCCCAAGCAGATGGTCTCCGGGGCCTTGACCCTGGGGACGCTTGCGACCGCGTGGGTCCTCCTCGCACCCACCGCGCTCGGCGGGGAAGCGACGTACGTCGTCACCGACGGCATCAGCATGCAGCCGCGCTTCCACGCCGGCGACCTCGCGATCGTCCGCGCGGAGAGCGGCTACCACGTCGGCGAGATCGTCGCGTACCGGAGCCGCCTGCTGCACACGATCATCCTCCACCGGATCATCCGGACCGAGGGCGACCGCTACATCTTCAAGGGCGACAACAACGACTTCGTCGACATGGAGCATCCGACGAAGTCGCAGCTCGTCGGAAGGCTCTGGCTGCACGTGCCCGGGCTCGGCTCGCACCTCGGCCCGCTACGGCGCCCGGGCTCGGTCGCGCTCGCGGTGCTCTTCGGACTGCTCCTGTTCGCGAGCAGCCTGTCCACGAAGAAGCAGCTGCGCCGAAAGCGCCTGCGCGCGGCGCGCGCGCCGACCTTCCGCCTGCGGCTCCCGACGCGCGCGCCGAGCGGGCCTGTCGTCGGCTTCGGCGTCGCGGTCGCGCTCGCCGGCCTGCTCACCGTGGTCGCGTTCACGAAACCTTCGCGCGCACCCGCGCCGTTCGCCGTCCCGTACACACAGTCCGGGACGTTCGCCTACTCCGCCGTCACCACTCCCGGAGCGGCGTATCCGGACGGCCGTGTCACGACGGGCGACCCGCTCTTCCTTCGCCTCGTGCGCTCGGCGGACGTCGGATTCTCGTACCGCTTCTCCAGCTCTGCGTACCATCGCGTCGCCGGCACCATCGGCCTCGCCGCGACGCTCGCGTCGTCGACTGGATGGACGCGGACGTTCACGCTCGCGAAGCCGCAGCCGTTCAGCGGCGACCGCGCGAGCGTGCACGGCGCGATCGACCTGAGCAGCTTCGCCGCGCTGGTCGCGCACCTCGAGACGACGACGCAGGTTCGCAGCAGCTACACGTTCACGCTCACGCCGTTCGTGCGGATCGGCGGCGCCGTCACCGGGTCTCGCCTCAGTGCCGTCTACACGCCGCAACTCGGGTTCTCGCTCGACGCGAACGAGCTCGCAGCCGACACTCCCGGGCGCGGTCGGACATCCGAGCACGCCCGACCCGGCGAACCCGCTGAAGCCCTCGGCATCGGGAAGCGTGAGCGCGACGAAGATGCTGCCCGCCTCGTTCGCGATCCTCGGCAAGCACTTCACCGTCAGCGCGATGCGCATCTTCTCGCTCGTCTGCCTCTTCGCCGCGCTCTGCTTCCTGGCCGGCTTCGGCATCGGCGACCTGCTCGGGCATCGGATGCACGGGACCGAGGCGGACAGCATCCTCTCGCGCTACCGCAACCTGCTCGTGCAGGTGGTGCACGTGCGCGACCCGTCGACGCAGCGGGTCGTCGTCGTCTCCGACATGGCGGCGCTCGGACGCATCGCAGAGCGCTACGACCGGATGATCCTCCACGAGAAGGTCGCCGGGCAGGACGCGTACTTCGTCGCGGAGGACGGCGTGCTCTACCGCTACGAAGCCGCGGGGACTCGGCCTACACTCGTGGCCGATGTCTCGTCCGTGGCGCAGGCCGGCTGACTGGGCCCTCACGATCGGATTCGCGACCGTCCTGGTGCTCGCGTTCGAGGCCGAGGTCGCGAAGCCGTATCGCATCCCGTCGTCGTCGATGGAGCCCGCGCTCCACTGCGCGAAGCCGGGCGCGTGGTGCCTCGGCAGCTTCAACGACCGCGTCCTCGTCAACCGGCTGGCATACGACTTCGAGAGCCCGAAGCGCGGGCAGATCGTCGTGTTCAAGGCGCCGGCGACGGCATCGAAGTGCGCTACCGGCGACGGCGGCTCGACCTTCGTCAAGCGCCTGATCGGCCTGCCAGGCGAGACGGTCACCGAGCGGAACGGCCTCATCGCCATCGACGGGACGCCGCTGCGCGAAAGGTATGTCGAGTTCCGCGATCACATGTCTGGGACATGGCACGTACCCGCGGGTCACTACTTCTTCATGGGCGACGACCGGATCCACTCGTGCGACTCGCGCGTGTGGGGGTCCGTCCCGCGCCACGACCTCGTCGGGCCGGTGCTCGTCACGTATTGGCCGCCGAGCCGGATCGCAGTTCACTAGTCACGACCGCCGCGGCGGCGGCGGCGTGTCTCGCGCTGCTCGCCATTGCGGAACCGAACGCGATGGTCCAGGACTCGTGGTTGACGCTCGTCGCCGGACGGCTCGTCGCGAGCTCCGGCATCCCGCACCACGAGCTGCTCACGGTGTGGGCGCACGGGCGAACGTGGATCGACCAGCAGTGGCTCGCGCAGCTCGTCTTCTACAAGACGTATTCGTTCGGCGGCGTCCGTGCGGTGCTCGCGCTCAGCGCGCTGCTGAGCGGCATCGCCTGGGTTCTCGCGGTCGTGCTCTCGCGCATGCGGGGTGCGTCGGGACTTGCATTGCTCTTCTGGGCGCCGTTCACGATCGTCGTCGCGCCGTGGGCGTGGCAGGCGCGCGCGCAGACGTTCGCGCTTCCGCTCTTCGTCTGCCTGCTCGCGCTCGTCTTCAGCGACAGCCGGCAGCGGTCGCCGCGCGTCTTCCTCGCGCTGCCGCTCATCGCGCTGTGGGGGAACCTGCACGGGACGGCGATTCTCGGCGCAGGCATCCTCGGGCTGCACGCGCTCGTGACCGTGCGCCGCGGCATCCTTCGCGCTGCCGCGCTCGCAGGCGGAGGCGTCCTCGCGCTCGCGGCCAATCCGTACGGCTTCGGCATCGCGTCGTACTACCGCACGATGACGGTCGACCCGCCGTTCGCCTCCCTCGTCTCCGAGTGGAAAGCGTCGACGCCGTCGCTCGCGGTCGCGCCGTTCTACGTGCTCGCGCTCGTTGCCGTCGTCGCGATCGTGCGCAAGCGCGATGAACTGACTCCGACCGAGCTCGCCGTGTGCACCGCGCTGCTCGTCGTCGCGTTCGACGCGAAGCGGAGCATCACGTGGTTCGCGCTCGCGGCGCTCATCGTGGTGCCGCCGCTCGTGCACGTGCGGCGCATGCCCGGCATGCGCTTCGCCGCACCCGCGCGTGCCGGCGTCCTGCTCGGGACCGTGGTCGTGGTCGCGGTCGGCATCGTCGCCTTCCCTGGGGCCGTGTCGACGCACCAGAAGAAGAACTGGTCGACGCGAGGCGCCGCCGTCGCTGGACCGCGCGGCGGCACGGTCGCCGCAGGCGCACGTGATCGCCGACGACCGCCACGCCGACTTCGTCCTCTGGCAGGACCCGCGCCTCGCAGGCCGCGTGATCGCCGACATCCGCTTCGAGCTGCTCACGCGCGCGGAGCTGAACCGGCTCGTCCGCTTCGAGGACGGCACCGACGCCGCCGGCGCGCAGCTCGTCGTTCTCGACCCGAAGCGCCAGCCGCTGGCGCCGTGGCGGTCGCGCGGATGGAAGCTCCTGTACGCCGACCCGTCGATGAGGGTGCTCGAACGGTAAGCTCGCGGCCCGTGGCCGACGACTGGCGCATCCGCATCGAAGTCGAAGAAACGCACGCCGGCGGCCTGCTCGACCGGCTCGGAGCCGAGCTGGACGAGGAGGCGCGCGAGCTCGCGCAGGCGCTCTCGCAGAGCCGGCTGGCGGTCTCGCGCGACGGCGACGAGATCTTCGTCTACGCGTCGTCGCGCACGGAGGCCGAGCACGCGCAGCAGGTGGTCGAGTCGCAGCTGAAGAGCCTCGGCGGCGACGCGAGAGCAAGCAGCATCGAGCACTGGCTCGAGGACGAGGAGCGCTGGGACGACGAGCCGAAGGGCGAGACGTGGGAAGAGGAGGAGCTCGACCGCGGCTTCGCGCCCTGGGAGGTGCGTGTCCAGTCCGCGTCTCGCGCGGAGGCGAAGAAGCTCGAGGACGCAGCTCGAGTCCGAGGGCTACCGGCCCGTACGGAGCTTCAACTACCTCATCGTCGGCACGGCCTCGAAGGAGGACGCCGACGCGCTCGCCGCGCGCCTGCACGGTCAGGTCGAGGCAGGCGGCGAGGTCGTCTGGGAGACGACTCCCCAGAACCCGTTCGCCATCTTCGGAGGCCTAGGGGCTAGGGAGGGCTTGGCGCGATAGTGGCTGTGTCGCGGATGGTGCGCTGGAGCGGCGCGCTGCTGCGTCCTCGGTCGCGTCCGTAGTAGAGCTACGAACGCTCCCTGCGTCCTTGCATCGCATCCGCCCAGCGCATCCCCGCGACGAGCACCATCCCGCCAAGCCCTCCTCGGCCAGGTTGACGCTCCCGACTCTGGGGGTATGCTTGTACAAGCGCGGCTCGCCCAGGGGATCGTCGAGCAGCGCCACCTTTGGACGGTCTGCAGCGCGTTGTGCGCTGCGCATATGCAAGAAGCCATTCAGCAGACGACGACCTTTGCGGAGGCGACCGACCCGCTCGCCGCCGCGGCGTACCGCGCAGAGGCGTGGGCGGGCGAGCCGTTCCTTCGTGACGGCGAAGATCCGGCCCAGGTCCTCGCGGCGGGCACCGCGCGCCGTCGCGCGCTCGACGAGGCGACCGCCGAGATCGAGGCCGGCAAACGCGCGCCGAGCACGCAGTGGAAGGTCCGCTTCGGCCTCATGCTGGGGCTCGAGCGCGTCCTGGCCGAGCCGGAGCCGCACACGAAGGCCGGCACGGCGCTCCGCCGCCACCAGGTCGACGCGCTCGCCGGGATGCTCACCGAGCTGATCGCCGCGACGCAGCGCGACGACGACCACAAGGAGAACGGCAACGGGCACGCCGTCGCCGAGGTCGAGGAGGAGGACGACGAGGACGACATCGTCGTCGTCGAGGGCGAGGAGGACGAGGAGCCCGAGCAGCTCACGCCCGAGCAGGATCCCGGCGCCGTTCGCCGCTACCGCTTCCGCCACCCGACCGCGTCCGGCAAGACGATCGCCGCAGCAGGCTTCGTCGACGCCGCCCGCACGCTCGGCGTCCTCATCCTCACGCACCGCCGCCTGCTCGTCTCGCAGTTCACGGGCGACCTGAAGACGGAGGGCTACGCCGACCGCTACAGCGACGCGATCGAGACGGGCATGAAGTCGACCCGGACGAACCCGCTGACGATTCAGACGTATGCGTGGTTCGCGCGGCACGTCGACTCGATCGACCGCGACGCGTACCAGCTCGTCATCTGCGACGAGGCGCACACGGCGCTCGGCGAGAAGACGTCCGCTGCGATCCGCTCGTTCCCGGAGCCCATCTACATCGGCATGACGGCGACGGAGCAGCTGATCGCGAAGCAGGTCTCCGACGTCTTCCCCGCTTCCGTCGACGACCTCCCGCTGCAGGACGCCGCGCGCCGCGGCCTGATCGCGCCGCTGCGGTGCCTGCGCGTCCCGCCGGTGGCGGCGATCAACTCGGTGCCGATCGTCGGCGGCGACTTCGACCAGGAGATCCTCGCCAAGACGCTCGACCATCAGGCGCTGAACCAGGCTGCCGCGAGCCTCTACCGCGACCGCTTCGACAACACGCCGGGCATCGTCTACGCGGCCGGCGTCGACCATGCGTACAACCTCGCGCAGGAGTTCCGCGCCGCCGGCATCAAGGCGGAGGCGGTATCGGGCCGCACGCCGCCGGTGCGCCTCGCGGAGACGCTCGCGGCGTACGAGCGCGGCGAGATCAACGTGCTCATCAACGCGCAGCTGCTCGCGGAGGGCTGGAACTCGCCGCGCGCGACCGTCTGCATGCATCTCGCGCCGACCGCGTCGAAGCGCGTGTACCAGCAGCGCATCGGCCGCATCATGCGCATGCATCCGCGCAAGGAAGCGGGCATCGTCGTCGACTTCGTTCCGAAGGGCGCGACGCACAACGAACGCGTCGTCTCGCTGCACTCGCTGCTCGACGCGGACTTCTACCGCGAGGGTGCGCGCGTCACGCCTGCGCCGCGCCGCCGTGCGCAACGCCGCGCGCGTCGCCGCCTGACGCCGGCGCCGTGGCTCGTGCCCGTGACGCCGGACGTGCGCAGGCGCATCGCCGTCATCCAGCGCGAGTGGCAGCGTGTCGACCCGCGCTACCTCGACGAGGACGAGCAGCGCTACTGGGCGACGATGGCCGGACGTCAGATCCGTTTCGACGAGCGCGGCTCGTTCGTGCAGAAGCTGACCGAGGGTCGCGCGAGCAAAGGCGCGCTCGAGACCTTCCTCGCCATCGCGGCGGCCGAGAATCCGAATCGCCGCCTGCGCCTGATGGCGCTGCAGGATCGCGTGTCGATGCGCGTCGAGCGCGCCGACTTCGACGATCTCGTCACGCTCGTGTCGCAGGCGCCGACGTGGGAGAAGGAGCGGCTCGCGGGCATACGCGTCCTGCTGCGCGCGATCGCGGACGGCAAGCCCGACGCGCCGGAGCAGATCCTCGCCCGCTGGACGTGGAAGCTCGCGCGCGCGACGCGCAAGGTGCAGGACCGCAACGCGTCGACGGAATATCCGGAGGCGAAGCGATTGCTCGGCGCACTTGCGAACTCACGCGGACACCGGCATTCTGCTGCGCGCGATCGCAGACGGAAAACCAGACGCGCCGGAGCAGATCCTCGCCCGCTGGACGTGGAAGCTCGCGCGCGCGACGCGCAAGGTGCAGGACCGCAACGCGTCGACGGAGTATCCGGAAGCGAAGCGATTGCTGGGCGCGCTCGCGAACTCGCGCGGCCACCGGCACGAAGAGAACGCAGCGAGGCTCGTGCAGACGGCGCTCGAGCAGCCCATCCGAGTCGGAGCAGCGTTGCTCGCGTCGGCGGAGGGCTACACGCCGCGCGCAACGAAGCTGCTCGACGACGCACGCGAGAAGCTCGGCGAGATCCACGAAGTTGCGCTCGCGCTGTCGGAGAACCTGCCCGCGCCGAAGCAGCCGTCCACCACGCGGCGAAGACGGCGGCGGCGCAAGAAGAAGGTCGCGGTCGAAACGACCGCGACTACTGCGCCTGCGGCGCAAGAACAACAGCAAGAAGGTCAGAAGACCGCTCCGACGCGGCGACGCCGACGGCGCAAGCCGTCAGCGGCTGCGGAAGCGGGCGGCGGCGAGCAAGCCGAAGCCGGCAACAACGAGCACGGCGCCGATGACGGCCCACTTCGCGCTACCGCTCATGAAGGACCCGCCGAGAACGCCGATGCCTTGAAAGAAGAACACGACTCCGGCAAGAACCAGCACGAGGCCGGCGGCGCCGGCGAAACCGCGGAGGATCACTCCTAGACGGCGGGGCCGTCGGCCCCGTCGTCCTGCTCCTCGCGCTCGCGCAGGAAGCGGGACAGCTCGGCGGCGAGCGACTCGCCCGATGGAATGTCGCCTTCGGGAGCGAGCGCGTCGACGCGCTGCTCCAGCTCTTCGACGTACGCCGCGGTCTCAGCGTCGGTCGACACGGCCTCGCTCACCTGTTCGGCGTACTCCGACGCCGCCTGCTCGAGCTCGCGCAGGTCGACGTCGATGCGCATCAGCTCGCCGAAGCGGCGCACGAGCGCGAGCGCCGCGCGCGGGCTCGGCGCAAGCGACACGTAGTGCGGAACCGCCGCCCACAAGCTGACCGACGCGATGTCCGCCTCGCGGCACTTGTCGTGCACGATGCCGACGATGCCGGTCGGGCCTTCGTAGCGCGACGCCTCGAGCCCGAGCTCCGACACGAGCGTCGGATCGGTCGCCGCGGCCGTGACCGGCGCGGGGCGCGTGTGCGGCACGTCGGCGAGCAGCGAGCCGAACGTCACCACCATCTCCACGCCGAGGTCCTTCGCAAGGTCGAGGACGAGCCCCGAGAACGTGCGCCAGCGCAGGTTCGGCTCGATCCCGAGCAGCAGCACGGCGTCGCGATCGGCGCCGGGAATCGACGCGTGGAAAAAGCCGTTGTCGGGCCAGTCGACGCGTCGCGTCTCGCCGTCGACGAGCGACACATGTGGACGCACTGCCTGGAAGTCGAAGAAGTTCTCCGGCTCGATCTCCGCGAAGCGCTCGGCGCCCCATTGCTTCGCGAGATACGCGGCTCCGAGCGACGCGCCCTGACCGCCGTCGTTCCAGCCGCGGAAGGCGGCGACGAGCACCGGCCGCTTCAGCTCGGGCCTGAACGAGACGTTCAGCTCGGACATCCCCGAAGTCTAGTGCCGTACGGGACGCCACAGCCGCGCGACCAGACCCACTGTCCACGCGAAAAGGAGCGCGGCGATCGCGACGTGCGCGACCACGGCCCACCACGGAATGACGCCGTAGCGACGGTACTGCCACTCGCCGATCCCCATCTGTACGAGGAGGATCGCGAGCAGCCCGGCGCACGCGCGAACGAGCCACGGCCAACGGGCGCGCTTCGTCCACGCCCACGCGGCGAGCACGAGGAAGACGATCCCGAACGCAGCCACGGCGCGCACGTGCAGCCACACCGCGTCGTGGAAGTTCCCGATCCGCTCGACCACCTGCGTCCCGTTGCTGCCGGGGAAGCGACCGGCGGCGGTCGAGAGCGTGCCGGTGACGACGAGCACCGCGACGGCGACGAGCAGCGCGGCACCGCCGGCTCGCGCGATCGCGGGAAGCGGTGCGGCGCCGCTGTAGGCGGAGAGCAGTGTCAGCACGCCGAGCCCGAGCACCGTCAGCGACAGCAGCAGGTGCGTGATGACGAGGTACGGGTTGAGGTCGTAGTAGACGGTGATCGCGCCGAGCGGCGCCTGCGCGAGCGTTCCGGCGAAGACGGCCGTGGCGAGCCAGCGCGCGCCGCGGCTAGAGCGTTGGCGTGCGCCATGCGGCGACCGCGAGCGCGAGCGTCGAGAAGACCGTCAGCGCGGAGACGACGCGGTTCGAGAACTCGATGTCCGAGTGGTAGCCCTTCGGCAGCGCGTGGGCGCTGTTGCACGTCGGCCAGTGCGGGCAGCCGAGGCCGGAGCCGGTCAGCCGCACGGTGGCGCCGGTCGCGACGATGAGGACGAGGCAGCTGACGGCGACACCAGGCGACGCGCCGGAAGGCGGCCGGGCTCAGTCAACTGCTAAACTGACGTTGACGTAAGAATGAAGTTTCTTCGGAGTCGCAGACACAGTCGTCACTTCAAATGGTGGGTGCTCTCGTGCACCAGCCTGGGGATGCTGCTCGCAACCGTCAACTCGGGCACCCTCATCATTGCGCTCCCGGACCTCGAGCGCAGCCTGCACACGACGCTGCTGCAGCTCGTCTGGGTCATCCTCGTCTACATGATCGTCTCCACCGTCCTCGTGCTGACGGCGGGACGGCTCTCCGACCTCTTCGGCCGCAAGCACGCATACGTGCTCGGCTTCCTCGTCTTCTCGGCCGCATCGCTCGGCGCCGGCTTCGCCGGCAGCGGCACGCAGCTCATCCTCTGGCGCGTCCTGCAGGGCGTCGGCGGGGCGTTCCTGTTCGCGAACGCCGCCGCGCTCGTCACCGACGCATTCCCGAAGGAGGAGCTCGGCCTCGCGATGGGGACGAACACCATGGTCGCCGCTGTCGGCCTCGTCATCGGGCCGGTGCTCGGCGGCGCGCTCGTCGCGATCCGCTGGCCGTGGGTGTTCTGGTTCAACGTGCCGCTCGGCCTCATCGGCTCCGCGTGGGCATACCTCGTGCTGCACGAGATCTCCGGGCGCGACTCCGAACGCGGCCTCGACCTCGCTCGGGACGTCGACGTTCGTCGTCGGGCTCACCGGGCTCGTGCTCGCACTCTCGAAGGGCGGCCTGACGGGGTGGAACAACTGGCTCGTCATCGCCGGCTTTGCGGCCGCGATCGTCCTCCTGCCGCTCTTCGTCGTCATCGAGCGGCACGTGCGCGCGCCGATGCTCGACCTCTCCCTCTTCAGCAACAAGCTGTTCGCGGCCGCGTCCGGCGCCGCCTTCATCAACGGGCTCTCGCGCTTCGCGCTGATGTTCCTGTTCGTCTTCTACTTCCAGGGGCCGCAGGGCAAGTCGCCGATCGTCGCCGGCCTCGAGCTTGCGCCGCTGGCGGTCGGGATGCTCGTCGCCTCACCGCTGGCCGGCATCGCGGCCGACCGGCACGGCTCGCGCGGCCTCGCTGCGCTCGGGATGCTCGTCTCGGCCGCAGGCCTCGCCGGCATGACGACGCTGCAGGCGCACACCGCGTACGTGTGGAGCGCGCTGTGGCTCCTGCTCGTCGGCATCGGCTCGGGCATGTTCAACAGCCCGAACACCTCGGCGATGATGGGCGTCGTCCCCGTGCACCGGCGCGGCATCGCCGCCGGCGCCCGCGTGATGCTGCAGAACACGGGCGCGGTGATCTCGATCGCGTTCGTCATGGCGGTCGTCACCTCGGCCATCCCGACGACGGTGCTCTTCAAGATCTTCTCCGGCGTCACGTCCGGGCTCTCGACGAAGCAGCTCGATCCGTTCATCTCGAACATGCACATGGCGTTGTGGGTGCTGACCGGCGTGTCGCTGCTCGGCGCCGCCGTCTCGCTCATGCGGCCCGCGCATGTCGGCGCACATCGTCGCTCGGCGAGATCTTCAGGCGCGCATGATCAGGATCGGCGAAGTCGCGGAGCGGACGGGCCTCACGCCGCGCACGATCCGCTACTACGAGGAGATCGGCCTGCTTCCGGGGCCGCCGGAGCGCCGCAAGGGCGAGCACCGCGCGTACGACGACACCGACGTCGAGCGGCTGAGCGAGCTGCGGCGCCTGCGCGAGCTGTTGAACATCTCGCTCGAGGAGCTGAAGCAGCTCGTCGAGGCGGAGGAGGCGCGCGCCGCCATCCGCAAGCAGTTCCGCGCGACCGACTCCGACGCCGAACGGCTGCGGCTACTCGACGCCGCGCTTCCGCACGTCGACACGCAGCTCGGCCTCGTCCGCAAGCGCATCGAGGAGCTGAAGCGCCTCGAGACCGAGCTCGTCGACAAGCGCAAGTCCATCCTCGCGCGCAAGCGCGAGCTACCCGACTGAGACGCCGGCGCCTTCCTCGACGCGTGCCGACGCGCGTGATGAAGAGGTCGCGCGCGCGGAACGCGCTCTCGAGCGAGAGCGCCTTGTCGGCGGGAAGCGAGATGAGCAGGCCGCCCGCGGTCTGCGCGTCGTAGCCGAGCGCGAGGACTGCCTCGGCGACGCCGTCGGCCTCGACGGGCGCGTACTCGCGGTTGCGGCGGTCGCCGCCCGTGCGCACGCCGGCTTCGGCGGCTTCGAGCGCGCCGGCCATCGCCGGCATTGCGCCCGCGTCGAGCGTGATGCGCACACCGCTGCGCGACGCCATCTCGTGCGCGTGTCCGAAGAGCCCGAAGCCGGTGACGTCGGTGACCGCGTTCGGCTCGAACGGGCGTAGCGCGTCGGCGGCGGCCGCGTTGAGCGTCGTCATCCATTCGATCGCCTCGGCGGCGTCGATCTTCGCGGCGAGCACGAGGCCGGTGCCGAGCGGCTTCGTCAGGAAGAGCGCGTCGCCCGGCCGCGCGCCGGACTTCGGCCAGATGCCGTCGGGGTGGACGGTGCCGACGACGGCGAGCCCGTACTTCGGCTCGGCGTCGCGAATCGTGTGTCCCCCGGCGAGCACGGCGCCGGCCGCGCGCACCGTCTCGTCGGCGGCCGCGAACACGCGCGCGGGAACGTCGTTCGGCAGCTCCTCCGGGAACGCGGCGATCGACAATGCGATGAGCGGTATGCCGCCCATCGCGAACACGTCGTTCAGCGCGTTCGTCGCCGCGATGCGCCCGAAGACGGACGGGTCGTCCACGAGCGGCGGGAAGAAGTCGACGGTGAAGACGAGCGCACGCTCGTCGTCGAGCTTGTAGACGGCCGCGTCGTCGGCGGGATCGAGTCCGACGAGGAGGTTCTCGGCCTCGGCGGGGACGAATCCGCGGAGCAGCTCCTCGAGACGCGCCGCCGAGTACTTCGCGGCGCAGCCGCCGCCGACGGTGAGGCTCGTGAGCGCGGGTGCCTCCACGCGGTTTACTGTACGCGCGGTGGAGAGGGCAGCGCTCATCACGGGTGGATCGTCGGGCATCGGGCTCGCGATCGCGCGCATGCTCCGCGAGGAGGGCTTCGACCTGACGCTCGCGTCTCGTCGCGCGGAGAAGGTCGAGGCCGCTGCGGCCGAGATCGGCGCGGTCGCCGTCGCGGCCGACGTCTCCGACGCCGACGACTGCGCGCGCCTCGTCGCCGAGCACCGCGAGCGCTTCGGCCGGCTCGACGTGCTCGTCAACTCCGCGGGCGTCGGCATCGGCGGTCGCGTGGAGGACTCTGCCGGTCAAGCACCTCGACCTGCAGCTCGGCGTGAACCTGCGCGGGCTCTTCCTCGTCACGCAGGCGGCGATCCCGCTGCTGCGCGAAACGCGCGGCTGGATCGTCAATCTCGCGTCGATCGCCGGCACGATGCCGACGCCCGGTCTCTCCGTCTACGGCGCGACGAAGGCGGCGGTGATCTCGCTCACGCGGTCGCTCAACGCCGAGCTCGACGCCGACGGCGTGCGCGCGATCGCGCTCTGCCCCGGATTCGTCGACACGCCGATGGCTCAGTGGTCCGGGATCGAGCCCGGCGAGATGATCCGCCCGGAGGACTGCGCCGAGATCGTGCGCATGGCGCTCCGGCTCTCACCGTACGCACGCATTCCGCAGGTCGTCATCGAGCGCATGGGCTCGACGAACGGCGACGTTCCCGGCTAGTGCTCGCCGACTTCCCGCGCGTCGACCTGCTCTTCGGTCCGTCGCCCGTCCATCCGCTCGAACGGCTGAGCGAGCACCTCGGCGGCCGCGTCGAGATCTGGGCGAAGCGCGAGGACTGCAACTCCGGACTCGCCTACGGCGGGAACAAGACGCGCAAGCTCGAGTACCTCGCTGCGGACGCGCTCGCGCAGGGATGCGACACGCTCGTGTCGATCGGCGGCGTGCAGTCGAATCACACGCGCCAGGTCGCGGCTGTCGCCGCGCAGCTCGGACTGAAATGCGTGCTCGTGCAGGAGCACTGGGTCGAATGGCCGGACCCCGTCTACGACACGGTCGGGAACATCCTGCTCTCGCGGATCATGGGCGCGGACGTGCGCATCGTCGACGCGGGCTTCGACATCGCGTTCCGCCCGAGCTGGCAGGACGCGCTCGACTCCGTCGTCGCCGCAGGCGGCAAGCCGTATGCGATCCCGGCCGGCGCGTTCGACCATCCGCTCGGCGGGCTCGGGTTCGCGCGCTGGGCCGAGGAGGTCGCGGCGCAAGAGGCGGAGCTCGGCGTCTTCTTCGACACCGTCGTCGTCTGCTCGGTCACCGGTTCGACGCAGGCCGGCATGGTCGCCGGCTTCGCGCTCCAGGACGCAGAGCGGAGCATCCTCGGCATCGACGGCTCCGCGAAGGTCGAGCAGACGCGCGACCAGATCACGCGCATCGCAACGAGCACGGCCGACGCGATCGGCCTCGACCGCGAGCTCGACGTCGTCCTCCTGGATGAGTGGCACGCCGGAACGTACGGCATCCCCGATGAGGAGACGATCGAGGCGATTCGGTTGTGCGCCCGGCTCGAGGGCGTCCTCACGGATCCCGTCTACGAGGGGAAGTCGATGGCTGCGCTCATCGACCTCGTCCGCGACGGCCGCATCGAGCCGGGCTCACGGGTGCTGTACGCCCACCTGGGCGGACAGCCGGCGCTCAACGCCTACGCGGGAGTCTTCACTCCCGGCTGAGGCACGATGCGGATGTAGGGCTTCGGCTCTTCCCACTCGCCGAAGATCTCCTTCGCGTCCTCGTTCGAGACCGAGCCGGCGATGATGACGTCGTCGCCCTGCTGCCACTGCGCCGGCGTCGCCACCTTGTGCTTCGCCGTCAGCTGCAGCGAGTCGATGACGCGCAGCACCTCGTCGAAGTTCCGGCCGGTCGTCATCGGATAGACGAGGATGAGCTTCACCTTCTTGTCGGGACCGATGACGAAGACGTTGCGCACCGTCTGGTTGTCGGCGGGCGTCCGCTGGAGCGGGTCGCCGGACGTGCTCGCGGGGAGCATCCCGTACAGCTTCGAGACGTTGAAGTCCGCGTCGCTGATGATCGGGTAGTTGGGCGCGTGGCCCTGCGTCTCCTCGATGTCCTTCGCCCAGTCGCCGTGGCGGTCGACCGGGTCGACCGAGAGGCCGATCACCTTGACGCCGCGCCGGTCGAACTCCGGCTTGATCTTCGCCATGTACCCGAGCTCGGTCGTGCACACGGGCGTGAAGTCCTTCGGGTGCGAGAAGAGCACGGCCCACGAGTCGCCGATCCAGTCGTGGAAGCCGATGCGACCCTCGGTCGTCTCGGCCTCGAAATCAGGTGCTGTGTCACCGATGTGCAAGCCCATGTCGGCTCCTTTCCTTCACTATCCCTTTTGAAGTAATGGGAGCCTAGCTTACAGGCCCCGGGCACGCAAAGCGCCGGCCGAGCAGCGACATAGAGCCGCGCATCGGCCGGCGAGGAAGCGTGCAGTTCGGCCGCTGTAAGCCGAACGAAGAGAGTGAGCTGAGAAGCCGCAGAGCTCCAGGGACCGGCCGATCCACCGGCTCGGCCCCGCATCTACGACCTACCAGTAACCCCCGTCGTTCATGCCCGTGCCGTGCTTCACCCCTGCGAGGAGCGATGCCAGCATCACGGCTGCGATGAGAAGCGTGAAGAGCCTTGCCTTTGTCACAGTTGTCACCTCCCTTCCCCCGTTAGAAGCGAACGTCCTGCAACGCCTCAGCCGCGGTGCGGTAGAGGTGGGCTGCGAGCCTGTCGTCCCCGCGGCGTGCGGCGAGGTCGCCCCGAGCGACCCACGCTGCAGCGCGGTGGCTGGCCGAACCGAGCTGGCCAAAGCTTGCCTCGGCGGCGGTGAACGCCGCCTCCGCCTCGTCGAGGCGGTCCTGCGACAGCAGTGCGCGTCCGAGGACGAGCTGGGCGCTGCCGATCTCGTCGAGGTAATCCTCGCGATCCGCGAGGAGCTGCAGCGCGTGACGCGCCTGCTCCTCGGCCTGCTCCACGTCGCCGGTGCGGAGATGGATCTGCGCGAGCGAGGACACCGCCTGTGCGGCGTCCGCCTCGCGGCCGGTGTCGAGGGCGATGCCAAATGCTTCCTTCAGCAGCGTGACGGCCTCGTCGGTCTTGCCGAGGAGGAAGTTCAGGCCGCCGAGGTTGTTCGTCAGCTGGCCGACGTGCACGCGGTCGGCGAGCCCCTCGTATGCACCACGCGCGCGCTCGGCGTACGTGCGCGCGAGGATCCAGTGGCCTTCGCGGTCGGCGACGAGCGATGCCTGGAAGAACGCGTCGCCGATCGTGCGCGGGTCGCCCGCGTCCTCGGCGAGCTGGAGCGCGCGCTCGATGTCCTCGCGCGCGGCTTCGTAGTCGCGCATCCGGCGCCAGCAGCGCGAGCGCCACGAGAGGATGTTCGAGCGGAGCGAGTCGGACGGCATGCCCGAGCGCTCGGCGAGACCGAGCGCCTCGTTCAGCAGGCCGAGCGAGGTCTGCACGCTGTTCAGCTGGTAGCGGCAGATGCCGAGCGCGTAGAAGACCTCCGCGCGCTCGAGATCGGAGAAGTTGCCGGACTCGACGATGCCGCGCGCGTCGTTCAGCAGATCCATCGCCTGGCGGAGCGAGCCGAGACGCATCTGCGTCCGGCCGGCGCCGATGAGCGCGCGAACCTCGAGCTCCGGAACGCCCGTCGCGCGCGAAGCGGGGACGAGCGTCTCGTACTCGGCGGCGGCGTCCTCGTTGCGGTGCGCCTCGATCAGCGTCTCGGCGCGGGCCAGTGCGGCCTCGAGCCGGCCGCGCTCGTCGGTCGCGACGCCGTTCGCGAGGAAGCCGGCGTCGCAGGCGAGCTGGGCGGCAAGCCATTCGATCGTCTCGGTCGTCGGCCGCGTCTTGCCGCGCTCGATCTGCGAGACGTACTCCTTCGAGAACCGTTCGCCCGCGAGCTCGCTCTGCGTCAGCCCGGCGGCAACGCGAAGCTGCCGTAGCCGCTCTCCGAGGCGGAGGGCGGACGACGTGGTTTGGCTGCGGACTGAGGTCTCTCTGGCCATGCGGCTAAGGCGAAGTGAACCTTACGCTTCACTGAAACGCAAGATGTCCGCTCCAGCCATCCCCCTAAAAGGGCATAAACAAGCGGAACAGGCAGTGAACTGGCCGTTTTTCAAAATCACTTGACTAGGGTACTTGACTCGCTCCCGGACCGGGCCTATAGTGCGGTCACCTTGCAAGCGAGCCGGACGCCAGGCGGGTTTGCAGGGGGCGCGTCGCCGCAACCCAGCGACACAGGGCAGCCCGACTGAGCCGCAGAGTCGGGAACCCCGATACGCAGGGAGTACGCGCCTCTCATAAGACAAGGCCCCGGAGCCGCAGCCGGGGCCTTTCTTTTGTCCTGGGAGAAAGTGCTGGCGCACTTTCTCCCGATGAAGGGTCCCGCTTCGCGGGAGCGCTCGCGGGCAAAGCCCGCGAGCTCTTGCGGGTCGTCGACGGAGGGATGTTCTGCGCGCGCGGTGGCGGCTACGCCGTCCCCACGCGCTAGTCCGCCTGCGCGTAAGCCGGCTCCGCCAGGCTTACGCTCCGGCCTTGTTGGCGGCATGGGCGAAGGTCTACTGCTCTGAGCGCCTCGCCCAGCTCGACGGCCTCGGGCTGGACCTAACGCGCAGCGTTAGCGAAGGCCGAACCAGCGCGCGGGGATGGGCGAAGCCCACCACCGCGCGCGCAGACAAGACCTTCGGCAACGCTCATAAGAGGAGGCGGGCTTTGCCCGACTCCGCTCCCGCGAAGCGGGAACCTCTGACCGTCTGAAGTGCGCAGCACTTCAGACGGAGTCAGGCGCGCATCCAGTCGAGCCGTGCGGCTCTGATGCGGTTCACTTCGTCGTCGCCCAGGAGGCCGACCCTCCGGCCGACCATGCCGAAGACGCCGCCGGCGAGGAAGACCCAGGCTTCCGCCTCGGCGATCCCGGTCGGGATGGAGCGAGCCCTCCTCCTGGCCGCGGCGGATTGCGGCTGCGATGAAGTCGTGCACCTCGCGCATGTGCTTGCGCAGGTGCTTCCGCAGCTCCGCGTCCTCGGCCGCCTCGCCGAGCGCCTGCACCCAGAGCTCCGCGAGCTGGAACTTGCAGTCGTGGACGGAGAAATGGCCGCGGCCCATCTCGGCGAAGCCCGCGGCGACGTCCGGTGCGCCCTCGAGCACCTCCGTCCAGCGCGCGCGCGCCGTCTCCCACACGTGGTCGAGCGCGGCGAGGTACAGCTCGCGCTTCGACGCGAAGTGCCGGTACAGGATCGGCTCGGAGATGCCGGCCGCGCGCGCGATCTCCGCGGTCGTCGTCCCGCGATAGCTCCCGTCCGAGAAGACGCGGATCGCGGTCTCGACGAGATGGCGGCGGCGATCGGCCGCCGCCATCCGAACGGGAGCGACGCTCACGCGGCCTCGGGCAACGTGTCGCGCGCCGGCTCGCGATGCCGTGCGTGCTGGAGCGTCGTCGCTGCGACGATCGCGCCGGCGATCGCGATGAGCGCGGCGACGCTCGTCGCGTCCCGGAAGCCGTGGACGAACGCCTCCGGCCGCGAGTGCCCCGACGCGAGCGAGCTCGAGATCCCGGACGCGACGATCGCGCCCATGATCGCGATGCCGAGCGAGCCGCCGACCTGGCGCATGCTGTTGAGCACAGCCGATCCGACGCCTGCCTTGTCCGGCCGGACGGACGCCATCGCGGCCGCGGTCGTCGGCGCCATCGCGGACGCCATGCCGATGCCGCCGAGCAGCATCGCGGGCAGCAGGTTCCAGAAGCTCTCGTGCACGCCCAGGCGCGAGAAGACGAAGAGCGAGCCGGCGACGAGCAGCAGGCCGGACGCTGACGAACGGCCGCGGGCCGAACCTGTCCGAGAGACGTCCCGCCCACGGCGCGATGAGGATGATCAGCAGCGTCCACGGCAGGAACGCGGCGCCGGCCTGCACCGGCGAATACCCGAGAACCTGCTGGACGTAGAGCGAGACGTAGAAGAACACGCCGAACATCGCGAGGCCGACGAGCAGCATCACCGTGTTCGCGCCGGCGAAGCCGCGATTGCGGAAGAGGCTGAGGTCGAGCATCGGGAGACGCTGGTGCATCTCGAGCAGCACGAACGCGACGAGCGACGCGGCCGCGATCGCGAACGACCCGAGGATGCGTCCCGACGTCCAGCCGTACGTGTTCGCCTCGATGAGCGCGTAGCTCAGCGCGAACAGCCCGAGCGCGGACGCGGCCTGCCCGGCGAGGTCGGGCTTCTGCTCGTGCGAGGTGTCGCGCGACTCGGGGATGAACGCGAACGCGGCGACGATCGCGAGCGCTCCGATCGGCACGTTGATGTAGAAGATCCAGTTCCAGTTGATGTGCTCCGTGATGAGGCCGCCGACGAGCGGCCCGATCGCGAGCGCGAGCGCCGAGACGCCCGCCCAGATGCCGATCGCCGTCCCGCGCTGCTTCGGCGGGAACGTGACCGTGATGATCGAGAGCGTCGACGGGTTCATCAGCGCGGCGCCGACGCCCTGCACGACGCGCGCGGCGATGAGCACGCTCGCGCTACCGGCGAGGCCGCAGCCGAGCGACGAGAGCGTGAAGACGACGAGCCCGACGACGAAGATCATCCGCCGGCCGAGCAGGTCGGCGAGCTTGCCGCCGGTGAGCATGAGCGCGCCGAACGTGAGGGCGTAGCCCGTCACGATCCACTCGAGCTCGGAAACCTTGAGGTGCAGCGAGCGCTGGATCGTCGGCAGCGCCACGTTCACGATCGTGTTGTCGAGCATGATCATGAACAGGCCGAACGAGACGGCCGCCAGCGTCCACCACTTCTTGTTCTCCTCCGCGAATATGCGAGCCTTCAAGCCTTCCTCACCTTCCCCGGTTAGCAACCACTAAGTTAGTAGAGACTAGCAATGAGCGACTTCATCTGGGAGCCGACGCCCGAGCGTGTCGAGGAGGCCAACCTGACGCGGCTCGGCCGCGTGCTCGGCGCCGCGACTACCACGAGCTGCACCGCATCTCGCTCGAGGAGCCGGACCGGTTCTGGCCCGCGCTCATCGACGACCTCGGCATCGAGTTCTCGCGCCGCTGGGACGCTGTCCTCGACGCGTCGCGCGGGCCCGAGTGGACGCGCTGGTTCGTCGGCGGGAAGGTGAACGTCGCGCGCGTCTGCGTGCACAGCCGGGCATCCGACGACGAGGCGCTCGTCGGGCTGTACGAGGACGGCGAACGCGACTCGCTCACGTGGGCGGAGGCGTCGCGCCAGGTGACGCAGCTCGCCGAGGCGCTCGTCGAGCTCGGCGTCGAGCCGGGCGACCGCGTCGCGATCTTCATGCCGATGTGCCCCGCCGTCGCGATCGCGTCGCACGCATGCGCGCACATCGGCGCCGTGCAGGTGCCGATCTTCTCCGGGTTCGCCGCGCCGGCGATCGCATCGCGGATCGACGACTCGCGGGCGAAGGTCGTCCTCTGCGCCGACTGGTCGCTGCGCCGGGGCAAGCGCATGGACATGCGGGCGATCCTCGACGAGACCGGTGACCACGTCGTCGTCGAGTGGAATCGCGAGACGCGTTCCTGGCCGGAGCTCGTGACGAAGCAGCCGGGGACGCTGCCGCCGCTCGAGGTCGACAGCGAGGCGCCCTACCTCCTCGCCTACACGTCCGGGCACGACCGGCAAGCCGAAGGGCGCGCTGCACGTGCAGGGCGGCTTCCTCGTCTCGATCGCGCGCGAGACCGTGTACCAGGCGGACATCAGGCCGGGCGAACGCATCCACTTCGCCACCGACATGGGCTGGATCATGGGGCCGTGGACCGTCGTCGGCGGCGGCGCGGCGGGCGCGACGATCGTCTTCGCCGAAGGCGCGCCCGACTGGCCCGACGACCGTCTCTGGAAGCTGATCGAGTCGGAGCGCATCTCCATGGTCGGCGTCTCGCCCACGCTCGTGCGCGCGCTCATCCCGAAGGGCGAGCCGCAGACGGATCTCTCGTCGCTGCGCGCGATCTGCACGACGGGCGAGCCGTGGAACCCCGATCCGTACCGCTGGCTCGTTCGAGAAGGTCGGCCGCTCGCGCGTTCCGATCGTCAACTGCTCGGGCGGAACCGAGGTGGGCGCGTGCTTCCTCACGACGATCGTCACGGAGCCGATCAAGCCCGTGTCGGTCGGCTTCCCCGCGCTCGGCGAGGACATGGACGTCGTCGACGCCGCGGGCAACTCCATCCGCGGCGAAGTGGGCGAGCTCGTCTGCCGCCGCCCATGGCCGGGCATGACGCGCGGGATCTGGGGAGACGACGAGCGCTACCTCGAGACGTACTGGCGCCGCTTCCCCGGCATCTGGACGCACGGCGACTGGGCATCGGTGGACGCGGACGGCTACTGGTTCCTGCACGGGCGCAGCGACGACACGCTGAACATCGCCGGCAAGCGCATCGGGCCGGCGGAGCTCGAGTCGGCCGCGATCGCGAGCGGCATCGTCGCCGAAGCGGCCGCGGTCGGCGTCCCGCACGAGGTGAAGGGCGAGGTCGCGTGGATCTTCTGCGTGCCGAGCGGCGACGAGCAGGACGACGAGCGTGTCGCCGGCGCGGTGACGGACGCGCTCGGCAAGGCGTTCAAGCCGGACCGGATCGTGTGGGTCGGCGCGCTGCCGAAGACGCGCTCCGCGAAGATCGTGCGCCGCGCCGTGCGCGCGCGGGCGCTCGGCGAGGATCCCGGCGACCTTTCCACCCTGGAGAACCCCGAGTCACTGGAGGAGATCGCCGATGCTGTCCGCTGAACTGCGAGGAACTGCGCTCGTCACCGGCGGCGGGCGTGGGATCGGCGCGAACATCGCGCGCGAGCTCGCGCGCGCCGGGATGGATGTCGCGGTCACCGGCCGCACCGCCGAGGAGGTGCGCGCCGTCGCGGAGGAGATCGGCGGACGCGCGCTCACCGGTGACGTGTCGAAGCGCGCGGACGTCGCGCGCTGGTGCGGCGAGGTCGGCGCCGTCGACCTGCTCGTGAACAACGCGGGCATCTCCGGGCCGGAGGATCCGCTCGCGGACGTCGACGAGTGGTGGCACACGTTCGAGGTGAACGTCCTCGGCACGTACATGTGCTGCCGCGCGTTCGCGCCGCTCATGGTCGAGCGCGGCGGCGGCCGCATCGTCAACGTCGCCTCCGGCTCGGCGTACCTACCGCCGCGCGAAGGGCCGAACGCCACCGCGTACCCGGCGAGCAAGGCGGCCGTGAACCGCTTCTCCGAGGTGCTCGCCGCCTCGCTCGCGCCGCAGAACGTGTTCGTGTTCTCGATCTCGCCGGGGCTCGTGCAGGACGGCGATGACCTCCGCGCTTCCCGACGACGCGCCGTGGACGCCGCCCGAGTGCGCGCCGCGCCTCGTGCACGCGCTCGCGACGGGCGAGTTCGACAAGCTCGCGGGGCGCTACCTCCACGCCGAGCACGACCCGCCGGAGCAGCTGCGCGAGCGGATGGACGCGATCCTCGCGGACGACCTGAACGTCGTTCGCCTGAAGCGCTGAAGGTTTTCGCCTGGTAGTCTCAAACCTGTGAGACTGGCTCTCGCCCAGATCGACACGACCGTCGGCGACCTCGACGGGAACCGCGCGCTCATCCTCGACCGCCTCGCGGCGGCGAAGGAGGCGGGCGCCGACGTCGTCGTCTTCCCCGAGCTCGCCGTCACCGGGTACCCGCCCGAGGACCTGCTCCTTCGCCCCGGGTTCGTGCGCGCCGCCGAGGAGTCCCTCGAGCAGATCGCGGACGCCGTCCACGGCATCGTCGCGATCGTCGGGGCGCCGCACGCCGACGGTGGGCATCTCTACAACGTCGCCGCCGTCTGCGCCGACGGCGAGGTGAAGGAGCGCGTGCGCAAGCAGCTCCTTCCGAACTACGGCGTGTTCGACGAAGTGCGCTACTTCACTCCGGGCACCGACGCGACTCCGATCGAGATCGGAGAGGCGAAGGTCGGCGTCACCGTCTGCGAAGACATGTGGCAGCCCGGCCCGCCGGCGTCGGAGCTCGCGCGGTTGGGCGCGCGTCTGCTCGTCAACATCTCGGCGTCGCCCTTCCACATCGGCAAGGACCGCACCCGCGAGGAGATGTTCCGCACGCGCGCGCGCGACAACAATGCAGCCGTCGTCTTCTGCAACGCCGTGGGCGGCCAGGACGAGCTGCTCTTCGACGGGCACTCGTGCGTGATCGACGAACGCGGCGAGGTGATCGCGCGCGCACCCGGGTTCGAGGAGGCGCTGCTCGTGGTCGATCTCGGCGCGACGGGCTCGATCGTCCCGTTCGCCGACGAGCTCGAGCAGATGCGCCGGGCACTCGTGCTCGGCCTGCGCGACTACGTGCGGAAGAACGGCTTCGAGCAGGTGCTCGTCGGCGTGTCCGGCGGCATCGACTCCGCGCTCGTGGCCGCGCTCGCGGTCGAGGCGCTCGGCGCCGACCGAGTGCACTGCGTCTCGATGCCGTCGCGCTACTCCTCCGACGCGACGCGGACGGACGCGCGCCGGCTCGCCGAGGCACTCGGCTGCGACTTTCGCGAGATCCCGATCGAGCCGATGGTCGAGACGTACGTCGCGGCGCTCGCGCCGTCGTTCGAGGGACGAGCTCCGGATCTCACGGAGGAGAACCTGCAGGCGCGCATCCGCGGCACGCTGCTGATGGCGTTGTCGAACAAGTTCGGCTGGCTGCTCGTCGCCACCGGTAACAAGTCGGAGCTCTCGGTCGGCTACGCGACGCTGTACGGCGACATGGCGGGCGGCTTCGCGCTCCTGAAGGACGTCTACAAGACCGACGTCTTCCGCCTGTCGAAGTATCTCGGCGTCATTCCGCAGTCGATCGTCGACCGCGCACCGAGCGCGGAACTGCGCGCCGACCAACTGGACGAGGACTCGCTCCCGCCGTATCCCGCGCTCGACCGGGTGCTCGAGGCGTACGTCGAGCAGGACCGGACGCTCGAGGAGCTGTCCTCCGACGGCTTCGACCGCGACGTCGTGGAGCGCGCAGTCGCGCTCGTCGACCGTGCCGAGTACAAGCGGCGCCAGGCGCCGCCCGGCGTACGCCTGCGGCCGAAGGCGTTCGGCCGCGACCGGCGCACGCCGATCACGAATCGCTGGCGCAGCTAGCGAGCTCGCGGAACCACCGCAGGCGCTCCTCCCACGGCACCGCGGCATTCGCGGGCGAGGTCGAGGGCAGCACGAAGAGCTTCGTGTCGCCGAGCGTCCGCTTCTGCACTCCGAGCTCGGGACGCTCGCCGAACGTGCCGCGGTACGCCTCCTTGCCGACGAACCCGATCCAGCGCGCGTCGATGCGGGCCGAGCCGCTCCGCCGCGCCCGCGAAGTCGTCGCGGCGCAGATCGCCGGAGCCCGGCGTCGTGCGCGCCGCGGCGTTCGTCACGCCGATGCCCTCCTTCAGCAACTCGAACTGCTCGGACGGCTCGAGGAGCCGCGAGGTGAAGCCCGCCGCGTGCAGCAGCCGCCAGAAGTCGTTGCGCGGGTTCGCGAAGTGCGCATGCGCCTCCGCGGAGACGCGGCCGGGATTGATCCCGCAGAAGACGACCCGCAGACCCGGGCCGAGTACGTCCGGAACAGCGCTACGCAGCGTCGAGCTCTGCGTCCGCCCGCGCGTCGATCCGCTCCTCGAAGATCTGGCGGATCATCTCGCCGGAGACGGGCAGCGCGTAGCGCGGCCGGCGCGGCTCGAGCTTGACGACGGTCACCGTCGGCTCCCAGCCGCGATAGCAACGGGCGTAGCACTCGTCCTCGGACAGCGATCGGAGGCGCCGCACGCCAAAAAGCCTAGGTCCAGGTCCGGACGGTGCGGCTACTGCTCCAGGGGCGCCATCGTCAGCCCGTGCCCGGCCAGCTGTTCCCAGTACAGCTCCGCCGGCTCGCGGTCGCCGGACCACACGATGGCCTGGCCGCTCGAGTGGATCCGGTTGGCGAGTCGCATCCCGCCGTCGTAGTCGACGCCGGGCAGCACGGACGAGAGCGCGAACGCGACGCCCTCGAAGGTGTTGTGGTCGTCGTTCAGGACGATCACGCGCCACACGCGGCCGAGGCCGCTGCGGTCGCCGCGGTCGAGCCGCTCCTTCGGTGGCGCGAGAGTGCTCACGGGCGACAGGGTAGTGTCCTGCCGTGGCCGTGACGGCATTCGACGTCGACGCCGTTCGCGCGCGCTTCACGGCGCTGCAGGGGCCGACGGCATTCCTCGACGGGCCCGGCGGGACGCAGGTCCCGGACTCGGTGATCGACGCGATCGCCGCCTACCTGCGCGAGTCGAACGCGAACCTCGGCGGTCATTTCGGCAACAGCCGCCGCAGCGACGCGCTCGCTCACGCAGGCTCGGCTGAGTCCGCCGCGTCGTTCCTGTGGTGCGATCCGGACGAGACGATCTTCGGTGCGAACATGACGACGCTCAACTTCGCGCTCTCGCGCACGGTCGGCCGCACGCTGAGCGCCGGCGACGAGATCGTCGTGACGCGCCTCGACCACGACGGCAACGTCTCGCCGTGGCTCGAGCTCGCGCACGACCTCGACCTCACCGTCCGCTTCGCGGACATCGCCGACGACACGACGCTCGACCTCGTCGACCTCGAGCGCCAGCTGAGCGACCGCACGCGAATCGTCGCGTTCCCGCTCGCATCGAACGCGGTCGGCACGATCGTCGACGCGCGGCGCGTCGCGGAGCTCGCGCACGCTGCAGGAGCGCTCGCCTGGGCCGACGCCGTCCATTACGCGCCTCACGGCCCGGTCGACGTCGCGTCGCTCGGCGTCGACGTGCTCCTCTGCTCGCCGTACAAGTTCTTCGGGCCGCACCTCGGGCTCGCGTACGTGCGCGCCGAGCTCGCCGATGCGTGGCGCACGTACAAGGTGCGCCCCGCGCACCATCGCTTCGAGACGGGAACGCTCGCGCACGAGCTGCTCGCCGGCTTCGTCGCCGCGGTCGACTACGTCGACTCGCTCGGCTGGGACGCGATCAACGCGCACGAGCGAATGCTCGGAACGCGCTTCCTCGCACTGCCTCCCCGAGAACTGCAGGCTGTACGGCCTGCCGGCGATGGACGGGCGCGTGCCGACCTTCGCATTCACCGTCGACGGCGTCCCGCCGAGTGTCGTGGCCGAGCGGCTCGGGCAGCTCGACATCGCCGTGTGGGACGGGAACTACTACGCGGTCGAGGTGATGAAGCGCCTCGGGCTCGGCGACGACGGCGCCGTCCGCGCCGGATTCGTCCACTACAACACCACCGCGGAGGTCGACCGGCTCGTCCGCGCGCTCGAGGCGATGCAGTGACGGACGTCGTCGAGCTCCTCCGCGACCTCCTCCGATTCGACACGACGAACCCGCCCGGCAACGAGGGCGAATGCATCGCGTACGTCCAGCGCCTCGTCGAAGAGGCCGGCGCCGAGACGCGCATCGTCGCGAAGGACGACGCGCGGCCGAACCTGATCGCGCGCGTGCGCGGCGCGGGCGAGGCGCCGCCGCTCCTGCTGTACGGCCACGTCGACGTCGTCACCACCTCGGGTCAGGAGTGGACGCACCCGCCGTTCGCCGGCGAGCTCGTCGACGGCTGGGTCTGGGGCCGTGGCGCGCTCGACATGAAGGGCGGCGTCGCGATGATGCTCGACGCGTTCATGCGTGCGGCGCGCGGTGAGATCCGCCCGCGCGGCGACCTCGTCCTCGCCGTGCTGAGCGACGAGGAGAACGGCGGCGACTTCGGTGCCCGCTTCCTCGCGCAGGAGCACGCCGACCTGTTCGAGGGCGTGAAGCACTCGCTCGGCGAGTTCGGCGGCGCGTCGCAGATGGTCGGCGGGCGGCGGTTCTATCCGATCCAGGTGGCGGAGAAGCAGATGTGCTGGATGCGCGGCGTCGTGCGCGGGCCGGGCGGGCACGGCGCGCTCGGCGTGCGCGGGAGCGCGATGGGCAAGCTCGGGCGCATCCTCGCCCGCCTCGACTCCGGGCGCCTGCCGGTGCACGTGACGCCGGTCGCGCGCGCGTGGATCGAGGGAATGGCCGAGGCGCTGCCGAAGCCGCAGTCGCTCGTGCTGCGCTCGCTCCTCGACCCACGCCTCGCCGAGCTCACGCTGCGCGCGCCGCTCGCGGAGCTGCGGCCCCTCGACCGCGCGCTGCGCAACACCGTGAGCGCGACGATCGTCCACGGCGGCGAGAAGATCAACGTCATCCCGTCGACGATCGAGCTCCAGCTCGACGGCCGCCTGCTGCCCGGCTTCGGCCCCGAGGACATCATCCGCGAGATCCACACGCTCGTCGGCGCGGAGCTCGAGCTCGAGGTCATCCGCCACGATCCCTATCCGGAGCACTCGGACCTGTCGCAGATGCCGATGCTGTCGGACATCCTGCGCGAGCTCGACCCGGAGGGCGTGCCCGTGCCGTTGCTCCAGGTCGGCGTGACGGACGGCCGCTTCCTCGCCGACATCGGAATCCAGACGTACGGCTTCCTGCCGCTGCGCCTGCCGGACGACTTCGTCTTCTCCAGCCTGATCCACGCCGCGAACGAGCGGGTGACGGCGGACGCGATCCGCTTCGGCGCGCAGGCCGTCGGCATGGCGATCGAGCGGTACGCCGGATGAAGCTGCTCGTCTTCGGCGGGACGAAGTTCCTCGGTCGCGGCGTCGTCGACGCCGCGCTCGCCGGCGGGCACGACGTGACGCTCTTCAACCGCGGCCAGACGAATCCCGATCTCTATCCGGAGGTCGAGCAGATCCACGGCGATCTGAAGGAGGACCTCTCAGCGCTCGGGGGCGACACATGGGACGCCGCGATCGATCTCGATCCGACGCAGCTCCCGCGCTATACACGTGCGCGAGCCGACGCGGTCGACGTCGGCCACTACGTGTTCGTGTCCACCATCTCGGTGTACTCGGACACGTCGAAGCCGATCGACGAGAGCTCGCCGCTCTTCGATCCGCCCGACCCGGAGCCGGAGACCTTCGACGCCGAGCAGTACGGCGGGCTCAAGGTCGGGTCGGAGCGCGTCATCGAGGACGTCTTCGGCGAGCGCGCCGCGATCGCGCGCGCAGGGCTCATCGTCGGCCCGCACGACCCGACCGACCGCTTCACGTACTGGCCGCGACGGCTCGCTGAGGGCGGCACGGTGCTCGCGCCCGGCGACCCGTCGCAGGGAGTGCAGCTGATCGACGCTCGCGACCTCGGCGCCTTCCTCGTCCATCTCGCGGAGCAGCGCACGAGCGGCGTGTTCAACGCGACGGGGCCGGCCGAGCCGCTGACGCTCGGGGAGACGCTCGAGCGCATCGGCGGCGACGCGGAGCTCGTGTGGGTCGACGACCAGACGCTCCTCGACGCGGGCGTCGGCCCGTGGATGGAACTGCCGCTGTGGCTTCCGGGCGACGAGTACGCCGGCCTACTGCGAGCGGACATCTCCCGCGCGCTCGCGGCGGGCCTGACGTTCCGGCCGCTCGAGGAGACGGCGCGCGACACGCTCGCGTGGAGCCTCGAGGCGGGCGAGCAGCGACCGACGCTCTCGCGCGAGCGAGAGCGAGAGCTTCTCTCCTAGGCCTCCGCTTTGCCGGCCGCAGCTGCGGCGGCCCAGCGCGGGTCGTGGCGGTGGATGCGGTCGGGCTCGCGGCCGCGTGCGTCGGCGATCGCGACGGTGAGACGCTGGAACGGGACGATGTCGACGACCGGGTGCCGGGTCGGCACGAGCGTGACGTCGCACCCGAGCTCGCGGAGTGCACTCGACGGCGTTCGAGGCCCGCGGACCGTCGAGCACGAACGCGCGCACCGTTTCGTCGACGGCGGCGAGGTAGCCGTGCAGCAACTGCTCGGTCTCGTACGCCTCAGCTGCGACCCACGCGCCTTCGCGCAGCTTCAGCACCGCCTCGTGCGCAGTCGGCAGGTTGCCGCCTGCACCCGCGACGAGAAAGCGCTCCTGCACTCCGAAGGACGGAAGCTCGGCGGCGAGCGCCTCCGCGACCGCATCCGGCAGCCACGACACGTCCTCGCCGCGCAGCGCGGCAATGGCGGCGACCGCGCACGTGTAGCTCACCGTGTGGCACCAGCTCTCCTCGATCGCCGGCGTGCACACGATCACCTCGTCGCACAGCTCGGCGATCGGTCCGTCGGCCTTGCCGGTCACGAGCCACTTCGGCCCCGGGAACGAGCGGGCGGCCTCGAGCGTCATCGGCGTCGACCCCTCGTGCGACACGAGAACGAGCAGGTCCGCATTCCGCTCGGGCGAGAGCACCAGCTCGAACGCCTGCACGGCGTTCCCGCCGGTCATCGCGGCGTGGAACGAGGTGCCGCAGCCCGTGAAGACGAGCCGCGCACCGTCCGGAAACCGGCGATCCGTCGGAACCTGGGCGAGCCACTCGGGCTGCGCGGCTATCGCCGCCTTCGTCTGCTCTCCGGCCATATGGCGTCTATACCATCGATCGCGTGGAGGGGTTTCCGTTCGTGCACCGCGAGACGGTCCGATTCCGCGATCTCGACGGCATGGGCCACGTGAACAACGCGGTCTTCTCGACCTACCTCGAGCAGGCGCGGCTTGCGTGGTTCGGGCAGGACGAGGAGATGCCGCTCCGCGACGTCATTCTCGCGCGGACGGAGATCGACTTCCGCGCGCAGGTCGGCGAGGGCGAGATCGTCGACATCGGCGTCCGCCCCGTCCGCGTCGGCACGAAGAGCTTCGAGCTGGAATACGAGCTGCGCGCCGACGGCCGCCTCGTCGCCGAGGCGAAGAGCATCCTCGTCGGCTACGACTATGCGCGCGGCGAAAGCGTTCCCGTCCCTGACCGCTGGAAGAGGAGACTTACCGCATGAGCGTCTTCGAGAGACATCAGCTCGACAACGGGCTGCGCATCCTGACCGCGAACCTGCCATACGCGCAGTCGGTGACGTGCATGGTGATGCTCGCCGCCGGATCGCGATACGAGACCCCGGACACGAACGGGATCGCGCACTTCTCGGAGCACATGTTCTTCAAGGGGACGGAGCGGCGCCCGAACGCGCGCGCGATCGCCGGCGAGATCGACTCGATCGGCGGAGAGTTCAACGCGTTCACGAGCAAGGAGACGACCGCCTACTTCGTCAAGTGCGCCGCGGAGCATCGCGACGTCGCGCTCGACGTTCTCGTCGACATGCTGCGGAACTCGCGCTTCGACGGCGCCGAGATCGATCGCGAGAAGGGCGTCATCGTCGAAGAGATGAACATGTACTTCGACACGCCGCGCGACTTCATCGGCGGCGTGTACGAGGAGCTCCTGTATGGCGACCAGCCCCTCGGCTGGGACATCATCGGCCGGAAGGAGACCGTCCGCGCGGCGACGCGCGAGACGTTCATGTCGTATCTCGACCGCTGGTATCACCCGGAGCGCATGGTCGTCGGCATCGCCGGCCGCATCGGCGACGACGCCGTCGCGCGCCTGACCGAGCTGCTCGGCGACATGCCCGCAGTCGCGACCGGCACGCCAAGTCCCGTGCAGCCGCACGCGAACGGGCAGGTCAAGGTCTTCACGAAGCAGTCCGACCAGGCGCACGTAATCGCGGGCGTCCCGAGCTACCCGCTCGCGCATCCCGATCGCTACGCACTGCAGATGGTCGCCACCGTGCTCGGCGGCGGAATGTCGTCGCGCCTCTTCACCGAGGTGCGCGAGCGCCGCGGACTCGCGTATTACGTGTACGGCGTCAACCACAGCTACACCGACGCCGGTTCGCTGTACTCGCAGGCCGGCGTCGACATCAACCGCATCGACGAGGCGCTGACGACGATCATCTCCGAGCTGAAGGGGATGGCCGCTACGCCGGTCCCCGCCGACGAGCTGGAGAAGGCGCAGAACTTCGCGAAGGGCCGCTTCGTGCTCCAGCTCGAGAATCCGCAGGGCCTGATCATGTACGGCCTGCGCAAGGAAGTGCTCGAGCAGCGCGCGCCCGATCCGGACGAGGTGCTCGCCGGCATCTCCGCCGTCACCGTGGAGGACGTGCAGCGCGTCGCGCAGGACGTCATCGCCGACGACAAGCTACGACTCGCGGTGATCGGCCCGTTCGACGACCCCGATAGGTTTGACAAGCTGATCTAGTGCAGCGAAGCGCCCTGTGGCGCAATCGGGACTTCCTCTACCTGTGGTCGGCGCAGAGCGTCAGCCAGCTCGGAAGTCAGGTCACGAACCTCGCGCTGCCGCTGGCCGCCATCCTCGTGCTGCACGCGTCGACGTTCCAGGTCGCGGCGCTCAACGTCGTCGATCTCCTGCCGTGGATCTTCTTCAGCCTTCCGGCCGGTGTCTGGGTCGACCGCCTGAGACGGAAGCCGCTGCTCGTTGCGGCGGACTGGGGCCGCGGTGCGGTCCTCGCGACGATTCCCATCGCGTACGCGATGCACGACTTGACGTTGACGCAGCTCTTCGTCGTCGGCTTCGTCACCGGGACGCTGACGGTGGCGTTCGACGTCTCCTACCAGTCGTACCTCCCGTCGCTCGTCGATCGAAGCGAGCTCGGCGACGCCAACTCGAGGCTTCAGTCGAGCGCGTCCGGCGCCCAGGTCGCCGGCCCCGGAATCGCAGGCGTGCTCGTCGGCGCCATCTCCGCGCCGTACGCGATCGCGGTCGATGCGGCGAGCTTCGCCGCCTCGGCGCTCCTGCTCGGCGCGATCCGCAGGGTCGAGGAACTGCCGGAGACGCTGGCCGCCTCGAGGCGCCACATGCGCGACGAGATCGCGGAGGGGCTCCGCTACGTCATGAGGCAGCCGATTCTCGGGCCGATGATGGCGTGGGTGGCCGCGAGCAACTTCTTCGGGATCGTGATGAACGCCGTCCTGCTCGTGTTCGAAGTGCGAACGCTGCACCTGCATTCCGCGACCATCGGGTTGATGTTCTCGATCGCAAGTATCGGCACGCTGCTCGGCGCGCTCACCGGCACCCGAATCTCACGCAGGTTCGGACTGGGGCCGGCGATGATCGGCCTCGCCGCCGTCGGCGGCGCCGTGTTCATCCTCATCCCACTCGCCCGCGACGGCTACGCGATTCCGTTCATCGTCGCCGCCCAGTTCGTCTTCGGCTTCTGCGCGCTCGCTGCCAACGTCAACGGCATCAGCCTCGTGCAGACGATCACGCCCGACCGCCTCCTCGGACGCGCGAACGCATCACGACGGTTCGCCGTCTGGGGCGTCATGCCCTTCGGCGGGCTCCTCGGTGGCGCGCTCGCGTCTGCGTTCGGTATACGTGCCGCCCTGTGGGTCGGCGCAGCCGGATGTGCGCTCGCGTTCCTCCCGCTCCTACCCTCGCCGCTGCGCCACGTGCGCGTCGCGGAAGACGCGGCGGAGCAATCGGCCTCGGTCGGCGGTCCAGTCAGCACCTAAGCCCGGAGCCGCCCGTCAGGGTGCTTTCAACCTGGCCGGGAAACGTGTGGGGGCCGTTCTTCTACCCCCATTCCCGGACTCCTACACGGCGATCGTGGCGAGATCGGACTCGAGGAGGACACGGTCGTCCTCGTCGCCGATCTTCTCACCGGCCGCGCGAGCGCGCGCGAGCCACTCCCGGGCTGCGTCCGCGTCCCCGGCGACCGCGTTCGCTCGCGCCATCGCCTCGTAGGCAAAGGGCAGATCGAACTCCTCGATCTCGTCCGGCGCCGACTCGCACAGCTCGAGACAGCGCCGCGCATGGTGGAGCGCCGGCTCCGGGCGGCCGAGCACCGAATAGACGCGCGAGCACTGCCACTCGCTCCGCGCGTGGTTCGCAACCGTTCCCGCCTGGCGCCAGTGATACGCCGACGCGTGCGCGCAGTGCAGGAGCTCGTCCTCGTCGCGCTCCGGGCTCTCCATCAGCGCCCACGTCTTGTTGAAGAGCTCGATGCCGAGCTCTCTATCCGTCGTCACTCTTCTCCGCCTCTGCGCGGCTCTTGATCTCGTCCACCACCGCCGGATCCGCGAGCGTCGTCGTGTCGCCGAGCTGGCGGTTGTTCGCAACGTCGCGCAGGAGACGGCGCATGATCTTGCCGCTCCGCGTCTTCGGCAGCTCCGGCGTGAACACGATGTTCGCAGGCTTCGCGATCGGCCCGATCTTCATCGCGACATGGTTGCGCAGCTCCTCGAGCTTTTCCAGCGACGGCTCCGAGCCGGACTTCAGGGTCACGTAGGCGACGATCGCCTCGCCCGTCGTTGCGTCCGCGCGCGAGCAGACAGCCGCTTCGGCGACGTCCTTGTGGTCGACGAGCGCCGACTCGACCTCGATGGTCGAGATGCGGTGGCCGGAGACGTTCATGACGTCGTCGACGCGCCCGAGGAGCCAGAAGTCGCCGTCCTCGTCGATGCGCGCGCCGTCGCCGGCGAAATAGAGGTTCTCGTACTTCGACCAGTACGTCTCGCGGTAGCGCGCGTCGTCGCCGAAGATCCCGCGCAGCATCGACGGCCACGGGCGCTTGAGGACGAGGTAGCCGCCGCCTCCGGGCCCGACTTCGTTGCCGCTCTCGTCGAAGATCGCCGCCTCGACGCCGGGGAAGGGCTTCGTCGCCGAGCCCGGCTTCAGCGTCGTGATCCCGGGGAGCGGCGTGATCAGCACCATGCCGGTCTCCGTCTGCCACCACGTGTCGACGATCGGGGTGCGGTCCGCGCCGATGTGCTCCCGGTACCAGGACCACGCCTCCGGGTTGATCGGCTCGCCCACGGAGCCGAGCAGACGCAGCGACGAGAGATCGTGCTGCTGCGCGTACTGCGGCCCCCATTTCATGTGCGAGCGGATCGCCGTCGGCGCCGTGTAGAGAATCGTCGCCCCATACCGCTCCACGATCGACCACCAGCGGTCCTTGTCCGGGAAGTCCGGCGTCCCCTCGTACATCACCGACGTGGCGCCGTTGCAGAGCGGGCCGTACACGATGTAGCTGTGCCCGGTGATCCAGCCGATGTCGGCGGCGCACCAGTACACATCCGTCTCCGGCTTCAGGTCGAAGATGTAGTGGTGCGTCGAGGCGGAGCCGACGAGGTAACCGCCGGTCGTATGGATGATCCCCTTCGGCTTGGCGGTCGTCCCGCTCGTGTACATGAGGAACAGCAGATCCTCGCTGTCCATCGGCTCGCACGGACAGACATCGTCGACGCCGTCGACGAGCTCCTCCCACCGATGGTCGCGGCGGTCGCGCATGTTGATCTCGCTGCCGGTGCGCGTGAGCACGACGACGTCGCGGATCGTCTCCGTGGAAGACAGCGCCTCGTCCGCGATCCGCTTCAGCGGCACGGCCGATCCGCGCCGCCACGCCTCGTCCTGAGTGATGAGCACCTCGCAGCGCATGTCGTTGATCCGCGCAGCCAACGAGTCGGCCGAAAAGCCGCCGAACACGACCATGTGCGGCGCGCCGATCCGCGCGCACCCGAGCATCGCCACCGCGAGCTCGGGAACCATGCCCATATAGATCGCGACCGGCGTCCCCTTCGTGACACCGAGCGACTTCAGGCCGTTCGCAAAGCGGCTGACGTCGCGCAGCAGATCGGCGTACGTGATCGCGCGACGCTCGCCCTCGGGCTCGCCTTCCCAGTAGTACGCGACCTTCGATCCGTTCCCGGCCTCGACGTGCCGGTCGACGCAGTTGTAGGAGACGTTGAGCGTTCCGCCGAGAAAGAACTTCGCGTACGGCGGCTCCCACTCGTACAGCTCGGTGAACGGCTCGTACCAGGAGACGCGCTCGCGGCCCTCGCTCGTCCAGAACTCCTCGAAGCTCCGGTCGTAGATGTCCGGCTGCGCGTTCGCCTGCTTCGAGAACTCGGGGGACGGCGGATAGCGCCGCTCCTCGAGGAACATCGTCTCGATGTTCGTCACGGCTCGAGCTCGTACGGGTACTTCGTCACCGTCTCGGCGCCGTTGTCCGTGACGAGGAGAATGTCCTCGAGTCGCACGCCGCCGTAGCCTGCGCGGTACAGGCCGGGCTCGAGCGTGATCACGTCGCCCGGGACGAGATCGTCGCCCACGACCGACAGGCGCGGCCGCTCGTGCACCTCGAGACCGACGCCGTGGCCGAGCCCGTGGAAGAAGCCGCTGTCGAGCACCTCGCCCGGCTTCTTCGTCAGCTGCGTCGGGTATCCGGCGGCGGCGAAGATGTCGCAGGCGATCTGCATCAGGTCGCGCCCGTTCACTCCGGGCTTCGCAGCCTCGGTGGTGCGCTCGAGCGCCTCCTTGCACAGCAGGTGGTACTCGCGGATCTCGTCGGGGACGTCGCCGACGACGTACGTGCGCGTCATGTCGGTGTAGACGGCCGTCTCTGCATCGCGCGGCCACAGGTCGAAGACGACAGACTCGCCGGCCGAGATCGGGCCGGAGCCCATGTCGTGACCGACGGCACCCTGCGCTCCGTGCGCGACGATGAACTCGTCGGCGATCGCACCGCACGAAACGAAGACCTGCTGCATCTCCGCCTTGATCAACTCGCAGGTGAGCGGCTCGCCTCCGTGCTGGAGAACACCCAGGCCAGAAGAGTCACGGAGCATTGCTCGCGCGACGTCGAGCGCCTCTTCGCACGCGCGCTGTGCGCGGCGGAGGCCGGCGATCTCGCTCGCGTTCTTGCTCCGTCGGCGGTCCTCGAACAGGTCGCGGGCGACGCTGATCTCGACGCCGTTGGCGCGGAGATGGTCAGCGAGCTCGAGCGGGAACTGCGCGGGCACGTCGGCGCTCGAGACGCCGATCTCCTTGAGCGCGCGCGCGTAGACCTCGAGCATCGCCTGGACGGGAGGCGTGCCTCCGCGCAGGAGCTCGTCGACCCCGAACTGCTCGGGGGGCAGGGCCTCGATGTCGGGCGCGACGGCCTTCAGCCGCTCGCGCTCGAACGAGGTGATGACGACGAGGCGGCGCCCGTCGTGCTCGACGTACAGGAACGGATCCGGGACGGCGAGCGGGATCTCGTGCCGCATCGCGGGCGAGCGGGTCGTATCGGCATGGATCAGGACGTCAGTCATGGGCGGATCCTAGACATGTGCAGGCCCGATACAGTCGGAGGATGGAGCCGCTGGAGCGCGCCCGCGAGCTCTTCGCCGCATTCGAGGTCGAGCTGCGGGCCGAAATGCCTGCCGGTGTGGACGTCTTCGACGCGCACACCCACCTCGGCACCGACATCGACGGCAGCGTCGGCCGGTTCGAGCAGCTCGAGGAGACGCTCGACCGGTACGGGATCTCGCGATGCTTCTTCTTCTGCCTGGACGAGCCCGACCGGCACCCCGGGTTCCGCGCCGGGAACGACCGGACGCTCGCGTTCGCCGAGCGGTCGCAGGGCCGGATGATCCCCTTCGTGCGCCTCGACCTCGCCGAGGATCCGATCGGAGAGGCGGAGCGGTGCCTCGACCTCGGCGCGCGCGGCATCAAGCTGCACCCGCGGGCGCAGAAGTTCCTACTCGACGACGACCGGCTCGCGCCCGTGTTCGCGATCGCCGCGGAGCGGCGCGTGCCGATCCTCATCCACGGCGGCCGCGGCCTACCGCCGATCGCCGACAGCCTGCACCGCCTCGTCGACGCGTACCCGAACGCGCAGCTGATCATCGCGCACGCTGGGATCGCCGACCTCTCCGGACTCGCGTCGCACTTCGCGGGCAAGGCGGGAGTCTTCTTCGACACCTCGGTCTGGAGCGCGATCGACCTGCTCGAGTTCTTCCACCTCGTGCCGCCGGAGCAGGTCGTCTACGCCTCCGACTATCCGTACGGTGGCCAGCCGAACTCACTCCTGCTCTCGTTGCGCACCGCGCGCACCGCCGGCCTGACCGAGCCGCAGGTCGCGGACATGCTCTCGGGCAACGCGAACCGCATCGCCGACGGCGAGCCCCCGCTCGAGCCATCGCGTCCGCAGGGCACGGACGTCTTCGCGCAGCCGATGCCGCTCGCGCGCATCCACCAGTACCTCTCGATGGCGCTGCCACTCATCTTCATCCGGCAGCAGGACACGTTCGGTGCACTCGGCCTCGCGCTCAACGCCACGAACGATCGCAACGGCGCCGGCCGCGACCTCGAGCAGATCCGGGAGCTGCTGCTCGTTGCACAGGAGCTCTGGCGCACGCTGCCCGACGCCGAGGACGAGGCGGAGGTGCGCGCCGTCGCGCGCACGACGTCCCGTCTCATCCACCTCGCCGACGTCCTGGCGGTGACCCCGAATGCCTGAACTGCGGCTGGTCGTGAACGGCGACGAGCACGCGCTTGACGCGCCGATCGGAACGAGCCTCGCAAACGTCCTGCGCGAGCGGCTCGGATTGACCGGGACGAAGATCGCGTGCAACGAAGGCCACTGCGGCGCGTGCACGGTCATGGTTGACGGCACTCCGGTGCTTTCGTGCATCACGCTCGCGCACACCGTCAACGGCGACGTGACGACGATCGAGGGGCTGCGCGAGCATCAGCTCGTCGACGCATTCGTCCGCGCCGACGCGGTGCAGTGCGGCTTCTGCACGCCGGGCCAGGTCGTATCCGCAGCGGCGCTCGTCGCCGGGAACCCCGAGCCGAGCTCGGACGAGATACGCCACGCGATGGCCGGGAATATCTGCCGCTGCGGCACGTACCCCAAGATCGAGGAGGCGATTCTGCATTGGCGCGACTGATCCGGACCGAGAAGGAAGTCGAAGGGAACTTCGAGGAGGTCTGGCTCGTCGTCGAGGAGGATCCGCTGCAGCAGTGGCCGGAGGGGCCCGGCGACGTCGTCGGCCGTCCGGCCATCCGCAAGACGGCGCTCGAGCGGGTGCGGGGCGAGGCGCGCTTCACGGCCGACATCCGGCTGCCCGGGATGCTCCAGGCGGCGATCCTCCGCTCTCCTCACGCGCACGCGCGCGTGAAGAGCATCGACTTCAGTGCGGCGCTCGCGCTCCCGGGCGTGCGGGCGGCGGTCGGGCCCGGCGAGGCGCCCGGGCTCGAGACAGAGGCCGGGTATGCGGGCGCGCCGGTGGCTGCGATCGCCGCCGAGACCTTCGGCCAGGCGCATGCTGCACTCGAGGCGGTCGCGGTCGAGTGGGAGCTGCTCGAGGCCGTCCTCGATCCGGAGGAAGCCGTCGAGCGGGGCCTCGTGCACGGTGAGGCGGAGCACTACGAGCGCGGAGATTTCGACCGCGCGGTCGCCGAGGCCGACGTGGTCGTCGAGGGCACCTATCGGACGCAGGTCGTCCTCCACAACTCGATGGAGACGCACCAGTCCGTGTGCGAGTGGGTCGGCGACCGGCTCGACGTCTACACGTCGACGCAATACGTGTGGGGCGTGCGCAGCGAGGTCGCGCGCGAGCTCGGCATTCCCGCCGACGACGTGCGCGTCGTGTGCGAGTACATGGGCGGAGGCTTTGGCTCGAAGAACTCGGCCGGCGAGTTCACGTTCGCCGCCGCGGTGCTGGCGAAGAAGACGGGGCGCCCGGTGCGGTGCGCGCTCACGCGGCGCGAGGAGAACGTCGCGGCCGGCAATCGCAATGCAACGATCCAGCGACTCACCGTTGCCGCACGGAGCGACGGCACCATCACGGCACTCGGCGGCGACTATGTGAACGCGCTCGGCTGGGGCGGATGGTCGGCGTCGACGGAAGGCCCGATGAAGATGCTGTACGCGTGCGACAACGTTCGCACGACGCGGCACACGGCCAAGATCAACACGCCGCCGATGAAGGCGTTCCGCGCGCCCGGCTTCGTCGAGGGCACCTTCGGGCTCGAGTGCATCATCGACGAGCTCGCAGGCAAGCTCGACATGGATCCGCTGGAGCTGCGCCGCAAGAACTACGCGACGTCGAACGACGGCACGCCGTACTCGTCGAAGAATCTCGCCGAGTGCTACGCGCTCGCGCAGAAGCACTGGGATCGCAGGCACGACGTGCGGGCGCGCTCCGACGCGACGTGGAAGCGCGGCGTCGGAATGGCGAGCCAGATCTGGTACGGCGGCGGAGGACCGCCGTCGTACGCGTGGACGCGTGTCGGCTCCGACGGACGCATCGCCGTCGTCACGGCGATGCAGGACATCGGGACGGGAACGCGGACGGCAATGGCGCAGATCGCCGCCGAGGAGCTCGGCGTCGCACTCGATCGCGTGGACGTCGCGCTCGGCGACACGTCACGCGGTCCGTACGCGACGTTGTCCGCCGGCTCGTCGACGACGCCGTCGGTCGGCCCGGCCGTGCGAGCCGCCGCCGCCGACGCGAAGCGACAGATCATCGAGATCGCCGCGCAGCGCTACGACCTCGAGGAGCGTGTGCTCGACATCCGCGACGGACGCATCATCTCGCACGACGGGAATCTCTCCGTCGCGCTCGAGGAGTTCCTCCACATGCTCGGCAGCGCACAGATCCTCGGCAAGGGCGCACGCGGCCCGAACCCAACGGGCATGAGCGTGCTCACCTTCGGCGTGCACGTCGTCGAGGCCGCGGTGGACGTCGAGACCGGCGAGGTCCGCGTCGAGCGCGTCGCCGCGATCCACGACGTCGGCCGCATCATCAACCCGCTCGGAGCCGAGAGCCAGGTCGAGGGCGGAATCATCCAGGGGATCGGGCACACGCTCTCCGAGATGCGGTTGCTCGACGCGGAGACCGGGCGCGTCCTGACGACGTCGCTGGACGCGTATCGGATGCCGACGATCGCCGACGTTCCCGAGATCGTGTGCGAGTTCATCGACAAGCCGGACGAGCACCTGACGAACCTCGGCTCGAAGGGCCTCGGCGAGCCGCCGATCGTGCCGATCGCCGCGGCGATCGCGAACGCGATCCGCGACGCAACCGGCGCCGACGTGCACGAGCTGCCCGTGTCGCGCGAGGAGATGCTGCGCGCGCTGCGCGAAGCTGCGAAGAAGGAGCGGCGTGGAGCTCCTGCGGCCGTCTAGCCTCGCCGAGCTCGACGGTGGGCTCTTCGTCCACGGCGGCACGGAGGTGGTGCCGCTGCTGCGCGACGGAATCCTGCACGCGGACACGCTCGTCGACGTGCGCGGCATCGTCCCCACGGGTATCCATGGCAATCGCATCGGTGCCGGAACGACGCTCGCGGCGCTCGAGTCGAGCGACGCCGTACCGGTCGCCTTGCGCGAGGCGTGCCGCCTGGCCGCGTCGCCGCAACTCCGGAACATGGGCTCGATCGGCGGCAACCTCCTCCAGTCGACGCGCTGCTGGTACTGGCGGCTCAAGGTCCCGTGTCGGCTGCACGGCGGCGACCGCTGCCACGCCGCGGACGGTGAGCACCGCGAGCACGCGATCTTCGCGAACGACTTCTGCGCCTCCGCGCATCCCTCCGACGTGGCGGCGGCCCTGCTTGCGCTCGACGCGCGGGTGCACACGAATCGCCGCGAGCTCGGCCTGGCCGAGCTGTACCGGCTCCCGGACGAGGCCGATCGCCGCGGGACGACGCTCGAGCCGGGCGAGCTCATCCTCGAGCTCGAGCTTCCTCCGGTCGAGGCGAGCGTGTACCTGAAGGCGATGGACCGGAAGCGCTGGGCCTTCCCGCAGGTCGGCGTGGCAGCGGCCCGGCTCGGCGGCGGGACGCGGATCGCGCTCGCCGGCGTCGCCCCGATTCCCTGGCTCCTGGCCGGGCCCGGGGATCTCGAGTCGGCGACCCCACTCCCGCGTACGGCGTGGAAAGTGGACGTCGCCCGGGCGCTCATCGGGCGCGCCGTCGCACAGCTCTAGCTCCCTGCGATAAGGTCCGCGACCCACTATGCGGACGAGGCTCTTCATCCTGCTCGGTGTGGCTGCGGCGGCCTGCTCGGTCGCAGTAGCTGCCGGCGCGCGCAGCGACCGCGGCTCGACGTTGCTCGTGCCACATCTGCCGGCGCTGCCGACCACCGGCCGGCTCGCCTCGAACCGGTGCCCGATCCCGTCGCAGTTCCGCCCGGCGTTCTCGACCGCTGCGAACGACACGGGCTTCCAGCTCTCGATGCTCGTCGCGGTCGCGCAGGTCGAGTCGCGCTTCGTTCCGAACGCCGTGTCGGTGAAGGACGCGCGCGGCCTGCTCCAGGTGCTGCCCGCGACCGGCGCGTCGCTCAAGCTCGACGTGAACGATCCGGCGACGAACGTGCTCGCCGGGGCGCGCTACCTGCGGCTCCTTCTCGACCGGTACAACCGAACGGATCTCGCGCTCGCCGCGTATAACGCGGGCCCCACAAGGATCGACTCCGACCACCAAGTCCTCGGCCCGATCAGCATGCGCTACGTCGCCAACGTCGAGGCCCGCTGGGCCGCGTTGGCGGGTTGCAGCTGATCCACGCGGTCGTCCTCGCCGCCGGCGCGTCGTCGCGCTACGGCACGTCGCCGCCGAAGCAGCAGGAGCTCTTGCCGCGCGTGCTCGCCGCGCTCCGTGCGAGCGTCGTCGACGACGTCGTCGTCGTCAGCGGAGCACACGCTCTCGAGACGGACGCGCGCGTCGTCGCGTGCCCGGACTGGGAGCGCGGGCCCGGCGCATCCCTGCGCTGCGGGCTCGCCGCACTGCCCGACGACGCGGAAGCAGCGGTTGTCGTGCTTGCCGACGGGCCCGCGCTCGATCCGCGCGCGATCGACCGCGTCGTCGCCGCGTGGCGGTACGACGGCGGCGACGTGTACGCATGCACGTACGGCGGCGTCCGCCTCCATCCCGTCCTGCTTGCGTGTGCGGCATGGTCACTCGTTCCCGACGATGGCGCACGCTCGCTCGACGCGCGCCTCGTCGAGTGCGACGACCTCACGCCTCCCGGGGACGTCGATGAGCAGCCTTAGACCGGCGGCGCGCACGATGGCCCCGGACGGGCGCGAGTGGGAGATCTACGCGTATGCGCTGCAACTGCGACGCCGGAAGCCTGTCCAGGAGACGACCGTTGGTGATGCACCAAGCTGGCAGGGCGCGGTCATCGACAGCGTCGTCTTCCTCGTCACGCTCATCCCTCGCATGGTCATCCGCTTCTTCTACGACCTGCCGGTCGCGGCCGCCCGTGCGCGCAACTCGGACACACTCTTCGTCGAGGCGGTCAGCTGGGCTCCATACGAGCTTCGCCTGCGCTGGGAGATCTCGAAGGACCGCAAGGGCCAAGTGCTCGCGCAGGTCGAAGGCCAGCTCGCCCGCGGCGAACGGCCGATGCCGCGCAACGCGAAGCAGTTGCTCTACTAGTTCAGCGGTATTCGCAGCGATGCGAGCTTCAGCTTGAGCGCCGCCGGCATCGGCTCGCTCACGGCCGTGCGCACGTACACGCGCAGGCTTTCTTCGAAGCGGTAACGCTTCCGACACCATTCGCACTCGTCGAGATGCATCTCTGCCTCGCGCATCTCAGACTCGCTGAGCGTGTGGTCGAGGTACGGCTGCATCATCTCTTCGCAGTGCGCGCACGGGTCGTCTTGGTGACCCTTCATGAACCCTCCTCCAACACAGTTTCGGCCAACTCACGCTTCAGGATGCGGCGTCCTCGGTGGAGCCGCGACATCACCGTCCCGATCGGGATGTCGAGGATCTGCGCCGCGTCCTGGTAGCTGAAGTCGCCGATGTCGACGAGCACGATCACGTCACGAAAGTCATGCGGTACTGCGGAAAGAGCCGAGACGATGTCGTCCTGCGAGAGGCGTTCGACGACCTTGTCCTCGTCGCTCGCACCGCCGTCGGACTCGGAGAGCCGGTCGTACAGGAAGTAGTCGTTCGCCTCCAGCCCCTGCATCGGCGGTGTGCGCTGTGTGCGACGGCCGCGGTCGATGTTCAGGTTCGTGAGGATGCGGAGGAGCCAGGCGCGCAGGTTCGTCCCGGGCTGGTACGACCGCCAGCTCCTGAACGCGCGGACGTACGTCTCCTGGACGAGATCCTCGGCCTCCTCGCGCGACCCTGCGAGATGCCGCGCGACGCGGAACACCTGGTCGGAGAGGGCGAGCGCCTCTTCCTCGAACCGGATGCGGTCGCGGGCGTCCGCGGCTATGCGCGTCGCATCAGGCTGCATCTCAGCCATGGAAGCCACACTAGCCTGAACGTCAGAGACGTGCTCAGGATTCCCGGAAGCCGGCTTTTCCGAGTGCGGAGAGAAGCGCTTCCTTGCTCGTCTGCGCGTCGTCCCAGGAGAGCGTGACCTGGCCCATGAGGTTCGCGTTCGCTGCCTCGAGGCCCGAGTGACCGGTGAGCGCCGCCGCGAGACGCGCGACGCAGCGCTCGCAGCGTATCCCCGTCACCTGCAGCGTTTCGGTCTGCGTTGCCACCTCGTCACACTAGCGTTCGGCGTACGAGATACGCCGCAGCGCCATCGGCGCCGACGCGGAGCTGCTCGCCCGCTTCCGGCTCGGGCGGATCCGCGCCGAGCAGCTCAGCGGCGAGCTCTCGGGCGACGACGAGGCGGTCGCCGTCGGGGTGGATGAGCTGCGCGTCGAGCCCGTACCGCGCAGCTGACCAGCGATTCTGCGCGTAGTCGCCGCGCGGGGTCGGCTCGCGCTTCGGCGCACTCGCGACGAGGCCGACGATGAGGCCGGCGAGCAACGCCGCGCGTTCGAGCGCGGTCGGCTGGTCGGCGATGCGAATCTCAACCGTGCCCAAGGCCGGATGCGGCCGCACGTCCCACCAGATGCGCGTGTGGTCCTCGATCACGCCGAGCGCGACGAGCCTCTCGACCCATGACTCCCAGGCAGCGTAGGAGCCGAACGCGGGAGGCGCACCCGCGCGCGGCAGCTCGGCGAGCACGAGCGCACGGTTCGACTGCATGCCGGTCGCGACGCCGTCGATGAACGGTGAGTTCGCGGACAACGCGAGCGCGACGGGCAGCCACGGCAGGACCGCTTCGAGACGCTCGTAACATGCATCGCCGCTCTCTAGGCCGACGTGCACGTGCAGCCCGTTCACGCCCTGGCGGCGCGCGGAGTAGCCGACGTCGCGCAGCATCGTGAGATAGCGCTCCTCCTGCACGACGGGCAGCGAGTCGAACGGCGCCGTTGGATGCGCTCCCGCTGCCGCGACTGCGAGCCCATTCGCCGCCGCGATCTTGGCGGCCGCCGCGCGCAACGCGCGCAGCTCGTCGACCGCGCTCTCGACGTCGGGACTGACGCCGGTATTCAACTCGACGACGGACGCGTGCAACTCGGTCTTGAACCCGGGCGTGCCGAGGAAATAGTCGACCGCGGCGGCAGGCTGCAGCGTCTCGGCGTCGAGGATCATCAGCTCCTCTTCGATGCCGACGCTCAAACGCGCCGACTCACCGAAGTGCGACTCGAGCACGCGGCTACTTGCCGCGGATCCCGTGCACCGGACGCCCCGCGGCTTCCCATGCGTAGTACGACGCGCTCGGGCCGAACGACTGCTCGTACGTGACGACGCGCGGGTTGCGTCCGACTTCCTTGGCGCGGCCGGCGTGGCGAAGGAGGTTCGGATCGTCGCGCTCTTGCCATACGAGCACGAGATGCGCAGCGGTCATGAACTTGGCGACGAAGCTGCAGTCGGGCGCAGGGCACGGAAACGGATCCGTGCTCACGCAGTACCAGCCGGAGTGATCGCCGTCCTCCTCGCCGGTCCAGAGCTCTTCGTCCTCGAGCGGCGCGATCTCGTCAACCATCTGAATGCGGCCATGCCGCATCTCCTCCCGCTCCACGGCGGAAAGGTAGCGCGAAGCCCGAAAGCGGCCGCCCGCAAAAAGAGAGTCGGGGCCCCGGGCAGGCGGTCGGGGCCCCGTCTCGTGCTTCTCTGTGTACCAACCCGAAGGCTCCGGTACGGCTGTAGGGCGTTAAGCCTCGGTTAAGTCACGCAGGGAGACCGCCGGCCGCGGACTGGCCGCGCAGGGCCTTCGCGCTCATCTCGGCCGCGTGGAGCACGAACGCCTGCTGCGCCGCACTCGAGACGCCGGGCGCGAGTGCGTAGCTGTAGACGCCCGAGAGCACGTTGCCGAAGCGCTGGTACACGGCGAACCGCACGGCCTTCACGGCCTTGCCCTTGATCTTCCCGCTGATGTCGATTCGGAGCGCGATGTAGCCGTGCAGAAGCTTGGCGTCCGTGAGGTGCGTGAAGTGGTACACGAGCGGCGGCTGACCCTCGAACGCGATCGGCGTCTTCGGACATGTCTTCGCGTGCTGCTCGACCTCCCGCAGCGCGTTCGCTGCTCCGCTGCCGTTGTACGTGACGACCTCGTTGGACAATCCGAGCGGGCTGTTCTGCTTCAGGTAGTCGACCTGGAGCCGGTCGCTGCGGAGGGACTCGCTCGGATAGTTCTTCGTGCCGCATAGATCGAGCGTGCGCTGTGCCGTCCCCTTGCCGTCGGCGCGCTGAAGCTGAACGAAGCCGCTCCCGACGGCGCTCGGCTTGAGGACGACCTTCGCGAGGTTCGGCTGGGAAACCGCGACGACGGCTGCCAACACGGCCAGGGCGACAGGCATGCCGCAAAGAGTACGCCCGTTTCGCGAGAGCCGCGACCCGGGTATCCCGGGATTATGAGACACATACGGAACATCCGGATCACGCCGGGAACGGTGCTTGCGAGCATTGCGCTGTTCCTCGCGCTCGGCGGGGTGAGCTACGCCGCAACGGCGCTTCCCCGCAACAGCGTCACGACGGTGCAGGTGAGGGACCACTCCCTCCTGGCGAAGGACTTCGCGCGCGGACAGATCCCGCGCGGGCCGATCGGCCCCGCAGGCCCCGCAGGGGCGGCAGGTCCAGCAGGCCCGGCTGGGCCGGCAGGACCGGCGGGCTCCGCGGCCGCGTCGAAGTGGATCCTCGTGAACCCGAACGGGTCGATCGCGGCCCAGTCGGGCGGGATCTCCATCACGACGCACACGACCGGCACGTACATCATCGACTTCGGGTCCGCGGTTGACTCGAAGCTCATCCTGGCGAGCCCTGGCGTCGCCAACGACAACGCGGCCCGTGGTGGCGTCATCGCTGGGCCGTGCGGCGGAACGGCCACCGGCGAGGCGTGTACGACCGGCAACGACACGAGCCATGTGATCGTCCAGACGTACAACGGCGCCAATACCGCATTGGCCGACCATTCGTTCTACCTCGCGGTCTTCGGCTAGCACCACCGGAGGGCGGCTGCCCGGCGGGTGGCCGCCCTCTGCTTGAATCGGGGTATGGCAACACTCAGCGTCGGCGATCGGACCTACGAGATCCACCGCCTTGACGCGAGCGCCGCGCGCCTGCCGTACACGCTGCGGATCCTGCTCGAGAACGTCATGCGCAGCGGCGGCGACACCGAGCCCATCCTCGGCTGGTCGGCCGCCGCGGAGCCCGCGCACGAGATCTCGTTCATGCCCGCCCGCGTCCTCCTTCAGGACTTCACCGGCGTCCCGGCGATCGTCGACCTCGCGGCCATGCGCGACGCGATGCGCGACCAGGGCGGCGACCCCGCGAAGATCAACCCGCTCATCCCCGCCGAGCTCGTCATCGACCACTCGGTGCAGGTGGACGAGTTCGCCTCGCGGCTCGCGATCGGGCGCAACGTCGAGCTCGAGTTCGAGCGCAACCGCGAGCGCTATGCATTCCTGCGGTGGGGCCAGCAGGCGTTCGACACGCTCGAGGTCGTCCCGCCGAACACCGGGATCTGCCATCAGGTGAACCTCGAATACCTCGCGCGCGTCGTCGAGACGCGCGACGGAGTCGCATTCCCCGACACGCTCGTCGGGACCGACTCGCACACGACGATGGTGAACGGGCTCGGCGTCCTCGGCTGGGGCGTCGGCGGCATCGAGGCGGAAGCCGCGATGCTCGGCGAGGCGCTCTCCATGCTCGTCCCGCAGGTCGTCGGGTTCCGGCTGAGCGGCGCGCTGCGCGAGGGCGCGACGGCGACCGACCTCGTACTGACGGTAACGCAGATCCTGCGAGGCACCGGCGTCGTCGGGAAGTTCGTCGAGTACTTCGGCCCGGGTGTGCCGTCGCTGGCGCTCGCCGACCGCGCGACGCTCGGGAACATGAGCCCCGAGTACGGCGCGACGTGCGGCTTCTTCCCGGTCGACGAGGTGACGCTCGAGTACATGCGGCTGACCGGACGGCCTGAGTGGCGCGTCGAGCTCGTCGAGGCGTACTGCAAGGAGAACATGCTCTGGCACGAGCCGCACGAGCACCCCGAGTATTCGCAGGTGGTCGAGCTCGACCTCGACGACGTCGAGCCGTCGATCGCAGGGCCGCGTCGTCCGCAGGACCGCGTGCCGCTCGCGAACGCGAAGTCCGCGTTCATCGAGTCGCTCGGCACCTTCGGCGCCGACTACGACAACGGCACGTACGACAAGGAGATGGCGGACTCGTTCCCCGCGAGCGACCCGCCGACGTTCGACGGCGCGACGGACACGGACCGCGTCCGAGGAACTGCGGTCGCCGCTCCGCCCGAGCCGACCACCGGCCGGCTGCGGCACGGCTCGGTCGTGATCGCCGCGATCACGTCGTGCACGAATACGTCGAACCCGTCGGTGATGATCGCAGCGGGCCTACTGGCGAAGAAGGCTGTCGAGCGCGGGCTCACGCGCAAACCGTGGGTGAAGTCCTCGCTCGCGCCGGGCTCGAAGGTCGTGACCGAGTATTTCCGGCGCTCGGGCCTCGACACGTACCTCGACGACCTCGGGTTCAACACCGTCGGCTACGGATGCACGACGTGCATCGGGAACTCGGGGCCGCTCCCGGAGGACATCTCCGCCGAGGTGACGGACGGCGACCTTGTCGTCTGCTCCGTCCTCTCGGGCAACCGCAACTTCGAGGCGCGCATCCACGGCGAGGTGAAGGCGAACTACCTCATGTCGCCGCCGCTCGTCGTCGCGTACGCGCTCGCGGGCCGCATGGACATCGACCTGACCACCGAGCCGATCGCCGGAGACGTCTACCTGCGCGATATCTGGCCGACGCGCGCGGAGATCGACGCGGCCATCGCCGGTTCCCTCGACGGCGAGATGTTCTCGCGCACGTACGCGGACGTCTACACGGGCGACGAGCGCTGGAACGCGCTCGACACTCCCGACGGCGACCTGTACGCGTGGGATCCGGACTCGACCTACGTCCGCCTCCCGCCCTACTTCGAAGGAATGCCTGCCGAGCCCGTCCCGGTCGAGGACGTCCACGGTGCCCGTTGTCTCGTCATGGTCGGCGACTCGGTGACGACCGACCACATCTCCCCCGCGGGCGCGATCCGGCCCGACTCGCCCGCGGGCACGTACCTGACGGAGCACGGCGTCGAGCGCCGCGACTTCAACTCGTACGGATCGCGGAGAGGAAATCACGAGGTGATGATGCGCGGGACGTTCGCGAACGTCCGCCTGCGCAACCAGCTCGTGCCGGGCGGCGAGGGAACGTGGACGGCGCACCTTCCCGACGGCGAAGAGATGACCATCTACGACGCGTCGATGCGCTACCGAGCCGAAGGCGTGCCGACGATCGTGCTCGCCGGGAAGGAGTACGGCACCGGCTCCTCGCGCGACTGGGCGGCCAAGGGGCCGAACCTCCTCGGCGTGCGCGCCGCAATCGCGGAGTCGTATGAGCGCATCCACCGCTCGAACCTCCTGATGATGGGCGTGCTGCCGTTGCAGTTCATGGAGGGCGAGAACCGCGAGTCGCTCGGGCTCACCGGACGCGAGGAGTTCTCCATCCTCGGCGTCGACAATGCGGAGGCCGATGTCGTCACGGTTCGCGCCGACGACAAGGAGTTCCGCGCGCGGGTACGCCTCGACACGCCACGCGAGCGTGAATACTTGCGGCATGGCGGAATCCTCCAGTTCGTCCTCCGCCGGCTCCTCGCGGACTGACGACCTCTGGCGCCGCGTCGGCGAGGCCGCCGGCCCCGTCGGCGAGCTGACGCCGCTGCTCGAAAAGGTGCGCGTCAGCGCGTGGAAGATCACACAAGCCGACGTTGCCGGGCTCGACGCGGATGCGCTGTATGAGGCGGTGCTGCCGGTCGCGTACGCGGCCGCGGACGAGAAGCGGCGACGCGCACACGAGGCAATCGATGCTGGTTGAGCTCTCGCATTCGCTGGAGATGGCGGCGCGGATCGCGGAGCTACGGGCGCGCGACGGCTACGTGTCCGACATCTCGCTCGCGCTCCGCTACCGACCGGAGCTCTTCGGCGAGCCGATCTCCGCGTACTTCCAGGAGGTGATGAAGGGGCCGTCCGAGTGGAGCGAGGCCGAGCGCGAGTTGTTCGCCGCCTTCGCTTCCAAGCTGCGGCAATGCCCGTTCTGAACGGAGGCCCACGGCGCGGTCGCGTCGTATGCGTTCGGAAGCACGGAGCTCGTCGACGCGATCCTCGACGACTTCGAGACCGCACCGATCGATGAACGGCTGCGGGGGACGCTGGCCTTCCTATCGACGCTCGACCCTGCGCGCGCGCTCGCGGCCGGCGTGTCGAAGCAGGCGCTGCGTGACGCGGCGGACGTGCAGGCGGGGTTCGAGATGATCACGCGCTTCGCTGACGCGATCGGCGCGGCGCCGCATTCGGAGCAGGGCCTGACACGCGAGCAGGCAATCGCGCACGAGGGCCGCTTCTTCGACGAAGGCTACGCCTGAACTACGGCGCGCCGATGACGCCGACCTTGTAGCCCTTCGTCTTAAGGTCGGTGGTCGCCTTCTCCGCCGCCTTCAGCGCGGGCGATGCCTGGAGCGTCGAGACGATCGCCGCCGCCGCAGCCGGGTTGGCCTTGACGCGCTCGAGCGCGGACTGGATGGCGCGCAGCGCGGTGACGATGGCGGTGTTGTCGGCCGTGGCGTCCGACGGCGGCTTGAGCGAATCGAGATCGTCCGCCGCCGCCTTGACCGCAACCTCAGCAGCGTCGACGCGCTGCGCAAACTGCGCGAGCGAGGTCGGCGCCGTCTTCGTGAGCGCGTTGACGGACTTCTGCACGGTCTTCCCGTCGGTCTGCAGCCGCAGCTCGTAGGCGGACTTCGACAGGTGGCTGCTGCCGCCGCATCCGGCGAGCAGCACGCCGGCGAAAGCGAGCAACGCGAGGCGCTTCATCGAGTGCGTAGCCTACCGCCGATGCGCGACGCGACTCCCAGCTGGGGCATCGACCCGGTCCCCGCGCGGCTGCAGGTCCTGAGCGGGCTCGACTCGACGCTCCTGTGGGGGAACCTGTCGGTGTCGCTGCTCGTGATCGTCATCGGCGCGCTGCTGGTGCCGGCGCTCTCGCTGCGCGACGCCCTTCTTGCGATTCTCGTCGGAGCGCTCGTCGGGAACGCGCTGCTCGCGCTCGCCGCGCTCATCGGCGCGGATGCCCGCGTGCCCGGCATGGTGCTCCTGCGTGCGCCCCTCGGCCGTAGAGGCTCATACCTGCCGACAGGGCTCAACGTCGCGCAAAACCTCGGCTGGTCGACGTTCGAGCTGATCATCATCGCGACCGCCGCGGGCGCGCTCTCGCAGCATCTCTTCCACTGGCACGGGAAATGGTTCTGGACGCTCGTCTTCGGCGTACTCAGCTGGGCACTCGGGATGCTCGGGCCGATCGGGTTCGTGCGGCGCTACCTGCGCAAGTTCGCGTCGTGGGCGCTGCTGTTCTCGATGGCGTACCTCACGTACTGGGCGATCTCGAAGTCGCATCTGCACGCGTTCTGGGCGAGCCCCGGCAAGGGCGGGTTCCCATCGTTCGGGCAGGCGGTTGACCTCGTCATCGGCAGCGTCGTCTCGTGGACGCCGCTCGCCGCCGACTACACGCGCTTCTCACGCACGCGCCGCGGCGCAGCGCTCGGGGCGGGCATCGGCTACCTCGTGCCGACGCTTTGGTGCATCGGCCTCGGCGTCTTGATCGTGCTCGCGCGCGGCGTCTCCGACGCGCAGGCGCTTCCGGCTGCAGTCGCAGTGGCGGGCGGCATCGCGTTCGTCGCGCTCGCCGCCATCACGATCGACGAGAGCGAGAAGGCGTTCGCGGACATCTACTCGACCGCGGTCTCCCTGCAGAACTTCTTGCCGAAAGCGTCGCAGCGGCTCTTGATCACGCTGGTCTCCGTGGTCGCCACCGGGCTCGCGCTCGCGCTGAACCTCGGGAACTACCAGGACTTCCTCTATCTCCTCGGTTCGTTCTTCGTTCCGCTCTTCGGCGTCCTCGCGGCCGATTGGCTGGCCGCCGGCGGCCACTACACGCAGGCGCACATCTTCAACGACGTGGAATGGCGACCCGGCGCGCTCGTCGCGTGGCTCGTGGGCTTCGGCCTCTACCAGTGGCTGTCGCCCGTCGGGCCTGCGTGGTGGACGCGGCTCGTCGCGCACACGCATCCTCAGAGCGTGAGCTTCACCGCCTCGCTGCCGAGCTTCTTCGCCGCGTTCGCGCTCATGCTCGTCTTCCGATCGGTCTCGCGTGCAACTCGCCGTCGTCGGACAGCTCTCGCGTGACGTCATCGCCGGTGGCGCGCCGCGCATCGGCGGCCCGCCCTGGCATGCGTCCCGCGCTCTGCGTGCGCTCGGCGTGCGCGCGCGCATCGTCGCGAAGTGCGGCGAGGCAGATGCGATCGAGTTCACACGCCAGCTCGAGACGCTCGACCTTCCCTTCGAGCTCGTCGTCGGCGCGGAGACGACGGCGTTCTCGTTTTCCTACGACGCAAACGGCGTGCGCACGATGACGGTCGACGTCGTCGGCGATCCCTGGACGGCGAACGAGCTTCGCCTCGACGGCGTCGAGTGGCTGTACGTCGGCTCGCTCCTCCGCGGCGATATCGACGTCGCCGACGTTGCCGAAGGGCGTGCCGTTCTCCTCGACGCGCACGGGCTCGTGCGCGTGCCCGAGCCCGGGCCGCTGCGGTTGGACGACCGGTTCGACCGCGCGCAGCTGCAGCACGTCGACATGCTGAAGGCGGCCGACGAGGAGGCCGCCGTCATCGGTTCCGTCGACGTCCCCGAGATGATCGTCACGCACGGCGCGCGCGGCGCGACCGTCAACGGCGTGCTCGTGCAGGCGGAGGCGGTCGACCGCGACCCGACGGGCGCCGGCGACATGTTCGCGGCTGCGTATCTCGTCGCTCGCTCGCAGGGAGCGGAGCCCGTCGACGCAGCGCGCCGCGCGACGGCGCTCGTGTCGGAGCAGCTGCGATGATCGCCGCGGCCGAGACGGTCGACGGTGTCGTGCTCGTCGACGTCGAGGAGGAAACGCTGATCGGAGCTGGGGACGAGCTCCCCGCCGCCGACGCCCCGCGTGTCGACCTTCCCCGCGTGGTCGCGACTTCAGGAGCCGGCTCGACGGTCGTGGCAATCGTCGACCGCCGCCCGCCGCTCGCGATCTCGAACGACGCAGGCGCCACGTGGCGCGAGGCCGGCGGCGGTCTGCCGCCCGGGTTCGCGATAGCCGTCGCAGAAGACGATCCCGACCGGATGCTCTACGCCGGCCGCAACCGGCTCTACCTCTCGACAAACGGCGGCGTCTTCTGGCGGTCGCTCGCGCTCGAGTTACCCGACATCGTCGGCGTCGCCTGGATCGACTAGACGCGGAACTCGCCGCGCGCGACGATGACGGCCGAGCCGCCGACCTCGACGTGCTCGGGCGAGTGCGCAACGGCGTACAGCGTTGACGGCCGCTTGATCTCCGATCCCTGAGAGATCTCGATCTCGTCGCCGAACGCGATGCGGCCGTGCCGTGCGAGATGGAGCGCGAGCGGTCCCGCCGCGGAGCCGGTCGCGGGGTCCTCGGCGACGCCGGCGCCGGGAACGAAGACGCGCGACTTCCACCGCGAGCCGTCGCGTGCGAAGCAGACGGCGCCGTCGGGCATCAACCGGGCGAGCGCGCCGAGATCGGGCTGCAGCTCAGCCACGGCGCTTGCGGACGGGAGCTCGACCAACACGTGCCCCGGGCCCTGGCGGTAGCGCTCGACCGGAAGGTCTGTCGTTTCCGTCCCGAGCACGCCGAGGAGCTCGTCGACGCGGTCGAACGGCTCCCATGTCGCCTGCGGCTGGGTCATCCAGCCGAACACGATGCGCGGGCCTTCGCGCTCGAGCCGGACCGGCACGATCCCGGCGCCGGTCTCCAGGCGGATCTCGACGAGCTGGAGCGGGCCGGCGAGCACGAACGCCGTACCGAGCATCGGATGCCCGGCGAACGGAAGCTCGTTCGAGGGCGTGAAGATGCGCAGCTTCACGTGCCCGCCCTGCTCGGGCGGAAGGACGAAGACCGTCTCCGAGAAGTTCATCTCCCGCGCGAGCTTCTGCAGCTGCTCCTCGGGAAGCTCGCGCGCGTCCGTGAAGACGGCGAGCTGGTTGCCGGCGAGCGGGACGTCTGTGAAGACGTCGGCGACGACGTACCGGAAGCCCGCCACGGAAGCCAGACTATCGTTCGCCCGGCGATGCGACTCCTCCTCGTCCGCCACGCGGAAGCAGCACCCGGCGAGCCGGACGAGCTCCGCGAGCTGACGCCTCGAGGACGCGAGCATGCGCGCGCCCTCGGCGAGCGACTGCGCCGCGAGGGCTTCGCGGCGGACGCTGTCGTGACGAGCCCGCTGCTGCGCGCGCGAGAGACGGCGACTGCATTGGCGCTCGGCGAGCCGGAGATCGACCAGCGGCTCGCCCCGGGTGCGTCACCGGACGACGTACGCGACGCGGCGTTCGGCCGCGGCGGCGTCGTGGTCGTCGTGGGCCACCAGCCCGACTGCGGTCACGCCGTCCTCGAGCTCGCCGGCGTCGAGGTCCCCTTCCCGCCCGCCGGCACGTACGAGATCGAGCTGTGAGCGCGATCTCCGTCCGCGGACTGCGCAAGTCGTACGGCGCAGTCGAGGCGGTGCGCGGCGTCGACTTCGACATCGAGGAGGGCGAGGTGTTCGGCCTGCTCGGTCCGAATGGCGCCGGCAAGACGACGACCGTCGAGATCCTCGAGGGCTACCGGGCGCGCGATGCGGGAGAGGTGTCGGTGCTCGGTCACGACCCGCAGCGTCCCGGCCGCGACTTCCGCGAACGCATCGGCGTCGTCCTGCAGCAGGCCCAGCTCTGGGCGAACCTGACAGTGCGCGAGACGCACTCCGTGTTCGCCGGCTACTACGCGCATCCGCGTGACGTCGACGAGGTCGTCGACCTCGTCGGGCTGACTGAAAAGCGCGACGCGCGAGTGAAGACGCTGTCCGGCGGACAGAAGCGGCGGCTCGACCTCGGCGTCGCGCTCGTCGGCGATCCGGATCTCGTGTTCCTCGACGAGCCGACGACGGGCTTCGACCCCGCAGCGCGCCGTGCTGCGTGGGAGATGATCCGCTCGCTGCGCGAGCTGGGTAAGACAGTGCTGCTGACGACGCACTACCTCGACGAGGCGGAGCAGCTCGCCGACCGCGTCGCGGTCATGCGCGAAGGCCGCATCGTCCGCATCGGGACGCCGCGCGAGCTCACCTCCGACGACCTCGAGGTGGAGATCCGCTACCGCCGCGACGGCGAGGAGATCCTCGTGCGCACGAGCGAGCCAACGCGCGTCTTGCACGAGATCACGGCCGACGCGATCGGCCGCGGCGAGGAGCTCGAGCGGCTCGAGGTGCGGCGGCCGACGCTCGAAGAGGTCTACCTCACGCTCGTGCAGGAGGAGAACGAGTGAAGCTGTACCTCCATCAGCTGAAGGTGGAGCAGCTCGTGTACTGGCGGTCGCGCGAGGCGGCGGTGTTCACGTTCATCTTCCCGCTGCTGCTCTTCATGCTGCTCGGGTCGGTGTACTCCGGTCACATCTACGGCGTGCCGGCCGCGCAGGCGCTGCTCGCCGCGCTCATCGGGTACGGCTGCGCAATGGTGGCGTTCGCGGGCCTCGCGATCACGCTCGTGTTGCGGCGCGAGCAGGCGATCCTCAAGCGGCTGCGCGCGACGCCGCTGCCGCCAATCGTGTACCTCGCGTCCCTCCTCACGTCGACGCTGCTCGTCTTCGCCGGCGAGACGGTCGTGCTCTTCCTGCTCGGTCGTGTCGTCTTCGGGACGCCGTTCCCGGCGCGTCCCGGCTCGATCGTCCTCCTCGTCGTGCTCGGATCGGTCTGCTTCGCGGCGATGGGCGTCGGGCTCAGCGGGCTCATCCGCTCGGGCGAAGGCTCGTCCGCGGTCGTCAACCTCATCGTGCTCCCGATGGCGTTCCTCACGGGCGCGTTCGGTCCGACCCGGCACTACCCGCACTTCCTCCGCATCGTCGGAGACGCGCTCCCGCTCAAATACCTCGTCGACCTCTCGAACGCGGTATACCTACACAAGCACTCGTTCTGGTCACAGGGGACCGCGATCGGCGTCCTCGCGGCGTGGGGCGTAGCCGGAGTGGCCGTCGCCGCGTTGAAGTTCAGATGGGAGCCGAGAGACACGTGATGGAACCGGTAATCGCATTCCGCGTGAGCGAGCACGAGCGCCTCGCGGTCGAGGTACGGGTGAACTTCGGCGTGCTGACAGGCCGCCAGGTGACTCCTGCGGAGATCGACGACCTTGCCCACGCGCTGCGGGACATCGCGCCGTCGTTCGAGATCGTCGCCGAGGAGCGGCACGAGTTCAGCGACGATCGCGAAGTGTCGCTCCACCAGGTCGTGATCGAGACCGCCGACGGCGGCGACGACGTTGGCGTGCGCGTCGTCGGCACGGCCGAGCGGTGGGCGCTGGCCTGCTACGAGGCCCGGCACATCGAGATCTAACGCACGCCGGCGGCGGTCAGCGCGAACTTCGTCAGCGAGCTCGGCATGCGCCGCGCTCGCTTCACGGTCGTGCGGAGCGCGTCGGCGAACTCGTCGACGTCCTCGTCCGAGAGGACGAACGGCGGCAGAATGCGGACGACCGCCATGTCGTGGCCGGCGACCTGCGTGAGGATGCGGTGGTCGGTGAAGAGCGGCACGACGACGAGCTGCGCGAAGAGCCCGCGCTGCGCGCGCTCGAGCATGCGGTAGGCAAAGCCGTCGCCCTCGAACTCGATCGCCCACATGAGGCCGATGCCGCGCACGTCGCGAACGACGTCGAACTCGTCCACGAGCGGGCGCGTCTGCTCGAGCAAGCGCTCGCCGAGTTGCGCGGAGCGCTCGACCAGGCCCTGCTCGTCGAGCTCGTGCAGCATCGCGAGGCCTGCGACCATCGCGAGCTCGTTCGGCGCGAAGGTCGATCCGTGCGACATCGCGTGGGGCATCGAGTCGAACACGGCCTCGTGCACGGCGCGCGACATCAGTAGCGCGCCGACTGGGACGTAGCCGCCGGAGAGCGACTTCGCGACGGTGACCAGGTCCGGCTCGAGACCCCAGTGCTCGAACGCGAACATCGTCCCCGTGCGGCCGAAACCGGTCATGACCTCGTCGACGCAGAAGAGCGTGCCGTAGCGGCGGCACAGCGCCTGCGCGCCTTCGAGGTAACCGGCGGGCGGGATGTTGATCCCCTTCCCCTGCACCGCCTCGACGATGAAGACGGCGACGTCCTCTTGTTTCAGCTGCGCCTCGAGCGCGTCTAGGTCGCCGAAGGGGACCCGGTCGAAGCCCGGGAGCAGCGGCTGGAAGCGCGCAGTGAACTCCGGGTTGCCGTTCGCGCTGAGCGCGCCGAGCGTGAGCCCGTGGAAGCCGTGGTCGGTGGAGATGACGCGCGCACGCTTCGTCGCTGCGCGGCCGAGCTTGAACGCGGCCTCGTTCGCCTCCGTGCCGGAGCTCGTGAAGAGGCAGCGCTCGATGCGCGGCGGCGTGCGCACGAGCAACGCGTCGGCGAGCAGTCCCGGGAGCGCGGTGACGCCCATCGCGAGCATCCCCGGCGTGTCCAGCTCGAGCGCTTCGATCAACGCGGCGCGGACGCCGCGGTTGTTGCGGCCGACGTTGTACATCCCGAATCCGCCGAGCAGGTCGAGGTAGCGCGTCCCGTCGCTGTCGTAGAGGTACGCGCCCTCGGCCCGTGCCCACGTGCGGTCGAAGCCGATCGTGCGAAGCACGCGCACGAATTGCGGATTGATCGTGCGCGCCCACAGGTCGAGGTCGCTCTCGCCGGCGCCGTCGAGCAGGGAGCGCACGTCCATGCGCTGAATGTACCGCGGGCTACGCGATGGCGGCGCGGATCGACTGCTCCGGCCCTTCGAGGCGAACCTCGAGGATGGAGGCCGTCCGGCGGATGAGCGCGAGCGCAGCGCGGTTGTCGCCGCTCGCGAGCGCAGTGATCTCCTTGATGCCCGCCGCGCGCGCGTCGTCGAGCAGCATGCGTGTCAGAGCTGAGCCGATACCGCGGTGCTGATGCTCGTCGGCGACGACGAATGCGATCTCGGCGCTCTCGCGGCTCGAGCGGACGAGCTGCGCGATAGCGGCAGGGCGGGGATCGCCGACGACGTGCGCCACGAGCGCGTGGTGCGTCGCGTCGATGCGCGCAAGGTCGCCCAGCTCCCGGTCGGAGAGGCAGGGCTTCGCCCCGTTGAAGCGGAGGCGGCGGGACTCGTTCCCGAGGCGGCCGAAGACGGCGGCAACCGTCTCCACATCGCCGTTTGCAAGAGGACGGACGACGATCGTCAGGCCGTGCGAGAGATCGAGAGCCCTGGTCTCCATAGTCAGTTGGAAAAACCTACCCTAGAGGGTTGGAAAAGTCAACCCACCTGTGGCAGAATGGTGAACGTGACCGAGCAGACCAGCCCCCGTGCCTGCAGCATCGCCGCTTCCCTGGCGGTGATCGGCGAGAAGTGGTCCCTTCTCGTCGTCCGGGAGTTGTCACTCGGCGTCCACCGGTTCGACGCGATTCAGCGCAACACCGGCGCACCGCGCGACATCCTCACGAGCCGGCTCCGGCGCCTCGAGTCGGAGGGCGTCGTCGAGAAGCGGCTGTACCAGCTCCACCCACCGCGGTACGAGTACGGGCTGACGCAGGCCGGTGACGAACTGCGCCCGATCCTCCTCTCGCTCGCCGAGTGGGGCGCGCGCTGGACCGACGAGACCACGCATGCGACGTGGCTGCACGAGTGCGGCGCCGAGCTCGACCTGAAGCACACATGCGCCGCGTGCGGCGGCGAGGTGACGGGGCTCGATCTGCACCGCAGGCGCAGGACCGAATCCGCCGCGTAGCGGCTCTAGACTTTTCCCGCGCCCCCGTAGCTCAGTGGATAGAGCAGTGGTTTCCTAAACCGCGTGCGGCCGTTCGATCCGGCCCGGGGGCACTCGCCGCGAGGCCTTTTGGAAAGCGAGCGCGAGGCTCTCGATTGGAGCCCTCGTTCCGCGCAGCTTCCTGCATCGATCTACAGCCGGTCTACAGAGGTGCGCCCGACGCGGATGCATCCGATTTGCGTGAGAAGCTCACTCGTGCCTTTTTCGGCGGGCGGTGACGCACACGCGATCTTCAGAGCGAGCTATCCGCGCCGGCCGCTCCCGCACGCACGGGGAGCCCGTACGGCGACGGTCGCGCCGGCGATGGGAGCGCTACCCGCAACGGCGATCACCTTCCAGGCGGGACGCCCGATCTCGTCTGCGAGCTACTGCAGCGATGCTTCTGTAGCGCTGCGGTTGTACTCGCGTTAAGCCTGAATGAACAGAGCAGGTGCGGCATGCTCTCCGGCCTACGATCGCCCACCAGTGCCAACCGTCCTCTTCCTGGGCGCGAGCGTCTCGCAGGTCGCTGCGATCAAGCAAGCGAGGGCGGCGGGTTGGCGGGTCGTCGCGGTCGACGCCGATCCGCATGCAGTGGGTTTGCATGAGGCCAACGTCGCCGAGACGATCGACTTCACCGATGTGGATCGCGTGACGCAGGCTGCCCGTCGTCACCGGGTCGATGCGGTGGTCGCCATCTCGACTGACCGCGCAGTTCCAATTGCGGCCGCGGTCGCCAATCTGCTCGGCCTCCCGGGTATCGGAACCAAGACGGCCTACGTCATGACCGACAAGGCCGCCATGCGAGCCCGCCTACAGGAGCACGCGATCCCACAGCCCGCGTTCACAGTGCTGAGCGACGAGGTCGAACCGACCTGGGAACTCGATGCGATCGGGTGCCCTGCCGTCCTCAAGCCCGCCGACTCGGGAGGCCAGCGGGGCGTATACCGAATCGACGACCACGCGTCACTGGCCAGGCAACTCCCGCTCGCGCTCACCTTCTCGCGAAGCAGGCGGGCGATATTGGAGCGCTACATCGAAGGCCAGGAACTGAACGCGATTGTTGTCGCTCGCGACGGGAATCCCACGCTGCTGACGCTCTCCGATCGCTTGCGCCCACCCGGCTTGGGCTTCGGCGTCGGTTGGATCCATCTCTATCCCTCAGAGATCGCGCACGCGTACCTCGAGACCGCAGGCGAGCTTGCCATCAGCGCCGTGCGGGCGCTGGGCCTTCGCAACGGAATCGCGTTCCCACAGCTGCTCGTCACCGACACGGGCAACGTCTTCGTCGTCGAGGTGGCGGCGCGCATACCCGCCGGACAGATGACCGACCTCGTTCGGCTCGGAACGGGCATCGACCTGGTCGAGATCGCGCTCGCCCAGGCGCTTGGCGACCCCGTCACGGACACAATGGTCACCGCACGCTTCCACCGCCCACTCGCCGTCAGCTTCCTCACCGCCAGCCCCGGGATCCTGCCGACCGGCACTGTCATGTCGGTCCACGGCCTCGACCGCGTACGCGCGGCCGCCGGCATCCTCCAAGCGGATACATACATCCAAATCGGGGAAACCATCCGTCCCGTGCAGGTCGATGCTGACCGACGCGGATACGTCATCGCAACCGCCGACGATCAACGCCAAGCTCTCGAACTCGCGCGACTCGCGACCCGCCTCATCCGCGTAAACGTCGCCCGGTGATCCGTCCACGTCCTGCGACTCTCCCCGGCGCCACTGTTCGGCGGGAGCGCAGCGTGTCGGCTCGGACGAGCTGCGTGTTCGCGCTTGCCCTCTTCCTTGCCCATGCGACCGCCGGCGGGGCAGCTGCCGACCCGGCCGGTCGCCATCAGACCCTCCTCGGCCGATCGGTCGACGGCCGCCCAATCGTCGCGATCGAGACCGGCGACTTCGACGCGTCAAAGCGCGTCCTCGTTGTTGGCTGCATCCACGGCAACGAGCCAGCGGGGATCGCGATCGCCAACCGGCTCGCCCACATATCCCCGCCGCACGAACTCGACCTCTGGGTCATCCCAGTCCTCAACCCGGACGGCGTCGCTGCCCGAACCCGCGGCAACGCTCACGGCGTCGATCTCAATCGCAACTTTCCCTGGCACTGGCAACGCCTGAGCGGACTCTTCTACTCGGGATCCCGGGCGCTGTCTGAGCCGGAAAGCCGGATCGCCTCCCGGCTGATCCGGAAAGTGCGACCGCAGATCACGATCTGGTTCCATCAACACATGGGCCTTGTCGACGAATCGGGAGGCACCCTCACGATCGAGCAGCGCTTCGCCAAGCTCGTCGGCCTGCCGCTCGCCCGGCTCACCCGCGAACCAGGAAGCCCTGTCGGCTGGGAGAACCACGCCGTCCCCGGCACAACCGCGTTCGTCGTCGAGTTGCCCACGGGATCGCTGTCGGCCACGGCCGTCAGCAGGTATGTCCACGCGGCGGTGACGGTCGCTCGGTAAACCGAATTCTGAGACTGCGCGCCAGGTCAACACCGCCCTCTGATGACGAGACGGCGCCCGAGTTGGATCAGCGATTGGCACCCACCCAACAAACGCGTACCCTGGCTTTGCGAGCGCTAGCCGTTATACGCAGCGGCCTCGTCGCGCACGAGGTGCACGAGGTTGCCGAGCGCGATGTTGACGTCGAGGATGTGCAGGCCGAGCGAGGGATCGCTTAGGTCTGCAAGTAGCGGCCGCTGGTCGCGGATCCCCGGCGTATGCCTGACCTGCAGCCATGTCGCGGTACCTGACGTCTTGCAGACGGCTGTGTACTCACTCGGGAAGGACACCCACGGGGTGCTCACCTGCAGCGTGGCGCCTGCGCCGAGGAACTGGAGAAAGATCGCCGGAACGTAGGGGTCGAGACGCGCCTGTCCGCCGGCTGGGGCGGCCGGGTTCACGCAAGCGATCGCGACGTTCGGCTTCAGCTTGTGCGGGGCGAGCAGGCTGACGCCGGCGTCCGACGTCGTGCGACCGAATTGGCTGTTCTTCGGTGGTTTGCTCGCGAAGGTCGAGTAGGCAACGACGCAACGGGTCTGCGTGCTCGAGCCGCAAAGCGGGAGGTGCTTGAAATCGCCACCGACGGTGTCACCTTTCGCGACGGTGACGTTGCCGCCGAGCAAGAGTGCGGAGACGACGTGACGGCGAAGCGCGGGATTGTTGTCGACTTGACTCTTGAGCAGCTTGATCAGTATCGACGCTCCCTGCGAGTGCCCGATGAACACGATTCCTCGGCCTTGGTTGTAATGGGCGAGGTAGGTGCGAAACGCCGAGAGCACGCTGTCGTATGCGATCAACGCATCTGCGAGCGTGATGCGACCAGGGTGATCCAGCGCGCTCAGGGTGATCTGCCGGTAGACCGGTGCGTAGACACGACAGACCTGGGAGAACCGCGAGGCCTGCGCGATCGCAACCTCCGCCTGCCGGACCCCGATCGCGAGGTCGGAGTTGATCGTCGACTCGTCGCTGATGGTCGGGTACACGTAGAAACAGTCGACCTTCGGATCGCGCGCGACGGCGGCAGACTCCGCCCGGGTCGACCCGTTGCGTGCGATCGTGGTGGAGGTCAGGCCCGCCGTACAGGGATCGTCCGCCATGCCGGGTCGGCACAGCCAGGTGGTCCCGTAGCGGTCGAGCGGGAGACCGACGGTCGCGGCGTTGGTCGTCGTCGTGCTGCGTTTCGTCCCGCCGCACCCGCCCAGGACGGTGGCGGCCGCAGCAAGTCCGACGAGCATCAGCAGCGCGCTTCTAGACGTCGCGTCTCCAGAGCAGAACAGCAGCCGCGGCGATCGTGATGCGGTGTACCCGGTGAAGAGCGCCAGACCAGTCCACGGCCCGAGCGTATGGTCGGGAACGCCGAACTGCATGATCGCCTGCCCAGCGTTGCTGGGAAGGTACGGCGAGATCGCATCGTCCCAGCTCGACGGAAGCAGCGTCAGCACCGGCGGAATCACGAACAGGATTGCCGCGAACGCTCCGATTCCGCCGGCGGTGTTCCGAACGATCGCGCCGAGCCCGAGACCGAAGAGTCCCGCGAGTGTGAGATACAGCGCGCCGCCGACGACCACCCGGGCGACGCCGGGGTCCGTGATCGACAGGGAAATGTCGCGACCGAACAGGGTGTGCCCCGCAAGGATCGACTGTGCGGAGAAGAAGGCGATCAGCGTTGCGGGAACGCTGACGATCAGAGTGGCCGTCCCGTAGACGCCGACCTTGGCCCACAGGACCGGCAGCCGCTTCGGAACGGCAGTGAACGTCGCACGGATCATTCCGGTCGAGTACTCGCCGGTGATCATGAGAACGCCGAGCACCCCGACTGCCAACTGCGCCACGTTGACGCCGATCAACGTCGGCTCCAACGGGTTGAACGTCAGCTTGTCCTGGAGGCTCATCGTCGACCAGCGCACCGCGTTGATCACCGCAGGGATGATCGCGAAGGCGATCGTCGCTGCGATGCCGACGACGAAGGTGTAAACCGTCGAGCGAACCGAGCGGAACTTCGTCCACTCGGACAGCACCACGCGTACTTGTGTGACGTGACTTACCTGGGCCGGTGGACACGCTGTGATTGCGGCGGCGTTCATGCGCAGTGACCTTGAAGGTAGCGGCTACCGGTCGTCGTCCGCCCCACGGGGGAGCCGGCATGTAGCGGCACCTCGCACGCACCGGGGGCTACGGTGCCGTCGTGTTGCTGCTCGGTCTGGCGAGCGCCCTCGTCGCCTCGGCATTGTTCAACGTCGGGCTGGCCCTGCAGGCGCTGGAGGCACGCGCGACGCCGAAGTCGCTGAGCCTCCGCGTCTCCCTTCTCGTCCGTCTGCTTCGCCGGCCGCGTTGGTTGATCGGCTGGCTCCTCGGGATCATCGGCATCGGTCCGCAGGTGCTCGCGCTTGCAACGGCACCGTTCGTCGTCGTTCAGCCTGCGCTCGCGGTTGGGCTGCTCCTCCTGCTCTGGATCGGATCGCGGACGCTCGGCGAACGGGTTGGCATTCCCGGATGGATCGGCGTCGTTTCGATCGTCGCCGGCGTCGCCCTCGTGGCGGCCGGCGCACCAGCACATACGGAGACGCACCGCAGCATCCTGGCCGTCGCTTCCGTGGTGGCGGCCCTCTCGATCGCGGGGCTCGTGCCATTCGCGGTCCGGGGAACCCGCCTCGACTCGGCTCTCCTCGTCATGGTCGCATCGGGAACCGGCTTCGCGGCGACGAACATCGCGACGAAGCTGATGAGCGACGACATCGGCTCCCGCGACTTCGCAGGCGCGGTCATTTGGGCAGCAGTCGGAGTGGGCATGGGCGTCGCGGCGACCTTGACCGGCATGACTGCATTCCAGCGGCGGCCGGCGACGATCGTCGTGCCGTTGACGACCGCCGTGCAGACGTTCCTCCCGATCGTGATGGAACCGCTCTTCTTGCGCGAGCGCTGGACTTCCGCTCCGCTCGGCGGCTCCCCGATCGTCGCCGGGCTGCTGGTCGCAGTGGTCGGTACGACGCTCGTCGCGCGAACACATTCGGTCAGCGAGCTCGCCTCGGGCGGGCTCGCGCGGTGAACTGCGACGATGGTCGCGTGCGCGGAACGACGAGGAGCCTTGCCATCGCCTCCACGTGGTTCGCTCCCGCTCCGGCACCCGTATTCGCCCCGCTCGCCAACGCTCTACGTCTTCAACGAAAGCTGCCGGAGCCCACGAGGGGCGTCGCGCTTACGTTCGACGACGGGCCGCACCGGGAGGGAACTCCGGCGGTGCTCGAGCTGCTCCGCAGTGCTGGAGCAATCGCCACGTTCTTCCTCGTCGGGGAACAGGTAGACCGTTACCCGGAGCTCGCGGCCGAGATCGCGGCCGCGGGACACGAGATCGGCTTGCACGGGTATCGGCACCGCCTGTTGCTCCGCCGGACCGTCGGCGGCCTTGGGCGCGACCTGGATCGGGGGCTGGACGCGATCGTGGGTGCGACCGGGAAGACACCGCGCTGCTATCGGCCGCCCTATGGCGTGTTCAGCGCCGGCGCGCTCGACCTTGTGCGGAGGCGCGGATGGCATCCAGTTCTCTGGTCGAAGTGGGGCCGGGACTGGACGCGTCGCGCGACACCGGCGACGATCGCGCGAAACGCTACCCGCGGACTCGCTGCCGGCGACATCGTTCTGTTGCACGACGCCGACCACTACAGCGCGCCGGGCTCATGGCGGAAAACAGTGGCGGCTCTGCCGCGCATACTCGAAACCGCGGACGGGCTCGACCTCCCGTGGGTTCCGCTCAGCGGTCCGCGGTAGCCCTTTCCGCAGCAGCAAGCACGACAGAAGCGGCGGACGGCAAAGACTGGAATCCGTCGACGGACGTGCGACCGCGGTCGAGCGCGCGGCGGATGGCCGGCAAGAGCTCGTCTTTCGTCGAAACGACGTCGGCGAGACCGAACCGGCGGTACGCAGCATTGTTGACGCGCACGTGGCCGCGACCCCAGCCGTACGAGATGGCCGGAAGGCCGCGCATGAGAGCCTCGAGGACGGTCAAGCCTCCCGTGGAGTGGACGAGAACGTCGGCCGCTGCCATCCACTCCGGCATCCGGTCGGTGAAGCCCTCGACCCGGACGCGCGCCGTCCTTGAAACGCGCCTCCAGGCTCGTTCGAAGCGATTCGTTCCGACCGCAGAGACAGACGACCTGTGACACCTCCTCCAGGCGCAGCGCTTCATCGACCGCGCCGCCCACGTCTCCGACACCCCAGCCGCCGCCCGAGACAAGGACGACCTTCCCCTCGGCGGGCAGGTCGAGTTGGGCGCGCGCGACCGCCGCATCGAGCGGGACACGAAACTCGGGCGCGGTCAGGCCGTGGACGCAGCTGACGCGGGCGTTCGGCCCCGCCACCAGAAGCACCTCGTCGATCGACTCCGGGTGCGTGATGAGATGGACATCAACGCCGGGACAGGCCCAGTAGTCGAGCGCGGCGAGGTCCGTGATCGCCGCGCAGACTGGTATCTCGAGTCGCCCTCGGCGCCGAAGTCGGCCGAGCACCTCGGTCGTGTTCGGATATGTGCTCGCGATCACGTCCGGCCGGACGTCATCGATCAGCTTGACGAGCCCAGGCGCCCCGATTCGTGTCAAGAGGGTCTGGCTGAACCAGCGCGTCGGCCGTGCCCGCGCGAAGAACCAGAAGCCGAGATCCCACACCCACAGGAATCGGAAGAACACAACCCGTCCAGCGTCGGCGCTGATGGCCTTCACCAGCTTGCCCATCGGCTCCAGGCCGTCCGCGACCACCACCTCGACGGTCGGGCTCTCAGCCCGGAGCTGAGCAGCGAGCGTGCGAGCCGGGAGATCGTGCCCCTCGCCGACGCTCGCGGTCAGGATCAGGACGCGCACGACGACTGCCCGGTCACGGCGGCGACTCTATCGGCGCCTGCGTGCTCCGGCGGCCACGGTCTGCCAAGCTCGTCGCGTGCTTGCACTCGTCGCTCTCGCCGTCTCCGTCGGCATCGCCGATTCGCTCAATCCGTCGACCATCGCGCCGGCGCTCTATCTCGCCACCGGCGTCGATGCATCCCGGCGTCTGCTGCACTTCACCCTCGGAGTCTTCACCGTCTACCTCGCCGGCGGGATCGTGCTCGTGCTCGGTCCCGGGCACGCAGTCCTCTCGGCAGTAGCGCGACCGGGGCGCCGGGAGACCCACCTGATCGAGCTCGTCCTCGGCGGCGTCGCACTCGCGGTCGCCGTGGCGCTCTGGCGTCGTCGTGAAGGCGTCGCTCGCCGTGTGCTCGCGCACGAACGTCGCACGGCTGGATCGAGTTTTGCGCTCGGCGCGGCGATCATGTCCGTCGAGCTTCCGACGGCTTTCCCGTACTTCGCGGTAGTCGCGGCGGTCGTCGGCTCCGACCAGAGCCTCACGCGGCAGCTTGTCCTGATCGTCGTCTTCAACGCCGCCTTCATCGCGCCGCTCGCGGCGATCACTGCTCTGCGGCGTCTCGCCGGACCGAGGGCCGAACGGCCGCTCGCTGCCGTGCGAGTTCGGCTCGATCAATACACCGGCGCGCTCGTCGCCGGCGTGACCGCAGTGCTGGCCGTCGCGCTGCTCCTCGTCGGAGCCGTCGGCGTCGTTACGGGGTAAAGGACGCTCTACGCGCCTGCCCGCGCGTGCGCGGTGAGGCCGTGCCGAACACGACGTCCCACCAAGGTGCGCTGACAGCGAAGCCGCGGCGATCGTCCTCGAAATGGTGACGCATGTGCAGCTCACGCAGCCTCCGGCTGATCGGGCCGCGCGCCCTCGCGTGGTGAAGCGCGTAATGGAGCATGTCGTAGGCCAGGTATCCGGCGAAGAAGCCTGCCGTGATCGACCAGGCGAGCGGCAGCGAAAAGGCGACAACGAACAGTCCGAAGAAGGCCGACGCCAGGGGCAGCGAGACGACCGGCGGCATCACGAGCCGCCGCGGGTCGTTCGGATGATCGTGATGTGCGCCGTGGATCATCCAGTGGAAGTCTCGCCGCGACGCCCTGCTCGGGCTCGAAGTGGAAGACGATGCGATGGATCCAGTATTCGCTCAGCGTCCAGAGGCCGTAGCCGGCGACGAGTCCCGGGCCGGCCTCGAGCGGATTGTCCTGAAGAAATGCCAAGGTCGCGCAGACGGCGATCGCGGGCAGGAACAGCAGCGGAGGTACGGCGGGATGCACGCGTGTGAATCGATCAAGAAGCCGTGACTCGAACATCGGCGGCGAGGCGCGCAGCAATTCGGCTCGGGACAGCGCCTCCGCGCGAGGCGTATCGGACTCCACGGGTCGAGGGTAGCGCGCCTCGCGGATCGATACCACTTTCCGGTCATCCGGTGAATCTGATGAGATGCTCTTGGGTGACCGTCGCCGCCAGGCGTGGAACTCGAGGGCAGGCCTCGGACCCATGAACATAGACAGATTCGCCATCGGATTCGACCATCGCGATCGCGAACGCCTCTTTGGGCTCTGGGAGCAGGCTCTGGACGCTGAAGTCTGGTCGGACGGGCCTCTCACGCAGGCCTTCGAGCAGGCGTGGTCTTCGCTGAATGGGCTCGCGGCCGTCGCGACCTCGAGCTGGACGGGGGCCGCGCTCGCCGCGTTCGAGTTCTTCGAACTTCGCGGGCGCACCGTCCTCTGTCCGTCGAACACGTTCATGGCGACCCCCCTCGCCCTCCGCGCCGCGGGAGCGAACGTCGAGTTCGTCGACTGCAACCGTCACGACCTGTGCATGTCGTTCGACGACTTCGAGGCCAAGGCCGACCGGCATTCACCGGCCGCGATCGTGCTCGTGCACATCGGGGGCCATCTTGCGTTCGACTCCGACCGGATCGCCGAATATTGCCGCGACCACGACATCCTGCTCATCGAAGACTGCGCCCACGCGCACGGAGCTTCGTGGAACGGTCGTCGTGCCGGAACATGGGGTGACGCCGGCATCTGGTCGTTCGCGCCGACGAAGACGATCTCCACGGGCGAGGGCGGGATGCTCGTGTCGAAGCACGCCGAGCTGATCGAGTACGCGCGCGCCTTCCGCAACTATGCGAAGCCCGACCACGCGCAACCAGGGTTGAACTACCGCATGAGCGAGTTCACCGCTGCGCTCGGGATCGTCGGCGTCGAGCGTCTGGAGGAGATCGTCGACTGGAAGAACGACGTCGCACGACGCGAGCTCGACCCGAAGCATGCGGCCCGCGTCGAGTTTCCGGCGGGCATGGTGTCGGGTTTCTACAAGTACATCGTGTTCGATCCGATCGAACGTTCGACCGGAAAGGTTTACGACCAGCCGTGCCATCGCATTCTCGGCCACCAGGTCGACCTACCAAACAGTGACTGGATTGCCGAACACCACTGGTGCGCACCGCTGTATTACAACCCGGCGGTGCGGCCGGTACTCGAAGCTGTTTCGAAGTGAGAGTCCTCGTCACCGGCGGGAGCGGCTTCATCGGGTCGCACGTCGTCGATCAGCTCCTGGCGCGCGAGCACGAGCCGGTGATCCTTGACACGACGCCGTCAACACACCATCCATGGGTCACCGCCGTTGTCGGTGACCTGACTCACCCGGAGACCGTGCTCGGCGCGGCGCGCGACATGGACGCAATCGTTCATCTCGCTGCAGTTGCCGACGTCAATGACGTCTTCGCCGACCCTGTGCGCGCAGGCGCCGTCAACGTCCACGGAACGCAGATGGTTCTCGAAGCGGCACGGCACGAGGACATCGGTCGCGTCGTCTATGCCAGCACCGTTTGGGTCTACGGCAACGCGCCCGTCGACGGCGACCTCGACGAGGACTCGCCCCTCGCTCATCCCTCACACATCTACACGGCCACGAAGCTCGCAGGCGAGATGTATTGCAACGCCTACGGGAAGCTCTACGGAGTCGAGTCCACGATCCTGCGCTTCGGGATCCCGTATGGACCACGTGCGCGGCCCGCAGCGGTCGTCCCCTCGTTCGTTGTGAGGGCGCAGCAAGGAGAAGCGCTCACGATCGCCGGCGACGGAAACCAGACCCGGCAGTTCGTGTACGTCGAAGACCTCGCACAAGGGGTCGTCCTTGCCTTGGAGCAGGCGCCTGCACAGCGCGTCTACAACCTCGTGGGCGACGAAGAGACCAGCGTCCGGGAGATCGCCGACACGGTGCGGACGGTCGTAGGCGACGTCCCGGTCGTCCACGGGCCGGAGCGGCCTGCAGACGTTCGGCTCGGACACATCTCGGGCGCTCGCGCCGCGGCCGAGCTCTCGTGGACGGCGAGCACCAACTTCGTGGAAGGCGTTCGTCGCTACGTCGACTGGCTCTCGACCGCCGATCGGCTGCCGGTTTCTGCCCCACAGGGCTGATCGGGACGCTTACCGATCTGTTAGACGGGGACTCGAAGTGGTGCTAGACGCTCGCCGCCGTCAAGGGTCCGTGCAAACGACCCAGGATCGAGGAGCGCCCGCAGCGCGAGCAGGATGACTACGAAGCTCGGGACGAAGGCGAGCATCCAAGACAGGCTCGAGTCGTTCACCTCACGATCACCGACCCGCACGGACGATACGGCGAGCTTCCCGCGCCGCTCGACGAGACCAGACGTAGCGAAGACGCCGCCACCGCCAACCCGCCGGAACATCGGCGAATTCGCGATCAACTGGCGCTGGCCAGCCAAAGCGACGAAGCATGATGCGCACCCACCACACAGGAGCACGGTATGCCGGAAACCAGTGAGCAGTCGTTGAGCGTGTGTTAAGGCGTTAGTTCCTGACCGTGACGGTCACGGATCGGCTGCCGCGGTTTCCGGCGACGTCGTACGCGCGAACGGTGAGCAGATAGGCGCCGTTGGCCACGGTGTGGGTGTTCCAGTATTCGTGCTTGAACCGGGAGAAGGGGCGCAGCCAGGTTGTCGCCCGCGCAGTGGGTGTGCGCGGGTGGTCCGACGCACTCGGGCATGTTTTCGTCTTCGATCGTCCCGGGCGCGTAGTGGACGATGTACGGCGTCTGCGGAAGCTGGTCGGCCCGGAAGCTGGTTCGGTTCATGACCAGGGCGCCCGTGGACGCGCGCCGAATGGTGACGGTGACCCGGTAAGGAGTGAATTGCGTCGGCCAAGCAGGGTTCCGGGCTAGGAAGCCGAGGAACGACTGAGGGTCGTCGATGTCGGCGCGCAGCTCGACGAGGCCGTGCAGCGCGGACGGTTGCAGGACGGTTGAGGTGTCGGGCTGGGCGAGGCTCTTCGTCGGCATCCAGGCGCGCGCCGGAGGCGTGTGAAAGCTCAGCGCGTGCACGACAGGGGGCGCGGTGTCGGTGTACGGAGCGAGCCGTCCGCCCTTGTGCAACGGGTTGACCCAGACGCGTGCGCCTCGGAAGCTCTGCCACTCGGAGACATGGACATGCCACACGCCAAGACAGGACCAGCCGATCTGTTGGCCCGCGCGGATGTGCTCGCCCTGGTGCACGATCGTGGAGACGTGCCAGTAGTCGAAATGGCCGACCTCCAAGCGCCGGTCCAGGCAGGGCCGGGCGAGGTTTCCGCTTGGCTGGTCGACAGTTCCCGACTCGATCGCGTAGACGCGGTGTGAGAGCCCGGCGGGCGCGCCCTGCTCCGGGTGCTGGTCGTCGACGCTGACGTCGATGCCGAAGTGGTATCCGGACCTGCCGGTGTCGTCGAGGCCGCGCGGGTCGAGAAACGACCCCCGCACCGGATGCTGCGCATGCACCGGCGCCACCGGCCACCCCGTGTAGGCGTCGTTGTAGACGTAGTGGAATCCCACCGGAAGCGCCCCCGGAACCCCGCCGTACACCGGACCGTTCGGAGTCGGCGCGAACCCGCAAACGAGGACGACGCCCAGCGCCACGAGCACCGCAAGTAGGACTCGACGCATGAGTGGGCCGGGGAAGAACACGACCAGGCCGAGCATCGGGCGGGAGGCCCGAACACGCATCCGAAGGAAACACGGGTTTCTGCGGATGAGCGTGCTTCTCGCAGGTCTCAGCATCTCCAGCGGGTATCGGATGACTCTTCGTGTCCTCTGCACAGTGCTGCTCGCCAGTGTTTGTTCGGCGTGCGCGGGCGGTCAGCCGTCTCACCGAAGCGGTGCGCCGGCTTCACCTCGGGTCGTGCGTCACCTCGAGCAGTCTCATCTGGTCGCCGGTTCGGACACGAGCGCGCTGCCTGGACCGGTCCTGATCGCCGATCGCGGTAACAACCGGCTCGTCATGGTCGATCCGCGAGGCCGGATCGTGTGGCAGTTCCCCCGACCGGGAGACGTGCGGCGCGGTCAGACGCTTCCGTCTCCCGACGACGCGTTCTTCAGCGAGAACGGCAAGCAGATCATCGTGACGCAGGAGAACGACTCCGCCCTGTCCGTCGTCGACATCGCAAGCCGTCGCGTCGTGTACCGGTACGGCACGCCAGGCGTGCCGGGCAGCGGCCCCAACCATCTCTCGAATCCCGACGACGCGATGCTGCTCCCGGGCGGGTGGGTCATCGTCGCCGACATCAAGAATTGCCGCCTGCTCCTCATCCGCCTCGGACAGCACGCACCAAGCCGCATCTTCGGCACGACGACGCAGGCGTGCTACCACGCCCCTCCCGCCCACTGGGGCAGCCCCAACGGCGCGTTCCCGATGCGTAACGGTCACTTTCTCGTCACGGAGATCAACGGCGACTGGGTCGACGAGCTCACACTCGCCGGCAAACTCGTCCGCTCCTGGCACCCGCCCGGCTTCACGTACCCGTCGGACACAAACGAGGTCAGACCCGGTCTCTACCTCGCAGTCGATTACACAAGTCCGGGCGGTCTCGAGATGTTCGATCGACAGGGCTACATCCGCTGGCGGTACGAACCGAAAGGAAGCGACCCGCCGCTCGATCACCCCTCGCTCGCAACGCCGCTCCCGAACGGAGACGTCCTCCTCAACGACGACGGCAACGACCGCGTCATCGTCATCGACCCTCGAACGGACCGCATCGTGTGGCAGTACGGCCACAGCGGCGTACCCGGACGCGCCCCGGGCTACCTCAACGATCCCGACGGGCTCGACCTCGCGCCTCCCCACTCGCTGCTGATCGCACATCGCGACACCATCGGGCGCCCGTAGCTCGATACGCCGACTGCGGCGGAGAATCGCTGACATGCGCGACTGTTCGGGAATGTCCTCCGACGGAGGATCGCGACCCAAGGGCCAGTGCAGTTCGAGAACGTCGGAGGAATAGCCGCGTGGGCTAGCGGACTGCGGCCGGCGCGCGCTTGACCGTTCGCGCGCCGGCCGCCGTAGTTGCCGGATCAGGCCTTGACGTCGATCGCCTGAAGGCGGGCGGCGCTCGATGCGGCGTCACCGTCGTTCAGGGCTGCTGCACCGGTCCGACCATCGCCGTCGCCGACCGCCGCCTTCAGAGCCGCAGCGGAGACGCTTGCCTGGGTAAGCCGAGCCGGCCCAGCGTTCACCGGGTTGTGCGTAACTGAGGTGATCTGCATCGTCCACTTCCTTGTAGACAGCGCGTAACAGAGGTGATCTGCATCGTCCACTTCCTTGTGGACTGCGCGTGTGTTGGCGTGATCGGCGCCCGACCACGTTTGTTGAGCCTTCCAGAAGCTTCCCTGGCAGCCTGGCGGGTTGTTGCGTCTCAGGACGGAGCCCGGCTATGTGGCGCGACACAGCGGCAGCGTCTGCGCCAGCGTGCTCTCAGTTGACGCGACCGCGACTGGCGCAAACACTGGCGCACACCGCACACTTCGAAGGCGAAACCGGGGCGTATGCGGGCACTCCTCACGCCGCGCACGCGCGTTCCTAAACCGCGTGCGGCCGTTCGATCCGGCCCGGGGGCATTAAGCGCGGGGCCTTTCGGGAAGCGGGCTCGCGGCATCTTCGGCCGAGCGGGTTAGGCGCTTCCGATGTTCCGTCTACACGCCGTCTACCAGGACGCGCCGACGCGCAGCGCGTGAACGGTGGCGGGCACATGCGAGGGGATCAGCAGAACGAGTTCAGCTCCGACCGTGATCAGCCACGCCGAGCCCGTCCGGGGCGCCGCAGGTTTTTCAGGGATTCCGCCTCTCTCTTCCGACGGGCAAGCGAGCGAGGAGGGACGATGGAGCGAAAGCACGCCTTGGCGGTCGCACTGCTACTCGCCGGCGGCGGTGCGTCCGGGACTGCGGCGGCTTTGAGGACCGTGCGGCTCGGGGCCGCCGCGGCGGCGCCTCCCCGCGTCGCGAGTGCTGCCGTCGCCGCCCGGCGGGCGCGACTCGATCGTTACGCGGCCGCACTGATGCGCGCGCGTCGGCAGGAAACGCCTGCCCTTCCCCCGATTCCTCACTACGCGCCTGTTACCGTCCCCGCTGCCCCGACGACGCGCGTTTCGGCGTCTGCCGCGGCATCTGCCGTCGCGAGTGCGACGCCGACCGTGCGCTACGTCCGGCCCGCGCCTGTCGTGACGACGGTGCAGGCGCCGCCGGTGACGACGACATCGTCGTCGGGCGCAACGAGCGACGACGGCGCCAATGACGACGGCGCCGGCGGGGACGGTTGATGCGCAGCCACACGGCCCGCCTCTATGCCGCGGCCGTGACGCTGCTCGCATTCTCTGTGTTGTGGGTGACGATCGCCGCCCGGCCGTGGACGGCGGCGGCACCGATACGGACCGACCCGCGCATCCTCGTCCTCGCGGCGCGCGAGCGCGCGCTTCGCCGCGAGGCGGTGCAGGTGCGGCAGATCGTGGCGAAGCGCTGGCATTCGTACGAGCGCCGCCTTCGCCTGCGCGAGCACACAATCGCACTCGTACGACGCCGGCAGAGCGAGCAGGTCGCGGCCGCTCGCGCCGCCGCCGCACGCATCGCCGCGCAGTCGACGTCATACCCACCGCCGGCAACCGCGGCTGCAGCGTCGCCTACGACGGCCACCCGTGTGCGTGACGCTCCCGCCGCAGGTGCGAGTCGTCGCGCTTCCCCCCGTCACTGCGACGAGCAGCTCGCACCCGTGATCGACGAGTTCCGGCGGCACCGGTTCACGTCGATGGCGGTCTCGATCGAGTGCCTCGTGGTCGCCGACCGCGACCCGAAGAACGCCTTCGCCGCGGTCGAGGCCGAGTTCGCACGCCTCGACCGCTGCTTCTCGCGCTTCCGCCCGACGTCGCGCCTCTCGCGTCTCAATGCCACCGCGCTCGCGCTGCGACGACGATCTCGTCGAGGTCGTCGAGCTCGCGCTCGCCGCGCGGGAGCGCACAAGCGGCCGCTTCGATCCCACGGTCCACGACGCGCTCGTTTCCGCAGGGTACGACCGCACCTTCGCTGAAGTGCCGGTCGAGGCCGAGGTTGCGGCTCCTACAGCCCGGCAGGCGGTGCGGTTGCGTCGATCGCGAGACGCGCACCGTGCGCCTGGGCGCAGGCGTCCGCCTCGACCTCGGAGGCATCGTCAAGGGGTGGGCCGCCGAACGGGTGTGCGAGCTTCTCCCGCGCATCGGCCCGTGTCTTGTGAACGCCGCCGGCGACATCGCCGTCCGC